>JAEYSV010000070.1 GCA_023434365.1 Bacillota bacterium | reverse complement strand
TATTATAGGAAACTCCTCCTCGCGGAGGAGCCTTAATCAAAATAGCCCCGCCGGAAGCGGGCATGAAAAATGGACAGTGATTAGAAAAGGTCTATATAAAAGCCTTCTTCAAATTCACCATCTTCTAGGTCATCATCTTCTGTCAGAAAGTAATGCATATCAAGCAGGTCAGAATCGCTCATGTTTCTGACGAGCTTTGCAGTCATACCTTCTGGAGGATTTTGAATATATTTTTGTCTGAGTTCCTCTATCTGTTGTTTTTCCATAATGAGCCTCCCATCAATCTGATTAATATCAGTATCTAACAGCTTGGGAGTAAAATCAAGCAACAGTTTTACCACTAGAGCGACAGTGGTGTTGAGCTTTCACCTTAGCCCTTTCATAAAGATCAGATAGAGATACTTGTTTGTGGTTATAGTAGAGTTCAAGAAACTCCATTGTATGCTTACATTTTGGGCAACATAGTGGATCATAACCAAAGGAAAGAAGTATGTTCTTTCTCCAAGTCTTGAAGTCAAGGAGAATCTTGTGTTTGGATTTAGGAACAGCCTTTGAAAGCTTGTGGTCGGATTCACGGTGTCTCGCGTAGAGTCCATAATAACGTGTCATCTTAAAATGCTTTTCCGGGATATGTTGAATTAAGAGTTTGATAAAATCCAAAACAGGAACGATCTTTTCAACATAGGAATTATCTTCATGTTTGTTATAGTGAAAAGTAACATTTTCACCATCATAAGAATCGATACGAGAGGTAGCGATGACAGGACGACCGAGGTAACGGCTGATATATTTTACTACGGTATCAGGATCGCAAAGATTTGGTTTTGCATACACATAAAAACCATTTTTGTCTTTCTTGTAAATGGCAGCTTTGGTTTTCTTAAAAGAGGGACCAATCATTTTCTCCATTTTATTAAGGAGAGCAGTTTGAAAAGCCTTTCTGAGATAGGTGTAGTTAAAATGTTTAACAACGCGCCAAAAGCCATCATCAGAGAAACCACCCTCTGTCAAAAGACAGTGGATATGAGGGTTCCATTCAAGAGGACGACCAAATGTGTGAAGAACACAGACAAAGCCAGGGACGAAGTTCTTAGATTTATTCATCTTGTTAAACATTGTAAGTATAACACTGCGGACAGCCTGGAAAAGGCAGTTCAGAAGGTTGCGGTCATTAAGAAAGAAGGGACGAAGTTCCTCATCAATTGTAAAAACACAGTGACGGTGTGTGCAGCGAACAAGCTTAAAAGACATTTTAGTAGATCTATCAGAACAGTATTTGACCCCACAGGTAGGACAGAATTTGGAGTGGCAGCGAAAAGGAACAAATTTAAGCTCACCACAATGAGTGCAGCCATACATTGCACCGCCAAAAGAAGGGTCACCACAATTAAGCATCTTCTCGACATTTTCGATAACTGATCTGCGAGGATGTAAGATGTATAACATTTCTTCATAATGGTCATTAAATATTTTTTGTAATTTATTCATACGACTATTATGAATCAAAGTGACACAAAAAGAAACCCCAAATTCCCCTCATGAATGAGGGGCTAGGGGAGTTGAAGTGTCGAAGACACTTTTTTATTTTTATAACCCATCTCATAAACAATTTCCAATATTATTCATAGTATATTACATAAAAAGTAATAGGAGTTATACACTATGGGAGGTTTTTCGACTTCAAGTCAGAGTAACAGATGTCCGTGCAATGACAACATTATCAGAACTAGAGATTCCATTATTGAAGAAATACGTATAGATAGGAGCACAGGCTTCGTAACAATATCTTATGGCGTTATGGGAGATTTTAATATAATTCATATGGAGCTTGTTACCTTGGTAGTAGGCAATGATACAATAATCCGTGATAGATCCGGACGTAATCTAAGATTGTCTGATTTGAGAGAAGGAATGGTTGTGGATGCTGAATTTTCTTCGGCTATGACATTTAGCATTCCACCTCAAGCCAGAGCTTTTAGAATAACGGTGGTCAATAGGAACGTAAATTCCAATATCACAGATTCTATGATAACAGAAGGAAGAGTATTAACCGTAGATTTTGCAAATGGTTTCCTTTACACAGGTAATATGAATAATTTATCCAGTCAAATGCGTTTTGTAATAACTAATTCAACAGTTATACTGGACAGGAACGGTAATCGAATACGCTTAAGACACATTATACCAGGTCAGAGGGTAAGAGTTGAGCATGCAACTTTCCAAACACCTAGTATACCTCCACAAACTACAGCTTTTGTGGTTCAGATTATATAGATTAAATAACCGCCTAGTCTTCCAGACAAGGGCGGTTATTTTTCGTTGTTTATTTTTGCTCCGCGTAATAATGATCAACCGCAAACTTAAAGGAGTCTGCAAGGAAATCAATGGCCTTTTTACTGACCTTAGCGCCTGGACGCATCTGATCAAAACCATGATAGCAGCCTTTATAGAGTTCGAATTGGACGGGAACACCAGCATTTTTTAAGTTTTCGACGTATTGAATTGTCTCATCTCTGAATGGTTCTAAGTCACCAACAAAGGTGGCTGTTGGTGGTAGATTGCTGTAATCGATGGCTCTGGCAGCAGCTGCATAGTAGGGTACAAGTGGGGTCTCAAATAAGTTGCCTAGATATAGTTTCCAAGCATTATAGTTTGATTTGGAGTTCCATACAGGAGCATTATTTTCTTTCGAGGATTCAGTTATCATCCGGTCATCAAGCATGGGGTAAAGTGGCATTTGAAAGGCAATGTTGACTTCACCCTTATCTCTGGCATAGAGCGTAAGGCCAGCTGTTAATCCACCACCAGCGCTATCTCCTCCAACCATCAGCTGATCATCTCTGATTCCCAATTCCTTTGCGTGGTTTTTCATCCATAATAGAGCGGTATAGCTATCTTCTAGTGCGGCCGGATAGGGAGCTTCGATGGACAAACGATAATCCGGAACAATGAAAGTACAGTCCCTCTCTTTTATCAATCTTCTTGCATATATCTTGGATAGCTCCGGGAATCCCAGCGCATAGCCTCCCCCGTGAATCCAGAGAACTCCTGGATGATTCGAACTATGGGAATCCATGTTTGTATTGGGCTCAGAATCATTTTCGTTTAGGTTTAGCGGCTGAAAGATGCATATGCGCATGCTAGAGCCATCTTCACGAGGAATCCATGCTTCGGTGAACTGCATAGTGTCTTCCTTTACTTTCATCTTGATTTTGCGACTCATTTTATATAAGAATCGCAGCCTTGATTCGGTAAAGGTCTTATTCACAAGCCTGATTATCCTTCCTATTGTCCGTAAATCCTTATCAATCATACTGTATTTTATGTTCATTGCGAGGATTCTCCTAATAATGGGTTATTTCATTACTTGATTAGTTAATTGATTCATTCGTATATGTTATATAGTTATGGTATACTTAAATAGCGATAATATCAATAAGCATTAGATGATTCTGTACGTTAATCTATATGTTATGCAAGCTATAATTATATAGGAATAATGGAGAAAAATATGATTGTTAGTGTAAGTAGAAGGACTGACGTTATGTGATAGTGAATTCATAATGATTATAACCATTTTTGCCATATTCTTGCAGATGATATAATGATATGATAATCATATAAGGATATCGGATTGGTGCGCATCCGCTGAAGTTTATCATCCGTGGAGCATCATAAATGATGTTGCGAACTATTAAAGGAGTGAATGGCATGCAATATGAATTTACGTTTTACAAAGACGAGGATTATAATGAGTTAATACAATTAGCCTTGTTATCTTATGGGTGGGATTATCCCGTGGTTGGGTTGAGTCGGTTAGAATTTTGTCATGGATTACATCCAGAGTTTACTGGCAATAAAAATGCCTGGTATCACACGGTTGGAGTGTACCGCGCGGGTGGTAAGGTAGTGGCATGCGTATGGAACGAGGGTAACTATGATGGTGAGGTGTTCTTTTTGTTTGATTCAAGAGAACGCGCAGACGATATGGAGCTGATTCGGGATATGGTCAAGTTTGCGAAGACGACAGCCTCTGGTCTAGAAAATGATAGGCGGACTAGAAAAGTGAATCTATATATTCCAACCTGGCATGAGTCGCTTAAAAAACATGCGCTGGAACATGGATTTACGAGGACGGAGGGGGAGGATCAGTGTTATATCCTGCCATTTCATAATCAAAAAATGGAGGTTAGTTTACCGGAAGGATACAAAATTCTTGATGGGACTACCACTCCTGATTTTTATCTATCGAATACTCATCGTTTTGCATTTAACTATGGCGGAAATTATCATTTCCTGGGAGAAGGAATCCTATGATAAGAACTATGCGAAGGAGGTAGAATAGGACTGAGTGTGGGAAGCAAGATATATTCCGATTATAATGGAGGGTTATCCTTGTGTTTAGTATCTTCATCATGATACAGTGTGGTATGGTTATGACGAAAGGAATCGAATATGAAAAATAAAAAATTATTTACACCAAGGAAAAAGCATGTTCTATTGATGGTATGTTTCCTAGTTGCATTGGTAGTTATGTCTTGTGAAGGGAAAAATACCAAAGAAGAATTAAAAGGCGTTAATAATCAGGTAGGGAATGGCAAAATTGACGCTGACAATAAAGATGAGATCACCAACACTGACAACACAGACAAGCAAGAGGATTCTGATAGTCAGAATAATAAGGACAACAAATCCATAATTGGCTCTTTGAAGCAAGACTTCAACAATGACGGTACGGAAGATATCATCAATGTTAGTAGACCGAAAGACGACTATTTCTTTGAGTTGCAGTTATCTGGTAAGAATGTGCTTAAAGATAGTATTTATGACTATAGAGAAAATGGAGAGATACAGTTTGTCTCTGTTGATTTGAATACTGATGGCAACGATGAAATGGTATTTTTATTTGAGTCCACGATTCAAGGAGGGGAAGGGGCTTACGAACTAGTTGTAATCGCTGATACCGTGGAGGGATTAGTTCATGTTGAACTTCCAAAATACTTCAATTGTAAAGGCTATGTGCTTGAAGAGAGTTCATTTGATAAGATAGCTTCTGTATGCAGCTATCAAATGATAGACAGCGTTAGTAAAGTCGAAGTATATGAAAATAATCTGATTACCTGGCAATATATCTCTGGCGAAGATGGCCATGCTGATAAAGTAGGGTATGTATTAACTAGATTAAGCATGGAGGAAAACGAGACACTTAAGGTAGAGAATAGCAGGGTTTACTTAACAAAGGACGAAGAAGCGAGTGAGTTGACCTACGAAGAGGTGCTTGACAAAACAGAAAAGTAGAGGATGTTGATTAGGAGGGGTTATGATGGAAGGCAAGTATTCCTGAGTGGGTGAATCGATTGATGGAACATTATTTTTAGATCAATAAAATTGCGAATGCGTATCAAAGGAGAAATAAATCAAATGGATAAATTAAGTAACTTAAAAGATAAGCCAAGGTTGGTGTTATATGCTATTGCAGGAGGATATCTTTTTTATCAGGGGATTTCGATAATAGCTTCTATCTTAAAAAATGGGTCTTCGTTTTCAGCTAATTTGCCTTTATATATTTCGGCTGTGATATTTATATTGAGTGGGCTATTTATTATTGGCTATGATTTAAAAAGTATTAAAACACAGTTAAATGATATGAATGCACCAAAGCTTAATAGTTCGGATGATTCCGAATATAAAGACCAATCAGATGAAAAGTAAAGTAAAGTTAAATTGATTGGAGGAGTTTAGATGGAAGGCAAGAGAGATGATACGATGCTTATGAATTTCTTAGATGCTTACAATGAGTGCTTTTACAAGAAGGATTTGGAAGCGTTAAAAGAGTTCTATGATACGGACAGTAATGTTTTGATATACTTGGATAATCATAAAAACAACGACACCTATACGGTAGAAGAGCATCTGATTTTGATTGCTGATTTCTTTGAAAAGGGGAAAGCCACGGAGTCAGGTGAGGTTGAGCCCTTGATTATTGACAATATGCATGTGTTTCATAAAGGAGAGGCAGCATGTCTTTGTTACAATGCGAGATATCAGAGTTTTCCAGTCCCGGCGGTACGGTGTACGATGTATGTGGAATGGATTAATGGTAATTGGAAGATTGTGCATGTGCATTGTTCGTTTGAGCCTTAAACAGTGTAGGGGAAGGTTCGCCAGGGCGAACCTTCCCCTACAGCACATGATGTCTCCCCTTTGGAATAATAAAGGGAGAGCCTGAGACAGGGTCGTTAATTACCGCACAGTTTAGACCAAATACATTCTGTATTAAGTCTTCTGTAATGATTGCAGATGGTGTTCCCTGTGCAATCAGATTACCTTTGTGGAGGGCAAAGATGTAATCTGCATAGCGTGCAGAGAGATTAATATCATGCAGTACCATAACAATCGTAGTACCTCTTTTTTTATTGAGATCTGTAAGTAGATCCAGAATTTCTATCTGATACGTAATGTCTAAAAACGTAGTCGGCTCATCTAAAAGTAAAATATCTGTTTGCTGGGCAAGTGCCATGGCAATCCATACTCTTTGACGTTGACCACCAGAGAGTTCATCAATGTTGCGATTGGCGAGGTCAGTTATCCCCATGATCTGCATTGCTTCTTCAACCGCATCATAATCTTTCTTTTGCATTCCACCCATAAATGTCTGATAAGGAAATCTTCCTCTTCCCACCAAATCTGCGACGGCAATACCTTCCGGCACGATCGGAGATTGAGGAAGTAATCCTAGATTTTTAGCTAATTGTTTTGACGCAAAGGTAGTGAGTTTTTTACCATCCAGCAGAATCTGACCGGAGGTAGGTTTTATCAATTTGGCAAGTGTTTTAAGTAAGGTGGATTTGCCACATCCGTTTTCTCCGATGATTACGCTGATTTTATTGCTTGGAACAACCAAATCGATACCATTTAGTATATTTTTATTATCGTATCCAGCTTGTATATTGTTTGCTTCTAATAATAATGATGTCATTATGCTGATCCTCCCCGTCGGTTCATTTGAATAAGTAAGAATAATAAATATGGTGCACCCAATATGCCAGTAATGATGCCAACTGGGAATTTGACATGGAATGCAAACTGGCCAAGCAGGTCTGCTCCAAGTACCAGAGATGCCCCCACCAGCCCGGCAGGAATGACATTAGTGGCTCCTGCTCCAACTAATTTGATAGCGATTGGTCCTGAAAGAAAGGCTACAAATGAGATTGGTCCGGTTACTGATGTCGCAAAAGCAATTAAAAATACGGAGCTAAGTACTAATAAAAGACGGACATGATCTGTTTTTACACCAAGCGTTGTAGCGGTTTGTTCTCCTAACTCGAGCATCTTGAGATGGTTTGAAAGAAAAAGAATAATGAAACCAAAGATGCATAAAACAAGAAATAGAGAAGGGATATCTTTCATTTGCATACCGTTCAGGCTTCCGCTAAGCCATCTCATGGCAGCAGGAATATCATGTTCTGAGGCTCGAAGCAGGAAAAATGAGATCACAGCTTGTAGCATGGCTTGTACGCCGATTCCAATCAGGATTAAACGGCCACCCGAAAAGCTTCCACCTTTTGATAATAAGTATATAATGGTAGCTACGATTAACCCAGCGATGACTGAGAGGAAAGAAACCATGCTGCCACTAATCTTTAAAACCAGAATACAAAATACGGCAGCTACACTGGAACCAGAGGTTACACCGATGATGTCAGGACTGGCGAGAGGATTTTGCAACATAGTTTGAAAGGTATTGCCAGCCATGCCAAATGCCAATCCAGCCAGAAGCCCTGCAAGCATTCGCGGTAAACGTATTGTGCCGATTGCGAAGGTGGCACCAGGAATCTGTTCCCCGAGAATTACCCGAATAATCACGTCAATTGAATATCTGGTGTTACCTAGAATAAGTAATAACGAACACAAGAAAGCGGTAAGTAGCAGTAATAATACGGTTACTGTGATGAAACGGACTTTTCTAGTACGTATCCCTGCCTGGATGATATTTTGTTGTTTTACTGTCATATTGATCGTACCTTCGCTTTCATAGCAATGATAATCAGAATAGGAGCGCCAAGAAAGGCAGTAACAATTCCTGCTTCCAGCTCACCAGGACTGCCAATGAGTCTTCCGATAATATCTGATATGGTTAAAATAATTGCTCCACCTACCGCGGACATTGGGATAGTTATTCTAAGGTTGGGACCAAAGATAAGACGCATCGTATGAGGCACCATTAATCCAACAAAACCAATTGGTCCTGCCAATGCAGTAGTAGAACCACAAAGTAGAACACCTGCAAACGCAACAATAATTCTTACCGTTCCAGTACGCACACCTAGGCCGGTGGCTACCTCATCACCCAATGCTAGTGCATTCAGATAAGGTGCCGATAGGATTCCGATAAGCAGTCCACTCGCAAGAAAGGGCAGGATCGTAACGATACCTTCATAAGTTGCACCGCTTACGCTTCCGACTTGCCAGAAGCGAAAAGCATTCATCACTTCTGTGCGAGGTAGAACGATAGCACTTACCAGAGAAGTCAGTGCTGCACTAGTGGCGGCACCAGCCAAGGCAAGTTTAATCGGAGTGGCACCTCCCGAACCTAAGGAGCCTATCCCGTAAACAAAGATTGCCGTCAAGGCGGCACCAGCCAAAGCAAACCAAATATATTGGTTTGCCGTGTTGATTTGAAAAAAAGCAATACCACTTACCACAAAAAGGGCAGCGCCGGTATTCACTCCAAGTATACTCGGATCAGCAATTGGATTACGCGTAATGGACTGCATCAGCGCGCCGGATACCCCAAGAGCAGCGCCGGCCATGAGACCAAAGAGAGTGCGAGGAATCCGCTCTCTCACGACAATTTGGCTGATGGAGGAAGAGTCGTATTCAAAAATTGCGTTAATAACCTCATGAAAAGCTACATAGCGTGCTCCCAAAGCCAAGGAAGCTAGTATAATAAGTAGTAAACTTAGGCTACATCCAAGTAGAAGATAGGTTATTTTTATCGCTCTCATTTTACTTTATCAGCTGCCTCTCCAATTAAACCAAGATATTCATCAATGGTGGCTGGAATGGATAGAGCACTAGGCGTACCGGAAGCTGCAAGTGGTGTTCCATCTTCGATGAGTACAACACTACCTTTTTGAACTGCTGGCAAAGTTTGGATTAGTTTGTCTGCTTGAAGCGTTTCCAAAAGAGAGTCACTGCCATATGCAATAATAATATCAATGTCGGCCAACTGGTCTATGTTCTCAGCGCTGATTTCAAGTGCAAAACTATCGGATGATTCTGCTAGTTTTGATACGCTTTCTGGGACAGTCATACCCAAATCCATTAAGTAAGCTGCACGAGGGTCAGTAGGAAGATATACATAAAACTTGCCCAAATCGGAAGGATTAAAATAAAAGAACGCAGCAGATTTTCCTTCAATCTGTGGATAATCTTGTAGTTTTTGATCAATTAGGGTTTCCAAATCACTAACCAATTGTTCGCCCTCTTTTTTCATTCCCATGCCCGCAGCATCCAGAGTAATCTGGTCACGCCAGTAAGTTTGCCAAGGAAGAGTTGGATATGCAATCACAGGTGCAATCTGACTTAACAAATCATATTCTTCTTGAGTAATGCCTGAGTATGCAGCGAGGATTACATCCGGAGTTACGTCGCTGATGGCTTCATAATCTAAACCGTCCGTATCCTTAAACAAAACAGGGTTTTCTACACCCAATTCTTTGAATTTCTCAGCTGTCCATGGCAATAGACCACTATCATCGGTAACACCATAGTTTGCCATCGAGATACCAACTGGTACAATACCAAGTGCTAAAGGTAGATCTTGATTGCCCCAGGAAATGGTTGCAATTCGTTCTGGTTTACTTTCTAATACAGTTTCGCCAAAAGCATGTGTAATGGTGATAGGATACTCTGGGGAAGCTTCTGGTGTAGTGCTTGATTCTGCAACTGGTGAGTTGGAATTGGCCGAAGAAGGCGCTGGTGTTTCCTTTGAAGCTGAATTGTTGGAGTTTGCACAGCCTGTAATAGATAAGGCTAAAGTAAGTGCAAGTGTACAGATAGTTAATGCTTTTATTTTACGAAACAACATAAATTGTCCTCTTTCTTTCTGTTTAAAATAGTTTAGTCATACAACAGTTAGCGCTCACTGATATATGTTAGTTTAAACTAACTGAATTCTATATTCATTTGGAGAGTTTGTCAAGCAATATTTAAAAAAAATAAAAGGTTATTTCAAAATGAGGGAATTAGATGGTCAGTAATTATCAGAAAAATACGAATATGTATTGAATATTTGCTGATATATACTATAATGAAAGTGATGTTTTGTTTTTAATTATCCAATATTTATGATATAAATTAATAATATTGTCGAAAATAATATTATAGTGTAAAAATTCATATTATATTGTATAAATAGTATTACATAAATTGTATTCATATAGAGTTATCCCCCGGGGTTATTGCTCAGTAGGAAATTGGTCATTGGCTGAGATCACACAAGAGAGGTTCCTATGATATTCTTTTCGAATCCTAAAGTATATATGCCTACCCTTTGAAGTGTCGAATATATGCATTTAATTGTAAAAGGTTATAAATGATTAGATTATATTTAAATAAATTATATCCAATATGACTCTATTAATCTAAATATCATTATGTTACAATGTATCATATATGAGTTCAGGAATATTATATTGAGCGCAAAAAGGGGAACGTTATATAGTTTCTTCTAGGTAAGATATGTACTGAAAATAGTTAGCAGCTATGGAAACATTGCAAAGGCTTTTATAGAAACTTATTATCAAGCATAAAAGATTCTGTGAAAAGAAATGCTAACAATAGATTTCGTGATAGTGTTTTATAGGGGTAAATTGGTGTAGAAGAATAGAGAAGGCTTCTATATATCCAATTATAGTGATAGGGGAATCGCTGTTTTACGGATTGAGATACAACCGCAAAATAACGATTATTTTTGTGAGCATTTTGATACTAAAGGAGAAGAATGAATGGTTAAGATTGATTTACAAAACAATCCACTCCCACTAGGAGAATTAGGAATTATTGCGTTAAAGAGTAGTGAAGATTTGGGAGATAGTGTAAATAAGTTTATACGTAAATGGAGAGATAGAGAAAAGAATAATGACATTTCGCTATTAATAGGAGAAGGGTATCGAAAAGAAAGTTATTTATTAGATGCTGAATGCCCAAGGTTTGGAACAGGTGAAGCAAAAGGGACATTAAAACATAGTGTCAGAGGAAAGGATATCTTCCTGTTAGTTGATGTATCAAACCATAGCATTACTTATAGTATGTATGGGAAAGAAAATATAATGTCACCAGATGATCATTTTCAAGATTTAAAAAGAGTAATTGCAGCTATTGGAGGAAAGGCAAGAAGAATAACTGTAATCATGCCATTTTTATACGAAGGCAGACAACACAAAAGGAGTTCACGAGAATCATTAGACTGTGCTTTGGCTCTTCAGGAATTAGTGCAGATGGGCGTTGAAAATATCATTACTTTTGATGCTCATGACCCAAGAGTACAAAATGCGATTCCATTAAAGAGTTTTGAATCTGCATGGCCAACATATCAGTTCATAAAGACTTTAGTGAACAACATACCCAATTTGATCTTAGATGCTGATCACACTATGATTGTGAGCCCGGATGAAGGTGCAATGAGCAGGTCAGTATACTATGCGAATATATTAGGAATTGATATCGGAATGTTTTATAAGAGAAGAGATTATTCCGTCATTGTGGATGGTTCGAATCCAATTATTGCACACGAATTTTTAGGATCCGACATAAAAGGTAAAGATGTAATAGTAATTGATGATATGATAGCATCCGGAGGAAGTATTATAGATACGGCAAAAGAGTTAAAGAAACGCAATGCTGGTCGTATTATTGTCTGTGCTACGTTCGGATTATTTACAAGTGGGCTCAAGGTGTTTGATGAAGCGTACGAGAAAGGGTTGATTTATAGGATAATTACTACGAATCTCATATACCAAAGTAGTGAGGTCTTAGCAAAGCCTTATTATATTTCTGCTGACATGAGTAAGTTTATTGCCTTATTAATTGATACATTAAATCATAACGCGTCCTTAAGTGATTTGATGAAACCAGATAAAAAGATACAAGATTTTTTGCATGAAAAAAGCAGTAAGTCTCTGCAGTAGCAGGTAAGAGGTATTGGAATGCGTAGATACGCAGAAAGGCTATTCATGAATGAGATAGAAGTAAATGAGAAAAAAATTAAAATCATTCCTCTTGGAGGACTTGATAAGATTGGTATGAATATCACGGTATTTGAGTATGAAGACAGTATGATCGTAGTTGATTGTGGAATCTCATTTCCAGAGGAGGATATGCTTGGAATTGATCTAATCATTCCGGATTTCTCCTTTCTTTTGGAAAATAGAGACAAAGTAAAAGGATTTTTTATCACGCATGGGCATGAAGACCATATTGGCGCACTTCCTTATATTTTAAAAGACTTAAATCTTCCGGTCTATGCAACGAAGTTAACCCATGGTTTGATTGAACTTAAGTTGAAAGAGCATAATCTGTTAAAGCACGCGAAACAAAAAGTAGTGAAGCACGGACAATCGATTAATCTAGGTGGTTTTCGTGTTGAATTTATCAAAACGAATCACAGTATAGCAGATGCTTCGGCACTAGCAATTACAACGCCTGCTGGAACCATTTTTCATACCGGAGATTTTAAAGTTGATTATACTCCGCTTTTTGGTGATGCAATTGATTTACAGCGATTTGCTCAAATTGGTAGGAAAGGTGTTCTTGCGCTGATGTGCGACAGTACGAATGCACAGAGACCAGGATTTACAGTGTCAGAGAAGATGGTTGCTAAGACCTTTGATTCACTTTTTGCTGAAAACAAAACCAATAGAATGATTATAGCGACCTTTGCTTCCAATGTGGATAGGGTTAATCAGATTATCAGTACTTCTCATAAATTTGGGAGAAAAGTTGTGATACAAGGTAGAAGTATGGTCAATGTCATCAGAGTAGCTTCGGAATTAGGTTATATTCATATTCCTGAGAATACGATTATTGAAGTTGATGAAATGAAAAATTATACGGATGAGAAACTTGTTATTATAACAACGGGAAGTCAGGGAGAGAATATGGCTGGTCTTTCGCGGATGGCTGATTCTAGTCACAGAACGATTACAATTAAGCCAGGCGATAAGGTAATATTCAGTTCAACTCCGATTCCAGGGAATGAGAAGGCGGTTTCGAGAGTGATCAACGAACTTTCTAGAAAAGGTGCTGATGTCATTTACCAGGATACGCATGTTTCAGGACATGCTTGCCAGGAAGAGCTTAAACTCATTTACTCTTTAATCAAACCTCAATACGTAATACCAGTACATGGTGAATTCAAGCACTTGAAGGCACAGGAAAAGTTGGCACTGTCTATGGGAATACCGGAGGACAACATTTTGGTATTACAATCAGGGGACGTTCTGGAGGTATCGCGTAACATAGCAAAAATCACGGGACATGTTAAAGTCAAAAACGTATTTGTTGACGGACTCGGTATCGGAGATGTTGGAAATATTGTGATTAAAGATCGACAAAGTTTATCAGAAAATGGCCTCATTGTTGTCCTGATGGTTTTGGAAAAGGGCAGTAATCAGCTGATTTCTGGACCCGATGTTGTATCGCGAGGTTTTGTCTATGTTAGAGAGTCAGATGAAATCATAAAAAAAATTAGAACCATTGCTGAAAAGAGTTTGGATAGATGCAATAATGCAAACGACTGGGGAAAAATTCGCAATGCAGTGAAAGAAGATGTTAGCAATTTCATATGGAAAGAGATGAAACGAACACCAATGATTTTGCCAATTATTATGGATGTATAACTATTAAGTTGTTTAGATAAGAGGATAGTATGGGTCATTTTTGTACCTATGACATACTATTATCTTTTTAACAGACCTCAGGATATAGGACGATTGCCAGACAATGAAAAAAATAGTGACAGTAGTCGCGAAGGGATAAATTTTTCTAAGGAAGAAGAGTATTTTACTCCAAAAGAAGCTATCAAAACGTTCGCATGCTGGGGAATGCTATATTGTCAGATTATACTTCCGTTAATTACAACAGGATTAACATTTCACCTTGTTTCAATCGTTCAAACAAAGAATATGACTTCCAATAATGCAGCTATGATCTTAAGTCTTTTTTCTTTAACCAGTTTTCCTATTACACTAATTGCAGGAAGGTTTATGGACCGTGTGAAACAGCATTATGTAGCTGCTGTTATTTCATTAATTGAGTTAAGTGCTTTACTGGTATTGTTTTTTGCTAATTCTTTATGGACCATATTATTTGCACTTTTACATTGAACTGCTAATGGTTTGCAAGCTGTAAATAATGGTGTCGTATGGCCTAATTATTTTGGAACACTATATTTGGGTAGTATACGAGGAATGTCGATGGTAGGCAATGTTATTAGCTCATCTATTGGGCCAATACCTTTCGGTATTGCATATGCAAAATATGGTAATTACAATGCAGCACTTATTATGATGATGTTGTTACCTGTTTTAGGAATGCTTATTGCGCTTTTTTCAAAGAAACCAAATGCATCGAAAAGAATCCCTATAGAATCAATTGCCATAATAAATCAAGATTAGATAGAATAAAAAAATATGAAGAATCTTAAGAAAAAGACTGGTTTTACTTAGCAATATTAGGTGAAATCAGTCTTTTTATAATTAGCTATGATTGAGGATGCGAGACAGATTATACATGGAGGAGTAAGTTTTACGTATTTCGAAAAACCATTGACACGAATCTCTTAGCTGAAAAACATTCCACTAAATAGCTTAGTATATATGAAATACATTGTAATATATAGACTACAGGCGAACGATTGTCCGAAAAGTGACAAAACATTAATTTATGTCTTTTGAATAATAAGTATATTGTCGATATATTATATGCAAACTGGTAAATTTTACGTTGTATTCCATTTGTTTACTGATAACTGTATAAATTGTCAGTAAAAGAATTAACAGCGATAGGAGGGAAGGATTAATAATAGTCATAAACATAATAGTTACTGGAAGGATTTGGATTCATTTGAAAATCTTAACAACGAAAATTTACATAAAGTTGCATACTTTAAAAAAGCAGAAGACTAAGTTTTTTGGCATCAGGAGGAAATACAAGTGAAGAAAAAGCGAAAAATCGCAGTATCAATTAGAACAAAATTATTAGTAGGATTCTTAATTATGGCCCTGATGATGGGAGCGGGGGGAGTATTTGCACTCGTTAATCTGAATAAAATAGCTGCTAATGGCGAAGAAATGTATACTGATATTATGGCAAGTAGTAATGAACTTCGTCAAATTAAAGAAAATCTCTTGGAGATTTCTGCAGAGATACAGGAGATAATATATCAAAAAAATCCAAATAGAACTAAGAATGCAGTAACAAAAATTGAACAAAAACAGGGAAAAGTGAATGAACTGGTTAATAGTTATAAAGAAAGGGAACTCCCTCAAACACTGAAGTTAGTATGGGATTCCTTTCTTATACTTGAACAACAATATTTATCAGAACGGCAGACCTTGATAGACTATGCACTGGCACAGGATTATGAGAAAACAGAAACGATTATGCGAAAAGTAACGGATGCCAGATTACAAATGTTTGCAAAAATAAATCAATTAATATCAGATAACGATAAAATTGCTGCTGTACGTAATAATAATAATATTGAAAGTGCTAAGCAGACCACAGTAATCACGTCAGCTATTATACTAGGTAGTTTTTCATTTGCTATTTTAGTAGGACTGATCTTATCATTTGGTATTTCCAGAGCAGTTAAAAAGGGATTAGTTATTGCCGACGCACTTGGAAGAGGGGATCTGACAGTTGAAGTTACTACAAAAAGCAATGATGAAGTCGGTAAATTAATTCAAGCAATTAATCAGGCGAAGGAAAATATACGTAATATTATAATTGGTATTATGGAACAGACAAAGACGATTGCTGCGTCGAGTGAAGAACTATCTGCAACACTCGAAGATATATCTGGTAGCTTTACTGTCATTAGTGAGAATACCAATACGATTAATGGAAACGTAGTGGATATAAGGCAAGTTACGGAGGAATTAACCTCAACAATAGAACAAGTGGAATCTGGAGTAACTCAGTTAGCTAATTCTTCTTCAGAAAGCAGTAGTGAGGCAGTTGAGATTCAGTCACGCGCGGTTCATATTAAGAAGCAAGGACAAGAATCAAAGCAATTGGCAGATGAGTTATACATAGAAAAGCAGAAAAATATTAAAAGCGCGATTGAACAAGGGAATGTAGTTGAAGAAATTGTAAATGTAGCTAATTTAATCAATGGAATAGCAGAGCAAACAAATCTTCTCGCGTTGAATGCTGCCATTGAAGCGGCAAGAGCAGGAGAACATGGTAGAGGATTTGGTGTTGTTGCCAGTGAAATTGGTAATCTTGCTGATCAGTCTACTGAACATGTCAAACAGATTACTAAGGTAGTTCAAGATGTGAAAAATGCCTTTGACAAAATGGCAAAAAACTCGAACGACGTTCTGGAATTTGTTGATGGACGAGTTAAGCTAGATTATGAGTTATTAGTTCAAACTGGCTCACTTTATGAAAAAGACGCAGCATATGTAAGCGAATTCTCACAGGATACCGCATCAATGGCACAAGAACTTAATGCCTCCACGGAGGAAATTAGCAGTGTCATTCAGAGTGTTGCGGCAACGATAGGTGAGACGACAACAAACTTTGAGCAGATTCGAGACAATATTGAGCAGACTACTCTTGGTGCAAAGCAGATATCAGAGATGGCACAGAATCAAGCAACAGTAGCGGATAGCTTAACTACGTTAGTTGCTAGTTTTAAAATATAGATTTTGTATTTGTAGCGAAGCGAAATGACAACTAAAGTGGTCCTTTGTTCTTTTCATAAGAGCAAAGGACCATTTATATATTTAATCTTATTATGATTACTGTTATAATACTACACGCAAAGTGAAAGTACCGTTTTCTGAAGTGAACTGGCAGTTACCTTTGAGCCGTTCGGTAACATATTTGATACTTTGTGTGCCAAGTCCATGGCCCATCTTATGAGTAATCGGAAGGCCATCTACGATTTCTGGATGTTGTTCATAAGAATTCTTGATAGAGAGTAGCAGTTTATTTTCGTTCATTCTGAGGTCAAGCTGGATTTCTCTTTTCTTAGGGTCTAGATCAGAAACTGCATGAATCGCATTTTCCAAGCCATTTGACAAAATAGAGGTAAAATCAACGTCGGAGCAGGGAAGATCTTTTGGAATCTTAATGGATGCGTGTAATCTGATACTACGCTCAATCATTTTGCTTTCATAAGAGGATAGGACCATATTGACAAGCTCATTATCGCAGAATCTGTGCAACGCTGTTCTATATACAACATCTGTCACTTTATTGATATAGGAGATGGCTTTATCGTTGTTATCGTTTTCTATGTAGGATAAGATGTTGTGCAGAAAATGACGCATATCATGGCGGAGAAGGCTGATTTCATATTCTGAGCGTCTGATGGCTTCAATTTCTTTGATGGATTGCGATTTTTGTATTTCCATCAGCTGACGATGCCGTTCTTTCTCACACTTTTCTTCATATTCGATAAAGTAAATGATACTAAAAATCAGGTAGGCAATACTAAAAGCAAAGGGTAAAAATTCAAATACAACTTGTGAGCCCCCATATAACAAATCGGTATAGACAGTGGTAATATAATCGAATACATAATAGGTTGCGGGTAAAAAACCAAAGATGACAATCGTTTTTTTCGGTTTTGCCAGAATCGTTGCAATGGAGGAGGCGATGAATTTGATTACAAATAATAATACCGCGATGTTTACAACAACGCGGGTCATATACATAACCCAACTCTCTTCAGAAATGGTGAATGCAAGTAGACCAATCCATTTGCTAATCTGACAGCAAAGGTAAGCAGACATGACGGAATAAATGCTTGATATGAATCCTCGCTTATAATATGAAACATAACAGATGACGAGTGGTAGATGAGATATAAATGGATATAACCATTCTGTTTTTTCCATGCCCCAATAGAGATAGATGAATCCTTGTAGTAATAAGAGAGCAAAGCTGATCATAAGCAGAGTCAGAGTATTCTTTTTATTTAGTGAAATGCTCAAAAATGCTGCCGATACAAAAACCCCAAACAAGAGTAATGTACCAAAATGAAGAAGACCAAATGCTACTTCCATCTAATCAGCACCTCCTTACTAGTTATTCTTGAAACATCGTCATAAAATACGCTTCCTGAAATGATTTGCCATAACCTCTGGCGATAGGGATACTTCTCCCTGATTTTGTTTTAATATCGGTGTTACTAAAGTAATCTACATTTGGGATGTAAACAAGGTAGCTTCGGTGGCACTTAAAAAACCCGTCGGTATTCAGGAATCTATCTTCAAAGGCATACAATGGTTCTGTAACTTCTACTGTTTTTCTGGACCTCAGATAGATACTAACCCTTTTATTCTGTGCTTCTATATACTCAATATCATGAAAATATATTTTTTGATAACCACATACGGTTTTAAGAACCAGATGCTTAGGTTCTTTGCGTAATGCAACGATGCAATCATCAAGGATCTCTTTTAATCTGTGATAGGTAATCGGTTTCAGACAGTAGTTGGTTGCCTTAATGGAATAGGATTCAAGGGCAAACTCTGGAGAGGAGGTTAGGAAAATGATTTTCGCATCCTGATCTCTGACACGTAATTCCCGTGCAGTATCCATTCCGTTTAATAACGGCATGACAATATCCAGTAAGATGATGTCCATCTTAGTGATTGTGCTTTTTGTAATTAAGGCATCCCCGTTGTTAAAACAATGAATTTCTACCAGTATATCATTTTCTGAAGCCCAGGTAGACAGCATCTGCTTTGTCATTTCTATACATCCGTCATCATCATCACATACTGCAATTCGTAGCATTTGATCACCTCTTTTGTTCATGAATAAGTTCAAGATTGATTCTAACAAACAAATACGACTTTTTCAATCAAATTAGACTGTATTTCGCTCCCTTAAATCGACATTTCGCGAAGTAGGGGGGGTTTTTTTTGTCCTATTTGCTAGAATGTTAAATGATAAAAAGTCTTTACAGCGGAGGGAATCAAATGAATAAGTTAAAGATACTCAAAGTATTTAGAACAAGGCACCGGCGGATTATAGCTATGATGCTTGCAATATGTATGGTGTTTCATGGATTGCCGATAACGGCACTTGCAGATACTGAGTTCGACATTATATATGGAGATGTCAACCGAGACAAAGTGGTGGATGCCGATGATGTTACAGAACTTAAAAAATATCTGGCAGAATATGATATAGATATTGATGAAGAAGCTTCAGATGTCAATATTGATGGTCAAATTGATATGGAAGATTTGCTGAAACTGGAAAAGTATGTTGCGGGCTTAGATGTTATACTGGGTGAAAGCTGTACTATTACTTTTGATACAGATGGTGGAAGTAACATCTCACCAATATTGATCAAGAAGGGAAGCAGTCTTGAGCAAACACCTCAGACCTCAAAAGAGGGTTATACATTTCATGGATGGTTTTTGGAAAATGGGCAACCATTTTATGGCGAGGACACAATCACATCTGACCTGACCCTTTATGCGAAGTATGACAAATTACCTCCAAAAGAAACATTGACACTAACTTCCTTTTCATTAAGTGATCAGCCAACAACTTTGTCCTTTGATATTATATCTAATTCAGAACAATCGGAAGAAGAGATAAAAAATCATATTACATTAACTCCAATGGACGGCTCAGAACCAATAGAGTTAACGGTAAGTTTGCTTAAGGAGAAGCATTATAAAGTTAAGGCCACAACTGGATTTATCCCTGGTGCATCTTATGAATTAGCTCTTTCTGAGGGACTGAATTTTTATGAGAAGGCGGATACCATTCGCACTGCTTCTTTTACTATATATAAAGAAGAAGTAATGAATCTTTCTCTTAATAATGACATCATTTACATCAAAGATACAGAGGATATGTCCTATCTGCTTCGTGGGGAGACGAAACCTGTGGAAGTCTTAAATCTTGGATTATTAAGTAGTGAGACAACTAGTACGATGGAAGGTACCTTTGAATATACGCAAGGTGATTTATCCGTAGGTGATATTCTTTGTATATATGAACAAACCGATCCTAGAAATCGTGATTATGTAAATGGGGATTATCAAGAGGATAGCGTAGCATACATTGAAATAACCAATATATCAGGATCTACGATTAGCTTTAAAAGCTTAGATGAGTCGGCTGTACAAGATGTTGTGTTTATGCCGGATACCATACCATTTACCGTAGCGACGCTGCCAAATGATTCTGGCAATGTAGAGAGTGACAGCTTTGACAAAACGGCATGGAATTCCATGGGCAATGTAGAAGATCCGGTGTTTGACGTGGGTGATTTTCTTGTATTCTATCAGGGAGAATTTGAGAATCTTACAGACGATTCTGCCGTCTTTTTTGGAAAAGTTACTGCAATAGATGAGAGTAGTATTACATATATCAAGTCAACAGTAGAAGAAATGGAAAACTCTATGAATCTGTTTCTTGAAAATCCAGTAAAAGGGGAGACTTTACTAGATAATGTTGATGCAGAACAGTTAGAAGATAAGATTGAGGAACAAGTGTTACAAAGTGGTTTTGCTAAGGATGCGGCTTACTATCTTGCCAACTCGGCTATTCAGACAGATGGTTTTAAAACTATGTCTAATCTGAAGAATTTGACGTTGACCGAGGAAAGTGGTAAGGCGGTTACTGCCCAACAACTTCGCGGAATCGGTGGGAGTGTCGAATTAAGCGATGATATTAGTATAACGGTAGAACTTGACAAAAGCTCAAAATATTTTAAAGACGGAATACGTCTGGCTTTGGGGATTAAAGCTGAATTTGCAGTAGATGTGGGTGATGAGGAAGAATTAAAAATAGAGTTAAGTGCAACCTTTGTTGAGGAGATTGCGGTAGATATCGATACGGATGTAAAAGCAAAATGGAAATGGTATTTCATCATTCCTGTTCTTAAGGATTTGACCTTCCGGGCATCCGTTGATCTTAAAAATTATGCCGGCATCTCGATTGAGGTTAAGGTAGGAGGAGCGGACGTTTCAGAGGAACTTACAGGGCTGTTAAACCTTACAAGTGAAACTCAACTAGATGCTGGAGTGCAGAATCTAATGGAACGCTATTCTCAGATGCTTCAAAATGAAAGCGACTGGATAGAAATCTTAAATAAAGAAATTATTCAAAGAGATATAGTTGTTTTCATATTCGCAATTGGTATCGATGTGAATTTTATCATCAAGGGAAATATCAATTTAGCATTAGGTGCGAATATGGAATACGTTATCGGAAAAAGGTATTCGTTTTGGATAAATATCTTTTCTGGAACCAGTGGTAACTCGCAGATGGATTTGCTAGATGAAAGATTCGCATTCCAATTCTATGTTATGGGGGAACTAGGCCTTAAGATGGGAGTGGAGGCTAGAATCTCGGTTGGAATTTTTTCAACCAAGGCAGGTAGCATCGGAGTAAGTGCGGAATTTGGCCCGTATGTCAAACTATGGGGATACTTTATCTATGAGTACAGTAAATTAAGACCTGCCAACACGAACACCTGGGAATATGATGAGAAAATGATGGGTGCTCTGTATCTGGAATTTGGTATATATCTTGAAATGAAATTCCAGGCACAGTTATTTAATGAAGCGCTCAAATATGAACCTACCTTACTAGATAAGGAATGGCCATTATTAACAGTAGGTGAGCGAAACAATGTATATGATTTTGCTTATGATATTGATGAGAGCGAGAGTTTGCTGGTGAAAGATAATGACAACAACAGCTCCAATGGAATTGCGATGGAGTTACCAGAAGGTTATCGCCTCATGAATCGTATTGATCTGTGTGATGGTGATATGGATCAATATGCGTATGGCATTGAAAAGTTTCATTATACTATGTCAAACAAGCATTTTGGAATAGATAAAGATACCGGCGTAATTACTGTGGAAGTTCCGGATCATGTTCAATATATGCAGAACAATCTGACCATTACCTGGAAAATGGATAAGCTTGCTTTTAGCTTAAAGGATATTTCGGTTACGATTCCTTTAGTCTGGACGAATCTGGCGACAGACGAATTGTATGAGAAATTTACGGCAAGCGTAAAGGTGGGCAATGCAAAAGATGGTTATCTTACCGTTTGGAGTAGTCGTGTGAATAAAAATCAACCGTTTAACCTGCCAACGGAACAAGAGATATTAAAGTTAATTAGTTACGATTCCTATAATGGTCCAGCCTATGGCAATCTCAAATATGAGGGATATGCAGGTTACGGGGAGCAGCAGCTAGAGGAACTTGCTATAGCAAGTGATACGAGCTATTATTTTGAGGTTACTCCAAGAGAATACACTATTACTATAAATGATGTGGAAAATAGGAATGGAACCAAGGACAAACGTAGTGTTACCGCAAAAATTGGAGAACGTTTTCCAATAGAGTTTTTGAAAAACACGGGAACTAATGAGCCTGAAAGTAATCAATATACCTCATTCTTACGAGTGTTAGCAGAGGATAGTGCGGGCAATGAGATTACCTTTGATAATGCAAGGGTCCTTGATATGGGCTTTGCCAAAGAGATTCTTGATAAAGCGACCTACAAGGCTGTTTATGCAGATAATTCAGCAACAGTTACCTATACTTTTGAGGGAATCAACCTAGCGGATAAGGTGATTAAGGTGAAAAAAGGTTCTACCCCTCCGGATCTATTTACCGAGGAGGTGAATGCTCTTAATGCAATCGTTACTAACATAACTCCGGGGATTGGACCAGTGTTAGGATCTACTACGTATACAATCATTTGCAAGGTAGCGGAAAAACCTATTATGAAACATACGGTAACCTATGAGACAAATGGTGGAACTAAGATATCCTCACAGGAATACCCAGAAGGTACCGCGATGTTACCTCCAGTAGAACCGACGAAAAATGGTTATAACTTTGGAGGATGGTATAGTGATGAAGTGCTTAAGACTCCATTTGACTTTACAGTGATGCCTTCTAAGGACATTACAATCTATGTAAAATGGTTACCAAAAGAGTATCAGGTAATATTGGATGCCAATGAGGGCAGTTTGCCAGAGGATACTGCGAATCCGATTACCGTAGCGTATGGGGAGGCTTATGGTACACTTCCAACTCCGACTCGTACTGGTTATGCATTCCAAGGGTGGTTTACGAACAGAGTATCTGGAGAGTTGATCACATCAACGACGATGGTAAACCTCATGGACCACCAGACTTTGTATGCACAGTGGGGTAGGAAGGCAACCATAGACCAGAGTATGATTCAGTTTGCGACGAATCAGATTCATGATTATAATACAACTCATCAACCGGTTCAGTTCTCAACAGGAGAAAGTGGGATTGCATATGATAGCTTTCACGTTGAATATAAGCGTCAGGGACTAGACACAACATGGAAGAGCGAAGCCGTGAATGCGGGCACCTACGATGTTAGAATAACAAGACCTGAGGATGATAAGTATCGTTCGTTTGAAAAAATGTATACCGCAGTGATGACGATTAATAAAATCGCTCGGACCATTACAGCAGATCCAATGGTAAAAGAGACACTTTATGCTTGCCTTTTGATTGAGGATTTGCCAAAGGGAGCTTATCTGGGTGATGGCACCGTGGAATATGCAGTATCTACATCAAAAACCATTCCGACAACTGGATGGCAGCAATCGAAGGCATTTGTCAACCTGCCAAAAGGAAATTATTATCTTTTTGCTCGGGTGAAAGAGGGAGAAAATTATCTTGCAACCTCTAATACTGCAGTGTCCACCATAGCATATTCAGTTGCTGGTATTACTAGAAACACCTATGGATATGATTATTATACGTATATCAAAACAAGTGATGTGTCGAAAGCGGGTACGGATGCTATAATCGGTGGTACCTTTAGTTTCTATGATGGTACGTCGACGACATGGAGTCATTTTGATAATTCTGCTAATGATTTTGAAAGAAATGGCGGCGATTTTTACGCTGTTAATACATCCAATGCATTAGAACCTTGGATGATTACTAGTGCTTTGATAACATACGAAAAAAAGAGTACCTCCGCAGGCTGGCATTGTGCGTATTTTTATCCCCATGTTAGAAATTCATCGAATACGCAGCAATATATTACGGGTTCGATGATAACTGTAAACAGATGGTTTGAAGATTCTACGGATTCGCAATCTGGTTTGGTGGGAGAATCAATGAAACGCCGGATTACCAGTGTCGGGAACTTTAACTCTGATTCAGCTTACAATGGATTTATTCGAAGCATGTCCTTAAATGAGAATAGTTCAGAGGATACATTTACTTATGATGGCCTTATTAAAGATCAATATGCACATTTTGGCACATCATATAATGTATATCAGCATAGTGATGCACCTGCTTTAAGTGTTAATTGTGCTGGATATGAGGAGTACTTTAACGTTGGCATCAACACCATTACGCTTAAAAGTGGAGCACTATATCAGGCAATGACAAAAGATGGTGTGAATGAAATCAATGCTACCGTTACCCTTCAGTTTCCAACACGTTCCACGACGGCAGATACAGCAACTTGGACAAAACAAGTAACGTTTACACTTGACCAGTTATCTGGTATGGTGCAAAGCAGAAGTATAACCAATTCGTCAATGATGCGTGCAGGTATTCCGGTGCTGCCAATGATTTCTACAGTGATTAATCAGCAAAATGGTTTAGTAGATGTGACGCTTAATATGTTAGATAATGCTGGAATATGGGGAGTCAAAGCAGAAGTGGCATATGATCATAACCTTTTGACTTTGATACAGGATTCCGTTGGGGAGGTTTTTGATGTCGATGAGATTACTCCGCCTGAAAGTCTGACGAAGGAAAAATATATATTCTTAGCAAGTCGCAATAAGTTTACGAATACCGACCAAAAAGGAAAGTTGGTCACTCTGAGATTTAAAGTAAACAAAGACATTGAGCTTACAGATTATCCAATTACATTAAGACTCGTACAAGCAATTAATGCTAGCAGTGACAAGGTAGAGGTAGGACTGAGTCAGGCGTATCAAAACATTGATGTATCAAAACCAGTCGTTGTGGTTAATTCCGGCAATTATGTCAGTGACACTTGGACTAAGGATAAGGTAACCTTGTCGATTACCAATGCAACACCGAACTTAGGTACCACCAATTTTATGTACCAAAAAGATGGTGGTGAGTGGAAGAGCTACAAAGAGCCGATTGTGATAACCAATGAGAGTGGGAAAATGCGCTATTCA
Source organism: Bacillota bacterium (assembly GCA_023434365.1). Lineage (GTDB taxonomy): Bacteria > Bacillota > Clostridia > Lachnospirales > Lachnospiraceae > KM106-2. Next base: position 15,460 of record JAEYSV010000070.1, on the reverse strand, counting down.
TTTAAAGCAATAAGTGAAAGTGGAATCGAGAGCGAAATTGAAACCTTTATAGTAAAAAGAGATACAAAAAGTCCGTCTTCATCAATCAGTATTGGAGAGAATTCATGGACTCAGTACCTGGATACGATTGATTATGATTTGTGCTATCATAGCGCACAGATTGTTACTGTTAACGCCACAGATGGTGAAAGTGGTGTTAAGAAGGTGCAGTATTATGTGTCCGATAAAAAAGTAGATGATCCTAATACAATTGCAGATTGGACGGAGTATGTGGGTTCATTTGACCTCATTCCAGATAACAAGTACGTCATCTACGTACGCGTTATTGATCATGCTGGGAACAGCGTTATTATCAATTCTGATGGTATCGTTATTGAGAATACTCAAGAGGATTCGGATGAAGAGGATACGGAGACGGATGTACCAGAACCAGATAAAGGTGATGAAGATACGGAGACGGATGTACCAGAACCAGATGAAGGCGATGAAGATACGGAACCAGAGACAGGTGATGGCAACACGCCGAAGACTGGAGATAATAGTAATATAGCGCTCTGGATAGCACTATTATTTGTGTCGGGTGGAGTTCTCGCAGCCATGGGTATCACTCAAAAGCGTAGAAAGAAATCAATGTGAGGATAAAGACCCAAAAGAGTGTAGAATTGGATAAAACTAAAATCACTGGAGTCAGCAAATTGCTGGCTCCTTGTTTTATGATATAAGAAATTGCTAATTTCCTATATCATAAAAAATGTAACAGGACTTGGGTGTCAAAAACCACATGACATTTGTCATGCCCAAATCAAGCTGGTGTCACTTCCCTTTGGCCTCCGACTTTACTATGATTAGTGTAAGATACCGGTTATGTAGGAATGGAGGGTTAAGATGAGTTATGTAGAAATTAAGAACTTAACGAAGAAGTTTGGGGTGTTATGCGCGGTTGATAATCTTAGTTTGTCGATAGAGCAGGGGGAAATCTTTGGTCTGCTTGGACCCAATGGGGCGGGAAAGTCAACGACCTTAAGTGCATTAACGACGTTGATAGACTTTGATAAAGGGGACATTATTGTTGACGGACTCAATATTCGTAAGAACAAGAGACAAGTAAAGCAGTTGATTGGAATGGTTCCACAGGATATCGCGGTATATACTCATTTGAATGCAGTTGAGAATGTTAAGTTTTTTGCATCACTGTATGGATGCACTGGGAGTGAACTTACTCGCCAGGCGGAGGAGGCATTAGAGTTTGTTGGGCTTGCTGACAGGCAGAAGATGAAACCAAAGCAGATGTCGGGTGGTATGCGGCGCAGACTTAATATTGCCTGCGGGATTGCTCACGCACCAAAGTTGATTGTTATGGATGAACCAACCGTAGGGGTGGATGCGCAGTCCAGAGAGCACATATTAAACTCAATTAAGTTACTGAAGGAAAGAGGAACGACGGTTATTTACACCTCCCACTATATGCAAGAGGTAGAAGAAATCTGCGATACCATAGCGATTATTGATCATGGGCAAATGGTTGCCTGCGGGACAAAAGTGGAGCTGGTTTCCCTGGTTACGGAGGTTCAGTCACTATTTGTGGAAACGTCCTTGGCAACCAATCTTAATTCGGAGAAACTTTATAAGAGTCTTAAGATGATACCGAATCTGGATACCTTATTTTTAACACTAACAGGGCATGAATTGAGATAGGAGGGCGGATATGTTTCAGATTATTATTAAGGGAACGAAGGAATTCCTAAGAGATAAAACGAGTTTATTCTTTTATATCATTTTCCCGACGTCATTAATCTTCTTACTAGGTAACCTTCTTATGTCCATGGACAATGCGGAGGAACCGATTGGAGCAATCAACCTTCATTACTCGATTGAATCAGAAGTGGCTGATAATGAGAGAATTATTGAAGGTTTTATTAAGGAGATGAACGAAAGTGAGAGCATCTCATTTCAAATAACGAAGGACTCTGAGCATTCAAGACAAATGGCTGGCAAGGATGAGATAACGGCATATATTCTGTTTCAAGGTAACCCACTAAACATTGTGATTTATGAGGGTAGCAATGTTGTTCAGAACCGGACAGTGAACGCAATTATCAATGGATTTGCAACCACAAATCATGCGATATCGGCAATCATTGATACGGCACCAGAGTCGATAAAAGAGGTAGACCCAGATGGGGAATGGGTGGAGCACAAGGCACTGGGAGTCAATCGCTCGATGCTTGATTATTATGCCGTGGCAATGATAGCAATGAATTGTATGATGAGTATCATCGTAGGAGCCAATGCTTTTGTAGCGGAGAGGCAAAGCCGGACGATTAATCGCTTAATCATTTGCCCGAAAAGAAAAGTACCGATGTTTCTTCAAATAATCCTCAGCTTACTTCCTCAGGCCATTATTCAGAATATCGTTGTGATGGTAGTCAGCGAGTTTGTATTTAAAGCACACTACTCGGTTCTTTGGATGGATAATCTGTATCTATTTGGGATGTTTTTAATCATAACCGTTGCAACCTTATCGGTAGGAGCAGTCATTGGACTAATCATTAAGGCTCATCCAATTGCAGTAATTATGCCATTCATTTGGATTATTTTGTTTCTTGGAGGTACTTATTCAAAAGAAATATATATTAAAGGGCTTACTGAGTTGATGCCAAGTAATATTATGCAACAGGCTGCCTTCGAAGTGACGTTATTCGGGCGGTTTGATAAAGGAAACCAGATTATTATAGTATGTATGTTAATGATAGCTGTTATGTTGACAATAGGTGCCTTCATTTTTTCAAAGAAGCAGGAAGAAAGATAACGATCAATTTAATGGCAGAACGGAGTGATTATGAAAAATATATGGTTATTGATTAAAACGAATCTGAAGCGTAACCGTCTTGCTCTGTTACTTTCAGCTGTGTTAGGAATAGTAATATGCATGATGATAGTACCATTTGGTAGTTTATATGACGGAGCGATCAAGGCATGTAACATAGGCGTGATTGATCACGATAATAGCAAACTATCGATTCATTTGAAAGAGTATCTGGTAGGTAAGATGAGTTATCAATTAGTGGAAGGGGAATCGTTTGAACAGCTTTCTAAGCGGTTGATTGAAAAAGAGATATCCGCTATAATAGAGATACCAAAAGAGTTTTCTAAGGATGCCAGTTCTGGCAGTGTGAAGGATATAGTATTTACCTCACTTGATGATTTTGCCAACGCTGCCTATCTCGAAGCCTACATTAATAATTATATGCGTAGCATTCAGATGCTTGCTACTTCTGCAGGCGGCAATGAGGATACTTTTCACAAGATGTTTCAAGAGTATCAGCTTAAGAATACGTCTGTTACTCAGACTGGCGCTATAGAATATGATAAGGAAAGTTATACTCAACAGCAAGGTTTTGTGGCCACTTTAGCTTTTTTCATCATGTTAATCTATGGAATTGGAATGTTTACGGTATTAACGCTTCAGGACGATATGATAAATGGTGTGTATTCGCGGGTTCAGATTACACCAATGAAACCATGGCAGTATCTGATAGGTTCCGCTATTTTTGGAATGCTACTTAATCTGATTATCATCGCTATTTTTTGTGGCTATATTGTAGTGAATCAGATTGATACCGGGATCAGTATGCATACCATTTTACTTTTATTACTACTTTTTTCTACATTTAATGTATGCTTTAATATGTTTGCTGCTATGTCCATTAAGACTAAGAATGCATCTACCATTGCAGTCGTCGGATTTGCAACTCTAGGTTCTATCCTTGGTGGAGCTTATTTTCCGCTTGATTTGGCGCCGCAGAGCCTTCAGAATCTATCCCGAATCACACCTCACTTCTGGTTCATGGATAGTTTCAGACAACTGCAAAAAGATGCAGGAACCAATATCTTACCGCACATTATTATCTTAATATTATTTATTGTGTTGACCTTTTTAATTGGAGCGGTCATCTTTTCACAAAATTATAAAAAATCCAGACAGGAAACGTGATAATGGAGAAATCAATCCTATATCTAATCGCAAAACTGCAGACAGCAATGGTCGCCATCTTTTTATTAGCGAAGGAAGATGCTGATATAACGGTAAAAGTTATAACAGCACTTAGTTTTGCATGCGTATTTCTAGCCGATTATCTATCGGGTAATGTGGTTAAATATTAGACGATTCATTACTGTCTGGAGATTGCTGTCATTATAGCTTGCTTTATCTTAGGACTGAATCAGTATTTGCCACTTTTTGCGATTGTATTGATTCAGTTTCTTGATAGGACCATAGAAGATCAGGTATTTTATATCATGTTTTCGGTAGTGATTCTGCTATGTATCTTCATCTTTCCGCCCAATCATCTGGCACTGGTTATTATGTTGATTTCTTCTTCGCTTGTGTTGTATTGTCGATATATTATCGATTATGTATTACTTTATCGTAATACCAATGAGGAGCAGAAGGAATTAATCACGGAACTCAATAAAAAACTCGTAGACCTGAAACGGCTGACGAAAACACTTAAGTATACAACTTCCTTGGAGGAACGAAACCGAATTGCTGCAAGAATTCATGACCAGATTGGACATGGAATCTCAGGAAGTATCATTTTACTGGAGGCTTCTTTACTGGTGCTAAAGGATAACCCATCAAAAGCAAAGGAAACGGTTCAGAAAGTCATCAATAACTTAAGGCAGAGTGTGGATGAAATCAGGATTGCACTGAGGGAAGAGCGCTCCGATCAGTTTTTGCTTGGAGTGAATGATATTAAGTCGTTGCTCGAGGAGTTCCAGGTGAGTTATGACATTCAGACAGAGCTCAGCACGATAGGGGATATCAGCGTTGTCCCGATGGATGTATGGTTATGTGTCCATGATAATCTAAAAGAATGCCTGACCAATGTATTAAAACATTCCAATGCATCCAGGTTTACTCTTTGCATTCAGGTCTTTCAGAAAATTATTAAAGTGGAATACAAAGATAACGGAAGAGTATCCGAAGGATTCATTAAAGGGCTTGGACTTAATGCAATAGAAGAGCGTACCATCCACTCCAAAGGAAAATGTTTTATTAACAAGAGTGAAAATGGTTTCGGTGTTACGAATATCTTTACATATTAACGCTGTGGGAGGGTCTCATGATTAGAATTGTTTTGGCAGATGATGATGCGATTATAAGGGAAGGTTTGAAGATGATTATTGAATCTCAACCTGATTTGGAACTATTGGCTTCGGCTACGAATGGAGAAGAGGGGCTTACTCTATGCAGGGAATTTAAACCAGATGTGGCACTTCTTGATATTCGAATGCCAGTAATGGACGGCATTAAGGCAGCACAATTGATTCTATCTGAAAACCTCTCCACACCACTATTGCTCACGACTTTTGACGAACCGGACCTAATCCTTAGAGCCTTAAAAGCAGGGGTAAATGGTTACATTCTAAAAAACAGTCCGGCTGATAGAATTCTATCTGCAATTCGTGTTGTACATACTGGTGGTACAGTATTTCAGGCAGATATACTTGATTTTATTAGGGGCAGAATATCCTCCGATCATTCGGGTCACAATAACTTATTTGATATGCTTTTATCTTCCCGAGAAATGCAGATTGTAGAGCTGGTTGCCAAAGGCTTATCCAATAAAGAGATTGGAGAAAAACTATACATATCCAATGGTACGGTTCGGAATCATATCAGCACCATCCCATCGCACGTGAGATTTGATTAGCGGTTTCCTTTACTTCATGAGCAATCATCGGAAGTTTTGCATCTGTTATCTGAAGAAGGTCTCCACTTACGCCAACAGCGGCTATCCCATTACCCAAATAATCAAAGATGGGAGCACCTACACATCGGTGACCAGGCATGTGCTCTTCGTTGTCTATTGCCCATCCTTGTTTTCTCACTTCTTTGAGATGTTTTTTGAACTCATATAGATTGACAATGGTACGTTCAGTAAATTTATAAAACTTACATTCATATAGAATTTTATCTAGTTCCTCTCCAGAAAGGCAGGATAAAAGACACTTTCCAATGGAGGAACAATAAGCAGGGGTTTTATAACCAACATTGGCATTACTACTTCTTAAAGGATACAGATCTAACTTCTCGACATATGTAATTTTATCGCCATCTAAGGTTCCAAGATGTACGCTCAGATTTAATTCTGAATATAATGCGGCTAGATATGGTTTGGCCTGCGTCTGAAGTTCTAGATGATTAATATGACTACTTGCCAGTTCCATAAACTTGAATCCAAGACTGTAACGGTTATTTCGGCTTTTTTGCACATAGCCGCGTACACTCATCGTTTGTAAAAGCCGGTAGACAGTAGTCTTGCTCATTGTCGATTCTATCACTATTTCTGTAAGGCTCATAGGTTGCTCGGATTTGGCAAGTAATTCAAAAATATCAAAAATTCGTTCAATAACTCTAACATTACTATCCATCATTTCCTCCTAATAATCATTACTAAGATAATCAAAGTGCATGTAAGGAAATTTAAGTATATTTTTGTATCCTTGAATATATTATCGGGTTTGATTTAGGAAAAATCAAGGATAATAATAACGATTTTTAATAATTTTTGTAATAAGTTACCAAAAATTCCGTACAGTGGAACTCCCGTTTTACACAATGGAATATGGTGATTGTACTCGTTTTTAATAGGGTTAGAATGAATTTATCTAGTTGATGTGTTCAAAAAGGTAGTCAACTGAAATATTCAATAATCAGGAGGAAATGGGTATGTTTAAGGCCAATGTTGGTTCAAGTGTCAATTGTAGTCCGAAAGAAGCGGGCAGGGAAGCCGCTGCAGTAGCAAAACAAGGATTAACCGAAGTAAAAGTTGCCTTTTTGTATGCGAGTTGTTCCTATGATATGAAGGAAGTAATAAACGGTGTAAAAGAAGAACTACCTGAAACATTAGTTCTTGGTAGCACATCCTTTACCGGAGTGATTACACCAGATGGTTACATAGGTGGAGATACACCATTTGTAGGGATTTTAGCGTTGGAAGATTCGGATATGAGCGTTGGCATCGCTTCCTTGGAAAAAGACGGAGATGCGTTTGCCAGTGGTAAAATACTTGCCAAATTGGCGCAAGCTTCTGCAGGGAAAACAATGGCGCCTGATTACTTCTATATGACAGCATCACCAGGGGAAGAAGAGTTTTACTTGAAGGGAATCTCCTCTGTGATTGGGCGAGTACCTTTCTTTGGTGGATCTGCCGCAGATAATAGTATATCTGGTGAGTGGAAATTGTACGCAGATGATAATGTATTCTCTGATGGCGCTACAGTAGCATTTTTCTATGACGCTCCTAAAATGCGCAACTTATTTACAGGTGCCTATCGTGAAACGGAGGATTTTGGTGTGATTACCAAGATTAGTGGCAACCGTACTTTGGTTGAAATAGATGGGGTTCCTGCCACCCAAAAATATGCACAGTGGCGTGGACTTGATATGGAAGCTGTAACGGGAGGCAACCTTTTGGTAACGACAATTACGTCTCCTCTTGGAGTGAAAGACCGTTTGGGTGATCTGGTAGCCATTCGTCATCCTATGAATGGAAATGATGATTATTCAATGGCCATTGGTAGTAATTTGTCTGAAAAAACCTGTGTGATTCGCATGGAAGCAACAGTTGATGAATTAATCGAATCGGTAGGCAATACTTTACAAGAATTAATTCAGAGAATGCCAGGAAAACCACTGGCCTTCCATCTGGTACACTGTGGCGGAAGACGTGCAGGAATTGGGGATAGAATTGGTGAGGTTTATGACCAAGTGAAAGCGGTGGCTGGAGATATCCCATTTCTTATGGAATTTACGTTTGGCGAATATGGCTTTGAAAGTGACAACAACAATACCTGTGGTGGGTTGATGCTATCCTTTACGGGATTTTGTGAATAGAGGGAATAGAAGGAGGACGATGTAATGAAAATGTTAATCAATGGTCAGCTAACAGATTCAGCAGATGGTAAGTTTATCAACGTTATCAATCCTGCAACTGGGGAAATCATCGATACGGTACCTATGGCTACGAAGGAAGATATTGATTATGCAGTTGCGAGCGCGGTAGCTGCCCAGAAAATATGGGCGAAAGTTCCGGTATATGAAAAAGTTGAAATCATGTATCGTTTTATTGCCCTCGTTGAAGATAAGAAAGAAGAACTGGCAAGAACGTTATCCGATGAAACTGGTAAGCCTATTGTGGAAGCCAGAGCAGAAATTGGCAATATATCGATTGCTTTTAAGGCTTTTTCAGAAAGAGCAAAACATCTATATAGTGAAGTGATTCCAGCAGGAATGGAAGCAGGGCAAGCTGGCAATATATTGCTTACTCAAAGAGAACCTCTTGGTGTAGTTGCGTGTGTCATACCATTTAACTTTCCATGTGACTTGTTCGATCAAAAAGTGGCGCCTGCCTTATTATCCGGTAATGCAGCGATTGTGAAACCATCAACGGATAACCCGCTTACTCTTTGCAAACTTACGTATCTGTTAGCCGAAGCGGGGGTAACTCCAGGTGCAATTAGTATACTTACCGGTCGTGGTTCTGTAGTTGGTGCGCATCTGTGTGCGAACCCAGACGTACACCTTGTAACACTTACTGGTTCCACCGAAGTGGGAATTGAAACAGCAAAAGCCTGTGCAGAAAACTTAACTCATGTTGCATTGGAACTTGGTGGCAATGATGCTTTCCTTGTACTTGAAGATGCTGATGTTGATTTGGCAACCGATGAACTAATCTGGGGACGTATGTATAATACCGGCCAGGTATGCTGTGCTTCGAAGCGTTTTGTTGTACATAGTAGCCTCGTAGAGGAGTTTACGGCAAAAGCAATCGAAAAAATAAGTCGGATTCCACTAGGTATGCCATCAGAGGAAAGCACAAGACTTGGCTGCCTGATTAGTGAAAAAGCCGCCATAGAAGTAGAAAAACAGGTTCAATTAACTGTAAATCAAGGGGGAACGATTCTTCTTGGTGGCAAACGAGAGGGGGCCTTCTATCAACCTACGGTTATTGGCAATGTTCCAAAGACTGCGGATGTAGCTACTGACATGGAAATCTTCGGACCAGTGGTACCAATTATCACATTTGACACCTTGGAAGAAGCGATTGAGATTGCAAATAGTTCAATCTTTGGTTTATGTGGCTGCGTCTTTACCCAAAATATGAAAACAGCAGCATTAGTTGCCAATGCTTTGGAGTGTGGTGGAGTAGTAATCAATGGCGCTAGCTTTTTTAGAAGTTTTGAGATGCCATTTGGTGGCTACAAATTCTCTGGAATCGGTACCGAAGGAGTGTTAAGTACCTTCGATGAAATGACACATACGAAGACTATTGTTTTGAAGAATATTATCTAAGATTACGTGGCGAATCCATTGCATTAATAGCTGCAAAAAAAGGCAGGTTCTTTTGGGAACCTGCCTTTCATACATTTTATCTATTTTGTTCTGATTCAGTTTACCTTAGTTTGTGAAAAGCTGAGCCCAGTAAATTGTTCCGTTACTTCCCTGATATACACCAACTCCAAGTTTACCAAAGCTTCCATTCATGATGTTAGCTCTGTGTCCAGGAGAATTCATCCAAGCAGTTACTACTTCCTGTGGAGTTCTCTGACCATAAGCAATATTTTCGCCTGCTGCAGAGTATTGTACTCCAAATTCCGTTAATGCTGTGAAGAAAGAAGAACCATTTGGTCTAGTGTGTGAGAATGATTGCATCGTTTCCTGCGCACGTTTATTGGATGCACTTGTTAGGGCTGATGCTGTTGTTAATGCTTTAAGACCTTCTTTGGCACGTTCCTGATTCACTAATTGTAACACCTGATTAGCATAGTTGCTGATACTGGAATTATTTGTTTGAGTTTCTGTTTTCGCAGGTGCTGTTGTTTGAGGCGCTTGAGTTTTAGGGGCTACCGCTTTAGGCGCTTGTGTTGCTGGTGCAACTGTCTTAGGCGCAATTGTTTTAGGTGCTACAGTTTTAGCTGGTTGACTTACCTGTTTTTTAGCTTTTTTGGTAGCTTTTCTAGCTTCATTTCGCTGTTTTGCTGCTTGCGCTTTCTGATTTTTAACCTGAGCTTTATTCTTTGCTACTTCTGATGAAGCATTTGCATTAATCGCTTCATTCGCTACTTGTTCCTCTTTTGCTTCTTGTACCGGCTTTTGTTCTGTAGATACTGTATTGTTAGCTTCCTGAGTATATGGCATATTTGTATTTGTTTGTAATTGATTTTGATTCGTTGCTAAATTATTTGCTCCATAAATTCCTAATGATGATAGTGTCACTGTACATAATGTTGTAATTAATCTTCTCATAGATTACCTCCTATATGGTGTGTTATTAATTAGCACGTTTCCATAAACTCGGTTAGCTAGTTTCTGATCGCTTGATTCGACTAATTTGTGTCGCTCAAGCTGTACACATAATGTAACATATAGGGGGGTGACCTTCAATAGTTAGATATTGGAGCGCCTGACTCCAGTTCCCATATTTCTGCAATTTTTATCCAGATAATTTTCCAATTTTATTAATCTAAGTTTCCATATAAAAACTAGATATAAATACTATGAAAATCATTAATTATAGATTGCATCGCTTTTTTTATGCTTTTGTTTGAAATGAATCTTTCCAATTTTGTATCAAATGATTGGTAATTATATAGTCAAAATGCTGACGAAATTTTGTTACAAACTTTTTTCGATATTATTACAAAACTATTAAAAAACCTGGTAGATGGGCTACCCCTTAAGCATTACTAGAAAGCGGTTTCACTTTCTTTAAGCTTTGATTGCCCACCGTAATTTTGCGGAACGTGCACGACCATTGGCACGACATTCTTCTGCTGATGGACGAATTGGTTCTGGCGCTATTTCGCGATAGATTCCTTCTTTAAAGTATTGCTTAAATGATTTTTTGACGCGACGATCTTCTCCTGAATGGAAGGTTAGTATCGCAACGCGACCACCTTCTGCAAGGCAATCAGGTAGTTTTCTTAAAAATTCATCTAACACTTCAAATTCATCATTGATATCAATTCGTAATGCCTGAAAACATCTTTGACAGGATTTTTTAACATCATCCTCATTGATGTGTGGGATGGTTTTTAGCGTATCTTGGATAATAGTACGCAGTTGTGTAGTTGTCGATAGTTCCTTCCCTTTTTTAAGGTAGGATTTGATGGCACGAGCAATTTCTTCGGAATATGGTTCGTCTGCATTTTCTACTAACATACCTTGCAATTCAAGTAACGTCATTTCTTTTAAACGGCTTGTGATTGATTGGCCCATTGCAGGATTGAGACGCAAATCCAATGGACCATCTATTTTATAAGAAAATCCTCTTTCTGGGTTGTCGATTTGCATCGAAGACACACCCAAATCAGCCAATACAAAATTGAATGGCCCTGACTCTGGAAGGAGTTGATCGATGCTAGAAAAATTCATTTGATTAATCACCAAAATGTCGGGGCCATATCCCATACGTTCCAAACGATTTTTGGTATTCGGTAATTCGATTGGATCTACATCAGTGGCATACAAGCGTCCTTTGCCATTTAAGCATTTGAGCATCTCCAAGGTATGACCACCATACCCTAATGTGGCGTCTAATCCGATTTGACCTGGCGTGATTTGAAGAAATTCAAGGATTTCTTTTACACAAATGGAAATATGCATACCAGCTGGAGTTGACCCCTTCTGAATGACTTTTGCTACCGTATCCGCATATTTCTCTGGTTCTAGTTCCTTATATTTTTCATGAAATGATTTTGGGTGAGTTCCTTTATATCGAACACGTCGTTTGTGATTGGATTCATTCTTATCAAATGTATTATTTTGGTCCATTTTGTTCCCTCATTTTTATTAATATTTTTGTTGTTATTACACGTCAAATAATATCAGATACTTATTATTAAAGCAACATATATAAGCCATACAAATATTATTCATTAATAATTAATAAGACGAATAATGTAGAAATATGTCGTATTCAATGCTAATATGTACGTTGTTGTTATGATGTATGTTATGACAATTATGAAACAAAATAAAAGGGAAAGATGAAAGCAAAATGTTGCGTAACACCCTTTTATATATAACATATTTCTAAGGAGGACATTATGGAAGTATTAAGCAAGTTTTTTCAGATTAAGGAGAGGGGTTCCAACTGGAGAACTGAACTTATCGCTGGTATTACAACATTTATGACGATGGCTTATGTATTAGTCGTTCAACCAGGGGCAATTGTTGGTTATGGCCCAGAAAATTTTATTACAGATGTCAATGGTGTTGAGATCTCCAAAGAAGCTATTATTGTAGTATGTGCATTGATTAGTGCCATCATCACTTTGTTTATGGCATTGTATGCGAATCTTCCATTTGCTCTGTCTACTGGGATGGGCAGTAACTTTATGTTTGGAGCTTTGATTCAGAGTGGCGAGCTTTCCTTTGGTGGCGCAATGGCCATGACCTTAATTTCTGGCATTATCTTTGTTGCATTAACAATTTTTGGTGTACGAAACCTAATTGTAAAAGCAATTCCTAAAAATATTAAGATTTCGATCGGTACAGCAATTGGTTTTTTCATTGCTTATTTAGGTTTTAGTAATACAGGCATCGGTGTATTTGAAAATGGTGTTACGATGGGAGACTTTACGCAACCAGCAGTGTACTTAGCGGTTCTTGGTCTTGTAATTATTGGTGTGTTAAATGCGTATAAGGTACGAGGAGCAATCTTAATTGGTATCATTACGATTACTGTACTAAGTATTCCATTTGGATTAACCACGGTGCCATTATCTTTATTTAAAGTGCCGGATGTAAGTGGAGTTGGTAACATCACTCTTAATTTTGATTGGTCCGCTGCATTAAACCTATCCGCTGTTTCTTTGATATTTATCACATTTTGTGGTGACTTTTTCTCCACACTGGGCACAGTTTTAGGGGTAAGTGCAAAAGCTGGCATGATGGATGAGAATGGTGATGTCAAAGATATTAAGAAACCTTTCTTAGTAGATGCAATTGGTACTTGTATTGGTGCTGCAACAGGTAATACGACTATTACTACATTTATTGAATCAAGCGCTGGTGTTGAAGCAGGAGGTAGAACGGGATTTTCAAGTATAATAACAGGATTGTTATTTGCCTTAATGACCTTATTATCACCATTAGTATTGATGATTCCTAATGCAGCAACAGGTCCAGCATTAATCTTTGTTGGATTCCTTATGATTCAGGGAATTAAAGATATCAATTTTGATGACTTCACTGAAGTGTTTGGTCCGTTCTTAATGATTATGTTTACCATTTTTGGTGGTGGTATTGCTGGTGGTATCTCTGCTGGTATACTTGCGCATGTGTTTATTAAAGCATTTACTGGTAAATTCAAAGAAGTGCATCCTATTTTGTATGTCTTAGCAATTCCATTAATCGCATACTTTATAGTAGGATAATATAAATTTGGGCGTACTTGAACAAGGAGGAGTTACGATGAAGATTCAGCCAAAGAACAAGAGAATGCTATTAAAAGCGGCTCTTGGTGAGATTGCATGTGATCTGGTCATAAAAAATGCCAATATGGTCAATGTCATTACCGGAGAAATATATCTGGCCAATGTGTATGTGTACGATGGCATGATTGCCCATGTAGAATGGGAGCATGTAGCAGACGATACAAGACAGGCTAACTTTACAATAGATGCGAGAGGAAAATATCTGATTCCTGGACTTATAGATGCCCATATTCATATTGAGAGCTCGATGATGACTCCAAGAAACTTTGCAAAGGCAGTAATTCCACACGGAACTACTACTGTAGTGACTGATCCTCACGAGATTGCTAATGTATGGGGGATGGACGGAGTCAAGTATATGTATGAAAATTCCGAACGTCTTCCAATGAGACAATTCATTGATGTACCTAGCTGTGTACCGGCCGCTCCAGGTGTGGAACATAGTGGTGCAGAATTCTATGCGAAAGAAGTAGAAGAACTGGCAAGCTTAGATCGTGTCATTGGTTTAGCAGAGGTTATGGATTTCCTTGCTGTGATACAAGGCGAAGACACTATGATGGATAAGATAGAGATGGCAGAGGCCAAAAATCTTTATCTTCAGGGACATGCGCCATTTTTATCAGGCGGAATGCTTTCTGCTTATCTATGTGGCGGACCAAATACCTGTCATGAAACGAGAGATTCCAAAGAGGCATTAGAAAAAATAAGAAGTGGAATGTATGTGGATGCCCGTGATTCTTCGATTGCCAAAAACATCGAAGCAATCTGGCAAGGCGTAAAAGATATCAAATTCTTCGATCATTTTTGCTTCTGTACGGATGATAGGGAAGCGGATGATATATTAAAAACCGGACATCTTAATGATGTCGTGCGTACGGGAATTAAAAATGGGATGGACCCGGTCACTGCAATACGAAGTGCTACGTACAACACAGCTCGTGAGATTCACCTTGATAATCTGGGAGCGATTGCACCAGGATTTGTTGCGGATATGCTTTTAGTGGATAGCTTAGAAGAGCTTACCCCAAGTCATGTTATCTTTGAGGGTACATTAGTAGCAAAAGACGGCCAATTAATCGCTGAGATTGCTGAAGAAAGTCATCCTTTAGAAACGATGAATTCCATGTTTGTGAAGGAACTTAGTGTAAATGATTTTATTCTTCCTATACCGATTCAAAACGGAACCGTGAAAGTAAATGTGATGCAGTATGAATCAGTAACCAATATTGCTACAGATCTTGCTGTACTTGAACTTCCGGTAAAAGAAGGCAGATTAGTATTAGAAGATCCAAGCCTCAAATTCGTAGCAGTAGTGAATCGACACAGAGGCCATGATACCATCGGTTTAGGAGTTGTGAAAAACTTTGGTATCACAAAAGGAGCCTGGGCAACTACCATTTCCCATGATAGTCACAACCTGACGATTGTCTATGATTGTCCCAAAGCAGCACTGTTAGCAGCGAATACATTAATCAACTGTGGTGGAGGTATGGCAGCAGTTTCAGAGGGGAAAGTTTTATATACCTTAGAATTAGCCCTAGCCGGATTAATGTCTCTAAAACCAGCCGAGTTACTGGCTGAGGAGAATCAGCAAATGAAAGATGCGATTCGAGCTCTTGGCTTAACGGAATTAGATAATCCAATCCTTCGAATTGTTACCTTGGCACTACCAGTGATTCCAAAGGTGAAAATATCTGATTTGGGATTGGTGGATGTACTGAAAAAAGAAATTATTCCTACGTTTGCTGAGTAAGGTGAGGATGATTCCTGGAAGTAAATATTATTTTTGGAGGGTGTGTGCCATAAGGTACATGCCCTTTTTTGTGATATAGGAAATTGCTAATTTCCTATATCACAAAAAACGCTCCGCGAGGATCGCACTGCGGCGGAAATGAAAAATGTCGCCTAAGCGACCCGCCGCAGGCGGAGAGTTTCGCTAGCGAAACTCTTT
>JAEYSV010000065.1 GCA_023434365.1 Bacillota bacterium | reverse complement strand
CCCATTGTGGCAATACACTTACTATTGTAAAATCACGTAAGGTATTCAACATTCATAAATGCGTGAATAAAAAATGCCCCTACTATCTCTCTCGCAAAAAGATTCTTCCTAAAGGTCTTTCTTCGGAAGAAAAATACGAGTTCAAACTGCATTATATTTATCGAGAGTTTACTCTGGATTTCTATGCGATGGATCCGTATTCTTTGCCTGGTAGTGCTACCACATTTGAATTTAAAAAGTTTAATCCACATGTTCTTGGTTTAGTAATCTGTGAATCTTTCCCTTGTTTTCCTCTTGAAGACTCAATTTTGCACAATTAATAATCATTACTTAATATATAGCCGGAATTAATTATGGATATTCTTTTGTTAGTTCTTCCCGTATCATATATTTTAACTTATCTACTTTAGTTCCCTTAATAGTATTAGCAAATTTTAATTTACATAACAGGTCAATTATTTCTTTGGAAGATGATGTTAGTATTCCAAAATTTTTAGCATATCCTAAAGCTCCTGACTGGTGTCCTTCATGTGCAATGTGCCAACCATATATTGGACCTTTATCTTGTTTAAACCACAACGGCAGTATTTCTCCCGGTCTAAAAGATAAATTATATACATTGTTAAGAGTTTGTGTAAACTCCTTCATGTGTCCAATATTGTCCTTTGTATTGTATTTTTTACATTGTCCGATTATTCTTATTGGTCCCTTAATTCCAAACAAAAAATGAGCATTAGTAGAAAACTTTATACTTGCAATAAAATCAATTCCACCTTCATTTCCAGCATCGGTTAGTAATTTATTCTCAGCACCCATCAATCCACATAATACACATGCTAATGCTTCATATTCTCTATTTGACATTTTATCAAAAATTTTATAAAGTTCTGGTCTGTCCATAAATAAGTATCTTTTACATTCGTCTAAATCAGTGCTGCTTATTCCTATCCACTTTACTAATTTTGATTTTTCATCAATAATATCAAATAATGGTACTATGTTATTTTTCAAATCATAGTTATAATCTTTTAAAAAACATGCCCACACTTTGTTTATTTTCTTATCCGTTAGAGCTTCTGCATTTATTTTATCGAATTCAAGAACAAGCATAATTGCCTCTTTTACCAAATCTTGAAAACTATATATCTCACTTGTATATGTTTTTCTGTAAAGATATGCCATTATTTGCTTTTCTTCACTAATTAACATGTTTCCTTAATTTCTCCTATTGCATTCTCCAATTTTTCTAATAAAGTAAGAATTTTTTGTTTTTCTGTTTTTAAAAGCTTAAAAGGTAAATTCTCCAAAGATTTAATACACGCATTAATATTTTCAAATGCCTGCTCTGAAGGATCTGTTTGGTTCATATACTTTTTAGTACTTGCCATATTATAAGCTTTCTCCAAATCACCATCGGCACGAAATGCTTCAAAATCAATAGGTGCTTCACGTAATAAGTAAGAAATAATTCGTATATCATTACTTTTTGATATTCTTCTTTGAGCCCAAACTCCCTTTACCTCAACACCATCTAGCACCTCATCATCGTCTCTTGGATAAAGCCATGAAAGAAATTCATTGAAATGTAACGTATCCTCAAAACGATATTCCGAATCATTCCATTTTAGCCATTCCCTTATTCCAGTATTACTTCTACTAAAAATTTCCTGACAGTAAGGATATAATTTTTCATCAACTTCCGATGTATAGTCTGATTCTTCTGTTGCCCTTTTGAATGCATAATAACCTCGTACCCATTGTCCAGCACCAAATGCAGTAAGACCAAATTTTTTCCCAACTTGAGTTAATGACAATCCTTCATCATCCATTAATCTAACAAGAAGCTTAGCTTTGTTGAACGCTGACCAATCATGGATTCCCATTATATGCCTTAACCCTTGAAATATCCATGCTGGTTGTGATTCAACCCCTGTATAAACCAAACAATCAATAACTTTAAGAGAATCAATAACATCTTCATCGACTAAGTCGTTATTTTGATCATATTTTTTCTTAATCAGCCTAGCAGCACAAATTCTTCTATTTCCTTCCAAAACGACATATTTATTATCTTTAAATTCTTTAACAATAACTCTATCAATGCATAAAAATCCATTTGTTTCAATATTTAACATTAATTTATCAACCGAAAAAGATTCCTCTAATCTTTTACATGTTTTTTCTTGTACTTCATCTGAATCAATCTTATCTTCTGTTATTTCATCCCAATCCATCGAGGTAAATCTCGGATTATTGGGATCCAAATAAATTTGTTCCAGTGTAATCATAGTAGCCGTCAGCTCTTTGTTGATTGTTTCAGCACTCATAATATAATCTTCCTCTTTTCTTTATTTTTTTTAATCAAAACTCCATCTCTCTAAAGCAAACTCTAAGATTTTTTCGTGTCTCCGTGAAATGGCATAAGAATCCCATTTAGGTTTTTTTCGATTTTCATCTAAGAAGCTAGCTATTTCAAACTGCTGTTTCAGAATAGGATTTTCTTTATACGTTTTCAATTTATCAGCAAACGGTTTGTTTCCAATTGATGCGTTGTGAGACCCTGAAATCAACATAAGATTGCCCAAGCAGTTTAGCCATCCCTCTGCAAATTCTTCAGAATAAAAATTATTTTTATCAACTTCATACCCGGCTGCTATCCATTCTGAATCTTCAGTTTGTGGAGAAATATGTTCAATCTGTTCTTTAGGTATTTTAACTTTACTTGTGTCATATCCATTTAGTTGAATACTATGCTCATATTCCCATAACACATAATTTAACATGCTGTTCTGGTACATATTTCCGTTTAGATACTCTTCCATTCTGGTGTCACTCCAGTACCAATTATCGTTTAATACACTTCTGACTTCTTCATTTAGCGCAAATACATTGTCCTTAAAATTTCTTAAAGTAGGATATAACTTACTTACCAAATCAGAACGGCTATTAATCAGTTTATATCTAAAACTCAATATTTCCATGGTCTTGAATAATTGATTGAGTTTTTCCTTATCCTCTTTAAAATATTTCAATCCTTTAATTAGAAATGGATACACAAAGTATGGCATACCTATTTTAATTAATTTTGAAAGATACTTATTTTTCATACTTTGCAAATATTTAATGTTAGAAAAAGTTGTATGTAATTCGTCAGTAAAACTTTTTATCCAATTAACTTTATTAGATTTAAGATTTTTGTACTCATCAATAATATCGTCGATACTTCTATAACCAAAACCTTTTGCAGTATAGGCATGACAATGATACATAAAAATTCTGTCTTCATTCAATTCTCTTAAATCATCAGAATTGTTATTCTCTTTCAAATCATTTATCAATCTATATATAGGATCAAATTTATCTGCCACATAAGTAATGTTTGCATCGGTTTCTTTGGTATCACTAACAACATAAAGTTGATACATAAAGAAGGATTTTAGCTTTTCTAAATTTGATAATTCCTTCCCTCTATTATTTTGCAATTCAAACATCAGCGCAGAATCTTTTTTTCCTTGTAGTTCTATACAATTTACTTGTGCCTCCTCCAGAATGGAGAAAATATTTATAATTTCATCTGTACTCATTTCAGATAATGTTTTTTCGAAATAATCTTTGGCATCTAACATCCTCTTCTGCGAAGGTGTTGCCAAACTGCATTCTTTCTTGTTATCAACTATCAGGGTGTCATAAAATCCTCTGTCATAATCCACTGGACGCAATTTTATTACACCATCATCTTTAAAATAAATCTTTTCTTTCTTTTTTAAATTAACCTTATTCTGTATTTCATTTTCTTTTTTTGTGCGTTTGTTCAAAACATTTAATAGTGCTCTCACAAATATGGTTAGTGTTGTTAATCTCTGCTGTCCATCAATAACTTCATATTCAACATCTTTTTGTATCGTTTCTAATAGTAGATTTCCATAACAGTATACATTACCACCAATTTGCTGTTCTTTAAGATCTTCTAAGAATACCTTGATTTCTTTTTCTTCCCATGAATAGGCCCTTTGATAAACCGGAATTATCATAGTTTTTTCTGAACTATCAAATAACCCCTTTATGCTCTTTTGTGAAAACTGCATCATTTTAACTTCCTCCACACTTTATATTCAATTAATCTACAATGCTCATTTTTATGTTTTTGAATAATAGACATGTGATCGAATTCATATTATTTTATCCACTCTTCTGGTATCAACTTCTGGTTTTCGCCTCTCCACTCGCATACCTCATGTACTTTCTCCACTTCTCCCCATACACTTTTATCTGCATGTTCTAGTACAATAATTTGAATTGGCTTATTAGCAATTGATATCGCAGAAGATATAGTTTTAAATATCTTTTCTACAGCAATCCTGTCCTCATCACCTAATTTAGGATCAATATCTTTATCATCTTCTTTTGTAGCTAGTTTTTGTGGGAAATAAACTTGGCTTGGCTGATCATATACAATAAAGTTCGGCACTGATGACATTACCATATTACTAAAGAATATTTGAAATGCTAATGTTGCTGCAATATGATATGCCAGCCAATTGGATCCACTACCAATTTCCCATAAATAATCATCTCGTCCATCTTCAGATGATACTATTACTGTTAAGTTTTTATAATCAACTTTAATTGGGTCGTTAGGTCTTTCTGAGTCAAGTAATGGAATTAATTTCATTGTATTAGATGATATAGTCCTAATGGCTGTTTCAATCTTCTTTTCAATCGCATTTTCATTTACTTGCTTTTTCAGATCCTCTAATTCTTTCATTAACCTATCAATTTCATCTATTAATAGACTGTCAGTCCCTAACAAATCAAAAGTTTCACTGGCGTATTGAACTTTACCTAAAAATCTTGAAATACCATCTAATGTATATTTTTCATTTTCTGATGTTATTTTCGTTTCACTCTGTATTTTAATTCTCTTTTGCACGGCTGATAGGCGTTCACTCAAAACATTTATTTCTTTCTTAACATTTTCATATTCTCTTTCAAATGCTGCAGGAATAGTTTTTGTATAGCCTGATTCCTCTTCTATCTTTTCTAAATTTGTAAATAATCTTTCTAGAGTATTGTTTTTAATATTTGTAGTTCCACATATAGGGCACGAGCCGTTCTGTTCACCTAATGACCGAAGCCATTTTGATATATTTAAACGTTCAACTTGAATTGACAACGATTTTCTGTATGTGTCCATGCTATCAAACAACTGAGACATTTCAGTAAATCGACTTTTTGCTTTTGCCAATTCCATTGCAACCATATTTTCTTCTTTTCTTAATTCGATCATTTCATGTGAAGCATCCATAATTTTTTCAGGATCAATATGCGAATCTAAAGCATTTTTACTAATTAAATCTTTTAGTAATTCGACTTGCTCATCAAATGACATATTTTCAATATTAATGTCCTTGCCAAAAATCCCATATTCTTGCGCTAAGCTTACCCAACCATTAATTTCAATTTTCCATTTTTCTGAAACATCCTTAAGCTTCTGTAAATCTCTTTGTTTTCTGCCTAATTCTCTCGTTAGTTCACTAATTTGTTGGCGTTTAGCAAGAATCTCTGGAGTTACCGCACCAAGAATATAAGGAAAGATATTTATTAACTTTGTTCTGTGCTCCGTTGTGTCTGCTTTATAAAACAATGTATTTGCATTAGCAACAATATTTTGAGGTTGAAAGCAAAAGGCCATTAAATCTCTGAACGAGGGACGCCCCAAAAATTGATTATTCGTATCAGCATCAATATCAAGAAATGACAATTTAGCTGCTTCATCTAAATAACGCTTTACACTCTGTCTGGTAGTATTCTTAATAACCCTTGATGGAATCTCTATAGATGTTCCTTCTAGTAGAAACATATCATCAGTTGACTTTTGTAAACCTGGTTCTTCCCTTGCTAATAAGATTTCCTTTTCATTTGAAGAAATTAATATCCCAAACCAACTACATGCATTTCTAATAGTTTTAACAGGAATGTAACAACTACCTGACCCAAGGCAATAATCAATAATTGGTATTATTGCTGATTTTCCTGTTCTAGATGCACCTGTAATAATATTTATCTGATTCAATTCAAATTTAATTTCTTTAAAATCGAAGCCTTCTTTTTTTGGCCATAAAATCAATTTTTTTATTTGAAAATCCATGTTAAAACCTCACTTTCAGAATTTGAGATATTTCATGCATAGTTAATCTTGCACACCAACTACCCAGCCGTTCAGCAGCTTTTCCAAACCGTTTTACTGAATCAGGTACATTTTTCTTTTCTGCTGTTGTTACAGGAAATACCAGCCCACTATCTGAATCTATCGAAATCAGATTAGAGTGAATTGCAATTTGTATAGACTCTAATGAAACTATTTTCGAGTCTTCACTTGCTTTATGTAGGTGTGAAATCATATCATTCTTCAACACTTCAGTTCTCATAAATTTATCGGCAAAATATCTTAATCCCGATTGCTTTTGAGTTGTAACAATAAGATCAACTAAGTCAGCTCTAAATATGATTGGTAATACTATAAATAACAATTGAAATGGAATAAATGAAGTATTATGTTCGTAATATCCTCTAGAAAAATTCCATATTACATATGCACCTAATGCAGGATTTTGAACATTTTCAAATTCTTTAGCGAGATTCCCCATTTTTACTCCTCCTATCTTTCAATATCTTTTTGTACTCTGGATGCCAACCTATGCTTTCATCATCCGTTAAAGTATGAAAACATCCTGAGGTAAAGAATGAAGGAGCAATAAAACTTCCCATATCTACTTGTTTATCTTTGCATTCGAAATATAACAATCGACCTCGATCACTTTCTTCCATACTGTTCTGGGTAATTTCTAATATTCTTTTCTTATTGTTCCATATTCTTGTTAATTCTTCGGAAAATAAATTAATTGCATCCTTACTAATATCACCTTTTTCTGCCCATGCAGTTCTATTTGCTGAAGCGCGCAAGAAATCACTAATAGCCTCAATTTTATCTGTATAATCACAATTGACAATGTCTAGTTGCTCTATATAAACTCTAAAAGCCGCCAACTCACTATTAATCATATCTTCAGAAGGTTTGGGAGCTATCTCAACAAGACTTAACTTTTGATTTACTTCCCTATATTTGGCTGTCAATTCATTTCTAAAATTCTTATTATATATTATCATTGGCTTTTTAGCTTCTGCCAACATAGCAGTCTGTTTGTCAATCCAGCCCAACATATAAACAAACATTATATCAAGGGATTCTTTTGAAATAAAAGCTTTTTCTGCAAATTTCTCATATAAGCTTTCAGTATGTGTTTTTAATGTGGTTTGGAGTTTAAACTTTTTAATAACATTACACGCTTCTAATTTATTATCATCAGAAAAAAATGCTCGAATATAATTTACATATTCATCTCCACACTTCTTTTCATTTCCCTCTTCATCATAAAATTCACGTCTGGCAGCTTCCCAAGCAAGACAAGATTCTTTATCTGTAGTTGCCTTATTAAAGGAATCGACGATATTTCCGTGTTTATCAACAGTTATAAATAGTCTACAATTTGTATTCTCAATATCAATTTCCTTTTCTTGTACAGCAACTAACCAATTATATAAAGTTTTCCATAGATCTACTGCCCTATCCGATACAGGATTTCTGCTAGATAGTGCACTTTTTGCCTGTATAGCATCCTTTGTACCATCTGCTTTTTCCACGCCAATATCATCAAAAACTTCTACACTAACAGCATCTTCTTCCTTGCAGTCAAGTAATTCATACATCATATGTCTAACTTGAAGTGAGTAAGCATATACTTTATCCGGCACATGAGTTTTACTTAATTTAGCATTCCCCATTGATAACTACCCCCTCAAAATCACCAATTATAACGGATTTTATATATCTTTGTTGCCCCGAAGATGTCTTTTCTATCGGAACAATCCCTATATGATCCGTTTTTATATAATTGAGAAATAAGGTGCCAAGAAGTAATCTATCGCTACGGGAAATTCGGTTCCATTCATATCCTTTGAACAGATCACGAACCAAGAATACTTCTCCCGGTAAAAGATTTTCTAATTCTGATTTTGCGATATCCAATAATTCATTTACAGTTGGCATTTTCTTACCTCCCAATAGGAATAACAATATTAACAACATTGTTATTCCTATTGTACTCTTACGGGAGGCGTAATACAAGAAAAAATATCCATAAAATTGGTAATATTACAAATTACAACATTCTAATCTCAGCCTCCATTACTGCCTTTTCTTCCATATCCCAGAGTGCCTCCATCTCTTCTCTGGTTGCCACCGCAAATTCCTTGGGTTCTGCATCTCCTTGCTGAATAAGTGCCAGATGAGGAATGATCTCTCTGCACAAATTCTGATCCGAACAATTCATAATAAATCCACCATAAATTGATTCACAAATCAGCCTGTCACACAAATCAGTGATTATGATCTTGTCTGCCGTATAAGCATTCTGTCCAATAAAGTTTGCGATGTTCTCTGCTGTCATTTTAAGCATAAAGTCTGAATGCATCCCTTGATTGTTGATTTACAATGAAAATTGACCACTTCAAAATAATCAGATACCATACTTTCATAACACATGAAAGGTGGTAAAAAAGGAAGTGAAAAAATTGCAACAGTGGGCAGCTGTGCAAGAACTACAAAAGAAAAATGTTCCGATTGCACAAATAGCGCGTCAACTAGGAATGGCCAGGAATACGGTCAAAAGATTATTAGAAAAGAAGGAGGAGCCCAAATATACTCGGATAAATTATCCAAGTAAAATTGAACAATATAAGGAGCAAATCATTGAATGGTACACATCACCAAACTTTGACTACAACGGAACTCGTATCTATAGAGAGTTAAAAAAGCACGGTTATACTGGAGATATAGGTCCAATCTATCGTTATTTAAAGAAGATTGACTCCTCAAGTTCACCAATTTCTAATCTTACAACTGTTCGTATTGAGACTCCTTGTGGAGATCAAGCACAGTTCGATTGGTCACCTTATGAAGTATGGATTGGCACAAGAATAAGAACGGTATATTGTTTTTCTATGATCCTATCTGCATGTAGAAAAAAAGCACTCTGTTTCTCACTTAATGCAGATTCAGAAGCTATCTACGAAGCGATTCAAGAATTATTCTCAGATTTAGGTGGAGTTACCCTAGAATTGATGATTGATAATCCAAAATCACTAGTGCTTGAGAACAACCCCAAGAATGAAGATGAAATTCGCTACAAACCACAAGCATTACTCATTGCAGCTCATCTCAACACTCAGCTAAATGCATGTAACTGTTATTGGCCTAGAACAAAGGGGAAAATTGAAAATCCATTTAAGTACATTTAGGAACAGTTTATAAAAGGAAATAGATTTAAGTCGATGGAAGATTTGACGGCACAGGGGAAGGCATTTGTTAATGAGTGGAATAATCAAGTTCACGGAACAACAAAACGAATACCAAATGAATTCTTTCAAAACCAAGAAATAAAAGCCCTTTTACCTCTTCCAAACTCAACATTAAGGTTTTCATCAACATTGAAACGTAAAGTGAGCAACGATAATTTTATACACATTAATACAAATAAATATAGTGTTCCTGTAAAATATGTGGCAAAAACATTGTTCTTTAGGATTATCTACGGATTCAGAATAGAAATTACTGACGCAGACAACAAGGAAATTTTAACGATTGAGCAAGTTGATGGTAGACAGAATACATTAGTTCAAGAGGAACATTATGAACCTATAGCACCAAAGGCTAGCAAATCAATTCCACAAATAACAAGAGACTTTACCAAAACATTTGTAAATGGAAAGGAATATTTAGAAATAGCATCGTTACTCTTTCAGCAACCTACATATCATGCAAGGAAGATATTAGAGTTAACTGATTTATACAATACCGATGATCTTGATAAAGTTATGGCTTATGCAATCAAGGAAAGTAGACTAGATATTACTTCATTTAAGAGATTGTTGAAAGATAGATACTTTGAGATTGTTACAGCAAATATGGATGACTTAGTATTTAGTAACCAGACTGAGATAGATGACAACGGATTAACTAGAGATTGTAATTATTATGAGAGACTCGAGGTGATAAAAACATAAGTAATTGTAATGTAAAACAGTCAGATACGTATATAAAAGAGCAACTAAAGCACTTCAAGATGGTGGATATGAGAGAACAGTATTCTCGAATAATTGAGGAGGCCATTGATGAGAAGTTGGGATATAAAGAGTTCTTAGTTCGATTGATTCAAGTGGAAGAAGAAGGAAAGAAATCCCGTTTATCAAATCGGCTATTAATTAGCGCCAAATTTGATTTTATTAAAACACTTGATGAGATTGAATACTCTTTTAATCCTACCATGAACTTTCAACAAATCAAAGAATTAGGTACCCTATCCTTTATGGAGCGTAAAGAAAATATTATTATTATAGGACCTCCAGGTGTAGGAAAAAGTATGATAGCAACCGGAATAGGTATAAATGCGTGTAATGCAGGAAAAAGAGTACTATTTGTGAATGCAAAAGAACTTATGGACGATCTATTAGAAAGTGCAAAGAAAGGGCAATTACAGTCATATTTAAAAAGGCTGAATAAAGTAGAATTATTGATTATCGATGAACTTTCGTATATAAAAATGGATAAAGAAAAAGAGAGCATATTTTTTCAGGTTATCCGGCAAAGATATGAAAAACGCTCTCTCATCATTACGACCAATCTCCCATTAGGCAAATGGGATGAATTATTCACAGGGCAGCTTGCTGCTACTGCAATTCTAGATCGATTGGTACATCATTGTCATGTACTAAGTATAACAGGCGATAGCTTTCGTGTCAAAGGTGAAAGCTTTCAAGGAAAGTCGATAATATAGCGTATGAAAAAAAATATAGATTATCAAAAAGTTGCTCAAATATATAATCAGCTCGGACGAAGTAAGGCAGTTGCATACTTACAAAATGAGCTTGGATACAAGAATCCCTCTAGTCAAATAAGCAAAATGAAACGAATGATTTCATGTGGGTATGATAAGGCAACCGATCATTTTAATGAAATTCCTTCTGCTCATGATACTGATATTTTCTTAGACATAAATCAAATATATGCAGAGGAATCTAATTACATGAAGAAAGCAGTTTCACCAAAGATACCAACTATGGAATCCTTATATGAAGAATTGATACGAGAAAAACTATTGGAATACGTAAAATATATTCAAATTAGTAAAGTAACAGGTGAAGTATGCATTAATAAAACCGCTTTACTACAAGATGGATATAAACTTGCAATCTATTGATTAGATGGTCAATTTTAAATGAAAATAATGGTCCATTTTTAGTGCTATAAGATAGTTTTTCAATGAAAATTGACCATCTAATAGTTACAAATTAAGGTTTTATAGATGGTCAGTTTTAAACGAAAAAAATGGTCAATTTTACTTGACAATTCCACATCTGTTGCCTACATGTAACGGTAAAATATATGTAAAAAGTATATAAAATCACTTTATTTCACCAACTTATAAAGTATTCAGTCCACTGAATCAGAACGGCTGAAGTTTGCAACACATGCTTAATGCATTCTCATCTATTTCATCACCTTACTAGATGAATGAACGAATATTCGTTTTTCATCCCATATCCGAAACCACATCCTTCAAAAGAAGACCGTCCATTCTCAGATTAGCAATGTTTCTAAAGAAACATCTGAAAATGAACGGTCTCACGATATGGTCCTATTTAATTATGAAAAAACAGTAAAATGTTATAAATGTTACTCCAGCAAGAATCTTAGCTAACATAGGTGTTTCCTTTTTACCTACTTTTCCAATTGCGGTTGGGCTATTTTCATACACTTAAAAAGTTTGATTTTATTAGTTTAGAATTTTTTATGTATCCACCATATATCATTTTGGTAAGGATAAAAACCGATATTATAATAGAATTGCTGTGATGAAAGCACATATGCATGTTTTGCTCCGAGTTTGCCACACCTATTTACCCCTTCAAGAACAGCAGCTTTACCCAATCCTAACTTACGATATTCTGGTAAAGTGAAAACAGGTTCGACATAAGCATACTCGCTGCCAGGAATACACCACATCCCACAATGGGCAGCGTAGTCTCCATTTGGAGCAACAACTAATATGCGTAAATCAGGGTCAAAATATAGTTTGTCAAACCCTTCTCTATTTTTAGCACTTTCCATTTCGGCTTCTATGCGTTCACGTTTATTCTCGAACCCCTTCCAAATCGCATCAAAATATTTATCAGCGGCAAAGCTCATAATTGTATACCCTTTCGGGAGAGTATAAACCTGGTCATTGATGTCTATTCGCGAAGTTGGAATCTTTTCCATAGTAGAAATAAAACCCTTTTGAACAGCCGATTGCTGATAACCTAAATCTCCATCTAGCAAAGCCAACCTTATTTCCCCATTCAAATTCAAATTATCTATTGCAAAGTCTATAAGTTGTGACTTTATGCCTTCGTAATCCATGTCAATGCATAAGAATGCCTCGCCAAGACTGTGGTCATATAATTGATATGAATTAAAAAATCACAGATTTTCTGAAAATCATCGCAGTATCCAGCTCCGTCAATAAAGTTTCTAATTTTTATGTTCATAAATAAACTCCTTCTATTGTTATTCTTGATTGAAGAAGTTATTTTTTACTTCTTCAGCTTATCTTATATAATTTAGTATAATCATTTCGCACCTCCTAATATAGATTAACCCCTAAAACCAATACACCAAATGATTATTGAGATTATATACACAATAAATTGTAAATAATTACAAGTCAACAGCTTTTACATAATTCTGACACTGAATAAGTTTACCACTCGTGACACTGAATAAGTTTACCACTTTGATAGTGAAATAGTTTACCACTTTATTTCAAAACCCTTGCGTCCATGAGTATGAATGTCGCTTTTAGGAATACTTTTATACTCACTACTCTTATCAATCATCATTAGCCTACTAACCAACCTTTTAGTAAAGTGATCTGTTTAGCATACTGCCTTAATGCCTCTATTGTATCAAATACTTGCTCTGTTCCTAATTTCATTTCTTCAATGGATACAGCTTCAATTCCCAACGAGCGTTTAAAGCTATAGTTAAGCCAGCCAAGCATTCCAATAGTTCCTGATATGGATTTACTATCCTGCAGCTTCCCAATCAATAATGTATGGATTATTATCTTTCCACATAACATTTTTAGGGTCTAAATCCCTATGGCTTAGTACTAAATTACTACCCAAAGAATTGGAAGCTTCAATTAACTCATAGTTCCACTTATTCAATTCGTCTATCCTATGTGATAATTGATGAATCCATTCTGCATTTATGTCCTGTCCCAATAAGAGGTATTTACTCCAATCATATACTTCTGGTACATCTAATTCTTTTACTATACCTGGAATCATAATATTCGCTGTGTGCATCTTTCCTAATAGTGTTCCTATCTTATTACAGTCTTGTAAAGATATTTTAGGTGGGAATATTGACACCCATCCAACCAGTTAAATATCATAAAATATTGACCATCCAGCTTCAATAATGGTCCATTACTAAACTGCATGGCGGCAACTACAGGTACGATTCCATAAAGAGCAGTTGCTATACGTTCAGAATTTATAATACTTTCTGTAACACCTTTTCTTAGCATTATAGCGGTATTAAATTCTTTAACAGCATATTTTTTATTTTCTGTGACTATTTGATACATCTTATGCAACAAACCACCTGTGACCTGTTTTGGTTTTTCAATTAAAGTTTCTAAACCATATTTATTAAATAGCTTTTCTATTTTTTCATATGCTTCTGAATAGCACATGGTTCCACCTCACTAATAGAATAATATTTGGTTCAAAAATATTAATACAACCGGATGTTGAGGTATATTAAGGAGTTGTAAATCTGAGTATACTGTGGATGATGACACAGAAGTATTATATAAAGTTTTGTCTTCTTCGTTTGGATTAAAAAATAATCACCCTATATATCCTGTTTTAATCGTATATCTAATTTTTCCATCTGTCAATTTCTGTGCTAAATATGTACATTCTATACCATTCATATTATACTTGGTATAGTTTTTCCAATTTCCAGTTCTTAACTCAGCAAATCCCATCTGTATTTCGTCATTCGTTATATCTGGATTTAATGTTTTTGCAAAATCTCTAAACAAGGGATATATATGGGAGTCATGTTTAGCTTCTTGTGAGTAGTCAATAAAAACGCCTGCATCTGATTTATAAATTAGTAAAGATACTCCATTGACATTTACCTTGGCATTGAAGGAATATGCTCCATTACTTACCATATCTGGGGTGATTGTGACTTCTGCTAATGAATTATAATCTGTAATTAATTTATTTATAGTTTTATTTCCATGATACTTAATTTCATTTTCATCTATTTCATTTTGTGATTTCGCATCCTCTGTTACAACATCCTGCTTTTCTTCTTCAATTGCTTCCTTGGGAGATTCAGATGTTATATCATTTCCAGTATTTTTTTCGTTACTGTTTTGATTAGTTGTTGCGCATAAAATAATTACACAAAACCACAAAACTGATATAAAAATAATTTTGACATTCTTTTTCAATTTACTATTCTTAATTATTGCTATTGTAATCATTATTGGTAATAATAAAATCCATAAGCATATCTTTAATGCTGTATTTTTCTTTTTTGACGAATTCTCTCTTACTGATTTCGAATTCACACTATGCTTATTCATTTTAGCAATTCCAATAATTTCTCCACATTTAGGGCAAAATGATAATCCTTCTCTTAACTCTGCTTCACACTTTGGGCATTTACTCATCTTCTTCACCTAAGTTTAACCTTACTACT
This sequence comes from Bacillota bacterium, assembly GCA_023434365.1. Classification (GTDB taxonomy): domain Bacteria; phylum Bacillota; class Clostridia; order Lachnospirales; family Lachnospiraceae; genus KM106-2. Next base: position 7,091 of record JAEYSV010000065.1, on the reverse strand, counting down.
TGTCTAAATCCGCTAGTTTTCATAAATTTCATATTATGTAAAAATGTTTCAACAAAGTCGGATGCATCTATCCTGTCAAAGTTAATATTCATAAATTTCTCTTTGTTAAAAATAACTGATAAAATTGTACAATCTTCCTGGTGACCATTTGTTGTATTAATAATATTATCAACTGCATGCACAATTGCTATATTCACCGGCAACACTGCAAAAATCTCTCTTGCTAATCTAATAGCACAACTACATACATAATCTTGCGTAATATCATAATATTGTGTTTTACTCATATCTTTTTTAGAAAGCTTTCCAGTCTTAGTCAAACTCATTGATATTGCGGGCACTACAGTATCTGATTTTACCTTAAACTCAATTTCCATACTCGAAGGATTATCCGTACCAAATTCGAAATCACTACCATACTCAACTAAATCTTCAAATGGATTGGTTTCATTAATTGCTTCAAGAAACGAATCAATATCCCCATCAATTATTTTATTTGAAAATTCATGCATTGCTTTCCAATTTTCATAGGCTTCAATGTCCTCTTTTCGTGCTGTTTCTATAGCGTCGTATAGTTTTTGTTTTCTTATTTCTCTCTTTTTTGAAAATAATTTTTCTATAAATGTAGGTTTGAATCCATTATATTCATCTTGTGCTTTTTTCTGATAAGCTCCAATACACCCATAGCTAAATGGTTCAGGTTTGTTAAATATATTTACCCAATCTATGGTTTTTTCACATTCCTTATGAACATTTCTTATAACATCCAGATAATTTTCATACTCTTCCACTAATAATCTATTTTTATGAATTTCATCTTGCTTCTGCTGCTGTTCCATGAGTTTTTGCTGTTGTTGGATCATACTTCTTTGCGAATACGCTTTTGAATTATATTGCCTTTTTCCAGTACCTACCGACTGAGTATAATATAAACCTGATCCCGGTATTCCAACAGATGTAGTTCTTCTACCACTTGTATGTACAGAATACCTACACCCCCTTGTTCCAAAGCTTAAGCTTGCCCCAGTCTTTCCAAAATTCACACGAACTCCGTTACATATTTTAATACTTTTTCTAAACCTCAATCCCATAATAATATCCCCTTATCTGTATTCTTCATCGTTTTCGTTCACATCAGCTTTATATTATATAGTACAAACAGATTCACTGCTTGCAATATTCTTTTCTCTGCAAGAAAACAAATTAATCTTTTTAGGATTTTATATACAAACATATTATCAACATAAACTTTATTTTATGATATATATATCCATTATTCTACCAAAAAACGGGATGAAAAAGCAATAAGGATTATTCTCCCGTTGGCGTTTTTTAACGTTTTTTCTGGTTTGTATTCTATAGATTACAAGTATTATTCGTTAAGATAAGTAAAACGCTTAGGTTACAGTACAGACCCCTGCCAGAAAGTAGTGAATAGTCCATGACTTTAAAACCTTGGCTTATCCATGGCTAGGTGAATACTTTTTTATACCAGCCTTAAGCCTTTTGTTTTCTGCACGAAGAGATATGAGTTCTTTTCTTTGGATTTCTTGGGCTTCTTGAAGAGTCATGTGGCACCTCCTGTGATTATTTTTTTAAGTAGTGGATTGTGAACAACCTGCTGTTCTATGCAAATAGAAACAACTTCATCATATGAGGTAGCAAGTTCTTCCGAATAAGCTATTAGTTTGGAAAGTTCATTAGTATTCTTGCTATTAGCTGACTCCAACGATGAAATCTGTTATTGCTGATTGGAAATAATTTATTTATCAATTGCCTTAATACTAGTAAAATGCTATACCATTATATACCAATCTACTAATTATTACAAATAAATATAAGACATTTTACCTAGTCCCTTCAGGGACCCCCCACTTACAAAAAACGCACCCATATCAATTCTGATTGAGTGCGTCCTACCTTTACCTATTCAATTCTTACTTCACCTTATATAGCAGACATACAGTCACCACATGACTTGAGTGCTCATTATTGATGTCTACATCCATGGGAACATGTCAACTGAAAAGTTTATACCAGGGGGATAGCCTTTACCCCATTCAGATTGCAACCAATAGTTCACTGTTCCTCCAAGATATCTGCAGCATCAGCCTTCCAATCATCTTCTGTCCTTGCTTCTTCACTATAACCGTTTGTTTCATATGCTTCTATAAGCTTATTCAAATAATTTTCAACATCTTCATTTATATTTTCTATATTACCGGTATCTAATGAATCTCGAACAACTGGCATATAACAGGTTTGCTCCGCATTATATTCCGCTTCACCATTGATGTATTCAAAATGTTCCTCTGCAACATTTTCACCATCTTTCCCAACAACAGTTATCTTCAAAGAACTCGTTACGCCTTCTGAAGCATCAATACTAACAAGTCCATAAACAGCTAGTAAAATATTCTGTCCATGTGATATTTTGAAGAGGAGCTGTTCATCATCAGTATCCTGCAATTCACTTTCTTCGTCAATATCCATTGTCTCACTAAAATAAAGTTTTTCATACACAACTCTAAAAACATTATCTACAACTTCATGGAACTCTTCTAAAATATCTTCTTTATCTCTAATCTTCACACCGGATTCTGATTCAACTATTTCCATACGTGCTTCCCTTTCATATTCACGCTGTTCCTCAATAGCTTGTAAGGTTTCTTCAACTTCCATAGAAAGATTTTCTTTATTAATTTTTTTTACAGCATGGTTTACATACTCTCTAAATTTTTGAGTATCGCCTAGCATTTTCTTTTTAGCAGAAAAATCAAGTAACTTGTTATGGGCCACATGATTTCTATTTGCAATAAATATGGTCAATGCTTTTTGAAAAGCCACAGGTTCATCAATAAATGGTAAGAAAAACTTGTCCCATATATTATATTTTTTCGTGTATTTAGTTCTCAAGAAATCCAACGTTGCTTGCATTTTATCCAACTGTGTAGTGGAAAAGATTCTCCTTTTAATTTCTTTTTGTACCACTGCATCGGAAAGCATGAAATCAGTATAAATATCTGACTCTACAGTTGCCATTAACCCCTCTAATGTTATTGTATAAAGGTTAATATCAATATTAGCGAAATTAGGGACGTTCCTTTTTACATTGTTGGCATTTAATTCTATACTCGCACTCATTTTTGAAAATTCCGGCTTATCATACCATTCAGTACCAAAATTCTGGATCATAACCTTACTTACAAATGCTCGAAGTTCATTTTCAGCCATATAAATTTCTGAATATACTTCCTTTGCCAGCCTCAATGACTGAGTGTCACATATCCAAACGCATTTGTACCAATCTCCAACCACACTATTTTTTATGTATAGCTTTAACATTTCCAAAAAAGTATCATACTCATTTTGTAACTTTTCTTTATCCGCTGGAGTCTTATATCCGATTTGTACTGTTAATTGAAGATTCCATTCATATGTATCCTGTTGAAGTATAACAGCATACTTAACATCATCCTTAGTTATTTCAAACTCATAATGCCCGATTCTATCTGTACAACCAATATATCTTGATTCGCACTCATTATTTGCTGCTTCTATAGCACATTGTATTACAGCCATACAATATTCATCAGCAATATCATGTTTACGTTCTACTTTTATTGCCTCACCAAAAGTAGAATCTTCCACTTCTTCAACACGCTGAACTTTATTTATATCTTTTATATCAATTAATATAAACTCAATTTCATATCCCATACCAGCACCTCTTTACTGTTACGACATCGTTTTCTATTTTACCATATCACCAGCTATTTTACCATCTGCAAAGAAGCAAGAAAAAAGCCGTTCAGGAATCGCAATTCCCAATCGGCATCTGTTATCATTTTTAATATTTTCATCAGATAAAGGAATTTCTATTAGTTATGACTTATTGCTTTATACTTGCGAATCAATTTTATCTAATGATAAATCTTCACACCTTTTGCATATAATACGTAACTTGTAAGGTGATTTTATTTTATGGGAACTTAATCTGTAAGACCAAATCATCATATCGAGCAGTTCTTGCTGTGGAATTGATGCACCTGATCCCCCATCAAAGCGAGTCAGTCCAGCTCCCAAAATCGGTATACATACATCTTTCTGCTCATAATACTTATCAATCTCTTCCCATAATACCGATAAACACTTTAGATATTCATCACGTGTGAATCTACCTAATCCATTTTTGTCCAGTTTAGCAAATGCCAGCAACAGGTCGTCTCCGTTTGGAACTATTCTCCCCGATTCATACCGTTCTTTATTATTGTATTTTGATTTACCGTTAAGAGACTTTAGTTGTGAACTTGATATTAATGATTGAATATTTAGATTAGGGTTAGCAGTTAAGTATTGTCCACATATCGAAGTCGCTTTTATATCAGCGGGACCATTTCCAATATGAGTTGAAAAACATTCATCGAAATTAATTACTCTTTTACATTTTTTAGATTTAAGCAAGTCTCCATATTCCACTGTAATCTTATAATTGTTCCCTTTTATACTAACTTTATTTCGCAAACGCAAATACACTTTATATCCAATCGCTGTAATAACCCATATAATACCAAAAGCGATAACACGATTTACGATAATATTGATTTCTAAAGTATTGCCCTCTATGATTTTAAATTGTTTAAGAACATCATCTGGTATCAATATAACCTTTCCAAAGATAGCTTCCGGGATAAAAGTAAAGATAACGGAAATGATAGCTAAAGCATACGCCGTACTTTTTTTTAATAAATTAATCAAAATCCAAGCACCTCTTTTATGTATGAATAATCACCCACTTTATCACCTCGAGAATCTTTCGTCCAAAAAGGTCTTGCGTCATCTTCATAATTCTTCATATAAGAAGGAAGCCAATTTGATTCTTTTCGAAGAGAATTATAAACCACAACAATTGTTTTATTTCGTTTCTCAGCCTGTTTAAATTCATGCTTCAAATATGAATATGTATTAATACATCCGACATCATCGTTTTCACCAGGAGTGGAAGTAAAAGATACTTTACACGGTTTCGTACCATTTGTATTCTGTTTATAAGGTGTACAGCTACAAGAACTTTGAGCATCGCTTGCTCGCGCACAAGCACTCCCCGCCGTACGCAAAGCAATCTTATCTCCAACAACAAAAATAACCACAGATGAAGCATTAATTTGTTTATTAAATTCTTGCTTTAAATCGCATATACGACAATCAGAATCTTCTGAAACACTCCCCGATGCCACTTTAGACATATCAATAAAATCAACCTTATGAAGATCATCACTTCCCCATTTGTTTAACTCATCAACAACGTCACGATCGCCATCGTATTCTGAATAATCTGCACTTATATATACCTGCTTACTCATATTGTTTATCCTCCAATATATAATACTAAATAATCATTTTTGTAGCGCTCTCATTTATCAAGTATTAATACAAATTATAGCATTAGTGCCATAATATGACAAGTACGTGATACAAAAAACCCTTCGATATGTTCCCACAAACACATATCAAAGGGCAAAAAGAGCTGATTAATTTATTTTTATCTTACATCAACTATCAAACCTAGTATTTTCAACCATTTCAGATATGCCTTATTTCGACATCAAGCAAACCGTCTCCACATGCACCGTCTGCGGGAACATATCCACCGCACATACCTTCTCTACCTTATATCCTTTCTCCTGTAACACCACCAAATCTCTTGCAAGACTAGTTGGTTTACAACTGATATAGACTAAGCGATCCACGCCATAATTAATGATTTTATCAAGCGCTTTTGGGTGAATTCCATCACGTGGTGGGTCTAATACGATAAGGTCTGGCTTGTCCTGAATACTATCAATCACTTTGAGCACATCGCCAGCGATGAATTCACAGTTTTCAAGGTGATTGAGTTTTGCATTTTCTCTTGCTGCAATGACTGCCTCTTCTACGATTTCGACACCCACAATTTTCTTTGCCACTGGAGCTAGAATTTGAGCAATGGTTCCGGTACCGGAGTATAGATCAAAGATCATCTTGTCTTTGGTTTCACCGACATATTCTCTGGCTTTGCTATAGAGTACTTCTGCGCCTAGAGAGTTTGTCTGGAAGAACGAAAACGTGGAGATTTTAAACTTAAGTCCTAATATCTCTTCATAGAAATAATCCTGGCCGTATAAGGTCTCCATACTATCTGCTTTTACAACATCCGCAAGACTATCATTAATGGTGTGTAGAATTCCTACAATCGTCCCATTTAGTGAAAGAGCTAGTAATTCCTCCGTTAACGGCACCAAATCAATCTGTTCCTGACTGCTTGTCACGAGGTTCACTAGGATTTCACCAGTGCTCACTGCACGGCGTACTAGCAAGTGGCGAAGATAGCCTTCGTGGCGCATCTTGTGATAAAAGGAAGTTCCTTTTTCCTGAAAGAATTTAAGTACACATTCCAAGATGGCATTATAATCTGGGTCGACAATCTGGCAGGTATTCGCTGTGACGATATCATGAAAGCTTCCTTTTTTGTGTAGTCCCAATGCTAATGGGCCATCTTTGCATTCATCACCAAAGGAAAACTCCATTTTGTTACGGTAATTGAATTCAACCGGACTATGAAGGATTCCTTCAAAGGTGTAATCGTCGCAGACCCCATCGATTAGGCCTTTGACCAAGTTTTTTTTCAGGTTAAGCTGTGTTTCGTAAGGGAGTGTCTGGAAGGAACAACCTCCACAGATACCAAAATCTTTGCATGGCGCTGTTCTCTCTTCAAGTGGAGAGCGTTCCAGTACTTCTAATAGCCGTCCTTCAGCACGTCCTTTTCGCAATTTATTTATGGCAATGCGAACTTTCTGTCCAGGTAGCGCATTTTTAACAATTACTTTATTTCCATCTATATCGAGAATGCCTTTGTTTGGGAATTCCATTCGTTCAATGATTCCTTCTAATATTTCACCTTTTTTCAAATTAACCTCCAGTATCTTTTATAGTCTCTCGGAATCTTTAAGCCAGTAAAATCAAGGCTTCTAGATTCCTTTTTTATTAAAATCCCCCACTTTTTTTGTTAAACCACTTGACAAGTAAATCGAAAAATGCGGCGCTTCGCGCCC
>JAEYSV010000064.1 GCA_023434365.1 Bacillota bacterium | reverse complement strand
AAGTTTAATCATGGTCAAAAAGCTGCTAGCTTTATTAACCGTCATGTCTTTCGACATGTTTACTGTTTTAAGGTTGCTGTTTGAATCTTACGATCCAAAAGCTGTTCTTAATTTGAAATCTCTTTGCAAACTCTATGTTTCGCTTTTTAGAATTTTCAAGGTTGTTTCACTGTTTAATTATCAATGTTCAATGTTGTTTTATCTTGCTACCGTTTGCGACAGCTTGACTAGTTTATCATCTCATCAAGAAGATGTCAACTGTTTTTTTATTAATTTTCAGTCTAGTAAATTGTTTTAATTTTTTAAACAATTTGAACAATTCGCTGCTGACTTGGACTAGTATATCAGAATCAAAAGAACATGTCAACAATATATTTGATCATTTTTGTCAGAAAATAATACCAATTCTTCTACTCCAAGTTCAGCAACATAATCACTAAACCAGTTGAATCGAAGTCTTCTCAGACTGAGAAGAACTCTTATCCTTCCATCTGGCTGAGATAATAAGCGACATCCTTCAAAAATGCCTCAACTTTCTCCTCTACCGTCGCCCAACTAGTTACTAAGCGGATAACGCTATTGTCCCCGGTCGCTGGTTCCCAAACATGAAATGCATACTGCTTTTCAAGTTGCTCAATCACTGTGTTTGGTAAAATCGGAAATTGTTGATTTGTTTTTGATTCATATAGGAAAGAAACACCCATTTCTGCAAGTCCATCGTGTAGACGTTTTGCCAAACAATTAGCATACATTCCAATCTTTTCATACATATTATTCTCAAACAATGTGTCAAATTGAATTGCGAGTAACCTGCCTTTAGCAAACATCCCACCTCTTTGTTTTATATGATAACGAAAATCTTCCTTTAATTCGTCTTTTACTATTACTAAAGCCTCTCCAAACATAGCACCACATTTTGTACCACCGATATAAAAGGCATCTGTCAGTTCAGCATAATCAGCTAAGGTAAGATCATTGCCCTCTGCTGCCAATGCACTTGCCATTCTTGCTCCATCCAGATAAAGATAAAGGTTATTATCCCTACAGTATTGTCTGATGGCTACTAGTTCCTTCTTATCATATAAAGTTCCTACTTCTGTAGGATTAGACAGATAGACCATCTTTGGTTTAACCATATGCTCATCTGTATGATAAGTCACGATAGAATCAATGAGTTCCACTGATAACTTTCCGTTTTTTGTTTTAGCTGTCACTACTTTATGTCCAGTTGCTTCAATTGCTCCAGTTTCATGCACATTAATATGTCCACTCTCTGCCGCGATCACTGCGTGATGTGGACGCAAAAATGCTGAGATTGCAGTCAGATTGGTTTGTGTTCCGCCCACTAGGATATGAACATCAGCGTTTGGACTTGTAACCTGCTGAATTTTATTAATCACCTTTTGCGTATATTCGTCTAAACTGTACCCTTCTGTTTGTTCCAGATTAGTACTCATCAGCTTCTCCATAATTATTGGATGTGCACCTTCACTATAATCGTTTTTAAAACTATACATACTTTCACTGCATCTGTAATCTTTGCCCAAGATGCGCTCCTTCCTGTCTTTTCTTCTTCAAGTTACATAATCTAATTACATATCTTTTTATGTAACCATTCGATACTTACTTTAGCTAAAATAGTATACTCCTTTTACAATAAAATGTATATATGAAAAAATCCACACAGACGCTCATTTATATATCATCTATAATGAACCGCCTATGTGGATATTTGTTTTAAATTATTGTTATGAAACTTTCACTTTACACTTCGCTGTCTTTCCACTTGAAGTTCTAACCGTTATTGTTACTGTTCCTTTCTTGAGACCTGTAACTTTCCCAAAACGGTCAACCTTTGCTATTTTACTATTACTGCTAGACCAGGTTAACGTACTTGTAGAAGACGAGCTTGAAACGGTTGCCGTTAGCTGTAATGTCTTCCCCTTTTTTACCGTTTTAGAAGATGGAATCTTAACTTTTGAAGCATTCGAGGTTTTACTAACAACTACTACTGTAATCGTGTCCTTCTTACCAGAAGAAGTCTTCACTGTAATTGTAGAAGTTCCTTTCTTAACCGCTGTTAATACGCCATTAGACACTCTCACATATTTCGTCTTAGAAGAAGACCAGGTTAACTTATCTGTACTATCACTTGGTGTAATAGAAGTATATAAGCTATATCGTTTCCCCTGTACCAGATAGATTTTCTTATTGCTAGCATACGTTGTCTTAATCTCAACTTTCGTTGAAGGTACATTAACTGTGACACGACATATTGCTTTTATTCCAGAGGATGACGTTACTGTAATAGTCGCTGTTCCTTTACCAGTACCTTTTACCACACCAGTAGAGGAAACGGTAGCTATCTTACTATTGCTCGTTGTCCATTTATAGGTATCAATTGCATTAGATGGAGTAATCGTTTTCTTTAAGGTAATGGTTTTTCCCTTATTAACGCTAGCTGTATATGGCAACGTAATTCTGGTCGCTGGATTGATTACATTAATTACAAAGCTTACTTTCAAACCCGTCTGTGTTTTTGCTGTAATTGTCGTTTTACCTATTTTTACTGCTGTAACACGACCAGTGGAGCTGACTTTTGCAATAGTTTGATTGGCAGAAACCCACTCTACAATTTTTTCCGTTGCAGTAGATGGTACCACTTGATAATCTCTTGTCCCAATCTGATAACTATATCCAACTTTGATATTAATAGCAGGTTTTAACACTTTAAATGATTGGACTTTCTGTATTACTGTAATGTAAAACGTTGTATATTTCCCATTATCGGTTATAGCTCTAATTCTAGCTGTTCCTGGTTTAATTCCTTTTACAACTCCAGTAGTACTATTCACGCTAATCAACAGAGCATCCATAGAGGAATATGGTTCAAAAGTAACTTTATTAACGGCTTGAATTGGAGTTAGGGATGCTTTTAATGTAATTGAGCCACCCACCGATACCAATGATTGACCCTCAATTTTAACTGAAGTTGCCGGAGGAATCGCAACAATTACATCCGTCTGTTTCTCATATGTGACCAAATTATTTTTTCCCTTACAGATGGCCTTTATGGTTGTTTTACCTGGCTTTATTGGTTTTACCAATCCACTTTTATCAACTGTTGCGACAGTTGGATCCATTGACTGGAATGTAATTGTATTGCTTGATACATTAGAAAGATCAGCCACCTTAGTAACTGAACCACATACAGTACCAATGGATTTGACAATTTGCTGCGTTTTATCCAAATAGATTGTTGAATTTGCTAGCAAAGTAATACTTGTAACGTCAGCCAAAACCCGCACTTTGATTTTCGCTGCATATTTTTCTAAGTCGGTACAGTTTTTAGCAAGTATATAGACCTCATATTCTCCTGGCTTATAACCCATAATTGATACGGTGTCCTTGGTTGTGGTCTTACTAAAACTTGCTTTTATTGCAGTGGTGTCTGCCACATTAATCTCCATAGCAGAGATGGATTCTACCGGATTACGTACAATATCAAACACCAAATTAGTTTTTGCAGGTATTTCATATACTCCATCAGCACCAATAGCAATGCTTGGATTTTTAAGAGTTATCAGTGTATTATTGGGACTTACCGTAACTTTGCAAGTTCTAGATACATTACCACCAAGTGCCTTTACCGTTATGGTGGCAGTCCCCATTCCCTTGGCTTGTAGGTTACCCTCTTGATCAACCTCAACGACTTCATTATTTGAACTGGTAAACCGCAAGATATCCGGGTAATCAACCTTATAAGCATTTTCTGTACTATCGTAATTACAAGTTGCATCAATTTTTGCTGTTTCCGATAATCCAAGATACAGATTAATCTCTGATATGTTTAATGTTACACTTCTTGCTGGTGACACCACATAGACATTGGCTACAGCTGATTGATCACCAATATCAATTCGAACTTTGGATATACCAAGTTTCGTTTCATCCACTCTGGTTATTTTGGCGGTCTTATCATTCGTTGTATATTCTACTCCCGGTTCTGGATTTGGAACCGTAATATCAGGTTTTTGATTCGGGCATAGATTCACAATGTCCTGATTATCATTACTCCACTCAATTTTTTGCGTGGTATTCGTTGGCTCTAAGATTGCCTCCATTGTGATTGGATTCGCATTCTTTCTTGAGATAACATAGAAGGAATCCATGAATGAGACACCGGTACATGGAGTTTGTACAACATGAACATCATAGGTTACCGTTTTATTAAAGCTACGGTTTGCACAATATTTATTTGCAAATCGGAAGTTATTCGTAAATTCAATTTTAACTGGATCATTTGGTAAGGTTTCTTCCATTCCTTTTAGAATTATTTTATTTACTGTTACGCTAAAGGAGCCTCGTTTCATAACTTCCGTTTGTGAAACATCCACTGCCAATTTTCCTTCCCCATTAATAAAACTAGGCATAATACCACTATGATTTTGAATAGCAATATTATTTAAGAATATCGGAACTGTAATCTCTGAATTATATGCCACAGAAAGAACCGATGGCTCAGAGTAAAGGGTCCAGTTAAAGGATGGATTAATATATCCGGTAAATGCGGTTGCTTCAACAACTGCACTGGCAGGTAACTTCACATCTTCTAGACTCCTACAATCCTTAAATGAATATTTTCCAATATAATTTGTTGCTTCCGCTAATTGCGCTCTGGTAAGATACTCACATCCAAGAAACGTATTTGCTTTTACTTCCGTAATATTTTGCAATACAATACTACCTAAAGGCGTATAGCTAAATGCTGCTTCTCCAATACTTGTAAGGCTAGTTGCTAGATTGGTGTCAAAGGTTCTTAATCCATAACTGTCTGTCACGAGTACTTTATAACCATTATCTCTAACTTCATCACCACTCTCGTTTTGCCCAATTCGATCGGCTTGCCCAATATACCCACAATTCTCAAATGCACGAGAACCAATAGACTCCAATTCAGAGTTTACCTGAATTGTCGTAAGACCAAGACATCCACTAAAGGCATAACTACCAATGCTCTTCAAATATTGTGGTAACCTTCCAACTTTCCCGGTGATCTTATCCTCAAGTGTCAGATTAGCACAGTTATAAAACGCGTAACTCCCTATTTCCTTAAGTGCTGATGGTAGGTTGATATCCTCAATACCATAGTAATGAACCGGAATTGGTTTTCCAGTGGTATCCTTAATTGCAATGCCACAATTCTTAAAAATATCATTAGGTAACTTCTCCAACAATTCTGGTAGTTTCACTGACTGTAACGCAACACAGCTATCAAATGCTCTGTCACCAATTATTGTTACACTTTCTGGTATAACAATGTGTTGTAATCCCTGTAATTCATACGAATTCGTAGTATAGTAGTCCTGATTATAGTCAATCGCGTAAACCTCAGTTCCATCCTCTGATACAACACCCAAATCGTTCTGGTCTACATACCCTTGATAAAGTCGGATTTCTTTTGCGTTAACCATACTATCCATTAAATTCCCAGTAGTTTTATCTAATACCGGATAAGCTCTTTCTTGCTCTTTCGTATAATAGATGCGAACCTTCTCTAAACTAGGAACATTACTTATTCTACTTTCAGACATGACATATTGGGTTGCTGGGACTCTTTTTACCGAAACATATCTTCCACATGCCTGAAAACTTTCTTTACCGATACTGATTAGTTCCGGTGGCAATGTAATCTGAGTTAACCGGTAGCATTTTTGAAAAGCATTATCACCAATAGAATGCATTGTATCTGGTAATTGCACTTCAAACAACTCATTGCAATCTTTGAATGTATTCTTTGGTAATTCAGTGATTCCCTTTCCTATAATCGCCGTTTTCAAGGTACGGCACTCCGAAAACACACCAATACCTAGTGTTGTGACCGTATCTGGTATAATTACCTCAGTTAATTCTCCTATGTATAAATTGTCACCGTACATATCTTTTACGTTATTACCTTTTGAATCTAACACCTCTGCAATACATCCATAGAAAGCAAACTCACCTATTTCAGTTAATAACGGAAAATTATTTAAGAATTTATTATCTTTAAGTGAATAACATCTGGAAAACGCATAAGCACTAACTTTTGTAATTTGGCTGTTTGGTTCAACATTTACTTCCATAAGTCCTTCACATGCATCAAACATATACTCACTAAGTAATGGAAGTTTACTGTTGATTGTAATGCTTTCAAGATACTTGCAAGCCACAAATGCTCTATTACCTATTGAAATCAAATTCTGTGGTAATTCAAATGATCGCAATGAACTTGCATTAAACGCTAACGCACCTATTGTTGTTACACAATCAGGTAATAACAAAGTAACACAACCCGCCCCTTGAAAGGCTGAATTATCTATTACTTCTAACGAAGTACATCGTTCAAAATCAAATACTTTGTAACCATCTTCTGTTAATTGCATTGAACTAGCAAATGCATAGGAACCTATCCTTTTAAGTTTACTTGGTGGCAAGAAATTCTTAAGTCTCATCGTATCCTGTAAAAAACCATTAGGAATTTCAGTTAACTCATCTGGTAGTTTAACCGACACTAGATTAATACAACCTTTAAAAACATCGGATAGTAATTGCACAGCCGCATTATTAATCTCGATACTTTGTAAGGATGTGCATGACTGAAATGCACTTTGACCAATTAATGCAATCTGACTATGTAAGGTAATATTATTTAACTTGGAGCACCCATTAAATGCATTGGCTTCAATACGAGTTACATTCTCAATGTTAATGTTTGCTAAGTTTGTACACCCATTAAACGCATTGCTTTTAATCGTAGTAACTTTTGTAGGAATTTTGATTTCAATTGGACCTGTACAAAGATTGAATTCACTATCATTAATCTCTGTAATGTCTGCACCACTAATGTCAATTTTAGTAGCACTTCTGGCAAGTCCTACTCCCTCTATATTTTTTATTCCAACAGGCAAAACCACTTCACCGGTATAATTCAACATATCCGAATAAGTAAGCTTTCCGGTGGTTATCCCAAGTAGATTTATAAAATAATTGCGCACAATATTGTTAGGCATGTCCACTAAAGAGACTTCTTTCGTAGCTTCGAGTGATGAACTAGACGCAGCCTCAGCCGTATTCCATGATATCCTAACCCAGTCAAGTGGACACATACCAACCACTAATACCGTAATTAGCAATGTACTGACTATCCTTAAAAATTGTTTTTTTACTCTCATTTTAATCCCTCCTGAAAAAACTCCTTCCCCCTATAAAAAAGCTGGCAAGAACAATTGTAGCTTTATTTTACCATTTTTACCAAATATGTACAATACTATTGCACAATCTATTTGTTTCGATTACTAATATCTTGTATATTCGCCAAAAAAATGAAGTGCCCTTATTTCATCTTAACATAAGAGCACTTCATTTTTGTTTTTTGGCATACATCAATTACAATAAATTATAGTCCACAATCATTATTTCTTTGCCATTCCTGATATCCTAACATTAACGCCCCTAGTATTCCTTGATCATCACCACAACCAGGAACTACAATATACTCTTCTAGATTCTCTAGTTCTTTCGCTTGAACATAACCATTTAGCACTTCCTTAACATTCTTTCGAATCATTGGATATAGATGCTCCTGTTTCATCACGCCTCCACCAAGAATAATCTTCTGTGGGGATACTGTTAATATAAGATTTACAACTGTTTGTGCCATATAATAGGCAGTATATTCCCACGCTATATCATCTTTTGGAATATCAAATGCCTTCATTCCATAACGAGCACCAATTGAATTACCTGCACATAGTCCTTCTACGCATCCTTTATGGAATGGACATACTCCTTCAAATGTATCATCTTTATGTTTTGCAATCATCATATGACCAGCTTCCGGGTGCATCATTCCATGAATTAATTTACCTTCATTACAGATTCCCATACCAACACCAGTACCAAACGTAATATATACTGCTGAATTGCATCCTCTTGCAGCTCCATATGTAATTTCTCCAAGACACGATCCATTCACATCAGTGTCAAACCCGATTGGTACTTCTAGGGCCTGAGATAAGGTCCCGCAGATATCAAAATATTGCCAGGCAAGTTTAGGTGTACTAGTTATATATCCATACGTTTTAGATTCCCGATTCAAATCAATTGGTCCAAAGCATCCTACTCCGACTGCTTCTACCTCATTCTTCTTAAAAAACTCAATAATAGATGGCATCGTTTCCGCTGGTGTTTCAGTCGGAAATGTTACACGCTCCATAATATTGCCTTGTTCATCCCCAATTGCACAGACCATTTTTGTACCGCCTGCTTCTAGTGCTCCAAGTCTCATAAATTCCTTCCTCCTATAATACGGTTCTTAGGTTTTTTTATCCTCTAAATTATATCCTACTGAAGGAATTATTACAATGGATTTGGTAATTTACAGTTGTTTTGTCCGAAAGAGATAAGATGAAGTCCAAAGACTTGCAATCGTAGCAGTTATTGTAATCAAAATTGGTACATATAATTCAGATATCTTCAGCGAACCATTAATTAATGACATATTTTCAGTAACTAGGGATAACGGAAGACATCTGGAAACCTTAGGGATAATACCAACGAAAAAGAATGATGCAATTACTAATAGGGTAAATAATATACCTCCGTAATTTCCCTTTGTAATTGTAGTTCCTAATATAATTAAAGCTATTAAAAATACACCAAACAGCCACACACATCCGACAGATACAAATACCTGTTGTAATGAATCATTTGGAAACAGATAAACGGTATATCCATACATTGTGAAAAAAGAAACGGCATAAGCTAGTGTCCAAAGACCAGCATTAGCGGTAAACTTTGCAGCAATCACCGTACTTCGAGATAATCCCTTGGTCAACATATTAATAAGCGTACCACGGGAAATTTCATTACTAAGTGTATTGCCAAACATTAAAATCAGAATTACAATTCCCATCTGATTAACATTTTTAAAAAACTGTCCGTAACTGTCAAGCGCAGTTGGTTCAGGAATCGTAATACTTATTCCTTCCATAGGAATCATTTTAAATATTTCAGGGGTAAGCTTAGCAAGAAGTGGGCTGATAATACCAAAAGCCAAGAATACCACAACCAGAATTAATAATTTGCTTGTTCTTATCTGTTCTAGAATTTCCTTTTTGACAAAGGCAATATAAGCTTTCATTCTTTCTTTCCCTCCGTTTTTGCAAACTTATAACTGATACTCACTGCTCCACCACCTCCAGAAATAGGTTCTCAAGCGTTGGCTCACTGATCTCATAACGCGCAATAATTACATGCTTCTGTGTCAACAATGACAATACACTCATTCCGTCTATTTTGGCATCATTTGCTTTCATTGATAACACATTTTCTTCCACCTTAAGCTCCTTGAAGGCATCCTTCGTTTCCTTCTTATTCATGTCCAGAAGCAACTGCCTAGCTTTATTAGCATCATCACTTGTAAAAAACTCTACTCGTATTGTGTTATTATGCTGTAGTCCTTTTAGCTCTGATAGATTTCCATTTAGAATAAGATTCCCATTATTTAAAACACCTACACTGTCACAGATGCGCTCTACATCGGACAAAATGTGCGTAGAAAAAAGTACTGTTGTCTGCTGCCTTACCACAGATAAAATATCTAAGATTTCTTTTCTTCCTATTGGATCAAGTGCAGACGTCGGTTCATCGCAGATTAATAGTTTGGGTTCGTTTAAAAGAGCCTGCGATATCCCTAGACGTTGCTTCATTCCCCTTGAAAACCCTTTGATTTTTCGATTCGCATTAGTTAAACCTACTAATTCTAAAAGCTCGCTACTACGATTTTTTATTTTATCACCTGACATTCCAGTAATCTGACCACAAAGCGCAAGATATTCTTTTGGTGTCATATAACCATAGAATTCAGGAACGTCAGGCAAATACCCTATCCATTGGTTGGTTTTTGTCTGTCCGTAGACCACTTTTTCTTGGTTAACGAATATTTGGCCAGCATCATGACGTAATAAACCCAAAATCATTTTCATCGTAGTCGTCTTTCCTGCACCATTCTTCCCAATAAACCCATATACACTATGTTCAGGAACCGATAAATGCAAATCGTGAATAACCTCTAGATTACCAAACGATTTACTAACTCCATCTATACGTAATATGTCCACAAACATCACCTCTCCATTTTAATCCAAATACTTCTAATCATCACCTTTTCCCAGTGTAAAATATGCAATTGGTCCAATAAACTGAACAAAACAAACTACTATAATCCAAATGGTTCGATTCCCAATTTTGTAATTTGGATGTTTTAATACATGCACTAATGCTACTAACGCTAAGGTTAACTGAATAATAATAAGTGGTAATATGAATGGTAAATACTCCATAAATTCTTCCATACCCATAATATAATCCTCTCTTTCATTTTTATAATAAAGTTTGCACTCTCTTTACTAATTTTTTATACTCTGCCTGTTCTCGCACAGGCTCCCATACTGGATGCGACACAACAACACTTACCAAATCCTTCTTAATGAGCTCTTCGTTTCGAACTGGCTCCTTTCCAAGATCCATCTCTCTAATAAGGTAATCAACCGAGTCAAACAAATCGCTTCCATGTAGTGCAATTGGAAATAAGTTTGGTTGATAAAGTATCTCTACATACTCATGCAAATAATACAAGGCCTTCTCAGTTTCTCCCGCCATCATAAATAAGATGGCAATATTTATATACGTATTCAAGCAGATGGATGGATGCAGTAAAGACAGCTCAAAACCTTTTATTACTGGCTCAAGTGTTTGTACCCATTGTATCATTTTCTTCGGATTCTTCAAATAAAGCTCTAGCATACTCGGATAAGATCCAACGAGATCCAGTATTAAATGATAATAATGTCCTTGCATCATTTGTATAGCTCGCTCTTCTTCCCCTTTCATCAAAAATGCCTTGGCTACGATTGGTTCTTTATGAACGGGGATTTCTGGCTTATCTCCAAGAAGCTCAATTACTTTGTCACATTCATTTAACTGCAGATAACATAGAGCTTCTAGCTGTCTTGCCTGATTTTTAAGCGCAATATCCTCACTACATTCCTTCACCTCAGCAAAAATTGTTATCAACTCTTCATACAGCGAATGTTTTTTATCTGCATCTGTCACTAGACCAAGATTATTAATAATTAATAATCCCATATGAAATACCACGGACCAGCAAGAATGATATTTACGAATAT
The DNA here is from genome assembly GCA_023434365.1 of Bacillota bacterium. GTDB lineage: Bacteria > Bacillota > Clostridia > Lachnospirales > Lachnospiraceae > KM106-2. The sequence goes on along the minus strand of JAEYSV010000064.1, from coordinate 101,721 downwards.
ATTCCGTGCACTGCTTATAAGTTTCATCAAACCCGGTTTGGTAAAACTCAGCGGAAAGCTTACGGTATAAAACCCTGATTTCTTCCTTCGTAAGTGTTGACTGATAACCTATCAGTTCATCGACCGTAATATTAAAATATGCTGCAATCACTGGTAACAATGTAATATCAGGATAACACTGTCCTGATTCCCATTTGGATACAGCGGGTTTCGATACTCCAAGATATTTTGCAAGTTCCTCCTGAGTAAGACCTTTTTCTTTCCGTTTCATAACAATTACATTCCCTATCGCAATCTCTTTCATCGGCATCCTCCTTTCTAATAACCTTAAGGACTTATCTTAATTATATTATATGAAATGATGAGGAAAGAAACAAGGGAGCGTAGTTAAACTTTGATAAATATAATTAACCACTAGTTAACAAATGAGGTCGAATGGAAATTAGATTCAATTTCCATTCGACCTCAATATGCATCTTATAAACTCACTACTTCAAAATAATTAGCAACCTGATAAACTTTGTATATACTCTATGCCCTTTAGATATTCTTCTTCACTATGCAAATGCTCGATAATTACTGGCATCTCACTATCCAAACGATTGATTGCATCCAGATAGGCTTTAAGTGGCAGACCACCCTCACCACACGCAACTTCTTTTAATTGAAAGGTCAGCTGATCGGATAGGGATATATCTTTAATATGACAGCTTTTGATTTGATCTCCAAGTAAATCAATACAATCCTCAATAAATTGATCAAAGAAATAATATTTGTGTGGATTAGTGACCCAATTAATTGGATCTAGATGCACAGCAAAATGGCTTCGATTCACTAGTGTTAGCAATTTGATATATTCGTCTGGATCCATAGGAATCATCCATGGCATGGGCTCCAGTGAATAAAAAGTATGTTTCGGCTTTACCGTATCCAATAACTTCTGTGTACTTTCCACCGTCAACTTCCAAGCCTCGTTTGAAAAATTATCACGATATCCTCCATCCCAAGCTGGTCCCATTGAACCTGCTACGTTGACACAGCATTTGGCCTTAATATAATCAGCAAGTTCTAACTGTCCAATACTATATTCCCATACTTCCTTGCTTATCGCTTCTTCACGCGCTAACATATTTCTCCAGATACCAACTTCTGCTATGGTTAAGTCATACTCTTTTGCCGCTTTCACATAAGCATCAATGGTTTCTTTTCCAGCTCTGTAATCTACCGGAAAAACAACACTCTTTAATCCCAACTCATTAAGCCTTTTTGCCCACTTGGCTGGCTCGGTTTGATTTAAATTCGATGATATTCCTAATCTCATTGTTTTGGTCCACTCTCCAATAATTCTACTAGTAATTTTAAGTCATCATATGCTGATAAATAAGCATATCTTCCACTTGCATCACCATACTCGCCTCTTTGTTCTAACCTCATTCCAAAATTCTCACAGGCAGTTATTTTCTCACTCATTCCCTGAACATTAAATGCCAAATGATGCATACCTTCTCCCTTTTCATTCAAAAAGTCTCTCCATACACTTGGTTCTTCATTAGGCTGAATTAATTCTAACTGTACTCCCGGTGCAATATCCATAAAAGCCATTACACACTCTGCGTTTTTTGCAGGTTGACCTTTATATTCTGTTTGAGTTACTTCATAATCTCCACATCCGACAGTTGGCGGCACTTCAATTCCTAAAAATTCTGCCCATTTTCTCTTAGTCGTTTCTATATCTTTAACAATAAATCCTACTTGCGCGATTACTCCTGTTCCTACAACACCACTCATTTTCTCATCCTCTCTTTCTTCGTTAATACTTTCGTCAATCGTCTACCTTATATCCTATCTAATCATTTGACTCATTAAACTTAAATACTTTAAACAAAACAAGAATAATAATCAATGCAATAATTAACAATACCCAAGCCATTGCAGATGCATAACCCATTTTAAAATATTGAAAGGCATTTTGATACAAATGCAAAGAGTAAAACATGGTCGAATTGTCTGGTCCACCTTCCGTAATTATGTATGGTTCACTAAACCACTGAAATACTCCGATAATTAAAGTAACCACATTATATAAAATAGTCGAACGAAGTAATGGGATTGTGATTGATATTACCTTCCTCATGAAGGATGCTCCGTCAATAGAAGCAGATTCATATAAACTCTCCGGAATATCTTTTAATCCTGCTAGGTAAATTATGATAGCATTTCCACAGGTCCATATCATCATTAAGATAAAGGCCGGCTTTGACCAAAGTGGGCTTGACAACCAGCCAGGGCCAGCAATTCCTATGTAACCCAATAAACGATTAATGATTCCCGTTTCCGGTTGAAGCATCCAAATCCACAAAAGGCATGCCACTACAGTAGGGATTAATGTTGGAATAAAGAAAATAATGCGGAATATACCTGAACCACGCATATTCTTTGTATTTAATAATATTGATACAGCTACGGCCACAAAAGTAGTAATGGGTACTCCTAGTATAATCATATAAGCGGTATTCGACAATGCCTTTAAAAACACTTTATCATTAATCAGATTTTTATAATTATCAAACCCTATGAACACTGGGTCTTTTAACACTTTGTATTCACATAAGGAATAATATAGAGAAGAACATAACGGATATAACGTAAACACAAGAAAACCAATCGCCCATGGAGAGATAAACAATAACCCGGTTAGCAAATTCCTTTTCGTCTGTTTCGAGGTACGTCTACGAACCATCGTTTTTTGCTGTTTTGTCTTATTTAACATTTACCCTTCCCCCTCCTATCCTTTGATTCCCGACATAGAAATACCTTCAATAAAATACCGTTGAAGGATAAAAAACAAAATCAATACCGGTAATACCATGACTACACCAAGTGCATCTCTACTACCAGAGCTACTTGACAAATTGTTTTCGGATCTAACGTTTGCATAAGGCTCCTTTCTATGTACTTTTTAAACTAATATATTTACTTTTTCCCTGTACTTTCAGTATATTTGTTATAGGATAAATATTCCAATTATTAATTGCTAGATAACACCCATATATTGCTTAATTAAATCAGAAAAATCGCTCATAGTTTAAAGTTAAGTTATTAATATTACATAAATATTTCCAATAACTTTAAAATCATAGAATGATTTACATAATTACTTTAATTTTTTATACTAAACAGCCATAATAAGCAAATTCTTACAAGCAATTTATGACTGTTATCATTCCCTGTATATTAGTCGCTTAGAGATAAATTTTGACTATTGAATATTTTAGTATATAATAAGAACTATAAGAAAGGATGATTACATGATATATAACGAATTGAAAGAAACACTGAATTTTGAAAATGAAAATGCTATCAATATTGCCTATTCATCTTCCTATCTTACTTATCCCGCACACTGGCATACTTTCATAGAACTTGCTATGCCACTACACGATGGCTACAAAGTAAGCATTAATAATAAAGAATATTTATTACATCGAAAAGAAATTATTATCATGCATCCGGGAGAAATTCATTCCACAGAAGCCAAAGAAGAGAATAATACATTAATTCTTCAATTCGACCCAAATCTCCTGACAGGAATCAAAGATTTCTATCGGAACTATTCGATATTACAGTCTATCCGTTTAATACGAGCAGAAGAACTAGATATTCATACTCAGTTGGTATCACTATTACTTGAAATGAAAAACATATATTATAGTAAAATCCATTTTAAAGAAGCGATACTGTATACAAAACTAATTGAGTTTTATACCATCCTAGGAAACAAATACGTTTATTCTACAAACCGTTTCCCAGATGTTGTACAAAAAAAGCAAGATGAATATCGAAAAATTTTAATCCGTGTTTGTAACTATATTAATGAAAACATTACGATGGACTTATCCTTAGAAACGATTGCAACCTATGCAGGATTCAGTAAGTTTCACTTTTCGAGACTGTTCAGACAATTTACAAATTGCTCTCTACCAGATTACATAACAGCGCAAAAGATAAAAAAAGCAGAGTCCCTGCTACTGAATCCAGATCTTAGCATTACAGAAATTGCTCTTCAATCTGGCTTTAATAGTCTATCAACGTTTAACCGTGCCTTTAAAGAAGCGAAAAAATTATCGCCTACGGAATTTAAAAAATTATATTATGCTCCTAAAGTAGAAAGATAATATCGTATCCGAATGCATAATACCGGAAGCTCTTGTCTGGAACTGTGATTTTTTTTATAGATTTGTCTACCTACTTGGTATACATTGAAATACAAAATAATTACTGGTACCATCCTATTAGATGCCTTAACCAATAGGCTCCTAAACTAATGTTTGTAGGAGTGATACCATGAAAATTATTATAACCAATGACTATAACCATATGAGTCGGGTTGCTGCGAACCTCCTCTCAGCGCAGGTGATCATCAAATCCAATTCTGTTCTTGGGCTTGCGACTGGCTCTTCACCCATTGGAATCTATCATCAGCTGATTAATTGGTACCAGAAAGGTGATATTGACTTTTCTGGGGTTACAACCATTAATTTGGATGAGTATAAAGGGTTGTCGCCAGATAACGAACAAAGCTATCACTACTTTATGGCACATCATTTTTTTAATCATATAAACATACCAAAATCACGTACTTTTATTCCAAACGGTCTGGAAACAGATTCATCGAAAGCATGTCAGGATTATAACAAAATCATCAGCCAGGTTGGTGGTATCGATATGCAGCTACTTGGTATTGGCCATAATGGACACATCGGATTTAATGAACCTGGTGGTTCTTTTGAAAAGGAAACTCATGCTGTAACTCTGTCTTCTTCTACTATTGAAGCCAATGCAAGATTCTTTAACAGAAGAGAAGATGTACCAACCGTTGCCTACACTATGGGTATCAAATCCATTATGCAGGCGAAAAAGATTGTCGTGGTTGTCAATGGTCTGTCCAAAGCACAGATTGTAAAAGAAGCTTTTTGGGGACCGGTAACGCCACTCATACCTGCTTCCATTCTTCAACTTCACCCAGATACTACTTTAGTTGCAGATCAAGATGCTTTATCTAAAGTAATGGATTACCTATAATAATTAATCGAAAAAGACTCTACCCTATTGCCTAAGAGGAAGAAATGATTCTTATCTCTTTAAGCAATGGATGGAGTCTTTTTATATATTTTCTTTATGAACATTATCTTCCTAACTCAGTATTACGATACTCATTAGCTGATTTCCCAATTTGTTTTTTAAACACCCGTGAAAAATGTGCTATGTCCAAAAAACCTACTTCCTCAGCAATATCCCCAATTCGTAAAGAAGGATCTCCGAGGAGTTCCTTCGCTTTCTGGATGCGCACATTGTTTAACAGTTCTGAAAAATTCTGCCCCAAATGACGGTTTAATAACTTACTTAAGTGCCACTGACTAACATAAACTTTATCAGCAACCTCGCTCAATTTGAGCTTTTCCATATAATGTTCTTCTATGTACATCATTGCGTTCTTAACAATAAAACTATTGGCTTTCGTATCTTCTGACTCATCTGATCCATCTAGCGCTTCTATTTCATCAGAAACATGACCTATCCTCTTAAGTTCTTTTTGCCCTGCATAGTCCGTCATAATTTTAATAGCCTCTTCTAGCTCCTCCATTTTTGAAGGTTTACACAAAAACCGTCGAACTCCCAGGTTGATGGCTTGTTGTGCATAATTAAAGTTACGAAATCCTGTTAAAATAGCTATTTCCATATTATGATACTGTGATTTTAGACTTGCTATCATTGTAAGGCCATCCATAAAAGGCATTGAGATATCGGTAATAACAATATGGGGAAGTTTCTCCTGAATCAAAGCAAGTCCCTCTTCCCCAGTATAGGCTACACCAACCACTTCGCAATCCCATTTTTCCCACGGAATAATTTTAGTCAACCCTTCAACTATAATTGGTTCATCATCGATAAGCACTACTTTAAACATCCTTCTCCTCCTCTTATCTCCGATTTTATTCTTGCTACTTACTATTATCCTTTTACAGCACCCGCTGTCAATCCCTTAATAATATTCTTCTGAAGAGCTATGTATACAATAACTACTGGAATAACAACTAAAGCAACAGCTGCTGCCATTAATCCATAATTTGTTCCTTCCATTGAAGTTAACTCATTCAATAACCTGGTAATTGCCCATTGTTCTTTTAATCGTAACATAAACATTTGTGTAAACAAGTCATTGTAACTCCATAAAAACGAGAAGATTGCAACGGTCGCAAACGATGGTTTGGCAAGAGGCATAATCACACGTACATAGATTAGGTACACAGATGCACCTTCGATATAGGCAGCTTCCTCTAATTCAATTGGTAATCCCTTGATATATCCCATCAATACAATAATGGCAAATGATAGATTCCCAGCAATTTGAGGTAGAGCGGTTGCTAATAACGATAATGCCAGATTATCGGTATTCACTATCCCCCAAGAATTCATCATACGAAATACCGGTATGATAGTAGAGAATACCGGAAACATCATACCTGCAATTAAGATACTATATAATATACTTCTCCCTCGAAACATATATCGAACAAATCCATATGCAGCAATACCAGCGAGTAGCATAACAATTACCGTAACCATCCCTGATATAAGGATACTATTCAAATAAGCACCCAAAATATTCACCTTATCAAAGGCTAATTTAAAATTATCCAGTGTAAAAAGGTCACCAATTGGAAGTGCAAATGAGTTTGAGACGATAAATCTTTTGTCTTTAAACGCATTGATGACAACCCAGATGATTGGATATACTGTTGTGATTGCCCAACTAGTTAAAATCAGATAGGCAAATGTCTTTCCGATAAATGGTTTTCGCTTCATCCATACGCTTCCTTTCTAATTATGTTTTTCCTTAAAGACACGATTGGTTACTTTCGCTAATACAATACCAAGCACAACAATCATAACTGCTATGGTCGAACCATAATCCACGTTTTTGGTGTTAAATGTCTGATAATACATATAAGTTCCGGTTAACCATGTCTTATCTACAGGCATTCCTTTTGGGAACATAACCCACGGTAAGTCAAATACCTTTAAAGCCCCAGTTACTGCTAAAATGGCACAAGTACCTATTACATTTTTTAATAGTGGCAAGGAGATATACCTTACTTGTTGCACTTTCGACGCACCATCTATGGCTGCTGCCTCATATAGTTCATCGGATATATTATTCAGCCCAGTAATTAATATAACAAAGTAGAATCCAACATACTGCCAGGTAACTGGCAACATTAATGTAAATATTGCTAGTGCATTATCCTTCCAGTCAATTAATGAATCCCGGCCGAAAAACTCAAAAATCTGGTTAATCATTCCCTTATCATATAAAAAGATTAAGTTAAACAATAATCCCAGTGCCGTTGCCGAAATAACAATTGGTATAAAGTATAGGGTTCTATATGCTTGTTTTCCATGTTTTACATTATCTACGAGAATTGCTAATCCTAATGCTATCCCTACCTGACCTATCAGCGTTACTGCAATCATAATTAAGGTATTCTTAAATGCAATGTGCATATTAGGATCGTTTATCATTTTATCATAATTCGAATACCAGGGATCATTGAGCCCTTTCGCTGCACTTCCCAGACCATTTATATCTTGAAAACTATTAAAGATATTTTGAATAAAAGGATAGTACAAAAATACCGTCATAAATACAAATGCAGGGATTAAAAAAAGTAACAATGGTCGCTTATTCTTATATATAGTCGAACTCATATCTCACCTTCTTATTCGAAAATCGGAGATGAGTGTATCATCTCCGATTTCTGTCTTTCTATTTTTCTGCTAATACATTTTATCTGGATTCTATTTATCAGCTAACAAATCAAGAACCTGTTGCACGGCATCTTTGATCTCTACTTTGCCAGTTACTAAGTTTGGCATTCCATCAAATACAGGAACTCTACATTCAGCAGGAATTTGATCTTGTACAGCACCAGTCATACCGGTTGCTCCTTTTACCATAGCAATTCCATCTTTTGCTAGAGAAGATAAGGTGCTTTCATCTACCTTTACACCATTCTTAAGTGCAGTTGCAGATACCTGAGCAAATTTTGATACCATTTCATCACTTGTCATATATGTAATAAAATCAACAGCGGCTGCTCTCTTGTCAGGATCATCCCACGCTTTTTTTGTTATGTAATAACCAGAAGATAATCCACCAATGATATCAGTAGTTTTACGATTATTCTTTCCAGGAACATAGGTAACTGTAAAGTTATCAATTTTATCTGTCAAACTTTCAATTCCTCCAACCTTCCAGGAACCATCAATCAAAAATGCTGCTTTCCCATCGATAAACATCTGTACGGTTTCGTCATCTTTTGCTGTTAAAGTATTGTCTGGGAAAAATCCCTTTTCATAAAGTGTTTTGATATCAGTTAAGCCATTGATCCATGCTTTTCCTTGCTCGTCATCAACACTTTTTGCTAAAACATTATGTTTCGTAATATCTAAGAAATTATATATACCAAATTCAAACCAATAATGAGGAATTTCTGCTAAAGACGCTGCAATTGGAGCAAAGCCTTTGTCTTTAATTGTCTGACAAATAGTAAGGAATTCATCCCAAGTTGTATCTGCATCTGGAATCTCAACTCCAGCTTGTTCTAATACTGTTTTGTTAACGAATAATCCTTCCCAATAACCATTCACTGGTACGGAATAGTTTTTACCATCTACTGGAGAGGCACCCATCATACCATCTTTCATGTTAGATGCATACTCAGGATATTCTGCGCGGATTTCATCAATAGAAACAACTTTTCCTGCCTCAACAATGGTATTGGAATCAACACCGTTAAAGAAGAACAATACATCTGGTTCTGTTCCAACTTCAAAATCTGTTAATACACGGCTTTTGAATGTTTCATCTGAAGTTGCAGAAGAATCGTTTACCTTATTCCCTGACTTCGTTTCCCATTCTTTAACTGCATTTTCAAAGTTTGCTGCATTTCCGTCATTTCCTGCATACGTAGTCGTTACATTTAATGTCACCTTGGCTGCTGGTTCATTAGCGTCGTCAGATGGTTTCTGTGACTCAGTACCTTCACTTGACTTAGGGGCCGTACTTGACTTAGTGTCGGCATTCGTATTATTACCACAAGCAATTAAGGAAAAAACCATCGTACAAACTAATAAGACTGCTACTAACTTTCTCATTTTCATAAACCTCCCTTAAAATTATAGATGTTAATCATCTAAGTAAAGTGTAGTACATATTGAACAAAAGGTTAATGATTGGAATTGCTCTTTGTTGTATATTTTTGTTATCATTTCCCACTTATTCTAATTAGTAGTTGGCTAACGGTATGTCCTCTTTCATTGCTTTCGATTGCTAACCCACAGGTTTCATCATAGATAATTTTTAATCGTTGGTTTACATTACGAATCCCTAGATTGACAAACTTTTCATCCTTTGACGCTTCTTCTGCACCCAACAGTTTCTTTATCTTTGATCGATCCGCCTCAGTAAGTGATCCATTATCTTCAACTTCTATATGTAGGTAGTCCTCATTTGAATAAATACGCAAAGTTACCTGCCTCTTACTCTTATTGGTAACTCCGTGTTCCACTGCATTTTCTATAATAGGTTGAATAATGAGCCTTGGAACCTCTATCTCTAACAAGTTCTCATCAATTTCCTTTACAAACTCAAACTTATCCTGAAACCTTTGTTTAATAATATATAAATACGCTTCCACATAACTTAGTTCTTCCTCAAGTGGAATCAATGCTTCTTTTTTACGATTCATTGTTGCATTCAGCATCGTAGACAACGCTTCAATCATTTGGCTGACTCGTTGATTATTAGATAACCTTGCCTCCCAATTAATAATTTCCAGTGTATTATTCAAAAAATGAGGGTTAATCTGTGACTGTAATGCCTTAATCTTAGCATCACGCAGCGCCAACTCTTCTAGGTAAATGGTCTCAAACTGATATCGCAATTCTTTTGACATGGCATTGAATGCATTGCCTAAATACTCAAACTCCTGACTAGTACCAATTTGCTCTAGCTGAAATCCATAATTGCCGTCTGTAATGGTATTGGCTGCCTGCACCAAATGTGCAATTGGCTTTGTAATCTTTTTATGAAAAAAGTAAAATACGAGGACAATCATTACTACCATAAAAACTAGCAAAAGGTAGAAGATATATTCTACAATATCTAATTCCTCGATCATTGCCTGCGAATTAAGCCGAACCAAATAAGCGATTCTCTTCTTTCCATCCTTGGTCACCTGATAAGAGTAATACTCATCTTCTGTCTTAAAATACCGACTTTTTGAGGTTTCTTTCATAAGCTGTTTTTGGGTAAGCACCAGATTAATGTCTCCATTTAACATCGTCTGCCCATTGATAAATATCTTGGCATCTTCATATCCCCATATACTTTTTAAGCTGGCAAAAATGGAGTTGAGATTTAACTCCATCACAAGCACCGCATAGGGTCTAAAATTAGGTTCCACCAAATTTCTCACCATATAAACATGGCCTTCCAGATTAAGAAAAATAATATCCGTATCAAGCGTCTTTGATTCTTCTAACACCCGCTTTAACCCGACTTTTCGAAAATCTACAATACTTGAGTAGGTTGCTTCTTGCATATTACTATGCGTATAGTAAATGGTTTCTTTATCCTCTAATAAAATCAGCATCGTACTCAAAAAGCTTTCATTATACCGGTACTGCTGCGCCAAAAAAGCAGTCACTTTATCATAAAACCTTTGCCTATCATGGTCTTTTTTCCACTGATTATAACTGTCACGAACGACAGGTAGATATGACGTATTTCTTGAGGACAGTTTGATATCCTCGATATGCATTTGACAAATAGCAACGGCTTTATCCATGGAGGAAGTAACACTATGCTCGATTTGTGTATTTAATCGGTACGTAATAAAAAGAAGCATGATAACTGCAAAAATAGTAAGCGGTAATAACCAGCATACTACTAACATTCGAATCATGCTCCACTTTAATTTACTTTTCTTTTCACGCCGTAACATAACGGATTCCTCCTATCATTGGTTAACAGTAATCACTTATCGGCTATAAACCGTAAGAGTCACGCTAGGCGAAAACCCTTACGGCTAGTTTTATTATAACAAAAGATTGAATTAACATTCAAGTGTGCCTTAGCGTACTTGTGCACAATACACTTCATTTACCTCATTCTTTTTTATTTGACTCATGATAAATTCTTCATAGAGGTCACAGATTTGCATTGCCTTTTCTTTGTTTTCCATCTCACAAAATATACGTAACAGTGGTTCTGTGCCTGAAAATCTGGCAATGACCCATCCGCCCTCTTGAAAATATAACTTACACCCATCTTCATAAGAAGTGCGCTCAATCTTAATCGGAAGATCAGGCATCTTACGTTCTACTAATAAAAGATGAAAGATTTTTTCTTTCTCTTTCTGTGTAAATGAGTAATCCCTTTCCTCCATGTAGCTAGAACCAAACTCCGCGATTATTTCTTGATAAATCTCTGATAACTTTTTCCCAGAGACCGCAATCATTTCCACCAGAAGCATTGCAGCATAGATTCCATCTTTTCCGTTAATATGGCCCCTTACCGTAAGACCACCTGACGATTCCCCACCAATCACTGCATCCTTCTCCATCATTTTAGCAGATATATATTTGAATCCTACCGGCACCTCATAGCATTGTTCTCCAAAACGATTCGCAACACGATCTAACATATGGGTCGTAGCAATATTTCGAACAGCACAGCCACTCCAACCTTTATATCGTACCAAATAATAATATAGTAATGTCAGTATTTCATTCGAGTGTAGGAAACGGCCTTGGTCATCTATAATTCCTATACGGTCGGCATCTCCATCGGTTGCAATACCCAAATCATAATGTCCATCAATGACCGTATTTTGAAGACTTTTAAGTGTATTAGCTGAAGGAGATGGTAGCTTTCCACCGAATAACGTATCATGGCGGTCATGAATGGTTTTTACTTCACACCTTGCTGTATGTAAAATCATTGTTAATGACGTTTCGCTCACCCCATACATCGGATCTATTGCAATCCGCATTCCTCGTTCTCGAATCAGTCCCATATTAATCGATGCAATGATACTATCAAGGTATTCGTTTAATGGATAGATTTCCTGAATGAGTTGTGCTTTTATCCCTTCTGAATAACTCATCTGGTTCACGTTACCTTCAGGAAGACGAGCAAGATAGGACTCAATCTCGTCCGTCTGTTCTTTCGTTGCATCCCTTCCACCATAGGTAAACACTTTAATTCCATTGTAAATTGCTGGATTATGACTTGCCGTAACCATCATTCCATAAGAGAGTTCATTCTTCATCACATAATACATAATCAACGGAGTTGGAGAAGATCGATTCACCAGATAACAGGTAATTCCCTCCGCTGCAAAAACCATCGCTGCCCACTGCATTGCTTCTTTAGCAAGAAACCGTCGATCATATCCAATGACAATTCCTTTTTCGGTTACCTTTTCTTCCTTCATTTTTGTAGCCAAAGCTTTCGAAAGCCTTTGTATATTATCCTTGGTAAACTCATCTCCAATGATGGCTCTCCAACCACCTGTTCCAAAACTAACCATTCTACTTAACCTTCTTTCCCATAATGACAACTACCTCATGCTCCGTTTTTGCTTTCTGTGCTGGAATCACTTCAACTAGCTCACCATCCAGGTAAATGGAAGCAACACCCTTCATCACTTTTTCCGGGTTTTTTACCGTAATATGATATATGGCCTCTCTCCACTCTCTTTGAACTGTAAACTCATTCCAGTCACTAGGAATACAAGGATTAATTAACAAGGAGTCAAACTGTGGCTGGATTCCCAAGATATACCTGGTTGCTGAAAAGTAAGCCCAACCACCAGAGCCTGTCATAAATGGATGTCTTGCCCGCCCAAATGCTGTGTGATCCGGACCCATGATAAACTGACAATATGAATAAGGCTCTGCCTGCCTTATCTCTATACGATTGTTTTGCTGATATGGTGATAAAGCATTATAATACTCCATTGCCACATCTCCTCTTCCAAGTTCACATTCTGCTGCCCAGGCCCATGGATTAGGATGTGAAAAGATTGCTCCATTTTCTTTTACGCCAGGATAAACTCTGGTAACGAATCCGATCCCTTCATCTGGTTTCGTATAAGAAGGAGCATTAAGTCTTAACCCATAAGGTGTAGATAGATATTCTCTTACACTGTTCATTGCCTTTAATCCCTTTTCCTTGGTAGCTGCTCCTGATAAAACCGCCCAGGCATTGGATTCAAGATGCACTCGTCCTTCTTTATCATCCCTTGTGCCAATTTTTCTACCGTCCTTTGTAATTCCTCTAATATACCACTCACTATCCCAAAGAACGTCCTCTCCTATCTTTTTCACCTGTTTCATGATATCGCTATAGAACTTCACATCTTCTGCCTTGCCTAAGTAATCTGCTAATGCAATAAAATGCTTAAGTGCCCAACAGTGCAAAAAGGAAACCATAGCACTTTCTCCACCACCTAGATTCAGGCAATCGTTCCAGTCTGCCCTTAACCCCTTACAGACACCATTGGCCCCTACTTGTTTGGTTGAGAAATCAAGAATTCGTTTCATATGCTCATAAACAGACCCTTTCCCGCCATCTGCATAGGATAACTCTTCTTCGATTAGCTGTAACTCTCCGGTCTCCTTCACATACTCAATGATTGCAGCTATCAACCAAAGAGCATCATCGGAACAGGCATCCTTTATTCCATGCACAATACTAGCTTTATCCGGAGATGGAATCACCGTTGGAGATCTGAAGGGCTTTTTGTTAGTCTCCTTTTCTTCAAACCATTCAGGTTGAAAAAGATGAAGTCCATAGCCTTCAGAAACCAATCCTTTTAATAACTCCGTAATTCTCTGCTTACATTTTTCAGGGTTAGAATGTGGAATTGTCATGGCATCCTGCGAAGTATCCCGATAGCCCAGTCCCGTTCTGCCCCCCACTTCTATGAAAGAAGCAAATCTAGAAAACATAACATTAATCTCTGATTGATACAACGTCCATGTATTAATTAACGTGTTCATTCCTTCATTTGGAGTGTTGATTTGCAGCTTCTGAAACTTCTGATTCCAAAAGAATCTTAACTTTTCGTATACCTGATCCACCTGCTGCAAATCACTATATTTACTCCTAATTTCTTTACCCGCTTGTCGATTACCTTCGCCTAACATAAAAATATAGCGGACAGTTTCTCCAGGTTTTAGTTGAAAGTTTTTATGTAAAGAACCACAATGATTACCACCCAACTCCTTTGAGCCACTTAAACTACCGCGTTCTACCCCTATCGGATTATTCTCGGTTCGGTATGCTCCCAGGAATTCATCTCTTAAGCAATCATAGCTATCTGGTTCAAAATTGGACGTAAAGTATTGATAACCATATTCCTCATAAAATAAATCATGTTCAATGATTCCATCCTCATATGAGGAACCAGCACAATATAAGCTCATTTGGTAATTCTGATTATCAATCATAATGTGATGATAGGAAAATTCACAGTAGGAAAACAGACTTAAGTTTCTATTCTTATCCCCTTCATTGGTTACTGTTACATCCCATAGTTCCACCGTATCATCAATCGGAATTACTAAGGTCTGACTCGCCTTAAGCCCATCATACTCGCATTCATAGGTGGTATAAGACATTCCATGCCTACAGCGATATTTTGCAATATCAAGTGGTTTTCCAACTGGCTGCCAGGATATACTAAAGTAATCTCCCTGATCCATATCTTTCAGATAAATATAATGACCTGGCCGGTCCATTGGTACACCATTTCCACGAAATCTGGTGATACGATGGTACTCTGGCGACTGATAAAACACATAGCCACCGGCAGTATGATTTACTACCGCACACATATCCTTTACTCCTAGGTAATTCGTCCATGAGCAAGGCAATGCAACATTTTCTATGACATATTCCCGGTTTAAATTATCAAAATAACCATACCTCATAAGTAATTCCTCCTACTTAAACTCTATTTGCTACTACACCACTTTAAGTATATTAAATGGCTTGGAGGATGCCCATTGCGCAGCATGTGAATATTTGTATATTGTTGGTTACTTATTAATAGGCTAACGCGACATTTTTCATTTCCGCCGCAGTGCGATCCTCGCGAAGCGTTTTTTTTGATATAGGAAATTAGCAATTTCCTATATCAAAAAAAACGCACTTGGCGGTTATTTTAGAATCGAAACATTTCTCCTGTAATGTCAACAATCTCTTCAATCGGTATGCTTTTTCCGTCCTGCATGACCACAGTATGATGATATGCATCAATTTTCTTTACCGTCCCCCGAACCGAGAGGTAAGCCCCTCCTGCCTTTAATTCATCCGGCTGAAAAAATTCGATTATGATCTCTGGTTGACTGCTCAACTGCTCATTCAGAATTCTTAGCTTTTCATCTAAGATGGCCTTTGCACCCTCCTCAAGTTCCATCCTCTTATCCGTCAGTCTGGCCGTTTCTTTGATTTCACCATCGAACCCTGTCAGCGCCGCAAATGGTGAAAATTGTGCAGCGCGGTCGCTTACAAGCATTTGAGCGCGATTACTAGAGACATGATGCGGCAAATGAATGATATCTTCATATGGAAATATCTCTTTTTTATCTTCAAGTGGATGTTTCACTTTCTTATCTTCTACCATCTTATGCCTTATGACCTCCGATTTGCTTATTTCTTTCCCTCGCCATAGCGCCTTCCTCTAAGTTTGTGCCCTTTAGGATTGCATTCTTCCCGAACTTTTTCTTAATATCAAGCATTGCAAGTTGCATCTTCTTTTCTCGTTGCAACGCGGCTTCCTCTTCTTCTTTTTCCTTATGCTTTGCTTCATAATCGGTAAAGAGATCAAGCTGTTCAAAGGATTCCTCTTTCGCTACGGTGTTCTCATTCATCACATTATTCGCTGCAATATTGATTCTTCTCACTAATAAGTTCTCATTAACAATCCGAGTATATAACTCCATCACAGCATCCATAATCAGCTTGGTAGAAGATGTCTGACGATTCAGATTGGCGGTCCCATGTGCATGCTTTGGAATCTGACGCCCATAATGATCTGTCGTGATAGCTCCATGATACTTCTTTCTAATCTCAGGATCACTTAAGTTCTCGATATCATAACCAACAGTCAAGACCATTTGATTCGTCACCAGACCTTTCCCCACCAGATCAAGTACTAAGAGGTCTGTCATTTCCCGTACAATCAGTCTTGCTTTGTCGTAACTATAGGGACTCTGTAGCACCTGCCCAGAACCCAGACTATTCGTGGCTGGTTTATATGCCTTCACATCAGCAATCGTACAAGGCTCAAACCCCCACGCATGGTCAATTAATAACTCCGCATTGATTCCAAATAACTTATAGAGCAAATCCTCATTATGATACTCATTCTTCTTGCCAATGGAACACCTTGCCACATCGCCCATCGTATACATTCCGTGCTCTTCTAGCTTCTTAGCATATCCTCTGCCAACACGCCAAAAATCTGTCAACGGCTTATGCGTCCACAGCATTCGCCGGTACGACATCTCATCTAACTCCGCAATCCTCACACCATCTTTGTCAGCCGGGATATGTTTCGCCACGATATCCATCGCAATTTTACAAAGATAAAGATTCGTACCTATCCCCGCTGTCGCAGTGACGCCAACCTCTTGCAAAACCTCACGAATCATCCGTGCTGCAAATTCTCTAGCGGATAGATTCGCTGTCTGCAAATACGCCGTCACATCCATAAATACCTCATCGATGGAATAGACATGGATATCCTCTGGTGCAACATACTTCAAATAGATATTATAAATTCGTGTACTATATTCCATATACTTCGCCATTCTTGGCGGCGCAGCAATATAATCTAGTGATAACTCTGGAGATTCCTTTAACTCCGTATCATGATAAGAGGAACCAGTAAAACGATGGCCCGGCGCATTATTCTTCCTAATTGCATTGGCTTCCTTTACTTTCTGCACTACCTCGAATAACCTTGGTCTGCCAGGGACTCCAACCGCCTTTAACGACGGCGATACTGCCAGGCAAATAGTTTTTTCAGTACGGCTTGCATCTGCCACGACAAGATTAGTTTTTAGTGGGTCCAGTCCTCGCTCCAGACATTCCACGGAGGCATAGAAAGACTTGAGATCAATTGCGATATAGGTGCGATTTTGCTGTTGCATTCGGTTGCCTCCTTTGCTGTGATAAGTGCATTTCATGTTAAGGAGTCTCATTCCCCTCAGCCTTCAGAGCATTATGTATTCGCTTTGCTGCTTCACGATATTTTTCAGTTCTCTGATAATCTTTCTCGGTAGGATTATCTATTCTTGATAAGTCCATATTATCACGTAAATCAGCTAACTTCACATAACAAGCTATTTTATTATTGATAATTCTTCCTATGAACTGCTCATAACTTTCTGACTTGCGCCTTGACAAGGCATCTATCGCAGATAGTATTTCCTCCGAAAACCCTTCATTTCTTAAGCAGTCCAGCGTTATATCAGTATCTTCAATCACATCATGAAGTACTGCACATATTCTCTGTGTATCATTGTTTAGAGATAGCATTAATCGTAGCGGATGTAAAATATACGGTTTCCCCGCTTTATCAACTTGTCCCTGATGTGCCTTTACTGCTATTAGTATGGCTTTTTCCAGCATGAAATCACCTCCATAATTATATTAAATATGTTGACGCGTCCGATGAATAAAAAAAGCTATATCAGTATTATAACTCATTATATTTAGCATTTTTCCCTTTTGATGCTTCAACCGTATACTTAAGCGCATTTTTCTGCAATTTCATCTCTAATGCGCTGCGTAAGTCGATGTCATTCCTCTGTGCAAACCGAAGTACAAAGAATAACACATCAGCAATCTCTTCCTCGATATGTTCGCGTTTATCAGGGTTACGCAACAATCCTTCGATGTCTTCTAAGCTCTTAAACCGAAAAATATCGAGTAATTCATTGGCTTCAGTTGAGATTCCGATGGCTAGGTCTTTCGGATTGTGGAACTGATCCCAATCTCTTTCTTCACAGAAACTTTGTACTTTTTCTATTAATTCTTGTAATGTATCACTCATCTTATAGCCTTTCTTTTAGATAGTTAGCAAGTTTTGGGTCTACACAGTAGACATAGCAGCCCTTCATACCTCTCGTCATCAAAGTTCGATAGGTATTCTTAATGATTTCATCAGCAATCTCGCATGCTTTTTGCGGATCTTTTTTATACATTGACTTAATGCCTTTTAGAGATTGGTCGGTAGAAGCGCGCTTAGTAAAATCCGTTACAATCCTACCATGTTCATACCTCATATCTTCACCGATAATCACGCCTACAAAATCGAATTCCAAACCTTGTGATGTATGAATACATCCTACTTCATGAACAGAACCTTCATCAATGGCAAAGGTAGTTGAGTTCCCAAGGTTCCAGCTCATCTCAAAATCATTTATCTTTATATCATGCACAGTAGAATCATTTTTACCCTGCCTAATCCAGTTCCAACAATAACCGGCTAGGATTCTGGAACGATTGCTATTCCTATTTCTTTCAAGAATAATGTTCTTTATTTCGTGTGGAGTATCTACGATTCGTATATCATAATCAATATCATTCATGTCATAGTTTGCAGTGGAGCGAATCTCTAACACATCATCTAACCAAGCTAAATAGCCATCTGACCCATTACAGCGAAACTGAGATGTGAGCTCCTGATGATAAACCTCAGCACTTAATCGTTTCGCCCAACGTTCTATTTCCTCAATACTGCCAATGTCATTAATCGTAACCCGCTGGCTTTCATCTATGAAAAAGACACTGCATTTTGCAGCATTAATAATCTCTTTAATCTGATTTTCACCCAAATTGTGAAACATCCCGGATTTCGCATTTAATCGATGCGCTTCATCCACCAAAATGGTATCCACTGCACTAAGTGGCGCCTCTGTATAAATCCCAGACCCTTTGAACATATTATCGACACTGCTCTTTTTTATCTCACCCTTGAGTTTTTTCTGATAAACATTACGAGGTGCACTATTTTTAGAAACATATTGGCAGAACTGCTCTTTCCTTGTCAGATCAGATAAGAGATTAATCGCAACAACTGTCTTTCCCGTTCCTGGTCCACCCTTTATGATCACCACTCGCTTTTTAGAATCCTGCTGCGACTTACATGAAATATCTAGGATTTCTTCATAAACAACCTTTTGCTCATCAATCATGGTAAACTCTTTATTCCCTTTAAGCATGGCTGCCAGAGAATCCTGTAATGATTTAGACGGCTTAATCCTACCATGTTCAATCTGATAAAGCAGCTCATTATTATCCCCAAATATAATTGACTTCTTAATGAAATCCCGTAACTTTTCTATTTCACCTTTTGTAAATGCTGGAGCTTCATCTAGATATAAGTCATACTGCGGCTTGTCCAAAGGATCATTTTCTTGTCTTCGATAGTTGTGCAAGAACGCGCAAGGAGAAAGAACGATATTATTATTTTGTACCGTTTCATTATAATCTTTGATTAGCATAGAATACGACCACGCTTGATAAGAAGGATGAACCACCCTCCTTATTGCATTGCCTGTATAAGTTTCCACTAACGCATCTAAGCCTGGAACAGCGTTAATCGCGTCCCATTGCTTCAATTCAATAATGACTACATTCCCTTTGTTAGTATAATCATAACCCGAAATCAAAAAGTCCACGCGCTTTGACGTCTGCGGAATATTGTATTCAATCGCAATCCCGGCATCGGTAGGAATCTTTGCATCATTTAACACGATATACATATGCTTCAGCGAGTTTTCCCAAGAACGAAATTCATTTTTAGCAGTTGCACGATGCATTTTGTGATAGATATTATCTTCAATCTCTAATGCAATCGTATCTGATTCTACACTTTTTAAAAAATCATTTTTCGTGCCATCGTATACTATCATGGTATCCCCCCCGCCGGTAAATGCTATTACTAAATATGTATTGATCTGTTTTCCCAGTCCGTAAATCCAAGATTTTTTGCAGATTGACCAATTGGGATTAGTATAGATCTCATATTGCGATAAAATTCATTTTGCGAAACTTCACTAGAATATAGTTTATTTGCTGCATCATGATTATTTAGATTTTTCCTTTGATATTTTTGAAATAATCTCCAGATTTCCTTATTGCTTTGTGCAATCCGAAAAGCATCGTAATGCTGCTTAGACAATAATAACAGATCTGTCTCCAGATTAGGTAACTGATTGCTTTTACTTA
This sequence comes from Bacillota bacterium, assembly GCA_023434365.1. Classification (GTDB taxonomy): domain Bacteria; phylum Bacillota; class Clostridia; order Lachnospirales; family Lachnospiraceae; genus KM106-2. The sequence continues at coordinate 81,344 of JAEYSV010000064.1, read as the reverse complement.
TATTAATTTTAGCAAATGTCGGTGTCAAATTCCATATCTCATCACTGGCGACATACGACCAGGGAATAAAATGGTCAATATGTATCCTCCCTAACTCGCTAAAATTATCATTATTAAGAAGTTTCCCAGTATATACGTCTCTCAACTCGTGGTTCTGTATGATAGTATTCCAAAACTCCATCGCAGTTTTCAAATCACGCTTTTCTGGTGGCCGAATTTTAAATGGAATACCTGGCACATTCGGATTTCGTCTCTGTAGGTATAAAATCAGCTCATTCTGAATCCAGCCTCTTACAATGGCTTCGTTTCTCACTAAGTAGTTAGCCCACTTATCATTCATACGAATCCGCTTAGTCTTATTCGATAATAGCTCGTAGTAATAGAGTAACCTAGTATCCTGACTTGCCTTCGTCTCAATATAGTTGTAATCACGCCATTCGCTTTCTGACATCTTTCCTAGAAAAGGAGCCTGCAACCGGTAAGGCACGTTAAGAATCAACTTTTGCTTTGCCTTTTTAATATTAGCATCATCACTAGTACTTAAATAATGAATTATTTCATCTTTCTTGGCTGTCGGCAAAAGTCCTGAAGAATCCCGTACCTGATTAATCAATATCTCCAAAGCATCTGCTGGTCCAAGGTTTAAGCGATATTCCATAACCATGTACCATGCCTCTGCAACCATCTGATGAATCAGTTGTTCATACGTTATCACCATCTCGCCTTGGCAAACAAAATCAAGTATTGCCTGAAACCAGAACAATTTGTAACTTTGATTTTTATCCTTAAAAATAGCAGCTAGCAGATGAACGGGTAGATCGTCTGTTGGTGGCAATATGTTATTTATATTTAAATTGATACTTTTTCTATCATTTAACTCAGCCATTGCTCCCCCACCCTAGTCATTTCGTATTTTAATAGTGTTACTTGACAATATATCTGCATCTTGGATAGTTACTACATCCGGTAAAAGCTCCATACTTTCCTCTTCTTTGTACAAGCCGTCCACCACATTTCGGACAGACACCATTTTTAATGCTTAGTCTATCGGTTATTACTTTATTACGTATACCTTCCACATGTTCTTTTCTGTTTTCTTTCGAGTCTACATTCGCTTCGGTAATATTGGATACCATCTGCTCCAAATGAGTTGAGTCTATCTTTTTCTCATGAAAAGAAAGAATAGTGCTTTTAAGTTTTACTGTATATACAACTAGATGATTTGTTTTCACTTTTAAATTAGCATTGGAAGAGAATACAACGATTGGGATAAACACATTATTGGGCAATCGCAAAACAGATTCCAAAGCTTTAACATGTCCAAAATTCTGCTTAATCGGATTACGAAAAGGATATTTTTTACCGTACATATTTTTAATCCACTGTTCAGAATTCTCAGAGCCAGTAATCCAACCTTTATAATTCTTGGTTTCAATTACAAATATGCCGTAATTGGACACCACAACATGATCTATTTGTGTTGTTCCCCTATCAGTACGAAGCATTATATTATTTAAAACACGGTACTCTTCCTTTGGTAATGTAGATAAAATAGTTGCTACCGTTGCTTCACCTATCCATCCCTTTATTGTAGGAGTGAATATTCTAATGAGCATGCTCAACATCATAAACCCTATTAGATAAAATATCCAATTATCCATTTGCTTTTATTTGCCTTTCGTTATGATTTTTTTTGCTGGCTACAACAACCACAACATCAGTATTCTCACCTTTGCTGTATACTCAGTTTTCTTGATAAAATGCAGTATAAACCTTAGTGTATGTATACTGCAAAAGCTTTTAAATACTTATAGTACACCATATATTACCCAGTTTTATATAAATAGTATAGATATTAACTTTATAAATATAGCATAATATACTATTTTAGTAGTCAACCAAATGAAAATGAATTAATTCTTCAACATCTTTGCGTATACCATTTCCATATTTTCTAACTTCTATATTTCTATTAAATTTTCTCATGAATTTCATTTTTAATTTATTAATTAATTCATTTGCTTCATGCAAATTATAGATAAACAAATAGAAATTTATTTTGGGAAGCTTTTTTGCATCCAAGTAATACATGTTTCTTGAGTGATCTTGAGTAATTAATAGATTATTAATAATTTCATAAACATGATCGTCACTCTCTCCAAATGAATATCCAACCACTACAACCTCATTTACTTTATAACTATACTTATTAACAAAATCTAGTATTTCTTTATCAAGATCTCGCAAATTCTGTTTAAAGGCCATTGCAGGTTTATGTAAAACAAAATTATTATATTTTAAATAATAATCAGATGTAGCTCGTTTTATAGAAATTGGACCTCTATGATAACCAATTAAAGGTAAATTATTCTTATCAAGTTCCCCATGGATATGAAAAACATCTACATTTTCTTTTTGAATATAGGCCTTATATGTTTTCGTGTAATTAAATACAATAAAAATCTCGGCATCTCCAATTAAATTTTTGATATTCTCATTAATTTTTACATTTGCACTGTTTTCTTCGTACATTAAATATTCATAGAAGTTTTGAACAAATTCTTCTACTAAATCCTCTAAATTTTCAATCTGTTCTATATTTCCGTATATTGAATTAAATTCTAAGTTTAATATACTTTCTATATTATTCCATGCTATTTCTTGATTTGCAAGGTTTAACGTCTTTCGATGCCTTTCAATAATAGAATCAATATTAAGAACTAGATCAATTTTATTGATACTATTCAAGTATTCTCTAAAACTATTAAAGGATGTATTTAATCTATGATGTAAATCAAAACCATTTCCAATAATTACTAATTTCATGCTAACTCCTTATAAAATTAATGTATATAAGTTGTAAACGTTATAATTGAATGCACTATTAGGATACTCTCAATAAATATATAAAGATATATTGATTTAATCTTTGATCTTTTATTCAAATCTTATTAAAATACTATATCACATACCTCATTAACTACTATAACATAAATTCTTTTATCATAAAATCCCATAAATTAATAATCCCTATATTTCAAACATCTATCAACAACATAAGAACATTATTAAATCTATAGATTTTATCTTTTTTCCCATTTTGTATTCTTATACTTATCCTTAAGTAATTCAATATCAATTTTCTTCTCTAATATCTTTTCAACAACCCCCCACAATCCATTTCGCTCATCCGGAAAACTGTCCATATACCTACAAAATGAAACACTAGCAACACCCCCGGCTTCCGGATCGAGACCTCGTCCATTTCTAGTTCCATACATAACATCATATTTCTCACCGGTACATATATTAATATCCAAAACTACTGGATTTGAAATTGGCAACCCACCACCAATTAATGTCATTGAAACAGCAATATCAATAATCCTACCATCTAATTCAATCCATGAATGATCAAATACAAAAGATGGGATTTCCACTTCACCCATGCAGAGCTTTGGACCATACCCTAATTCAACCAGTGATACATAAAGTGCTGCACAAGTTGCATGACATGCTCCTATCCATGTTTTTTCTTTCATGTATCTTAATAAATTGCATATGCTATCTGCTAAATCTACACTATATCCTCCCTGACTTACAACTGTTCTAATTAATTCATATTCATTTGATGGATTTTTACTATTTAAACAACACTGTTTATACTTTTTTCCACTCCCACATGGGCATGGATCATTTCTACTTATCTTCATGACAAACTCCATTTCTTAAATATTTTTTTCAGAATATCTATACAAAATATATAATAGTAAAAAAGTCTACTTACTTCACATGAGGTGAAAGAACTTCTTATACTACATGGCTATAGCATTTCGCTACCTTAAGTGATGGAGTTTAGATTTAGCTGGCCAAGGGTGTTACCCTTTACCACTAATTAACTTGTGTATGGATTTAATGCTTTACTCACTTCACTTATTTGTGGTAATACATCTTTCTTATATGTAGCAAAATACTTGTATAGCTTTTACTCAGTATTTAAACTCTGGTTTAAGTATTATATGTGGCATTTCTTTATCATCATACACCTTTCCATACGTTAAATATTCTCGTAACTCATAACTTTGTCTAGCTAGTTACTCTTACGTACATATAAGCATTTTCGTAATAAAAATATCCAGTATAATCTTGATGTGAATCAACATATCCTATGGGATTCAGCTTATGCCAATTCACAACTCCATCAAGAGAATTCATCAAACTTTCATAAATATATTCATCTATGCTTTCCCTTTTATAATTCGTTAATTAATCACCACTACCTCATCCGAAACACTTTCCCCCTCGCCACAAACGGAAGACTAGCCCAATGTGGCACCAGATAAGCATGCTCCCTGCCGTGTACTACAACTTTATCACATTCCCCATCTGTTATGATAAGTAGAGGAGCATCTTTCGGAAAGTCATCGGAGTTTAGTAAATAATCGATTCCCGGTTGCAATACAGTGCCACCTCTGCCTTTTACTTTTACCGTCTCGGCAATGTCTTCGGGCTTCATATAACCCTGGTCATAGGCTTCGGCATCACAGAACACGACTCTAACTGCAGGCACATCTCTGGCAACTGAATAGCTAGCAATTGCTCCTAGGGCTGACGCTAATAGTGACCTATCCATAGATCCGGAGGTATCAAGTACCACACCAAATGTTCGTCCATCCAGTGATGTTTGACTTACCACCCAATTGGGCCTTGGAATGTCTGGGGTTGATGACTGCCTCCTGCTTGGTCTTGCATAGGACCTTACTTTCTCAAGTGGAGTGAACTGTTCATCAAACCAATTCGCCAACTCTACATCCCAAGGAATGGGTGGATGGCTGAGTGCTCGTATCTCTTCAACCAGACTCGCCGGTAGATACCCTCGCTCTTGTTCTTGATGATATGTGAGACCTTGTCCCAGTGCTCGCCGGTAGAATTCATCAAGATCAACACCTTCTCCTCGTTCCCACCAGTTACCATTTCCTGATAGCACGTCTCCTAACCCCACTCCACGAAGTGTTGCAAGCTTTCTAAATGTACGTATGTCTGTGACTATTCGGTCATAGATTGATTCTGCATTCAATCCTTTAAACTGTGTATCATAAAGCAATCCGACCGGTTGTTCTCCAACACCCATCTCAGTCAACCAATCATTTATTACATAATCACAGGCTACATTCCACAGATACGCATCTCGCCATTGATGTCTAGCATCATGCCGAAGTGCAGCGTGTAAGAATTCATGTGCCATAACGAATTTACACTCTTCTTTTGTAAGCGCAGCGGCAGGATTGATATATATTTCAAAAAGAAAAGGAAATATTGCTGCAATACTAATCTCCATGCGCTGACAGATAATCGGGTCTTCAATTAACTTGAACCTAGACGCAATCGCTCCAAGTAATGGGTAACTTGATATAAACCATGTTTTCGCTTCTTCTGCTCTTGTTTTTAAAGACGCAGAACCATCAGTATAAATTATGCTTAAGTCTCCTGCTGCCACACTCACCGCACTCTTAACCGCATTATTTAGCCCTGCTGCCAACAATGCTGACCAGTTTATTTTGCGACTCGAGTGCCAATAATCATCTTCAAAGTCCATATCGAGCAAGTTCTCACCAGCAGTACCAAACCCACAGAATTCTGGTTTGATACCCCCATTTACCAATCTCTCGTATAACTTTTGCTCATCATTAATGCCATTGGGTAAATGATTCTGCAGTTTTCTAAACTTTAGGTCTGCTAAGAACTTTTCCACAATACAATCACACGCTATGTTCCAATGATTTTGAAACTCCATTTGTTTAAAATGTTGCATACCAAGGTGGAGGAGGCAATGAGCAATTGCATGAGCCCACTCCTCGGGTGTTGCTCGAATCTTAGGATTGCAATAAATGATTCCAAGCTTGTTTACATATGCCAGTCCCGTTTGATGGTATGGTATCTCTGCTCTGCGAACAATATTGGTATATTCAATTAACTGTGCAAAGATAGGATGTTCCTCAACCAATTTGCAACCTTCGTTAAACTTTTGGAGTGCAATATCATTTTGCTCTTTTGCTTTTTGTTTTGATTTTGATGCCATACTATTTACTCTTTTCTGCTAACCTTGGCAAATCACGTACAATTTCCACCATAAACCAATCTGGCAGTGATTCACTCTCTGTAGCTGCTACCGCCATCTGTGCTATCTCAAGGCTAATATTGGCCAAATCTTTCATCAGTGCTTTTGCTCTAATTCCAAGTGCCTGAGCGTTGCCCGTCATATTATTTTTATCCTTAGGAAGTTCCTTAATAAGCTGAGCTCGAAAACTCTGAGCAAGAAAATAAAGGGCATCTCGATCTCCAGGTGCATTTGGCCACTTCTGCTCACCATCAATAATCGCAGAAAGAGCATATCTATTGCGGATTTGTTTGATAAATGCCCTAAACTGCACCGCATGCTGAGGTGAAAGACAACCATTTGCCAGTATTTCTAGCTCTTTCTCCGTAATCTTATCTCCATAACTATAAAGTGCGTCGGACAACATATGCCATGAACGAGGAGTTGAAAATGCCTTCTGAACTTCCTGCGAACAAGCATTTAACTCATCAAGGAAAAGACAATATGGTTCTTCTCTTGCAATCATACGCGGCGGGCAAAATACACTTTTGCCATCAATAATTTGTGGAACTCCAATGATATCCTCAGGTGCCAACTGACTGCCCAACAACGATACACAGGGTAAGCCAAGAGACTCAGCAAAATTCTCAACGATGGAAGACTTACCAATACCAGGAGCCCCCCATATAAAAACTGGGCGCACAACCGCAACATTAAGTAATACATCTAATAATTGACTTTGATTAACCGAGATTGCAATATTCATATATCTTCTACCTCATTTTTTATGTTCTAATGTTCTTTTTTTATTATCAGGTGAATAGAACTCTTTGTCTTAATTAATCCTTAAATGATGTTTTATGTAATTTGGTTAGATTATGATCTAAGATACTGTAACTGTGTTGTTACTGTATAATAAAATTATACAGCTATTTATTCTATATTTCCATATATTTCATGTAATTATTACATTTTTCATTCTCCGTGTAGATAATTACCAATCAACATATTATTGATATCTCTCCTTATCTATACTTTACTTGAATTAAAATTACTTTACTTTTCAATACCATCATATCTGTAGAATGATTCTAATGCAGTTCGGTTGGATATTATATCATCTTCGTTAGAGAATCTATTCCATCCATAACCCAGAAATGGTTTTCTAGACATCGATTTTTCTCTCTTATTATATAAAAAAAGAGACTGTTAATTACAGCCTCCAATCACTATTTAATACTTGTTTTCATATATGTTATTAGTCTCTTGAATTGCTTTTTTATGTCGATACAATTGCGCTCACAGAACATTTCCATCCATTCTTTTTCAGTATTAGTATATGGATCCTTATAAAACCTTTTTAGAAAGCCCCTTACTTTTGACTCAAAGTTCCATGATATATCAGCACTTTTGCATATCGATTCAAAGTTTTTAAGCAATTCATCTTCTGTACATTTATTTTCTAGATAATCCAATAAAAAAAGTTCAAAAAAGGCAAAGGGAATAACATCTGAATCTGGAGTCCGCATAAGTGTATAATGTGGTCCATATTCTTTAATATCATCAGTGACTAAACAAATACAACCTATAGTTTTTGCCATTGAGATTGCATAAACCTCACCTAAATCACCACCCTGATACAGACTCCTTTGATCTTTTACATGGCTCAGGAAAATTGGATACATGCCAATAGCTTTTAGATATCCATTCGTGACTAATTGAATATTATTTAAGACAACATCTTTATCAAATTGCTCAATAATGTCGGCACTCGCATGGTTCACCATTTCCATGCTTCTAATAAACTCATAAACATATACATTATCAAATCTCTGAAATAGAATATTTTGGAGGCCAGCTTTATATAAGTGAATTATAACATTTGTATCTAGGGAAGCATTCACTATTCTAACCCCCTTAACAAATCATCAAGACTTTCCTCTTCCTCTTCCTCTTCATTTTGGAAAATTAAATCTTCAACATTCAAATCCACATATTCAAGTGCTTGATTTAGACTTTCCTTTGGAATTAATTTCTCATTATAGTTTGAAATTACCCATTCAATATATTCAAAAGGAATCTTTCTTACTTCTGTCTTCTTGCATAACTCAGTATTTCCGCCAATAACACTAAGTAGTTTTGTAGCTGTATATTCTGCTTTTTCAGCTTTAAGTTTCTCCTTAGATTTTTCATCTAATATATTCAAATACAAAAATCTAGTCAAAACCATATCATAACTGATGCTAAATGCAGTTTGAATTCTTGCAATATCAAGACCACTCCACGAGGAGGTATCTTTTTCCTTTAATTCAAGACGTATAAATTTTGTAATTTCTTCTCTTGGTGCCAATAAACACGCTGCAAAATAATTAGCTTCTACTTCATATTCATCAGTGTCATTGAAATTATTGTCTTTAATAAATGTATCTTTATTGTCCATGAGATGTAATTTGTGGTGTCCAATTTCATGTGCGACTGAAAATATTTCACGTGAAAGAATGATCGATGAATTTGTGAATACAATTCTATCTGAATTTTTAATCATTGCCGCCCCTAAAAATGAAGTTTCACCTAAGGGATATCTTATCGATCTAAATCCTAGTTTTTCTGTAGCTTCAAAAATATCTTTAACTCCGTAATCACTTATTTTACATTCAATTCTCACATTATCTGCAATACGCTCGATATAAATTCTTCTTTCATTATTCATCGGCATTTACCTTCTTTACGCTGTTATATAACTTACCGTGAGCATAAAAAATATCTAACATTTTATTAACAAATATAATGTCCTCATCATGTTCTTGATTCCCAATTGCTCTAAACATTGGTTCCGAGACACTTTCATCGCTAAGAACATTTGTTATTTCTTCTGTGCCAATCTCTAAAATCTCTGAAATTTGAATTATATTAGCATATGATATATCAATTAGTCCCTTCTCAAGTCTTGAATATTTCTGTCTAGTACAATTCATCTCCGTAGCCATCTGCTCCTGTGTGAATCCCCTTGACTCACGTAAGAATTTAATTCTTCCTCCTAATTTATCATTCATATCTTTCATTCCTTTCTATATTTGATTATACCATATTATATGTGTATGTCAATTACAATGTTACAATAACGTAACAATAATACCTTTATAATCGCAAAAATCATCTATAAATGTTACACTATTATAACATATCCAATTATTCAGATATTAATCAAATAAAATAATCACAATTAACTGCTCTACCCCAACTTTCATTGAGATCGCAGTCTTCTATACAATCCAAATCCCACAATATTCGCACCATAGAACAGATTAGCAACAAGATACGGCACGATACTTCCTCCGTTCCAACTAGGCCCCAACAAGTACAGGTTAAACATCAAATTCCCGGAAAAGTGCCATACCGATGCGGGAATTACGTTGCCCTTAGCAAGTTTTGTAATCACATAATAACCATAGCTTTCCGCAATACAGCCAAATCCAAAAATAAGAAGTGGCACTTCCATTGTACCAGATAGGAAAAAATGATAATGCCAAAGTAGCCACACTATGCCGACGAGGAGTGGTGTCAGAACCTCTCCCACCTTTTTCACTAGGTTTTCTTGTAAGTACCCTCTCCATCCAAGTTCCTCTGCAATCAATGCCCACAGGAGAATCACCATTTTCTTGCCGCCAGGCAGGGATACAAACTGATTATGAGTTGGTGTGATATATGTAACTAATTTGGCAAATGTCAGTATGATGGCTGGTATAAGGAATCCAATTAGGATGTACTTTACACTAAAGTTCGTCACATACTTTTCCGTTAGATAATGTTTTATCCCTGTTACGCCGCGGCTTTTCATTATCGTGAGTATGGCCGCAAGTGCAGGAGAAGCTCCTTCGATGCCATATAGTACAAAATTCAAAAAGCCGGTTTGAAAGACTGGCACATATTGCATTAGCAAGATACACACAAGAGGAATTCCAAATGCATATAGGATAAACCACACAAGATGATATCTCGTATCTTCTTCTACATATTCATTTACTGGTTTTATTCGTCTAATTTCGCTCATTTTCATTACTCTCCTATACGAATAATACCATGTTTTACCACAAAATTCTATTATAATATAAAAAGGGCCCCGTTTTTAGCGGCAGCCCAATCCTCATTCTATATCCTATTTGATTCCTAATTATCATTTCAACTTTTATTTACTGATCTTTTATTTACTGGTCTTTTGTTTACTGAGCTTTTGCTTATAGAACCTCTATTTGCTGATCTTTTGCTTACTATTCTTTCAACGACTGCATTACTCCTGCTCACTATACTTTTATAATTCAGATATCCGAAGATAAATAGCACTACTACAAAAATTATCATTTCTAGCATAATAGCCACCATCCTTTTCTCTTCAATATTCATTACATTTATAAATGTGAATGAATTAACTATGATCTTTATGTATTTATCTTGTTATAATTATCTGATAGATACATGTTTATCATGTCAAGTCTGTGTAAAATGATGGTAAAATTTTAAGTAGTCAGACAACAGCTAATTTTATTTTTTGCCCCCTCCAATAAAATCGTTAAATGCTTCATTTATCTTCACTGAATTGCCCTCCATCATATGCCCACCTGTTTTAAATGATACAAAAGTACAATCAGGTATTTTCTCTGACCATAATGCGGCTTTATGATAATCTGCTAATTTATCATCTTCTGCATGCAGGATTAATACTGGAACACTCATTTTGCTCATATCATATTGCTCATAATGATTATCCATATCTGTGTTAGCTATTTTTGCATCTAAGACAATTCCATCATGTCTTTCACTTAATGGCATAATTAATCCAATCGTATCCCGATCCATTCCCATAAGTGGGCCAAATAAAGGGCTACAAAGCCACATTGGAAAATCATAACATATCGCTGAAGGTGGTCCAACATAAGTTGCTTCTTGGGCTGGCTTTTCAATTGCTGGATAACCAGAGCAGAATAATAACAATCCCTTCGTACGTTCTGGGTATAAGAGCGCCATTTTAATTGCGATTGCTCCTCCAGCAGATGTGCCTAGCACATAGACTTTGTCAATGTCCAGGGAATCCAATAATTCTACAAAGGCTTCCACTTGATTATCTATACTTGGATTCTCCGGAACCTCACTCCCGGGATAGCCAAATCGAGAAGGAGCGATAACACGACAATAATCTATTTTATCCGAAATGGTATCATAGGCCTGATCATAGCCTCCGCAGATTCCATGACAACATAGTATGACTTCGCCTTCCCCTTCATCTATATAGGTTATATCTCCAAATGAAGTTTCCACTGTTTTCGCTTTACTTTGGTATGTTTCAAATCGTTCTGTTGCTTTTTTCAATGCTATTTTATATCTAATTGCAATCGTAACAGCGAATAACACTAGTATTACACAAACTATCATCTTGATCTTCCTCTTCTTCCCCATATGATTAACCTTTCCTTGAATAATGTCCCCCAAATGCTCTTATATGTTCGAATAGGCATTCCTTTATCTGATTTTCATTCGCTGGATTACAGTCGTATTGTTGAAATAGCAAAAGAATTGGTCCATAAAATTGAAGCGCAATGATTTCTGATTTTTCTTCCTTAAAGAATTTACCTTCCACTAACTTTGCAAATGTTTTTCCTTGTCTACGAACTACACCTAATAAAAATAATTCACCGTATTGCTTGGCTGCCTGTTCATTACTAAACTGTTCTTTCATTAGCAATTTACGATAATTGGACACCACTGGATCCTTTGTGTAAAGACAGAACAAATTCCAAGAGATTTCACATAATTTTTCAAACGTTAACTCCTTATATGCCTGTGAGACGTCTTCTGTAATCACCTCTGGAACCTGATTTTCTATATAAGCCGATTCAATTCGTGTTTTCATTACCATCATAATATTGTCTAAAATGTCTTGTTTGTTCTTAAAATGCTTATATAACGCGCTTTCTCGTACTCCTATTGCACTTGCAATTTCTCTTACAGAAACCCCCGAATAACCTTTCTGTGCAAATAACTCCAAAGACATGTATAGTATTCGCTCCTTAGTATTCATAGCTCCTCCTTTAGTGAACAATTGTTAACGTAATTATAGTTAACATTTGTTCACTTGTCAAGTACATAGCTAAAATCATTAATGGTTGAAGACTAATTATTCAACAGCGACAAACAATCGAAAAACTCCGTTACATTCTATGACTGCATACTTTTCATTGATATCCCAAAGTTTAGTCTCCTCCAGCTCTTTTTGATTGGTTTCTGCCTGATTCCTTGGAATTGATTTGGCATCGATTAACTCTGTAATCGTACCAATTGGTTCGGTTGCATGTTTAACATAGTCGATAATTGAAAAAGAACGCGCATATAACTGATTATCATAGTAAAAAAGCCATTCTTTATCTGCGTTTTCCAAATGCAAATTATCAATGGACGAATATTTACTCGATAATTGTATCTCTGCAAACACAGGATATCTATTTGTTCCTATTACATATTGCATATCCACAACCGCATAAGAAGTTGACTGCAAATACCCATATTGTACCTCACCTTGCGAATTAGTAATCACTGCAGCTAAAGGTGATACATAACTGTTTATCTCTTCTACCACTTCATTTATTTCAATAAACTCTTTAAATCGATCGCTTATTATAGTTTGCTCATATGTTCTCTTTTCTAACGTTTCCTCTGACCACTGATAGACATACATTTCACTCTCTGACATTGGATGCAGATAAACGATATCTCCATTTTTAGAGACCATAACTTCACAATACTGGTCTCCCTGAGTTGCCTCACAACCGATGGAATTGAGATTCAAACTAGCAACTATTTTATACTGTTGGATGTCGTATACAAATAAGCCAAAATAGTCATGAAAGATTACTATGCGATTATCTGCATAATCTATTGCTGGTCCGTCCGCTCCAAACTTCGTATAACTAGTAACTTCCGCCTTTGTAATAGGAATTAGCTCTTTGCTTTCTTTTGGATTTTCTGTATTGGTTACCGCTGTACTTTCTGTATTGGTTACCGCTTTACTTTCTGTATTGATTGCCGCTTTACTATCTGTCTTCGCTCCCGTAAAAGTACATACAATTATTAATCCGATACAAACCATTAAAAGAACCATTGACGAAATAATTATTTTAGGCGTTTTTTTAATATGCATTATTCTCTCCCTCATTTCACGTTTACCAAATGACATAGTTGTAACTCCACAAAATGGTGCTGCTTGTTTTCTTGAAAACGAACTCATTGTAAGTAATGTTGCTCCATAAGCATGGCGCTTCTCATCTCCAAGTTGAGCGATCACACTTGCATCATAGGCCAGCTCGCCGTCTTGTCGGGATAAATATGCTCCAATCCATACGATTGGATTATACCAATGAACAATTAAGCAAGCCAACCGCACCGCCGCCCACCAATGGTCTTTGTGTCTTGCATGGGTCACTTCATGGATAATTATATGGTTCTTCTGCTCTTCGGTATATATACCATCCGATGGAATATAAATTGACGGATGTTTTATGCCAAAAAGACATGGAGAAGGAATCCATTTGACCATATATATTTGTAATTGATTTGCTGTAGATCCTATGTATGTTCTACTACGTTTTAATCGACAGTAAAAACGTAAATTCTGTATGCTCACAAGGAGCAAACAACCAATCATCCCGATAATCCATACACTCTTTATAACTACTGTTAGCGCTATCTTTTTAGGGCTAGTATCTGATTGGTTACTTACTCTATGAGATTCTATCGTTTGTTTCACTTCTTGATGTGTAATCTGTGGATTCAAATGATTTAGCGAAGTAGTGTTATTTGATTGCTCCCTCATTGGTTGTTCCAGCAGACTACTCTGATTTTGCTCAGACGAGAACCGTACATTTTCAAAACTAAAGGTAGTATTACCCAATGTAAACGGCACTAATAAACGTAATGCTACGATTACCCAAAGAGCATATTGCAGTTGTAGACTTACTCTTCCCTTCATAACATGCCTTAAAAGAAGAAAAGCAAGTAGACAAATGGTTGAAGATATCATCCACATACTTATTCCTCCTCCACCTCATTAAGCAGCGCCTTCAAATCCTCTATTTCTTCTTTCGATAAACCATGTTGCGAAACAAGCGTATTTACGAGAAGTCCTATTCTTCCACCATAGACTTTTTTAACCAGCTGTTCTGTTTCTTCTTTTACGACTTGCGTACGTTCAATACAAGGATAATATTGTCTTGCTTTTTCACCTTCCTCATATTTGATATACCCCTTTTTTAACATACGACTAAGGATTGTATTGGTTGTACTTTTTGCCCATCCTTGTTCTATTTCCATTGCACGTACTAATTCCATTAACGTGCATGGCGCATTCGCCCATAAACATTCCAAAACACTCCACTCAGAACTGTTTATTCCTAATTTATCTTGCATCTTTTCACCTCAAGTTTACTATTGTAAACCTATTATATGTAATCGTACTACAGATGTCAACCTTTGAAATACATGTTTACCACTATAAAATAAACGCACTCGATGAGTGCGTTTATTTTACTTTATTTTATTATCCCCTAGAACAACTGGATAAACCGATCCCAGATAGTCTCTTTTTCCTGTACTTCTTCTGTAATCTCTTCTTTTTCTGGCAAACTGATCTCCGCAGTCTTTAACACAAACTGTACCAGATAAACCTGTTCATTTTTGGTAGAAAGGAAAGAGACTGGTTCAAACTCTTTTCCGCTGTACTCTTCTCCCATTTCCTTTATTTTATTATTCACATCTTCTGGAAGAGTTGCTGTTTCTTCTGCTAATTCCTTGGTTCCGTCATGAAGTTTTGATATGCCTTCTTGGAAGGAGCCTATGCCATCGCTGTAGTCAGATAAGCCATCCTGAAACTCGCCATATCCTTTTGATACTTCGGTGACACCATTCATATAAGTGACTAAGCCTTTATGAAAATCGGTGTAATTGGTAGCTAAGGTATTAAGTCCTGTGGTTAGCTCTTTGATTTGTTTTGCTATATCCTTGGTGGAAAATGTCTTCGTCAACTGGGTAGCCATGGTGCGTAGTCCCTTTTCCATCTGAGTAAGCGTTGGGGTCAGGGTGCTGATGGTAGTTCCCACTGCATCAAATGCTGGCTTTAGTTGCTGATAGGTACCCTTGATAGTTAACGCCGAAGTATAGGAAGCTACTAGAACATCAAGGGAACTACTTAGTTCCTGATTCGTTGATAATACTGCCAAGTAAAGTTCTTGGATCTGTTCTTTCGTTAGTAAGGTGTCAGGCACCGTTTTGATTGCCTGGTCAAGCAACTGATAGGCGGTTTGAAAGCCTGTATTTAACTTCTCTAATCCGCCAGATACCGCATGCACTCCGTCTGCCATCTGGGTAAGGGTTTCCGCGAGTGTGCTGATGGAATCAATATCCCCAAAAGAAGAGGATTCGAGTGCTTTATCTATTTGGTTTAAGGCCGTCTTTATCTTATTCGAACCATTGATTATTTTCGTGGAATTACCACTTAACTGCGTCAGCGCCTCCTCGATACTTGTGGAACCATTTTCGAGTTTGGTTGCACCTTCTGTTAGACTTTTGGCGCCTTCGTTAAGGTCACCTACTCCACTGTTCAACTCCCCAATGGCGTCAGTCAGCTGATCAAAATCATCTAACATGCCATCGGTATCTGATAGATCGATGTTTACAGAGAACGGAATTCCCGAGATCTGGACTCCCTCCATATGAAAGTTTGTTACCTGTGCTGTGATATACGCATCTGCATCATTTTTTGGCATGACCGTATAATTCACGGAAGTATTCTTGCCTGCTACCGCAAGTGTTGCACCGTCAGCTTTGATATTCGAAAACACCTCATTGCCAAGATTAAATGTGGCTTGAAGCATATAGTTGTCATAAAATGTTGGATCAACCTCTGGATGTTTCTTTGTCACAAAATGAATGCTTATCTCTCCGGATTGGCCAGCTAGTTCTGATGCGCTGATTTCTTTTCCATCTAGAGTATAAGTGATGGCAATGCTCCATGGCAGCTTCGTTTCCTCTAGATTCCCTTGATAATAGAAGGCTCCTTCTTGGGCATCAAAGGTAATGGCCTCCTCGTTTTGCTTGATGGGATTGGTGGTAGTAAGATTAAGTACTGAGGAATACTTGCCGTAATCTACGACCGTCCCAGCCTTTGTTACATGAAACTGATTAACTGCATAGATGGACTTCACATTACCATTGGCATCTAGATCGCCATACAGCACTTCGTCTTTCTTTTCGATGTCTGCACTATTCGTTATGATTTGAGTAGTATTATTAATTAACTCTGTTGACGTATTCGTGCTATCCACTGACATATTCCATCTATTCGCTGATGTCATCATTTCTGCGGCAACCTGCGTGTTCTGATTAGACAACACGGTCGGATTCACGACTAAGATTAATAGTAAAAGTAGAGCTAACACTCTGCTGAATCGTTTTGATTTCATAACCTGCCTCCTAATTCTGCTTTTTATAATAATTGGATCGATACGTTGTTTTTTCAATTACACGGTCAAACAATAAGAACATGGCCGGTAGGAATAACAGAACCATACCGATTGACAGAAGCGCTCCTCTGCCCACCAGCATTCCCATCTCATAGATAACCGGATTGGTGGAAGTGGCATATAGCGTAAATCCAGCTGTGGCTAATATGGTGCCTGACACCATGATTGGTTCAAATGATTTGAGCCACGCTTTTCTTACGGCCTCCCGTTTATCATACTCTGCTCGCTTCTGCAGATAATTGTTAGTTAATAGAATTGCATAGTCGACTGTTGCTCCAAGCTGAACCGAACTGATAATCAGATACCCCATAAAACTGATGGCAATTCCGTTAAAATACGGGATAGCCAGGTTAATCCAGATACCAATTTCAATAGTTAACAGTAATAATATAGGTAACATTGCTGATCGGAAGGTTACTAGCAATACGAAAAAGATCGCCAGTATTGCTACGATATTCACTACCTTGGTATCTTGGGAAACGACTTCTTTCATATCATTGGTGTTAGCACTCTGCCCAGCCATATAGACCTGGTCCCCGTAGAGTGGTCTGGCAATGTCATTAATCTGGTCTATCGTCTCAAAGGCAACTTTGCCCTCTGGAGGCGTATCCGTATAAAGGATAATTCTAGTATAATTCTCGGAATAAAACTGTTCCTGAATCTCTTTTGGTAAGAAATCAGCTGGAATGACAGTTCCGACCGTAGACACATAAGAAGTCACACTTGTAATGTGCTTTAGATCTGCTAAGGCTTCGCATAGCTCCTGCTCCTTTGCTGGTTCTCCTTTTGGTACAATAAGTGCCACAATCGTCGATTGATCAAATTCCTCAGCTATGGCGATTCGATCTAACCCACTTCGGGATGAGGAGGTGTTAGAACTGGTTCCATACAAAAACTCCACCTTTCCCTGACCTAAAAAACTAGGAACGATAAAGAGAAACATCACAATTGCAACCGGAATAAAGACCTTTGATAATACTTTATACAGCATCTTAAATTCTGGTAAAAATTCCTTATGTTTTGTTTTATCAATCATTTTATATAAGCGAAGTGCCAAAGCAGGTAAAAAAATCATGACGGACAAGAAGCTGAATACAATTCCTTTGGCCAAATTGATACCAAGGTCTGCTCCAATCCCAAAATCCATAAATACAAGTGCTAAAAATCCGAACACGGTAGTAGCTGCACTGGCAGCAACAGTTGTCATCGACTCCCTTATGGAATGCTGCATCGCAATGGATACATCTGAGTATTTGTTACGGTTTTTAGCAAAACTGTGCAGTAAGAATATGGCATAGTCTAGCGAGCAGGCTAATTGTAGGATTGGCGTAACGGAACTGGTGACAAATGATATCTCTCCCACAAAAACATTGGTTCCCATGTTAATGATAATTGATATCCCAATAGCGACCATAAAAAACACCGGTTCCATCCATGAGGAGGTCGATAATATCAGGATAAGTATTATAATTGGTACCAGAATCAGCATGGCATTCGTTACCTCTGATCCGGCAGCATTTTGCGCTGCAACTAGGTCTGGTGCATCACCAGCTAGGGCGTTCTCTTCCCCGATTAAGTCAAGAATCTCTTGGCAGGTGTCTTCTTCCATTCCCTTTTCTATCGTTACCGTATAAAGCGCATTATGTTCTTTGTAAAACCCCTCTACCTGACTGGAATCAGCCATTTCCAAAGGTACTTTCACATCAATCACATCATCAAGCCATAGTACAGCGCTAACTCCTTTAATCTCTGACAGCTGTTTCTTATAGGAGAGTGCTTCTGTGAGGGAAACATTTCTTATCATGACATTGGCATTGGGCATTGTCTGTGTGAATTCTTCCTCCATAATCTCAATTGCCTTCGTTGACTGGGCATGTGGTGGAAGGTAATCTACCATATCATAATTAACTGAAACTAACCCCTGTAAGAAAATACTGATTATAATCAATATTCCGAAACTGATAATGATTGATTTTTGATACTTAACAATCAAAGATGCTATCTTTCCCATTGTTCCTCCTTATGACAACACATAGTTGTAAAATTAAATCAAATGTATTATAATCAACACAATGTTGGATTACAACCATCAAAATTGAGATTTTTGTTTGATGGGCAACACTTTTCCTACTAATGTTGGGAGTTTATAAAAAATTAACCTATTAGGCAAGCATATCTTCTACTCTAAATGGAAATTAAGTTTATTAGTAGTTTATGAACATGTAGCAAAACGGATTACGAATATTCGCTATGATTGGAGGAAATGATGAAACAAGAAAAAATTGACCGCAGGGTAAAATATACGAAAAACCTATTAAAAGAAGCATTGATAGAATTATTACAAGAGAAGCATATCTCTAACATTAGCGTAAAAGAGCTGTGTGAAAAAGCAGATATTAATCGAAGTACATTTTATTCCCACTACGCTGACCCCTATGATCTGCTCCATCAGATAGAGAAGGAAGTACTGTCTAATGTTATGCAGTATCTAGATGATCAGATCCATGAGGAACAGAATCCCCAATTTCCAACGCTTCAGTTTACGACTATTTTGGAGTATGCCAAAAAAAATGCCGTATTATTTGATGTTTTACTCGGAGAAAACAGTAACTATGTATTTCAGAAAGACATCATGGAGTTGTCTCAATTGGTATCTTCTCAATATAACCGGCCGATGGACGCAACCGTAAGGAAATATCTTGAAGCTTTTGTAACTACCGGGATGATTAGTGTATTTAAGCTATGGATTCAAGATGGTACAAAGGAGTCACCAGAGTATATCAGCAATCTACTTCTGATGGCCATTCCTTTTAAGGCAACTCATCTTAATGACGACTAAAAACTGATATAGGAAAGGCCTTGTCTAATCACAAGGCCTTTCCTATATCAGCTCAATTCAGGCGATATTTTTTCAATTTCAAAGGTAGAATTAACCATAAGCCATAGCTGTGGATAAAAGTTCATAATATTCCATAATCCCATTCCTCCAAGCTTATTATTTATAACTAACTCAATGATTGCGGCTAATGTTCTTGCATCCACAAACCAGACGATGTATTGACTTTGCTTATTCTGTGCATTAATACTATATTCAAAATATGGCGTTTTTGAAACATCATCAAACATAATGGTTGCTTTCATCAAAAGTGCCAATTCAATGGCTCCATCTAGCGAAATTGCATTTCCTTTTGAAAACCCTTCAATATAGGGAAGTGCCCACTCATATCCCAAGACAGGGAAACCCACATTGATTTTATCAGATTCCATCATTTGTTTCAGATAATCTACATATAGTGATATATTTTCAACGGAACCAACAGGCATAGGTGGTCCATACTGAGTCCCCCAGTAAAAACTCATAATGTATGTTTCCTTGGTGATTCTATTATACTGTGTATAATTAACTTCTTCAAAAAGCAACTCATTTCCGTCTGTTATAAAATTGGGATCTATTGTTATAAAAACCGGATACCCTTCTTTATTAAGGATAGAGGCAACCCGTTCAAGATAATTCAGATACAGTTCTTGGTTAGTATTATTTAAAAATGTAATCGTTATATTTACCCCATAATATCCTTTTTCTTTCATCACATTAAGCATACTCTGTGCATGCCTAACCTGATACTCTGGGTTTAATAGTATTTCATAAACCATTTCTGGATCTCGCTCTCCCCGTACAGAAACAGATGTTACAAGCATTATTGGTAACACTCCAAATTCCTTTGCGATCTTAATAATATCTGTGTCATCATAGAACGACTCAATCTCGCCTCTTCTTAAGGTTTTATAATTTAAGATAGAGAGATAGGTCAAGTAAGGCAATGCTTTGGTTAAAATTTTACTATCAATGTAAGGAAAGGCATAAGCATTGGTTATAATTGTATCAATTGTATCATAGCTGATTACAATCTCTTCTCCAGGATAAATATACTCTCTCTCCCAAAGATATGGATTATTTCGATATAATTGCATGAGTGGTATGCCATATCTACTAGCAATTTCTGATAAATTATCTCCTTCTTTTACAATATATATCTCTTGCGGATTAGTAATTACTATGGTTTGCCCTGTGACCAACTTATTCGGATTGGGTAAGCCATTCTCACGAAGTAACCTTGCTTCTGATATTCCAAATCTATCGGCAATTGATGCGATGGTATCACCATCCTGCACTACATAAATAATCATAACTATACCTTTATCTTATTTTTTACCAATATATGTTAAGTACTATAGAATCATTACAGATTAGTGCCTGGTACACCTTTGACTGACGCTGCATCCACTAATTCATCTCTGGAGGTAATTTTTTAATCATAAAATTAGAGTTTATAATTAGCCAAAGTTGTGGATCAAAGTTCATTATATTCCACAAACCTGTTCCGCCTAATCGATCATCAAGAACCAATTTTATTATTTCATCAATCGTTCTGGCATCAACAAACCACACAATATGCTCATCTTTTCTGCCACTTACTTCTACACTAAATTCGTAAAATGGTGTTTTGGAAACTTCATCAAAAAGAATTGATGTTTTTGTAATTAGAGCCAATTCGATTGCTGCGTCCAAAGTGATTGCATTTGCTTTAGAGTATCCTTGAATATAGGGAAGTTCCCAGTCATACCCCAATAACGGAAATCCTACACTAATATTTTTAGGCTCTATCATCTCCTTAAAATAATTTACGTAAAATGAAATATTACTAACTGAACCAACGGGTCTTGGAGGTCCAAATTGCGTCCCCCAGTAGAATCTCATTATGTACGTGTCATCAACTAATCTATTGTACAGTGTAGCATTTTCTTCTTCAAGTAGTAGCTCATTTAAATCCGTGGTTGTCTCAGGATCTATAGTAGCAAAAAGCTTAAACCCTTCTTTACTAAGATAAGAAGCAATTCGGTTCAGCATATCTATATAAAGTTGTTGGGTACTTTTATTTAAAAATGTGATCGTAATATTTATCCCATAATACCCTTTTTCTTTTAATATCTTAATCATGCTCTGTATAAGCATCTCCTGATAATCCGGGTTTAACAGTAATTCATAAACCTCCTCAGGGTTGCGTTCACCACGAAATGAAACACTTGTAACAAGCATTAATGGTAACACTCCAAATTCCTTGGCAGTCTTTATAATATCCGTATCGTCATAGAAAGGTTCTATTTGACCCCCTCTTAAGGCTTTATAGTTTAAGATAGAAAGATAGGTTAAGTTCGGTAGCGACTTTTTTAAAATGTTATTGTCAATATACGGAAAGGCATACGCATTGGTCGTAATTGTAGTCTGTGTATCATAACTTATTACAAGTTCTTCACCAGGATATAGCTGGTCCCTGTCCCATAGGTATGGATTATAGCGGTATATTTGAATGATGGGTATCCCATAATTTTTCGCAATATCGGATAAATTATCTTCTTCTTTTACGATATATATTTCCTGGGGATTGGTAATGACGATAGCTTGGCCTATGACCAAATGATTGGGATTCGGTAAACCATTTTCACGAACTAACCTTGCTTCTGATATTCCAAATCTATTGGCTATTGAGGTGATGGTATCACCAACTTGCACTACATATATAATCATAACGATACCTTTATCTTGATTTTCTATAAATATATGTAAAAACTTTGAAAACATGATGAAATGGCACCATTTCGTTGCCGTGAATATCTATGAATCTGTTTCAGGTAATAATTTTTCAATTGTAAAGTTTGAAATCATAATTTGCCAAAGCTGAGGACAAAAGTTCATAATATTCCACAATCCTGTTCCACCAAGCTCATTCTCCAAAACCAAGTCCATAATTGCATTTACTGTTCTCGCATCTACAAACCAGACGATATGATTATGGCCCTTATCAACATCAACACTATATTCATAATATGGTGTTTTTGAAACATCATCAAAAAGTATTGTTGCTCCCATCAAAAGTGCTAACTCAATGGCTGAATCTAATGAGATTGCATTTCCTTTTGATAATCCTCGCATATAAGGAAGTTCCCATACATATCCCAACAACGGAAATCCAACATTAATTTTTTGCGGATCTACTGTCTGTTTCATATAATTAATGTATAAAGATATATTATGAATTGAACTGACGGGCATTGGAGGCCCATAGTTAGTTCCCCAGTAAAATCTCATTACATAGATTTCTTCAATTACTTTATTGTAATAGGCATAATTGATTTCTTCAAATAGTAACTCATTGCCATCAGTGATTAAATTAGGATCTATCGTAACAAACACAGGATATCCTTCTTTGCTAAGATAAGAAGTAATCCGATTCAGCCAATTGATATAAAGATCCTGGTTCGTTTTGTTCAAATATGTAATCGTAACATTTACCCCATAATACTCTTTTTCTTTCAGAATTCTTAACATATTCTTGGCATGATTCTCCTGATAATCTGGGTTTAAGAGTAATTCGTAAATCATTTCAGGTTCCCTCTCCCCCCGAAATGAAACACCAGAGACAAGCATTAATGGCAGCACACCAAATTCCTTGGCAGTCTTAATGATTTCCGAATCGTCATAATATGACTGAATCTCTCCACCTTTCATCGTTCTATAATTCAATATAGAAAGATAGGTTAAGTAAGGTAGAGATTTTCTTAAGATTTTGCTATCAATATATGGAAACGCATAGCCACTTGTAGTAATTGTTCCTTTTGTATTATAACTTATTATAAGCTCTTCACCAGGATAGATATACTCCCTGTCCCAAAGGTATGGATTATTGCGATATAATTGCATGATTGGTATCCCATAACTCTTAGCAATTTCCGATAAATTATCTCCTTCTTTTACAATATATGTTTCTTGCGGATCGGTAATTAAGATGGTTTGCCCTGTAACCAAATTGTTGGCGTTTGGTAAGCAGTTTTGACGTAGTAACCTACTTTCTGATACTCCGAATTCGTTGGCTATTGATGCTATGGTATCACCATCCTGCACTACATAAATAATCATAATTATACCTTTAATATAATTTTTACTAATATATGTTTAACACTTTGGAAACATTACCCTGTTCTATTAGGCTAAGTTCTAATTTCATTGATTCGTGGAGTAATCAATACTCCATAATATCATATTGCTAAGGATGTTCAAATTTTACGTGTCATGCAAATGGAATTCGGCATATCAACATATGGTCCATAATTTGGCATAACTTTGTATCCTGCCTTTTTATAAAGATAACAGGCGGCTTCTAGTGGCGTTCCCGTTTCTAAAATACACCACTTAAACCCATTAATCTTTGCCCTGGCCTCTAATCGTCTAATCAGTTCTGCCCCTAATCCCATATTGCGACAGGACGGTTCGGTATAAATGCGCTTTAACTCCGCATGACTTTCATCATACATTTTATATGCGCCACAAGCTACAGGCACTCCATTCTGATAAACTACGATTACATCATGGATACTATCTCTTTGATTATACTTCTCATACTGGCTTCTTTGAAATTTCTTCCCCACAAGTTCATCAAGAGCTCCATCAAGTTTATCGCACAGCATCGCAAAATCAGGGTCATCCCCATTAGTATTCTTAAATTCCAAGTCAGACAACGCTAATAGCTGCTTTTTTGCTTTTTTACTGAATTGTTCTATTACTGCATCGTATGCTTCATCTATCATCAGGTACAACATCGTCAAATCAGTAAAAGCATCCAAATCAATCGTATTCCAGTATGGCTGTTGAACTGGCGGGCAATGATATCCACGTACTACAACATCCGGATAAAGATGTCGATAAAAATACGCTTTTGTAGGCTCACATTTTAATGTAAGCTTATAAAAGTTTTCTTGCGAATTAAACTGTGCAAAAATCTTGCCCATTATCCGATAACAGATTGGATATTGGCCAAATGGTCTTGATTCATAGGCTCCCGGTTTATTTAGGCAATACTCTTCGATTGCGTTGATAGTTTTTGTATCATTGTTCATGCTTCAACCCCATTTCTAGAAATTAATCATCAAACGAATGCAGGTATACATCCTCCAACGTTGGTTTTACCCGCTCATATTTATATCCGTCAATCCCACAATCAGATAGTACGCGTACCACAATACCGTCGTTTTCCTTCGAAATATTGCATACTTTATACTTTTTGCTTATCGCATCAATTTCATCCATCTGGGTTAATATGTTATAAGTCTTATCTTCTATCTTATTACACATATCTAATGGATTGCCGGAATCAATTAGGACTCCTTTCTTAAGTAAGAGAATCTCTTTCGCGATAAATTCAATATCTGAAACAACATGGGTAGCTAAGATGACTATTTTTTCAAATGCAATCTCTGCAATCATATTACGAATTCTTATTCGTTCCTTTGGGTCAAGACCAGCTGTTGGCTCATCTAATATTAAGATCTTCGGACTCCCAAGCATTGCTTGAGCTATTAATGCCCTTTGCTTCATTCCTCCCGAAAAAGCACCCAGACGCTTATCCATACAATCAGAAAGGTTCACAAGTGGCAATATCCATTCAATTTCTTCCCTTGCTTTTGCTTTTGGTATTCCCTTTAACGAAGCAATATAGTATAAAAATCTCCCTAGTGTAAATCCTGTATATACCCCTTGTTGCTGCGGCATATAACCAAGAAGCTTACGATACTCTTTTCCTAACTCTGTTACCTCTTTATCACCAACTGAAATCGTACCTTCATCCTGCTTTAAGTTATCAGTAATGATGTTCATTAATGTTGATTTGCCTGCCCCATTTGGGCCAAGCAACCCATATACTCCTTGTGTAAAATCATATGTAAAGTGATTGAGTGCATGATTGGTACCATAGGTCTTATCCAAACCTTTTATTGTCAATTGCATTACATAAACCCCCTCTATAATTATTCAATTATTCTGTACGAACACTCTTAAGCCCTCTTCTACAATAATAAATGATTCCTACTAACATACTTCCCACCGTGAGATAGATTAGAATAGGATGTGCTTTAAAAAGACTAATCTCCGATGGATTAAATATCACATTGCCAAGTAGTAGCGGTGTAATTAGCATAAAGTTAAAGATTGAAAGATTCAATAGGATTAATATAATCGGTAACACTAAAACAACTATACTAATACCTACGGAATAAATCATGCTTTTTGCTTTATTAGATATTGTAAATATCAGCAATACCATGAGAACAAACCCTATAATTCGTATCACCGAAATGATAATCAAATACTGAAGAATACTTATATATTCTGGAACCTTTGATAAGTGTGGCATACTCGCAGCAGGTGCATCTATTGCTCGTAAACCATACGCATTCAACGTTTCTATAATTGTAACTCCATAAACCACGAACAAGACAACAATCAAAAGCACCAAACTAATGATAAATTTTACTCTAAACAGCCGCTTTCTTCCATAATAAGTCGTTCTTATTACCTTGATTGCATTGTCTTCATGTTCCACTGACCAGACGTATGCCAAGATTAAGAGTGTTATTAGAATCACTTTTATCGCCAACATCATATCGGTTTGAGCATCTAAACCAGTTAGCAAGCCATATCCCTTATCATATAATAAATACCCGCCATTCACACCCTTCGCATATTCTGCTCGTTCCATAACGAATTTGAGAGCTGTCTCCTGGTTATCATCATACTCCTCTTTTGACTCCATCTTAATCTTTTCAAGCCTGTCCATTTCTTTGGTAAAATAATCCTCAGTCTTATCGGTAACTGTTCCCTCAAGTTTCATCATATACTGTTTATAGTAAACATCATACGGGGTAAGAAATACTTCTTTCACAGGCGAGTACATATAAACAAATGCACCAAAGCCAAGTAATAAGATAAGTAAACCTCTTCCCTTTACCATTATTTTAAATATTTCATGCGACCACAGATTCGTATGTCTATATAGCTTATAATTAAACTTTTGTTTAAGTGCAATTATCAATTGAACAAATCTACTCTTTGATCCATGTAATATTTTTTGTCTGGCAAACATTATTATTCCAAGAATCATAAATAACAACGTTGTCAGTGGTATTATAATGACAAATACATGCTGAGAATTCACCGGATACGACAATATATTCAGATTGCGGTATTCACCCAGTAATGATGCTACATTCATCATCTGAAACAGATTAATGTATTTAAATAATGCCAGATAGGAATTCTCTGATAAGGTAAAATAAAATACGGCACTTACCACAAATATCACAACGTTAACTACATAAATCTGAATTGTATGCTTACTTGCTACACAAATAAAATAAATAAGAGACATAAGCATAACATATACTATTGCTTTGAGAACTATAAAATATAGTAGATACTCCATTACCGTAATAGATAGATTGCTTCCCTGATAGTTAGAAATACTCTGAATCGTTCGGTCAAGATTCCCGAATCCATATGTTGCGCTTGCCACCAGGTAATTACCCATATATAAGATTACCGAAAATAATACGCAACTAATCACGCCAACCATATATTTAGAAAGCGCAAGCCTGCCTCGGCCATTATACATCGTTTTTACAAGAGTTAATTGGTTCGTTTCCTTCTCTCTAGTAATTAGCAGGAAGCAGATAATAAAGATACCACTAATAGCTATCAAGTCCGTTGGCAGAAACTCTGTAGCCATTGTAACTCCCTTGGAGATGTCAAACTCAATTTGATTCCCCTTAAGGTGCTCAAAATCCTTCGCCGTTTTATCAATATTTCTACTACTAAAAGAATTCTCATCTGCAAACAGAGATATTTTTGCCAAACCCTGTGCACCTGTGAAAAGCTTTTCCAGGTATGTATCATATCCTACATATTCGCCTAGCTCTTTTAGCATATCGCGATATAGATCATGTTCACTTTCTATTGAATCTGTATATTTCAGGTAAGCACCTGATCGAAAATACTCAATAAAGTCCTTTTTGGGAGTAATCTGATAAATATCTGTTATATAATCAAAATCCTCCTGCCTTACTTCCTTCCCATAACGCGATGCTTTTAGATACGCTGACGCTTCGAGTTTAATAAGCGACTCATTAATTTCGCTCGTTGCAATCTTTGCATCCTTCTCTTTGACGTCATCAAAAAAATGACGATAGGAGTCAATTGAATAACTCTTTATATCTTGCAATGTTACATTATTCAAATAAAGTATTGTTACATTAAAAAACAACAACCCAACTAGCAAAAAGAAACCACGTTGTCCACCATATAATTTTAAGAACTCTTTTCTTATTAACCTCATATTATTCTCACCCTATATTTACCCCTTTATTTACGATGTAACTATTAATGTAGTCTAATAATTCTTCATAACCTGCTAATTTTAGCTTTTCATTAAGTTCTGACAGCTTTTCTTCCGTTTCATCCTCATAATAACCAATAAAGGCCAACGCATACTCATTAAATAATTTATTACATTCCTCATACTCTTTCTTCAACCCAGTAAAGTCAACCATATCTTGATAGAGTGCACCATTTTGAATATTAGAATTCATATTTTTTCTTTCGTCTTGATACTTTTCTTGTAATCTTTGAATTGGAAAATAACGTGTGCTGTCTACTGGAAACACTTTAGGACTTTCTAGTATCTCTGTATTTGTGTTAAATATTAATCTATCATTATTAACTAAAAACTGTCTCCCTTCAATTCCATATGATAATAAGCTGCCGATTTCTTCATCTGTATAGATTAGTTGAAGAAAATCTAGGCTTTCATCTTTATATTTAGAAGACTCCAACACTCCTGTCTGCATTCGATAATCATTAATATAACTATAATTATTTTCTTTTGGTATATATAAATCAACTAACAAAGGCATATCATCATTATTACAGTTAATCACTATTTTATCTGATGTAACATTAAGGTTATTGTTGATAATTGTAAATATATATTGAAATGAATCACATGATTTATTTAATTGGAAACTTTTATCAGAAGAAAACTCCTCTTTGATATACTCTGAATAAGTTAAATATCCTTTCGCTCTTAGTTCACCAAGTGATTTATATTTTTCAATAATATTCGGGTCATCTAGGAAATTGTAAGCTTCTACCTCATCGTTTTGATGCTTTAACATGAAAATATTACGATATACATCCATTCCAATATAGTTATCTAATAGAAGATCATAACGATCTAAGCATACAGGCGTAATCTTACTGTTAATCATTTTACTAAATATCGGTTCTGCTGATAACATATCTTTCCAAAATTCTTCAAAATGAAAATCGTAATAACTACAAATCTCAGAATCGTAAGCAAAACCAATCGAATCACCTAGTGCTGTACAATTATTTATGCCGTATATTTTTCCATTACTGTTTCTAACTCGATCCCATACCATTTCATCAAAGGCATTATATAGCTTACTTCCTTTCTTTGAGGTAAGAAAGTCATCAAGTTCAATAAAATAGCCATTTGAAATACAATACTCGTAAGGATTAACCCCATTTACCTCCATTCCACCACAACACAAAATATCTAACTGCTCTTTCTTATGTAACATATCCTCTGCTTTATGGATTGTAGATAACTCCATTTCATCCCTTGTTAATCCAACAATATCTACAGTATAATCACGCTCTCTACTGTTAAGCAATGCATTTAACTTTTCTTCAATAAGAGAATCTATTAAATAATCATACTGATAAATTAAGAAAACTAATTTCTTATCCTTCTGTACTACATTAGAACTTACTTCATTAGATGGTACTGATTCAAAATTACTAAAACTTGTATCTAAGTTATGTTTATTTGATAGCAGCGAAGAAATATCCTTTTCGGAACATCCAGCGCTAATTATGCACAACAGAGCGGATATTAGCACTAATACTCTAAATTTCATTATGATACTCCTTTTACAATAATTATAATAAACGAATCTTTCGACATTTACATAAATGTAACGTTGCAAAATTATCAGTTATTCTGTGGTCTCATTATCCACAAAATTCATTTTATGTAATTCGGTCTTTCCTTTCTTAAGATCGTCCTTATAACACCATCCCATTTTATCTAACCATGGGTTCTCATTATTTTTTAACAAAAATACATAGCGATCTGCAAGTGATCCATCTATTTTTGCGATCCTAGGCGCATCAAATTCACCACTACCACACTCTTTGCCATCTAGTGTATAAAACTTAAATGTGTGTGTATCACTTCCGCTATTATCATATAAGATGAACTCGTTATCTATACACTTAACAGACTTTTCATCAGTTTTAAGAACCGTTTTTTCTTCCCCTGTTGTTACATTTATGCTAGAAATTCCTTTTTTATAATTATAAAAATATAATTCATTCTTACTAACCGTTAGTAATTCACAGCCTTGATCCGTTCTATACGATTCATATTGTTTACTCCATATAATCTCACTTTCATCTTTTGAATTAATCCTAATAACTGATTCTATCATTTTTAGATCCTTAGGCGGTTCCTTTAAATTCTCTACATTTTCTTCTCCAATTTCTTCTTCATTTTCTTCTTCAATCGCTTGATCAACATTGTAACCAGTTATATCCATATTATAGTGAGTAACTATTGCATATACCTCATCATCATAGCAATTAAGTGAACTTAAAAACCTTCCATTAGCTATATCATGTGTTGTAAAAGGTATTGTATATGTATCTTTATTTAAATCTACCACAACTAAACTCATCCCATTTTGGTTTATTTCTATTACTTCACCATCTTCATCTTCTATTATATCATTGGTTGATGCAATAAAGTATAGTTTCCCCTGTTTAGTTAACAACACATCATTCATACTAGCAACAGGTATGTCCGAAATAATCATTCTCTCGTTCATTCCATTTTTGTCCGCTTTGTAAAGACACATGATATTAAGTGAGTCTTGCGAAAAATAGTATAACGAATCTTGATAAAAGAAAGCAACATTAGCTATAAAGTCCTTAAATGCATTGCATTCACTAGTGTTATGCATACAATTAGGCTTATCGCATAATATTACTGCCTGATTGGTTTTAAAATCATAAAACTCCAAAAAGCTATTATAATAAGTCAAAACACCTGATTGTGAAATACTTTGCTTATATAAAGAATAATTCATTATTCCCGTAGTTGTTTCTTTCGAGTCATCGCTACCCTTTCGATTAGAACATCCAGACATGATGAGCAAACACAGTATACATAAATAACAAATAGATTTTTTTATCTCCCTCATAATTTATCTCCATTCTAACTTTTCATAAAATAAAACTTTAAGACAATAAGTCTTTTTATATGAGAATATCATATTATATAGTATCTAGATATTAAAACTGGGTATGAGTGATATCTATTAAATCATAACTTAGTGACTATTTATTATCTAACTCCTAGTCTGCCAGTATACGTATCCTTACCAATAGTATGTTTGACATCAGCACTGTAAAATGAGAATCCCGAAGATGAATATGGTACCTTAACTATAACGCCCGCACCTATATTACTACCGTATACTGTATTCTTTCCCCAATCTGATTGTGCTATAGCACCATACGAGTTCAAACTTTTTACTTGAAGTAATGTAGTACACGTCTTCTGTGTATCTGTATCATTAACTGTACGGGCATCAACATTTTTGTTGACACTATTATACTTTGCATAATATTGGCGGTCACTCAAATTATTATTATACTCGTTAAGACCGTATATATCAGCTGCACAAACTGTCAATGTGTTCCCCAAAGCCATAATAATTACTAATGTAATTGTAAAAATTTTCTTAAACATATAATCCCTCCATAATTAAATCATTATTTGTAAAATACACTCATACCCTCTATGGAATATTATGTATTATTATGTAAATAAAGTCAATAGTGATGCCAATAATTACGTCTCACCTCATGCTCTTATCCAATCCAAGCTCCGCTGTCGCCTCAGATAGAAGATAATTATCAGTTATTCCTTAATCTCAAGATCCACAAAATCCATTCTATGTAATTCGGTCTTTCCTTTTTTAAGATCGTCCTTATAACACCATCCCATTTTAATAAACCAAGGTTCCTCCTTATTTTGCATCAAAAAAACATAGCGTTCTGAAAGAGAACCATCTATTCTCGCAATCCAAGGTGCATCTAGTTCACCACTACCGCACTCTTTGCCATCTAGTGTAAAAAACTTAAATGTATGTTTATCACTTTCGCTATTGTCATATAAGATAAACTCATTATCTATACACTCAACAAAATTTTCATCAGTTACAAGAACCGTTTTTTCTTCTCCTGTTGTTACGTTTATGCTAAAAATACCTTTTTTATAATTGTAACAATATAATTCATTCTCATGAACCGTAAGTAATTCATTGCCTTGATACAAAAAATACGATTCATATTGTTTACTCCATATAATCTCACTTTCATCTTTTGAATTAATCCTTACATACGACTCTATAAGCTTCAGATTCTTAGGCGGTTCCTTTAAATTATCAACATTTTCTTTTCCAATATACTCTTCATTATCTTCTTCAATCCCTTGATCTACATTGTAACCGGTTATATCCATATTATAGTGAGTAACTATCGCATATACCTCATCATTACAGTAATTGAGTGAACTTAAAAACCTTCCATTAGCTATATCCTGTGTTGTAAAAGGTATTGTATATGCATTATTATTTAGATCAATCACTACTAAACTCATCCCCTTTTGGACTTCAACAAATACATCATCTTCCTCTTCTACTATATCATATGTTGCTGCAACAAAGCATAGTTTCCCCTGCTTTGTTAATACCGCGTCACTCATACGTGAAACTGGTATGTCTGATATAATCATTCTCTCGTTCATGCCATTTTTGTCCGCTTTGTAAAGACACATGACATTAAGAGAGTCTTCAGACAAATAATACAAAGAATCTTTATAAAAGAAAGCAACATTTGCTATAAAATCCTTATATGCATTACATTCTCTTGTGTTATGCATACAATTAGGCTTATCACATAATGCCACTGCCTGATCGGTTTCAAAATCATAAAACTCCAAAAAACTATTATAGTAAGTTAAAACACCTGATTGTGAAACACTCGGCATTTTGATATAATCCATAATTCCAGTAGTTGTTTCTTTCGAGTCATCGCTACCCTTTTGATTAGAACATCCAGTCATGATGAGCAAACATAGTATGCATAAATAACATATAGATTTTTTTATCTCCCCCATAATTTATCTCCATTCTTACTTTTAATAAAATAAAACTTTTAGGCAATATAAGTCTGTTTATGCTTGGTTAATCATCAGTCATTACATCCCGATATATCATTTCTACAATTTCCTCTATCTCCAATTCTTCAGTGATAATTTTTTCCGGTATAATCCCAATATAATCGTTTTCCCTCCACCAATCTCTCATATCCTTTTCACCAAATTGGTTGCTTATCGGCTTTGTTTGATGCCTTATTGAGGTTTCTTCGAATGGTATATCATAATAATAGGCATGTATCTTACGAAACTCTGCTTTTAGTACCTTGAATAATTCCCTGTACAAATCGGAGTATAGAATTCCTTCAACAATAACAACTTGACAATTTTGCTTCCCATATTTGGCTAGATCAATTAACAGTGAAACAGCCGGTGTCCCCTTCTCATCTTTTACCCAAAGCATTTCTCTCCGTATTGTATCCTGAGGTATTAACAACGTTCCTCTGCCAAATTTTCTTTGTAGCATCCTTGCAGTCGTTGACTTTCCGCTTCCAGAATTCCCTCGCAGGATAATCAATTGTGCTTCTGTAGATTTGGGCACATCAATTATTGGAATTGTAATAAACCCTTCATGAACATCACCAAAAACCATAGGCGCTGCGATTTTTTTATAAATTGAAAATACACTATAAGCACTTAGAAAGGCATCCACCATATCTTCAATGTGTTTATGATTTTTAAAGGTTAGTTCCAAACTGTCTATCTCAAGTTTTGAAGATAGATTAGAAACAATCCCCTCCTCTTCCAGCTCTTTCAGTCGCTTTAACAGTCGCTCTATCTGACATTTTGTTTCTTGATATGGTACTTTCCTTTTCACTTTGTATTTCACTGGATAAAGTTCTGGAAAAACACCGCAGCAAACGGCAGAAGGAAACGTTTCAATAACTGTAGATTGCCCTTCACTTACCGTAGTTTGTATCTGAATATCGGGAATCTCACTCATAATCAGATTCAATAAAACTTCCCCTCTAATCTCTCCAAAAGTCCTAGTCAGATAGCTTCTACTTGCTACAAATAATGAGAGATTATATCCATGGATCTTGTACCTCATTAAACTACGTTCCGCTTCCCTTGACCCAGTCTCATTTTTAACAATAAGAGGTGCATCAATTGCCACACATACTGGCTCATGACAATAAGATTTTATTAAGTCTACTATTTCTTCATTACTTAAGACGGCAGAAGATAGGTATTCTATTTCACCATTATCAGCAATGATACACATTCCTGTTTCATTTTTATATGTCCATGCCAAATCAATACCAACAAATTTCATTATCTACCCCATTTCTTGTCCTCTTTCTAAGTCTAAGCTATCCTTAACTGAGTATCTATTCAAAATAATTTTGCTTACTTAATATTTTTTGCTCTAAGTATCTGCTCAAGATATGCTTTTGCTTTCTTCTCTTCTTTCCAAAAAAAATAGGCACATAATATCCACCAACCAAGAAAAACACTTAAAAAGAGTATCAGTCCGAAAAAATCACCTTCAGTAGTAATTTGATATGCACCTGCACTGATTCATAGAAGTTTTACTCCCTTTTAAAAAGCGGGAAACTTTCTTGATAGGTTAAACTAAGGGCAACGTTATAATATGTCTGGTTGGCCAGAATTCATATAAATGAATACTTTGAACTTTCCCCTGAAAGGATGAAAAGTTCTCGGTAACAATTGGAATAGCTTTATGAATATTTTCTACCTTGTCGATTAACATCGTAGTATGAGGAGTCCACCCAAAACTCTCACCAAAATATTCCTTTAATTTTATGAGGCTATAGTTTGCATCTGGTGCAATAAATAAAACCTCAGAACCTCCAAATATGCCGATATGATTAAAAGTAATTTCAAATTGTTTGGTTTCATTGGCAACCTTTTTTACTAATTCGACTATCTCCCTTTCTTTATCAAATGGAAATGTTCCTAATGTTATATGTTGTGGTAGGTCTTTAGTATGATTGCCGCTAAATCCATTTTCATAAAGTTTATTCTGTATTTCAGCTAGCTGCTTTTCAGTATTATCATCATATCCAGCCATAACACACAGGAATTTATCTTCCATATAGTAACACCTCCTTCTGTTATTTCATTTTTATATACCAAAAATCGCAAACATCCCCTCCTGTAGGGATAATTCTTATGTATCGGCGAATATCAGCAAGTAAACGATATCCGCCTAAAAAGCCATTAAACATTAGCATCCGTTGCAAAAGCCTCTGAACCCATTGGCGAAATTGTGACGAACAGGCGCAAGACTTCTTCCCCGGTGTTTATAACCTGCAAACTTTCCTGCCCATCGACCTGCATTAACTCGCCCACTTGCAACAAGGTTTCATTGCCATCCGTAACAACCTTGGCATTTCCCTCCATAACCTGCAGGAACAGCGTTGATTCTAGATGTGTGTGTCCCGGTAGTATTTCTCCTTTTGCAATGTTTAGAACAAAGGCAATAACATTATCGCTTTTGAAAAGCATCCGCTTGGCGATCTTTCCCTCTGGCTCATGAAAATAATCATTGAAAATATACTTGTTCATTGATGAATCCTCCTTAGTTTTAGACTCAAACTATAATATACCCCAATCGGGGCATATTATAGCTAATTTCTTATCTACAAATGTTCAAACTACATGTGTGAATTATACATCTTTTATATAAATTTTCCCATAATTTTCATACTTTCTTCACAATTACAGCATTTCACCCCCCAAAAACGACATTTCACGATAATGATAATAAGTCTGTAATAATTCATGATAGAATGCGTTATAAAAACTTTGGAGGAACTATAGATGAAAAAAATAATTACAATTGCGATATCAGCGTTATTAGGTGTAACTATGATGGTTGGCCTTACTGGATGTGGAGAAAAAATCACATTGACAAGTCAAACAATAAACGGCATAACTCTTGATGTACCAAGCGATTTTGGTGCGTTTGGCGAAAAAAGCGGACTTATGTTGGCCGCAAATGAAGATTCCACTGCAACTATTGCTATTACACCTGTTCAAGATGCAGGGGGTGGTACTGCGGACGCTTTCGACCAAGAAACCTATCAGTCTACCCAAATGTCAACATTCACAGATGTAGAGTTTGTTGAATTCAATAACAACACAACCCTGAATGGTGTCCCAGCACTATATGCTCATGCAAACGGTAAAAATAGTAGTGGTGTTCCGCTTGAAGTTTATAACTATATTCTTTTTTATGAAGACGGAACTTTTCAAAGTATTGTTTTCAGTTTTTCAGCTGATAATGACAGTTCTTTAGAAGAAAACATAAAAACTGTAATCGATAGCATTAAAATAGGATAAATTAATATAAAACAATAAGACTTGCATTACGACCGATTAGTTTTTTCTAATCGGTCGTAATGCAAGTCTTTAATAATGTTCATCACTATTCACACTAAAACCTAGACTTTTCATAATTATACTTAATACTGCTTCCCACCAAGATATCCTCAATTTTCTCAACAATCAACCAATCATCCATATTCCCCTGATGGTCAAAGTCCAGTGGCTCTATCTCTTTTACATCCTCGAACTCAACAAGACACATACATTTCTTATGCCAGCGCTCCTGCTGCTTCTTTGATAAGTTTAACTTACTCTGATTTTCCTCTAACGTGCGAACGATATCCTCTTCCGATAACTTCACAAGGTTTTGTACCATCGTGACGGTTGCTGTAGCTGTAATCTTACTAGTACCTTTCTTCATTAAGTATAACTGCTCCCCGGCAAATACTCGACTATGAGGGATTTTTCGTCCGGCGGCTGCTCGAATAATCATCGTTTTCGAGCCTTCTAGTATTTTCTCAAGTACCTTTTCTTTGTCATCACAATAAACCACATGTACCATCGCTCTTCTCCTTTATGAAACTCTAATTACTGGAATCCATACTTCATATTTGACATTCTCAGGATCATTATTTAGATATACTTCTATATCTGGTGCATTGCCATACTCATAACCTGAAGTAGGCAGCCACTCTGTTACGATTCTTTTCTCCAAATCCTGAATCGATAAACCGGTACCACTGCCAGAAAAAATTGCCCAGGTAGATGCCGGCACCATATATTCTTCCAGACCATTTTCTAAGGTTTTGTTACTTGAGACGGCAATATAATACTTCCAGTTCTGGAGTTCATTGCATGCACTAACCCCAAGTAAGCCAAATGGTTCGCTATCCATTAATGCTGCTAATCTTGCTATCGTACCATTAGCGGCAGCCTCGCCCCACATTCTTGGCACCATCTCAAAATTCTTCTCCATCTCTTGTTCTAATGGTTTTGCTATTCCTACAATTCGAAATGCTTCCTTTGCTTCAATCCGATAATCCAATTCGCTCTCTCCCTTGATTGTTATTTTGAAGCTGACAGGAGGATATGCCTTTAAGTTGACACCGTCTTCACGCACCTGAGAAGGTGCAATTCCATGAATCATTTTAAATGCTCGGTTAAAGGCAGTAGGCGAATCATAACCATACTTTAAGGATATATCGATTACCTTATTAGACCCGTCACGCAAATCAACGGCTGCTCTCGACATTTTACGTCTCCTAATATAATCTGATAGGTTTGTATCAGTCATATAAGCAAACATTCTCTGAAAATGATAGGTCGAGCAACAAGCTATTTTGGCCACTTGGTTCAAATCAATCTCATCCGCTAGATGCTCCTCAATATAGTTGATTGCACTGTTTAATCTTTCAATCCATTCCATCTGTCTGGCTCCTTTTTTATCATATCAGTATCGCATCTCTTATTCCTCTCATCTTGCGTCAGAATATGAGAGGTATTCTATGTAATCTCTATCTTTTATAATAGCTCTCTCCTTTATAATAGCTCTCTCTTATGGAAAGGAGCCGTCATAAACCTCTTCGCTGACTTCCTATTCGTGAGCCATACGAGATGAGCATCCTGTTTCGTATTACGAAGAATTCTAGGAACTAAGTACTTAGCTACGGTTTCCGGTCTATCTGCAAGCGTGTTGAAGATCTTTCTAAATCGGATATCCTGCGTAACGGAAGATGCTTCTCCTGTTGGAGACTTGGTTATAAAATCAGTCAGCATCATACCTGGAGAGAGGCGTCCCGCTTTTACTGGCGTGTTATTTAATTCTTTTGCTAATCCTTTCGTAAAATAAGTCAGAGCACGTTTACTTGTACCATATAGAATAGTTTGCTCTATGATTAGATCATTGGAACCTAACCCTTCCATATTCCAAATCTGTCCATGACCTTGTTTTAGCATGTTTTCAGCAGCTATCTTAGAACCATACATTACGCCCTTGATATTGGTATCGACTACTGCATCAATATATTCATCTGGTGTATCCCATAACGATTCCCGAGGGCAATTCTGTCCCGCGTTATTAATCCAGATATCAACATCCCCCCACTTTTCCACAGATTTTAACCATAGGTGTTTAATGTCCTCTAGATTTCTAACATTACAAGTTACATACATAAACTTGTTTGGAAACTCAATTAGCTTTTCTTTTGCCTGATCAAAGGATTCCGGTTTTGAACCAACAATCGTTACATTACATCCTGCCTTTAAGAATTCTTTGGCCATTTCGAGGCCTAAACCACGAGTACTTCCTGTAATTACAACATTTTTCATGTAACATCCTGCCCCTTCCATACATTAAAAAAACAATGATTTACTTATTTTTAATTATAACAGTTACACATTTTGATGTAAATAATATCCTGTTTTTAAACACATTTACATATAAGATTAGGCTCACATTCTGATTCAATGTGAGCCTATAGTAACACTATGCTTCAAATACCTTTGCAACATTTTTCAGCAGTTCACGAATAGGAAGATGCTGTGGGCAATTAATTCTAACGCTTATCGTACCAGATTGCACAACATCTCAATGATGGCCGGATCCTGATGAGAGAAGAAACAGCTCTTACCAGTATCTAAAGATGCAATCAGCTTCAGATCTTCATCGTCTAAAGTAAAGTCAAATACATCAAAGTTCTGCTCCATTCGCTCTTTGTGTATCGATTTAGGGATGCATACAACACCGCGCTGAGTCAACCAACGCAGCACCACTTGTGCAATCGATTTGCCATATTTCTCTCCGATGGCTTTTAATGTTTCATTCTGAAACAAACCGTTTCGCCCCTCTGCAAATGGTCCCCATGACTGAATCTGTACACCTTTTTTCTCCATAATCTCTTGGTCATAAGTACGTTGACAGAAGGGATTCACCTCTACTTGATTGATGGCTGGAGCAATTTCATTATTTAATACAAGATCCACTAAGCGGTCAGGCATAAAATTAGCCACCCCAATTGCACGTATCTTGCCTTTCTTATATAACTTTTCCATCGCCCTCCAAGAGCCATATACATCCCCCACTGGTTGGTGAATCAAGTACAAATCCAGATATTCAAGTCCTAACTTATTCAGCGAAGTCTCAAATGCTTTTAGTGTCTTTTCATATCCAGCATCAGCTAACCACAGCTTGGTTGTAATAAATAATTCTTCACGAGGAATACCGCACTTTTTAATAGCGCGACCAACTGCCCCTTCATTGTGATAAGACATTGCTGTATCAATCAGACGATAACCAGTTTGAATAGCATCTAATACAGCCTGTTCACACTGTGCTTCATCCGTAATCTGATAAACACCAAAACCAAGGATTGGCATTGCTACTCCGTTGTTAAGTATCACTTTTTCCATAATGAATTCCTCCTTTATCTATTAACCTTTCACATTATGTAAATACTAATCGTTCACCCGTAGATAGGGATCAATACCATTCTACCGAATAAAATTGGTAGCAATCCATGGTTCTTTTTCTGGTATACCGTATTTTTCTTTACCTAATGCAATACTTTTCATTAAAAATGCCATATTCCGCCCCAACGTACGCATTGTCTGTAATCCTTCTTCATCTTTTTGAACATCCTCTGGGGTGTATCCATGAACAAGGTTCCAGTATTGACTCGAAACGACTGGCATACCTGAAATCGTAAAATACTTATTCAGTTCATCAAAGGTGGCTGAACATCCTCCTCTTCTTGCCGAAACAACTGCTGCTCCCACCTTCATTGTTTTATTAAATGGGACACTATAAAACAAACGGTCAATAAAAGAGACAAGGGTTCCGTTAGCAGATGCATAATATACCGGTGAACCAATAATAATTCCATCACATGCTTCAAATTTTGGTGCTACTTCATTCACCACATCATTAAATACACATTTGCCGTTCACTTTACATTTTCGACATCCGATACATCCACGGAGATCTTTGTTTCCTACATGAATGATTTCCGTATCAACGCCTGCTTCGCTTAGTGTTTTCTCTACTTCTGCTAATGCTGTATATGTACACCCATTTGCATTAGGACTTCCATTGATTAATAATACGTTCATTTCTTCATTACCTCCTGGTCTTATAAAGCGGTCAAGCGAATAAGCGAATAATCGGATAATCGTAATCCGGTTCGCTACATGCTTATAACTTAATATGTAGCGAAGCTTGACTTGCTAAGTATTTTATCTTACAATACGATTATAACTCTCGGTAGTTACTACCGGTCAATACCTAAAATGGAGTTCGTTGTAAAATGATGTTCAGTGGTTCGGTTATTAGAATATTGCGAGGAGGGAATTATAATGTATTCCATGAAAGAGACATGCAAAAAAACAGGCATGACATACGAGACTCTAAAGTTCTATTGCAATGAGGGATTAGTTCCTAATGTGAAGCGAGATAAAAACAACTATCGAATATTCGATGACAAAGATATAAATTGGCTAAATAGCCTAGCCTGCCTAAAAAAGTGTGGTATGAGTATACAAGATATGAAGCTCTATGTTAACCTTTGTCTTCAAGGTCAAGTAACCATTCCGGAACGCAAAGCAATGTTAGATAAGCAAAAAGTGGATCTTTTATACAAAATGTCCGTATTGAATGACTGTGTTAATTATATAGACAGTAAGCAACAATTTTATAATGATGTGCTTGCAGGGAAAATCAAGTATACTAGCAATCTAATTAAGATTGATGATTGATTTATGATTATGTAATGATTGGCACACAAAAAGGCGCCTATTTCAGCGCCTTAATGATACGACCCTCTTTACGGGGCTTTGCTTTCGGTGAAGTATCGTTTTTGGGATATCCTAACAGAACATGCAGGACTGCATAATAATCAGTTCGTACTCCCCATTTTATCAAGGTTTCCCTGCCGAACGGATCATTAAAAGAATCATATGCCGAACCAACATAACATGAGCCAATTCCCAAAGAAGTTGCTGCAAGCAACATATTCTGAGCTGCCACACAT
The DNA here is from genome assembly GCA_023434365.1 of Bacillota bacterium. Taxonomy (GTDB): domain Bacteria; phylum Bacillota; class Clostridia; order Lachnospirales; family Lachnospiraceae; genus KM106-2. The sequence continues at coordinate 40,171 of JAEYSV010000064.1, read as the reverse complement.
GCATCGCTTTCAGCATACAAAAACTGTTTTGGCGAAAAAAGCGTAATCACTGTTGGGGCACCGTAGAATGCACTTTCGATTGTAGCATCATCAATAATACTAGGTTGTTCTTTTGATACATATGTCGGATGTTCTGACTTTCTTTCATAGAAACGGACTTTCTTTATTCTTCCCAGTTTTTCATTGGTCTCTTTATCTTGTGAAACTACAAAGATTACCCCCTGCCTACCTCCTGCACTAGGTGCATACAAGCCAGCTTCCAAGATAATAGTTAACTCTTCCTCTGTAATCAACTCTGGTTGAAACCGTCTGATGGATCTTCGGTTTCTGATATTCTCCATGACTGCGTTTACCATTTGACTAAACCTCCTTCCAACATTGTGGGTCCGCTCCGTAAAAATCACCGGTAGTTCCATAAGCCACAGCGGGACACCCTCGACAAAAGCCTCTAAGCTCACATTTGCTACATTTATCAAACTTATCAAAGTCTCGATAGACTTCTTCTTTTTCGATAAAAATCTCTTGTAAACTTTCCGCCAATGCATTCCCTACTTTACTTTCAAAACGCCTACATGCATAGACATCACCATTTGGAAGTATCGTCATATGACATCCCGCGCAATGACAACCGTCGTATATCATATCAGCTTTTGCTTCTTTTGGAATTGAAAAAAGCCCTTTTTCGTAAAGATATAATGTCCACAAATGGTCTTTTAGGTTAAAATAGGTAGGTACACCTTCTGCCTTGTACTTCTCATACTTTAGCCAAATAGTATCTAAAAAGTCCCGGTATTCTAACGGAGTAATTCCAGTATCCTTGTCTTCACTAGTTGGACAGTATCTTCCAAATGAGAAAATATCGACATCATTTGCTACGACTAGATCTACTACCTCCGGTATTTCCATTATATTAGTTCCCGATACTGTAGACATAATAGCACATTTAATACCAGCATTACGTAAACAGGATATTTTATCGATGGTGCAATCAAAAGAGCCTGGTTTGCGAAAATAATCGTGAGTCTCACGCATACCATCAATGGACATCTGGTACTTCTCACAGCCATACTCTTTTAATTTGCGGCACACCTCATCATTCAGATGAAAAGGATTTCCCATCAAAGTGAATTTATATCCCTTTTTCTTAATTATCTGCATTAACTCCCAAAAGTTTGGGTGTAATATCGGATCTCCTCCCGTTATATACAAATATGGTGTCCGCCCTAACTGTTTACACATATCTTCAATATTGGCGATTATTTTTTTCATGTTCTCAAGAGACATTGAAAGCAACTCGGTACATTTTCCTTCTGAAAATATGTAGCAATGTTTGCATCTTTGATCGCAATAGTCTGTAATATGCCATTGAAAAGCAAAATATGGTTTCAACGTAATTAATTCCTTTCCTACTACTATTTGCCCTCTGCACCACACGCACTACCGCAAGCACTTGGCTTTTCTTCTGGATCCTCTGCTACTCCACATGCACTTCCACATGCGCTTGGTTTTTCTTCCGGTGTCTCCGCTGCTCCACATGCGCTATTACAAGACATATTTTCCTTGTTCCAATCTGCCAAATTATTAAGTGCCATAACTATGTACCTCCTTGATTTTTTATTCTTTACACAGTCTTATCATAACAATCCAGGATAACGAATAAAAGTACGCACTTTTTTATTAGGTAGTTACCTAAAAGTAACTATTAGATTCTATTGACCTGTCACCAAAAACACACTATAATTTTATTATTACAATCATTTTTATACTAGCATCGTATTGGAAACCAACTATAAATAAGGGGAAGATAGAATGTTGAAAAAAGAAGAATTACCAGAATGCCCAGTTGCTACCGTGGTTCATTTAATTGGAAACAAGTGGAAGCTATTAATTATTCGTAATCTACTCGCAAAAACTTCAAGGTTTAACGAGTTGCAAAAAGGAATACCCGGTATCAGCCAGAAGGTTCTTACCGATAACCTTCGTGCCTTAGAAGCAGCTGGACTGGTAAATAGAACTGTTTATCCAGAAGTGCCACCTCGTGTGGAGTATTCCTTAAGTGAACTGGGCAATACATTAAAACCTTTATATGACTCTATCGCTGATTGGGGATATGCCTATAAGGCATATATTACAGATCAGCTATAATAAATCAAGCTACTAATCCAATTTTACCTGTTACTCATCTAATGGTATGAACGCTTTTGCATTCAATTCTAAACAGCGCGAACTACCATTTATATAACTGTATAATTTACTATCCGAGGTTCCTGATCCCTTACAATAATAAACCACTTCATTACCTGTTACATATAGATCAAAAACATTGTCATCGATTAGAGTTGCTTTACCATCAGCATCGCATGTATACAAATCCAACGAATCTACTGATGCTTGATATCCTGCGAGATAGATACATTCTTTGTTATCTATTACATGGATACTTCTGTGTAATACTCTCTCCCCTACTTGCTCTATTCCATAATACAAATTAACATTAAATAGGTCCTCGTAATTTCCTCGATTAGCATTGTACATCAGATAGTTCTTTCCCATTTTTCCATAATACCTTACGTCATCTAGTGAATTCACCCAATAATCTATGATCTTGCCTGTATTCATATCAGTTGTGTAAACTACTTTTTCTTTCTCCTCCATCCCATCACTTTGTATCGCTTGATATATTGCACTTCCTGGTTTCAGATTCAGTATAGATTGAATAATTGTCACTTGACTGGTCTCTTCCTCATAATCCACAATATCGTATGGCATGATATCGTTATTTTTATATAACCTCGTTCCAAGGAGATACTGATTATCCAATGCTAACCTACCGGAACTGCCAAATCCACGTTCCTCATATTCTTCTTTACTCATTTTCTCTATGATATCCTTTTTCGTGCTTAAGTACATTCCCCTATTTGGCACGTTCCTTGGCAAGTACATTAGCAAATCACTTAATTTATTCGTATAGATACCAAGGGAAGGATACATCGTCTCCTCATTTTGATATTCGATGACTAGATCACAAGTCCTATAGGTTAATACATCAAAACTTTCTAATAGTTTATCCTCCTCACTTCCTAGTTTTTCAAGTAGCTCAGCTCCTTTAATTGTACTTTCTTCAGGTTTTGGCTGTCTGAGATACATCAGATAATTGAAGGTCTCATCCCAATAAAAATAGACGATTCCCTGCTTCTTATCCACTACTTCAAGTTGAGAATTGAGATGATAAAGTTCATAATCCTTCATGAAATAAATTTCTTTTTTATGATTGTCAGCATACAATGTCGCAATATCTTCATAAACCAGACTGACACTCTTGCTACTTAAATCAACTTTAGTGATAACTATCTGTCTATTTTCCTCAAATACTTCTCCGCCAAAATGACCACCACAGTCATCATCAGTCGAATCTTTAACTGGGTACCCGGCAATCACCAAGGACTGCTCGTCTGTAATAAAAAAACTTTGGTGCGAATTAAACGAATAGTTCACCTTGTTCTTTGGTAAATAGTCAATTGATTCTGGTAATACGGATACTCCTTCAAATTCATAATCATCCTCAATGTGCTTATAGGTATCAATCCTATGCAAATCCACCCACTCAATACGATTATCCACTAAGCTCTGTATCAGGATGTAGTTCTCATCCGTAATTCTATAATCAGTTGTCATGCTCGCGATACGATAGAAGTCCTCCTCTAATCGGTCATAAACACCTAACTGATAGACCTCTCGTTTTAGATAATTAGAGTAGGAATAATCAATTGGATAAACGACAAATCTCTTGTCCTCGCTAATACAACATCTTGCATATTGAAAAAAATTCACACGACCATCATTGCGATAGGGCTTGTCAGATAAACATGCCTGGTTACTCCCATCTCCATCACATAGATATAATGCATCATCGCCTGAAACATACACAATCGGGTTATTGTATTCGGTTGTACTAACCTTGATATCCTGCCCATTACGCTCCCATGGTTTCCATAGAAAAAGGACAGCAAGCAATAATAAACTTAAGATAACTGTAATTATAAGACTTAGGACTAATACCCATAATTTATTGGTATTCTTAGGTGATTTCTCTTCCCCCATATCTTTATCCCTCCTGATCTCTATAATTTGGGTAAGTTAAAACGTTCGTATACTAATTATACTCGCTAGTTTTTTACGTTAATTGTCCACTCCTCATATAAATATCTATACTTTGCTAAAGGTTCAAATATTGTTATTATCTCCTCTTCCGATGGATTAGTGAACTCCCATAACTTCTTTGCAATAGTCATAAAATCATTCTGTATTATATATAGAAATTCTTTTTCATTATCAGTAATTTGATCATCAAATAATAAACTTTGAAACGAGATATGAAAAGATTTCCCTTCATGGTAGTAAAGTGTATTAGAGGCATACCCATTGTTTAGAACAAATTCCAAATCATCAAGAGTTAGATAGATATCATCAATATAGTTGTGATATGCATCATCCAATCCAGTATAAATGCCGCAAATCTCTATGGTCGTATTTAACTTTATCAAAAACTGTTCATAATAATAAACATTATTTTCACCATCACTCACATTTTGCAAAGTGTCAGCCATTTCATGTAAGCTACGGCTCATTGTGTATAAATATGCTGAGGTTATCTTTCTTTCATATTCCTGCTCATCACGATACTTTTGATACTTACTAGTAACAAAAATTGTTACTAGTAGTATAAGAATTCCTACTGTAATTAATTTTTTATTATTCATTCTCCCTCTCCCCTTTTGCTAAACGCTAAACTAAACCTACCACTGTGCTTCTTCTCTCCATAAGAATGACGTCATGCCACACTCCATTTGGCATTTTTGCAATCTTCTCTCGTCTGCCAATCTCACGAAATCCACACTTTTTGTGTAACGCTATACTTTGCACATTTTCTTCAATAATTCCACTACTAATCGTCCAGATACCGTTTTCTTCCGAGCAAATGATAGCTTGATTTAATAGCGCTGTTCCGACACCCATTCCTTTGTACTGCTCACTAATATAGATACTTACTTCCGCCACTCCGGCATAACAGCATCGACTTGAGCTTGGACTAAGCGCTACCCATCCGATTACTTCATGATTATAGCGGGCCACAAACCTGCAATTACTTAGGTGACCACGATCCCATTCTTCCCAGGATGGACTCTGTGTCTGAAACGTAGCCATTCCTGTCATGATTCCTGCATAATATATTTTCTCTACCTGCTCCCAGTCGGATGCCTTCATCGGCTCAATTATGTAATTCATGTAATACCTCCATTATTATCATTGTAATTATATAATCTGTTATGTGCAACTATTGTTAAACGACAAAAGTCGATAAGAATCCACATCATGATTCTCATCGACTTTTATCATATTATTTCCCTAGATTACTGTCAAGAATTCTATTCTTAAGATCCAATACCTTTGCTTCAATCGTCTTAGCGGTCTTAATAAATTCTTCATCAGACTTACCGGATGGATCATCAAGGCCCCAGTCTTCGCGGTGTTTACAAGGTAAATATGGACAATTTACATTGCAACCCATTGTGATTACAATATCAACCTCTGGAATATCGGATAATAATTTACTCTTTTGCGTTTCATTCATATCCACTCCGTGTAAATCCTTGATAATTCTTACCGCGTCCTGGTTGATTTGAGGACGTAACTCAGTTCCGGCAGAATAACTTTCGAATACATCAGCAGCCAAAAGCTTTCCTAAGGCTTCCGCCATTTGTGATCGGCAGGAATTGTGTACACATACAAACGCAACTTTTATTTTACTCATTGTTTTCTCTCCTTCGTTTTATTAACAACAGTCTCCGCTACAACAGCAACCGTCACCATTTTCGCCCGTTTCTTCCTCTAAGCATTGTTCTGCTACTTCTAGCCAAGCGGTAAACTCTTCATTGGTTGGATAACTCCCGGTTTTCATAACCTGACCATCTACGATTGTCATTGGTAATATCGTCATGCCCTCTTTATTAATAGCCGTATTTACTACCTGATTGGCTACAAATTCTGCAGGAGCACTGGATAAATTATATCGTACCACTTCAACACCATTAGTTTTGAGTGTATTCACAACCGTAGATACTCGTAATAATTCAGGGTCCACACTCACTCCACACAAACCGGTTTCACAGCACATAGCTGGCTCATAAATAAACATTTTCTTCATCGATTATCTCTCCTTTTCACTATTCACTTATTTCACTTGGAAACCATTTTCTCGTGTTATTCGCAAATCTTACGAGCAATAACATGACAGGAACTTCTACCAAAACACCTACAATGGTCGCTAATGCAACTGGAGATTTTGTTCCAAATACTGCAATCGCTACCGCAACAGACAATTCAAAAAAGTTGGAAGCGCCTATCATACCAGCTGGAGCAGCCACCGAATGTGGCAGTTTCAGCATTCTTGATGCGAGATAGGCAATCAAGAAGATAAGCACCGTTTGGATGATGAGCGGTACAGCGATTAATACAATGTGTATTGGATTATCAAGAATCACTTCCCCTTGGAAGGAGAAAATGATAACTAAAGTAAGCAATAGTCCAATGATTGTTGTGTTGTTGAACTTAGGTATAAACGTATTATTAAAATACTCTTCGCCCTTTTTCTTTACAAGTAAAGTACGGGTTACAATACCACCAACTAAAGGAATCACCACAAATAATACTACTGATAAAAGCAAGGTATCCCATGGGAAATTAATGTTTGATACTCCTAACAGAAACATTACGATTGGTACAAAGGCTACTAGGATAATCAAGTCATTCGTTGCAACTTGCACTACTGTATACGCTGGGTTTCCTTTTGTCAGGTGACTCCAAACAAATACCATAGCAGTACAAGGCGCCGCACCTAAAAGTACTGCTCCTGCCAAATAATCCTCTGCCAGATCCTCTGGAATAAACGCCCCAAACACTACATAGAAAAAGAAATACGCGATTCCAAACATGGTAAATGGTTTTATCAGCCAGTTGGCTACCCATGTAACAAATAATCCTTTTGGATTTTTCCCAACATGCTTAATACTGTTAAAATCCACTTTCATCATCATCGGATAAATCATTAACCAGATGAGTATTGCGATAGGAATTGAAACATTGGCATAATCAAATCTAGCTAAGAAATCTGGGATACTCGGTAGAAACCTACCCACTAATACACCTACCACCATACAAAGGATCACCCATAGCGTTAAATACTTTTCAAAAAATCCGATTCCTTGATTGCTTTTTTCTTTCATATATCCTCCAATCTACTAATAACTAGGCAACTACGTATGCATCTCCCTATTTATTAGTACTTATAATTGTTTTAGTTGATTGCCCTTTATCTCCTCACTACTCCAGGAGATTACGGCTACCTTGCCATTGGCATGCTCATGTACCTTGTTAATCCATTGAATCTCATTATCCGCCTTGGACTTAAGAATGGCATTGCTCGTATCTGCAGCAAAGAAGGAGGCATTGATAATCCACCACTCACTCCCAATTCCAGCACGTTTCAAATCCTCTTCTAGACGCATTGCCTCATATACTGGCGTTGTTTCCGCTAATGTCACAATCAATACTGCCGTTTCCTGCTTATTGCGAAGTCTTGGAAGTAGCTTCTTCACTGCCTCCGGAGTATCTCCCATTGTTCGTTGCACTTCCTTATGATAACTTTGCGTAGCATCAAGTAATAACAGCGTATGGCCCGTTGGCGCGGTATCAATGACAACAATTTCATTCTCTGCACGCTCTACAATACTTGCAAATTCACGAAATACTGCAATCTCTTGGGTACATGGAGAACGCAAATCCTCTTCAATATAAGCAATATCCTCGTTAGACAAATGATTAGCTTTTGCTTTTTCAATTACATTTTCTTGATATTTTCTCAACACTTCTTTTTCATCAATGTGGCTTAGTGTAAGATTCTCCTGCTCCTTAATTACATATTTGAGATGCGCTGCCGGATCCGTCGTTGACAGATGCACCTTGCATCCCTTCTCCGCTAGACCTAGAGCAATTGCTGCTGCAACCGTAGTTTTTCCTACTCCACCTTTTCCCATCGTAAAGATGACTTTTTTACCTGATTGGTGCAACTCATTGATGACCTCTTGTAACTGGACAGATTCCTTTGTAACCATTGATATACTCGTAACGGAAACTTGTTCAGAACCTAAGAAGGCGCGTATATGATCAATTCCCATGATATTATATGCTCTAAGAGGAATTTTAAATGTTGTTAACTCCTTAAGCTCTGCGGGCATAGTTGCTAAGGCACTTTGCTGTTTGCTATATAAGCTCTGTGAAACCTTATCATCAAAGGATTCTAATACCCCATTAATAACCAGAATCTGATTCTCAATTCCTATTTCTCTAAGTTCTTTTGATGCCCTAGTTGCCTCTTTTAGCGGTGCCTCCTCCGGTCTTGTTACTAACACTAACGTTGTCATAGCCGCATTGCTAAGTGTCTCCATTGCCAGCTTATACACATCCTTACGTTCCTCAAGTCCTGAAAGCTGACCTAGGCAAGAAGCTCCGTGTGTATTTTGACTGATGAATCCGCTCCAGGCAGATGGCAACTGCAACATCCGCAACGTATGCCCTGTTGGTGCTGTATCAAAGATAATATGGTCGTATTCCTCTCTGGCTTCTTTATCCGTGATAAAATTAGAAAATTCATTAAATGCTGCAATCTCAACAGTGCAAGAGCCAGATAGCTGCTCTTCCATATTATTAATTACTTCTTCTGGCAGTAATCCACGATAAGGAGCTACAACACTTTCGCGGTACTCTGCCGCTGCCTCAATTGGATTAAGATTCGCTACCATAAGTCCTGGTACGGATTTAATTGCTTTTCCTTTATTATCAAGTTCCATCTCAAACACGTCTTGTAGATTAGAGGCAGGGTCCGTACTGACTAATAATACCCGTTTCCCCTGATCCGCTAGTGAGACTGCTGTAGCACAAGCTGTTGAAGTTTTCCCAACACCACCCTTGCCTGTATAGAATAAATATTTCGTTAAAATAATATTTTCTGGTCTAAATAATTGGTTCATGCCGACCTCCTGATTATGCTACTCTATAATTTGCTGCTTATTATTTTTGCTAGTCATTAATCTTGCTACTCTTTAATCTTGCTACTCGTTAATCTTGCTACTCTTTATTTTTACATCGTTCACAGATACACTCTTTGGTTGGCGTTACTACTCCCATTAGAAAATACATGACTTGATTAGCTCTTTCTAGATCTAATCGGTAATGCATCCACGTTCCTTCTTTTCTACTTAATACTAATCCACACTCCATTAATATTTTCATATGGTGTGACAAGGTGGGCTGTGTAAAATCAAAATGCTCTAATATGTCACAGGCACATAATTCACCACAAGAAAGGATATCTAATATCTTCAATCGGTTTGTATCTGCGAGTGCTTTTATCACCTTAGAATATTCTTCGTATTTATCCATAATCCTATTCTCCTTATATAGACGTTCATCTATGTTTAGTATATAGATGAACGTCTATGTTGTCAATTAATTTTAGTAAGATTCTATTGTATTTATTGCAACTCATATAGATGACTATGAATGTACATTATATATATTCCCCTGATTAGTAAATTGTTACTCGTAGATATCTGATCTTAATAGGTTAAATCAAAAAAGGGAAAGAGTAAGGTACCATATAGTATCCCCTCTTTCCCTTGGTCTTATGAACTAAATTAAAACCTATCACTGATACACAACCTCAAAATCTTCAAATACTAAAATCATTAATACTCATGGGATTACTCCTATCTTTTTAAATAATTAACTAATAATACTTATCAAATCATAAAAATAATATTTACGATTTCGTGCTGCTCCGTCTGAGTAAATAATCTTGTTCTCACATAGTTTATTAAGATAATTATTAAGCGTGGATGCCGATATCTCTAATTGATTACGAATATTGGTTGTTGTAAATATAGGATACTTAAAGATAATATCAATAACATCTATTAGTGCTACAGTATTTGTAATTTGGCGAGCTCTACTAACCGTCCGATCATATAATTCATTCACCAAATTTATCTTCTCAATATTCTTATTTGCTTGCGAAATACAAGCATTCAAGAAGAATTCTACCCACTCTGTCATATGCTTTTTTGCTTCATCTAATTTCCTGCTATACTCCTCCGGATAATATTCTTTGTCTGGAAAAACCACTCTTGTATTGTTTAACAATGCATAGTATTTATATTTATCCTTCTCGAGGCTCTCGCTGACGAGAAAATTAGGCTCATCAATAATTTTTTCACTGTACAAATACAATGGTATTAAGATTCGTCCCGTTCTTCCATTACCATCACTAAATGGGTGTATCGTTTCAAATTGGGAATGCATAAGTGCAACTTTTATAAGTGGTAACTCTTCCGTATTATCATTGATATATTTTTTTAAGTTAGTGATATACTGCGGTACTAATTGAGGTTCAGGCGGAATATAAGTTGCATTATCTATCGTAGCTCCACGAGGTCCTAAAAAATTCTGAATCGTTCTAAACTCCCCCGCAACCACACTAGTTGCACCTCTAGCATCTCCTTGCATCAATATTTTGTGAAGCTTCTTTATCAAGTTTCCACTGATTGGATACTTTTCTAATAAAGTAGCTCCTTCTCTTAATGCTCTTATATAATAAATTACCTCTAGTATATCGCTTGTTGCTCTTTTTTCTACTGCTCTATAATGAAGCATCTCATCCATGGTAATTTGCGTACCTTCAATTTTAGTTGACTCAACCGCTTCTTTAAGAGAGAATAATTCTAACAAATTCGTATGGTCCACTTTAGTTGATTTTAATTTTTCATTATATACAGCTATCTTAGTACCTGCGTCCATAAGTGGAAACATCAAATACTGCATATCTAATAGCATTGTTATAGGAAGTTCAAAAGGTACAAATGGTCTTTTTTTCATAGCCTTCTCCTTATACTAGTCTTTTAGCTAGATAGACAGAACAAAAATATCTCGTTTTTTGTTCTATCTAGCTAAATTATACACCATTGTACCAATATTATGCAATATATCGAATTAATTATTTGATATTCTTTATAAACTCTGATTTAGTTTGTTTCCCTATTTTATCCACACCATTACCAGTGTAATATCTTTCAACTCTACCATCATCTGTTTCATAAAAGACGCCTTGGTAATTTCCAACTATGCAATTAGTAAGTTTACCATCCATAATAATACTTTCAACAAATATAATGTAGTTTTTTCCTATTTCTAATAATGGAGCACCATCAAATACATATTTTATTTTAGCATTCTTATTCATAGGTTTGATAGGAGGATCAAAATCTTTCTCTATATTGTTTATTTCGGCATATTCAGAATATGTTACAATTCCACCTACCTCAGTAAATATTATTTCATTACTATCTATTATATCACCATGAACGATAGACTTAATGGTAAATACATAGTCCGTCAAAACCAAGCCACTTTCTCTAACATAGGAATTCTTAGACTTGATACTTCCCTCTATCACATAGGTAGAATCTTTGACTAAATCACCGATTTCTGCATAATTATGTATTAAATCAAATTTTCCCTCAACCGTATATATGATATCTTCACTATTATCTATTGGTTGCTCACTGTTAACGATGTTTAGCTCTTTTTCATTATCTTTTTTTACATCTGTCGGCTTTGATGCAATGATATCATTGGTCTGAATTGGCTGTTTTATTAATACTCTAATCACAGAATAAAGTCCCACAACGACTATGATGCTTACAGCAATAACATAATATCTCTTGTGCGATATTTTTTTTGCTTGGGCATTACTCTTATTCATCATCATCTTCGTATGTGCTTTTAATTCTTCGCCTGCTTTCGTTCTATCTTTGATCCTATCAATAACTTCTTTCTCCACGCCTACTCTCCTTTCAACATATCTCGAATTATGTAACGTGCTCTGGTTAGTTGTGTCCGAATCGTTGATTCTCTCTTTCTTAGAATTGATGCAATTTCTCTTATGCTCATATCTTCAAAATAAAACATGATAATAACTGATTTATAATCCCGAGGAAGCTTGATGATTGCACTATACAGATCATATTCCTTCTCATCCATATCAGCATAGATACTATTATCAGCATAAATACTATCATCAAGTACTGTTGTTTTTTTCATCCAGGAATTCGACCAGTACTTTTTGCAGACATTCAAAGTCGTACGAATCAACCATGCTTTTCTATGCTCTTCACTAACGTACCTCACCTGTTTTTCCATATAAAGCAAAAAAGCTTGCTGGAAAATGTCATCGGCCGCGGATTTATCGATAACCTGAGACAACGCGATTCTGTAGATCATATCAGCATATAACTCGATTACATACTCAATATCGCTATTGCTTGTATTTTCCATATACCCCTCCTTCTATTAATAAATGCCTGTAACTTATAATAAAGCTACAGACATTTTTAATAAAATATATCAAGATATCAACCTTATAAACTAGTTCATACAAAATACTCATCTGACGTCAAACCATAAAGCAATTTATCATGGAATTTACCGTTTAAAAAAACGCATTCCCTTGAAGTCCCTTCAAGCTTACAACCTAAAGATTCCATCATCTTTACAGAACCTTTATTCTCATCAAGACAAAACCCTTCAAACTTATGTAATCTTCGTTCTTCAAATGCATATTTAAGCAGCAATGACATCGCTGCTTTGCCATATATTTTTCCCCGCTCACTCTCAGTTATTAATATCGCTAGTGAAAATGTTCCATGCCGTTCATTTATGTAGTTAAAGTGTATATGACCTAAATATTTATCATCAAAATCGGTAATAGTAAATGATGGCGCGCTAGGATTTGGTTCACCTGAATTCCCGCTCAGGTCGGTGTTCACTCGTTGGCTTGGTAAGGGCACCTCCTCATGAACTAAAGTCATACACTTACTGTCCATATCATCAGCGTATGAATACTGTGAATCTCTGGGCTCCCATAACCTTAATCTAACTTTATCATTCTGAAAATAATAATTATTATACTTCAAACATCTACCTCCTGGTAATTATACCTTTCTCTTTTGTAAGTAGGAGCCAGTTATCACTGACTCCTTAACATTTTGATTTTATTATGCTATCTAATAGGGAAACAGACTTTTGTAACAAACTCCTCAGGGTTTTTCATTTCCTGCGGACTGTTCATGTAGCATTCAAATGGTGCAGATGCAATTACATAATTGTTTTCCTTAATCCATTCTAATACTGCTGCATATGCCTCACCTAACTTTGAATATGGTCCCGTATAAGTGCAAGTTGCACATTTCCCTGGCTGAAGTAACTTGACATGTTCCTTATTTTTTGCCTGATCACTTTCTTCAACCGGAATACATACTTCCATATCTGTATGCTCTTTTTGAAATTCCTCATCAAAGTAAAAGGTCATAACTGGCCCATTTGGCCTTAAGCCTTCTTTGAAAATCTCTTCAAATACACTTCCAATCACACTACTGATTTGAGACACATCTACCAACGCCCGTTTACTCATAACCAACACTGGTGTAAACTCTTCTGCAATTACCACTAATTCACACTTCTTATCCATGATACTACCTCCTAACTGAATCTGGTGCATCTTCTTCTCGATGCACTGCTTCAACCAAATGCTCTCCTGCATCTGATTGTCTAGTTCCTGAATACGTTCTCTTAAGAAATGTTCCAAGAGCTCTCTGTCACGATTCGCTAAGATTGCCTTTATCTGTTCCAGTCGTAAGTCATAGCTTTTTAACTCACCTATAAACAAGATATCATAAACCTGGTCTATCTCATAATACCGGTAATGATTTTCACGATCGACATACGCTGGACGCAACAAACCAATCTCATCATAATAACGTAACGTTTTTGTTGAAACCTTTCCTATTTTCGAGAATTCACCTATGGAATACATGTGTTTCCTCCTTCCGTATTCTTACTATACACGTTCCAGTTAAGGGGAAAGTCAAGAAGTTTTTTTAGTGTTTTTTATTGTATCCATCGAGTTAAAAATCATCTCTTGTACTTCTTCACTAATAGTATGTAAGCATTTTGCAAGAAAACGAAAAATAATAGCACAAACAATTGAATTATAGAACACAATAAACATGAAATTTCTTAGCGAATCACCTGTTTCTGAATTATATATTACTCTAATACTTACTATCGATAAAATACCAAAAACTAACGAAAGTACATTTGATATCGTTGCAAATCTTTTCGTCTTTTTCATGATAAGCATAATGGATTTTCCTCCTTTTTAGTGGTTAATAGCCTCTACACAATTCAGTGGTACCCAAGCTTGCGAGTTATCTGATGCACGTATGCACCAGACCCAACCATTTAATATTCTATCACCGCTAAGAATATCGCCAACTCTAACCGTCATTTCAATTGCATCATAATCTTCTGTTGCAATGGCAGTATCACCTTTTTGCTGAAGTATTTGTACCGGCGTCCACCCGCACTTTTTTGTTCTGTCGGAAGTGCAGTATATCCAATTAGGCCACGGTCCATTATCATTTGACTTATCACCTAGAAAAACCAAATCACCTTTTTTGAGTACAATCGGGTCATTATTATCACTTGTGTACTCTTTTTTCACTATGTATTTCATAACATCCTCCTGGTTCTTCCACTTCGTATGAATATAACGAGGTGCCATCGCCGGAATCTATGATTAGAAATCCCTTCGTCCAGCCATAGCACCAATATTTTTATCCTTCTGGCAGGAAATATATCCGTTTCTTAACATATTCTAAGATTCAAGAGCCCTCAAACCCTCTTTAAGCCCTTCCATATCAAGATAGTCCTCAATAAACTGCTTACGAAGTAGCTTAGGCGGAATAAATTCATTATATTTACCGTCAATTTGCACCTTATCTGGCAGCGGCAGGTCATAAAGGTCTAGATCCGAGTGAAGAATTTCCATGATAATACCTTGTAATTCTTCTTTTGTTCCCTTAAAGATAACCTCTAGGTAAACGCATGTGATCCATGGCAACTTATTCTTGATTTTGCGGTGAAGAAGCGCATAATGCAGGGTCATTAACTGTCTGGTGCCTACCCAAGGTAACACAATGTATTTCTTATCAGAAAGTGGCGTCACAAGATTATCTAGTATGCCGCTGTTTCTTGCGATATATTGAATCTCAATTAACCGTTCCTTACATCGTTCACTTAAATATGGATAGGCTTCCTTTGATTTAAGAACACTACGTATCTTTTGAACAAGAATAGTATGCAGCTCTACATTAAAGTCCACATTCCAATCTACGACACTAATACCCGGAACCCGTTTTACGAAAATGACTTTGGCTTTGACATTCACATCTACCGTCTCCCATGCCATTCCAGCCAACGCAAAACGCACACCCACTGGATAAACTTTGTCAACGGTGCCAATCGTACGGTTCTCATCTTTCACAAGCAAATATTCCGGTGCCAGGAACACTGTCAGGAATTTGTGGCTATTTACGATCTTTTCCCCTTCCCTGCCAATGATCAGCCCGCCATGCTCGGTACGTTGTAAATGATCGATATTAATCAGATGTGATAATAACCGTTTATAATCCTCCTGCGGTATCATTTTAAAACATCCAAGAGTAAGAATTGCCTGAGCCAGACCAGCCGGTGACATTTCCCCGTTGCTCTTTAGGCAACTCATCGTCTGATGATATAAAAGATTATAGGCGTGGTTTTGCGGAGGGATTGGTTCAATCCAGTGGTCTTTGATATAAAGTTCAATGATGGCGATGGTACGAATAAACTCCCAGTTGATTGGGCCAAGAATGTCAGCGGAGTTAATCCTGATACTCTCCACAAACGTAAATAGCAATTGCGGAATCTGACCTCGCCGTCCGCAACGACCCAGTCGTTGGGCAAAGCTTGACACATTTAACGGTGCGCCAACTTGCACCGCCTGATCAAGAGACCCGATATCGATACCCAACTCCAACGTAACGGTAGCACCAGTAACGATTTTCTCGTCCGTTGATTTCATTTCGTCCTCTGTGCTCTCCCGAATCAGAGCCGAAACGTTACCATGGTGGACGCGGTAAACGTCGGGAGCCTTATTTTTGAGGGCAATTTCACGCAAATGCGCCATGACAAATTCAGTTTCTTCGCGGCTGTTAGTGAAAATGATAGTCTTCTTATCTAATGTCTGCTTAAACAGATATTCATAGTGCTCACGGTCACCCATGCTATCTCCGGTATTCACCTTGACCACATTGCCACTGCCATCTCTTTCTACCATATCACGCTCTTCGGCGTAGTTTACAAAGCGTTCCACATGTAGTCTAACCCGCTTTTTCCCTTCTTCTACAATCGGAGCAGCGCACTCTCTTCCAGTGCCAGTGTTCAACCAATTCTGCGCCAGTGATACGTCCCCCAAAGTCGCAGAAAGACCAATTCGCCGTGGATTCACACCGGTCAATTGTTTTAGGCGCTCAAGAACACAAAGTAGCTGTAAGCCTCGAACATCCCGCATGAAAGAATGAACCTCATCAATAACGACAAAGCGCAAATCAGCGAACATCGATAGACAGGCGCCGCGTTTATTCGTAATCAGACTCTCCAAAGATTCTGGTGTGATTTGAATGAGTCCTTCCGGTCTTTTAATCAGCTTATCTTTTAAGGTAGTCGAGGCGTCACCGTGCCATTTTGTGACAGGAATATTCGAGTCCAGAAGCATTTGCTCCAGTCGCTTGAACTGGTCGTTAATCAATGCTTTCAAAGGTGAGATATACATAATCCCAACCGAACTGGATGGCTTATTGTATAGCTCTGTAAGGATGGGCAAAAAGGCAGCCTCTGTCTTGCCAGACGCCGTACCAGAAGAAAGCAAAAGATTATCATCACTGTCAAAGATGACTTCGCAGGCTGCCACCTGGTTGCCTCGTAACTCTTCCCAATTGTTTTGATATATAAAATCTTGAATAAATGGAGCCAGCCTGTCAAATACGTTCATACATTATACCTCAAATTCCTGGAATTCACTGTGGATTACTTCATCGGTAAGCCCACCTTTGGCCATTGTAAAGCTATTGTCTCCCAGAATCTCCGAAACACTTTTCTGTGGATTCTGATGCAGGATGTTGATTAGTTCGATAAAATCACGGATAATTTCACGTGGAGTGATATGCGTTTCAGCGCCCACGCGGTTATATTCTACGGTAAGGAAGTAGACTAACTCGTCATGTGACAAAGTAGGAGTGTAATGATATAACTGTGCATGAATGTTAAGCAGTTTCTCCACTAAGATATACATCTCTTCCTGGGAAAGCATCTGAAGCCTGATGATTGGAGCCGACATATCTTTAACATCGCTGGTCGCAAAATGCCCCTCCATTAATCGAGAACGAAGCGCTTCATAACTGAACACACCCTTATATTTGTCCTCAATACACTGAGGTGTTCCTCCCATCAGAAAACCGATATGCTTAGCTTTACCCTGCAGCGCATCGTTGTACATGGTGAGGATCTTCTCGTAATTGTTGGCCCTGGTGATGGAGTTTGGAATCTTGAAAATGTTGACCAATTCGTCTATGATAACCAGCAACCCTTTATAACCTGCACCAACTAAGAATGCAGCTAAGATCTTTAAGAAGTCATACCAAGTCTCATCGGTGACAATGAAATTGATGCCTAACTCTTCTTTCGCCTCTTTTCTGGAAGCATATTCCCCTCGGAACCATTTTAACACATTGGACTTCATCGCCACATCATCCTGCCGATATGCCTTCCAGTAAATGATAACCGCTTTGGCAAATTCAAAACCATTTACCATGCCCTCAAGAGAACTGGCAACCGCATAGATTTGACGTTCCACCAGATCATCAAATTCCTCACCGCTTACATTAGTCTCGGCTTTCACCGATGCCTGAATACCAGATATCCATTTTTCCAAAATCAAAGGAAGCGCTCCACCATCAGGCTTTGATTTGGTGGACAGGTTCATAACAAGTTCCTTATATGTAGCCAGTCCTTGGCCTTTGGTTCCAGCAAATCGGCGTTCTGGAGACAGATCTGCATCCACCACCACAAACCCCTTTGCTGTGGCATAATTACGAATTGTCTGAAGTAAAAAACTTTTTCCACTTCCGTATTTGCCGACAATAAAGCGAAAGGATGCACTGCCTTCTTCAATCATCTCAATATCATGCAATATAGCGGCAATCTCCTGCGAGCGGCCCACCGTAATATATTCAAGGCCCACTCGCGGCACAACACCGCCTTTCAACGCATTTATTAATATATTTGCTATTCTGTTCGGTACTTGATTCATCATACTCATCCTACCAATTCCTTTATTTGTTCTTTATAATCGTCGTATAAAACGAATTCCTCGTCCATAACGTTATCGCCCACTGAATCCATTGCTTTCTCATTGATTCCGTCCACTAAAACCTCAAGCATAATTCCACATTCGTCTGCGAATTTCTTTAAGTCCACGTCACCGTGCAAAACCACGGATAACGCCTGTATTTCTGTTGAGGTTAATGCATGTTTGAAATTCGTCCATACATCTGGCATAGATACTGGTTTATTATCGAATATAGATCCTTGCTTATAAGCAGGCACAATCATTTCCTCCTGCTCCGGTACGATAAGTTTTTCCTGCGTAGCTAGCGCTTCCATTCTAATCTTAGAAAGTGCTTCGTAATCTACTTTAACGACTGTCTTGGTTTCTTCTTTATAAAACTCAAGCACTGCGTTTCTTGCGACATTTTCAAGAGATACCCCTGCCTCATTCAGCTTATTGATTAACGGATGTGTAATCGTATTGATATTCGCAGAAAGCTTATATTTGTATTTTGTTGCCTTCCTCAGAATCGATTCCATCAGTTTCATAAGATAGCCAATCAACTGTCTGCTGCTTTCCGAAGTGAGGACCGTGCTGAATGTCCATGAATTATGATTGCATACATAGATTTCCTTTTCAGATAGTATAACCTGCCTGTCCGACTGCTTGTTACACTGATAAAAAAGTGCGTCCTTAAACGGCGTCCAAGCAGACAACTTCTTTGTAGGCTGAAAGATAGCCTTCTCAAAATCAATTCCATGTTCCATACAAACCTTTCTGAGTCGATCCCTCACAAAATAAAAACAATCCGTAATCAGCTTCACTTTATCCTCAACGAAAAAGGCAGATTTTCTAATATCATATTTTGAAATGGCGCTAAACATATCAAAGTTGTCCTCGGAGTCTACCATTTTAGGGTAGTGCATGGCAAGATCATGACAATCTACAAACTCCTTAAATGATTGCGGTAATTCATAATAGATATGGTAATCTTTCAGCCATCGCAATACATATTTGTCGATAATTTTATTATAACCTCTAAATTCTTTCCAAAAAAACATCAAATAATCAAGGCCATCCTGGGGACTATCTACCCCAATGTTGTTAAGTAACTCGTAAATATATAAAAATGCGTAGGATAAGGAAGTATCGGTAACATTACCCTTCCTGACCTCGGTACGCCAGGTAAAATACGTTCTAAGCTGCTCATACCCCATCATCTGATAATAGGGAAAATACGAGGAAAACGCCACTTGCTCTGTATAGTTATCCGAAAAATCCTTCATAAACATGCCTTGTTTATAAAAAATGATGGAATTATCGTGATGTACCCTTCGCTCAAAGAATCTCGAATAATCAAAGGAGGAGCGAAGCTTTCTTGCGATATCTCTCATTTGATTAAACAACTCTCTAATTTCATCTATTTCAGGAGGTTCAATTTTTTGAGACTTAAGCACATATTTGCCAACACCCGGCATAGGACCAGAATCATATTCAATCTCATAAAACAAAGCTTCATCGGCAGAAATAGAGGCAGAGGGTTTCGTCTCAGACATTGACAACGCAGGGTCATCTCTTTGCATCTGCTGCCGGTCCGGTATTTTATATGGTTCATACTTCATATAATAGCACCTCACTCCCTCTTCATAAGAACATCTGTTCTATTATTATAATCATTTATCCTACTATTTACAAGCCTTTCTGGGCTATAATTGACAAAATTAAGTTATACATTTTTTTCGGCACATAGATATCAAAGCTATTAACTATTCTATCATGTAATGGTATATAATGCCAACCACTGACTCAAACTTATGCAAGCTAAAATTTTTTTATATAAGCTAGAGTCTGGCTAGCCAGACTCTAGCGCTGACGAGCTGTCACGATAGTGACAAACTTCTATAAGCGCGTCATGTGTATCCTCGCGGAGCGTTTTTTATGATATAGGAAATAAAGAAAGCCCCATAAATGAGGCTTTCTTTAAAATTCTCCTTGTCAGTGCAAATACTATTTATGCTACAGCTTTACTGACATAACCTTTGAATATTCTCCGTATATTTTCTTTCCATCCACTGTGCGATATGCACGAACCTTAAAGAAATAGGTTTTGCGGCTTTTAAGTCCTTTTTTTGTATAAGATGTGGCTCTGGTTGTTGTTGCTTTTAAATATTTACCTTTTGAAGATGTGGAATAATATACAACATAACCGCTGGCACCGGAAACTGCTTTGTAGTTCACCTTTATGCTTTTGGATGACGCTTTTTTTACTACTAATTTTTCCACTTTCCCTGGAATTACCCTTGCAGAAACAACCGTCGAATAACCACTTTTTTTGCCTGTTGAGGAAGATATTGCAACCACCTTGTAATAATAGGTCTTGCCTGCTTTGAGACCTGTGTTTACCAAAGAGCACGAGGTGGTGGTGGTAACTAACGAGTATATTCCTTTACTGCTTGTTGAACGATATACCTTGTATTGGTTTGCATTTGCTGACTTTACCCAGCTTATTGTAATTGTCTTATAGTTGGTAGAAACGGCTTTTACCCTTGTTGGCATGGTTGGTGTTACCGCTTTCCATTTAGCATAGAGGGTTGTGTCTGCTGTTAACCTGTCTGTTGAAAAGTTCCATGCCGCTGTCAGTGTGCTATTTTTATACCAACCTGCAAAGGTGTATCCTTTCTTTGTTGGTGCTGTTGGTGCAGTTATAAGCGATCCCGACACAGCTGTAACGGAAGATACAATCGACCCGCCTTTTGTATCAAATGAAAGAGTATAGTAATCAGTAGCTGGCACTACATTGCCTGGGGTGATCAGCATTTGAACGACTTTATTAGCAACATCAAAGTTCCAGTTAGATTCATTCCATGATTTCGCGCCATATCTAAAGTCATTAGATGTGCGAAATTCTATGTGCAAATGAGGACCAGTACTATAGCCAGTATTGCCAGTAGTTCCTATTATGGTGTATTTGTCTACTGATTGACCCACAACGACGTTAACGGAGTTGAGATGTTGGCTACGCGTGTAAAGAGTATCACTGTGTTTTATATCAATAAAATTCCCAAGATTTGTATGGTAGGATACCCTAATTACTGTTCCTGATTGGATTGGATAGAGAGACTCACCAATACTAGCGCTTATATCAACGCCATTGTGATAGTTATTTACACCTCGATATACATTAAAAGGCGAAGTGATTATCCGCTGTCCATTTAATGGGGCTTGAATTGTAGTCGTTGGAGGTGCAACATTTGATAAATACATTTGTATGCCATCTATTGTTTGCCCCATATTGCCAGCAAAACCATTGCTAGGTTCATTCGTATCGTAACCCGTTATCCAGTTCAGCCAGCCCCCACCTAAAATATGTACCCGATAATTGATCTGTAACCCAGTGTCAGTCTTTATCCTTATTGCGTCCATAGGCTGCCCAAGGTTTCCAGAAAAATCAGTTGGATCAGTAATTTCAGAAAGCCAACCGCCACCTTTTATATGTGCTTGATAGTAAACATTGCCTTCCGAAAGATTAATACGTAGTCCAGTCATTGGGGAACCAAAATTCCCAGCGAAATCACTCGCGTCAGTAATCCTGGACAACCAACCCTCATTATTAGCATATGCTTGATAGGTAACTGAAATATAATTTGCTGAGGCATTGATTGGACTACAAAACCCTCCAGCAATTATTGCGAGAGATAATATCAAATATAATAGATTCTTTTTCATAAACTATACTCCTTCTACTCTTTATTTGGTTCACGCTATCAATACTCAACTTCATAAGTTCCGTCGTCTATTCATCCTATGAACATGATACCATAATCAGTATTGTTGTTCCATATTATTACATCCCATATAAACGACAATTACTTATGAAATTCGAGGTATTTCGCGGGATTATATTAAAGTTGTCTCACAATCAACTGTGCTTTATGTTGGTCACGGGCTTCGTCCTACTCCGACATACGAAAAAGCACCCGAAAAGAGTTTACTCTTCTCGGGCGTATTATTACGGCTCAGGACGTTTAAATACATGTTTATGCAATTCTATCTGCTATAGCTGGTGATTCATCCTAGTAATTAAAAAAGAGTTGGCATTTAATCCAACTCCCTTGCTACTTTTCTTTATTTCGTTGCACTATCAGATGCAGAAGAATCACAAATACGCTGTACTCGACCTACAATTCCACCTTCAAGCATTACCTTAATTCCTCTAGGATGATTTCTTGAATTCGTAAGAATTCGCATTACAATACCCTCTGTTAGTTTCCCCGTTCTCTGGTCCTGCTTTTGCACAACCATCACCTTACTGCCTATTTTTATATTACTTCTTACGGTACCGTCCATAATGTCTCCAATCATTTTTATCATCATATCTATTATAGCGGTAGCATCTGGTTTATGGCAACCGATTATTCCAAATTCTCAGACTGATAATGCTCACTTTGTATATATTCGTTAAATCGCTGCAACTTTAATAAGATGCTATCATCATCAGAAAAGGATAAATCAGGTTCATACACATTCAAAAATGTATAATCTTCTCTTTTTTTTATTTGATTCGTTTCAGTGCTATATTCTATATCATCATTCATCGTAGAAATAATTAATACACTTTTCGATAAATAATCGTTTGTTTTGTCATAGAATTCTTTCATAGATTCAACATGCAATTCACCATAGCCTTTATTTATGTCAAACCATATAGAATCATGATCTACCGTTGTTACAGAATTGTTAACATCCAAATAAAACAACTTATATTCATATTTACATCCACCTTGTTGCATATTAGGTATATATTCTAACAAGTAATGTTTCCCTTCACTTGCATATAAATATATGGATTTTTTTCCAGCACTAGCGTGAAATAATTGATCTTCATAAATAATACGATTTTCGTCATTATAAACCTTTAAATATGCTGGTTGTGCACCATCAAACACTGATAGGTCCAAAGCTATTCTTTCCTCGATACCATCATTATTAATATCTGCTTTAGCTACAGCAACATCTTTCAATTTTTCATCATGTATGATAAAACCATCTTTGTTTGTCTCTTCAAAATCATCCTTATTTGTATCTATAATATCAATCTGATCATCAATACTCATTACTTTGATAGCCTCAAACTCACAAAATTCAAGCATTTCTTCATCCGTATAACCTGATGGAATTGAGGCACCAAATGCAATATCATTAACAACCCAATGGATTGAATATCCATTAGATTTACCTGACCTATCTGCAAACTCTAAAAATACATATTTGTTTCCTTTATATTGGAGTTCACGTTCAGATATTGCTCCTCGCCCATAAAGATCGTTCATGGCTACTTCTGGAGACATTTCACGAAACCAAGTAAAGGATGCTTTTTCACTTTGACTTTCGATGATATAATCGTAGGAAACATATTCATTAATTACATTAATTTCGTTAAGTGACATGCCATGTAACATACGCGGTCTATAAAACTCTGACACAGATGCTAATTTAAAAATATCATCCACACTATATGTTTGTTGACCCGCCGTTTTTGAGTTAATTGATATGATATCAGTAGTGTTCCCTTTATCCTTTGCTTCTCTTACCGTATTGATTGTTTCAATTAATTGTTCCTCGCTATCAAAATATAATGGCATGTAGCATGCTGGCAACTCTTGTGTTAAATCATCCGTAGCTCCTGGTGTTTGTGTTGCAACAACATGTTCGTCAAGCCCTGCTACCTGTTTCATCATTAATTCCTTCACCATTAGTAAGACAAGAAAACAAGCCGCAACAGCAACGAATCCTACCCCTAGCCATCTTCGTCCCTTGCTTGGACGTTGCCTCAGTTCTACCTTTATGACCTTTACCTCTTCCTTGGTATTCTCTTTTCTCCCATTTGCCATAGATGCCTCAACCTCTTGTTCTGCCTGTTGTTCAACAGAGATCAAATAATCTCGCATCTTAGATTTTCTAGATACATTCATTCTTATTTGTTCCATTTTCTGTTGATATTCTTGCTCCAATCTCTTATCCATATAACCACTCCTTACTTAGCTTTTCCTTGAGTTTCACACGACCACGTTGCAACAACGACTTCACAGTACTTTCCTTCTTAATAAGCAACTGCGCTATTTCCTTAATCGCATATCCCTCATAGTAGAATAAGTAGATTACCTCTTGGTACTTTGGGTCAAGCTCCTTCACCATATCAAGTACACCTATTTCCGATTCACTAGGTACATCAGTATCTATCTGAGTGAGTTCCTTTTTAAAATGATTCGCACTCTTCTTTTGCATGTTAATAGTAGTATTAATGGTAACTCGAATAAACCAAGCCTTTTCATGCTCTAAAACAGTAAATACCGGTTTTACCTCTATAAATTTCAAAAAAACATCCTGCACAATATCTTCCGCCAACGATACATTCCTCACTCGATTTAAAGCAATACGATAAACCATATCACAGTATTGATCGAATAATGTTGCTATCGTTGATTTCTCTTCATACAACATACTCTAGTTCCCCTTCACAAAAAAAGATATATGTATATACAGTTATACTAAATCATTCATGAACCCTTATATTAATAATACAACTAACTAATCTAAAAAGACGCATAGAAAATGTTTTTTTAGAAATTCTCCTTTCATCCGTTCTTTCCATTCTAAAAATTTTATCACAAAGTATAATATTATCCCAGTAAATTATGCATAATTCTACAGAAAACGTAAGTTTATGTGCTCTATCTATAAAGCGGATATGATTCATAATAAAATGATTGAAGAAATAAAAACACCCTAAAAAATTATATTGTAAATCATATACATACATGGTAGTATGTATATGAATATGGGAGGAAATGTGATGAGAAGAACAAAAGATGATGCCGAAAAGACAAGACGTGATATTCTAAAGGCTGCTTTAACTATATTTAGCAAATATGGGTACACCAATACCAATCTTCAGGATATCGCAGAATATGCTGGGGTTACTCGAGGTGCAATATACTGGCATTTTGAAAATAAGGCCAAATTGTATCGTACTTTAATCGATGAAGCTAATAATCGAGGAGATTACGTTATTGAGCAGGCGATGCAGGCAGGAGGTACCTTTAAAGAGATCTGCAAGAAAATTATAGTTGCACAATGGCTTCTATTGGAAGAGGATGAAGTATATAGAGACACCTTCAATCTTGTTATGTTTAATACAGGTGCTGCGCCTGAATTAAAAGAATGCAGACAAATTCTGCTTGATAATTCAAAACAATTAATTGAAACAGTGGCAGCTTATATGAAAGTAGGTATAGAAACGGGGCAATTAAGAAGTGATAAGAAACCACTAGAGCTAGCACATGCATACCTTGCTTATCAGCAGGGAGTAGCTGTAAATTGGCTTCAAGATCCCACTCGCTTTTCAATCAAAGAAATGGCGACTGCGTTAGCAGAAATTTTTATAGATGGGATGTAATTTTTTTTGCTATTTAACATACGTGCATGTATGTATATAAAGGGGAGCTAATATATGAAATTTAATGTTTCATCAAAAGTAGTTTTAATTAAGCCTATGTATCTAGTTGAATCGTTACTTTGGTTTGGAGGATGGGCTAGTGTTTTGCTCTTAAGTGTATACGGTTTGATGCCGCAGTTATCAAGTACGCTTACTGACTTTGAGAAATTTGCAATTTCTATGACCCTTCCTTTAGTGTTCATTTTTATCACAGCAATTGCAACATACTGGATCCAAAATGGTCATAATATACAAGGATTTAGAGCACGATATCGAATAGATCATATTAACCTAAAAGATATTGGATTGGGAGTTGGTTTATCCGTTGTTGCATTGGTATGTATGGGAGCTTTTTCAGTATTGGGTTTGAAACTAATAGAAGTAGGACTTATTCCTGTTCCAAAGAATCTTTCACTGTTTTTAGATCCAGAAGCTGTATTTAATCTTTCTTCTTTGAACCAGGCGGTGGGTGGCCAAATCTGCGGTAATTGGAAGGTACTTTTTATATATTTTATCATGTTGTTTTTCAATATAGCAGGCGAGGAACTCTTATGGAGAGGTTATATTTTACCAAGACAGGAACTCGCGTATGGGAAAAAAGCATGGTTGGTTCATGGACTATTATGGACCATGTTCCATAGCTTTAAATGGTGGGATATGATCAGTCTATTGCCAGTATGTCTACTCATTTCATTCATTGCTCAAAAGCGTAAAAGCATCTGGCCAGGATTTATCGCTCATTATATCATAAATGGTATGGGATTTATTATGTTTCTGGAGGCAGTGCTTGGGGCTTTCTAGGGATGTGTTATCCCTCTTTGTTTATGAAAATATTTGCTTAGGAGTATCCCATTGATAATCAATGTAAGCCATGCAAAAGACAAAATGACCACTTCAAATCGGTCTTGGCGATTCAATCCGTACTGAATAGAATACAGTATGAGGGAAATCATGGATACTGGAAAGGGAATCATGAAAATCCATCGAATCGCCGTTTCCAACCGCGTTTTTTGGTGAAATGAGAACGCTATAAAAACAAACGAAAGAGTCATCATGATGTACCCAATTTCTTCTAAAGCAATAAATATGCCATGAGGATTGTATTGTATGATCAAAGCTAAACCTTCCGTTTCATTGTGTTGCAAGCTAACCGGCACAACGTTGAGCTGGATATAATAGGTGACAATTAGGAGAAGAGCCGCCATTACGGCAAAGCAAAGTCCAACCGTACTCATTATCCTTCGTTCATTTTTTTCACGCATATGTATCGATATCATCACGACCAAATAAATTAAAAGAAGGAAGATAGCAAAATACATCCACAAAAAATCCTTCGGGTATTGCTGAAATGTATCCAAATATGGATAGTTCACTCCACCATTTGGCGCATTGGCACCGGATATAGGAACCGCAATCATGGCAAATCCAAACGTTATGACGGTAATGACAGCTAATAAAACAGATGAATAAAATCCAATACGATTGTTCATTTCAATCACTCGCTTTTCTATTTTTTGGGTAATGCCTACCTTTTAATTGATGGATAATTGATCCGCATATTTATATAAAATATAATCATAAGGATGCGTTTCCTTATAGGCAACTTCCTCGTGCATATGATCAATAATTTCTTGCGAGTTCATTTTACCAAATTGCTTTATTACTTCATTGATTACCGCTACCTCATCGCCACTTAGCTTTTTGATACCTATCCCAGGCACATGTTCAAATTTATAAGCTGTATTTCCATTAATTAAAACTTCCTCAAAATGAATGTTATCCAGAGAAATAATCAAATCGTGTGCTTCTGGTACCGCTCCCATAGGTAATGCTCTATATCCTAATCCTGTTATTGACTTTCCAGTTCTTTTGTAATTCAAAGAATCTGCGTACCATAGATATTTCATAAGCTTAACTTTATATAGGTTCTGAACCTCCAAAGAAAAGAGATTCACAACTTCTACCACTTTATCTAAGTCTAATTTAGTTCCGCCAACAATTTGTTCCTCTTCAGAAATATCAATATATTGTATTTCAATTAATTCCTTAACAAAATCATTCTTCTTTGACTTTATTATTGAATTTGCTCGATTATGGTACTTTTTATATGCTTTATTAGATAGCCACTCTTTGGAACGTTCCAATAATTTCAGAAACCATTTTGGATCCTCCTTGATCTTACGTAACACATCGTCATGCGCAGTATCTTGTACTTGATATTTCTCATATCTCGTAATAGTTGCTTGCCCCCAACCAAGAATAATTGCTAAATCTTTTTGACTCACATCATAAATATTTCTTATTTCAATAATTTCACTAGAAGCCAAAAGATTCATTTGCTTTTTATATGCATCTTTAAATGTGATATCATTTATTCGTATCATTTCTTCTGTTTGTGTATATTCATCAGCATTCTCACAGTACTCATAAATTGCTGTATACTGAACTACCTTGCCATTAAATATATTCTCTTCTAGTAATGCAACCACTTGAACATCATGCTCTTCCATACAACTAAGACAGAGTTTATTTTGAATTTTTAATATTTCCATAATAGACCTCCTACCTTTTACAATACGGAAAAACTACATCTATGAATTCTACAGTTGAAAAATGAAACGACATCACAAAAACAGTATCATCAACTCCACCAATTGAAACTTGAATCAGCTCTACTCTAAGTTTTATATAAACCTCATCGCTTCCATAACACTTCCCAAACACTCTCATTTCTGACTTTTTAGGAAATCTAATGTCCTTAACTGTTTCAATATACTCTTCCACTTTTAGTGATTTAAGTTCTCGCTTAATCGCTTCTACAGGATCTTCATTTGGAAATAACTTTGCTACAGTGTACTTATTTGTATACTGTACTGATCTCTTGTTATCAACATGCCGTTCTTCTTGAAAAGTGATTTTTGCATTATTATTCTCTAATGCATATACCAACTTACTAATATACGTTGATACTTCTAATCTTTCTTCAATTCTACTTGAAGTCTTCTCAATTATGTTCCCCATTATACCACCCCACATGCACATTGTCAAACTTTTCGGTATCATATGATAGTGGTTTTATATATTATATGTTGAATATGATATAAAGATACCAAGATTTAGGTACTTTCCAACATTCACAAACAGGAAATCTATTCCAGAATTTTAAACTAATTTTTCTAATCCTATCCTCCTGAAAAACAAAATATTTATGTATCTATCCTAATCATTTCTGTTATTGATTTATTGCGATAAACTAGGTCTTCTCTCGCTATAAAGCCAAGCTTCTCCCAAAATTTATTACCTTTTTCGTTTCGCTCAAATACCACTAATGCAACTTTATTAATACCTTCTTCTTTAAGTGATTCTACTGCTTTCTCAACTAATTTTCTTCCCATTCCCTGTTTCCTAAATTTAGTGCTTACTGCAGTATGATAAATAAATCCTCTTCTTCCATCATTCCCAGCGATAATAACTCCACTAATTTCATTGTCCACTTCTGCAACAAAACATGTATTAGGATTTCTTCTAAGAAATTTGTCAATTCCTTCTTTCGAGTCATCTAAATTATTAAGGCCCATACCAGCACAGGACAACCACAAAGCATAAACAGAGTCGTAATCTTCTATCCTCATTACTCTGATATTCATAAGCTAGCTCCTTTCTCGCATCCCCTATCTCTTATATGCATCAATAATTATCGAAACCATACCTTCTTTTATTCTATCGTAAAATTACAAATAATGCCAACATAATATGTCGAATTCACTATTTACCACATCTGTTTTAAGCAAAAAAGACACTGCCAAAATTCTTCATCCTGACAATGTCTCTCCTCTATGAATACTATAACAATATTTGACGCTATCCTACGACACATCTACAATTCACATTAAAACCCTCTTAACACTCCGTCACAACCGCATTCTCAGCTACTTCCACTGTTTTCTCATCCAAATCATAAGGAGTGACCTGATAAACACAATAATTTAACCAGTTCGTATACAGCGCATTCGAGTGGCCCCTCCACTGAAGGAGTGGGCGATTGTTTGGATTATCATTAGGATAATAGTTTTTCGGAACTTGAATATCAAGGCCCTTGTCGATGTCGCGACGGTACTCTTTATTAAGCGTCATACGGTCATATTCTGGGTGACCCATGACGAAGACATGTCGTGCATCTTTGCTTACCACAAGGAAGACGCCTGCTTCTTCGGATTCTGCCAAAATGATAACGTCATCGATTACTTCAATGTCTTCTCTTGTCATTGTGGTATATCTGGAGTGTGGAGCATAGAAGACATCGTCAAACCCACGTACTAATGGGTTTTTGCGATGCAATACGTTATGCTGGTACACGCCAAATAACTTTTCGTTTAGCTTCTTTTTTTGCACTCCGTAATGGTAGTAAAGCCCTGCCTGCGCGCCCCAACAGATATGAAGGGTGCTTGTGACATTCAGTTTGGACCATTCCATGATTCTACAGACTTCTTCCCAATACGCTACATCCTCAAACTCCAGATGTTCTACTGGTGCTCCGGTGATGATTAGACCGTCGAATTTCTGGTCTTTGATATCCTCAAACGTCTGATAGTATTTGTCAAGATGGCTCGTAGCAGTATTGGTCCCCGTATAACTTGCTGTGGTTAAGAAAGTAATATCCACTTGCAGTGGCGTATTGGATAAGGACCGTAGCAATTGAACTTCGGTATCCTCCTTCAGCGGCATCAGGTTTAATATAATTATCTTAAGTGGACGGATATCTTGCGTTATTGCTCTATTCTCATCCATAATAAAGATATTTTCTTCTTCCAGTATGATTTTTGCTGGCAAATTACTGTGTACTTTAATAGGCATCCTAATCCTCCTGTCCCTAAGTCGAATGTATTTATTGTACCATGTGCTTTTAAGCGTTTCAACCTTGCAAATTATTCGCCCTGGATGATCGCTAGGAACTCCTCTTCTGTAATAATCGCAATTCCCAATTCTTTTGCTTTTTTATTCTTCGATGAATTCGACATGTTATCGTTGTTTATTAGATAATCGGTTTTTTTGGTCACGCTGCCAGTCACCTTGCCACCCATTTTTTCAATGACTTCTTTGACTTCATCGCGGTTATTAAAATGATTCACCGAACCTGTTATGACAAATGCTTTCCCTTCAAGCTTTGTTCCCCCCGCAGGTTCTTCTTCTTTTTCGAAAATGATTTCTTTTAGCAAGTCATCGATGATAATCCGGTTTTCTTCCTTTGCAAAAAAGGCGATTATCGTTTGAGCAATGACATCTCCGATTCCAGGAATGCCAACGAGTTCTTCGAAAGTAAGGTTTCTTATTTTGTCAAAATCATTTTTATACTCTTTACAGATTAGCTTTGCATTGGATAATCCCACATTCGGTATCCCAAGACTGTAGATAAATCGAGCTTGCGAAGTATGTCTTGATTTTTCCATCGAATCTATTAGATTCTGATAAGATTTTTCTCCAAATCCCTCCATTTTGCAGATTTCGTCTTTGTAATTTTGCAAATGATAGAGGTCCGCCAGTTCCTTAATATAACCTTTTGCAATCAACTTTTCAATGGTTGCTTCTGACAGTCCTTCCATGTTCATCGCATTACGGCTTACAAAATGGGTAAAGGATTTGATTTTCTTCGCCAGACACTGGTCATTGACGCAGTAAAGTGATTTGACGCCGTTATCATTTTTAATCTGGGTATCGTGTCCACAAACCGGACATTCCTTTGGAATGATTAACTTGCCACTTCTCGTCAGATTATCTGCAATCTGAGGAATAATCATATTGGCTTTGTATACGGTAATCGTATCCCCAAGCCCAAGCTCTAACCCCTCCATGATGCTGATGTTATGAACGCTCGCACGACTTACTGTGGTGCCCTCTAACTCCACCGGTTCAAAGATGGCAACCGGATTAATCAGACCAGTACGGGAGGCACTCCATTCAATATCATTAAGCGTTGTCTCTCGAATCTCATCTTGCCATTTGAAGGCAATGGAGTCTCTTGGAAACTTCGAGGTAGTACCAAGGGAGCGACTGTACTCAAGGTCATCAAATGTTAGCACTAACCCATCACTTGGGAAATCATTTTTTGCAATCTGCTCTGAAAACCAGCTCACGGTTTCTTCTATCGTCTTGTTCGTGACCTTACGATACTCAACAACGTCAAAACCCTGTTCTTTTAAGAAGGTTAACTGTGCTTCTCTGGTATCATTTATTGCTTGATTTGCTTCATTGCCGGTAGCACTTACTAAGGCAAACGCAAAAAAATGAACATTTCGTTTTGCGGTAATCTCATTATTCAGCTGTCTAACTGAGCCACTGCAGAGATTACGTGGATTTTTATATTTGGCAGCAACGTCGTTAATTTTAGCATTGATTTCTT
Organism: Bacillota bacterium; assembly: GCA_023434365.1. GTDB lineage: Bacteria > Bacillota > Clostridia > Lachnospirales > Lachnospiraceae > KM106-2. The sequence continues at coordinate 7,903 of JAEYSV010000064.1, read as the reverse complement.
CAAAGTCAGAATATTTGATTACGGCCTCACCACGTAGCACCAAAGTGGAGCGAAATGGAATTGAAAGTGGGATGTTTTTGAACACTCTGGCATTGGAGGTAATAACTTCACCAATTTCACCATTTCCACGGGTGACTGCTTTTTGAAGCTTTCCATCCTGATAAGTTAGTACAATAGTCAACCCATCTAACTTCCAGCTAAGGATTCCTTCTTTAGGTCCAAGCCAGTCTTTTAGGGCTGCTACCTCTTTCGTCTTATCTAATGACAACATCATGCTCTCGTGTTTTTCCTTAGGTAACTCACTAAGTACTTCATACCCAACGTGAATGGTTGGGCTATTCGATACTGTCATTCCCAGTTCTGTTTCCAGAGCCACCAGTTCGTCATACAATTTATCATATTCATAATTACTCATGATTTCGCTGGCATCCTGGTAATATGCCTTGGAAGCCTTGTTAAGCAGCTCCACTAATTCTTTCATGCGTTGTCTTTTCTCCTGCATAAAAGTTCTCCTCATCATTTCTTATTATTTAATCATTCAAGAACGTTTACCGTTAGCAGAGCGGAAACTTTCTTGTATCATTGGGTGTTCCTAACTTACTCAAGCCCCACGAGTCGTTTTAACTCTTCTAACTCCTGTTTTGTAACATTTCGGTATCCACCTTGGTTTAACTTACCAAGTCTAATATTCATGACTCGTATTCTCTTAAGTTCCACCACACGATATCCAAGTTCCTCACACATACGACGAATTTGGCGGTTCAGTCCTTGTGTCAAAATGATTCGAAACTTATTCTCTCCCAAGGCTTCAATCTCACATGGTCTGGTGACCGTATCAAGAATTGGTACCCCTTCGGCCATTTTCTTAAGGAAATCACTGGTGAGTTTTTTATTCACTCTTACGAGGTACTCCTTTTCATGAAGATTGCTTCCCCGTAAGATCTTGTCCACAATTTCACCCTTATTCGTCATTAATATAAGACCTTCTGAGTCTTTATCGAGTCTTCCAATCGGATAAATGCGTTTCTCATGCTTGATAAAATCAATGATGTTATCTGGATCTTTTCTTGATGTCGTGCAGACAACTCCTCTTGGCTTATTAAATGCCAGTAAGATAAAGCTCTCTTCTTTCTTGATTGGCTTGTTGTTGACACAAATGACATTCTTATCGGTTACTTTCATTCCCATATCAGCAATCTGACCATCTACAGTCACTCGCTTTTGTTCTATCAGGCGGTCCGCCTCACGACGTGAGCACACCCCTTTATTGCTAAGATATTTATTTAGACGAATTTCTTCTAAGGTATCTGACATACCGTTCTCCTATTCTCAATACATATATTGTTATTATTTTATCCTAAATAATGCCTGAAGTACAGACAAAATCTGTTTGATGTTACTATATGCAACATTTTCAGTATCATTCGCAAGCAGGCGGAGAGTTTCGCTAGCGAAACTCTCCGCCTGCGGCGGGTCGCTTAAGCGACACTTTTCATTTCCGCCGCAGTGCGATCATCGCGGAGCGTTTTTTGTGATATAGGAAATTTGCAATTTCCTATATCACAAAAAATCCTTTTCCAATCTGCAAATGATTAGCAGGATTGGAAAAGGATTCTTAGACCGTATAGAATTGAACTATGTTTTATAACGCTTCGCTATGTTTAGTTTGATGCTGCTGCACTTGCTTTTGGCTCGGCAGTTTTGGTAGCCTCTTCACTTGCCTTTGGTGCGGCTGTTTTAGTAGCATCTTCGCTCGCTTTTGGCTGTTCGCTAGCCTTTGGCGTAGCCGTTGCGCCAGCTACCTGTTTAGCACTCTCATTTAGTGTATCTACAAACTTCTTCAATTTATCATCTTTTGCTTCTGCTTCTAATAATTTTGTATTCGCATTTTCTAACTGTTTCACAATTGCTGGATTCTGCATCGAATCTTTTAAGTACTGAGTCAGATAATCATCCATTCCACTTAAAATGATTACCATATCTGCATCCTCGGTTGGTGTAATATAAAACTGAGCCATACCAGGTGCTAATGTATCAATATCAACAAGCTTCAACTCATAATATACGAATACTACCTTAGAACCTTCATCCGGGCCTGCCATCGTATAACAATCAATATTACGTATCTCTTCTACATACTCATATCTTTTTTCCAATGCTTCCTTTAAGATTACTTCTTCATCGCTCACCAGACTCTTAACGGTATCGACATCTGCTTCTACGCAAGATTTGTAATACTTCTCAATCATCTCGTTCACTTCAGGAAATGCATTCTTTTCAACTTCTAAAGCTTTCGGATCTAGTACTGGTTCTGGTGTATCTGACATCTCTGGCAAACTACTAGAATCAGGCTTTTGTGATGACTGCGCATCTGGACTAGCTAACGGACTTACGCTTGCTTCTGCTACCAGCTCATCTCCACCAGTTGGCAAATCATCCTCCGTATTGATAGACAATACTGCGAGTCCAAGCACCATTGTACCTAATGTTACTCCTAATATCATTTTCTTATATTTTAATTTCATCTTAAAATTCATACAATCCTCCAAACTGACATCCCACTGTCATGTGACCTAATTCTCATCTTCCCTTTTGTTGCATATTATCTACATTTTTTTATTTGCTTTTTGATGTATACTATCTACATTTTTATCTGCATTTAGTTGTCTACGTTGTATCAGCCAATCAGCACTACCTACCTGTTTTCACGTCACTCACGTTGTTGTTCTTAGTTATTCTATGTATGTAGTCTATTTTATTTAGCAAAACGCTGAATTCCAATCCAAAAATTAGATAACTTCAGACATAACTTACTTGTTTTAATACTCATTAACATTATAGTATCAAACATTTTATTAAAAATCAACGATAAATTTTAAATTTTGTAATAATTTTGTAACATTTACAGCGTCCATTAATAACCAATTGTTAAATGGCAAAAAATCTATTTACTTTTCTCTTGTCTTTCATTATAATATTCAAGTACTCAATAAAATGAGACGTGCATCTATAGCTCAGTGGATAGAGCAATGGCCTCCGGAGCCATGTGCATGGGTTCGACTCCCATTAGATGCAGTACTAGTAAAATCAGTGCTTTCAAGAAAAGACAGTATGTATATCTTGAAGAATTAACCTAATTTATAACCTAGTTTTTGTTTTTCAATATAAATTTGGCTTAAAAATAGGGGGGCAATAATTTGCTCCCCCTATTTTATATGAACTTCTCGGTATGTATTTTTCATAATCCTGTTTTAACATCAATCAATCAATGAACTACACCATCTAACATATCAATATTTTTCTCACAAAATTCTGCGACTTTGTTATCATGAGTTACAATCAATACAGTAATTCCCCTATTATTAAGCTGTTTAAATATATTCAGTATTTCGAATGCATTTTTTTGATCAAGAGCTCCTGTCGGTTCATCCGCAATAATAATCTCTGGGTTGTTTATTAAAGCTCTTGCAATGGCAACTCTTTGCTGTTGTCCACCTGATAATTGAGAAGGTTTTTTATGTAAATGTTCTTTTAGTCCAACCAATTCCAGAAGTGCAACACTCCTCTCTAAAAGAGTCTTTTTTCCTATCTTTTCAAAGTTCTTTTTATGAATATTTGCTATTTGTAGACCAAGTTTAACATTATCCAGAGCAGATAGTTCGCTAATTAAATTAAATGATTGAAATACAAATCCAAACTTCTCACTTCGTAAGTGTGCCAATTTCTTTTCACTTGCATCACTTACACTATAATCATCTATAAGATACTCTCCATCAGTTTGTCGATCAAGCAAACCTATAATATTAAGTAATGTTGATTTTCCTGAGCCCGATGGCCCCATAATAGATACCATATCACCTTGTTCAATCTGTAAAGATACATTGTTTAGTACCTGTTGCCTATTCTGATCAGATCCAAAGAATTTATTTATTTTATTTAATTTAATTACACTCATCTAATTATCCCTTCCATTCAATAAGTTAATGGGCTGAAACATAGAAATTCTTCTTATCGGTAATAATACACAGAAGAATGTACATATTGCCATTACGAGAAATGCTATTAACAATACATTACTGTTTATAGCAAAACCTTCTTGCGATAAAGTTAGCTTAATACCAAGAGTACTAACAATACTTGCTAGTGTAAAACTTCCTAGGAATACTGAACCAATTTCACCAATAATAAGAATCATTATGTGCTTCAGTGTAAATCCCATTGTAAAATAAACGCCAAATTCTTTTTTTCTACTTAAAACGTTTGACAAAATAGTACCTATGCATCCTAATACTGAAAGGATTAAGATAATTATGGAAAAACTCATAGTTGCTACGACTATGACCTTTTGTCTAGCGTAGTATTCCATAACTTCATCCTCGATAGTTTTATATTCAGCACTCATGTCATTTTGATTTAACAATCCGTCAATAGCACTTACTATATATTCTTTATTTGTTTCTTTAGAAACTTCAAATAATGAATTTGCTATATATGGTATATCAGTTTCAAACTCTTTAAACTTTGGTGCAATAATTAAGCTCTTGTTACATGTAATTGTATCAGTAATCATACTAGCGCCACCCGTCCATAAACCAAATGATTTATCTAATATTCCTACAACCTTAATTGAATACGATGACGAACCCTTTGGACTGTCGTGTTGTACACGATAAGTTTCACCTAGATGATACACATCGCTTAAAGTTGAGTGAATAATTACAGGTACAATATCACTTTTCTTATTGTAGGTTATTAATTCATCCATCTTACCTGAAGATAACTCCCAATCAACAGAATCTAGAAAATCCTTATTACACAACAGAATTTGCTTCTCTGATTCATTAACATTATCCGGTGAATAAATATATTGTTGTTCAAACATCAAAAATTTATCTATTCCACTTATCTCTGCTATTTGGTTCATTATGTTCTCGTACTTAAGCATTGTTTCTTCTGTGAGCTCTACTCCATCTTGTGTATTAATAAAAAGGTGTATTGCATCTAATGGCGCCAGTTTTTCTACATTTCTTTTATATTGTAGCAAGTTGTTAATACTAGCCAGTCCAAATAATAAAGCACAAAACCCAAAAAAGAACTGTACAGTAACCAAAATAAACTTCCACTTTCGATTATTTAGCGAGTTAATAATAATACCAATCATAATGCCCCCTTATTCTGTTTTTAATATTTCGCTTGGTTGTACTGTTATAGCTCTCTTAGCCGGGATAATTGCAGCCACTATACCACACAACATAGCAACTATAATAGAAATAAGATAATTTACGTAAGTTACCTTGACATAGATACCATTGCTAACTAGGATATCTTCAAAAAGCCAAGAAAAACAGCTTTGCAATATAATAGCTAGAAATGCACTTATGATTGTCATAATAACAATTTCAAATATTATACATTTAACAATATACCTATTTGTTCCTCCAATTGCTTTAATAATACCAAATTCTTTCCTTCGTTCCATAATCCAATATATCATTAAATTCGTTATGTTAACCATTGCAATAATAAATATAATACCTGAAGATAATACCGTAATCACTATGGAGTTTCTTATTATTCCATAATCTATCTCTTCCTCAAACCCCTGAAATCTTATAGTATTATTGTATTTTTCTGCAACTTGCATAATTTCTTCACTTGAATCTAAAAATTCCTGCTTACCGCTTTTTATTACAGCAAATAGATTCTCTATTGATAAAATATAATCTATGTTATTAATGGTAAAGTCCGGAACAGTGACATAAATAACTGAATCCCATTGAGTCTCTCGTTCGTTTAAGCCACAAATTCCAATAACAACATAATCCTGCATATTAATTTTTAGTGTATCTCCCGTACTTACATTGTGCTGCTTTGCTATTTCTCTACCTATAACTATTTCCTTTTTGGTTGGTTCCAACTCCTTCTCTTCAAAATAACGTCCATTTAATATAGGTACATGCCACGCTATATTCTTTTCGAACCATATCGGAACTATCTGATACTCTACCTTATAATCATCTAGAAGAACATTCCCACAATTCAATAATTGTAATTCGCCAAAACTTTTTATTTGCTCTAATAAATGAATACTTATACCAGCATTCTCTTTTGATTGTATTGTGATCTCCATTTGCTTCTGTGGGTCACCTGAAAACTGTTGATAAGCATATTCAAAATTGTGCCTACATATACTTATCCCAAATGACAACACAATACTTGCGACTAAAAAACCAGTGATAATTAATGCAACTGTTACCCTTTTACTCTTCCATTGGTTTATTATGTATTTAACCACATTTTCACTCCACTTCTATTGAATATCTTTTAGGAGAAATAATTGTATATTGGTATATCCTCTTCATATCAATCTTTGCATAGGGATTATGACATATCATAACATATAATTTTATACAACTCGTTAGTATCTAAAATCACTGATGTTGCTCTTTCATAATAATTCGGATATTCGGCTTGAATAAACTTTAGTAAGTCCTTCCCCCCGATAGCAACATCACGATTACAGCTAAACGAACGAACTGTATCAATTTCACCGCTTATCCCAGCATCTGCTAATTCAGAAAATCGAATCACTGCATCTGTTCCTGCTCCTAAGGACATAACAAACTTATTATTCATATACACACCAAGATCACATTCTATAATAGCACATTCTTCTGTATCTTTGCTTTCTATATCTTTGCTTTTTATATCTTTGCTTTTTATATCTTTGCTTTTTATATCATTGCTTTCCATATCTTCGCCTTCTATTCTTATACTCGTCTTCTTTCTAACCAAACCACACTCTTCATAATCTTTTTTACTCTTTATTGCAACCAATTCAGATTTATAGGACATTCTGCTTGGATGGGCAGGATATCTACCGTTTTGATTCTTTATACAATATAATTTCTCAGAATAGTCATTTAATACAATTGCAGCATCATTTTTACCCTCTAAATGTCCTTCAACTCCCCATACAAGCAGAACTATATCTGCCTCATCTAAAACACTTCTCTTCTTCTCAAAATCTGTCTTTGTGGCTTTATTAATTTTTATTTGTTCTGGAGAAACACTTTCATAAAGATTGAGCATTGAAACATTGTTAAAACCATACATATCTAAAAATCTACAAAGCTTAGTCATCGTTGTGTCCGATTCCCCATCACATGCTGTGCTTGGATTAATACCAATTGCAATTATCTTCTCTGGTCGTTTTATATCATTTTCCCATTCAACATGCAATGATTCTCTAATTTTATCATTTTGGCTAAACTGCATATGCTTAGCATTCTGAGGTACAATATTAAGTTTGGTATTATACTGAGTAGTTACTTTGAAATATTCTTTTTTACTATTAAGCTTCTCAAGAATTGTTATTACAGTCCCAACCCATAAACTATAAATTTCACTTTCTGGAATTTCTCTGGGTACAATCTCATAAACATATTGTCAATATAATCTAACATAAATAAATGATTACCTGCACCGAGATATGTATACTTCCATCCAGATGGTAGTTCATTACCGTTACCTAGAAAACCATTAGTACATCTATCTAAAATATTAAATACCTTAAACACTTCTTTCATAGTCTCGTCATTGATGTAATTAACTTCATATAAAGTCACTTCATCTGTAAGAAATAAAATCCCCCCTGGATTTCCCATTGCACCACTTTCTGCAACTGAAAAAGCCACAATATGTGCTGCAAAATTCTTTGTTACCTGTTGACTATTTAAGTATTGAATTTTCATGGTGAACTTCCTCCCCCTTATATTTATAGTCTCTCGGAATCTTTAAGCCAGTAAAATCAAGGCTTCTAGATTCCTTTTTTATTAAAATCCCCCACTTTTTTTGTTAAACCACTTGACAAGTAAATCGAAAAATGCGGCGCTTCGCGCCC
>JAEYSV010000027.1 GCA_023434365.1 Bacillota bacterium | reverse complement strand
ATGAGATATATGGAGATTATACTGATCTTCAAGAGCCGTATGGAGTGGATGAATCGTGGTTAGATGTAACTGCCAGTAGTACTTTAAAAGGTGATGGTTACAAGATTGCAATGGAAATTAGCACTCGGATGAAATCAGAGTTGGGTATAACCGTCAGTATAGGAGTATCTTTTAATAAGATTTTCGCCAAACTTGGTTCTGATTATAAGAAACCAGATGCCATTACAACTATGTATGAAGATGAATTCAAGAGCAAAGCTTGGGAACTTCCTGCATCTGATCTTTTATATGTAGGACGGAGTACCAATCAGAAGTTAGCTCGATTTGGAATCAAGACAATTGGAGACTTAGCACAAACAGACGAACATTTGTTAATGTCACAGCTTGGCAAGATGGGTGGTATTCTCTGGGCATTTGCGAATGGCTATGATGACTCACCGGTAAAAATGGAACATACACATGCACCAATAAAGTCTATTGGAAATAGTACTACGACACCAAGGGATTTAGAGACTGATGAGGATGTAAAAATTGTTCTTTATATTTTAGCAGAGAGCGTATCCGCAAGGCTTCGAGAAAATGGGTTTAAGTGCAGGGTGATTGAAATAAGTGTGAGGGATAATGAGCTTTATTCATTTACCAGACAGCATAAGATTGATCATGCCACGAGTATTACTGGTGAGATTGCAAGCGAAGCGTATCGGATATTCATAGAAAATTACGACTGGCGAAAACCAATCAGAAGTGTAGGAGTCCGAGGAGCAGATCTTGTCAACGACAATTATTGGGAACAGATAGATTTATTTTCAAGTGTAGAGCAAAGAGAAAAACAGATGAAATTGGATGATGCAGTAGATACCATTAGGCGAAGATTTGGATTCTATAGTGTTCAAAGAGGTCTTATGTACCGTGATAAGATTCTCTCTTCTGTGAATGCAAAAGAGGATCATACGACACATCCAATTGGTTATTTTGGGTAAAAGGAGGCATTTAAATATGGCTTATATGAGATATGATTTAAACGATAAACAGAATAAAATCTATGACTTCTTATGTGATTTTCTGAAAGCCCATGGTTTTCCGCCTACTGTCAGAGAAATTGCAGAAATGGCGGGACTTGCCTCGGCATCTAGTGCACATAATTATTTAAAGCAATTAGAAGAAAAGGGATATATTCGCCGAGTAGAAGGAAGTCCAAGAGCTATTGAAATAATGTGAGGAGGTGGTTGTAGTATGGAGATTGTAAAGGTATATGTGGATGTTACTGCTGAGTTTTCCAAAGAAGGTGTAGTAACACCAAAAAGTTTTATATGGAAAGATGGCAGCGTATATGAAATTCAGCGTGTAAAAGATATGCGTCGAGCTGCCAGTATGAAGGCAGGTGGTGTAGGAATTAGATATACATGTGTTGTTGATGGTAGAGAAAGTTATCTTTTTTATGAGGATAACAATCTCTGGTTTGTAGAAGGGAAAACCGGAGCCTGATTATGTGTGGTGACATGTAATCAGTTGGCTTCGAAGATCAGCATATGGTTGGGGCATATTAGACAGGTATGCAACGGAACTCCCACCAGATAAGCTTGCAAAGGTGATTCCCTTTTCCTTTCAAGTACAAAATGTTACTGATGATTTTGTATTGTAAAGGAGCAGACTGAATGATGAGAGAATTAAAACAAATTGAATTTTATTGTAAGAAATGTAGAAAAAGTATGAAAATGGCATATTTACTTACGGGTAATGATGATGAACCTGTTTTAACAGGGATTATTATCAGATGCCATACAAATAGATGTACCAGAGTTATGGTACTAAAAAAGTACACAGAGGGAATGCTGATTGCCCGAGCAGATAATGAAGGGAAAGTATATATCTAAAAAAAAATCAGAGCAAAGTTAACATCAGATATAGTAATTGCTATGTAACAAAGACAATTTAATGAAGGCCTCATGATATGGGAGACGTATTGAATTACGGCAAGGCTGATGCTTGCTAAGACGGACTCACCGTGGACGCATGGGAAAGAAACCAGTTTAAGGACTGGACTTTCTCATGCGTCCTTTTTTGTTGCAAAAAATTTCATAGTAGTAGGAGTAATTTTCCATCCTTAAACGTTTAACGAGCCATACAAACGAAAGGATGGATTTTATTATGTTTAAAAAGAATTATGATGCAGTAGAATTTGGAAAGAGATTAAGAACAGCGAGAAAAAATGCAGGTATGACACAGGAACAGCTTGCAGAAGAATTGATACTGTCTGTGGATAGTATATCGAGAATCGAAAATGGAAAGGTGATGTGTATGCCAGAACATTTAGTTCATATTTGCGAAATTTTGAATGTAACATCAGATTATCTTTATTTTGGTGAGACTAAGAAAATATGCGAGGAGATGAATTCTTTAAGTAACATTGATGCAATGCTTGTGGGTTGTAATTTAGATAAAATAAGAAGGGTAGAGCAGATGGTGGCTTTATTTCTGGGTAGATAAAGAGTCCCTGCTATATATCACAGGGACCCTTGTGGAATGATGTTATTTTGCTTGGGATAATTTAAGTAATTTGGCTGTTAAGGATTTTATATTGTTGACGCTGATTTTTGCTGTAAATATACCATGAGATATATTGATATAGACATACTCATGATCTATTTTGACATCAACTTCCTTAATGTTGATTTCTAATAGTGTATTCATGAAAAACACCTCCTTCTATAAAAGGGGATGTAATTTTCGCGAATCCATTATGAATTAGTCATGTTTGTGCTTGTCACGTTCTCGTTGCTTTCTCTTTGCCATAAGCATGGCACATCGGGTAGAGCAGTATATCTTTCTGGAATTACCAATGCCTACATCGAAGAAGCTATTGCAAGTTGGGTTAGCACATTTTTTCACTTGTGTATTTGGCGCAAATGAAACCGAGAGTTCCATGTACATTGCCTCTAATAAAGATGTAATTTTCCAGTCTGATGTTAATTGGTCATTTTCAAATCTTAATTCAGGAGTAATTAGCATGGTTTGAGAGTTGAAGTGATCTGCAAGGCATGTGACAGCAGCATGTTGTAACATAAGGTCTGTAATTCCACAGGAATTCAATAAATCTTTAGATATATTTTCAGAATAGTATAATTCAGACAAACTGTCATTAGATGAAATGGAAACAACCTTTAGTAGATTAGTCATAATATCATGATAATTCTGCCAAGTGCAATTATTCATATATTTGTATGCTTCGAGTTTTAGAGGAAGTTGGAGCCAACGATTTGTTTTGTCTTCGTATACAAATTTTGTTAAGTCATCAAGAAGATGATTTAACTCTGGCAAGTACACATCTTTTAATTCAAATAGGCATGGCTGATCAATAAGATAATAGCTACTCAGATATTTGTAAAATAAATTGTTAAAGCATTCGGTTTCATTAGTACCCGGTTCAGGTGTCTTATATGTATAACATAATAATAGTGGCAGAAGGCAGTTAATAAGTTCGACAGGATCATTAGTATCAAGAGCAGCTTTTAATCCAATAAGTCTATGCATAGTTATTACTTCATCAATAAACATATCGAGATTTACTTCATCAGGTGCAAAATTAGGTACAGCTTCTGAAAAGATAGATTTATATGTTTTCATAAAAATATAGTTGTTGGTTTGATTTGCAAGTAAACGGTTAGAGAATAGTAATCCATATTGATTACAGAATTGAATGATTTGTTTAATATCATTTGTATCAATAGCTTGAAATTCATAGGCGATTGAGCCTTCTTCATATGAATTTTGGGAATATAGTTTTTTTAGATTACCTGGATATAATGCTGTAATTATTTTATTTGAGGAATTCAACTTATGATTTGCTGGCATTTCCTTTATGGCATACATGCCAACTATATTGCTGAACGAAAATCCTTTGTTTACAACCATTTCTTCACATCCTTTCATTTTGTCATATAAAAAAGTATATGTTCATATGACAAGTACCATTGTATCATAGAATTAACATAAAGAGAATTATAGAACATAAATCAACGAAGCCATTAATTTGTGTAAAAACGAGCTACGATCAAAAATAACACTGGGTGTGTTTGAATTAAAAAAAAGAGTCTGAAATGCTTTATATGAGCACGTTTAGAGCACGCGAAAACACACGTAATAGAGCGTTAAAATCGCTGAATAACGATTGACCGTTATAATACATGATTGTATGATTGTTACATAAGAAAACGTATGACGGAGGAAACAGCTATGAACAAAATTGATATATATGTAAAGAATATGGCGTTATTCATTAACAAGAAGATCAAGGAAAATGGAATTGGACCTGCAGAACTTGCAAACCAAACAGGTCTTTCAATTTATGAAGTAAGAAATATGCGAGAGGGAAAATTGAAGAAGATTAACATGCAAAATGTTTTTAGAATAGCGAGATATTTTGGATGTGAAGTAGAAACAATTCTTGGAAGTAAATCATTACCAGAAGAACTTCGTGCTGATTATCAGCTTGTTGAATATGAAGAACCATTCTATAGCTATTACGGAGACCGAGTATTTGGAATAAGAGATTATTTTTTGAAAAAATACGATGAACAATATGAACAGTGTGTAATTGGTACGATTCACTCGTTTGTTAGTGCACACAAATTGGCCACGGGATATTTTGCAGAAGATATAGACAGAGAAAAAACAAGGCTATTGACCACGGAGCTAATCGAAAATGAGTATCAAGAATATATAATCGACCAATTCATTGCTGAAAAAAAATCTTCAAAAGCTAAAGAAACAAATATAGATGAAAAGAAATCCACGGCAGTAAAAATAGGTGAGAACCTAAGGGTGATACGAGAGTATCGAAAGATATCAAAAGAAAAGCTATCTGAGAAAACAAATATTTCTACAGATGTTTTATATAGGATAGAAAAAGGAATGAACAAAAAAATCAATTATGAGCAGTTAATAAAGATTTCTACTGCGTGTTTGTGTACATTGGATTTTTTACTTGGTAAATCTTATGATCCAGTATCTGATGGAAATGGAGAGGATGTGTTCTATGGATTAAATAAAACATTCATACAGAGACATGTTGAATTAGGACATGACATGGCATACGTTGCACTATATATGGATGAGCAATCCAAAACTTTAGTAAAAGGTATAATTGATAATCTTAACCTTATGTATAAACAAAAAGTAATGACTGATTCATTGAATAGAAAATCGCTTTCGCTGGCAGAGGTGTATGTTCGTGAGCAAGCGGCATTTAGAGAGGGACATCCTAAAAGAGGATATTCGATAAGAAAACGAGAATATGATGTTTAAAAAAAATTACCTATACAAAGACTGTATTCACAAACAGAATTGCTGATCTGTATAAGATAAAATTGAAGCAAAAAAATAGTCAAAGGAAGGAGGTGTTGGCAGAAATGGAAGAAGTTTATAATGCTATTGAATTTGGAAAAAGATTGCGGATGATCCGCAAGAAACGTAAATACACACAAGAACAGATAGCTGAGAAACTATACATAACCAGTGAAAGCGTCTCAAATTTTGAAACAGGAAAGACCGCATGTGCACATGAGCATGTAACAAAACTTTGTCAGATTTTGAATGTTTCTGCCGACTACCTCTATTTTGGAGTTGAAAAAGAATTAAATGAAGAAAAGCCTTCAGAATTAGATCAGATAATAAATAGAATTAAAAACTGCAATGACTTTGATTTGAATAGAATAAACTGTATGATTCAAATTTTATTAAAGCAACCAGCTGCCTAAACCCCGAATATCATTCGGGGTTTTTCTATGCAACTCCGAATACCATTCCGTTAATTTATCTTCTTGTATCAGCTACAATTTATACATGGTCAGCAAGACCTAAACCACGAGAGTGGATGCGCAGAAGCTCTCCTAATCAAACAACAGAATAGGAGAAAAAACAATGGAACAGAAGATTTTTAGAATGAATAATGAACAGCAGGTAGAGGGAAAAGAAACAAGAGTACCGAAGGGACAGGGAGTTATCTTCATTAAGACTCGTATGTCAGACAACAAGATTCATGATTTGGTGTCGGAAATGAAAGCTGTAGCAGAGGAAACAAATGTGGATGTAGTCGATGTTATTGTAGATGAATTTGCAAGCCACGATATAGACCGTGACGATATAAGCAGATTGTCCGAGTGGATGGAGAATTCAAGAGTTGGAATTATCTTTGTGAAATCTATTACGGATATTACAGATGATGATGAAGATCTGGAAAAGTTCATTGAAAGAGCAATGTATTTTGACATGATCATCGTGGATTTTACAAACCATGTAATCATCGCACCATATGTACCAGAAGGCGATGTAGAGTAATGAAAGAAAAGGTTGTTAGCTGCTGGGGGTATCCCCTGGCACTCAGTCGATGCAATTTCATAAATACAGAATGGGGAACTGTTGTGTACAGTCAATGCGGTGATTTCCTTGGTAGATATGAAACGGAATCGGCAGCATATGAAGAAGTAAAAGCAATGATAGAAGAAAGAGCGAAGACTGGAGGTCTGATTGGATATGCTGAAAAAATATAACGGATATGAAATTGGACCGAATCTTCGTAAGATTCGTAAAGATAAAAAGCTGTCCTTGTATCAGGTATGTGAAATAACCGGATTAAGTGATTCTAGCATTAAGCAAATAGAACAGGGCGGCAGAGGACTAAGCATGAGGACTTTATATCTTCTGATGTCTGTTTATCAGTGTGATGCAAATACACTGCTTAATATAGAAGTAAAAGAATCAAATACGGATAAAAAAGAAGGATCAATAGATAGCAAACTGGAAGAATTACCATCTGAACAGCAAGACTATTTCAGACACACATTTGAATTTATGATTGACCAGGCAGCAATGCTTGTATCGTAGGAGGTAAAATCATGGGAATAAGAAATCCGAGAAAAAAGAAAAGGGAGTTTATAGCTCTTTTATCTACAACGGGTTCTTTGGCAGAAACTGAGAAAAAAGAAGAAAAACAGGAACGTTACATTAGAAATTTTGTGAAAACCCAAGACATAGAAATTGTTGGAGTTGTTCGAAGAAATGGATTGGGGCAGGCAGATTTGAACCGCCAGTTTGAAAAGATAACACAACTGATTCGTCAAAAAAGAGCAGAAGGAGTCATTGTGGTAAATATGATGGCAATTTCAACTGACATTCCAGATGCATATTACAAAGTAGGAAAAATTATTGATGCAGGTGGCATTATTATGACTGTTGATGAAGGAAATCTAGGTATGGGAGTAAAAACATTAAGGAGGCTGAAGAAAGATGAGCAAAAACTACAAAAAGAAATATAAGCAATATAAAAGAGGGCAGGTTGTTTATGTAGATTTTGGATGGAAACCAGAAGGAGTGCAATGCTTTATACGTCCAGCAGTAATTGTATCATCCAACCAAAGTAATCACAATAATGGACCGCAGATAACAGTATGTCCATTGAGTTCAAAATTAAAGGATCTTGATGTACATGTGCAAATTCATCCTTTAGATGTAGGGGGATTACATTTGCAGAAGATATCAGACTTTATTCCGGAGGATATTCAGACTGTTCCAAAGTCATTCGTGAGAGGAAACATAGGAAATATTACGGTAGCATCAGGAGTAATGCATAAAATTGATCGAGCATTAATTAAGCAGCTGGGGTTAACAGGTATCGTGCAGAGAATGATAAGGGAGGCATTGGAATATGCAAAAAAAGATGAAAGATAAAAGATTTGTCAGATATGCAGAGGGTGCAGAAATGTATTCGATGAGTTTGTCTAAATTTCAGCAATTGGCAAAGGATGCACAGGCTTGTTATAAAGTAAATCAACTGGTTCTAGTGAATTTGGATATAATAGATGAATACTTAGAGACGTTTCATATAGTAGATGTTGACTTCTATAAATAGGAAGAAACAGGTGTCGGACCAGATTATGCGGAAGAATGGCAATAATCTGGTCCATTTAATAAGGATATAAAATAATAGGAAAGAGTTTGCAATATAGTGGTTGACTTTTGGTAAGACCAATATTATAATCAAAATAGGTTGTGAAGGAGGTAAAACATGGCAAGAACTGGTAGACCCAAAGTAGATAAGCCGATAAATCGGAGTGTCACAGTAAAGTTCAAAGAAGAAGAATATCAGCTTATGCTTGAATATACCCAAAGTCACAACATATCCATATCGCAATTAATACGAATTGGTGTTGAAATGCAGATTATCAAATCAACCCAGAAGTAGTGCAGGCTCTTTTCTCCAGAAAGGAGAAAGTATGGCTTGTAGAAAAGACGGAAAAGGAAGAGTTTTAAGAAAAGGAGAGCATTACCGAAAGACAGATGGTAGATACTCGTACATTTATACAGATCCATTAGGAAAGCAGCACACGATATATGCAAAATCATTAGTTACTCTACGTCAAAAAGAGGAGTCATTAATCAAAGACCAGATGGATGGGTTAAATGTATATGTTGCAGGTAACGCTGACGTGAACTTCTTATTTGACAGATATATATCAACAAAGTCAGAATTAAGGAGTTCAACTTATTCAAATTATTTGTATACTTGGAATCATTTTATCCGTGATACCTTTGGGAAAAAGAAAGTCAAAGAAGTAAAATATTCAGATGTATTATTCTTTTACAGTGACTTGATTAATAAACAGGGATTACAGATAAACACGTTGGAAAACATCAATACAGTATTAAGACCCTCATTTCAATTGGCAGTAAGAGATGACATTATCAGAAAGAATCCGATTGATGGAGCTTATGCAGAGGTAAAGAAAAGAAATGGTGGTTCAAGGAAGAGAAAAAGAGCATTAACGGTAGAGCAGCAGAGAGCATTTATAAATTATGTTGCAGAGAATCCATTCTTTTATAAGTGGTATCCGTTTTTTACTTTCTTGCTTGGTACTGGGTGTCGAATTGGAGAAGCGATTGGAATTCGCTGGGATGATGTTGATTTAGAAAAGCGTTTGATTGATATCAATCATAGCCTGACTTATTATCAGAGAGCAGATGATTCCTTCAAATGTGAGTTTCGAGTTTCTCAGCCAAAGACAGAAGCAGGTATAAGGACTATTCCGATGATGAAACAAGTATATGATGTGCTCAAAGATGAATACGAACGTCAGGAAGTGGAAGGGTTTTGTGTGGCAAATGTAGATGGTATGACAAATTTTATATTTACGAATAGATTTGAAACACCACACAATCCAGCAGCTGTTAATCGTGCAATTAAAAGAATTGTAGATGCTCATAATGCAGAGGAAGAAGTAAAGGCAAAGAAGGAAAAAAGAGAGCCGGTTATGATACCAAGATTCTCTTGTCATATATTCCGCCATACATTTGCTTCAAGATTTTGCGAGAATGAAACTAATGTAAAAGTTATACAGGAAGTTATGGGGCATGCTGATGTGTCAACTACGATGAATATTTACGCAGAAGTAAATCAGGATGTTACAAGAGCTTCGTTAGAAAAGTTATCAAAGAACATGGATGTATTTTAGAAAAGAGTCCTCTATTAGAGAATTCTAAATAATTCTTTGACTAAAAAAATATCAAAAGACCAATACTTGACCAAAAAGCACCACAATTTGACCTGTTTATTAACACGTATCTACAGAGCATTTGGGAAGAGTTTAAAGGAATATAAATGAATTTACATGGCTTACAGTTTGGAACAAAAAAATTCCCGACGATGAAGAGCAAAGGCAAGTAGAAACCGTAAATGAGGACTTTTCTTTAGAAGAAATTCTAAGGAAGGGTCTTTTTTTGCTTTACTTAAGAATATGTCGTAAGAATTTCGTATGATTTATCGTATACAAATATCATAATTTCTCAATAGAAAACAAAAAAACAAAACTCTTTGTATTGGTAGAATGATGTATGCCAAGACAAAGAGTTTTTTGTGTATAGAAAACATTAATATAGATCAAAGCGCATCTTAGGAGGAAGAAAGTATGAAAGAGAATAGAAAAAAAACAATGGTAGCAGTAATTTTTGGAGGAAACTCATCAGAATATGGAGTGTCCTTATCTTCGGCCAGTGCCGTATTAGAACATATGGATTTAAGACGATTTACTCCACTAATGATTGGAATTTCCAATCAGGGAGAATGGTTTTATTACAATGGAACTATTGAGCAAATTAAAGAAGATAGTTGGTGTAATGAAGCGAATTGTAAACCAGCAAGACTGTTGTTAGAGCCAGGTAAAAAAGAATTTATCGTAAGTATTGGTGGAACTTATGTACATCTACCGTTTGACATTGCTTTTCCAGTGATGCATGGGAAAAACGGAGAAGATGGTACGATACAAGGGATGTTAGAACTAGCAGGAGTTGAGTTTGTTGGCTGTAAAACATTAGCGTCTGCTCTTTGTATGGATAAAGAACGAGCACATAAGTTGGTATCAGTGGAAGGGATTCGTGTTGCAAAGTCCATGGTGCTAAGTAATATGCAAGATAATCAGAAAAACATTGATGCATTTATTGGGAAGGTAGGATTGCCAGTTTTTATCAAACCATTAAAAGCTGGTTCTTCTTATGGAATCACTAAAGTAGGAGAGAAAGAGCAAGTAATGGAAGCAATAGATCTTGCATTTTCCTATGACCAACAGGTTATTATTGAAGAAAACATTGAAGGATTTGAAGTTGGATGTGCCATTATGGGAACAGAAGAGCTGATTGTAGGAGAAGTAGATGAGATTGAATTAACGGATGGTTTCTTTGATTATACGGAGAAATATACCCTTAAATCTTCAAAAATTCATGTACCAGCAAGAATACCTGTTGAAATGAGACAACAGGTCCAAGATACGGCTAAAGTCATTTATGGAGCATTAGGTTGTAGCGGATTGGCGCGAGTGGATCTATTCATTACACCAGAAAGGGAGTTGGTATTTAATGAAGTGAATACTATTCCTGGTTTCACCGAACATAGTAGATTTCCAAATATGATGAAGGAAATCGGATTCACATATGAACAGTTAATTACAAAATTGTTACTTACTGAGCTGGAAGTGGAGGAAGAAAAATGGGAATGCATAACCATTTAGGTGTAGAGGAACTAGGGGGACGTGCTTGGATTGAACTTGATATTGGAGCATTAGCTCATAATGTAAAGCAATTACAAAAAAGATTGCCAGTAGAGTGTCATTTGATGCCGGCAATTAAAGCAAATGCCTATGGACATGGTGCCACAATAATAGGGAAAGAATTAAATCGATTGGGAATACGTACCTTTTGTGTTGCCTCTGTATATGAAGGGGTAGAGCTAAGACAAAACAGGGTGAAAGGTGAAATATTAATCCTTGGATATACCCATGCAGAACAGTTTCATTTAATTAAAAAATATCATTTAACACAAACTCTAGTGGATTATGAATATGCAAAAGAATTAAACCAATATGGTAAAAAGTGCAACGTTCATTTACTTTTGGATACCGGAATGCATCGCTTGGGGGAACGGGTGGAACATATGGAACGAATTTACGCAATGTTTCAGATGAAAAACCTTCGAATTAAGGGGATATATAGTCATCTGTGTGCATCAGATGGAAACAAAGATGAGGAAGTAGCTTATACCTTGAAACAAATAGAAGTCTTTGAAAAAACACTTATGGAATTAAAGAGTCAAGGAATTCAGTTACCAAGCACACATTTACTAGCAAGTTACGGAGTAATAAACTATCCCAATTATAGTGGTGATTATGTAAGAGTTGGAATTGCATTATATGGGTTACTTAGTACGAAAGAAGATGGAGCGAATTGTAGACTCCCATTAAAATCTGTCCTATCCATTAAATCAAGAGTAGTATCCATTCGAAAACTTGCAAAAGATGAGGCTGCAGGATATGGACTGGCCTATATAGCCCCAGAAGAAAAAACCATAGCAGCCATCTCTATTGGTTATGCAGATGGTGTCCCTAGAGATTTATCAGGTGGAAAAGGGAGTGTATTAATACGTGGGCAGGTTGCCCCGATTATTGGAAGAGTATGCATGGATCAAATGATTGTGGATATTAGTAACATTCGTTTAGTAAAGCGTGGAGATGAAGTGGTTATTGTAGGGAAAAGTGGAAACTTAGAAATTACTGTATGTGATATAGCAGAGCAAGTAGGCACCATATCTAATGAGATCATAAGCCGATTAGGAGCAAGGTTAGAACGTAGAGTGATAAAAGCTTAGGCATATGTATGGTACTTAGGAAAGGAATTAATATGTTAACAAAAATAAAGGAAGTAAGAATACCAAGCAAGAACATATATAGAGGCAACTTAATTCTTGTAAATCAAGAACATCCATATCGTGAGGAAACGCAGAAGGTGGTAATGTACCCAGTGCAGGAATGTAAGCCTGAGTTAGTGTTAGAACGCCATAGTCAAATAATTCTACATGAGTTATTAGATCAAATAGAAGGTTGGTCTAGTATTCAACCAATCAGTGGATGGCGTTCAAGGGAGGAACAGGTTGCAATATGGAATCAGACGCTATTAGAACATGGAGAGAACTATACGAGAACCTATGTGGCAAAACCAGGGTATAGTGAGCATCAAACAGGGCTTGCTATAGATCTAGGATTAAAACAAGAATACATGGATTTTATTTGTCCGGAGTTTCCCTATGAAGGAATCTGTCAAAAGTTTCGTGAATTAGCGCCTAAGTTTGGATTTGTAGAACGCTATCCAAAAGGGAAAGAACATATAACGGGAATTGGGCATGAACCATGGCATTTTCGATATGTGGGAGTACCGCATGCACAGTTAATGACAGAACTAGAGCTTACATTAGAGGAGTATATGGAATATCTCATGACATTCTCCTATGGAGAGAATCCGTTAAAAGTACAAGTGAATGGGGCACATATTGAGATTGGCCATGTATGGGCCAATCCACAGAAAGACACTTCTTTTTATGTAGAGCCTAACATTGCTTATAATATATCTGGAACCAATATTGAAGGGTTTATTATAACCACATGGAGGCTGTAAGTAAGATGAAATAGGTTTTATTCATTGCTCTTTATCTGGTGGGATTGTTTGGTGATAGTTATTATGGTATAATCGAGAATCTAGCAGCCCCTTTTTGTATAAGAAAAAGAAAAGAAACTTACAATAACCATAATGCTATGGAAACAAAGGAGTAATATCATGCAAGATACTATTTTAGTTGTAGATGACGAAAGTGCCATTGCAGATTTGATGGAAGTATATTTGAAAAATGAGAATTATCGTGTATATAAATTTTATAATGCAACAGAAGCCTTAGTTTGTGTGAAACAAGAAAAAATCAGCTTAGCTCTATTAGATGTTATGCTTCCGGATATGGATGGCTTTACCCTATGCCAGAAGATTAGAGAGAAACACTTATTTCCCATCATAATGTTAACTGCCAAAGTGGAAGATATGGATAAGATTACTGGGCTTACCTTAGGAGCAGATGATTACATCACTAAACCATTTAATCCTCTAGAAGTAATCGCTCGTGTAAAGACACAACTTCGACGATTTACTAGATATAATATGAGTGAATCAGTAAGCGTGGAACAACAAGAGTATGATATACGAGGACTTCATATTAATAAAGAAAGTCGTAAATGCTTGTTAAATGGATCAGAAGTCTTATTAACACCAATAGAATTCAATATTCTATGGCATCTTTGTAACCATAAAGGAATGGTAATATCTTCGGAAGAGTTATTTGAAGCTGTATGGGGAGAAAAGTATTATGATAACAACAATACAGTAATGGCTCATATTGCAAGACTACGGGAAAAACTAAAAGAACCTTCAAGAAAACCTAAGTATGTAAAGACGGTATGGGGCGTGGGGTACACCATTGAATAAGTATGATGAACAGAGAAAGAAAATATATCGAAGACAGAGAACAAATATAATATTAATGCAATATTTTATTACATTAATTAGCACTGTACTAATAAGTGGTGTACTAGGATATATGTTCATTAGTTTATTAATGAGATTTACTTGGTCGGACAATAGTATTGTCTATCGACTTGGCCGGTTGTTTTATGATTTTTTTCCATTGTGGATTATTCTTGGTATATTCGGTGAGTGGGTAATTATAACCTATGTCTTTTTTAATCGTCCCCTTCATCATTTGGATTATGTTGTAAATGCCTCAAAACAGTTAGCTGAACAACCAGAACGTATCATTTCTTTGCCAGCGGAGTTAAAAGAAGTACAAGATGAAATGAATCAATTGAGAGAACAATCCCTAAACAATGCAAGAGCAGCTAAGGAAGCGGAGCAGCGTAAAAATGATCTGATTGTATATCTAGCTCATGATTTAAAAACTCCACTTACTAGTGTCATTGGTTACTTAACACTACTGCGAGACGAGAGATGTATCTCGGAAGAACTACAGATCAAATACACTGGCGTAGCACTTGATAAAGCTGAACGGCTAGAAGAATTGATTAATGAATTTTTTGACATCACTCGATTCAATCTAATGAACATAACGTTGGAAACTGAGAGAATCAACATTAGTCGAATGTTAGAACAAATTACTTTTGAATTTAATCCAGTATTAGCAGAAAAGGGCCTATCTTGGGAATTGTTCATTAATCCAGAGGTTCAAATATTATGTGACTCCAATAAACTAGAGAGAGTGTTTGATAATTTAATACGAAATGCAATCAATTATAGTTACCATGGCACAGAGATCCAATTAACCTTACAGGAAGAAAAAGCTGAAAAGCAAGTTATGCTTCAAATTAGAAATCATGGAAAAACCATACCAAAAGAAAAGTTGAATCATATATTTGAACAATTTTATCGCATGGATACCTCGCGAGCGAGTAATACGGGAGGAGCAGGACTTGGTCTTGCAATCGCAAAAGAAATTGTGGAATTACATCGAGGGACAATTACTGTAGAAAGTGAAAATGAAAGTATATGCTTTACTATAAAGCTTCCAATAGATTGTTATTAACCGGTATTAATTAAGTGTCCACTACACTCTTTAAACAGTAAAAATAGATGTTATTTGTAAGTGATAGCAGATGATATCTGCTTTGAGTAGCTCCTAATGTAGAATTAATTTGATATTGTATGTATAATGATGCAAGTTTCATGATAAGCAATAATATATTGTTTTTTTATCATTTATATGATAATATTACAAATAATTATGCATACAGGTAAATATTTACTTGCTAAATTGTTGTGAGTATAAAACAAAAAATATAGTATAGAAAACAGGTGCGAAAAATGGGAAAAATTAAGAGCTTGTTAAGAAGAATGAAGAATTTATTACGTAAAATCAAGAACAAATTAGTTAATGCCAAGAAAAAGCAAAATGGAAATAATGAGAACATCATAAGGTTAGAAATGTTTCAAAAAAGATATAAGCAACATAAAAAAATTAAAGTATTATTTTATAGCGACCTACCATCACTATGGAATTCTTTTGATCCTCTTTATAGAGAACTAAAATCGGATGAGATGTTTGAAGTTGATGTTTTAGCACTCCCTGAGTTGTACGACAGTAAATATAAAAACTATGATATTTGCTCCTATTTAGAGAGCAAAGATTACAAATATATCAGAGGTTATAATAAGGATGAAAATAAGTATATCGACTTTAAATATGAAGATTATGATTATTTATTTCCAAACAGGCCTTACGATTGGTTAAGACCAAAACAATATAGTAACGAAGAGTTAAGAAAAAGAATTAAATTATGTCACATTACCTATTCGACCTGTATGCATAAAGGAAAAATATTAGATATCGTATGTGGATTTCAACATTTGTATCATTATGATATGGTATTTTCAGAGACACCAATACACACTAACATCTATTATGATATGAAAAAGAAGGCACCACCATCAGACACACAAATTCTAACGGTCGGTAGTACTAAATTTGATCTGGTAATGTCAGATAAGAAAAATATCGAAAATGGTATGTTTACAGTATTATATACACCTAGATGGTCACTTCGAGAAGGTACAAGCAGTTTCTTAGATTTGTATAACTATCTTTTTGATTTGGCTAATGAAAACAGTGATATTTATTATATTTTCAGACCTCATCCTTTGATGGAGCAAGAGTATCGAAGAGAATTGTGGAAAGCCAAAGAATGGGACGAATTTGTACAAAGATTTGATCAGTTACCGAATGCCAGAATCGATTTGCAAGGTGACTATATCAAAACATTTAATGAATCTGATGTATTAATTTCCGATATCAGTTCAATGTTTGCTGAATACATGTTGACAGATAAACCAATTATATATATGGATAAGGCAGATATGTTGAATGAGTTTGGAGAGAATATTGCCAAAGGAATGTATTGGTGTAAAAATTCTGAAGATGTTGATAAGATAATAAAAGATCTGAAAAATGGATGTGATTCTTTATCTGAAATCCGGAAAGAATTAATAAATGAAAACTACATTATAGATGATGAAAATTCATCTGTTAAAATAAAGAAATTATTAATCGACGATTTTAATAGAACTAAAAGAGGAATGAAATGAAAAATAAATTAATATCAGTGATAGTTATTTGTCAAAACAATGAGGATTCATTAATAAACACGCTTGGTACAGTATTAAAACAGACTTATCAAAATATTGAACTATTTATTATTAAGGATATTGAGGTAACAACGTTTAATAAAACTAAAGTATCTGATTATATTCGTGATAACAAGAGGGATAATATAAATAATGTTATTATTGAAGACAATCAAAATAAGAAATTTATTAGCACGTTTATTGAATCATTTAGAAACCAATCCCAAGGTGGCTATCAGATAATATTAACAGACAATGACATTGTGCTTCAGGATAGTGCATTTGAGATTATGATTAATGAACTTAATGAAAATGAAAACTGTCAAATGATTGTATCCCAAGTCAGCATATATGATAATAGTTTTAAAAACAAAATAGATGATTATATTAACCCAGGTGATATTCAGAGCATCAGCAGTAATAATTATGATTGGCTAAAAAATGAGATTATCGTTAGAGAAGTATTACCTATGACTGGATTAATCTATACACGTGAAGCTATAGACCAAATAAGAACTGATGCTTATGAGATGATTTACAGGTACCCTATGGAAATAAGATTTTTTAGAAATGAATATCCTTATTTATTTATTAATAAAAATCTGTTTGGATCTAGAAGAAAGAAA
Source organism: Bacillota bacterium (assembly GCA_023434365.1). Classification (GTDB taxonomy): domain Bacteria; phylum Bacillota; class Clostridia; order Lachnospirales; family Lachnospiraceae; genus KM106-2. The sequence goes on along the minus strand of JAEYSV010000027.1, from coordinate 23,077 downwards.
CCATATTGTGAACCAAAAAACTTTATTAAGCAACAGAATGAAATATATAAATTGTATGAAAACGAAGTAGGTCCATATGCACATCTGTACACAAGCACAGGTTTTGAGAGATCAACAAAACGTTTTTATCAAAAACGCGCCAGTACAAAAAGATATATTCAGCAAGTTGAATTAATGAAAACACCTAAAGAGCGTGTTATTTTCGGAAGCTCGATTTTAAAAATGAAAGAAGAGCTATATCAAAAATTTCATATGGATGTGACAATAGAAACAATAATTGAAGAATTATTCGTCGTATTAGTTTTTGGTTTAGGTGTATACCTATGTAATTATTATGAAGTAAATCAGAGTCTGTTAATAGTAGCATGTTTAGGCCTCTTAGTAGCCTCCTGTTCTGTACTATTTAAATTGGCTATTAAGAGTTTGAAACTTGCAATTGATGTGTTGAAGAAGGCAAAGGATTGGATGTAGAATGAATAAGCTAGTATCAATGATCTTATTAAGTTATAAAAATTATAAATTGATATGGGATACAATAGATTCCATACTAGAACAAGATTATTCTAATATAGAGTTAATCGTTACGGATGATGGTTCTGAGGAATTTTCAAAAGAAGAAGTTGAACAATATATTAAGGTTAACAAACGTGAAAACATTAAAAATGTTATCGTTATCGCAAATAAGATAAACCAAGGAACAGTAAGGAATCTAAATACTGCATTAGGTGTAATGACTGGTGACTTTTATATGAATATAGGTACTGGCGATAGATATGTACATAATCAGGTGGTCAGTAAGTTTCAGGAATGTTTTTATAACAATCCAGAGAAATTGTTAGTGTGTGCTAATGCTGCTATGTATAACGAAAACTTAACAACATTTTTATATCCAATGATGACAGAAAGTGATAGAAGCATTGCAAAGAGTGGTAATGCTTATAGAATCTATAACACGTTGGCCTATCGATGTATTCTTTTGACAGTAGCAACTTGTTATAGAAAAGAATTTATCAAAGAAGCAGAAGCTTATGATGAGAGTTATATTTATGCAGAGGATTATCCAACATTCATCAGGATGGCAAGAAAGGGTATTGTGCCTGGATTTTTAGATGAAATAGTTACTCATCATGCAATTGGCGGAATTGCAAATGGTAATAATAATTACGATATTAAGTTTACACATAGATATTACAAAGATAAATGCCTGATGTGGAAAAATGAAATAAGACCTTATTGGAAAAGGCTTGAAGAAAAATCCAAAATAGAACACTGTAAAAGAGTGGAAAATGAAAAAAGAAATTATGTTTTGAAAAGATGGTTATTGAGTAAGAATCCATTTAATATTCTAGTTGGAGTAATCCGATACCCACAAATCATCATGACAAGTTTTAAGAATGTAAAGTTAATTAAATTATTGGAATTATTAGCATTATTGGTTTTTGGTTCTATATTCGGTGCCGCTAATGACTTTAAGATATTGGAAATCGTGTTGTTTTTCTTTGTAGGTCTTGTTACATTACTTGTTATTCAGCTGATTGTAACAAAGGCTCTTGATAGTATAGATTTATAGTTTAAATATAAAAATAATATAAGAAAAGATCTGCCGAGAATGTGCTTTGAATTGATTATGGCAGTTGTAAGGGGTACAAAATGAAAATAGAATTATTTTTTGAAAAGATCGAAGAGTTAGGTATTGATTTCTATACTGGAGTACCAGATTCGCAACTAAAAGAACTATGTGATAGTATTGTTGATAAATACGGTGTATGTGATAAACATGTTGTAGCAGCTAATGAGGGGGCTTCAGTAGGACTTGCTGCAGGCCATTATTTAGCGACTGGCAATCCAGCTTTGGTATATATGCAAAACAGTGGAATTGGTAATGCAGTTAATCCAATATGTTCTCTTCTTAATGATAAGGTATATGCTATTCCTGCTCTTTTTGTTGTTGGATGGAGAGGAGAACCTGGTATTAAAGATGAACCGCAGCATGTATATCAAGGAGAAATTACACTTGATTTATTGAATGTTTTAGGAATAAAAACGTTTGTATTAGAAAAAAATACTACGACGGAACAATTTATTGAATATATAGAAGAAATTCATAAGGAATTTGATAAAGGACATCAGTGTGCTTTTGTAGTTAGAAAAGGTGCCTTTGAATCTGATGTAAAAGTAAAGTATAGCAATCAATATAAAGATTCAAGAGAAGATTTCGTAAATGTTATTGCTGATCATACAAAAGAAGGAGATATTTTTGTATCAACGACTGGTAAACTGTCTCGTGAATTGTTTGAAGCAAGAGAAGCTAGAAATCAAGGACATAAGTATGACTTTTTAACTGTTGGTTCTATGGGACATGCATCAATGATAGCATTAGCAATTGCCTTGACTAAGAAAGATAAAAAAGTATATTGCCTGGATGGAGATGGCGCTGTATTAATGCATATGGGAAGTTTGGCTGTATCTGGTGCAAATAATATGGAGAATTATATTCATATAATGATTAACAATGAAGCGCATGAAACTGTTGGAGGTATTCCTACTGTTAGTAACGCCATTGACTTTTTACTACTTGCAAAAGCTTGTGGATATAAAAAACTATATAGTGTTGAGACAAAAGAAGATTTACAGGAAGTATTATCTAAGGTAACCCTTGATATTGGTCCGGTATTTATTGAAGCAAAAACCAACTTATTATCAAGAAGTGATTTAGGAAGACCAACAACAACACCAGTACAAAATAAAGAAGCATTTATGAATTACCTGCAATCCTAAAAAAGTTATCTGGAGAAAAGATAAATGAAAGCATTGATATTAAATTCCGGAATCGGAAAAAGAATGGGTGAATTAACTCGTATAACCAACAAGTGTATGGCCAGTATTGAAGATGGGATCACGATTATCGATAGACAAATCATGTTATTAGATAAATGCGGTGTTAATCAAGTTGTAATTACAACGGGGCCATTTGCAAGAGAGCTAGAGAAATATGTAACAGAAAAATATACTCAGATGAATTTTGAATTTGCTCATAATCACTTATATGACTCTACAAATTACATTTATTCTATATTTCTGGCAAAAGAACTTTTAAATGATGATATTATTTTAATGCATGGAGACTTGGTTTTTGATGAAAATGTGCTCTATCATATTGTAAATTCCAAAAAGAGTACTATGGTAATAGATTCTACACTTGAATTACCTGAAAAAGATTTTAAAGCAGTTGTGAAAGACTCAAAAGTAACCAAAGTGGGCCTTGAATTTTTTGAGAATGCATATGCGGCGCAACCATTATACAAGTTGTTGAAAGACGATTGGAAAGTATGGTTGAATCATATTATTAAATTTTGCGAAGAAGGCAACATAAATGTATATGCAGAAAATGCATTAAATGAAATATCTGACAAAATAGACATAGCATCATATGATGTAAAAGGTTTATTGTGTGGAGAAATAGATAATTTAGATGATTTGGATAAAATCAGACAAGAGCTAAAAAATAGGAGGTAACAAAGTGAAGAAAGTATATTTAAGTATGAGTACAGATATTATCCATGGTGGTCATATCAATATTATAAATAAAGCCGCAGAATTAGGAGAACTAACAGTAGGTGTTTTAACGGATGATGTGGTTGCTAGTTATAAAAGATTTCCACTTTTAACATATGAGGAAAGAGCTAAAATTATTGCGAGTATTCAAGGTGTAGCGCGTGTAGTACCTCAAAACACATTAAGCTATAAGAATATTCTGCTGGAAATAAAGCCAGACTATCTAGTTCATGGTGACAATTGGAAAGAAGGATTTCAAAGCAGTATCAGAGCAGAAGCAATTGAAACCTTAGCTTCATATGGTGGTATATTGAAAGAATTCGCATATTCAGGAGATGCTCAATATCAAAGATTAGAAAGTGTATCAAGAGATCAGCTTTCCATTCCAGATATGAGAAGAGGAAGACTGAAAAAGATTTTGGGAATGAAAACAACAATTAGTGCAATCGAAGCACATAGTGGACTTACAGGAATTATCGCTGAAAAGACACAAGTGTTAGAAGATGGAAAAGCATATCAATTTGATGCTATGTGGGTTTCTAGCTTATGCGATTCTACTGCAAAAGGAAAACCAGATATTGAACTTGTTGATATGACTTCCAGATTAAGAACCATTGATGATATTATGGAAGTAACAACTAAACCTATTATTTTAGATGGAGATACCGGTGGATTAATTGAGCATTTTGTATATAATATTAAAACACTTGAAAGAATGGGAGTATCTGCGGTTATTATAGAAGATAAAATAGGTCTTAAAAAGAACTCCTTATTTGGAAATGAAGTTATACAAACCCAGGATACTATTGAGCATTTTCAAGAGAAAATCAGAGCTGGTAAAAATGTCTTAAAAACAAGGGATTTTATGCTTATTGCACGAATCGAGAGTCTTATATTAGAACAGGGAATGGAAGATGCCTTAAACAGAGCATTTGCTTATGTAGAAGCCGGTGCTGATGGAATTATGATTCACTCAAGACAAAAAAGTCCAACTGAAATATTTGAATTCTGCGAAAAATTCAGGGCGAAAGATAGTAAGACACCACTTGTCGTAGTTCCAACTTCATTTAATGAAGTAACAGAAGAAGAATTTGCTAAGAGAAATATTAATATCGTAATATATGCAAATCAATTAACTAGAAGTGCGTTCCCAGCTATGCAAAATGTAGCAGAAACAATCCTTAGAAATCATAGAGCGAAGGAAGCAGATGATATGTGTATGTCGTTTAAAGATATTATCACTTTAATCCCAGAGGAGTAATAAGGAGTTATTAGATGAACAACCAAATAATATATAGTGGAAATAACTCCTATAATAAGATAAACGATATCTTAAGGGAAACTAATGCTAAAAAGGTCTTGTTGGTTTGTGATAATTCATATGATTTTATGTTTATAAAAGAATATATGGAACAATTAGATGTTCAATTTGTTCGTTTTAGTGAGTTTAGAGCGAATCCAATGTATGAAGAAGTGATAAGCGGAATTCAAATGCTTCATGAAAATGAATGCGATATGATTGTTTCTATTGGCGGGGGTAGTGCGATAGACGTTGCCAAGTGTATTAAGTTATATTCTGAAATGAATGATAATGAATTATATTTCAAGCAGGAATATAAAGATACAAAGATTAAGCATCTAGCTATTCCTTCTACTGCTGGAACAGGTAGTGAATCAACTAAATTTGCTGTAATTTATTATAATGGAGAAAAACAATCAATTGCACACGAGAGCATCATACCGAACTATACGGTTCTTGAGCCAAAGTTATTAGAAACATTACCAATCTATCAGAAAAAAGCAACCATGTTGGATGCTTTATGTCAGGGGATAGAATCTCTTTGGTCTGTAAATGCTACAAGTGAGAGTTTTGAATATGCAAAAAGCGGGATTAAGTTAATATTAGAAAACTTTGAGTCATATATAGAAAATGAGAAAACTTCGCTAAATCATATGAGTATTGCCGCTAACCTGAGTGGACAGGCCATTAATATTACACAGACAACAGCAGCGCATGCAATGAGTTATAAAATAACTTCTAAGTTTGGACTAGCACATGGTCATGCTGTAGCAGTATGCTTACCTTATGTATGGAGTTTTTTAAGTGATTATGATGTCAAAAGCATAGAGTTACAAAATGCTTTATCGGAGTTAAACCATTTGTTTCAATGTGAAACCGATATGGATTCCATTCATAAACTAAAGGGAATCATAGATAAGTTAGATATGAAATTCAAATACGAAGTATCGGATGCTGATATAAATGAACTGGTTGATTCGGTTAATATTGTACGATTAAAGAATACGCCAGTAAATTTAACGAGAGAAGATCTATATCAAATATATAACATGGCATTAAGAAATAATGATATATAGAACGAATAATAATAATAGATGGAGTGGGATTCATGGAATCCCACTCCATCTATTTAGAGGTAAATTATGGTGATTGTTTGACTTATAGAGAACGCTTACATATCTGGTTAGCTCGCTAAAGATCGAATGGTAAAATTTAAGTCTTGTTTCATTAATTTGAAAGTCTTATACTTTAAGCATAGCCATTAAGCGATAGGGGAATTGGACTCTAATGGCTATGGTATAAAAAACTGTCTCGTTTATACATAGTATAGGAGGTACATAATGAACAATTTTACTTTTCATAATCCAACCAAAATCATTTTTGGTAAGGATACACATAAGGCAGTTGGCAGTGAGGTTGCCAAACATGCTAAAAAGATACTGCTTCACTATGGTTCAGGAAGTATAAAGAAAACCGGGTTATATGATGAAATAGTTGCATCATTAAATGAAGCAGGAGTTGAGTTTATTGAATTAGGTGGAGTAAAACCCAATCCAAGAGTTAGCCTTGTCAGAGAAGGAATAGATCTATGTCGTAATGAAAATGTAGAAATGATTCTGGCAGTTGGTGGGGGTAGCGCAATTGATAGTGCGAAAGCAATTGGAATTGGAGTGAAAGCAGACCATGATGTATGGGATTTTTATACTGGTAAAGCACAGGTGAAAGAGTCACTGCCAGTGGCTACTGTTCTAACTATTGCGGCAGCAGGTAGTGAATCCAGTAATGGTTCCGTTATCACGAATGAGGAAGGATGGTATAAGCGTTCCTGTGGTGGGGATTGCATGTATCCTATATTCTCAATTTTAAATCCTGAGTTAACGTTTACGCTTCCTGAAGAGCAAACGATAGCAGGAATTGCTGATATTATGGCACATATTATGGAACGGTATTTTACACAGACAAAGAATACCGATTTGTCGGATCGTATGTGTGAAGCAGCATTGCGCACGGTAATTGAAAATGCAAAAATAGTAATTCGTAATCCAGAAGATTATGATGCTAGAGCAGAAATAATGTGGGGTGGAACCATAGCCCACAATAATCTACTTGGCATGGGGCGTTCGGATGATTGGGCTTCGCATGGGATAGAACATGAACTTAGTGCAATGTATGACATCGCACATGGAGACGGATTAGCTATTATCTTCCCAGCATGGATGAAATACGTGTATAAAGAGAATCTTGGTCGTTTTATACAGTTTGCGGTTAGAGTATGGGATGTAGATTTTTCTTATCAGGATGAAGAAAGCATCGCATTAGAGGGAATTGCAAGAATCAAATCATTTTTTAGAACGTTAGGTCTTCCAGTATCATTAATTGAGGCAAACATTACGGATGAGCACATCAAGGAGATGGCAGAAAAGGCAACCGAGTATGGAACAATTGGTAATTTCAAGAGTTTAAATCAAAATGATGTTGAGCAAATATACAAATTGGCTTTATAAAATAGAGTGTTAATAGGGCAGAAACATAGCATTTTGCAATTTTTTATGATAAGATTGCAGTAGAATGTAGTGTTTCTGCTTTTATTATATCTCACTATATGATAATTTTAGATGAAATAGGAACCATCAAATAACCTGTCATTGGTATGATGTGTATAATACTGGAAATAATGAATCTGAAAGAGTAAAGGTCCGTCAAAGAACGAAAAATTGTTTGTTTATTAATAGAATGATATGGTATAATAGATGCGATACTCTTGGAGGTGTATGGATTATGTTAAATAACGAAAAAATCAGAGTAATGACTAAGCTCTCAATTTATGAAAACAAGAGTGGAAAAGAAGATATAAAACTTAGCCAATATTATAAAACAGATTATGTTCGGTTACAGATTTTAAATACTCTTGTATTTGTAACCATTGGATATATGCTTTTATTAGTAATAATAGGTGCATATCAGTCGGAATATCTAATCAAAGAAGCGGTAAACCTCGATTATGAAGCAATCGGTACTTATATTATTGGCATTTATGTCATGATTTTAACCATTTATATACTAGGTGTTGTAATCGGGTATAATATCAAATATGAAACATCCAAAAAGAAACTGTTAGGATACAGTAAAGGACTTAAATATCTACAAAAGTTGTATGATGAAGAGGACAAACAGAGGGGGACTGACAAATGACTCAAATCCTTGTTTTAAGAGAAAAGATAAAAACGATATATCAGAAAATTGATATCTATGCCAACCACGCAATCAGATTTATCGTAGCTATGATTGTTTTTATGTTGATAAATAACTATTTGGGTTATGAAACAAGAGTGACTGGGTTTGCAGTAGTATTTGCACTTTCTTTGTTATGTGCATTTACTCCAACTGCCATTATGGTTTTATTAGCTGGGTTGCTTACGGTTGCACACATTTATGCGGTTTCGCCGTTTTTGGCTTTAGTTAGTGTAATCATCCTATTAATTATCTATGTTTTATTTGCTAGATTTACACCAAAACAGGGATATGTTCTTGTTGCAATCCCAATTCTTTATATGCTTAATATTCCATATACGATACCGATATTACTAGGAATCGTTGCCAGCCCACTGTCAATAGTTCCAACGGTGTGTGGCGTTGTTGTTTATTACTTTTTTAGTGTAGTTAAAGAAACAGCTTTGGTGACGACTACGACTTATGATATTGATGAGGTTTTAGTATTATATAAAACGGTTATTGATACACTAATAAATAATAAATACATGATTCTGACCTTATGTATTTTCGCAATTGTTTTGCTTGTTACCTATCTGATGCGAAATTTGAGTATTGATCATGCCTTTGAAATCGCAATTGTAGCAGGTTGTGTAGTTAATATACTATTCTTCTTAATTGGCAATTTGATGATTGACACTTCTGTTTCAATGTTAAGTACGATTGTTGGGACGATTCTATCGGGTATAATAGTATATATAATACAATTCTTCCGACTCACTCTTGATTATTCAAGAGTCGAGCGTGTACAATTTGAAGATGATCAATATTACTATTACGTAAAAGCGGTACCGAAAGTTCGAATTACTACACCGGAAAGGAATGTTAAACGTTATAGTAATCCAAAAAACAGCAGAGAGGCCGTTCAGGAGCTAGAGGAATTTAGAATTCAAGATCTAGATTTAACAGACGATGAATTTGTTCTTAATCCAATGAAAAATTTTAAAGATATTGAGGGGTTGGATAAATTGAACCAATCCATAGATGAAGCGCTTAAAACTAACGATAAATAAGATATAGAGATTTTGTAACATGTTAACTGGGAGGCCATTATGGAAGCAATTAGAACATTTTTTAGAGATTATCTGGTGTGGTTGTCATTACCTGATTTTACTCTTACCGACATTTTAGAGATAATAATTATTGCTTTTATGATTTACCATATCATTATATGGGTAAAGGATACGAGAGCCTGGATGCTGATTAAGGGTATTGTAGTTCTGGTGCTCTTTAGTTTAATTGCTTCAATCATGGACCTAAATGTAATACTTTGGATTTTCTCTAATACAATTAATGTCGGAATTATAGCAGTAATTATTGTTTTCCAGCCCGAACTTAGAAGAGCATTGGAGCAGCTAGGTCAAAAGAGTCTTGTCAGTACATTTATAAGTTTTGATGATGATAAAGGTAACAATGGCAGATTTTCGGATAAAACTATCACAGAGATTAGCAGAGCTACTTTTGAACTATCCAAAACAAAGACTGGAGCTTTGATGGTATTTGAGCAGGAGTTGAATCTTAATGAGTTTGTGAGAACTGGTATTATACTAGACTCTGCTATCAGTAGTCAGCTTTTGATTAATATTTTTGAGCATAATACTCCTTTACATGACGGTGCTGTTATATTACGTGGCAATCGTATTATTGCAGCAACTTGTTATCTTCCATTAACAGATAACAATGCATTGAGTAAAGAGCTTGGAACCAGGCATCGTGCTGGCGTCGGTATAAGTGAAGTTTCTGATAGTTTTACTATTATTGTTTCGGAACAGACTGGAAAAGTAAGTATAGCATATGGTGGTGAACTGATTCGTGATGTTAATGCAGAGTATTTAAAGAGTCGGTTACAGGAAATCCAGAATAAAACTCCTGACAATAAGAAGCTGAAATTATGGAGGGGAAGACATAATGAAAAGAAAGCTGACTAATAATATTATCTTAAAGCTTTTGTCGTTAGTACTTGCCATAATAATCTGGATTATAATCGTTAATATTGCAGACCCTGTAAAATCAAGAACGATTCCGGATGTACCGGTGCGGGTATTAAACGAAAATATAATTAAACAAACCGGAAAAGTCTACGAAATAGTAAATGGAAAAGAAGTCGATGTCATTGTAAGAGGTAAGAAAGGGATTGTAGATTCCTTAAAAGCCAGTGATATTACTGTGACAGCTGATATACAAAATCTATCTATTGTCAACTCTATAGCATTAGATGTGGAATGTCCTAGACTAACCGCAGCTGGTGGGACAATTGAATTAAGTAAAGTAAAGAGTATGAGTGTTGTATTAGAAGATGTTAAATCAGAACCGAAGGTTGTTAAAGCGACAATTGTTGGAAAAGTAGCGGAAGGTTTCTATACTTCAGAAGAATATATACAAGTGAAACCTAGTATGATACAAGTTACAGCAGCGGAGTCTGTTTTTGACCAAATAGCAACGATTGAAGTGGAAGTGGATGTTGATAAACGTACGGATGATTTCTATCCATCACTGGTTCCAAAAGCATATGATGCAGAAGGAAAAGAGATTGAATCTAAGAATTTATCATTTAGTGTAGATACAGTTTCTGTTAGTGTTAATGTATTGATAACGAAAACAGTACCGGTTGAAGTAAATATAATTGGTGAAGTGGCATCTGGTTACTTCATAAAAGAGCATATTTACGAGCCGAAGGAGATATTAGTTGCAGGACCAGAGCGATTACTTGACAAATTCGATAAATTGAAGGTGGATGTTAATGTTCAGGGAATGGCTATCTCTGGAGAAAAAGAGGTTTCTATTAAAGACTATCTTCCAAATGGGATTGTAATTGCTGATTCTAATATCAAAATTGTCAATACTTTTGTGATAGAAGAGTATCAAGAAAAAGAAATTGTCTTTACAACAAGTGATATTCAAGTGATAGGAAAGACAGCTGCTATGCGGGTCGGTTATACGGCCCCAAGCACTGTTTATAAGATAAATGTGCTAGCAGCTAAAGAGGAACTTGATAATATAACGATTGATAATATCAAGCCGAGTATAGATATTACGAATCTTGCTTATGGAACCTATGAACTTCCTATTACATTTAATACTACATATCAATGTAAACCAACAGGAAATGAAATCGTGTCGCTTATATTATCAGATCCAAATGATATAGCAAGCGATATATTATCTATTAAGACACCAGTGGATGATGAGGAATAGTCCGTACATAATATCCACCAATGGGTGTATGGAGGAATAATAATCATGGTTTCAGAGAAAGTAATAGTTGTTAATCCAAATGGTATTCATATGAAGCCAGCTGGATATCTATGTAATCTAGCATTAGAATTTCAGGCTAGAGTATTATTAAGGATTGATGAAAAAGAGGTCAATGCTAAAAGTATCCTAGGAATCTTGAGTGCTTGTATTAAAGCAGAGGACGAAGTCGAAATTATATGTAATGGGGCAGATGAAAAAAGTGCATTGAATGCGATCATAAAGGGTTTTAAGGAAGGTCTAGGAGAGGACTTATCGGACCTAACAAGCTAACATATTACATTTACAATAATAATAATTAAGGATAAGCTATATAAAGTATAATTTTATATAGCTTATTTTTATGTAAGAGAAAGCAAAGGAGAATTCTATATGTACATGAAAGGGTTTACTTACGGAAATGGAATAAGACGAGGTGATTATGTAGATCCAGAAGCAATCAAGTCACAGGATAAGTTAATAGATATGGGAATTGACTGGGCATGTCTAATTGTTAGTGTGTTACAGGATAAGTATAATTCTACAGAAATCTATTTTGATTATAAACGCACTGCTTCCGATAAAGACTTAACAAGTGGTATCAAGCATTTTCATGACAATAATGTCAAAGTGTGCCTGAAACCAATGATTAACTGTAAAGATGGTATGTGGCGTGCGCTAATTGATTTCCCTGATGTAACAATGATGGGAGATGATGTGTATTGGGGAAAATGGTTTGAAAGTTACACTGCTTTTATGTGCCATTATGCTCAAATTGCTGAGGATACAGGATGCGAGATGCTTTGTATCGGATGCGAGATGTTAGGGACAGAACGCAAAGAATCCTACTGGCGTGAGTTAATTAGCAAGGTACGTGAAATTTATTCCGGACTTCTGGTATATAATACGAATCATGGTAAAGAAGAAAATATCAAATGGTTTGATGCCTTAGACTATATTGGAACTAGTGCATACTATCCAGTTGCCAAATACCCTGGAGATTCTTACGAGAATATGGTAGCAGAATGGGAAAAAGTTGCAATAAAGTTAGAAAATTTAAGCGAAAAGCTTCAAAAACCTATTTTATTTATGGAGGCAGGATGCCGAAGTGCTTTAGGGTGTGCACAAATGCCTTGGGACTTTACGCATAAAGATTTCCCAGCAAATGAAGAAGAGCAGGCTAACTTTTATGATAGCTGCTTAAGTGTATTCCATGATAAACCTTGGTTTGCAGGCGTGTTCTGGTGGGATTGGAGCGTACGTATCTACGATGATATCGAAGTAGCAAAAAAGGATACTGGATTTAACGTACACCTTAAAAAAGCAGAAGATGTGCTTCGTAAATGGTATAGTAAATAAAATAGCATATAGAATAATGTAATAGTAAACTCTCCCCAAAGGATAACCACTTGGTTAAACCGTTAGGGAGAGTTTTTCTTTCAACTAACTTTTTTTGGGATGAAAAGAATGATAGATTGACATAAGCAAATTAATTTTCATCATATAACCCAATATCGAAATGATGGTAATTCCAAGGGGCATCTGTAATGAGTAAACAATTAAATAACCTATAATAGCGATACACTGCATCATCAGATAAAAGGTAATGTTGTTGGCAGTTGCCTTAGCATTCTCATCTTTTAAAGCTTTCATCGTTTTTACTACTCCGTCAAAGATTAGATAGACTAATACCAAATCTAAGGTTAAATAAAAGGCTGATTGGTAAATTGACGGGAATTGCCCTGTTATTGAGGCATATGCATCCCCAGATAAATGTAATATAACTAGGACACTTGCAAAAGCGAAGGCATTACGAAAATAATTTTTTGAGGTTGAGGTAAATAGCGTCTGTACCCCGCTTAAAATCAATAAATAGCATATAAAGAGAGGAACGACAGTAATATTACCAAAGCGGAACTGAAAACAAGTTAAAAAGTATCCAATAAGTATTCTGGCTAGTCCTTTATTCATTCGATATCCCCCCTTTGACTTAAGTAGTTGCGGATGTTTCCATACGTAAAGACCATATCATTACCATAGTTGGTCAAAGGTATGATAAGCTGTTTGGTAACCTGATTGTCCTCATAGGTAAGAGATAAATTAATGTTGTATGTAGTGTAACGGGTCAGAATATCACCTTTTGGTTGAATTAGCATCATATCAAGGATGCTATCTTTTTTTATTTGTAATGTGTCACCGCTTTTAAACGAAGTCTTGTTAGAGAGTAAGGTTAAATTACTTGCTATTTCATCATAAAAGCTACATTCTGCTATAGCAGAGGCAATATCATATTCAAATAGATATTGATTAGCAAAACTAGTTTCTCCAAGGAGACTTAATGTTTCCGATTCATAAATAGTATGTTCATCTGCAAACCGTAGCATAATTTTTCCTAGGTTGATTTGGTCAGTAGTACCATCTGAATAGGTCACTTGCGCATCTGTAATAAGAATCGATTCATTTGGTGGAGCTTCCTTTGTATACATAATATATACATAGAGCGGGTGCAACTGGTATAGGCCATAAGAATCAGCAGCGCCATCTGAAACCAGATCATAACTATATGAGTATTGAGGGGTAAATGGTTGATCTGAGACAACTACTTCAAACTCATCACCAAGACCTAAATCAAGCTTTGTAACCGAAGTATTGTCCCGGTTCGTAAGATATTGCAATACAAACTGTAAGTCAGTATAGAACATATCCGATTGCCCATTTAGCTGAGTTATATCTTCTTTGGTCAGTCTATCTTCTTTGGCGATAAAAGGAAACAGGAATTCGCTATAATGCTTTAAGAAAACAGGTTCCTTAAGCGATACTTTCCTGGTATAAGTAAAGCAAATGATGCCGGTAAGAAAAATGAATACAATACCGATGTATAATATCTTTTTTGCGTGTTCCAAAATAATACCTCCTCTGAATTGAGTTGTCGAGTATTGTTATTTTACCACAGAATAGCAAAAAATACAGTTAATATATTATGAATTATTGAAAAAACAGAGGTAAAATTAATGGTTGCTAATAAAATAAAGTAATGGTATAATTTACAACACGCAACAGTATATTAAGAAAAATAAAACAAAAGAATTATTTTAAGAGAAAAGGATGATTAGGATGGGGCTAGAGTAGACAATATCAAATTATTCATTGTCAAAAAATATAGCGTGATTTATCGACTCCAATGCTAGTTGGAATATCTAATTAGGATTTCATAAAAGTATAGTATTAGGAGGATGATAAATTATGTTAAATTATAAGAAATATCGTAGAGTACCAGTTGTCAAAATGGAAAGCAGAGACTGGCCAAATAAAGAAATCCAAAAAGCACCAATCTGGTGTAGTGTAGACTTACGAGATGGCAATCAGGCATTAATTGAGCCTATGGTAGTTGAGGAAAAGATTGAGTTTTTTAAGCTTTTAGTTAAACTTGGCTTTAAAGAAATTGAAATAGGGTTTCCAAGTGCCTCACAGATTGAATTTGATTTTTTAAGACAGTTAGTTGATCGAAAATTGATTCCAGATGATGTAGTTGTGCAGGTGTTAGTTCAATGCAGAGATCATTTGATTGCACGTACTTTTGAAGCCATCCAAGGCGTAAAGACAGCAATTGTACACATCTATAACTCTACCTCTACATTGCAACGAGATGTTGTTTTTCATAAAACGAAACAAGAAATTGTTGATATAGCAGTGCATGGTACAGAGCTTGTAAAAAAATATGCAGAGGATTTCGATGGTAAAATTATATTGGAATACTCTCCAGAGAGTTTTACTGGTACTGAACTTGATTTTTCTCTTGAAATATGCGAAGCAGTGATAGATACATGGGGTGCTACCAAGGAGAATAAAGTTATTATTAATCTCCCAGCAACCGTAGAAATGAATACACCTAATGTGCATGCAGACCAGATTGAATGGATGCATAAGCACATAAAGAATCGGGAAGCCGTAATATTAAGTATCCACCCACATAATGACCGCGGAACGGCTGTAGCAGCAGCAGAGCTTGCTATTTTGGCTGGTTGTGATCGTGTAGAGGGAACGTTATTTGGAAACGGTGAGCGTACCGGTAATGTGGATATTTTAAATATAGCGTATAACATGTTTAGCAATGGAATTGATCCAAAACTGAACATAGAGAATATAAATGAAATAATAGAGGTTTACGAACGATGCAATAAGATACCTGTGCACATTCGTCATCCATATGCCGGAAAACTTGTATTTACCGCATTTTCCGGATCACATCAGGATGCTATTAATAAGGGTATTCAGGCTATGAATGAACGTAGTCAGGAATACTGGGAGGTTCCTTATCTACCAATTAATCCGGCTGATGTTGGCCGTGTTTATGAACCAATTGTACGTATTAATTCCCAATCTGGAAAAGGTGGAGTTGCCTTTATTATGGATACGTACTTTGGATACAAATTACCAAAGGCTATGCATAAAGAGTTTGCAGATGTAATCCAGTCAATCTCTGAAAAGCAGGGAGAAGTTGCTCCAGAACAAATCATGGAAGAGTTTAAAACTATTTATCTGAATGCAAAAGAGCCACTTCATTTTGTGAAATGTCGCATTGAGGAACATAGTGATAGTGATAGTGAATTTAGTACGAGTGTTTCTCTAGTTTATAGAGATTACGGAGTAGAAAAGGCCTTCACCGCAACTGGAAATGGTCCAATTGATGCCGTACAACGAGGATTACAGGAAGCACTTAATATTAATATTAAAGTACTTGATTATTCGGAACATGCATTACGGGAAGGATCTAACGCACAGGCTGCAGCTTACATTCATATGCTTGATTGTAATACGAACCAAGTTACCTTTGGTGTTGGTGTAAGTTCTAATATTACGAGAGCCTCTATTCGCGCAATCTTTAGTGCTGTAAATCGGTTAAATATAAGATAAAAAGATATTATAAGTAAATAGTGAGTATAGAGGGATAATCTGTGGTATATCAGGTTATCCCTTTTTTATAATATATGATTAGGGCGTCAAAAGCCCTTATTAAAATTATAGTACGTCAATTTGCACAATTCTGTTTGTGAATCGTGATGCAAGGCATAGTTCATTCGCAACACGCTCTCGCTTGGATGAAGTTCGTAGTGGCACATAAATTAAAATTAGTAATAGGAAGAAGTGACAAGTTATGGTAAAATTAGTGTATTGTTATAACATATTAATAGAAGCTAATATAAAAACAAAAATTTGGAATTTAATATTAAGTTGGAGGGCGTCAAGATGGCAATGTTAGTGAAGCAAACAAAAGAAGAGGATAGTTTGGACATGCAAAATGGGTATGTAGATGATGTTACTGTAAAGGAAGGTAATAATGTGTATCAGGGTACGGCAGTTAAGATTATGAATCAAATTAATAAAGTGATTATTGGAAAAGAGGATAAAGTTAAGTTAGTTATGACTGCGTTACTAGCCAGAGGACATATTTTGTTAGAGGATGTACCAGGAGTAGGTAAAACGACTTTAGCCAATGCCTTAGCCAAATCAATTCAGTGCGAGTTTGGACGTATTCAGTTCACACCAGATACCTTACCAGGGGATATTACAGGGATAAGTATTTATAATATGAAGACGGGAACCTTTGAATATGCAAAAGGTGCAATCATGAAAAATATAGTGTTGGCAGATGAGATTAACCGTACTTCTCCAAAAACTCAGGCCAGTTTATTAGAGGCAATGGAAGAAAAACAGGTGACTGTGGATGGAGTAATTTATCCGTTAGAGGAACCATTTTTAGTTATTGCCACTCAGAATCCTGTAGACTTTCTGGGTACTTATAATTTACCAGAAGCACAGCTTGACCGGTTTCTTATGAAAATATCACTAGGGTATCCTGGACCAGAAGAGGAATGTCGAATGGTTCAGAATTATCTTGCAGATGCCATGCTGCAAACGGTGATTCCGGTAGCTACCAAAGATGAGGTAGTTGCAATGCAAAAAGAGGTAGCAGGACTTAAAGTACATAACGATATTGTTGATTATACAGTACGTCTGGTTCAAGCGACCAGAAAAGAGGAGCAATTTATCCTTGGGGCTAGTCCAAGAGCAACTCTTGCAATCATTCGTGCAGCACAGGCTTGGGCATATCTAGATGGGCGTGATTATGTAATTCCTGATGATATTCAGGAAATGTTAATACCGGTATTATGCCATCGATTTGTATTGTCAATGGATGCTAAAATTACTAAGGTTAACTCTGAAACAGTGTTAAAGTCGTTGATAAAGAAGATATCAGTACCAGTACTTAGATAAGTATAAATAAGGAAACAGGTAAAGGGGTTTTTTATGAGAAGAAACAGAGTTATACTTTTCGGCTGTATGGCAGCATCTGCTGTCTTAGTTAGTTTTTATGGTGGTACCGTTACTTATGCACTTTTTTACACAATGTTAATAATACCAGTTTTGTTGTGGGTATATTTACTCTTCGTATACAAAAGGTTTCGCATTTATCAGAAAATTGACTCCAGAGTAATGGTAAAAATGGAGCAGACGCCATATTACTTTCATCTAACCAATGAGGATTTTTTGACTTTTACCGGGGTACAGGTTACATTTTTAGAAGATCGATCTAAAGTTGAAAAGCTTTCCTCTAACCTTTCTTACTGTCTTTTGCCGGGAGAAGGAATTGAGAGGCATACAACAATGAGGGCATATTACAGAGGTGAATATGAGGTAGGAATTCATCAAGTCATTGTAACCGATTTTTTAGACATCTTTCAGTTAAAGTATCGATGCCCCTCCACAATTAAAGTTTATGTTCAACCAAGAATTCTTTCGCCAAAACAGTTAGCCATTGTTCCAGAAGAAGATGATCAAAAGAGGCAGAATATATTAATTGCTCCAAATCCACAGATTCCCGATACCGAAGTACGAAATTATATGTCAGGTGATACTGCTCGGATGATTCATTGGAAAGCTTCAGCTAGGCAGCAGAACCTTATGACGAGAAAATTCACGGAAGAAATTAAGTCAGAAATAGTTTATCTGCTAGATTTGAAACGCCCTGAAGGGGATGAACTTTCTGTTTGTATCATTGAAGATAAAATTATAGAAACTGCTTTAGCAGTAACCAACTACTTCTACAGAAAAAACACTAAAGTATCGGTGTTATGGCAACAGGAAGAGATCAGAAAACAAATAATTACTGGGAAAGCCCAGTTTGACGAATGGTATCAGTTTTGTGCCAAGGCATCGTTTTATTCTACAGATGGAGTTGATAAGCTGTTACATAAGAGTACTAGTATGGTATCTTCGAAAGCAAGATTTATTATAACGACTGCCTGTGTTACGAAAGAGCTGGCAAAAGCCTGTTATGAAGCACTCGCAGTGGAGCTTGATGTTACCTTGGTATATATCGGTGAGGAAAGTGCAGCTTCTATTAGAAATAAGCTTGACGAGAGAATTCATTTCTTTCAAATCAGATTGTCTGATGAGGTACTGAGCATTTTAGAAGGAAGGTGACATAATGGAGATAAAATGGTTAAAAATAGAGGGATACCAACTATTTATTACGGCACTTCTTTCCCTAGGATCAATCTTTATATTTTTAAATTTATTTTCTTTTGAACTCTGGAGTGCTGCAGTTTTTATATTAGTAGCAGTGATTATGTCAGTGTTATATTTCATTGATAAACATCATAATTCCTCGGTGTTTTACATAATATGTACAATTTCAATTTTCCTCTTATTGTTTTTATGTATCATAAACTGGGATTCAATAATAAATTTTATTAAGGAATATATAAAATGGCTTAATCATCGTCTTGTGGAGCAGGAAGAATCCCAAACTAGCTATACATTGTTGACGGTAGGTGTCATGTTATTAGTTTTAGTATCCTTCTTTTATGTATTACAAAGGTACTTTGTAGTAAGAGTTGGGCTTGCCATCAGTATACTTATCCTATTTTTGCTAGGAGGTATAAAAGAGCTTGATTTTGGAAGAAATGGAGTAATTCTACTTTTAATGTATGTATTTACGATATTGCTGGAAGTTGCAGCCTGGTATCGAAGGAAAAATAAGAAGAGGGAAGCAAAGCACACACCCATTATGGAGTTACAATATCTGGTTGTCGTCATTATACTGTTTGGATTTATCATGGTATTTATGCCCTCCGATAAAGAACCAATGCAATGGCGACTGGTGAAAGGCGTGTTAAGTGGAGTTGGTTCCACTGTGGAGGATTGGTATACCAATATTAGATCATTCATAGATAAGGATTATGGCCGTTATGAAATGAAATTCTCTGGTTATGGAGATAGTAGTAAAATTGGAGGTGATTTGGAGTTATCGGACGAGGAGGTATTGAAACTGTCTTCTAAGACGATTCTCGAGAATAATATCTATTTGACAGGTAGTGTGCGAAATGTATATACTTCAATCGGATGGGAAGATGAAACCGAATCACCAAATTATCTAACAGAGTATGTGGACTATAAACTAGACCTTATTGAGTTACTGTGGGGAATGTATATCGCGGATATGTTTAGTCAGCCGGGCCGAATTATTAAAAATCAAGAGCTTCTCATAGAGTATAGTGGGATTGAAACAAAAAGTATCTTTTATCCGCTTAAAATGCATTCGTTTAAATTAAATGACAGTGATGCTAATTTTGATGATCACAATACAAACATGGTATTTGACCGACTACAAGATGACATTAAGTATACTCTGCAATATTTTAATATTAACCTTGATAGTGTAGCATTTGACCAGTTGCTTCAGAAGCTCAAATCATTTTCTTATGAAGATTATGTTGGGTATGATTATAAGGATTTTATCATAGCGGTTAGTGATGAATTTCCAAGTTATAACGTAAAGATACCATTACAAGCTATAGAAATTCTAAGAATGCGCTCAAAGACAATAGAGCAGCTATATATGAATCTTCCAGAGGAGTTACCGGAAAGGATAACCGAACTTACGAAAGACATAACAAAAGAGGCAAAAACGAAATACGACAAACTTAAGGCAATTGAGGCTTTTCTTAATACCTACGAGTATACCACTAGGCCAGGAAGCGTGCCAGAGGGTCGTGATGTTGTTGACTATTTTTTATTTGACGGTAAAAAAGGATATTGTACATATTTTGCATCAGCAATGGGTGTAATGGCTAGAACGATAGGCATACCTACCAGATATGTGCAGGGATATTGTTTATGGCATGATAATAAGACACCAGGAGCAGTATTTACAATAGAGGAACGGTCTGCTCATGCATGGACAGAAGCATACATAGAAGGGATAGGGTGGATACCTTTTGAGCCAACCGGCAGTTATGCTGCAATTCGTTATACACCATGGGAAGGAAGCTTAAGTGAGGGCAATGGAGGCAATTCGCAAGGTGGCAATAGTGCCAATGAACAGTACAATCATCACGTCATAGATCCAATTCAGGAATACTATGATGAATTACTTCGTAAACATCAGGAAAGTGAAAAGCGCAATAAGGAAAAACAAACGTATGGATATTTTGTATTATTTATTACGATAGCATTATTAATTTTTATGTTGCTATTTGCTTTGATTTTCATGATTAAAATTAGAAAAAACCGAAGAAATTATCTAGAGGCTTCGCCAAGCCTTAAGGCTTATTATAATATGAATATTATTATGGGGTATCTGGGGTATGCTGGTTATAAACTAGATACTGGGGAAACGGTTTTACAGTTTGCCAGTCGTATCGGAATGCAATACTCTACCAGAGAGAGAAATCTTACAACTCTAGCAATGCTTTATTCGAGGCTTCGGTACTGTGAAAAAAGTATTACCAGCAGAGAAAATGTACTCTTTGAAGAATATCTGGCGTTTTTGCATTCTGTGCTCAAAGACCGCTATGGAAGATTCAAAATATTTATTCTGAAAATGCGTTTATATCGTAAAGGAATTTGACTTGATTATATAAAAATGCTATAATGCTCGGTATGGATTGCCTCAGTCATACGATTCTATAGTATAAAAAAACGTAGATGATGTATGATAATTATAAATGATGCACAATAGAGAAAGGCTAGGTAATTATGAGATTCCTAAAGAATTTTAAAAAATTCCGTTACTTACTGGTTGAGTTGGTAAAAAAGGAAATAAAGCTTAAGTATAGAAGATCTTATTTGGGTTATGTGTGGACTTTGTTAGAACCAA
Organism: Bacillota bacterium; assembly: GCA_023434365.1. GTDB lineage: Bacteria > Bacillota > Clostridia > Lachnospirales > Lachnospiraceae > KM106-2. Next base: position 1,559 of record JAEYSV010000027.1, on the reverse strand, counting down.
TTATGACAACTGCAGTTTTGACTTTGGTATTTGGTACATTGTTTAACAATAAGAGCAATGAGTTTCCAGTGTATATTTTAACTGGTCGTTTGCTCTACAATTTCTTTGCTACCTCAACTAAGTCAGCAATGCGATCAATTCGTACACATGCGGGGATGATAAAAAAGGTGTATGTACCCAAATATATCTATCCATTATCAAGTGTTTTATCCAACTTTGTGATATTTGTTCTATCGCTGTTTGTATTAGCAGGTGCGTGTATAATCTTTAGGATACCGGTTACTCTTTATACATTGCAGGCAATCATACCGTTAGCAATTTTGCTTATCATGACGGTTGGGGTAGGGTTGATATTATCGACCATGAGCGTTTTTTTCCGAGATCTTGAGTATCTTTGGGAAGTATTCTTGATGATAGTTATGTATCTGAGCGCTATTTTTTATAAAGCAGACAGATTAGAAGAGGTTGCTTACCTGTTAGAGTATAATCCATTATACTGTGTCATCTATAATTTCCGTATTGCTATTTTGGATGGAACCTGGCTAGATGCTCAGACACTGTTATACAGCGCTGGTTTTAGTGCAATTGTGTTCGTATTTGGATTAGTAATCTTTTATAAAAATCAGGATAAATTTATACTTAACATATAGCAGGAGGCATCCATGAAGAACAAAGTAGTTTTAAAAGTAGATCACGTCAGTATGATGTTTAACTTAAGTGCTGAAAAAGTTGATAATATAAAAGAGTATTTTATTAAGTTTATAAAAAGGGAAATCAGGTTTCAAGAGTTCTGGGCCTTAAATGATGTGTGTATCGAGTTAAAGCAAGGAGAACGACTTGGAATCCTTGGATTCAACGGTGCTGGGAAAAGTACTCTGCTCAAGACAATAGCAGGAGTGCTTAAGCCAACGAAGGGTTCTATCATGACAAAAGGTAAGATTGTGCCCTTACTTGAGCTAGGTGCCGGGTTTGAACCTCAGTACACTGGAGCAGAGAATATCTATTTATATGGAGCAGTGCTCGGATATTCAAAAGAATTTATCAAATCAAAATATGATGAAATCGTAGAATTTTCCGAATTGGGTGATTTTATCAATGTCCCTATTAAAAACTATTCCTCAGGTATGAAGGCAAGACTTGGCTTCGCCATAGCAACCATAGTGGAACCCGAGATATTAATCTTAGATGAAGTTCTATCCGTTGGAGATGCTAAATTCAAGAAAAAATCTGAAAAAAAGATTATGTCAATGTTCGATAAAGGAGTTACTGTTTTATTTGTATCCCATTCATTAGAACAGGTTAAACGCCTTTGTGATAAAGCCATAATCCTAGAGAAGGGAAAGATTATTGCGAGTGGTCCTGTGGAGGAAGTTGCAAAAATCTATGAACAAAAATCAAAATAAATATGCTGGCAGTGACTAGTTCACTGCCTTTTTTTTATGATATAGGATTAGGGCGTCAAAAGCCCTTATTAAAATTATAGTTCGTCAATTTGCACAATTCTGTTTGTGAATCGTGATGCAAGGCATAGTTCATTCGCAACACGCTCTCGCTTGGAT
>JAEYSV010000053.1 GCA_023434365.1 Bacillota bacterium | reverse complement strand
CAAGACACTTTCCATTACTGTCTTCGGGTACAAAATCATTACTTTGCTGACTTTGAACTTTCACTTCGGGGTCAGCAATTCTCATTTCTGATTCTTCCTTCACTGTTGCTCTGGCAGCGACTAGATCAGCTAGAGCACTTATCATCTCTGGTGTTTTTGACATCGCTCCGTTGATAACTGCTTCATCTACCCAGTCACAAATGTTCTCAATTGTTTCATCTACTCTTTTTATTGTTTCATTCATCTCTTCTCACCTCTATTCTTTTAGTGCTTGTCCTACCAATTAACCTCTTACGAGGTTTTATCTTCCATTGCTTTTTTCATTACAGCTCTAACATATATCTCTGCTATGTTTTTTAAGATCTGTTCGACTTCCTCTGCTGTTTTCACGCAACAATCGTCTTTAATTGTTATTTCTGCATTTCCATCTCGATATCTTATTTCCATATCTTTTGCCTCCAGTCCATCAATGCTTGTCATTTGTTAACTGCCTAAGCAGTTTCATCTATACGTACATATCCAGCAGCTGTCAAAGCAATGTCGTTAAGCCGTATTGCTATTTCTCTTTTTTCTTCATCACTTAGTGTCTCCATGTTAATTTTCTTTCCGCCTATAGTAATGTAATTAACAATATTGATTTTTTCACTTTTTTTCATATCATCACCTCTTATTTATGATGATATATGTTGTACTTTCTGTTATTGTTTCATTCACTACTTTTCGCCTTATTCTCCTTGAATCACTAATATCATTGATGTATCAACTCTAAAACTGCTTCCTTTGTTATTCTAGTTTTTCCAAGTGCTTTGATACTTTTTAACTCTCTGCGGCTTACTAGTCGATATACAGTTGTTGGACTCACTTTCAAGTAAGCTGCGACCTCATCAACAGTATTTACTGGCATTAATTCTCTCATTAAGCACCTCTTAATCTAAAAAGTATTGAACGTCTACATCAAAATATTTTGCCAAAATTATTAACTTATCTAATTTTGGATTAGCTATTCCCCTCTTCCAATCACTTAAACAAGATTGGCTTATCCCTGTATCTTTTGATAATTTATACTGAGTTATACCCCTCTCTTTAAGTAATTTGTCGATTTTTAAATACAAAAAAATACCTCCCATCTTTATTTTCCTCTTGAAATTACTACGTAAATACGTTATACTTTGCTTGTCAGTCATAGTAACACGAATTTTAGTAGCACGTTAAATAGTAGACTTTTTTCATTTACTACGATTAATCGTTGTATTTACTCTACCACGTATTTTCGTTATTGTCAATGAAATAATACTACGTTTTATCGTTGTGCTATATTTTTGTGAAAGGAGTACAAACAATGTACGAAATTTTTGAGCAACTTCTACAAAAATATGGATATACCATATATAAAGTATCTAAAGATACTGGTATATCTCAAACAACACTTTATTCTTGGAAAAAGAATAATAGTAAATTAGCAGCCGATACTGCGAAAATACTAGCAAATTACTTTGGTGTCACAATTGATTACCTTATGGGAGAGGAGACTAAAGAAGAAAGAAAAAATGAATATGAAGCAAAAGATTTAACAGAACGCAAAATTTTGATGCTTTGCAGAAAAGCTCAAGATGCTACTACCGAAGAGAAAGATTTAATTCTGAAGCAATTTGAATCAACAATTGATATATTCTTAAAAGCAAAAGGAATTAAATAGGATCTTTATGAGTAATTACTAAGGAGGACTAGTGTTTGATAAGACCCGATTTTGATAAATGTATTAAGCTGGCAAATGACCTATTATTTAAGCAGAGTTTTATATCAACGCGGCTTGATGTTACAACACTAATATTTAGCAAAAAAATATACTTTTTTTCTATTCAAGAGTATTGTGAAGCTACCGATACCAAATTAACAGACTTTATTTCAAAAGCAAATCAATGTCTTGTCGATGGTTGTACTATAAAATATGGGGAGTTTTATTTTATATTGCATAATGACAAGCCCCAGTGCAAAGAACACTTGAACTGGACTAGGGCTCATGAGATTGGGCACATTTATTTAAACCATAATAAAGACGAAGATCTAGAAGAAGTAGAAGCGCATTTTTTTGCTGCTCAACTGTTAATGCCTGAGTATACTTTAAGACAGGCAAGTTCCCATTTCAAATTGGACTGTTCAACTATTATGGATGTCTTTGGAGTTTCAGAGGAAGCGGCTTTAAAAAGAATGAATACACTGTCTAAAAAATGGTTTTTTAATCCATCAGCAAAAGATAAATATATTTGGCTAAACCACAAAAAAGATATTGAATTATATTCTTATTGTTTAGAGCAAGATTTATCATTTGCTGATATAGTTAATCGTTAGTGTGATGATGTCTTTATTTAGAAAGGAGATTCTTATGTCAATTCATAAAAAAAATGGGAAGTGGTATGCAGCTGTTTACCTTGGAAGAATTAATGATAAGCAAGAATATGAGTGGTCAAAAGGGTTTGAAAAAAAATCAGATGCTCAATTAGCTGAGCTTGAACTTAGAAAAAGCGTAATTAATAATAACCACAAAATATATACTAAGGAATCCTTTAGTTTTATTTCAGAGCGTTGGTTAGCAATGAGAGAAAAAACAGTCGCCACAACCACATACCGCACTAATAGAGCATGTTATGAAGCTTATATTGAGCCAGTATTTAGCGATAAACTAGTAAAAGATATAGAGCCGATTGATATAACCGACTTTATGCTTTCCCTTAATCAATCCCCTGCAACAATAAGCAAAGTAATGAGTATACTAAAAATGATATTTGATTTTGCCATATTAATGAAACAACTAAATTATAATCCTTGTGCTTCAATCAAAAAGCCCGGAATAAAGAAAAAACGCCATGTAACTTGGTCAGAAAATGAAATAAGTAATTTTCTGAAGTTACGTGACGTTAAAGAATCACCTTGTTATATGGCTTTTCTGATTTTATTTTCAACTGGAATGCGACCTGGCGAAGTGTGTGGTTTAAGATGGTGTGACTGGTATGGAGATAGTTTTGTCCCTGAAGTCGGTATTGATGTCAAAAGAAATCTTACTGATTTAAAAAATAGCAATGCACATAATGAGGTTTATATAGATGTATTATTAGAAAAGAAATTAGAGAAACATAGATTAGAACAAGAATTACTATACAAATCTTCAAATAAAAAAATGCCAGCTGATAGTTTTATAAATTGCTTGCTTCCTGATTTCAGGCCCATGACACCTGATTTTATATGTAAAACTTTCAAAAAAATACTAAAGAAAAATAATCTTGAAATTGTTAGTATTTATACCGCAAGGCATAGTCTTGGAACAAACTTAATGAGAAGTGGTGTTAATCCTAAAATAGTATCTGAAATACTTAGACACTCAACTGTCCGTACTACTTTAGACAATTACTCTCACGTCGATAAGCAGATGTATAAAAATACAATATCAAGTTATAATAATAAATTATTAAAGCGTGTAAAATAGAGTCATTGAATTAAACATTGAACTGACAACTCTATATTACACGCTAAGCACTGAAAAATCTAAGCTCCTTGCCGGATTTGAACCGGCGACCTCTTCCTTACCATGGAAGCGCGCTACCTACTGTGCCAAAGGAGCACTTGATACTTTCCTATTTTATAAAATGATATCTGATTTGTCAACCTCATTTTGCAGGAATTTGATGGAATATTTTACTACACTTAGCGCATCTCTTTCACTATTTTTGTAAGCTTTACTTTGATTCTATGTAACGCATTGTCAATTGCTTTAGGAGACTTATTCAGCTCTTTTGCAATCTGAGTATACTTAACCCCATCAATATAACGCATAACCACTTCTTTTTCTAATGAACTTAATTGATGAGACAACGCAAGCTTTAGCATTTTCGTATTTTCCTGATCAATGAGCTGCTCTTCAGGGTTCAGACTATTGCCAGGAAACATAACATCAATCAATGAAAGCCCTTTTCCCATCTGTCTTGCCGATTGCTCATTTACCGGTGCATCCAGCGATATATAATTATTAAGTGGAGAATTTTTCTTGCGGTTTTGCATTTTAATTGCACTATACATTTGACGTAAGATACATAGGCTTAAAAATGAGGAAAAATCACTTTCAATTGACAGGTCATAATCTTGAATCGCCTTATAGAGCCCGATCATTCCTTCCTGTATCAAATCATCCTTATCTCCACCGATTAAAAACAAGGCTCTGGCCCTTCTCCTGACCAGATACTTGTATTTCATCAATAACCAGTCCATCGCATCCCGGTTACCTTCTTTTATTAACTTAATTAATTGCTCATCGGATTGCTTTGCAAAGACCGATTCTCCCATAAGCATGCTCCCTTACTTACACTCATCACTGGATTACCCAAGACTGGCTAATATTCATAGATTCCTAATTAGTCCTTCTTTAATCTCATCTGCTCTAATATTTTCGCCATCTCAGGAGATATGTTATCCAGTAAACTATTCCGTTTTGTTACTAATTTTTCAGTATACTCTTTTCGAATCTGTTTTTCTATTTCTTCTATTTCTATTTGAAGCTCTCTCGCCGATATACGACTGGCACCTTGTCCTAGTATTACAATCTGTTCCGCGTAGTCACTAGTTGCTACCCGAATTCGATTATGACGTCCTCTTTGTTGCACGACTGCTTCAATAAAAGTATCTGCCGACTGAGCTTCTTTTGTATAAACAATATCAATATTATGGTAAGCAATAACGCTTCCCAGATTTCCCTTCGTTTTATGACCATCAAAGACTAAAATGACTCCTTCTTTTACAAAACCTTGATAATTACAGAGGATATCTGCCAGTTTTGCTCTGGCAGCCTCTAGATTTACCTTGGCAAGTTCCCTCAACTCTTCCCAGGCAAAAATAATATTATAACCATCAACAATTAGATAATCATTGGCCAATTTACTTCATCCTTTGTCTTACAATTTCATAGGACAAAATTCCCATTGCTACGGAAGCATTTAAAGAATCTATATCCCCTTTCATCGGTATCGATGCTACGAAATCGCATTTTTCTTTTACTAATCTGCTAACCCCTTCGCCTTCACTGCCAATCACTACTCCAATCGGACCAGTTAGATCAAGGCGATACATGAGTTCTCCGTCCATATCCGCACATACAAACCAAACTCCACGTTCCTTTAACTCCTCAATTGTCTGAACAAGATTCGTCACTTTGGCAACTGGCACATAGTTAATTGCTCCTGCACTTGTTTTGGCTACCGTTGCGGTAAGCCCTACTGCACGCCTTTTTGGAATAATAATACCGTGAGCCCCCGCCTGATTCGCAGTTCTTATCATTGCTCCAAGATTGTGGGGATCCTCAATATTATCAAGTAAGATAAGAAATGGGGACTCGCCTTTCTCTTTCGCTAATTCAAACATATCTTCTATCTCAGCATATTCGTAGGCAGCAGCATATGCAATCACCCCTTGATGCTTCCCTGTCTCAGAGATCTGGTCTAATCTTTCCTTAGCCACAAAGGTAATAATGGTATCTCCCTTTTTTGCCTCACGGATAATGGACTTAATTGGACCATCCTGGCAACCGTCCAGTATAAATAGTCGATCAATTGGTTTCTTTGCACGAAATGCTTCTAGTACCGCATTTCTTCCCTCTATTGTTAATTCTTCGTATCTCATGTTGCTCCTATCTGTTGCGCTATGCAACCTTCCTACTCTTTATCCAAATGATTGATTCCATATTCTATTAGCTCTACAATTCGGTTAAATCGGTTATCAAGATATAGATAACCAATTAAAGCCTCCAAACCTGTTGCAATCCGATACTCAGTAATGCTGGCATTTTTGGCAGAAGTAAAGCTCTTCGCATTACGCCCGCGCTTATAAATCCCTAGCTCCTCTTCTGTCAAGATACTCTCAATAGCATGAATCATTCTCATTTGAGCATTGGCTTTTACAAGTTGACTTACCTCTTTATGCAAACGATTCACCGGCGCATTTTTCTTCGTAACAATGATGGTACGAATGATGATATCATAAATACCATCTCCAATATAAGCTAACGTTAATGGTGAATATGTTCGCAAATCCTGTTTTTCAATATGAAAATAATTCCGCAAATACTCAATTATTTCACAGTTTGGATTACTAACATAATTATCTTCTTGCATTGACATGATATGATCCTTTACTTCTACGCTCTTTTCCATCGAACCCCTTCTCTGGTGTCCTCTAATAGGATTCCCTGACCTAATAACTGATCTCGTATCTCGTCAGCACGAGCAAAATCACGGTTCTTTCTGGCGTTTTGACGTTCCTCAATCAGTTGTTCGATGTCATCATCTAGTAATCCTTTTTCTTCATCTGTTTCAATACCTAGTATATCACATAATACCTGAATTTTCTCAATGAATTTTAAGATAACTTCTTTGGAAGTAGTGGCCTTAATATTAGTATTGGCCAGTTTTACCATTTCGAATACTGCACTAATCGCATCTGCCGTATTAAAATCATCCTCCATTGCTTCGTCAAACTTTGTATTTAATGCAAGCAAATCTTCTAGAAACTTATTTTCATCCTCTGTTGCAGCTTGATCTGGTGCTACACTCATCAGATGATTTAAATTAAACACAGCAGTTTTGATACGTTCTAAGCCTGCTTTCGCTGCTTCCATCAAATCCCTGGAGAAATTAATAGGACTACGATAATGTGCACTTAACATAAAGAAACGAAGTATTTGCAAATCATATTTTTCACTTATATCACGTACAGTAAAGAAATTGCCTTCTGATTTTGACATTTTCTTATTTTCTATATTAAGAAAGCCATTGTGTAACCAGTATTTTGTAAAATCTTTCCCATTGGCAGCTTCACTTTGGGCAATTTCATTTTCATGATGTGGGAATACCAAATCTTCTCCACCAGCATGAATATCAATTTGTTCTCCAAGATATTTTTTACTCATTACCGAGCATTCAATATGCCAGCCTGGACGACCATCACTCCATGGAGATGGCCAGGAAGGTTCGCCTTCTTTCTTTGGCTTCCAAAGAACGAAGTCCATATCATCTTCCTTCCCTTCTTCTACTGCAATACGGATTCCAGCCTGCAAATCATCCAGATTTTTTTTAGAGAGTTTCCCATAGCCATCAAATTTACGAGTTCTAAAGTAAACGGTACCATTTACTGCATAAGCAAATCCTTTATCAATTAAGGTCTGAATCATTTCTACCATACCATCAATTTCTTGAGTAGCTAATGGATGTGTTGTGGCTGGTTTTACATTAAGTGCTGCCATATCCTTTTTACATTCTTCGATGTATCTCTCGCTAATTTCCTGAGAAGTAAGGCCCTCCTCATTCGCTTTCTTTATAATTTTATCATCTACATCAGTAAAATTAGATACAAAGTTTACCTGAAATCCTTTGTATTCAAAATAACGACGAACTGTATCAAACACAATCATAGGTCTGGCATTACCAATATGGATTAGGTTATAAACTGTAGGTCCACATACATACATACGAACCTTTCCAGGCTCAATTGGAACGAATTCTTCCTTTTGTTTCGTTAACGTATTATATAATTTCATCTCTTCTTCCTCCTAGTCACTTTATTGTCTTAATCGTTCTTCCATTTCATCAAGTCGTTTCTTAAGAATCATATTCTCTTTATGAAGCTTTGCAAGATCTTGAAGTACCGGGTCTGGCAAATGAACCTGATCAAGATCCAATCTTGGCATTTTCATATTATCTTGTTTTACCACACGTCCTGGAACACCAACCACTGTGGAATTAGGTGGCACTTCTCGAAGGACAACACTTCCTGCTCCAATTTTGCTATTGGCACCAACAGTAAAGGACCCTAATACTTTCGCACCTGCACTAATCATGACATTATCTTCAATAGTAGGGTGGCGTTTTCCCTTTTCTTTTCCTGTACCACCTAATGTTACACCCTGATACAAGGTTACATTATCTCCAATTATAGCCGTTTCACCGATAATTACACCATGTCCATGATCTATAAAAAAACCTTTTCCGATTTTTGCGCCTGGATGAATCTCAATTCCAGTTTTTCTTGCCGAACGTTGTGATATCCATCTTGCTAAAAAATAATGTTTTCTTTTATAAAGTTTATGAGCCAGTTTATAACTTCTCTTTGCTTTAAAAGAAGGATATAAAAAAACCTCCATCATTGATTTCACTGCCGGATCACGTTCTTTGATTACCTTGAATTCCTCTTTAATAAACTTGATATATCCCATAAAGTCCTCGCTTTCAACACAAACAGAAGCATCCGCAGCTTAGCCTTTTTCTTATGTTTACCAGGCATAAAAGAAAGGACCAAAACCAAGTACCTTTTATAAATAAATGCCTGTAATGAAAAAAATCGTCTCTATTATAACAATAGAGACGATGCATCGCGGTTCCACTCTAATTCACAATCATTCGAATAATAACCAATATTCTGTGATTATGCACTTGATACAAATAACGGCTGTAACCGGATTAGGCTAACCATAAGGCTCACTCAAATCAGCTCCTAGATGCACTTCATTCTATTCAGAATCAGGAATGCTTTCAGCCGGTGACATTCCCTCTCTTTTATTCCTACTAAAACTACTTTTCTATTCATTGCTTTTATGTTATTCATTATATCACTATTCTATGCATTCCTAAGGATTTTGTCAATAACCAGGTTGTGCTCCATAAGTTAAAAAAGAGGAGGCATTCCCTTCTTCTCAGTTACCCTTATATCATTAAGTATAGCCTCCGAGGTTTCTTTCTCTGTAATAAGTGTTTCATTAAACGATGTTTGCTCTATTTGCGCGATACGTTCATTAAAGTAATGCGTATCGATTACAGCAGCACTCTGAACATGAGTAGACTTTGTTTTTTTTGCTGGTATTAACTCTACTTCAGCGGCTCTTTTTTTTACCGCTGACTTTGTCTCTACCTCAACAACTTTTGACTTCTCGGCTGGCTTTGTCTCTACTTCAATAACTTTTGATTTCTCGGCTGGCTTTGTCTCTACTTCAACAACTTTTGACTTCTCGGCTGGCTTTGTCTCTACCTGAACCACTTCAGTCTTAGTTGGTGGTTTTGTTTCTACCTTAATAATAGATGTTGCTGCTTCCTGATTCTCAGGTAACTTTTTCACAACCAATTTTGCTTCGTCTTTGTTTTTCTCTTCTCTCACCAATTCCACCTGCGCAATTTTATTACTTTGACCTTTTCCCTCATTACTTTGACCTTTTCCCTCATTACTATGACTCTTTTCACCTATATTATTCTCTCCTAATGATTCTTCTAACGTAACAGTCACAGCCAATTCCGGATACTCTCCATAATGGTTTATTTTTTGTTTTAGCATTTCATAAGGATCCATATTATCTTCTTTCAGGCTAAATGAATCCAGTTTTAATCTTTTCTCCTCTTTTACCAGATTCTTATTTCTACGTCCTCTTACATAGATTACCCCTGCTATGAAACTGCATGTAATAATTGTCACAACGATCAAAAAGATATCTACTAAAGTAGCAGGTTCTTCCTGCTTAGGTTGATTTTTTATTAAAGAAGACTTATTCTCCTGTTCTATTTTATCTAATATAGCATCTTTCGTTGGTTGTGGTGTTTCCTCATTTACCGGTGTTATGATAGGTGCAATAATAGGTGTATCTGAATCCACTTCTATATGTACATTAAGCCCACTAACGCTTGACATGTCTTTTTTTAGCTTATAAATCAACTTAACTCCACTTTCAAAATGGAATTTAAGTGTGACTTCTTCTTTCTCTCGAATTTGAGCGAAAAATTCTTCCGTAATCTCAATATATTCATTCTTATAATCTGGTATATAACAATACGAATATTCTTTATAGGTTGTCCACTCCAACGGTCCGGCACTGGTCCCATCAAGATAACAAGCTTCCATAGTAACCAAAGAATCTCCATGAAATAAGGTTGGAATACGATATTGCTCAACAGATGCTTTTATCAATTCCATAGAAGGAATATCATATGTGAGCAAACTAACAATCCAATCATTACCACCATCAAAATGCAACGTTAATGGATTGCTCTTCCCCCTCTCAGAAGGCTTTGCTTCCTTTAGATATTCTTTTGAGAAAGCTAACTTATTGCCACTCAGGGTATAATCAGAGTTCATTTTGAGCTCCCGCTTACCATCACTCACCGTTACCAGTTTTCGATTATTAAGGGTCAGTGTAAGGGTAACCTCCCTAGACTCAGCTCTATTTAACAAATAGATGCGATCTGTATCGGCATAGGCACTACGTCCTTTCGAAGGACCTACCATCATATTATAAAGTTCCCGGTCCCTCCAGATACCCTCCTTACGGCTATAGATATCTCCAGTGTCCCAGAAAGTTAATGGAACCCCATAATGATCACTATTGTATGTAAGAAATTCATAGTATTTCAATACTTCACCATGATTAATTGCACTTTTATCCACATCAAAGCCAAGTAAAGTACATTCCAAGATTGCTGCTGGTATCGCACGTTGATGTAAATAAATCTCTATGTATTCAAAGCTATCGGTAATATCTGTTTTTACCGCAGTATTAAACTTATTCTGTCCAGCTGCATTCACACTGAACCCCCACAGACCGCTATATTGCAAAGCAGCTACGACGTTCTCATCCTTAAGATTTACAATAAAATCACTTAATTTGCTTAAACTCTCCTCACTAATCACACTACCTAACGTTGGAAGAAATAGTACTCTATTAATATTCTTTCCTCCAGTTTTTCTTACTGTCTCAACAAAGATAGAATTGATCTGATTAAGTCGTTTATACTGCTCCTCTTTTGTTGCACAGTCAAAAACGGGTTCACTTAAAGCTTCAAATGCCAACCTTATCGAAACATCCTTATAATGTACGGCAATCTGTTCCCAAAGTTTTTCATATACACTTAACGTTTCTTCGGGATTGTCCATAGACTGAACCCATTTCCACGAGTCGTTATGCATATTGATGATAATATTTAAATCTACTTCTAAAGCATAGGAGATTACTTCGTCTAACCGACTTAAAAATGCATCATCAATCATGTTATTCTTAGGATTAAAATGCCCTTCCCATGTAATAGGAAGGCGTAACGTTTGAAATCCAGCTTCTTTTATACCTGCTACCATTTTTTTCGTTATCTTTGGATTACCTAGGAAAGTTTCATCTGCACCGGTATCAAAGGAATAACCAAGAGTAAACCCTCTCCCCATATTTAGTACATAGGCGTCCGCCTCTCCACCCGCTATTACTTCTCTATCTATCATAGTTACTGGCAGGAGGAACAAGATAATCCCTAAAATATAAAATCTCAATTTCATGGTTGCTTGTCTCCAATCTGTTGTAAACAACGTCTTATTCAAATGCGCACATTGTACTATATCATAAATGTAATTATATTACAATTACTGAGACAAAAGTTCCTTTGCTTTGTAAATAATTCGTTCTTGCTTACACAATTTCATTTAGAAAACTATAATATGATAAGAAGTCTGATGATTCCTCTTTCTGAATATCTCCTAGACAATATATAACAAAATCTGCAATATCCATTGTAATTTCGGCATCCAAGTTACTACGTATCATTTCAGCATGTGTCTTATCGACAACGATTCGATACGTTCCATTATTTTGAGGTAATATCGGATCACTAATCTGAATAATTCTATCTATCCTTTGTTCTGCTCTCATATTCTTAAAAAATTCCTGAAGGTGAACAATACGCGCCATAATAATCGGTTTCCAGTAAACATCGATTATGTCCCCCCATTTTAAAAGTATATTTTCATTCCAATAATGACTTTCCAAAAATGTGACACTACCTTGCTGCCCCTCAAATAGTTGTAGCAGTTTATTAGTAAAGGAACCAAGCAGATGATCGGTATCATCTGAATCAACAATAATTTCAGTTACCTCAACCTGATTCTCTTCCTTCATATAACTAATTAAGCCGACATATTCCTTCTCATTTCTATATACAAGAAGTTCTCCTCCTGCTGCCGTCATTTCCTCTCTTAATCTATCGTAATAAGAGATATCACGGATCGCATAAAAGTTAAACTCCTTCTTTAATTTCATATTTACATGTTTGCATACCTTATTTTTCTCTTCTATCGATAACTGACTCCAGTCAAGTAAGGGTAACATAATAAATTCTGATTCCTCCCTAACTTTTTTAAGTAATGGGAGGAACCGAATTCTACGCTGTCGATATATATAGCGAAATCCATGTGGCTCATAAATGGTAGGAGCCGCAGGCATTAAGTAGGCCAAGGGCTCTCTGCGTTCATAAGCTTCACGCAGTGCTACTTCTAACAATTTTCTCATATATCCACGTTTACGGTAATTTTCATCAGTTGCAACACCAACAATATAATGTAACGTTTTTATTTCATCAAAATAAGAGTGCTCATAAGGATTCATGTGCAGCATGCTAACCATTTTATTATCAGCAAACAAACGATAGATTAGATTGTCCTTCGTTTTATGTGTAAAATAATATTCCATGTATCTCTCAGAATCACCAAAACAATCCCGCCATAATGAAATGCAATCTAGATTATTATTCCTCTTTTGATTACTAATAATAATATCTGACATCATATCCTCCTTATCGTTAGAAACACAAATTAACTCATCCCTATTTCTGGTGATGACAACCAGAACAACCGGAACATTTACTCTCACTTTTCTCCTGCATAACATCATATGAATAATTAGCAGCCTGGGTAAGTAAGCAGATTGCTTGAGCACTAATTCCTTCTAGAGCACCAGTAAAACCAAGCCCTTCCTCAGTCGTGGCCTTAATATTGACTTGATTAGTCATAATACCAAGAGTCCCCGCTATATTTTCACACATCTGTGATATATATGGCCTCATTTTAGGCTCCTGTGCAATAATTGTTGCATCAATATTCTCAATAATATAAAGCTCATCTTCAATCAGCTTTTTCACTTCCCCCAGTAATTTTATACTAGAGATTCCTTTATACTCTTCCAATGTATCAGGAAAATGCTTACCAATATCTCCAAGACCTGCTGCTCCTAATAAAGCATCCATGATAGCATGCAATAACACGTCAGCATCCGAGTGTCCCAATAATCCTTTATCATACGGTATTGTTACCCCACCGATAATTAATTCTCTATTTTCTACCAATCTATGAACATCATAACCCATTCCTATTCTCATAAGGTTACCTCCTTTTTCTAAAAAAGAATGATTTGCTACAATATTATTTCATACATGCAAGGATAATATAACAAATCATTTTTTCAAATTCTACCACGTATCACTAATCTTGACAATATGATAGAGTAGCGCTTTTTATTTCATAGGACGCAATATCCTATGAAGATTAGGGCGTCAAAAGCCCTTCAGAAAACTTGGCTTAGTCAATTTGCACAATTACAAAGTAAATTAAAGTGATACAAGACATAGTTCAATGAGCAACTGTATGAAGTCGTTGGCACTTTGGC
>JAEYSV010000055.1 GCA_023434365.1 Bacillota bacterium | reverse complement strand
AAAGAGTTTCGCTAGCGAAACTCTCCGCCTGCGGCGGGTCGCTTAGGCGACATTTTTCATTTCCGCCGCAGTGCGATCCTCGCGGAGCGTTTTTTGTGATATAGGAAATTAGCAATTTCCTATATCATAAAAAAGCACCATTGCAATATGCAACAGTGCTTTTTTCATAGCGGAGAACGGATTTGAACCGCCGACACCACGGGTATGAACCGTGTGCTCTAGCCAACTGAGCTACTCCGCCAGAATGGGACCAATAGGGCTCGAACCTATGACCCTCTGCTTGTAAGGCAGATGCTCTCCCAGCTGAGCTATGATCCCATTTGTTCTTCTCGTCAAATGACGAGTACAGTAATCATTATATTCATTATTATCTCTTTTGTCAAGCTTATTTTGATAATTTATCTCTTTTATTTTGTTTTCTTGTTTATTGTTTCTGTTTTGCATACAATTATACACAAATCAACAAATTCTTACTAAAATATTCGACTAATAATTGAAATTACAATTGAATACTGTCGTAATTTCTCTTATAATTAAAGTTAAGACATAATCTGGGAGGTTCCTATGTATCATTTTATCATTAATCCTAAATCCAGAACTGGGAAAGGCAAAGCCGTTTGGAAAGTGGTACAAAAACGGTTAGAGCAGCTTCAAATAGACTATACCTATCATTACACCCACTATGAATTTCATGCTATTCAATTAGCCAAAAAAATTTGCCAGGAATATCACGGTGAAAAATACATTATTGTAATTGGTGGCGATGGCACAGTGAATGAAGTGATTAATGGAATTTCCGATTTTACCGATATCACATTAGGATATATTCCATCTGGTTCAAGTAATGATCTAGCTCGTAGTTTGCACATTCCAAAAGACCCAGTAAGTGCGCTGGAACATATATTAAATGGTGCCTGGTATCAGTATTTTGATCATGGTTGCCTCGTCAACATACAGAAGAAATCAACCAGGCGGTTTGCCGAAAGCGCAGGCATTGGTTTTGACGCCTCTATCTGCTATGAAGCATTACACTCTAAACTTAAACTTCTACTAAATAAACTGCATCTTGGAAAGCTTACCTATATTACTATCGCCATCAAACAATTAATTAAGTATCAGCCGGTAAATGGTTCTCTTGTTGTAGATGGAAAACGACATTTTGACTTGCCAAACCTCTTCTTTGTATCTACCTTGATTCATGCCTATGAAGGTGGCGGACTAAAAGTAACTCCACAAGCAAATCCTACTGATGGAAAAATCAGTGTATGCGCTATTTATAATATAAAAAAGTGGAAGGCTATCTTGATTATTCCAAGCCTTTTTTTCGGCTTTCATAGCTATTTTCGTGGAGTAAAAGTATTCGATTGTAATACATTAGAGGTCTTTACAGAGAAACCTCTTTTGCTTCATACGGATGGCGAATTTGCCGGACGTTCAAACCATATTCGTGTTAACTGTTATAAAGAGCAAGTTAGGACATTGCTCTAATTAAGACTACGAAAGGAGTTCATGATATGAATAGCAGTTTTAGTAGTATTTGTACAAAAAGTATAGTAACTGGTTTTCTTTGCCTCGTCGCACAATACTGTATCCTTCGATATGTTACTCCTTTTGTGCTGGCACTGATCCTCACAGTACTTGTCCTTTTAATCGCATGTCATTATCTATTAGAAAGCACATTACGATACCGGACCGTATTCCTATTTAGCCTTTTACTTCTATTGATTAGTGGGTGTTTTACTTATCTATGTCAGCTTCAAAAGGTTCTTTTTCAAATAAGTTACGAGCCTACCTTATTGTTACTTTGTGCTTTGATTTGGTCTGTGCCGGCTACTTACTGTTTTATCCGACAGCTAAATGATTTTGGCCCTCAATTTCCAGATTATTACCGGTATTTTATAAGTATGAGCGTTCTGAAACTTATTCCAGTGACCGCTGCATTTATTGTTTTGACTTTTATTTATCCAGATATCTTAAGAGTGTATACGCCAACAAAGCCTAGTTATATCCCTTTCTACACCATCGCAACCTACATAGAAGCAATCCTGTATGATGAAACATCACTCATTGATTTAGCAAAACATATTGCCATCAATATTGGTTTGTATGTTCCATTTGGTTTATATGTAAAGCTAATGATACGCCATCTTAATATATGGCTTCAAATGGTTTGCTTTATTGCCATTCCATCTGGCATTGAACTAATTAAACTTCTACTCAAGGACTCGTTTGATATGGATAACATCATCTATGGAACATTAGGCCTACTACTTGGCAGTTTGTTCTACTATCTGATAAATCGTATCAATTATGCTGTAAAAGAAGAAGAATTTTTAACCTATTCACCAATTATGCGCTTATCCTATCGAAGATAAAAAAGAGTCTGGCTTGCCAGACTCTTTTTTATCTTCATGATTAATATTTACGATATTCATTAATGCTCTTTATCAGGATTCCTATTCCACGAAGTAATCGCTCAAATGCGCCAGAACGGTATAGATTCACGATAATCATTCCAATCGGGATACCAATAATGATTCCAATAATTCCTCCAAACTTATATCCAATATAAAGGAAAAACAAAGTTGCTAACGGATTTAAGCCAATGCTGTCTCCTACCATTTTTGGCTGTAATACTTGTTTTACTACCTGACAAATTCCATATAAAATCATCAGAATAATTGCTCTGGTATAATCTCCGTTTACCAATTCAATTAGTGCCCATGGCCAGATCACTGTGCCGGTACCAAATACCGGAAGAAAGTCTAAAAAGCCTATTAAAAATGCTAGCAAGATAGCATACTGCACATCTATTATCATAAATCCTATGAATAGAATTAATACAATAACCACCATAATTTTTAACTGAGCCTTGAAATACCCTCCAATTGCCATACGAAAATTATCTGCCACCACATTATAAAAATCCCGCATTCCCTTTGGCATGGCCGCTTTCATCTTTTCCATAATATGGTCTTTTTCAGCAATAAAGAAATATGCAGAAATTATCGTTACAATCACCATAAAGAAAATATCTGCAACTGCCTTTACAATGTTCCCCGCATCATCAAGTCCTGGTAATTTTAAGTCTTGTATCATAAGACTAATATTATCATCCAGATTCCTAATAAAGGTCTGCGCTCCACTGATTGCTTTCTCAGGTATAAACTGATACTTTTTCTGCAGATCTTCTGTAAAATCAATAAGAGATTCTTCCATCATACTATAATTATCTGGCATATCAGATATAAAATTCTTACCTTGAATCACTAATGCGCTAGTAAGAAAATACGCTCCAGCGATAATTGTGCCGAGAACAACGATTATGATGGCAACTGAACTCCACTTACGAACTACTTTCATATGCTTTTCCAATGTCTTTACTAATGGATTGGCAATCATTGCAACAACCCACCCAATAACAAATGGCAGAAAAAATCCCAACAACTTAGGTACAACGTATATAAGAATTAATATAAACAAAATCGTCACTAGAAGATTAACAAGAATCTGACGATATAATTTTCTCTTATCCATATTTCCTCCTGACTCTGCTATATTCATTTCCACTGATGATATTATAGCAGATACATTTGCCAAAAAAAAGCATTATATACGTTATCTCTTATTATGCTTTTACCCAAGGCCTTAAAAGAAGGGATCCAAAGAAAACTAAGGATGCAACGATAACTATAGTTGGCCCTGTTGCTGTACTGTTATAATAGGACAAGATAAGCCCCAGTATCCCCGAAAAAATAGAGATGATAATGGAAATCAAATGATACTCCCTTACATTAGTAGCTAGATTGCGACTAGCCGCAGCTGGTAAGATCAATAATGCATTAATAATTAATATTCCCACCCATTTGATACTTAACATAACAATTACAGCAATTAAGACAACAAATAGATTGTCAATCCATTCTACATTGATTCCTTTACTTCTTGCGAGGGATGCATTTACGCTTATGCTGTGTAATTTATTAAATGCTAAAACCCAAAATACAATCGTAATACAAAAAGCACCTAATAAAAGTAAGATTTCTTTCGTACTAATGCTTAGGATATCGCCAACTAGCAAATTAGAATAACTGGCAAAATTGCCCCCACGGCTTAAAATCACCAGACCGATTGCCATACTAAATGAAGCAAACACACTAATAATGGTGTCAGTACTGATTGTATTCATTCGCTTGATCTTATTTAGTAAGAGCGCAAAGCAGACAGCGAAAATAACCATTGAAATGTTCGTATCCGTTAATCCAAATAGTACGCCAATTGCAATTCCCGTAAAGGCGGAGTGTCCTAATGCTTCAGAGAAAAAAGCCATACGATTATTTACAATCATTGTTCCTAAGACACCAAACAGTGGCGATATAATAATTACTGCCAACAAAGCATGAATCATAAAGTCATATCTTGCCCAATCAAAAGGAAGCATTGCTTGAATCACTTCTATCAACTGTTCCATTTAAAATCCTCCCCAAAAGAAATATTGCCAAATATCTGCTTGAACTCATTACTTGCAAAAACCTCACTAGGAGTTCCCTCTTGTATCACCTGATGATTTAGTAAAACAACATGATCAGCGTACTTTGCAACAAACTCCAAATCATGGGATACCAGAATAATAGCAAGATCATAATTTTCTTTTAACTGGGTTATATTACGGTAAAACAACTCCATTCCATTATGGTCAATTCCCGATACCGGTTCATCAAGTAATAATAGGTTAGGAATTGGTGTCGTTGCAATGCTCAGTAATACTCGTTGTAACTCACCACCCGAAAGATCGCAAATGTCTTTCTCAATCAGTTCCTGAGCTTGAAACATTGCTAATTGGTCTTTAATTTTCATGTATAGTTTTTTTCTTTTTGATAAAAAGATTGGAAAATCACTAATTAGTCCAGCAAATAAATCATAAACGCTAGTCGGTGCATTCTTTGAAAGATTTAAATGTTGAGGCACATACCCTATTTTTAATTTCAATTTTTCTGCCATTGCATTGCAGGAACTGCATTCCTCTGTCTGATGTGTACAATGATGATTAGGAAGAAACATAAATTCCACCTCACCTTCATGTTTTACCTCATTTAAAATAGCTTTAATTAATGTTGATTTACCTGCACCATTTGGTCCAATAATTGCAGTTAGGCAACCACAATGTATATGCTGGCTTACGTCCTTTAATATAATCTCGTTTCCATATTTCACACTAAAGTTTTTAATTTTAATACAATGACAGCCACATGCCCGTTTATCAATACTCATCCTAGTCCTCCTTATAGGCAAATGCTTTTTTCAGTACTGATAGATTCTCTCTCATTCCCCTAAGATAAGCTCCATTGTCTTTGTCCCCTGATACAAGAGAATCTATTGTATATACTGTTGCCCCAGTTTCTGCTGCAATTCGTTCAGCAATAGAAGCATTTAACTGTTCTTCGGTAATAATCACCTTCACTTGATGTTCATTAATTACGTCTATGGCTTTTGCAATTTCTCCTGCATTTAAGGAGGTTTCTCCATCCACAATAACTGAATAAAGAATATCAATTCCTAATTCTTTAGCCAGATAAGCGAATGCATCATGGAAAATAACCACTTCTTCACCATTAGCAGCTCTAAATTGATCATATTCCTTTTGCACTACTTCAATTTCCTTCTGATAACGTTCTTTATTCTCGATTAATTCATTCCTTAATAAAGGATATCTATCACTAATTCCCTCTGCAATATTTTGTAACTGTACTTTATAATTGTTCATACTAATCCAAATATGTGAATTATCCAAACCATGATTATGTTCCTCGTCTTCATGCTCATGTTCATCTTCCTCATGTTCTTCCTCTTTGGTATCTGTGGTAGTATGTTCGTGAGCTGCCCCTTCGTTATCTAATACTGTGGTTCCCACACTACTATCAATAATTGTCAGATGTGGATACGTATTTAATATTGTTTCAAGATAACTCTCCATCCCAGCTCCATTCATGATGAAGATATCTGCTTCTTCAAGCTTTTTCATATCCGACGGAGTCAATTGATAGTCGTGGATACATCCCTGCTGCTGCTCCATCAGGTTTACGACACGAACACCCTCTATGTCTGCTACTATATTATTGGTAGCAAGATAGATTGGATAAAAAGAGGTTACAATATTTACTTCTGTATTTTCTGATACGTTAGTCCTTGATAAAAGCTTTGTTGTTCCCATGGCTAGTAATAAAACCCCAACCAAAATACCAACTAACGCAATTGTTTTACGCCATTTATCCTGAATCATCATTTTCTTTTCTTCTCCTTATTGCAATTCATTTGCAATAATAAATTATAATATATTCCCTTGCATCTGTCAAAGATAATTTTACTTAACTATTAGAGGACAGGGTAGAGTTTCGCTTGCGAAACACTCCGCCTGCGGCGTGTCGCTTTAGCGACATTTTACTTTTCTGCCGCAGTGCGATCCTCGCGAAGCATTTTTAATGATATAGGAAATTGCTAATTTCCTATATCATTAAAAAACAGTTCTTACAATGCATACTATCTGAAGTATCTACCAGATTCCCCAGAATAAACCTACTATTGCAACAACTGTTTTATACTATAATAATTATATTTTCTATATTTAACTACTTGTCATAATTTCTATTCTTCGCCCAGTTTATATGCCACCATAAGACCAATAACAAAGGTTACAATACTAATTAGCACTTTTGGCACATCAAATTCTGGTAAACCAGAATTCATCAATATAGCAAGTGGGCTGGCAATTACGAGTCCTAAAATTCCACTAAAGGTTTGTCCTTCATAATGCTTTAATAAAAGTTCGATAATTTTAGCAATAGCAAAAATTCCGACTACGACTCCTATTCCAAATGGGATCAAAATATAAGAATAATCGATTACCGTAGGAATATCTAAGTTTTTTACAGCCTTCATAATTCCAGTCACTGCATCTAAAATCGGATAGTAATAACCAATTAATAATAACATCATGGAACCGCTTACCCCTGGAACGACCATAGTCGCACTGGCAATCACACCAATCAGTAGCAGTTTAACTGCCTCTAGTGCACTCATTTTTATAACTACACTGCTTCCGTTCCCTTCTCCTAGTAACTGCATACCAATTACCAGTCCAAAGAACACCAGAAAAATGATTACATTTGAAATACCTAGTTTCTTTCCCTTAAGTCGTCCGAGCATTACCGGAATCCCACCTAAAATTAATCCGATAAAAGCCATGTTAGTTTCAAAGGTATAGTTTTCTAGTAAGTACTTGATTACAAATGATAAAACAGCCAATCCAACTCCCATACCAATAATGTATGGAAATAACGTCTTTATACTCTTTTTAAACTCGCTTTTCAAATGCGTAATGGAATATATGATATCGTCATATATTCCCATAGACACAGCCATCGTACCTCCACTTACTCCAGGAATAATATTGGCTACGCCTATAAAAATACCTTTAATAATTTTCTTTAAATAGTTCATAAGTTCTCCTTTAACAATCACCGCTTACGCTGTTAAATAAAATACTCCACACTAGCCTTTTTCGTCTCTTTACTCTGATTAATTATGTCTTGTAAGGTTATCTTTTGGCAAACCTGAATAACTTGCATCCAATAATCATACCATACTGTTCTTGTTGCACATTTGTCGCAATCAATACCACATTCAGACTCACCCACCAAACACTCTACTGGCACCATATTGGTTTCTGTAGCATTAAGAATCTCAAGTACTGTTATTTCTATGGCAGGCTTTGCTAGCCGATAGCCCCCTGCTGCACCTCTAGTACTTTCAATTAGGTTAGCCCGTCGTAGTGCACCCATAATTTGCTCCAGATATTTTTCCGATAGATTTCGTCTAGCAGCCACATTCTTAATACTCTCCACAGAATCTGCACTGTAAATTGCTAAGTCTGTCATGGACTCTATCGCATATATCCCTTTTTTTGATATTTTCATCTGACCGCCTCTTCATTTTATACTCACATATTATTACTAATTGTGGTACATGCTAGAATGATTATAGCTCAATTAGAAATTCCCTGCAACAAATATAATGATTTGATTGCAGGGAAGTAAGAATATCAATATAAAAATATAGCCATACTAGTTCGTTATACACCTATCACGATACCAAGTTTCTTAATTGCATTGATTAGTTTTATCTCATCGATTGGTTTGCCTGCGTAGGACTCACACCCAAGCTCAAATGCTTTCATTACATTCTTAGCCTCATGTAAAGCACTTGTCATTATGACTTTTGTCTTCTTCTCTTCTGTAACATGAAACATTTTCTCAATTTGTCGTATCTGAGCTAATACCTCATATCCATCCTTTACTGGCATCATAATATCAAGACATACGAGATCATAAGGCTCATTATCCTCTAATGCCAGACTAAAAGCTTCCACAGCTTCTTCTCCATCTACAGTAACGTCACAGTTTCCATATTGAGATAACATACGAAGCATATATTTACGGCTTGCGAAATCATCCTCTGCTATCAGCACTCTCATATACAATAAAACTCCTTTATAATATAATGCTCCTCAGAGTATCGTCTGCTTTCTAATTGGACAAAAATTCTTTAATGGCCGTTAGAAAGACATCCATTTGCTCATCAGTTCCGATTGTAATTCGCAAATAATTGTTTATCCTTGGCTTATTGAAATACCGAACAAATATTTTTTTATTCTTCAAATACTCAAAAATATCTACTGCCTTCGCAGATTTGTGCGTAGCAAACAAAAAGTTGGTTTTAGAGTCCGGGAAAGAAAAACCCAATTCTTTTAATTCCTTTTTTACCCGTTCTCTTGTTGCAACCACCTTATCTATAATGGCATGAAAATACACGTCATCAATCACAGCTTCTTTTCCAACAACAAGTGCTGCCTCATTCATTGTGTATGAATTAATTGAAAATTTGACATTACTAATTGCCTCAATTAGTTTTTCATTGCCAATACAGAATCCTATTCGAAGTCCTGCCATCGATCTGGATTTGCTAAAGGTTTGCACAATAAGTACATTATCATACTGGTTTACTAACCGTAATGCACTTTCACCACCAAAATCAACATATGCTTCGTCTATGATTACGACTACGTCCTGATTTGCTTTAACAATTTCCTCAAGTAACTCAACACTTTCAAAAATGGAAGTTGGTGCATTGGGATTAGCAAGAACGATTCCACCATTTTCTTTCAAATAATCCTCTTTTTTAATTCGGAAGTTATCATCTAGTGGTTGGCATTCATATGGAATCTGATAAAGGTTTGCCCATACATCATAAAAGGAATATGTGATATCCGGAAATAAAATTGGCTTCTTGCTATTGAAAAAGGTTAAAAAAGCAGTAGCCAGTACATCATCTGAACCTACACCAACAAAAACTTGATTCTCAGACACATGATAATAGTTTGCCAGTTCCTTTACCAATAGAGAACAATGAAAATCTGGATATAGTCTTAAACGACTATACTGCATCTCTTTTAGCGCTTCCTCTGCTTTTATTGATGGGGGATAAGGGCATTCATTCGTATTTAACTTAATCATATTCTCAAAATCTGGTTGTTCTCCCGGCACATAAGGCTCTACCGCTCTAACATTTTGTTCCCATTGGCTCATATGTCTCTACCTTTCTTCTGTTTCATTTACTTCGCGTTTTATTACTTATTTAACTACCTGTGGTTCTAACTGATATTCTTTAGCCAGCTTCTCAAATGCAGGCAATGCACGCTCAATCATTGCATAATCAACACAGTATGCAATTCTTACATATCCGGGACAGCCAAAGGTTGATCCAGGCACAATTAATAGGTTATACTTTTTTGCAGCCTTTGCAAATTCCTTATCATCTTCCTCCATTGCTTTAACGAATAAATAAAAAGCTCCTTGAGGTTTAACACAGTTATAACCATATTCCAATAATTTATTATATAATAATTCACGGTTTTTATCATAAACTTCGATTTCTACTTTAGAATCAATACACCGCGCTACTACTCTTTGAATAATCGAAGGCGCATTAACAAATCCAAGAATTCTGTTTGCCACTCCTGCTGCTGAAAACACATTCTCATAATCATCAATTTCAGAAGGTATCACAAGATAACCAATTCGTTCTCCTGGTAATGACAGTGACTTGCTATAGCTATACCCCACAATTGTATTACGATAGTACTTTGTCAAATATGGAACTGTCACATCATCATAAACTAATTCTCGATATGGTTCATCACTAATCATATAGATTACTGTTTGATACTCCTCTTGCTTCTTCTCAAGAATCGCAGACAATTGTCTAATTGTTTGTTCTGAATAAACAACTCCAGTTGGATTATTTGGTGTATTTACAATAACAGCCTTTGTTTTTGCAGTTATCTTTGCTTCAAATTCATCTAGCTTAGGTTGAAAATCCTTAGTATTTGGGCTAACCTCTACTAATACTCCCTGATAATTTGCCACATAATTACGATACTCGCCGAAATAAGGTGCAAATGTGATAACTTCATCACCTGGATTTAATAATGTTTTGAAGATTACATTCAAACCGCCAGCAGCACCAACTGTCATCAGAATATTATTCTCATTAAAAGAAGTATCGAATCTACGATTCAGGGAATCTGCTATAGTAGCACGTACATCTGGATAACCAGTATTACTCATATAGCCATGTACCATGTTTGCACTTTCCTCTGTTAGTATACTGAGAAACGCATCTTTTACCTCTTTGGGCGGCTCTACGCTTGGATTACCTAGACTAAAATCATAAACATTTTCAGCTCCATAAATACCAGCAAGGCGCCTTCCTTCCTCAAACATAGCACGAATAATACTACTGTTAGCAACATAACCCTTCATAGCTTCTGCTATCATACTAATCCTACCTTTCTTTATCTGTTATATGTATGTAAACCTTGTAATTTACTATGTAAAACGTTTTTACTCAGTATACACACACAAACCATTTTTTTCAAGAAGATTCCCAATGTCTTGTTAATTATCCGTAATATCATGTAAGAATGCTATTACAGATTTACATTATTCTTTTCCATTCCAACAATACGTACATAATTTACATGGTGAGATGCCAACCGATTGAATCATATCATCCAAACGATGATACCTAAGCGAAGTAAAGTTTAACTCCTCCCCTATCATTTTCAGCATAGCCTGATATTGCTCTGATTCTGGATTAGCGTAAGTAGAAAGATCCACGTCTTGATTCCCTTCCTCCAACTTCGCAATAACTCTTCTGGTAATTAGGTCAAGTTCCGAACTAGAACGTGAGAAATTAAGATACTTACATCCAAACAGTAATGGAGGGCAGGCCGGACGGATATGAACCTCCTTTGCACCACTTTGGTATAAAAACTCTGTTGTTTCTCGTAACTGCGTACCACGAACAATAGAATCATCAATTAATAAAAGGCTCTTGTCTTTAATCAGATCATGAACGGGTATTAGCTTCATTTTAGCTATCAAATTACGCTGACTCTGTATGGTAGGCATAAAGGACCGAGGCCAGGTTGGAGTATATTTGATAAATGGCCTAGAAAAAGGAATTTTGCTTTCATTCGCATACCCGATAGCATGCGCGGTGCCGCTATCAGGAACTCCAGCTACAATATCCGGAATTACATTATCACGTTTTGCTAAGAGACTACCACAATTATAACGCATCTTTTCCACACTTACTCCTTCGTAGGAAGAAGAAGGATAGCCATAATATACCCAAAGAAAGGTACAAATTTTCATATCTTTTCCAGGACTCGCTAGCGTAGTAACACCCTCCGGCGTAATAAAGACTATTTCACCAGGACCTAGCTCCCTATCATCGCTATAACCTAGATTCAAATAAGCAAAACTTTCAAACGCAGCACAATAAGCATCCTCTTTTTTCCCAATCGCAACCGGTGTTCTACCCATTCTATCTCTTGCTGCATAGATTCCTTCTTTCGTCATAATAAGTAGCGTCATGGAACCTTGAATCAGTTCCTGTGCATACTTTATCCCTTCAACAAGATTGTCTTTCTGGTTAATGATTGCCGCGGTTAGCTCCGTTGCGTTCATGTCTCCACCGCTCATCTCTAGAAAATGAGTATTCCCTTTTGAAAAAATCTGCCCTACAATCTCTTCCGTATTATTAATTTTACCAACGGTAGTAATCGAGTAAGTTCCATGGTGGGAACGGACTATCAATGGTTGGGGTTCATAATCAGAAATACATCCTATTCCGATGTTTCCCTTCATTTCATTCACATCTTTTTCAAACTTCGTCCGAAATGGTGAATTTTCAATATTATGAATAGAACGGTTAAACCCATTTTCTCCATATACCGCAAGTCCACCTCTTCTAGTACCAAGATGGGAATGATAATCGGTTCCAAAGAACAAATCAAATATACAATCATTTTTTGATGCTACTGCAAAAAAGCCACCCATGAATACATCCTCACTTTCATTACTACATAAATTATCTATGTGCTACTAGTCATAATAATATTTATTAGTTTTACTTATAAATACACCATGTTAATCGCTATATTCTTATAGCTTATTGTAGCATAGTTTTTTCATTTTACAAGTCCTGAGCTTGGTATACTTTTTATACTGCATTCATAACGATAAAGAGAGAATGACAGAAAATAGAATCTATTTTTGTCACCCTCTCTATCTCATCTCTATTTAAACGATGAATCCATTGAATCCTTAAACTTGATATCTAAATATGCCTTAACAATCTCTACACCTTTTTCAAAACTAAGCCTCCCCATATTCAGACACAAATCATAATTATTGGCGTCATTCCAGCTTCTACCGGTATAATAATTGTAGTAAGCTGCCCGTCGTTTATCTGTAGTAATAATCTTTTTTTCTAGCTCTTTCGCACTCTGACCATACATCTCGACAAGACGATTGGTACAGTCAGCTAGAGAAGCATGTACAAACAACTTAACAACATGATCCATGTCTTTTAGAATGTAATCAGCACATCGCCCAACTATCACACAAGACTGGGAAACTGCAAGTTCGTTGATTACCTTTGCCTGATAATTAAACAAATTATCATTCGAGATAAAATCCTCACTATCCGGAGGAATCAACTCACCCTTATAGGCCCCTTTCATGATGCGATTTAAAAGAGAATTACCGATATTTTCATCATGTTTTCCAAACAATTGCTCATTAATACCACTCTCTTCGGAAGCCAGCTTTAACAACTCCCTGTCGTAATACGCGATACCGAGTTCCTTTGCCAACATCTTACCTATCGTACGTCCGCCACTACCATAGCCTCTTGCTATCGTAATTACATAATTCGTCATGGAAACCCTCCTTATTCATAAGCCAAACCTGCCTACTATTCACCTAGATAAGCTTTCTTCACCGAATCGTCAACCATTAATTCTTTGGCATCTCCACCCAACACAATTTTACCTGTTTCCAGGACATATCCACGGTTTGCTATCTCAAGCGCTTTCTTTGCATTCTGTTCCACAAGAAGTACTGTGGTTCCAGATGCGCTAATTTCCCTAATAATATCAAAAATCTCAGAAACAAAGATAGGGGATAGTCCCATCGAAGGTTCATCCATTAAGATGATACTTGGCTTTGACATTAATGCACGTCCCATCGCTAACATCTGTTGTTCTCCACCACTAAGTGTACCACCAACCTGATTCTTACGCTCTTCTAGACGCGGAAAACGACGATATACCATTTGCAGGGATTCTTCAATCTCTTTTGGATCCTTTCTTGTAAAGGCACCCATCTTCAAATTCTCTAACACCGTCAGCTGAGAGAAAATACGACGTCCTTCTGGTACATGTGCCATCCCAAGTGATACAATTTTATGTGCTGCCACTTTAGTTAATTCCTGTCCACGATACTGAATGGATCCTCTTTTTGCATTAACCAAACCAGTAATGGTATGAAGAATTGTCGTTTTACCAGCACCATTCGCGCCGATTAAAGCGATGACTTCTCCTTCCTCTACGTCAAAGGAGATTCCTTTAATTGCCTGAATCATGCCATAATACACTTCCAGGTCTTTGACTGATAATAAACTCACGTCCTAATCTCCTCCTATTCTCCAAGATATGCGGTAATTACCATAGGATCATTTAATACCACGTCAGGTTTCCCTGAGGTAAGAACTGTTCCAAAGTTTAGTACCGTAATATATTCACAGATACCGGATACCAGATTCATATCATGTTCAATTAATAAAATTGTAACATCGAATTTGTCTCGTACCAGTCGTATCGTATCCATCAACTCTATTGTTTCATTAGGATTCATTCCCGCTGCCGGTTCATCAAGTAATAAAAGTTTTGGATTCGTAGCAAGGGCTCTGGCAATCTCCAACTTTCTTTGCTGACCATAAGGAAGATTACTCGCAAGATAATCCTTATACTCGTCTAGCCCAAATACTTCTAAAATCTCGATTGCCTTTGTATCCATCTCAGCTTCTTTTTTTAGCGCAGGAAATTTTAAAATCCCAGTTAACAAGTTATATTTTACCTGATTATGAAGTCCTACTTTTACATTATCTAGCACAGTTAATTTATCAAATAAACGGATATTTTGGAATGTTCGAGCGATTCCCTTTTGACATATCTTATGGCTCGTTAAGCCCACGACACTTTTTCCATCTAATAAAATTGCACCATCTGTTGGCTGATATACGCCGGTTAACAGATTAAAAATGGTTGTTTTGCCAGCACCATTGGGGCCAATCAGCCCATAAAGTTGACCTTTTTCTATACTAACATTAAAATCATCAACGGCACGAAGCCCTCCGAAGGAGATTCCAAGATTTTTCACCTCTAATAATGCCATACTTATGCCTCCTCCTTCTTACTACGTTTTAATAATGCAGGAAGCTTATTGTTTTCCATCAACCGCTTCTTTAATGTAGAGTTATTGAACAACATAATAGCAATTAATGCGATGGAGTAGATTACCATACGATAGTCCTTTAATGGTCTTAAGATTTCCGGTAATCCAATGATAACGATTACGGCCACAATAGAGCCTTTGATATTGGCCAATCCACCAAGCACGGCAATAACTAGAATATCAATGGACATATTAAAGTCAAAGCTGCTAGGATAAATGATTGTGGCGCTGTTTGAATAAATAACTCCGGCAATTCCAGCAAAGCATGAGCTAACCACAAAAGTTAATAGCCGAATTTTGTTTACTGGTATTCCCATCGCTTCTGCAGCAATCGCGTTATCGCGTACCGCGCGAATTGCTCGTCCATGGCGAGTTTTTATTATATTACTGATGACAATGACACTTATTGCAACAATCGTAAAAACAAATAAATAATGGTCAGTGCCAGTATAATTATTATAATTTTTTAAACCTGCAGGCCCTCCGGTAACCGTACCTAAGGAATTGACAATTGATTTGATAATTTCACCAAATGCCAAAGTTACGATTGCCAGATAATCCCCACGAAGTCGTAATACAGATAAACGAAATAATAAGGCAAATATTGATGCAGCCACACCCCCAATTACCATGGCGATGACTACACTAACCATCCAGTTAGTATTAAGCTGATTCGTGATAATTGATCCTAGATATGCTCCAACTGACATAAAGGCTGCATGTCCTAAAGATAATTCTCCAAGAAAGCCACACACTAGATTTAGCGATACAGCTAAGATAACATAGTAATCAATCTGGATTAACATTTCTGTATAGGTACGCTTCATTAATCCCATTTCCATCAAGACAACCAGCGCAGCCCCGATTAATACAGTAATACCACCGTAAACCAGAAAACTATGTATGAGTGCTTTTTTATTCTGTTGATATATTTTTTGATCCATATAAGCCACCTACACTTTCTCTGTTCGATTGATACCTAATATACCAGCTGGTTTAAATAACAGTACAAAAATCAGAATACCAAAAGTAATTGCATCCACTAACGTCGAGCTAATGTATGCTTTTGACATTGTTTCAATAAGTCCCAGTACAATGCCACCAATCATGGCACCTGGCACACTTCCAATTCCACCAATTACAGCAGCGACAAAGGCCTTAATTCCAGGAAGTGCTCCCATCATCGGGGTAATCTGTTCGTATTTACATACATAGATGATTCCTGCCAATGCGGCCAATGCTGAGCCAATAGCAAACGTAATCGTAATAATCATATTGGAGTTGATTCCCATCAAACTAGCTGCACCTTTATCTTCCGAAACAGCACGCATTGCGCTTCCAAGCTTTGTTTTATTGATGAATAGGGTTAACCCAATCATAACAACAATAGTAATTGCCAATGTAATTATTGTAATGTAGGAAATATGTACACTACCTATTTTAATTGCTCCTTTTGGAAGGATACTAGGAACTTCTTTTTGCGTTGGAGAAAAAATCATCTGAAAGACATTCTGTAGCAGATAACTAACTCCAATTGCTGTGATTAATACTGCCAAAGTAGGTGCATTACGGAGTGGTTTGTACGCTACTTTTTCAACAATCACCCCAAGTAGTGAGCAAAATACGATCGCAATAATTACGGTAAGCCATACCGGAAGTTTTAACACCTGGATTCCAATATAAATCCAATAAGCACCCACCATAATAATATCCCCATGGGCAAAGTTTATCATCTTTGCAATCCCATATACCATCGTATATCCAAGGGCAATAAGTGCATACATACTACCAATCATTAGACCGTTCATTAAATATTCAAAAAACGTTCCCATTCACACACCTCTTTTTCTGTCTTATTACTTCCAATTCCGTTATTTCGTTACTATTTATAAAATGAACGAAAAGGAGGCAGTATCGTCTCCTTTCGTTCGTTTATATAAATCTTATATTATCATACTGTTTTACTACTCTACATATTATTTTGCAGTGTATTTACCATCTTTGATTACAATGAATTTTGCATCTTTATTTGGTTCACCTTCTGGTGTAAAGGACATCTTTCCAGTTAAACCATTTACTTCGATTTCGGTCATTGCTTTTAATAATGCTTCATAATCTTTACTTCCAGCTTTTTCAAGAGCAGCTTTGAATACATAAACAGTATCATAACCATCTGCAGCAAACTGATCTGGAGTAGCATTATAAGCAGCCTTATACTTTTCAACAAATGCCTGAACCGCTGCATCAGGATCAGTAGATAAGAATGGACTTAAGAAGATTGCACCTTCAATAACGGAAGCATCAGCGATCTGATCAAGGATACCATCCCATCCATCTCCACCAAGTAGTGGAAGTTTCATCTCTTTTTCAGAAGCCTGTTTAGCAATTAAAGCAGCTTCTTTATAATAAGTTGGAACAAAGATTACTTCTGCACCAGAATCTTTAATCTTAGTTAACTGAGTGGAGAAATCCACATCATTTTTTACAAAAGCTTCTTCTGCAACAATTTCGCCACCTAATTCTTTTACTTTTGCAACGAAAGCATCTTTCATACCAGTACTGTAATCATCGGAACTATTAAAAATAGTTGCTACTTTTTTATATCCTAATTCAGTTACTGCTAACTCTGCCATCTTTACTCCCTGAAGTGGATCCGTAAAGCAAAGTCTGAAGTTATTTTCATTTCTTGCACATTCCAGAGCTGATCCGGATGGAGTAATCTGAAGAAGTTTATCCTTGAATGTTTTATCAACAATGGCTATACAAGATCCACTAGTTACGCTACCAAGGATAGCATCTACTTTGGCATCATATAACGTATTGTAAGCATTAGGTGCTTTTTCATGATCTGCCTGATCATCCTCAAACTTCAATTCGAATTTGTATGTATCATCGCCAACTTTAAAACCACCTGCTTCATTGATTTCTTTGATTGCGATTTCAGCTCCCTGTTTTACGCTAATTCCGTAAGAAGCAGCTTCACCGGTAAGTGGTCCAATTCCACCAAGTAAATATGTTTTTGCATCCCCATTATCATTGCCTGATGTATTTTCTGCTTTGTTACCACATGATGCTAACATCGACATTACTAAAATCAGACACAAACTTACACTAAATAATTTCCTTCTTTTCATAAACATCCTCCTAAATCAAATTATTTAGAAATCGCTTTTTCACATAAACACATTAATCCACTAAAGCGTTTTGGGTAAAAAAAACGTATTTCTAGGTTATACGTATATCATCATAGCATATAGTGGCACATTTTATCAATATGTGATTTGAAAAAGTTACTGGAAATTAATCTCACCACCACATTTGTCACAATAATCAAGCCCTTCTAAGGTTAAGCCCCCACAATCAGGACAAATGATTCTCTGAGGCTCGATAATTAGCTCCACAACTTCATATTCTTCTTCCGTTTCTATTACACTTACATTAGTTCTTACTATTGTGCTATCGTTTGTCAGCTCTTCTAACACTACTTCATTTGCTTCATCTTTATTATCCTCATTATGTACTTGCTGCTCCACCATTATTTCGTTTACTATCATCATCTGAATCCTCACCTAATATACTGTTATTTCTAAACGATGCTAACTTCTGTTCGATATTTTACCATCATTTTTTTGAATATTTCCCCATTCGTTGGTGGTGTATAGGTAATAGCATTTGCTCCTGCCTCAATCGTTCTTAGAATTGTATCACTAGTTGGTCCACCTGTAGCAATAATCGGCACATCCGGAAATTCGGTTCGGATTTTTTTGACTATCTGATAAGTCAAGGCGCCACCCGATACATTAAGAATCGATGCGCCCGCCTCTAAGCGTTTTGCGATATCCGTCTTTTCACTGACAACCGTTATCACAATAGGAATCTCAATCTTATTATTTAAAAAAGCGATTGTTTCATTTGGAGTTGGTGCATTCAATACAATTCCCATAGCCCCTTGGAATTCAGCGTCCTCTGCAAGATTGCATACCCTCTTCCCTGTTGTTGTACCGCCTCCAACGCCACAAAAAACAGGGACATCAGAACAGTCTATAATGGAATGGGATATGATTGGTTGGGGGGTAAATGGATAAACAGCAATAACTGCGTTAGCGTTACAATTCCTTATAATAGCAACATCTGTAGTAAATACTAATGATTTGATTAATTTACCAAAAATTCGAATGCCACTTACTTGATCAATCGCTTCTGGTACACGAATCATGTGCCTTCTCAGATTACCTTCGATCTCAGGTATGCGCATGTTTCTTATTACCCTCCCGTATGTGCTTTCTCTCTATTTTTACAATTTAATCCTATTTCCTATTATACAAAATTATTATCCAATTCACAAGTTAATTTATATCGTGTTGTAATCCTCTAATAATGGCGTAGAATTATATAATCCTCGCATCTCAATTCTTGGACCGCCCTTTTTCTCTATATAATCTCTTGTAATTACCACTCGGCCAATGTTATCATCCTTAGGTATCTCATACATAATATCTAACATAAACTCTTCAATAATCGCACGAAGAGCACGCGCACCAGTCTTTTTCTCCATGGCCATTTCAGCGATTGCTTCAAGTGCTGCATTATCAAAGTTTAGATCCACCTCATCAAGAGACAATAACTTTTGATACTGTTTAAGAATTGCATTTTTCGGTTCAGTTAATATCTTAACTAACATTTCTTTTGTTAAGCTTTGCAATGTATATAGAATAGGGAGACGTCCTAAAAATTCCGGAATCATACCAAACTCACGTAAATCCTCCACCGTTACATTAGATAGCAGATTTGGATCTTTGTCATATGTGTCTTTTAGATTTGCTTTGAAACCAATACTTGTTAGTTTGTTCAATCGATTCTTAATCACTTTGTCTAACTCCGGAAATGCTCCACCACAAATAAACAAAATATTGCGTGTATTGATTGTTGTCAACGGAACCATCGCATTTTTACTTGTTGCACCTACGGGTACTTCCACTTCACTGCCTTCTAATAGTTTTAGTAATCCTTGCTGAACACTTTCCCCACTGACATCTCGATTGGTTGTACTTTTTTTCTTAGCTATTTTATCTATCTCATCAATAAATACGATTCCACGTTCTGCTTTTTCCACATCATTATCTGCAGCTGCTAGTAACTTCGATAAAACACTCTCAACATCATCTCCAATATAACCAGCTTCAGTCAGGGAGGTAGCATCTGTAATTGCAAGTGGCACTTGCAATAGTTTTGCCAATGTTTTTACAAGAAAGGTTTTCCCTGAACCAGTAGGACCTATCATTAACATATTAGATTTTTCAATCTCTATTTCATCCATTGTATTCGTAGCTACGCGCTTATAATGATTATAAACCGCAACACTGATTACTTTTTTTGCATGCTCCTGTCCAATTACATAATCATCAAGCTGCGCTTTGATTACATGAGGAGCAGGAAGTTTTTTAATATCTAACGTTGGTTCCCCTTGATTATCTGGTTTCTTTTTCTTAAGTTTTTGCTTATTGGGCACTTCATTTTTTATTGCAGAAAACTGCATCATACTAGGATCAAATTTCGTAATATCCATATAAGGAAGATTACCATTGTTCATTGTATCAAATGTTTTTTGCATACAGTCATTACAGATACATATATTATTGGGAATACGAATCATTTTACCTGCCTTGCTTTCCGGTCTTCTGCATAAGTAACAAATTTCTTCATATCCATCTTCTTTTTCTATTTTTTCGTTTTCACTCATGTTGTTTCTCCTTATCCTGCTACTATCCTAGGCTGTTTTGACCCCCGTTAAGGTAAGTTGAATCGACAAATCTCTACATTCTTAAGATTTACACTTTCTCATATTATATCCTAACAACTATTGTAAGACAAGCTTGACCTTTACTATGGTAGTATCCATCTGAGGTCAAGCACAATTTGTATTAAAATAACAAGGAGCAGTCAATATCGACTGCTCTTATTACTTTTATACACAAATTGTTAATTGCAACTATATCGATAAATTCGAATCACCAAGGGAATATCCACTCATCTCCAAATGGATCAAACTCATCGTATGGTAATTGATTACCAGGATTATTCTCATTCGGCACTGGTGTCTGATTGGTGAGATCATCCTCTAAATCCTTTAGAGTACCCGATCCTTTTAACGTAACGTCAATTTTCAATTCTGTAAAGGTTCCATCAACACTACGCATTATTGTCATCGTAATCGTTGTACCAACACGGTAGCTATTTACTCTCTCCACAAGGCTCTCAATTGTTGTTACACTAAAATCATTGATTTTAACAATAACATCCTTAACTTGAATACCGGCTGCTTTCGCTGCACCAGTTTCACTTACTGCTGATACCATTACACCATTTGGAATTCCAAAACTCTCATGTTGCTCCGGTGTTACTGTTCCACCTGTAATACCAAGATATCCTTTTTCCTCTTCTTTTAGAACTTCTCGTTCCATTAAATCGTTTATAATAGGTACTGCTGCAGTAATAGGTATTGCATACCCCATACCTTCTACTTCTGCACTTGCGAATTTGATGGAATTGATACCAATTACTTCACCTTTTGTATTTAATAAGGCACCACCACTATTGCCAGGATTAATTGCTGCATCAGTCTGAAGAAGAGACATTTGAAAGCCATCCATATCTATTGTTCGATCTTTTGCGCTAATGTAACCAACTGTTACTGACTGACCATATCCAAGCGCATTGCCTATCGCAATCGACATCTCACCCACTTTTATTTCATCTGAATTGCCTAGCGTTGCAACCTTAATTGCCTTAAGCGTTTCACTTTTAATTTCACTTAATGGAACTGTAATCACAGCTAAGTCAGCGGTGCTGTCTGTTCCTTTTACCGAAGCTTTCACTATAGATTCGTCATTGAATGTTACCGCAATCTCACTTGCGTCACTCACTACATGATTATTAGTAACAATTAATAACTCCTTGTTATCCTGACGCAGTATTATTCCTGATCCACTACTGATACCATTCTCTGACTGTCCAAAGTAATTCAATGTTTCTACCTGACTATTAATAATTACAATAGACGGCATCACTGCTTCGGCTACATCAGCCACGATCGTGTCACTACTCTGATTAGGTATTACCTTTGTTTCCTGAATTTCTACATTGGCCTTATTTGATTCATCTGTTTCATTATTCTGATTATCAGAATTAGGAGCAACACTCTGATTAGGTTTAGCCGAAGAAGGTGGTAAGGTAATCTCTACTGTATTAGAAGAAGTATTCCCCACTCGATTCTCTGGACTATCCATACGGTCAACTAAAACCCATAAACAAATTCCTACAACAATACCAAGACTTAACACTCCAAAGAAAGTAAATATCTTCTTTCCCTTCGGAGGTTTCTTTTGCACCGTCGGTTCATTTATATAAGCATAATCAGGAAAAATCTCTAATTTTGATGTCTGATAATCCTGATGTTGATTCCCTTCCTTTACCTGCTCTGCCCAGAATGTATAGTATGGCTCATTAGTTCCTGGTTGTTGAGACACATTACTCGGTTGATTGGTATTATTAGAAGAGTCGTAAGTAAATTGCTTATCCTCATCGTAATCCATAGACACACTCCTTTATGAATTTTTCTCTTTCTATCTATAAGTACTAGATTTTTTCATTTTTGATGTTAATTGTAATACAGATATGTGACTTTACTGTGAATTTCATCTTAATTTTCCATCACATTTTATTAAGTTTTTTTTTGTTGTGGAATATTCACATTTAATGTATTATAATACTGAAGTTGTGTCAAGCTAAATGATGGAATAGGGATTTGATAATAGTTTACCACAACGCTACCCCTCTTAACTAAGGAATAAGCTACACTTTTTCCTTTTTAATCTGGGAAACCCATACTGAATAAAGGATAAGGTGAACTTTTTTATGATAAGGGATAATCAGAAAATGCTCAACCGTCTTCACGTTGTTTTCGACGGTCTACTAGTAGCATTATCATTCTTAGTTTCCTATTATATTCGATTTGAAAGCTCGCTAACGAGACTGTCTTTCTTTGATTTAATGACTGAATTAGGTATTAGTGCCAAGTACTTATCGTTAATAGACTACGCACAAATGCTCTATTACTTAATACCCGGCTATCTTATTATCTATTACGCGTGTAAGCTTTATACACCAAAAAGATCTAAAAATCGATTTGTCGACTTAGGTAACTTATTTAAAGCGAATGTCATCGGGCTGGTGTATTTTACTTTCCTACTATACTTGAGGGGTGAAATCCACATCTCAAGAAAGTTTTTATTTGTATTTTTTGTTTTAAACATAGTATTTGATTATTTGTTTAGGTTACTCGTTGCTAACTTGCTAATGCTCTTTCGAAAACGAGGGTATAACATAAAACATATTGTCTTGGTTGGTTATAGTCGTGTAGCGGAACGGTATATTAATCGTATAAAAGCTAATCCGCAATGGGGTTATTATATTCATGGAATCCTTGACAACCGCAAAGCAGCTGGCACTACTTATAAAGGAATTCAAGTCATCGGAACTATTGACCAGTTAGAGAGTATTCTAGCTGATAATAAATTGGATGAAATCGCAATAACAATACGTATCGAAGATTATCCAATTCTAGAGAATATTGCCCGTATATGTGAAAAATCAGGAGTCCATACTAAATTTATACCAGATTACCATAATATTATTCCAACCAAACCTTACACAGAAGATCTGGATGGTCTCCCTGTCATAAATATCCGTAATGTGCCGTTGAGTAATTTCACTAACAAATTACTAAAGCGTATGATGGATATTATTGGAGCAATGGCTGCGTTAACTATTTTTTCGATACCGATGTTATTGATAGCATTAATTATCAAAGTTACTTCACCAGGACCTCTTATTTTTTCGCAGGTTCGAGTGGGTCTCCACAACAAAGAATTCAAGATGTATAAATTTCGTTCTATGAGAGTACAATCCGTCACACAAGAAATGAAAGCATGGACGACAGCGAATGACCCTCGAATTACTAGGATTGGTAGGTTTATTCGTAAAACGAGTATAGATGAACTTCCTCAACTTTTTAATGTACTAAAAGGTGATATGAGTTTAATTGGCCCAAGACCAGAACGACCTTTCTTTGTAGAAAAATTCAAAGAAGAAATTCCTAGATATATGATTAAACATCAAGTTCGACCTGGGATGACCGGTTGGGCTCAAGTTCATGGATATCGTGGTGATACTTCAATTAACAGTAGAATCGAACACGATTTATATTATATTGAGAACTGGACCCTCTCTCTTGATATTAAAATCATTATCATGACCTTCTTTAATGGTTTTGTTAATAAAAATGCGTATTAAGCATAATGCTTTGGAGGATGAAAAATGGCAGATGAAAGAATAAGAGCCGGAAAAAGAAAAAAGAAAAAAAGTAAGGCACTTAAAATATTTACTATTTTGTTGCTTTTAGTGGTTTTATCCGGTATTGCTTTAGTTTATTCAAGTTTGGATAGAATAAAACAACATGACCTGGATAAAAGTAAAATCACTATTAATGAGATCCAAAACGAAAAAATTGGCGGCTACCGTAATATAGCAATCTTTGGTGTAGACAGCCGTGAGAATGACCTGAAAGAAAATACGCGAAGCGACTCGATTATTATAGCTAGCATAAATAATGAAACAAAAGAAGTTAAACTTATCTCCGTATACCGTGACACCTATCTTGATATTGACGGAAATGAATATGCAAAAGTCAATTCCGCATACAATCAAGGTGGACCAGAATTGGCAATCAGTACGCTAAATAAAAACCTGGATATGAATATTACTGAATTTGTTACAGTAAACTTTAGTGCCGTAACAAGTGTGGTGGATAAACTAGGCGGTATCGAAATTGATATTCAGGAAGATGAAATAAAAGAAGTAAACCGCTATATCAATGATGTTGCAAAAATCAACAATACAAGTAATGAAAAGCTTACTAAAGCAGGGCTGCAAACAATAAACGGAACCCAAGCAACCGCTTACTCACGTGTTCGATATACCAAAGGTAGCGATTACCGTAGAACAGAACGCCAGCGAACAGTAATTTATGCAATGATGAAAAAAGCAAAAGATAGCGGAATTACTACGCTATTAAGCGTTGCAAATGATATGCTTCCTCAGATATATACTAGTTTGAGCAAGGTAGATATTCTTGCATTAGCAAAAGATGTGGCATCTTATGACATTGCGGACGATTCCGGCTTCCCATTTGATAAGGTTGGTAAGAAGGTAAAAAAAGCAAGTGTTGTACTTCCTGTGAATCTAGAAGCAAATGTAACTCAGCTTCACAAATTCTTATTTAACACAGATAATTATGTGCCATCTGCAACAGTAAAAAGTATAAGCAACGAATTAAAGCAATATGAATAAATAAAGGAAGGAGGTTTTAATGCATATGCGTTAAAACCTCCTCTTTCGTACATACTAATCTTTCTTACTGAATTTATTATTTATCCTTTTCCCAAAACAACGCTAACTGCTCATTTATTGTATTTTGATTTACAACATGAAATGGATACCACTCTGCAGGAAATAATGCCTGGTACTGATTCTGTGTAAATCTATAGTCTAATAAAAGAATTGCTCCCCGGTCTCTAGCAGTCCGAATCACCCTGCCTGCCGATTGTAATACCTTATTCATCCCATTATAAAGGTAAGCATAATCAAATCCCGCTCCTTTTCGTTCTTCATAATAGTTTCGAAACAACTCTTTTTCATTACACACCATTGGGAGGCCTGTACCTACAATCACAGCCCCAATTAAGCGGTCCTCAGTCAAATCGATACCTTCACTAAAAATACCACCCATAACACAAAACCCGATTAACGTATTTTGTGGCACCTCTTCAAACCGGCAGAGAAACTCTTCTTTTTCCAGCTCTGTCATCTTACTGCTCTGAACCATTATTTGATTCATAAATGCCTGGCTATCCTCTGTTTCTGTCTGAATGATTGATTCAAGAACCTGATAAATAGTATCCATAAACTGATATGACGGAAAGAATACCAGATAATTTCCTTGTTTTGCTCTCGTAAATGATAGAATGTATCGTGCTATTTTCTCATACTCGCTATCATTACGCCTGGAATATGCGGTACTTACATCATTGGCAACTAGCAATAGTCTTTTCTCTGAATCGAATGGAGAAGGTGCATAAATTGCATAATCCTCTTCCTTTCCTGCCAGTTGTTCTTTGTAGTAACGAATTGGAAGAAGTGTTGCAGAAAAAAACACCGCACTCTTGCCCTTATTTAAACATGCCTGTATATTATCTGAGGGATCCATGCACTGTAACATTAGTAAGAACTCTCCACGTTCTGTGTAGTCAACATAAATGGTATATAACTCGTTTATCAATCCATACATGTTCATAAAATGACGAATATCAAAATAAAAATCAAGAACCGCTTCTTTTTCCTCAAAAACGGCAAACTCCTGCAAAAACTCCTCAATACATCCTATTACCTGCATCATATGAAGCACGACAGAATCAATATTCTTAACAACCGTCATTTGACTATAATCACGTTTGAATTGAAGTAAATCCTTATTGAGCCGCTCCAGTGCTTTCGCTAACTTTTTGCTACGGTTTTGTACTATCCGCTTGACATTCAGAACATCCTCTTTTACGATTCTGGCACTATACATTTCTCTTGCCCGGTCGACAAGATTATGAGCTTCATCAATTAAAAATGTAAAATCCTGTTTTTTATCTGTTGAAAAGAATCGTTTTAAGGATACACTAGGGTCAAATACATAGTTGTAATCTCCTATTACTGCATCAGCCCATAATGTGATATCAAGACACATTTCAAATGGACATACCAAATAGTCTTTTGCATAATCTTCAATCAATTCCCGGTTAATATCATTTTCCTTGGTCAGTAATTCATACAAGGCATCATTAATGCGGTCAAAATGCCCCTTGGCACGCTCACAATCCTGTGGATTGCAAGATACTTTCTCTAAGGGACAAATCTTTTCTTTTGCAGTAATTGTCACGGTTTTGAGTAATGCTCCTCTTTCACGAAGTAGCCGAAAGGTATCTTCTGCAACCGTTCTAGTAATCGTTTTTGCTGTCAGATAAAATATCTTTTCTACCTTCTCTTCTCCCATTGCTTTCACAGCAGGAAATACTGTACTAATTGTTTTGCCAACCCCTGTTGGTGCCTCAATATATAATTTTCTACCCCGTAATATTGTCTGATAAACTCCTGTTACAAGTTTCTTCTGCCCTTCACGATATTCAAAAGGAAATTCCAGCAGTTTAATGCTCTCATTACGCTGCTTCGTCCATTTAACCTCCATATAGGCCCATTTGGCATACTCATTGATTAACGTATCAAACCATGCCTTAATCTCCAAAAAAGCATACTCTTCATGAAAATAACGAATTGCTTCCGTTTCCAGATTGGCATAGGTCATACGAACTCCAATGGTTTTATACTCATATAAATTTGCATACATATAAGCATAACATTTGGCCTGTGCTAGATGCACCCCAAATGGTTTCTCAATTTTATCAACGTCAAGGTAAGAGCTTTTTATTTCATCTATAATAATAAAGGGTTCTTCCTCTTTTGCTATTACCCCATCTGCACGACCTTCTAATATAATTTCAAAGGAGTACTCCTTATAGTCAATTGGTATCGTTAAAGATAACATAAATTCGGGCGTATAGTCTCCTGATTGCTGTTTTTGTATTTTACGATGAAGACGACTTCCTTTTTGCATCGCTTCCGGATCTATTGGACCAGTCATAGTAGAATCCAAATCTCCACTTCGAAGAATAAACTCTACAAGATTACGTACAGACACGCGGATTGTCTTTTTATTAGTATCATTCATATTTGAACCTTTCGCTTTAACTTCACTAATCCTACTAACTAATAGTATTGTACCACACATATGTTTGTTATAACAACTGCGCATTCGAGTTAGTTTTCTAAAAATTGGCAGACTAACACCTTGCATTTTTCTACTAAATCTGTTAGAGTCATTAGTAGTGATTACACATACTTACACACACACAATAATCACTAGAATATTATTAAACGAGGTATACGCGATGAATGAACATGATGAAAATTGTGGTTGCGGTTGCAACGACGAAGAAGAAATGACAGTTACCCTTACACTCGATGATGACAGCGAAGTAGAGTGTGCGGTTGTCGCTATCTTTCCGGTAAACGGAAAAGAGTACATTGCATTATATCCATTAGATGATTCTTCCAATGGAGATGTGTTCTTGTATCGTTATACAAAATCAGGTGACGAAGAGATGGAACTTGATAACATTGAAGACGATGAAGAATTCGAAGCTGTAGCAGATGCTTACGATATGCTTTTAGATGATGAAGAATATGAAGAACTGTTAGAAGACGAAGAAGACGTAGAAGACGAAGAATAAGATAAGAGACCTGGATTTTAGAATCCAAGGTCTCTTTTTTTACAATCGGATTAGTAGATCAAAGCAACTACTTAATCAGTTTCCCCTATATCTCTTTTATTAAATGGTTTTGCATACAATGGGATAAATTCAATATTCTAGGGGCAGATTGTTTATTAAACTGCACCGAT
This sequence comes from Bacillota bacterium, assembly GCA_023434365.1. GTDB lineage: Bacteria > Bacillota > Clostridia > Lachnospirales > Lachnospiraceae > KM106-2. Next base: position 89,270 of record JAEYSV010000055.1, on the reverse strand, counting down.
AGCTTATTTTCTTCTATTTTAACTATCGTTCCCTCTCCATATTTGGCATGTAATATTTTCTGTCCAGGTCGCATAGCGGCTGTATTCAGATAAAGTTCATCAACAAACCTCGATACCATTAACGTCTTGTTATACCGTTCTTTTACAGAATAGATATTAAGCACTTCTTTCGCACGTGTCATTGCTACATAAAACATGCGTCGTTCTTCTTCCATATCTTCTTCTAATACCGCCTTATGGTGTGGAGTAAATTCTTCATTGGCATCAATAATAAATACAATTCGATATTCTAGCCCTTTTGCACTATGCATAGTAGTAAGTGCTACACCGTTAAAATCATACTGATTACGTAATGAATTCTGCTCTAACAGTTCTTCCTTGTACTCCTCCATATGATGAAACCATTCCTCAAACGTGTTATATTCTTTAGCTAACGTACTAAGCTCCTCTAAAGTATCTAATAATTCCTCCGGATTCATTCGCCGAAACTGGGCATACTCTTTTAAATATTCTTCATAGCCAATTGCCTTACGAATATAAGAGATCGCGCAGTATGGGTCCATCCCATCAAGCATCTTCAAATCATAGAGAAGCTTTTCAATTCGCTCCATTATCCATGGCTTTTCTAAGACCGATTGTTTGAGACTCATAAAATCAATCACTGGATCAGGTGCCATCTCGCGGCTCAAGTAGCGTTTTGGCCGATTCATAATCTGATAAAAATCTGCACGCTCTCTACTTCCCATTGCCATTCGGATATATGCCAAGATATCCTTCGCAATCCAGTGTTCATATATATTCGGCAATACATCACGCATTTTAAAAGGAACATTATATTCCATTAATTTCTCTAATAAACTTCTAGGCTGAGTGTTTGTCCGAAATAATACAGCCATTTCGTTAAACTCTACTCCCTTTGTTCGGTAAGCAAGAATCTTATCAACCACTGTCTGATTTTGCTCTAACAATGTTGGAAAGGTAACTAGATGAATCGGTTGCCCATCACCCTTAATAGCTGTTATCTTTTTTTGATATCGTTTTTTATTATTTTGAATCACCTGTTGAGCGCCCGCAATAATTGACTGAGTAGAACGATAATTCACATCTAATAGAACCTGCTTGGCATCCTTGTAATCATTCATAAAATTCAGCATAATCTCTGGCTTCGCTCCACGAAAACGATAAATGGACTGATCATCATCTCCAACAATAAACAGGTTGTTTTCAGGCTCAGCTAACAATCTCATAATTTTATACTGCAGATTATTAATATCTTGAAACTCATCAATCAGAATGTAGGAATATCTTTGCTGCCATAGTTTTAGGATATCTTTTCGCTCTGAAAATAGTTCATAAGTAAATACAAGCATATCATCAAAGTCAATCAAGTTGTGACGGCGTAAAAAATCGTCATATTTGTGATATATTTTCTTGAAAATATCTTCGGAGCAATTCATTGAATAGTAACTATTCAAATCTAGCATATCACCCTTTACCAGACTAATTTCACTTTGAATTCCCTGTATAAATTCTTTTTCGTCTTCCAAATCAAGCTCAAGATTGGCTATGGTCTCACGAAAAAACTGATTGCGTTGTTCCTCCCTTATAATATTGCTTCCTTGAAAACCATAAGCATAGCGTAATATATTGAAAAAAACAGAATGAAAGGTACCAAAGGTGACACCATTGATACCCTCCATTATTTTCTCAAAACGTTCTTTCATCTCATTAGCTGCTGCTCTGGTAAAGGTAATAACAAGGATATTCTGAGGATTCACACCATACTGTTCAATCAGCATCTGGGTTCTTCTTGTAATCACAAGTGTTTTTCCTGATCCAGGTCCTGCTAGTACTAACATTGGCCCTTTGTTATGACTAATTGCTATACGTTGTGATTCATTAAAATTCATCATCTTTTACCTTTTCATTATTTCACTTCTAATTTGTCAATACCAATATTAATTCTTCGAATTGATTCCTCTTTTCCAATGATGTCCATAATCTCCCACGCTCCGCCTGGAGTTGACTGTTTTCCACTTACTGCAGTACGAAGAGGCCATAGAACAAGACCATTTTTACACCCTTTTTCAGCAATATAGTTCATAACCGTTGACTCAATGGATGGAATACTATAGTCTTCTAACTCCTTAAGAATTGGCAACAGCTCTTTTAAGACTTCTAAGGAATTCTCTGCATTGGTTTTCATTTTCTTATGAGTATACATTGCTATATCATAATCAGGTAGTTCATCAAAGAAATCTATCATATCTGCAATATCAACAAATGTTTCTATTCTGGATTTAACCAACTCTGCTACTTTCTTAAGATCATAAGGTTTCTTTACTACAGCCTGAATATAAGGGATTGCCATTTCATAGTACTTATTAAGCTCCATGTTCTTGATGTATTCCCCATTCATCCAGCGCAGTTTCACCATGTCAAATACAGCAGGAGATTTATTTATATGAGCATAATCAAATTTTTCGATTAGTTCCTGAAGAGATAATATTTCCTGATTATCTGGCGCACTCCAGCCTAGTAAGGATACAAAGTTAACAATTGCTTCTCTAACAAAACCTTGCTCTAGTAAATCTTCAAAGGAAGAATGTCCACTTCGTTTGCTTAATTTTTTATGCTCTTCGTTAGTAATGATTGGACAATGTACATAAACTGGTACCTCCCAACCAAAAGCCTGATACAGACGATTATATTTTGGTGATGATGAAAGATATTCACTACCACGTACCACGTGCGTAATTTCCATCAGATGATCATCTACAACATTGGCAAAGTTATACGTTGGGAACCCATCAGACTTGATTAAAATCATGTCATCTAACTCAGCATTTTCAACAGTAATAGTCCCAAAGATAACGTCTTCAAAGGTAGTTGTGCCTTCAGCTGGGTTGTTCTGACGAATTACATACGGGATTCCTGCATTCAGGTTTGCTTCGATTTCATCTTTACTCAAATGAAGACAATGCTTATCATATTTTGCAATCTCTTTTTCATTTTCATCATTTACAGAACTTCTTAACGACTCTAAACGTTCTTTTGTACAGAAGCAATAATAAGCTTCTCCTTTTTCAACAAGTTGTTTTGCATATTCTAGATAGATTCCCTGCGCCTGACGTTCTGATTGTACATATGGCCCATAACCACCGTCTTTATCTGGACCTTCATCATGCAACAGACCGGTTTTATCTAGTGTCGAATATATAATTTCCAACGCGCCTTCAACAAAACGCTCCTGGTCAGTATCCTCAATACGAAGTAAGAAATCTCCTCCTTCATGTTTTGCAATCAAGTATGCATATAAAGCAGTTCTCAAATTTCCTACGTGCATTCTCCCGGTAGGACTAGGGGCAAATCTCGTTCTTACCTTACTCATATAATTACTCCATTTCGATTATTTATCATGCCTAATAGTATAAATGAATTACTAACAAAATTCAACGGTCAATCACCTACTCTGGCTCACGAAGTTTTCTAAGTGCTTCTTTCATCGCCAGACGGTTTTCAATATATCTCATAAAAATCACTTTAATCAATGCTCCGATTGGAACTGCTAATAACATTCCAAAAAGTCCGCCAATACTACTTCCAAAGATTAAGGAGATGATTACAAGTAACGGATGTATCTTTATACTATGGCTAAGTAATTTGGGCCCAATAATATTGCCATCAATTGCTTGGATAACAAATAACGCAATCAATGCAATAATTAATTTTGTAAATTCTCCACTAATTAGACAAACTACAATGGAACCACCATACGCAATAAATGGTCCAAAATATGGAATCAGATTGCCGATTCCTGCAATGATACCAATAATAATAGCAAATCTAACATCAATAATCGTTAACGTAATGCTAATTAAAACCATCATTACGAAAGCATCCATTAACTGACCCTTCATGTATCCTGAGAAAACAGTATCCGCATCAATAATAAAAGTACGCATCCTACTATTAAATCGATCACTAAATAATGCCCGACTTACTTTTCTTAGGTTTGCCTTAACCATTTTTCCATCAATCAAGAAGTAGATGCATATAATGATTGAGAACAATAGAGTGGATAAAAATCCAGTTACTCCTGATACACTTCCAGCAGCACTGCTAAATATACTTGTTGCAAATCCCATTATATACGAGGTTAGCTGACCTACCATTTGCTTAATTTCTTCTGACTCAATATTCATGCTGTCTAATTTCTCCGAAAGCATTGTAACAAAATTCTGTACCTCTATCGTTAACTCATTAATTGCTCTTGTAAAATCATCAAAATTCGCTAATCGAATCTGGTCCGTTATACTATAAATTAGTAAGGTAATCAATCCGGCTATAAAAGCCAGTACAAGCAGCATTGTAATTAGAACCGCAATTCCTCTCGTTGACTTAAGCCTAGATAAAAGCTTTATCTTTTTTAAGCGGTTTTCAAAGAACGTAACGACGCCATCTAAGATATAAGCAAAGGCAAAGGCAAGAATGATTGGCTTTATGATTCCATAAATCTGTCCGAGTTTACCCATTGTCGCTTTATAAATCTCTGGAAAATGGCTGGCAACCAGACTTAATATATAGATTATAGAACAGGTTACAATCACGTACAGAGAAATTTGCATATACTGCTTGTTAATCCTTTTTTTCATATTCATTATTCGCCACTTAATACAAACTCTTTAATAATCTGAACAGACTTATCAATTCCAAGATAATCACTTTGTATTGATATTTGATAATTGTCAGTACGCCCCCACTTTTCACTAGCGTGGTAATTGTAATAGTTTGCTCTCCTTTTATCGATTTTTAAAATTTGATCTTCCGCCTTCTGTTCAGGCATACCATACATAGTAATCGCACGCTTTACTCGATTCTCGATTTTTGCCCAAATGAAAACATTGACTAGATTTGGATTATTACGTAGCACATAATCAGCACAGCGGCCTACGATAACACAAGGACCTTCCGCTGCAATTTTATTGATAATCTCTGCTTGTGCCAAATAAATTCGGTCATCTAGTGATAGATTACTGAATCCAAAATCTTGATTACCATAGGAATTCAGACCCATCGCTATGGAATAAAGGAGACTGTTTGTTGCCTTTTCTTCTGCTCTGTGAAAAGCTGCTTCTGCATAACCACTTTCTTTTGCTGCACGGGTTATGATTTCATTATCGTAAAATTTAACTCCTAATTCTTTCGCTAATTTATCCCCAATTTCTCTACCGCCGCTTCCATATTGTCTGCTAATCGTGATTACTTTTTGCATATACCTCAGCTCCTATCTTCCTATGATTATAGTATTCCCTGTTATTTCAATATTAACAATTATTCCCAGTTTCTATCCTTAAATAAGCACCTGACTCACTGCCATCTGTGCTAGAAGAGATTAATTGTTACTCTTATTGTAACATATTTTGGCAGCTTTATCAATTATAATGCAGTACGAATACACTTTACTTTCACCTGGATGTAATGTCTCACTATATTCTCTATCGTTTAGATTTCCTTCGAACTCTTCTGAGTCACAGCGACCAAACCATGGTTCAATACAAACAAAAGGAGCTTTCTTTCCCGCTGGAGACCACAGTCCGAATAATGGTGCATCAAATACTACCGTCAGATAAGGAACTTGTTTAGCATTGACCAAACTCACTCCATTTGCTTGTTGCCCCTCCACAATTAATGCATCCTCATCAAATAAATGCTCAGATATTCTTAATAATCCCTCATTAAGTAGTATTGTTTCGGGAACTTCTTTTTTTAATCCATTTTGGGTAATCTTATTAATTTTAAGATTGGAAAGAACGCTTGTATCTTTTTTGATTTTAAACGAATACTGACTTTGTTCATCTCCCGCAAACAATGGACAATTAAAGGCTGGATGCGCACCAATCGAATAATACATTGGTTTATCATCCTCATTGTTAACCTTCCACATCACTTTAATTTCGTTTTCCATAAGTTGATATCCTACCTGTAAACAGAATTCAAATGGGTAACTCTGTTTGCTTTGTTCATTCGATCTTAACTCAAACCATATTGTATCGTCCGTTTGATTTATCAATTTGAATTCTGAGTCCCTGGCAAAGCCATGTTGCGACATCTTATAACTTTCTCCTTCATAAGTATAGCACCCATCTTTTAAACTTCCTACAATAGGAAACAGAATCGGTGAATGTCGTTTCCAATACCGCTCATCTGCCTGCCACATGTATTCGTTTTCAGCTATATCACGAATACTGATTAGCTCAGCTCCCTGATCAGTTATCTGAATTGTAAGTAGATTGTTCTTTAATCCATATGTATTCATACCTCATTCTCCTACTCATTTTTTTATGTATTAGAAGAATAACACAGAACTCTTTCATTTATACCTTAGAATTCTGTGTTATCTAATTTTATTTTTGCTTATTCTTTAGTTCTTACGAAATTCTGCAAGTTTTAATCCCTCATCATTACGGTCTAATACAGTATTGATACTCCATGCATGAGTAAACAATAACAAAGCATTGTCTTTGAGGTCTTTAATCTTTTTCGTATCTGAGGTCACACGAAGCGTGCTGACATCAATGTTATCATTTTCTATCCAGCGGATATGTTCATAAGGTAATGGTTCCAATCGAATCTCCACATTATATTCATTTTCCAGACGATATTGCAGTACTTCAAACTGAAGCACACCAACTACACCCACAATTATTTCTTCCATTCCGGTGTTATACTCTTGGAAGATCTGAATTGCACCTTCCTGGGCAATTTGGCTGATGCCTTTGATAAACTGTTTTCTTTTCATCGTATCTATCTGGCGCACCTTAGCAAAATGTTCTGGTGCAAAGGTAGGAATTCCTTCGTAACAAAATTTACGCCCAGGAGCTGCAATTGTATCACCAATACTAAACATTCCTGGATCAAATACACCAATGATGTCACCAGCATAAGCCTCTTCTACATGTTTTCTCTCACTTGCCATCATTTGCTGAGGCTGGCTTAATCGAATCTTCTTATCTCCTTGTACATGATAAACATCCATTCCTGCATCAAACTTACCACTACAGATTCTCATAAATGCAATACGGTCACGATGTGCTTTATTCATATTTGCTTGTATTTTAAATACGAAAGCCGAAAAATCTTCGCTAAACGGGCTAATCACACCCTCATTAGATTGACGTGGCAAAGGTGAAGAAGTCATATTAAGAAAGTGCTCTAGGAAGGTCTCTACTCCAAAGTTCGTTAACGCTGAACCAAAAAAGACCGGAGACAATTGCCCCTGATTCACAAGTTCCATATCAAGTTCAGGACTAGCCCCATCAAGCAATTCGATTTCCTCAACCAAAGATTCATGGTAGCTTTTAGTAATAAGTTCATCTACAAGTGGATCCCCTAATTCTACTTCTACCGTAGCAACTTCTTTTTGTCCATTATTTGCTGCAGTAAAACGAGCAATCTTTTTCGTCTGGCGATCATACACACCCTTAAAATTCTTACCACATCCAATTGGCCAATTAACGGCACAGGTTTTGATACCAAGCACATTTTCAATTTCATCTAACAATTCAAATGGATCATTGGCTTCTCGGTCCATCTTATTAACAAAAGTAAAAATAGGTATGTTTCGCATAACACAAACCTTAAAAAGCTTGATTGTCTGTGCTTCAACACCCTTACCAGCATCAATAACCATAACAGCAGAATCCGCCGCCATTAACGTACGGTACGTATCCTCAGAGAAGTCCTGATGACCTGGGGTATCCAGAATATTAATGCAATAGCCTTCGTATTCAAACTGAAGGACAGAGGAGGTTACTGAGATTCCTCTTTCTTTTTCGATTTCCATCCAGTCTGACACAGCATGTTTTGCTGTTTTCTTTCCTTTAACAGATCCCGCCAGATTAATTGCTCCTCCATACAAAAGAAACTTTTCTGTTAATGTCGTTTTACCTGCATCAGGATGCGAAATAATTGCAAACGTCCGCCTTTTCGTTATTTCTTCGTTTAACTTTCCCACGATTATCCTCCTACAAACTGCACCTTCTTATATCGATATGCACAGTGTATCCTCTTTATCTTAATAGTTTTCACTGAATCAATTTTACCAAAACCATTTTATTCTATCGTATAATTAGGATAGTTGTCAAGAATGAGAATCTATTTCCATCTGCGAACCACTTTAATCAGAACTTCTCCTGCTTTGATATCCTGATGAACCAAAGAAACTACCTCTTTATATTCATCACTGTTACATAGATTCACAGGAGTTACCAGATCATACCCCAGCTCCTTCATCTTCTCCATCTCAAAGGTAAGCAGAACATCACCAACCTTAACATTATCCCCTATCGCAACGTGCGCATGAAAATAAAGTCCCTTCAAATTAATGGTATCTAACCCTACATGGATAAATATCTCTTCTCCGTTGTCTCCCTTTAATCCAATTCCCTGCAAGGAATCAAACAAAATAATAATTATTCCATCTATAGGCGCAATTACTTTTCCTTCTGATGGTAAGATTGCAACTCCTTTGCCCATCATCTCATTCGAGTAAATTGGGTCATTAACATGACTTAATGGCATTAGCCGCCCACTTAGTGGCGAATAAATTGCTTGTCCAGGACGATGATAAAAGGCTTCTTTTTCTTCTTCATAATTACGCTTATTCTTATGATACTCTACCGAAATCTCATTATCTTCACTTTCCTGGGCAGACAACTTTTCCACTACCGCTACCTTCGTACACAAAAATACAGTAACAAGAGTGGTAATTAGTAAGCCTATCAGACTTAATAGTATTAACCTGCCATCTTGGTAATCAGCAATTGATAAGATTCCCGGTAAATGATTCATTCCTTTTCCAACATCAAAGATGCCAAAAAAGAGACCCCCTATCGCTGAGCCTAGTAAAGTAGCCAAAAATACTTTTGCATTCTTTAAGCTGACAGCATAGATTGCCGGTTCAGCGAATCCAAACAAGGCTAGAAACCCACTGACCAAAGAAAGTTTTCTATTAGTCTGATTTTTAGAACGTAGTCCTATGACAATAGCAGCAACACCTTGCGCAACAAAAGCAACCAAAACACTTGGGCCAAGTACCGAATCCGAGTGAATAGCACCTACTAGTATTAACCCTAGTGGTATTTGGCCATAATAGACCCCAAACAATAAAAAGATTGGAATAAACACGGCAATGGCTGCCGCTGCTAAAGTACCTCCATAATTATTTAACACAATGATAAAAAATGATAGAATATTGGCCACCATAGTCGTAATGGGACCTACGAAAAACAGAACAATACAAAGTGAAACTAACACCGTCAATGTCGGTACAATAATTGAGGAAATCTTCTTATTAATCATTTGCCGAAAAGCAACTTCTAGTTTATATGCTACCCATAAAGAGAAAATAATAGGCAAAATTCCTACGGTATAACTAGATAGTTTTACTGGTACATCAAGCATTTGAATTGTTTTAACATTTACCACTGAATTGAGATAAGGTTGTAATAATACGCCAATTAATATAACACCAATATAAGAGTTACTGCCTAATTGATTGCAAACAGACAAACCTATAGCAAATGGATAAAAATATAAAATAGCATCCGCTATATAGTTAAAGAATACAAACAGGTTTCCATCAGAGCTGATTGCCCCAAAGGATGACAGCAAAGTTAAAGTAATTTTTAAGATTACAGTACCACATAATAACGGAATTACTGGTAGCATAATAGAGGATAGAAAGTGGCAACAATTTCGGTACCATACCATTACTTCATCATCCTTTTTTTCGTTACTGGTAATGCCGGCTTCCTGCTTTATCATTTCAAATAATTCATCTACCTGGTTCCCTACAACTACCTGCACCTCTTCCTTTTGATTCATAAAGGCTATCAAACCTTCCATATCATGCAGTTCCTGTTCTTTTAACAAAGACAGATTGTGCAACCCGATACGGATTATTGTCTGACAACAGGTTAACGATTTTATATTGTGAGATCCTCCTATAACCTCAAGAATCCTTACAGCTAATTCGTTAAAATCTATATCACTAGCTTGTGTCATGAATACCCTCCTGTCAATAACTTCTTCCTATCTAAAGTATTATTGACAAAACTGGTGGTATTTAACACAAAAAGCTGTGAACTCACAGTATTACTACCGTTTGTTCACAGCTTAATCTATTTAAGATATCATTATTATTGATTTGGTGTAGCAGATGGTTCTACCTCAGTATTTGGTGTAGCAGATGGATCCGCCTCAGGTTTTGCTGTTGCTTCCGTTACCGTAGCCTTTTCAACTAAATAATCAATTAGTTTCTGAAGTCTTAGGTCATTTTGAATCTGGCCTACTACGGAATTACCCTCAGCCTTAATCAACTCTTCTTCGGTCTTTGCACTATTATTTTCTAAGATTTTTGTAAGATACTCTTGGTATTCAGCTTCTGTAATAGTGATGTTTTCCTTTTTCGCTAATAATTGATATACCATAAGTGCTTTCACTGATTCTTTTGCCTGTGTATTCAACTCAGATTTAAATGATTCATCAGTGTATCCATAATATTTTTTGAAAGAGTCCAAATCAAGACCTTGTTGCATTAAAGTAAACTCAAAATTAGATAAAAGCATGTCCTCATAATATGCGATATAAGCTTCTGGATATTCTACTACAGAACTTTTTGCTAAAATAGCGGACCAAACATCATTTTCTAATTGTTTATTTGTATTATATTCTGCCGTTTCTTCAAGGTATGTCTTCACTTCTTCTCTAAACTCATCGGTCGTTTTAGACTTAGTCGAATTAGCTTTTACGAATTCATCATTAAACTCAGCTTTCACTTCTTTACTAATTTTATTAATTTTCACTTTAAATACAGTTTCTTTTCCAGCTAAATCAGGATTGTTTTGATATGGATCAGGAAATGTGACTTTAATATCAAACTCTTCCCCAACTTTATGACCAACTAATTGTTCTTCAAAGTCACCAACAAAGCTTTTAGAACCAATTGTTAAATCATATCCTTTTGCAGTGCCGCCTTCAAATTCTTCTCCGTTTAATGAACCGCTATAGTCAATATTAGTAATATCGCCATCGCGTACATCATCACGATCCTTCACTTCTTCCATCTTAGTGGCACTCTCTACTGCTCGCTTAATCTCATTTTCAATATCTTCTTCGGTTACGGTTGTATAGGTTTTCGTTACTGCTATTCCTGTATACTCATCAATTTCAACAAGTTTAGAAAGATCATATTTGAATAAACTATCAATTGTAATTGTATCTGGTAATTTACCCTCATCTAAATTAAACTCGATTACTTCACCCTTTGATTTGTCATCGCTATTATTGGCATTATTGGAATTACTACAGCTTGCTAATACTAACATCATTGCTGAAACTAAAGCAATTGCTTTAAATTTTTTACTCATAATCTACCCTTTCCATAATCGAATCCGCCAAAAACACATTCTCAGATTCCATATTCCGTTTCTTACACTTATTCTTCCTAAAGCACTTCAAAAAATATCCTGTTTTTATAAAAAACTATCATTTCGCCAAAAGCTAAAGGAATGTCTCACTCGTTTATACCATATTTTTATAAAAAAAGATAGTCTTTTCACTTTATTTTCATATTTACGGTTGAATATTCAATGGCCATAGACTTCTACTGTAAAATTGTTGCAGCCAGAATTGGTATCGTAATCAGCGCCATAATAGTTGAAATAACAATTGCTTTTGAAACCAACGTACAATCCTGATCATATTCTTTGCATAGCAATGTCAGGTTCGTACCGCATGGCATTCCCGCTACAATTACAATAATGCCAAGAAGTAATTCATTATGAATAAACCATCGGTAAATGAGCCATACCACAATTGGACAAAGAATCATTTTCACTAAAATAAACAGGTACATCCGATAGTCCAAAAAAACATCTTTAAGCTTTGCTTTAGCTAACTCAATTCCAATAATCATCATTGCAACCGGTGTTGTAACCGCACCCACTGTAGATGCCGTGGTGCGAATCACATTATGTGTAGGAATATTTAAAAAATAGATAAAGAGTGCTACAATTGCTGCTATGACACAAGGATTCATGATTTTAGATAATGTAATCTTAATGTCACTTCCATTCGTCAGTAAGATTGTACCATAGCTATATAACATGATATTAAATGGTATCATAAAAATCGACAGATAAAAGACAGCACTTGGCCCAAGTACCGCGTTGGCAACTGGAATTCCCATAAACCCAATGTTCGTAAACACAAACATTGCCTGATAATCCCCTTTTTTCAACTTTGAAAAAGGTAGTAAGAAACGAAAGCCAACCGCTAGAATTGGTAAGATAATATAAATACTGAATGCAATCAAAATAACTATCATATTATCAAACTTACTTCCTGGAATCTCTACATTCACTACTGAACTTATAATCAATGCCGGATTCGTAATATTTACTACCAATCTAGACATCGTTTTACTTCCTGCATCATCAAAGATTTGCCTTTTATACGCAAGGTAACCAAATAGCATTATCGTAAACAGAATCAACATCTGCTCAATGATACCACTCATATTCATGTTAATTACACCATCTCTTTCTTATGTTTGTGCAATCGCCTGCTCGACTTCTTCTAACAGCTTCTGTCCTTCAATAAACGGGTTCTTTACCCAGTCAGTTGACCAGATACGATATAATCTCCAACCCATGCTGCTCATGACAGTTTGACGTAGACGTTCTCGTTCTCTGACAGTCCTTGCACCGTGGTACATCTCTCCATCACACTCAATCCCTAGTACATACTGACTCGAATTATTTGGGTGACGTACTGCCATATCAATACGATAGCTGCTGCTTCCGACGTTGCAATCCACTTCATAACCATGACTGATAAGATACTCATACACAGCTTCTTCAAAAGGAGCATTTGCACCATATTCCCCTATCATACTACTTTTTTCTAGAGAAATCCAATCGTTTCTTGTCTCATCATACTCAGATTTTGTGCTATATGGTTCCTGATCCGTTTCCTCTCCCAAGTTATCTTGATTTCTTTCTATGGCATACATCAGATAAGCTTTTAACATTCGCACTCCTTGGGCTGTATTCTTATTGATACTTAATTCCTCAGGTAAAATAGATCCAACCAGTTTGATATTATATTTCGCTCTTGTTATGGCAACATTTAATCTTCGGTATCCACCAGTTCTGCTTAATGGTCCAAAATTCATCATTAAATCCCCTTGTTCATCTTTGCCATATCCAATACTGAAAATGATGGTATCCCTCTCATCACCTTGTACGTTCTCAAGATTCTTCACAAAAAATGGTTCTATTCTCTCTTCGTCAAAGAACTCATCAAGTTCCGGATGAGATAATCGGAGAAGATGAAGTCTTCGTTTCACTTCTTCTGACTGAGCTTCACTAAATGTAATGACACCTAGTGACCGGTTTGGTGTATGCGTAAAATGCTCAATAATCAGTTCAGCAACTTTTAACGCCTCTGCTACATTATGTTTTTTTCCTCCCCGATCATAGCAACCATTTTCCACATAACAGTATTCTACTCCCTGATGTCTCATTTTATCTACCGTAGATGGAAATGTTATTAAATTATGATCGTAGATTTGAGCATTCGAGAATGCTATCAGACTCTCATGACGGCTCCGGTAGTGCCAGCAAAGCATTCGTTCCGGTAAAATCTGCAATGCTTCTTCTAAAATAGATTCCCCTTGTACTTCAATAAAACCTTCTGTTTCAATATCCTTATTTATTACATTACTAACAGCTGTCTGAAAGAAACTCGTTGGCGGTAATTGCTCGCTATCCCCAGCTATAATCACTTGGTCAGCACGTAATATGGCTCCAATTCCCTCCTCTGTGCGAATCTGTGATGCTTCATCAAATATTACCAGATCAAAATGATACCTATCAGAATCCAGATACATAGAAACACTTAACGGCGACATTAAAAAGCACGGTTTTAATAGTTGTAGCACATGAGGAATCTGACTTATCAACTGTCTTAACGGCATCTGTTTTTGTTTCTTACTCAATTCTCGTTTTAAGATGCCAACTTCATCATCTGCACAAGTGCTAACATCGAGTTTTGGAAGTAAAGAAACCAGACGTTCTTTAATCCTTCTTCTTGCAATGTAAAGCTGATCTACATCCAACTTATCAAAATCTATTCGAGTCATATCTCGCACATTACTCTGAAAATCATTAAGATTAGTCAACTTCGGAACCATGTTATCCAGCCAGAGCTGGTAAACCCGTTTCGAAAAGGTTTCCGTGATAATTGAAGGGTTTAACTCCATCTCCTCCACCTGCACTACAAATTCATATAGCCCTTCTTCAACACATCGACCTTTTGCCTGTTCATAGGATAGCCACTGCTCCATTACTTCAGTATGCTGATAAAGATATTCCAAGTTGGTTTCCATACAATAGAGTCGCTCATTCTCTATATTTTTATGAGAATATAATTCTTTTACCCATTGAATCCCCTCTTGCATATTGCCTAGTAACCATTGAAGATAATTCATTGTTTCTTTGATATTAAGCCGTTTTTCTTCGTTACAGCAAAGTACTAAGAACTTTTCAGTAAGCTCAATTGAATTGTCCGTAAGTATAGTGACTTCATTCATCCATTGAATTCCTGTCATCACCTGTTTCCAGTCAGTATCACGTCCCTTATAGATACTTGGGAACTTCTGTTTTAATTCCATTTGCTTCTTCGTAATAGTATCTTCCACATTCTGATACCGAACTAATTTTTTATATAAGCTAATGCCCTCACTGTATGGCATTCGACTAGTATGATCAATCTTTAAAAGCGAAAAGATCTGCTCAACAAGCGTAAGACTATTAAGAATTTTCACAATCCATTCTTTGATACGTGTAAGTGGAATTTGCTCAATCGGAGTAGAGCACCGTAAGATATTAACTAATGCTTCTACATTCTCCGAATATGTGATACTTCTAATGTTATAATAAGCCTGCTTATATTTTTCAGCATTTCCCTTTCCTGCTATTAAAATCTCAGTAATTTCTGTAGGAATTTTTTCCCCTTTGTAGAACTCAAGCAGTTCATAAAAATGTGCCATCTCCTGCTCGACTACAACCCAATTAGTATCTTCTTTTTGATAATAAACACCTAAAAACCGTTGCATCCAATCAACAGAGTCATCAAGCCAGGATAAATGATCATTAAGCCTGCATAGTTTATCAAGAACATAAATCGCATCTTCTTCGTAATATTTTACCGTATCATCACGATATAATGAGCTTAATAATGCCATATCAATTCGATACTCTTTCTTAATTTTCTTCATTACACCTTGGTAATCGGTTTCAAAACGTTGTAATATTGGTTTCGCATCAAGTTCAAATATCTCTTTATGGTATGACTCAATTATTTCTTCTTTTAGGGCTACTGCCTCCTGATATACTCCCTTAATCTCACGAATCTTATTAAGGTGATGTTTCCATTTTGGATAATCAAACCAAAGCTTTGTTGGTCTTGGATTATATGAGATCAACTCAAGTAATCTCTCACGCTTATGAAATTCCTCAATCGTCTCACAAAATGGTAAGCCAAGTTCTAAAGCGAGTTCTTCCTGCTGTTTAATCGCTTCCTCTAACAAAGTATTCTCCTGCTCTAATACCCGAATTAATTGAGTTAGTGAAGCAAGAATCTCATTATTAGTCCCAAAATGTTTTGGATTTAATTGTGAATGAAGGTAATTCATTGTTTCAGATAAGACTTTGATTGCTTCGTTTGCCTTCAGCTCTTCGTAATCTACCAAAAATCCATCCTCTAGCTGTTTCTTAAGCTGGACACTTTCACGCTGTAATCCCTCTTGATTTCTGGCACAATCTAATAACTGTTTTAATTCCTCTTTGTCTTCTTTTTTTCGTACTGATGAGTTTAACCAATATACTGCAGTACTTGGCATATCTGTCACCAATCTGAATAGTTTTAGTAACATCGCGATATTACCAAGAGTTGGTGTCATATTAAGATGAAACTCCTCTAATATAACTGCAATACTTAAAGACAACTCTTTCCATTTTGGAAGCAACTCTGCTAAATGATTCTCTACTTCACTCTTTTTATCGTGAGAGGATGCGCCTATTCGCGCGCCATATAATGGATAATCTTTTAATGCACCTCCCAGATTCTCTAGTGCAGTCTGATATTCTGATACCAGATAGGTTAACTGATGAAGCCGCTCTTGATTCATGCTATCAATGTTTTTTATTTCAATATCCAAATCCGGTCGAAGATAAAGTTTGGCCAGTCTGCCATTTATCTCATAAACTGACAAACCAAGAGGTTCGCAAACGGTGTGTAGCTGAGATGCATAACCATCAAGGCGTTTCCTGTGTTCGCTAAGCTTATCAAGCTGATAAAACATATCTTCCGGCATTGAAACCTTATTAAGGTGTAACGTACGGTTTAATTCCTCCAGCACCTCTTTTTTATTCGCTTTATGACTATGAAGAGGTAGGCAGAAGTCACTTATCCCAACCTCTTGTAACCGTTTGTATACTACCTCCAACGCCGCCATTTTCTCCGACACAAACAGAATTTTCTTATTCTCTGCTAGTGCTTCCGCTATCATATTAGTAATCGTCTGGCTCTTACCTGTACCAGGAGGTCCTTGTAAAACAAAGCTAATTCCCTTTTTAGAATAAAGGATTGCATCCTGCTGGCTAGAATCCGCATCTAACACCTGGAACGTCTCGTTAGGACGACTGTTATAATCATGATTATAGTTGTGATACTGAGAAGAAAGTGTCTGGATTTCACTTAAATCCCCGCCAAAAGCTTTAAGAATTGGATGCAATTTTATTATATCAGCATTATTTGTTAAGTCCTGATACATATTCATTTTCAAAAAAGAAAATAGATTTAGGGAACATTCCAGTTCCACTTCCCAACCTCTGTTATGTACCATATCATTTACAGAAATAAGGTAATCAAGTATTGCCTCGTGCTCTGAATGAAAGTCTGGTAGCAAAAACTGTTCCTCTAATGATAACTTATATTGAAGGGTTGGATTAGTTTGAATCTCCCCCTCTGTGAGTTTTAACTGATAAGGTGCTGCAAGCGATTCCTGTATCAATTTTACAGGTAACAACACTATAGGCGATATAAACTGTTCTAGTGTTTTCTTTTCCTGCCATTTTAAAAATCCCACCGCAAGATACAGGATATGAACCCCCTGCTCCTCTAGTGCTGTTTTTGCTTTGTCCTTTAACCCCTTAAGAATGTGCTGTTGCTCTGTAAATGATTGATTGCTTCGCACACAAAGCTCTGACTCCGCTAAAAGCTGCTCAGGGAATAGTAAACTACTCTTCTGATCTACTAGTTTCTCATATATTTGATCCAAATCTGGGGATACGATGCGAAGATTCCCTCGCTTTGTTTCTTTATAGTGAATTAACCGGTTTTGTTTCCCAAGATCAAGAAGTTGCTTTTTCCACTGCTCAAGTCGCGTTTCGATATGTTCCATAATTCTCCTCCAAGTCCGTCTATCCACGCGAAATCGTGTATCTGTCATTATAGTATCTCATACAGATTACTGTCAAGAATAGCGATAAAATATGATTGACAAACGATGCAAATCTTCGTATACTTACAATGTAAAAATCAAATAAGTTCTTCGGGGTAGGGTGTAATTCCCAACCGGCGGTGATAGTCCGCGACCCACATTTGTGGCTGATTTGGTGTAATTCCAAAACCGACAGTAAAGTCTGGATGAGAGAAGAGATGATGAAACTAAGACTGCCCTGGATCTATATATCCAGGTTTTTTTTGTCTATTGCTGTTAATTCCAAATATGTCATAGTCAAATGTGTCAATTATGCCAAAAAGGAATTAGCAACACATCTAAACTCCTCTACTAACATCAAAATCGTTATTCTGATAGGTTCCATGATTCTGTAATATACTATCCTTATCATACTATCAGTAATAACCGAGAACTCATTTAGGCACAAAGTGCCTTAAGTTTATTAGAAAACTATAACACATCTAATAAACGAGAAATTGATCTTAGGAGGATTCTACATGAACAAAAATTCAATTTTCCACATTCGTAACTTAGTACTAATGGGTATTCTAGGCGGCCTCGCCGCAGTATTAATGCTCTTACAAATTCCAGTACCTTTTGCCCCAGGCTTTTATCAGCTTGATTTTAGCGAATTACCTGTGTTAGTCGGTGCTTTTGCTATCGGACCTATGGCAGGTGTTATTATTGAAGTTATAAAGATATTGGTAAACCTACTACTAAACAGCACAAAAACAAGTTTCATTGGTGAAGCTGCGAATCTATTAATGGGGCTTGCCTTCATTCTTCCTGCCTCAATGCTTTACCAATGGAAAAAAACAAAGAAAAATGCCCTAATTGGTTTAGGTATTGGTGTTATTGTAGCATCCATAGTAGCTTGCTTAGCTAATCTATACATTCTAATCCCACTATATATTGGTCCAAAATTTACCATGGATGACTTGGTAGCTATGGGAACAGATAAGAATACATCAATCACTAATCTTAATACCCTGATATTATATGCAACCCTACCATTCAACTTATTAAAATTTTCTCTAGTTTCCTTTGCTACCGCTGTCCTCTATAAACACATTGCTCCCCTAATCAAAGGTGTCCACAGAGCAAACAATAACTAAATAAACACCCCATATAAAAAGAAGAAGCCCAGAGCCATTTACACCCGCTCCCAACTTCTTCTTTTTCTATTCTAATCTTCACCTTCACTAACCTTTTCATTTATCTAATCACTTATCTTTTCACTTTCTTTTATCTTTCATCTTTTTGCGCTCTTCACTCTTCACTCTTAGTTCTTCACTATCTTTTTAAAGCTCTTCACTCTTAGCTCTTCACTATCTTTTCAGGCTCTTCACTCTTCACTGCCCTTTAGGGCTCTTCACTCTTCACTGCCCTTCAGGGCTCTTCACTATCTTTTCAGCACTGTTTCCCAATAAATAACTTCATTTTCTTATCCATTTTATCCGCTAAGACATCTCCATATTCGAGCAATTTTCTTATACTTTCTTCACGCACGTCATCCATTGGCGGTACCGTATCGGTTACTGTAAGGTCAGCGCGCAGATAATTACCATCCATCCCAAGGCCGTGAAAGATTTTTTTAATCTGATAATCTACGGTCTGTTCACTGCCATCCATCAAGATATTAAACATCGGCAAAGCCCATTTTGCCAAGCCCCAATGTCGCACATTCTGATGCATATAAGACTTAGGACTTGATACATTACCAATCGACAACAACTGAATACACTGAAGACTATCACACCGCGGAAGCTTGAGTGCCTCAATTAACGTACATAGTGCAGGGTTATTGGCAAATACGCCTCCATCTATGTAGCAATTGTTTACACTATATTCATTCTCAATTGTCATCGGTGGAAAGTAAGTAGGGGCGGCAGTAGAAGCAAGCACGATGTCTTTTACATAATAATTGGTAGTGTATGAGTTTTTCATTGAGAGAGTATTAAAAAAAACTGCTCGTCTCGTCACAGTATTATACGAGGTGAGTAAACACGGTTTTAGTAGATCCTTTAGCCTTATGTCTCCAAAATACTGCGTAAGCAACTCATGAAATTGTACATTGTTATACTTTGATCCAATTAGTCCAAATAATGTATTGATGGGATAAGCCGTTCTTTTCTTAAAAATCTTATTGCCGTGATACAAATATAAATGCATTATTTCCTCAGCTGAATATCGCGGCCTACCATCATCTCCAGGACATAGAAGCAAAGCAGCTACTATTGCACCAGTACTTGTTCCACCAATCAGATCAAAATAATCTGCAATTCGAGTTTTGGAATCACCTGTGTAATCCTGAAGCAACCTTTCTAATCTCACTAGTACTTTTACTGAAACAATCCCTTTAATCCCACCACCATCAATGGATAAAATCCTAGTTGGCATTAATCTTGATCCACCTTCAGAGTTGTTCACCTATATATATGCAGTTATATGCTATAATAGAACCTGCTTGCTTTATACTATCGCTTTTATTAATTTAATGAATTATACTTTTATAAGTCTAATGTATTTTACTTTTGTATGATTATTTTATAGAATGGGACCATATGAATTAGGAAGCACTATCTGTTTGCCTATGTACAGAAGGAGGAATAATAATGAATGAATCAGAAGTTGCCAACAAAAAGATGTTATGGCAATTATTTCGAACTATGTTTCTACTCAGTTCAAGTACCTTTGGTGGAGGATTTGTTATTATATCGTTAATGAAAAAAAGGTTTGTAGAAGAGTTAGGATGGCTTGAAGAAAAGGAGATGCTAGACATTACTGCGATAGCACAATCATCACCTGGACCAATTGCGTTCAATGCTTCTGTAATTGTTGGTTATCGTTTGCGAGGAATACTAGGTGCAATTATCGCAGTTACTGGAACCGCTCTTCCACCAATTATTATAATTAGTTTAATTAGCCTGTGCTATGAGGAGTTTAGAACGAATCGATATATTGCTGTTGCACTTCAGGTTATGCGAGCTGGTGTAGCTGCTGTAATCTTTGATGTAGTAATAAACCTGGCCAAAAATATAATAAAAACAAAAAATATTTTATATATCATCTTAATGGTGGTGACTTTTTATCTTTCCTATATTGTAGGTCTCAGCGCAATGCTAATCATCTTACTATGTCTCTTCATTGGAATTATTACACTATTCATTGATATGACAAAAGGGAGGAGCGAATCATGATAATCTTTCAATTATTTCTAAGTTTTTTACAGGTAGGATTGTTCAGTGTCGGAGGAGGTTATGCTGCTATTCCTCTAATTCAAAGTCAGATCGTAGACGTTCATCATCTAATGACAATAGAAGAATTCGCTGACCTTATTACAATTGCTGAAATGACCCCAGGCCCTATTTCTATCAACGCTGCTACCTTTGTTGGCAATAGAATTGCTGGAGTTCCTGGTGCATTAATCTGCACCTTAGGTTGTATTCTGCCAAGTTTTATCATTTGTTTACTACTTGCTTACTTTTATTATAAATATCGTAATTTTAAAGGGGTGCAATTGATATTAGCAAGCTTGCGTCCTGCTGTGGTGGCTCTTATTAGTGGAGCCGGACTGTCTATACTTACTCTGGCATTATTTCAAGCAGAAAAGGCCCATGTACAACTTAATGATTTTCGAATCCTTGAAGCTATACTCTTTGTAGGCAGTCTGTTTTTACTTCGTAAATTTAAAGTGAATCCTATCCTAATCATATTTGGTACAGGATTTATTGGAGTATGCACTTATCTAGTACAGGGATTATTTTAAAAGGATATTTTATTCATTAACATATCATTGCAATTTTTTCGGCAAAAAGTTGTTTGGAACATATTACAAAATGTGTTATTAGCACATCCTATTGACAGAATATTTTTTTTATTATACCATTCAACACATACACTTTAGTGATTTAAACTAATATAGGGCTAAATACACATATATTGTATATTCTTACTATTCAATTATTTCTGTGCAAAACTAAAACACAACAACAGGGAGGTACTTATGGACAAATCAAATCGTGGTAGTTTTTCTGGAAAACTGGGTTATATCATGACTGTAGCAGGTTCTGCAGTAGGGTTAGGTAACATCTGGAGATTCCCATACTTAACTGCAAAATATGGCGGTGGTATCTTTTTACTTGTATACATCATTCTAACGGTTACCTTTGGTTATACCTTAGTAATGGCAGAAACTGCATTAGGTAGAAAAACTGGTGCTAGTGCAATAACTGCTTTTGGTAAACTTAGTAAGAAACATAATTTTATTGGAGTAATCAATGCAGTTATTCCTATGCTCATTGTTCCATATTATTCTGTAATCGGTGGTTGGGTAATCAAATACTTCATTGATTTTCTTACTGGCAAGAGTGCTGTATCAGCAACTGATGGTTACTTTGGCAGCTTCATTACTGCAACTTATAGTCCTATTATCTGGTCTATCCTATTTATCTTAGCTACACTTGTATTTGTTATTTTAGGTGTAAAAGGAATTGAACGCCTTAGCAAATTTATTATGCCCGTTTTGGCGGTACTCGCAGTATTTATCGCAATATATTCCGTAACTAGACCGGGCGCACTTAAAGGTGTCTATTACTATTTAGTACCGGACTTTAGCCATTTTTCCATCATGACCATAGTCGCTGCATTAGGACAAATGTTTTACTCTTTATCAATTGCAATGGGAATTCTGATTGCATATGGTTCATACAGTAATAAAAAAATAGACATGGAAAAAAGCGTTAAACAAATAGAAATTTTTGATACCGGTATTGCCTTTATTGCGGGTCTAATGATTATTCCAGCTGTTTTTTCATTTTCTAATGGTGATCCTAATATATTAAGTGCAGGACCATCTTTAATGTTTGTCACTTTACCTAAAGTCTTTAACAGTATGCCTATGGGCGGTATCGTTGGTGCTATCTTTTTCTTACTAGTCTTTTTTGCAGCGATAACGAGTTCTATCTCCTTAATGGAAGCAAGTATTAGCGTATTTATTGATCGATTCCATATGAATAGATTAAAAAGTTGTATTATTATGGGCTCACTAACCATTCTAATTGCAATTCCTTGTTCTCTTGGTTTTGGTGCATGGGACATGATTACACCGTTTGGCATGTCAATTCTTGATTTCTTTGACTTTATAACCAATTCAATAATGATGCCAATTGCCGCTTTATTAACATGCTACTTTATCTCTCGTGTTGTTGGCGTGAAAACGATTGTTGATGAAGTGAAATTGTCAGGGCAGTTTAAACAGGAAAAATTATTCACAGTTATGATTCGCTATATCGCACCAATCTGCTTAATCGCCATTTTGATTGCCTCAATATTAAGTGCACTCAAATTTATCACAATATAAATCATTTTATTACGATTTCCTTTATTACTAAAAGAGCACGGAATAGGTTTTTTCACCTAATACGTGCTCTTTTTATTAACAAATTATCTTATTGGCTCTATAAACCCGATTTGCCTAATTCGCTTCATTTAATGATTGTGCTTGCTCCAGTTCTTCTTCAACATTCAATGATTGTGCATCTTCTAATTCTTCTTCTACATTCAATGATTGTGCATCTTCCAGTTCATTTATATCTTGTACATCCTCAACATCAACTGTATTCTTTAACTCTTGCAGATACTCATCTGCAATAATTGCAACCTTTGAAAAACTATTATTTTTCCACCAAGCTGCGACAATTACAATCCCTTCCAATACGATTTCTAGTGCTTCTACAATCTGATTCTCACTCACATTAATAATATCTATTCCGAGCTTTTCAAGCACCATATTAATTATGACAATACCAAGTCCAATGGTTCTTACTAAAGTTATTTTTTTAGGTTTCATATGTTGGCCCCAATTTAATATATTCTCATATCATCCTATGTATAAGATTGCAATTCTGACACTATTCTACAGTAGCGTTTTTAACAAGACATACTTGTTCAATAGATAAAAAAAATATCAGGCAGCCAATTTATGTGGCTACCTGATATTTTTTGCTTATATGCTTTGTATTTGGATTAAACCGTAGATAAATCCCATTCTTCATGAATCTTTGGAACATCACTTATTAAACGTTTTGTATAAGGAGCCTGCGGATTCAATATGATGCTATCAGCATCACCCACTTCAACGAAGTTGCCATGTTCCATAATATATACCATATCTGAAACATAATAAGCAAGCCCGATATCATGAGTAATGAAAATAATTGTCATGTTAGTTTCATCTCTTAGTTTTAATAACATTTCAAGAATTGTTGCACGAGAACATGCATCAATCATTGAGGTCGGTTCATCCGCAACCAGAATCTGTGGTTTCAGTAGGAAGATACGTGCTATCATTAAACGCTGCATCTGTCCACCTGATAATTCAAAAGGATATTTGTTTGTTAATTCCTCATATTTAAGATTAACAAAGCTACATGCCTCTGTCATCATCGCAACCTTCTGGTCTTTAGATAAATCTTTTCCACCTTTCATATTGATACAGTCTAATAATAAGGTATCAATTTTATTAAATGTATTAAAGGAGGAGAAAGGATCTTGAAAAATTGCTTGAATTCCCTTCCAGTACTCTCTTTTTTGACTACCTCTACGAATATCACGAAGTTTTCCATTATAATAGATTTCACCATCGCTCATTTTCGTTAAGCCTAATATCATTTTAGCAATTGTAGTTTTTCCCGAACCACTTTCACCAACGATTGAAACAATCTCACCCTTTTTAATATCAAAGTTTACGTGATTTACTGCAACCGTCTTTTTATCACCGAAACCAAATACTCTAGTAACATTTTTTCCTGCAAGACAGGAATTCTCAGAAAGCGTAAAAGGTTTTTCCTCTACCACTGGTTCAGAAGTTGCTACAGACTGCTCTACAGTTTGATCTGTAGTCAATTTGCTATTTTTAGTTGCTTCCTTCTTACTCATTTGGTTCCACCTCCTTTAGCTGCTCCTGCGTATACAAGCAACGATACATTCTGCCACCTTCCAAATGACGTTCAGGTATTTCACCCTTTAGACATTCTGGCTGACAATATTTACAGCGTGCTGCAAAACGGCATCCTTTTGGAGGTTTCTTTAAGTTAGGAGGTGTTCCTGGAATTGCAGCCAATTTCACACCCTTTAACTCTTTTTCAGGAACAAGGATAGAACCCATAAGCCCTTTAGCATATGGATGCATTGGGTCAAATACAGATTCTTTTGCAGAACCCTTCTCAACTATCTGACCTGCATACATAACCATAATGTCATCGGTTACATTGTATAACAATGGAAGCTCATGAGTAATAAAGATCATGGACTTAATAAACCCTTTGTCCATTAACTCTTTCATCATCTTGATAACCATTTTTTGTGAAGTAACATCAAGTGCAGAAGATGGCTCATCAGCAATTAAAACTTTTGGAGACAAAATGGTTGAAATGGCAATAACTGTTCTCTGTTTCATACCACCAGATAATTCAACTGCATGTTTCTTCAATACTTCCTTAGGAAGATTCAATTCCTCAAAACGTTTTCTAGCAATATCATATACATCCTGTTTAGAAACTTTTGGGAAGTGTACCTTATATACATCCTCTATAAAATTAATAATTTTTATTGTAGGATTTAAAGCATTCATGGCAGCCTGAGGAATATATGCGATCTCTGTTCCAAGGACATTTCTTCGCACTTCGTCAGGAGTCATTGATGTTATATTAGTTCCATCAACAATAATAGAACCACTTTGATAATGTAGTGGAGCAAAATAATACCCCATTAAGCTTAATGCTAACGTAGATTTTCCACAACCGGATTCACCGGCAATACCTAATGATTTTCCTTCTTCTATTTTAAGGGATACACCATCAACAGCAAATACATCTTCATGGAATCTGGTCACATACTTTGTGGTAAGCTTATCCACTTCTAATACTACTTTTCCCATGGTCACCCTCCTAATCTCTTAATTGTGGATTGAATACCTGGTCTAAGCCAGTATTCATAAAGTTAAGCGAGAACGAAATAAATGCTATCGAGAATATTATCGGATAATACGCCCACCATGCACCTTGTGCAGGAGCTGAGTACTGCGTTGCCCAGTTCATCATAGAACCTAATGTAGCAACATTGGAAGCACTTGGTCCAATACCTAACATTGATAATTGTGCTTCTGCCAAGATACCTGATGATATCTGCAGAATAAATGCCATAACAACATAGGAAGCCAGGTATGGAAGAATATCGGTAATAATTATTCTTGATAAGCTATGTCCTGATAACTTAGACAAATTAACGTGATCACGGTTACGTAACGAAATTGTCTGTGCACGAACAGACCTTGTGGTCCACGGCCAGGAAGTAAGACCAATAACAAAAGCTACAAGCTCCATACTACGAGCAGCCTGCCCGATACTGGAGGAAATCAACACCAAGATAATGAATCCAGGAATTACAGTGAATAGATTTGTAATAAAAATGATAAAGTTATCGACAAATCCACCCAAATAACCAGCCAGCAGACCTAACGTCAGACCTATCAATGTAGCAATAGAACCTGCAATAAAACCAACCTTAATTGAAGTACCAATTGCAGCTATTAATTCTACTAAGACATCTCTACCAAAATTATCTGTTCCTAATATAAATGTTTTACTGTTTGCAATATCTTTAATATTAATATAGTGATCCATACGGATTTTAGCAACTTCATCAGCTTCACCCGTTTCTACATTTTCCTGTGTTACAAGGTACCCTGTAGAATTAAGAATATTCTTAAGTTTATTCTGTAAACGGTTATACATATTTTTTGTAGCATTTTTTACACCGGGCATTTTAATGCTTCGGTCATAGTATTTTAGCCAGGTTTTAATCAAGTCAGCTTTTTCTTCAATGGCTTCTACATCAGCATTGCTGATTTTATCTGTACCAAACTTCATCAGCCAGTCTCTCATTGCTGTCTCTTCCTCTGGAGTCACATTCTTTGTAACTTTAACAGAAGTTGTATCATACTTCAGCTGATAGGGATTGGAGGAAGAAGCATATTTTTCAATTGATTCAGCTATATTCACATATGTTCCTGGTTTATAGAACAAACCGCCTACACCTTCTAAAGGATCGGCATTATTAAATAACGGATATATGATTGGAGTAAGTAACATAATGATGAAAATGATAAAACCAATCATAAATTTGCGGTTCTTAAATACAGTCTTTAACTGATTTTTCATAACTGAAACTCACTCCCTTCTATTCTTCCTGAGCGGCTTTAATACGAGGATCAAAGACACCATAAAGAATTTCTACTATAAAGTTCGCTAGTAGCACCATAATCGTTATGATTAAAGTACATCCTGAAATAACCGGATAGTCTTTACCGGTAATGCCGGCCAGAATTTTAGATCCTAATCCAGGATAGGAAAATACTACTTCCGCAACCAAAGCGCCACCAATCATTGTACCTAGTGACATCGCAAGACCTGTTATCTGTGGTAACATTGCATTACGGAATACATAGCGAACAATAACTCTATCTTTAATACCTAAAAAACGGCTATAACGTACATAGTCAGCATTCAGCTCGTAGATGGACATAGAACGCATACCAATTGCCTGCCCACCGATGGTAACTAAAACGATCGACCAGAATGGCATCTGATAATGTTGAATTACCGATGCAAAGAATTTCCAACTCAAGTGAGGAGTCATATTAAACGCATATCCACCTTGAGACGGGAACCATTGTAAATTAATACAAAATACTACAAGTAATATAACAGCCATACCAAAGGCAGGGATATTACCTATAAATAGAAAGGCAGGGAGAATCGCTTTATCGAATACGCCCCGCATATAGGCGGCTACGCATCCGAGTATATTACCTAAAAACCAAGCCACCAAGATAGCTGGTAATTGCAAGGCAATTGTCCACATCACACCTTCACTAATAATACTTGAAACAGTTTTTGGGTATTGCATAAAAGACTGACCCATATCACCCTTGAGCAGATTTTTAACATATAATACAAACTGCTCTGGTGTTGATTTGTCCAAACCAAATTGTTTGGTGTACTTAATCATAACCTCTTGAATTGCAGATTTATCTGTCATACCCACTACCTGACTATTGGTAATTGCCGCTATCGGGTTTCCCGGAACCATACGTGGCAGAAAGAAATTTAACATTACTGCTACAACAAGAGTCAAAAGATACCATCTTAATTTTCTTAAGAAATACTTAAAATAGCCTTTCAACAGCTTCACCTCGTTTCATCCAAATACATACATAAGCATCTATAATTTTACATTCACTTCACTTTTTTACACAAAAAGGGCTATTGTTAATGAAGAAGCCGTAACTTAAACTTACTAAGTTATACAATTTATCATTATACAACAGCCCTTAAATTGTTTTAATCTAATACTAACTTCAAATTATTCTGCTTATTGTGCAGCTTCTAATTCGAATAAAGTTGCGAAACCATAACCATCTGTTGCACATGTTGGTGGAATAACACCATTATCAGCAGTTGGCCATCCAGTCCATACTGATTCATTTACAGTGTGGAATAAGCTTGGACGGTACATTAAAGCGATCGCAGGAACGTCAGTTAAGTACATTTTATTTAACTCAGTGTAAGCTGCTTTAATTTCAGCTGCGTCAGTTAAAGTAGGAATCTTATCAATTAACTTATCTGCTTCTGTGTTGCTGTAACGACCAAAGTTCCAGTAAGCATTTTCGCCTTCTTTAGCTTGGCAGTTATACATAATCTGATAAATACGAGTCCATGGGTTGGATACAGAAGTACCAGCGTAGGAGTTCATAATAATATCAAAGTTATTAGTCTGCATGTTAGTTGTCCACTCAGTTGCTTCAGTCCATAATGTATCACATTTGAAACCGATTGCATTAGCAGCTTCAGCTACCATTTCAAGAGATGAATTCCAGTCAGTCCATCCTTTTGGACACTGTACTGTAAATACGATTTCTGTGCCTTCGAATTCACGAACGCCATCGCCGTTACTATCAACGATACTAGCATCGTCTAACATCTTTTTAGCTTCATCAATTTGTTTGCCACTCCACTGTAAATCTTTTAATGCAGCCATATCAACTAAATCTCTTTCAGATTGAGTTGGGTTCATTAAACATGGAGGAACATCACTCATAAGAGGAGTATATCCACTCATAGCTTTGTTAGCAATTCCTTCGTAGTCAATAGCCATAGCGATTGCTTTACGAACTACATTACTGGAAAGATATTTTTTAGTAGTATTGATAACTGCCATAGGCATTGTTACACACATGTAATAAGGTTTTTCTTCAAGGTAAGTAGAAACGTCTGCTCCGTCTTCCCATAATTTCCAAACTTCTGATAAGAAGGACTGAGAAACATCACAACTACCATCTTTAAGAGAAATTAAGTTACCATCATTACTTGAATAGATGTTATGTGCCATATACTTAGGTGCAGGTAATTTGCCCCACATGGAAGCGTCCTGGCCCCAGTAATTATCATCTCTTTGAAGGATGATTTTGGATTCAGAATAATACATTGGTTTATATGCTCCAGAGTAAACTGGATCAGTATCATTCTTGAAAGTTTTAACATCATCTTTACCTAATTCAGTTTCTTTTGCACTGAAGTAGTGTTCTGGTAATACATATAATCTTGGTAAGTTTTCAAGAATCTTTAAAGGATTATAAGGATCTTCCTTAGCAGTGATTACAAAAGTATAATCATCTGTAGCTTCAACCTTTTCGATATAATCCCAAATAGCTGCAGAACCTGTTTCTAATCTCTTATGAGCTTCATAAGTCCATACACAGTCTTTTGCTGTTAAAGCAGTTCCATCAGACCATTTAGCAGCTTTTTTAATTTTGATAGTGAATTTTTTGCCATCTTGAACATAATCACCATCTGCTAATAATGGATACATTTTACCATCAACTTGATTCCACATATATAATGTTTCATACATTAATGGTCTTGCATCATCATCTGCATTGATTGCCCAACAGTTAGAGTTACTTGATAATGGGTTGAAATCGTTTGGAGTACCCCATTGTTGACCGTTGGTATAAAGAGTTTCGTTACGTGCAAGTTCTGGTGCGTTAGGATCTACTACTTCTGGAGTAGGAGATGCTGGTGCAACAGATTCTGGCGTTGTGGTTTCTGGCGCAACGCTTTCTGGCGCTTTTGATTCTGGAGCTGCACTTGATGGTTTAGCACTTGCATCAGTATCACTACTGTTATTACCGCAGCCTGTTAAAGCTGGGATTAAAGTAAGAACCATAACAAGTAGAACCACCATGAGTTTGTTTGTTTTTTTCATTGAACATCCTCCCTTAAAATTTTATTAATGAAATGAATAGGGAAATCCTATCCATCATTAAACAAATTAAACAAAACACAATACATCACCGCTGTCAACTTATGCAAAATCACCACTTTTTATGTATCATATTTTGTATTCTTTGTCTATTTTAACTTTGTTTCCATTTTAAAACAATGCTTATTTCACATATTTTGTCTTAATTTTAATCATTATTTTGCTTTTTTTTAAAAGTGTGTTATTATATAGATAACGCGAAAACGTAATATTGTACATAACTTGTACTTTTCCCGTAATATTTTTGTGAAAATCAACTATGAAGGAGAATGCACAATGGACAACACGCATGATATGATTGCAATATCTGGCAAAGAACCCATAGAAATTATGATTGAAAAGACACAACACCAAGGGAATCACTGGCACAACTATACTGAGTTAATCATGGTTTTAGAAGGAAGGCTTTCTGTAAAAAGCGAACTAGAAGTATTACATCTTAATGAAGAAGATATCATCTTAATTAACAGTAATGAAGCTCACGAAATAAAAGGAAACAACTCTATTGTTATCACGATCAAACTTAATCTGGATAGCTTTAGTCAATATATCACTTATCCTGCTTATTTTAAGTGTAATTCTGCACTATATAGTGATAAAGATCGCTTTCATAATCTTAAACGATTGATTGCAAAGCTAGTATATACACAATATAACAAAAGCAACAATAAGAGTCTCGAGATTGTAGCACTCGCCTATCAGTTGATGAATGAACTTATAACGAATTTTCGAGCAAAAGAAGAGCAGTATCGGCAGTCAAATAGCAAAACGGTACAAAGATTAAAAAATATCACGGAATACCTCCAAACCAATTATGCCGATAACATCACATTACAGATGATAGCTGAAAAAGAGTTTCTCTCTCCAACCTATTTATCACACTTTTTTGAGAAGAACATGGGGATTAGCTTTTTCAATTATCTTACTAAGATACGATTACTTCATGCGGTAAATGACTTGGTCAGTACCGATCAAAACATTGAACAGATAGCAATCAATAATGGGTTTGCAAATAGTCGCTATTTTGTAAGCAGTTTTAAGAAGGCATACGGAATGCTTCCAAAGGATTATCGCAAAGAGTCTCAGCCAAAAACTAGGAAAAGCATACAAAAAGATAAACACTATCGTAATCTCACCACGGAACAATATAGTTTTTTAAATAAACTTGGAAGATATCTCTCTCCTACTTCGGATGAGATAGCTGCCACCAACATTACAACAAAAGAAATACATAGTTTTTCAATTAATTTACAGCAAAAAAAGAAACGCCTACGACATACCTTTAAAACATGCACTTCAGTAGGCAAAGCAAAAGATATTATGTTGAAAAACATACAACATGAAATTACCACCATTCAAAAAGAAATCGGTTATGAATATATTAAATTCCATGGTTTACTAGATGATTCGATGCAACTATATAACGAAGACGGGGATGGGAATCCCTATCTTACCTTTCACTATGTTGATGAGATAATGGATTTTTTACTTTCCATCCGACTTCGACCTCTGGTAGAACTATCCTTTATGCCCTCTAAACTAGCAAAAGACTGTTCAAATACCGTTTTCCATAATCCATCTATTATTAGCGCGCCCTCCTCCGATGAAAAGTGGTGCTTCCTAATTAATGGCCTAGTCAATCATTTTATCAATCGTTATGGATTAACAGAAGTAAGGCAATGGTTATTTACTTTCTGGAACGTGCCATTCGATTCTTCGGCCTTTGCCTTTGAAAGTGAAGACATTATGCATCATTTGTATCGATTGACTTATCGCAGTGTTAAATCATGTGACAACGAAATACTCTTTGGTAGCCCCTCCTTTGCATATTTTGACCCGGATGAAAATGAGTTCCGTAGATATATGGATTTTGCAAAGTCAAATGATTGTTTTCCTGATTTCTACACATTACACTGTTTTCCAGTAATTACAGTGAATACTTCAGTAATTAATGAAGCTAATGCACCCGCCAAAATAAAAGATCAAAAGAGTGATAACCTTATTTTATCGGAGGATGTTGATTTCCTAAAACATACAATAGAAAAATTCAAGCAGCTAACAGCACCATACGCCCAAAAACCTATTTATCTGGATGAGTGGAGCTCGACAGCCTCACACCGCGAATGGCTAAATGATACCTGCTACAAAAGTGCCTATATCGTAAAAAATCTCATTGATAATTATGACTCAGTGGAATGTATCGGACATTGGTGTATCTCAGACACTCTTGAAGAACTGCCAAGTCACAACAATGAGTTTCATGGTGAATTAGGGCTGTTTACAAATCATCAGATAAAAAAGCCAGCTTACTGGGCATTATGTTTCGTGAATCAACTATATAATATATTAGTCGAGCAGGGAGAAGGCTTTATCGTCACAAAAGACATCAATGACAATTATTGCATATTGATGTATAATTATATACCAGTATCACCCATGTATGCCAAGGGTCTTCTTTTCCATACAACACATATTGATCGTTATAATGCATTTGTCGATCCAGTCACCAGGCAGTTGGATTTTTCTTTGTCTGGTCTGCAAAATGGCTCGTATGTTCTATCCGAACGCATTGTTAACAGAGATTATGGTTCAGCATTTGATGAATGGGTTCAATCAGGAGCATTACCGCTAGAATCAAACGATGAAATCGAGATTATCAAAGGAAGAAGCAAACCTTTACTTAAAAAGCGTGTGATTACTGTAGAGAATGAACGGATGCAGTATTTTGTAAAACTTAAACCACATGAAATCCGTCTCATGAAATTAACGTATCAAAGAAACATTGAATAATGTTGTCAAAAAGACTTTTAGCGTCAACATATTAAAGTAATTGAAGGAGAGAAATGCTATGCCAAACAATGCAAGCTATACTGACAATGTTTTAAAACTAATTGGCAATACCCCCTTAATCAGTCTGAAAGATACTACAGGATTGAATATCTTTGCCAAAGCAGAATTCTTAAATCCAGGAGGCAGCATTAAAGACCGCGTTGCACTAAATATGGTGGAACAAGCGGAAAAAGACGGTATCTTAAAGAAAGGAATGACAATAGTAGAACCAACCTCAGGTAACACAGGGATCGGATTATCTTTGGTTGGCGTACGAAAAGGTTACCACGTTATTATAGTCATGCCTGAGAACATGAGTGAGGAGCGTAAGAAAATTATTCGTGCACTTGGCGCTGAACTTGTATTAACTCCAAAAGAATTAAGTATTGGGGGCGCTGTAGCAAAAGCTGAAGAAATAGTAAATAGTTCTCCAGATTACTTTATGCCACAGCAATTTAAAAACCCTGCCAATCCAGCAATTCATTATGGAACGACTGGCAAAGAACTTTACTCCCAGTTAAATGGTAACATTGATATCTTTGTGTCTGGTCTGGGTAGTGCCGGTACACTCCAGGGAATTGGCTCCTATCTGAAGGCGCAAAATCCTAATATTAAAATCGTCGCTGTTGAGCCAAAGAATGTTAGTGCTTTACTCGGTCACGAACCAGGACTACATAGCATTCAAGGAATTGGCGACGGATTTATTCCTGATGTCTTAGACACCAGTATGATCGATGATATTGTCGAAGTAACCGATGAAGATGCCATTGAAACTACAAGAGAGCTTGCAAAAGTTCAAGGGCTTTTATGTGGTACCAGCTCAGGTGCCAATGTTTGGGCAAGTAAATACATATTAGAAAAATACGGGAAAGATAAAGTTGTTGGTACTATACTAGCTGATCGTATGGAACGTTATTTTAGTAC
This sequence comes from Bacillota bacterium, assembly GCA_023434365.1. Taxonomy (GTDB): domain Bacteria; phylum Bacillota; class Clostridia; order Lachnospirales; family Lachnospiraceae; genus KM106-2. The sequence continues at coordinate 55,540 of JAEYSV010000055.1, read as the reverse complement.
CGGTCTTCTATAAGATAATTATTAAAACTGGCTGTTACAGGGTAAGCATACTACCATTTTGTTTCAGCCAGTTTTTTTGTGCTTCATAATCAGGTAATACTTCTTTCACCTTTTGCCAAAACGCTTTGCTGTGATTAAGCTCAATCAAATGACTAAGTTCATGTACTACGACATAATCAATGACCTCTAAGGGTGCCATAATCAAACGATAATTAAGATTAATATTACGTTTGCTACTGCATGAACCCCATCTTGTTTTCTGATTTTTTATCCTCACCTCATTTGGCTTCACCTGCATAATCTGCATATAATACTGAACACGTTCATATAAAATGATTTGTGAGAGTTTTACGTAAGCAGCTTCCAATAAATCTTTCGCTCTATCTGCTGACAAGACCATATCTGAGGGAAACTCAAGGCGAAGCAATTTGTTCTTATTTATTTCATCGATCGACGAAAATTGAATTCCCTTTATAGATCTTACTTTAGATTCCTCCCATAATACCTTAACATGATTACCAAGAAACAAAAACACTTCTCCCGATTCATACTTTCTTACCGGGATAGTTTCCCTATACTTTATCATCTCATCCTGTTTGCTTTCTATCCAGTTCATTTTCTTTTTTAGAATTTGCTCTAGAATATTCATCGGAACATCTCGTGGTGCTTTTACAACAATGCTACCATCTGCTTTTATTTCAATTCCTATTGATTTTCTCATTGACCGCACCAAATAAATCTCTTTTCCTAGTAACTCTGTCTTCATTAAGGACCCTTCTTCTCCATTTTTATTATGGTTGCAACACTGTGTAGTATTAGCTATTATTATATAAGAAGAAACTTATCATTACCAATATAATAATCTATGTTTTATAAACCTTTCGTAAGGAGATTAATCATGCAATATAAAGGACTAATATTTGATTTTGATTATACACTAGCCGATGCAACCCAAGGTATTGTACAGTGTTTTCATCATGCTTTTGATGTTATGAACATTCCACGCGCTCCCAAATCTGAGATATGCCGCTATATCGGCATGACCCTGGAAGAAATGTATCTTAGACTAACTGGTGACGAAAGTAGTGAAAATGCTATGCTTTTTACCAAGTTATATCTTGATAAAGCCCCTTCAATTATGACACCTAACACAGTATTGTTTCCAAATGTCATTGAACTTTTTGAAGCATTACATAATAACGGTTACCTGATTGGAATTGTAACAACCAAACGAAGACAACGTATCATTGAAACAATGACAGAATATAAGCTTCTTCATACCATTAAGCTGATTATTGGGGGAGATAACGTTACTAAACACAAACCAGACCCAGAAGGAACCCTCATTGCCTTAGAGCAAATGGGTGTACTTGCATCAGAGGTCCTTTATGTAGGTGATAGTCTGGTTGATGCCAAGACAGCGCAGGCAGCCAATACTCCTTTTCTTGCGGTAACTACTGGCACTACAACCAAAGATGAATTTACGACCTATTCTCCGGTAGCTGTAATTGAAGATATCATTAATGTTCTAGATTATATATAATATTGAAATAACTATTCACCTTCACCATTTTATTAATTACAAGTTAATATAGAAAGGGCGTTGCGCTCCTAATTACCAGGGACGCAACGCCTAACATGTATTTCAATAAACCAATACTTATCTCTACCAACTTAAGCCCATCTCAATAGATATAACCCTATCTCAACCAACTTATGCCCATCTCAATAGATATAACCCTATCTCAACATACTTAAGTCTGATGTTACTCTTTTTAGATCATCTCTGATGGCAATCTGCTGCGGACATACAGCTTCGCACAAACCGCACTCAACACAGTTTAGTGCACGCTCTTTTTCATCAAAGCTCGTAAAATATGCCCATCTGGTATGCCCATCATTTAAATACATAGAATGTTGGTTCCAGATTGAAAAGTTTCTTGGAATATCCACTCCTGCTGGACATGGCATACAGTATCTGCAACCAGTACAACCATTTTTAACACGTGCTTTAATGGTATTAGCTACATTCTCTACTACTTCAAGTTCTTTTTCACTCAATGGAACAAAAGGGCTATAAGTATTAAGATTATCTAACACCTGATCATAGGTTGACATACCACTTAACACTACTTTTACATTATCATGATTAGCAATCCATCTCATCGCCCATGACGCAGTAGATGCTGATGAATCCTGCTCTAAAAACATGGCATTAATGTCCTCTGGAAGCACTGCCAATGAACCACCTTTGATTGGTTCCATAATAACAACTGGTATTCCTAACTCTTTGGCAAGTTCATATCCTTTATCCCCTGCCTGTTCATCAGTATCCATATAATTATATTGAATCTGACAAAAATCCCAGTCACGGTATTTGATAATCTCTTCAAAAACAGGGTAATCATCATGGAAAGAAAATCCTAAATACTTAATTCTTCCCTGCGCCTTTAACTCTTCACAGAACTCAACAACTCCAAGTTCTCTCATATTATCCCACTTACTACGGTCTAATGCATGTAACAGATAAAAATCCACATAATCATGATCTAATCTAGCAAGCTGTTTTTCAAACATTGCTTTCGCATCATCTAGAGTTTTGATTTCCCAGCATGGAAGCTTAGTCGCCAAATAGTAGCTGCTTCTATCGTATTTTTTTAGCACTCTTCCAGTAAATGGTTCACTCTCTCCATTATGATAAGGATACGCCGTATCGATATAATTAACCCCATCTGCGATTGCTTTGTCTACCATGCGCTCTGCTTCTGTTTCATCAATCTTACCATTCTCAAGTGTTGGAAATCTCATACAGCCAAATCCAAGTAGTGATGTCTGAATCCCCAATTTCTCAATTGCTCTATATTCCATATCAAATCCTCCTATAATAGTTCTTGCTATCAATTATGAGTACCTTACTATTAAATACCATTATACGTTATCTACCTTTATAAATTCAATACCATTTATAGATCCGTCACCCCATTGATATCTGCCTGTTCATCTTCCTCCATTGGAATAATAATACACTTCTTTCCATCAATGATTTCAGATTTGATTTGAGGCATCTTTTCAGGCTTTACCCTAAGAACAACATCATAGTCTGAAGCATCGTTAGCTTTCGTCACTTCCTCTAGTTTTTCTTGTAACGTCTGCACCTGTTCCATTAGTGACTTTTGCACCTTGAGTCTTTCGTTTTCCGCCAGTAACTTTTTATCAATCAGGTGTTCAATTACCGGTGGTGCATCATGAAAGTTTTCTTCATAAGCAGTTTCGATTTTTGTTGCAACCTCTTCTGGCAATTCACTATCTTTTAGAATCTCTTGAACAGTATCATTCGTTAACATTACCGGCTCGTCTGACTCACCTTCAAGAGTTCGTTCCTCATTAATTAGATGCAGTCTTTCCTGAATATCAACAAAAACTTTATTACTTTGTTCAGTATCCTGGACCGCGGTTTTGATAATCTTATGAAAAGTATCTTTTTGCTCCGTTGCCGTAGCCTTTGGAGGGCATCCGAGCGCTAGTTCAATTAACTCTCGATGCGGTTCCTTTGGATTCTTGGCATAAAACATTACCGAATGAATATCCGTACTACGATCTGTAAATGCTGGAAAGATAAACCCGGTTTCTGGCGCCTCCACTACCCAGTCTCTATTACGTGGTCCAATTCTATTTTCAGTCTCCAGATACCCAAGTCCTGGTTTCGTTAATGTTACAGGGCAAATCGCTACTAACAAATACTCAAATACCTCTTCTGATTCATCTAATTTGACATTATCTGAAGTTTTTTTCATGACATCATACGCATCATGAAAGATTAGAATCAGATAGTTGCCTGCATAGTCATAGCTGTCAATGATGAGCTGGTAAAAAGTCTCTAATAATCCTTCATTTTTTAATTTACTTTCTCTAAGTCCCATTAAAAATTGCTGTTTACCACCTGACTTTTCTTCTTCTAAAGGAAACTCTAGCTCCAGTAGATTGTTCCCTAAGGTACCTGACAATGTTTTTTTAGCAACCTCTAAGTATTTGTAGAACTCCTCTTCGTCCAAATTCAAAAACGTTTCATGAAAGGTTAATACAGTTTCCTTTTCTGCATTCACGTAACATCCACTTAGTTTGGTAAATGTACATCCGTTTTTACTGTATCGTTTTTTTAGCTCCAATACCTCTTTTTTATTCATCCCATACCTCCATGTTCATAGGCATTATTAAATTACACCCAGACTCCTATTATAAAATAAAACCATAATAAAATCAAAGACGCAGCTGAAAATATGTATCCATAAAAAAACACTTGCTTACTAATCCAATTTTCAATAAGATATAGATATTAGTAACCCTTCTTACTTTTGAAAGGATGAACCTATGAAAGAAGAAAATCAGAAATACTTAAATTCTGTAGTCTTTGAAGCACGCGAGAACATGAATAAAAGACTTCCTTATGAGCGAGAATTACATCTTCTCACTATGATTAAAACAGGCGATTTAGAAGGAATACAGTTATGGATTGAAGAAGATCGGGAAGACCACTCTGGTACTATGTCAAAAAACCCATTCCGGCAAGCGATGTATGGATTTATTGCAGGGATTACACTTTATACCCGTGCCGCAATAGACGGGGGAGTGTTTCCCGAATTTGCTCTCCATATGAGCGATGCCTTTATTCAACGTGCAGATGCATGTACCACAGTAGAAGAAATTAGACAATTAAGTCATGATGCTCTCTATGATTTTACTGAATGGGTTGTACATATGAAAAAGAATTCCCACTACAAATCACCCATCATCGCATGCAACGAGTACATTTATGCTCATTTGCATGAAAGAATTACGGTAGAAGATCTGGCTGAACATTGCCATTTGGACGCTCACTACCTCTCTGTGTTATATAAGAAAGAGACAGGGATTAGTTTGACTGAGTTTATTAATATGGAAAAAATATATGAAGCAGAAACTCTCCTTCGTTTTACAAACTATAGTTACCTTGATATCAGTACTTATCTAGACTATAGCTCACAAAGTTACTTTACCAGCGTCTTTAAATCTTATACCGGATTGACTCCAAAAAAATACCGGGATAAGTATTACCGAATTCCGTTTAGTTCGCAAGAAGGTTTCTCTAAAGTAAATATTAAACTTAAACATGAACGCAACAAATCCCAAAATTGATATAAATCGACTTTATTTAATATCATTGATGAATGTTCTGAGTTATAGTATAAACATCTTACAAATGATAAAAACTTATTACTAAAGAATTTATCGAACTACATAAGATAATGAGTATCCTACTAAAGAAAACTAATAGAGTTACACAAAGGTGTTTAATCAGATTTTGACAGCTTAGGTATGACAGAAGACAACTTAGGTACGACAGATGACAGCTTAGGTACGACAGATGACAGCTTTGAAGAGACAGAAAACAGCTTAGGTACGACAGATGACAGCATGGATTTGACGTTGACACCATGGATTTGACGGATGATAACTTAAAGTAACATCCAATACATTCTATAAGCAGCTTAGTGATAACTCAATGACAGCTTAGAAGAGACTTAATGACATCATTGGAACGACAGAAGGAGAAACGTTCCTAGCGTTTCTCCCCAATATGGCCAATTATCTAAAATTTGTATATAGATAAGAGATCCCTTACTCTTATCACCCCCCAAAAATACTCATCTCTTTTATTAGTCATACATAACACTCCCCTATCATGGCTAATAAAAGTCTAAACCAGTAACCCCATACTGGTTTAGGAAAAAAGACCTGTCCCCCTTAACAGGTCTTTTTTTTGTTCACATATAATCCTAATTTGGTTGGAAATACATTGATTTTAGCTATTTATAGCTTGTTTTACTGTTGGATTAATCTGTAAAATTATTCAACTGAAATAGTTTACTATGCATTAGTAAACTTGCATAGCCCGAGATTGATATAAATAGACTAATTTCTATATGAGATGTGTACGATTTTGTTTATAATAAAAATGTAACAAAAAAGCCATTCTAACTTCAGCTTTTCTATCTGTTTTAGATAAAAGTAACATAGTAATATCATCAATTTTGGAGGTTTCAAATAATGGATATTAAGGAAAAACTTACAAGTATGACGCTCGAGGAAAAAGCCGGATTATGTTCCGGTGCAGATTACTGGCATACAAAAAGTGTGGAGCGAATAAATATTCCTTCTATCATGGTAAGTGACGGTCCTCATGGGTTACGAAAACAAGTGTCGGATACGGATCATCTTGGCCTTAAGAAAAGCATCAAGTCGGTTTGTTTCCCCACTGCCTGTGCAGTAGCTTGTAGCTTTAATCGCGAACTGCTTTACGATCTGGGAGAAACCTTAGGAAAAGAATGTCAGGCGGAAGATATTAGTATTATACTTGGACCAGCAGTTAATATAAAGCGCTCTCCATTATGTGGACGTAATTTTGAATATTTCTCTGAAGATCCTTATTTGGCAGGCGAACTAGCAGCGAGCTATATTAACGGCGTACAGTCTCAGGATGTAGGAACCTCCATCAAACATTTTGCTGCTAATAATCAAGAAACATTACGCTTTACCTGCTCTTCTAATCTAGACGAACGCACGTTACGTGAGATTTATCTAACTGGATTTGAGATTGCTATCAAAAAAGCAAAGCCTTGGACCGTTATGTCTTCCTATAATCAGATAAATGGCGAGTATGCTACCGAAAGCAAAACATTATTAACAGACATTCTTCGTACAGAATGGGGTTTTGATGGTTTTGTAATGTCTGACTGGGGAGCTGTTAATGATCGCATAAGAGGACTTCTTGCAGGTCTTGATTTAGAGATGCCTTCTTCTGGAGGTGTCAATGACCGCCTTATCATGGAGTCCGTAAAAGATGGAACTTTACCAATGGAGGTGCTTGACCAAACAGTGGAACGCATTCTCTCTATTATCGATCGGCATTCCTCTACAAAGCAAAGTACATCTTATGATATATCGGACGATCACGAAAAAGCATTACAATTTGCTGAAGAGTCTATCGTACTTCTAAAAAATGATGACGATATCCTTCCTATAAAAACAAAAAAAGTTGCTTTTATAGGTGAGTACGCCAAAACACCTAGGTATCAAGGTGGAGGAAGTTCTCACATTAATTCCTATAAAATCGAAAACGCCCTTATGGCCTCCAAAGAATTTGCAGAGGTTCGTTATGTAAGAGGTTATTGTTCCGGTTCTGAAAATACTAACGAATTATTAGTAAGGGAAGCCATTGATGTTGCTAAACGCTCTGACGTAGCTGTAATTTTTGCAGGGCTTCCAGATGTATATGAATCAGAAAGTTACGACCGGTCGCACATGAATTTACCACAAAATCAAATACATCTCATTAATGAAATATCAAGAGTTCAGCCCAATACCGTTGTTGTCCTACATAATGGTTCACCTGTTACAATGCCATGGATTGATCATGTTAAAGGAATCCTAGAAGTATATCTATGTGGCGAAACAGTAGGCCAGGCTACTGCTAATATTTTATTTGGCAAAGTGAATCCAAGTGGAAAACTAGCAGAATCCTTTCCAATCAAATTAAGCGATACCCCATCTTACCTAAACTTTGGGCACAACTGCAATCAAGTGCAATACTGCGAAGGCCTTTTTGTTGGATATCGATACTATGATATGAAAGAAATGAATGTTTTATTTCCGTTTGGATTTGGGTTAAGCTATACGACCTTTGAATATTCGAATTTAACTATAGACCGCAAAGATACGATTGATACAGATATCATCACTGTAACCGTTGATATAAAAAATACAGGCAATATTGCTGGCAAAGAAGTCGTTCAACTGTATGTCGCAGATAAAACCAACTTTATCTGTCGTCCGATAAAAGAACTAAAAGGTTTTGCAAAGGTATCCCTTGCGCCTGGTGAAACAAAAACAGTAATGATGACACTAGATAAACGCTCGTTTGCTATATATCATACAGAACTAAAAGATTGGTATGCACCAACCGGCCAATATGATATCTTGATAGGAGCCTCCTCTCAAGACATTCGATTACAGGATGAAGTTTTTATCACTTCAACCACAAAGTTGCCATTTAAGGTGACACTCAATACTACTTGTGGTGAGATTCTGGCACAGGAATCCCTTCAGGCATTTGCCACAGAACATATTGTGAAACCTTTAAAAAAGCAATTACTAACAAAAACAAGCATGTCTGCTCCCGGACAAGCAACGCAAGTCCGGTTACAACATGCTATAAATGATAATCCCTTACGGGCTTTACGTAGTTTTTGCGATTGGGATATAGAGTATATTAATCGACTTATTGATCAGATGAATGAAATTATGGAATTATCTTAGTATCTTATGAACCGGAAGATTGGATATCTTTTTCGATATCCAATCAAAAGGCTTTAATGCCAAAATATACGTCAAAATAATTACTCCAAGGATTAGCAGTACCTTTTCGGTCATAGTATCAATACTCTCATAGGTATCTGTCGCTTCTAGTATATATCTCTGGACAATTCCATGAATCAGATAAATGCTCATTGTTCGCTTTCCAAGAAAAGCGAGTGGTGGGCATTTTTTCGGTATTAACATAGCAATACTAAACATTGTAATTAATGCTAGAGCAAACGCTAAAAGGGTTAAAAACATCCCCGAATAGTTATTTATTTTCAATGATTCAAACGATGAACGTCCAAGTAAAAATTGATAATGTATTTTCTCAATATGAAAATAACGAAAGATAGCAAAACCATATAGTAGTAAGAATAACGCAGAAAATACGCGAATACTCTGTTTCTTATAAATGATTAAAAACTTCTCTTTGTTAAATCGATACCCTAACAAAAAAAATGGATAAAAGAATATCGTTCTGGAAAACGAAAGAAATGACCCCGCATCCGTGTCTACTCTTATAAGCAATGCACATAATAAACTGATGATACCAATATATTTGACTTTTATCAGATATGGATGAAACACTTTATAAAAGAATAATGTTAGTAAAAACCATAGTGTATATCTTGGAACAAAAAGACGAATCTCCGCTTCTTCCCCAATTATAAACCAAAATACTAAAACCTGAACAATCTGCATGATAATATAAGGAATCAATAAGCCTTTTACTGCACGTAATAGACCGATTGGTCTTCTGGAAAAATAACCGGATACAAAAACAAATGCCGGCATATGAAATGAATATATTATAAAGTATAAATCAGTTATATCCTGGCTTTCTGATCGCAGTGGTTCAATAAAATGTCCTAGAACTACTAATATGATTAATAATCCCTTAATATTGTCAAACCAGCTATCACGTACGGAGGGAATCAGATTGTTCCCTCCGGCATTATTATTATTAATTGCATGATTATTCGCAATACTATTGTTTGTTACATAATTCTCTTTTGTCTTATTGCTTTTCTCTAATGTCATTATAAAGCTCCTACTATGATGTCATATATTATGGTTCTTACATTGTGATGTCTGTTATCCTACTCATTTAATATCACTCATTATTTTAAGCGATAACAAACATTCTATACACCATCTCAGCAAACGTCAAGTATTATTCGCTAATCCCAAATGCAAGAATTGAAAATGCCAGGTCTTTATGGTTTTCTCCCATTTTTATTGAAACTGTATGTGTATTACTCTCTTCTTCGCTAAAAACAAACTGTGGCATCGGATTATTCCAGCCTGATGAACTTCCACCAGAAACAGCTGCCTTCATCTCTCCATCTACAAATACTTCTGCTGTTCCATAATCTTCTGAGTTCACTTGCTTAAATACAATAAACAATGACCTGCCGGTAAATGTAAACGTAAATGGTTCATTTCCGTTAACATCCTTTTCTTTCATCCAACCATTTTCAAAAGATGGATGCGTAGATTTTTCTACAAATGATCCTAGTGACGTTACCTCTAAGTTGGTCTTATCAGCCATCTTCATATTGGTATAGTCAGCAACAAAGAACTTTGAAGGCATCTTAACTGGCTGATCCTTTTCTTTCTCTGCAGCTTTGTTCAAATAATTAATAATAAATTCACTGTATAACTTCTGTCCCCATTCATTTGGATGAGAGACATCATTAGACCAATCATCCCATACCATTCTGCCAGCATCAAACTCTGGCTGTAATGCATTCGTAATACTAATCATAGGTAAGTCATACTGAAATCCAATTAGCTGCATACCTTGCTGACAAGTATAACCATTCTCGATTACCGAAAATAATAGAACTACTGCTGGCGAATTAGGACGGTTCAAGCACTCAACTATTAAACTCTCGAAAGCTCCTTCATCATAGAGTGACCGCGCATCATTTACCGCAAATTCAATAAAAATCAGATCTGGGTTTGCAGTAAACAAATCTCTTTCTGCACGGATTAAACCAAGCATAGAAGGCGTCCCACTTAACCCTGCATTCACATAATGTACAGTATCACGATTACCATATGTATCTGCAAAATACTCATAAGTCAGCTTTGCAAATATATCCTCTGTTCCGGCATTGAATCCTTCGGTAATTGAACCACCAATGAATCCAACTGTCACATCCTCACCACGACGTGCCTTTTCGATTACATTATGTAACCTTTCATTATTACCAAGACGAAGTAGCGAACGATCTACCATCTCTTTTTTAATTCGCTCTTCTTCTGTTAACACAGGTTCAATGGTAGGTGCAGCCGTTGCCACTTGCGTAGGTGCACTCGTTGGTACCACTGTTGCCTCTACAGAATTTTGCGGACTATTCGATGCTTTTTCTCCACCTTCATTATTCTGATTGCTTTGCTTACTACTACAAGCACTTAGAGTAAGAATAACCAGAATTAATAATACGAGACTCATACTTTTCTTATTCCTTTTCATACTTTCTACTCTCCTGTTTTCTTTTCCTTTGGTCAATCAGATATTCGCATTCTTCTTTACTACATGCTCATGACCTTCTACGTAGTATCATTTGATACTTTTATGTACCACCATAATATAACATAATCCAACGGATTTTAATATCATCAATTCCTTGTAAAAACTATTATTTTCATGATATGATAGCTAAAACTATGTTATACTAGTTTCTATAAGCATAGAATATTTGGAGGTGGCTATGAAAAAAGGTAAAAATGTGAATCCTTTGGGTGTTTTACTTGGTAGTATTATATTTGTTGCTTTATTTGTTGCAATTGTAATGATATATGCCATTGTGAAAGAAGGCTTTTAAAAAGCATGCAGTTAATGATAAGCTGTTTCATTAACTGCATGCTTTTTCTTATTCTATTTGTATACTATATATCTATTTGTATTCTATATATCTATTTATAATTTACGAGTTGACTGACCTTCAATTAAATTTCCTTCAAACACTTTATGGATGTGGTTAGTTTTGTTTTTTATCAAGTCAAAGAGTGTTTTAATCGTTTCATTCGCCATCTGGTCAATAGGCTGATGAATTGTAGTAATGGAAGGAGTATAATAGCGAGCCATTTCAACTCCGTCAAATCCCATCACAGAATAATCTTTGGGAACTTTATACCCGTTATCTAATAATGCCTTGCAAGCACCAATCGCTAGAATATCACTAATAGCATAAACGGCTGTAAATTCTTCCTCTCTGCCTAATAGCTCCTTCATCACGCTATATCCATTCAAAAGTGAGTACTCTTCAATATCTTCCCTCATATAGCCAATAAGATTGGAATCAATTGCGATATTATGATCGGTTAAGGCCTGGTAATAGCCCTCCAAACGCAACCTTCCAATACTTCGATCCTCACACCTGCCTGTAATTGTTGCAATTCTCCTATGTCCAAGCTCAATAAGATAAGAGACAGCCTTATAGCTTTCTTTTACGTCATCAACGGCAATACTTGAATAGGTTTCCAAATTGATATCATCGGACATTCCACTTATCGTACTTAACACATAAGGAACTTCAAGTCGGCGAATCTTATCCTCCGCGTGTTCAAAAAGGCCACCTAAAAAAACAATCCCTCTGAGACGCTTTTCTTTGACAAGCTCAATCGCTACATCGACTTCATCTTCATAATATTCAACATGACGAATCACTAAAGTATAGCGATTTTTTTCAATTTCTTCACCCATCACTTTAATCATTTGCGTAAACAAAGGATTCGTCATACCTTTTACAAGAATGGCAATTGCCTTAGCATCCGCACGCTTAAGATTACGGGCACTATTATTAGGAACATAGTTATGCTCCTTAATTGCCTTCATGATGAGTTCCTTGGTCTCCTGATTAATATCAGGATGATTATTAATAGCACGTGAGACTGTACTGACTCCGACCTGACAGATTCTTGCGATATCTTTTATAGTAACCTGCTCCATAGTAATCCCTTCTTATCTATTTAACATTTTTCTCTTTAAGAATCTGTTAAAAGTACTATTATGATTGGAAAATGTTGCATTTTGTAGAACAATAGTATTTTAACTTCTTCCGAAGAGTTTTGTCAACCGTCGAATTGATTCTGCTCGTTCAGCAGTAAACTCCCCTTTACTCATACGCCATCTCCAATTCTCTCCTAGCGTAGAAGGCTTATTGATTCTAGCATGGGAATCTTTATATAGGTAATCTTGCATTGGGATGATACAAAGTTTGGCAACACTACTCAGTGCAAGCCGGATAAAATGATTGGCAATCTCTTCTTTGTTATCCGTATTGATATTGACGTATTCCCTTGCAAACTGACGGTCCTCATAATTTATCTCATCATACCAGCCAAGTAAGGTATTATTATCATGAGTGCCGGTATAAACAATACAGTTTTTGTCATAGTTATGAGGAAGATAATCACTTTCTTCCCTTGAATCAAACGCAAATTGTAACACTTTCATTCCTGGATACCCTGTATTCTTAACTAATTCAAGTACGGAAGGAGTTAAGAAACCAAGATCCTCTGCAATAATATCAAGATTACCTAACCTCTCTGACAACACCCTAAAGATATCAAAACCAGGCCCTTTTTTCCAACAGCCAAACTCAGCTGTACTATGCTCATATGGGATGGCATAATACTCATCGAATCCACGGAAATGATCGATACGTACTACATCATACCTTAAAAAGCTAAACGAAACCCGTTTGATCCACCAATCATATCCGGTATTTTTATGATACTCCCAATCATACAATGGATTGCCCCAGAGCTGTCCTGTATTAGAGAACGCATCCGGTGGACACCCTGCCACTGCAGTTGGGATGTTAGCTTGATCTAGTTGAAATAATTCCGGATGTGACCAGCTGTCAGCACTGTCAGCAGCAACATAGATTGGAATGTCTCCAATAATTCTTATGCCTCTTTGATTGGCATAGTTTTTTAGTCTGCTCCACTGTTTTTCAAACATAAACTGGATGAATTTATAAAACATAATTTCATCTTCGTATTTATTATAATAATACTCTACTGCCTCATTATTTCGAAGACGAATGTCTTCCTCCCACTGTGTATAGCTAACATGATCAAATCCCGCCTTAATCGCCATATAGAGTGCATAATCATTGAGCCAGTATGCATTCTTTTGTTCAAATAATATAAACTCATCTGTCAACGATTCTTTGGCACGGGTATAGGCTAGATTCAATAAAGGATATCTTCCCTGATATAACAAACCATAATCAATGTTATTTTCATCCTCACCCCATGGATAAGCATCACATTCCTCTTTAGTAAGCAGCCCATTGGTTATGAATTCTTCCAAATCAATAAAATAAGGATTACCTGCAAAGGTGGAAAATGATTGATAGGGGCTATCCCCATATCCAGTTGGACCTAACGGAAGTATCTGCCAGTATTTTTGACCAGCAGCTGCCAGTTTATCCACAAACTCATATGCCTCTTTTGAAAAACAGCCAATTCCATAATTAGATGGTAAACTGGTGATTGGTAATAAAATTCCGCTTGCTCTCATATTGCTCCACGGTCTCCTTTCAAGATGGATTATTCTCTTTATTAAGTGTTTAGGAATTCCCGCGACTTTAGTCCTAGGTAATTATCCTTTTACGGCACCGGCAACTACGCCTTTTATGATGTACTTTTGACAACATAGATAAAATATTATTATCGGAATAATAGCAAGCACTAATAAGGCCATTAATGCACCATAATCCTTATCGCCATATGATCCCATTAAATACTGTACCACAACAGGAATCGTTTTGTACTTTGTTGATAAGCCAATGATTAAGTACGGAAGTAAATAATCGTTCCAAATCCACATTGTGTTCAGAATTGCTACCGTAATTACCGTAGGCTTAAGCATAGGCAATACGACGCGAAAGAAAGTCTTAACAGGATTACACCCATCGATAAGAGCTGCTTCTTCGATCTCTGTTGGTATTGATTTTACAAAACCGCTAAACATAAATACAGAAAGACCGGAGCCAAAACCCAAATATAGAACTAACATGCCAAATGGGTTATTGAACTTCAGTACATCCGCTACCTTTGTCATTGAAAACATGACCATTTGAAATGGTACTATCATTGAAAATACAAATAGGTAATAGAGAAAACTTGTTATCTTACTTTTTACCCTGGTAATATACCAGGCAGTCATTGAGGTGAAAATAAGAATGACCAAAACTCCACCAACGGTAATAAATGTTGACCAGCCAAATGCGCTAAAAAAATCTGTCTTTTCGATGCCGTTTAGATAATTCGACAATCCAACATAGGTAGTACCATTTGGAATGGAAAATGGATTATCACTAATATAAAGTTTTCCTTTAAAAGAATTTATTACTACAAAGAAGACCGGAGTTAAAAAAAGAACCACTAAACACAGTAAAACAGCAAAAGTAATATAGTTTTGCACTTTTTCTTTTTTCATTAATGTTCAATCTCCTTTCTTCTAATTAATGCTAACTGAGTTATTGCAATCAACGCCACAAGCATACAAAATAACACTGCTTTAGCCTGCCCTACCCCTTCATACCCAATCTTGCCATAAAAGGTATTGAAGATATCCAGAGCAACCATAGCTGTTTTTTTGCTTGGTGCTCCCGCAGTTAATGCAAGATTTTGATCAAATAATTTAAAGGAGTTTGATACAGTAAGGAATAAGCATATTGTAAAGGAAGGCATTACCATTGGCAACGTCACATTTTTTAATCTTTGCCATCCACTTGCCCCATCCACTTTTGCTGCATCAATTAATTCTCCAGGAACATTTTGTAATGCTGCAATATAAATAACCATCATATAGCCAATCATTTGCCAGTTCATTAAGACGATTAATCCCCAGAATCCATAACTTGGATCAAAGGTAAGCGTCACTTCAAATTGTGCCAAAATCCCATTGATAATGCTTCTCCAGATATATCCAAGCACAATTCCACCAATTAAGTTTGGCATAAAAAAAACGGTACGAAACATATTGGTACCTTTTAATTTTCTTGTAAGAAGTAAGGCAAGCCCGAAAGCGAATAAATTAATCGTAATAAGAGAAACTACGGCAAACTTAACGGTAAACCACAGGGCATTAACAAACTCACTATTATCTTTAAATGCCTTCACGTAATTACTTACGCCAACATAAGTGGCATCCGTTACTGTCGTAAATTCACAAAACGACAGATATATTCCCATGATAAACGGAATAATAAAAGCAATAGAAAATGCTATTAACGTAGGAACAGTAAAAATTGCAAAATATCGTTTTAATAAACGCCCCATATCATCTCTCCTATTCAAGCGGATACTATTCACCCGCCTTGCCACTGTCCGCAACCGATTTATTACTTTGTATTTAAAATGAGTAGCGGCACTAGACCGCTACTCATTATTATATCATTACTTCGCGGTAGCTGCTTTTTCAGATTTCCATTGTTCTACTACTAAAGCAGAAACTTCTTCCCAGGTTTTTGATCCCTGTGCATACTCAAGTAATGCAGCACCAAAATTATCCTTGAAAGTCTGGCTTGGGAAAGAAGTGAAGTTCCAGGCTACACTTGTAAGATTACTGTCTTCCATATAGCGAAGTACTTCTTTTGCTAATGGATCGGTAGGTTTTTCGTTATCACCAATGGTATTAAAAGGTGCGATAAATCCTAATTTGTTTGTTACAGCGTCTTTTCCGTAATCGGAACTATACAGCCATTCAACAAATGCAATGGATGCTTCCTGGTCTTCTTTGCTTGCTTTGGAGTTGATACAGAAAAAGTTTTCAGTACCGGTACATAAGCCCTGTTTTTCTTCTCCTTCTACACCAGTGTAGATTGGAAGGAATTTGACATCTTCTTCTTTTACTGTATTACCTTCCGTATCTCTAATCTGGCCCCAGCCCCAGTTACCGTTCTGAACCATCGCAACTTTGCCTAATGCAAACTCTGCCATAGAATCATTTACATTCTTAGCACCTAACATCGTAGGAGCTGTGCAGGAATTGTTGATATAGAGGTCAAATATATTTTTATAATTTGCTGCATATTTGAATTCAAGTTCTGGCGTATCGGAGATTGCTTTGTCCTTGTATTCATAATATACAGGAAGATTAGCCAAATGAGTCTGCCATCTCCAGTCTTCTCCAGGTGTTAATGAAGTAGATGCAAATACACCTTCAATACCAAGTGCCTCTTTTTTTGCAGTCATATCTTCTACCACTGCTTTTAATGTATCAAAATTTTTGATTTCTTCTGCAGAACTAATGTCTACTGCTTTATCTTCCATTGCGAAATATTTACTCATAATAGCATTGTTGTAGATAATTCCATATCCTTCAACAACGTATGGAACACCATAAACACCATCACCATCAGTAATAGCTAACCCTTTGTCAAGTAACCAGCTATAAAGTTTAGTGTCTTTTAGATCTAAGGTATAATCTTTCCACGACTGATATCCAACTGGACCATTAATTTGGAATAAAGTTGGTGCATCTGATTTGGAGATTTCTGCTTTGAGCGTCTGCTCATATGTATTATTTGCTGCTGTTACGACTTTTACTTCGACACCAGTTTCCTCTTGGTAAGCTTTCGCAATTTCTTTCCAAGTTGCATCGGATTCCGGCTTAAAACTCAAATAGTAAACCGTACCCTTCTTCCCATCACTATCCCCTGCTTTGGTTGCATCAGCTTCCTTCGTTGCATCAGTTGCGTCAGTTGCATTATTTTTATTATTCCCGCAACCTACTGCCAACATGGAAATCAAGGATAGTACTAAAACTACACTCCACAGTCTCTTTTTCATAAATACCTCTCCTTTTTTGAGTATCTTTGAGTTATATTGGCAACGTTTGATAAAATTCGGTAACGTTTTCGGTATCGTTATCGGTAACGTTTCCAATAGTTACATTAAGTATAATAACATGGTTTGGTAAAAATTTCAATAGTTTTTGGGAAATATTTCTTTATCTTTTGTACATATTTCATAAAATATCGTATAGTTCATTATTGTAAACGATATGGTACTTCCAAACTACACTCTTCCATCAGGTCTGTATTGGATAACAGCTCTACTGCTTTTCCATCTGCCACTAGTTTACCATCTTTCATAATGAGAACTCTTTCACAGGTATCTAATACAAAATCAAGATCATGAGTAGCAATTAATTTGGCCTCATCAAAACCATTCAACAATGTAATCAGATTTCTGCGCTGCTTTGGGTCTAGCGAATTGGTCGGCTCATCCATAATCAATAGCTTTGGTCGCATCGATAATAATGAAGCAATTGCTGCGCTTTTTTTCTGACCTGATGACAAGCGGTAAGGTCTGGCATTCATTAGCGTAAGCATATTTACCTTAGTAAGTGCTTCTTTCGTTATAGTCTCAACCTCTGTTTCTGAAAGCCCTTGGCTTCTAGGTCCAAAGGCAACATCCTCATAAATGGTGTTCATAAAGAGCTGGTCATCTGAATTTTGAAACAAATAAGCTACTTTACTACGAATCTTCTCTAAATTCTTTTTTGACAGCTGAATGCCATCTACTTCTACTGCTCCCTCGGATGGAAGATATAGCCCTACCAAAGTATGCAAAAAGGTTGTCTTTCCAGCACCATTTGCACCGATAAGACCAACCGTTTCATTATTATTTAGTTCAATGTTAATATTATTTATCGCTTGCTTTCCATCCGGATAAGTAAAGCATAAATTCGTTGTTTTTAACATATATTATTTTCCTTTTATTCTATAACGAATTGGCTCGTCTTTGCCTGCCTACTGTTACTCTTGCTGGGTAATCTAATCTTTTATACTCATGTTAATCCATTAGTCCTGCTATCAATAATGCTGGGTTCAGTAACCGTATCATCAACAGTAAGGTTAGCCAAATCATAAGATAACTGTAATCCTTCTTTTCCATAGGTCTTACATCACTCCTATGCAGCTTGCGCCGATAACCACGTAAGCACATGGCATCATACACCGCTTTTGCTCGGTCATAGCTACGAAACAAAAGATTTGTTAGTAACGAACCACTATGTTTTAATGAAATTCCTTTCACTTTACCAGACCGAAGATGATATGCCTTACTTACATTGGAGGCTTCTTGTCCTAATACTGATAGATAACGATATAACAACTCGATTTGGGTAACTAAGAGTTCTGGAACATAAAGTTTTCTCATTGCCGCACCTATATTAACAATACCAGTCGTTGCAGCCAGGATTAGCACTGAGGAGATGGTCAGCATGCCCTTCAATAACAACGTTATGAAGGCTATCATCCCTTCTGTAATAACTACTGTACCGACGACCACTGCGTAAGGCTCCCGATGTATCATAGGATGAAAGATACCTACGAGCAGTAAAAACGGTATGGTTTTTAGGACTCTCTTAGTAATCAGAGATATAGGCAATTCTCCTAGTAGCAGGAGTAGGTATGGATATAGTAGCAACGAAAGAAGTAGTTCCCACTGAAGAATCCCACACGAAATAACCACAATGATATATACCATTGTGGTTATCAGCTTCGTTACAGGATTCAATTGATGAATGATTGTCTTTTTTTCTGCCAAAAGCTCTATTTCTTTCATTTCTTGTAACGCTTGCATAAAAACCCACTTTCCTTGTAGGCTTTTTTCTTAGTAGAATTAAAGTATCCGACTGAGATAAAACCCTTATGTTATAATCTTTGACTTAGCTCTATTTTGTAATAATTTGATCATTCCACCAGCTAATAATATGATACCTAGCGTAATACTAACCCCAACTACCCCGGCAAATGAGCCACCTGCTCGACTTTCAGAGTCTTTCAAATTATAATCCGGTAGGATAGCCGTCGTCTCTTGCACTTTCTCAAGATTTTGATGAATAGTAGCTTTCGTATCAAGTTCTTCTCCACCGGTTACTTTTTCTATCGCCCACTCTAAACCATCTGGATATTCACTGGCGAATAGTGATAAACCACCACCTATCAAGATGGCACTCATCATAATTGCAAGCAACACCTTTTTAGCAGATGCTCTTGCCTTCTTTTCAACTGGAACCTGTAGATTAAGTAATTCTGGTCTTGCCTCGTATACTGTTGTTACAACCGCTGCAGTAATAAGGCCTTCCACAACGCCAATTGCGAGATGAATTGGTTGCATTAATAACGCAAAACTGCCAAAAGAAAGAGCAGTAATACCAGATAATTGCGTCTGTATTACGACCGCAAAAGCACCCATCTGTAGTCCTAGTACCGCACCAATCATTGCTCCAATCATCAATCGCTTTCTTGTTACGGTTCTCCTTAATAAAGGTTTTACGAATAATGGATAAGCAACATAGCATGTTAAAAATCCCAAATTGAAGATATTACAGCCTAATGCGAGTAATCCTCCGTCTCCAAAAAACAATGCCTGAACGGCTAAAACTGCTGCAATAGTAATAAAAGCAGCATGAGGTCCAAGTAACATTGCTAACATGATTCCACCACCAAGATGCCCACTTGAACCGGTTGCAGGAATTGTAAAATTAATCATTTGGGCAGCAAATACGAATGCCCCCATGACTCCCATTAACGGTACTTTATTATCCTCTATCGTTACGGTTCCTTTTTTAACTGCGTAGCCAAGCCCTCCAGCCGAAACGGCATTCATCGTTGTGCCAACTGCCACGTTAATCAATGCATCCGCCATATGCATAACGATATCACCCTTTCTTATATTTTTTTTACATACTATTACTAAATTTTATTATCCTCTATCTAATTCTTAAAATAGTTCCCGTAAAGGAATGCTCTTTTCCTTCGCTAGCTTTTTTGCTGCCTCATATTCCGGTTGAATACGAGTCACCCCAGCATACGTTGTCGCTTTTGCCTGCAGCTCTCCATATGGAGTCGCAACCGTCGTCATCTGCCGATGTAACACACTTCTTTGTTCTTTTCGCTTTCTTATTCCAATTGTGGTTGTCTCTCTAAAAATGATATACTCCATCTTTGCTAAGACACTCTCCTGACACAATACGGTCAGCTTTGTAGCCGGACGATTCTTTTTCATATAGATTGGAGTATAGAAAACATCCACTGCCCCGGCAGCTAATAGTTCTTCCTGAACATAACCTAATAACTCTGGTGTAGAATCATCAATGTTTGTTTCTAAAACATAGATTTCAGCCTGCAATACTTCAGCGTCTTTATGAGAAGAATGGATCAATTCATCTTCCATCGTTCCCATCGTTACACGTAAAAGATTCGGTATCGTCAAGTCTCTTGTTCCAGCACCATACCCCGTCTTTTCTATTTTCATTAATGGCATGGTCCCAAAACTCTCAGCTAGCTCTGCAATAATTGCCGCACCAGTAGGAGTAACCAACTCTTTATTAATATCAATCTGACGACTTACTACGTTAGCATCGGCAAAGATTTCTGCAGTAGCTGGAACCGGAATTGGAATCTGTCCATGCTGACAATACGTAAAACCATGTCCATCATTTACAATAGAAGCCACGATTTTATCTGGTCTGATTTTATCAATTAGAATTGCTGTGCCAACAATATCAATAATGGAATCCACTGCACCAACTTCATGAAAATGCACTTCCTCAATACTTTTTTGATGCACTTTAGCTTCGGCTTTTGCAACACGATAAAAGATTGCTTGTGATAACTTTTTTGCATAATCCGTCAAATCAGAAGCTTCAATCATATCACGAATGTCTGCATAAGAGCGATGCTCATGGTGATGGTTATGTTCATGAGTGTGATGGTCATGGTTGTGATCATGGTTGTGGTCATGGTTGTGATCATGGTCATGGTTATGGTCATGTAAATGATTAGACTCATGATTATGCTCATGATGGTGTTCATCAACACCTTCTACATGAACGTCGATGTGTAATCCACCAATTCCATTTTTACTCACCGGTTTAGAGTGCAGATGCCACCCACTCACCGGCAACTTCCTTAATTCTTTGATAAGCTCCTCTTCTTTAATACCAAGCTCTAACAAGGCTGCTAACGCCATATTACCGCTAATACCTGCAAAACAATCAAAATATAGTATTTTCATCTGTTTTCCTCACTTCTTAATCTGTATATTACGACATCTACTGTTAGTTATTTGCTAGTCTATTAATGCGGTTAGCCAAATATGCTGCACCAAATCCATTATCTATATTTACCACACCAATTCCACTCGCGCAAGAATTTAACATACCAAGTAATGCAGATAATCCAGAAAAACTAGCGCCATAACCTACTGAAGTTGGTACTGCAATTAACGGTTTATCAATTAAGCCACCAACCACACTAGGAAGTGCTCCCTCCATGCCAGCAATTACGATTACGACATTAGCTTCCATAATCTCATCCAGTCTCACAAATAAACGATGTATTCCAGCAACACCTACATCATTAATACGTACCACTTCATTCCCTAAAATATCAGCAGTAATAGCAGCTTCTTCTGCCACACTCATGTCGCTAGTACCCGCACTGATAATAGCAATCTTACCTTTTCGTTTAGGTAGTGGTGCAAGCTCTATCTTAATAATTCCTGCAATTTCAATAAATTCCGCTTCCTGACATACTTCCTTCACCGCATCGTACATTGCTCTTGTTGCCCTTGTTCCTAATATATTCATTGCGCCACGGTCTAATAGATTTTTTACGATTCCCTGAATCTGTTCACAAGTCTTTGATGCACAATAGATTACCTCAGACGAACCATTTCTTAGTTCACGGTGATGATCGACGCATGCATAACCCAAATCGTCAAATGGTGGTTTTTTTAATTGCTTTGTTGCTTCTTCAACTGATACTGTACCTTCTTTTACTTGTGCTAATAATTGTTCTATCTCCATAATTTATGCCTCCATATTAGTCACTATTCATCCATACTTCCACTTCGAAAACCTCCAAGATCCAACGTAACATATTTGAATCCCAATTCTTTTAAGCTTTCATATAATTTGGACTTAATTACAATCTCCATTTCACTTAAAAGTACTTCCACTCTGGCTATCTCTCCATGCACACGAACGCGACACTGTGTAACTCCAGCTTTCTTTATCACTTCTTCCGCTTTCGCAACCTGAGCAAACATCTCCCTCGTAAGCGTAGTTTCATAAGGGAATCTAGTCGCATAGCAAGACTCCGATGGTCTCTTCCAAACAGGTAAGGAAAGTTCTTTTGCCATAGTTCGAATTTCCTCTTTACTAAAATTGCTCAGTGGGCTTTTTACCCCTAACTCTTCTATCGCTTTTTTACCAGGACGATACTTACTCTTATCATCCAGATTACTTCCTTCTACCATAACATCAAAGCCATTGTTCTTACTTAATTCTACCATTTTCGTAAAAATAGCCTTTTTACAATGATAACAACGGTCGGTACTATTATTAACAAATGCAGGAACTAAAAATGCATCTATCTCCACGGTCATCAGATTTGCGTTAAGATCTAAGGCGGTATTCACCGCAGTCTGATACGCCTCCTCAGAAGTCATAATTCCTTTTGCTGTGACTGCCATTACATTGTCTTTTCCCAGTGCTTCCATGGCCGCTGCCAGTATAAGCGAGGAGTCTACCCCTCCTGAAAATGCTACACAAACTTTTTGATATGATTTAAGTGTAGCTATTAATTCCTTCAAATTAGTACTTCTCTCCATAACTATTTTGTGTCCTTTCTCTTCAGTCATTGTTCTATTTTGTTAGCAAAGGCAGTATCTCCTTTGTTATAACTGCTGCCATCTTGTTATGAGTCTGCTGACTAGGATGCCAGTCTGCTGCAATACCATCCTCATCTTTTTGTACCTCAAGCGCTCTAAAATAGACCTTCCCATCGTGTTCCTTCTCATTAAATAATGCTACCTGCTTTTCGATTTCTGGGCATAGATCTTGTCCCATTGCTCCTAACACACATAAAATATGAGCCTTCTGATTATGTTCTCTTACAAACTTAAGGAAATGATAATATTCCTCTCCAAATGTATGGACACGCTCTGCAATTTTTCTTGTATAACTCTGGTCATTTGTCCCAAGATGAATCACTATGATGTCCGGAACAAATTGACTAAAATCCCATTTGTCCCACTCTTTTAATTCAAGATCTCTTGACAATGCAGCATCTGTATACTGGTATAACATAGGCATCAGCCAATCATTTAACGGTTTCTCTTCCGTTTCCCCAACCCAGCTTGAGATAACACCTATTCCACTCCACGACACCAGATGGTATCTTGCATTTATATTACGTGCAACCTGCATTGCATATCCCGTATATGGATTCTCCTGTGCCGTATGGAATGTATCCACATTATATTCACCTTCTATTCCATATCCGCAGGTAATCGAATCGCCAATAAACTCAATATTAACTAATCGAGTGTCTTCTTTTTTCTTTAGTAACTCACCGTCTATTGCAAATGACTCAATGCCTACTTTGGCAAATGCTACTTCTGAATATTTTACTAATCTGATCTGCACCTCTTTATCTTCAACACCCTGATATATCGTAAATGTTTCTCTTTGTTTTGTTAATATGAATCGCTTAACCGGCTCAGCCTCGTCATCAATAAAGACAGCCACCCAAGCCTTCAGATGCTCCTCCCATTTTTCACCGTCTGAAATTAGGGTTACTTCTGCTTTCGTCCCCTGCATGGTAAATGATACTTCCGCCCCACTATAATTAAAATATAAGACATTGTCTACTGTTAACATACGTCCCATTTTTTCTACTCTGCTGTCAGTTGGTTCAAATAACATTGTTGCCTCTCCTTTGTACTTATCTTAGTGAATATTATTTATTAATTTTTTCATTATTTTTCTCATCATATTTGGTATCTATTTTTACCTTTTTATGCTTTTGTGTTTGAACTATCATTAACTGATTAATGCTAACGATAAATCGCTCGAATTTGGTATAACCATAATCCTGCACCTTAAAATCCTTAAATCGCTCATACACCTTCTGCCCTAATAGTCCTAGCTCAATACTCCCTTTTTTTACTTCCTGAACAATAAACTCCTGAACTTGATTCTTATCCACCTTATGAGCACTTAATGCCACTGTGGTAGTGTTCCCATTCCTTAATATGTTGAATTCTTTCATATCATCAATAAAAGTAGTTAAGGATTTATAACCATAATTACGAATATCAAAATCAGGATATGTCTTAACCAACTGACTTCCAATCTCTCCAAGTCCAGTAGTTTTACCTTTGGCTTCCTTACGTAAAATAATATCTACAATTGCCTTTTTGACTTCTTTAATATCCAATATATCGCTATCTTCCTCTTTGATTTCAGGTACTTTCACATTCTTTGAATTAGTGGTATTGTTACTTTCAATTTCGTCTTCTTCATTCTCTTTTACAGACAACACTTCTATATTTTTATATTCTGTACAGGCAGCCTTTAGCGACCTAGAGGCATCCTTTTTTCCTATCCCGATGACTTCCATTCCGCCTTCTGATAAACGGTTTACCAGTCTGGTAAAATCGCTATCACTCGAGACAATACAGAATCCTTCGACATTTCCAGTATGTAAGATATCCATCGCATCTATCACCAGCATAATATCTGCAGCATTTTTAGCCTGTGAGTAGCGTGGTTGTTGAATTTGAACAATGGAGTGCTCAATAGCTTTGTTATTCCATGCTTTAAGATCATTTCTTGTAAAGTCTCCATACATTCTCTTATAGGTAGCCACCCCATACTCCGCAATTTCGTTTAATACATCTTCTACATAGGAGGCACTGATATTCTCAGCATCAATTAGTACTGCAAAGCGTTTATTATCCATTGCTTACATCCTTTCTTCGGCCAATTAAACACAAAAGATAAAGCTATAAATTGTATTCAATATAGTATACGAATAAACAAAAAGTTTCCTTCCCTATTGTACCACAATACAATAAAGGAAAGAAACTCTTTTGTTGTTCTTATGGACGGGCTTTGTGCAAAAGTGCAACAATCTCCTCCGTTTTTAATACCTTGCCATAGGAAAGTACCTTCCCATCCACGACAATGGCTGGCGTACTCATAACTCCATACGTAGCAATTTGGGCAAAATCCGTTACATGGATAATCGTAGTGTCCATTCCAAGCTGCTCTAGTGCTTTCTTTGTATTCGCTTCTAGTTCATTACACTTGGCACAACCCGAACCAAGTACCTTCACACTTTTCTCGCCTTCTTCCGTAGCATTCATCTGCTTACTGTTATTAGGCTCAACACCTGCCCTACCACAACAACCTGCGACCTCTTTTTCTTTTTTTCTTCCAAACAAAGCCATACTAAAAACCTCCTTTAATTTATATAATCTTCTTTGCTAATTATTAAAAGAAGAACGTTTGCAATGCGTTAAACGTGTATCCGATAATGATGATTCCCATCGTCACTATACTACCAAATACTACTAACAGTTTCAACTTTACTGCCCTACGTAACATAATCATGGACGGAAGCGATAACGCTGTAACTCCCATCATAAAACTTAAGACAGTTCCAAGTCCTACCCCTTTTGCAAATAACGCCTGCGCAATCGGAATCGTACCAAAAATATCAGCATACATTGGAACTCCAACTACCGTTGCCAGAATAACAGAAAACGGGTTATTAGATCCTAAGATAAATTGTATTAAATCCTTCGGTATTACATTATGAATAATAGCTCCAATTCCTACTCCTATTAAAACATACCAAAATACCTTTTTCACCGTAGCCTGAACTTGCTCTTTTGCGTATATCATACGGTCTTTTCTTGTTAACTGCATCTCTTCAATACTAACAGCAGCAGCGTTCTTCACAAAGTCCTCCACATATCGTTCCATACCAAATTTCTCAATCAATGTACCACCAACGACTGCCAAAATCAAGCCTACAACGACATATGTTATAGCCACTTTACCACCAAAGATGCTCATTAGTAAAATGAGTGACCCGAGATCAACTAATGGGGATGATATTAAAAAGCTAAACGTTACCCCAACTGGCAATCCAGCACTCGTAAACCCCATAAATAATGGAATCGACGAACAACTACAAAACGGTGTTACTGTTCCAAGTAATGCTGCCAATATGTTCGCAGTGATTCCTCGAAATCTTCCCAAAATCCTTTTTGTTCTTTCTGGAGGAAAGAAACTTTGAATGTACGAAATCGTAAAGATAAGTATACTTAATAGAAGGAAGATTTTTATTGTATCGTATAAAAAAAACTGAATGCTTCCTCCTAGTTTTTTATCCGTATCCAGACCAATTGCTGATAATCCGGTTCCGATTAATTCATTCAGCCACTTCATTCCTAGAATCTGATTTTGAAAAAATTGTCCAATTTCTTTTAACCATTCCATCTAAATAATTCTCCTTTCCTTGTTTTACATATCTATACATCTACATGTGTAGATATGTAAATGTAGTAAATCGCCATCCCTTAGGATGGCAATCTACACATCTATATACGAATTACCCCAACCAAATCATGTTTGATATGCAAACAGATTACCCAGTTTTGATAACTACTATTATCCTATTCGCATTTTGTAATTTGTTGCAACATTTCCATCGCTTTTTTACAGGACTCTTGATTGATTGAATAATGCATCCATTTCCCTTCTCGTCTAGCACATACAATACCAGAATCACACAATGTTTTCATATGATGTGACAAGGTAGACTGACTGATGTTCAATTCTACTAACAACATGCACGCACACTTTTCACCACTCTGTAATAGCTCTAATATTCGAAGTCTCTGTTCATCACAAAATGCTTTAAATATCTTTGCATTTGCCGTATAGTCCATCCAATTCCTCCTTTACCGAAACTTTTTTGTTCTAAATTTTTTGTTTTATCAATTTTGTTTTATCTATTTTATTATATCGACATCCATCAATATATGCAACAGAAACTTTTTAAAAAATGAGGACAGTACTTATATTAAGTACTGTCCTCATTTTAAGTAATGTACTTATATTAAATACTGTCCTCATATCATATTACTGTTTTACTAATTCATTCAGCATATTCTCCATCTGCTGTAGGAAATTAGTAATACCGCAAATCATCGTAGATTTTTTATTTAACTTAACATTAAGAGAATCAATCTTATCACCAAACTCATTTACCACATCCGAGATAGATCCCATACCTTTTGCCGCTCCATTAATACTTTCGCTAGTCGCATCGATACCATCTATTATCTGTATACTAAAATTCTTTACATCCTCTGTACAGTCATTCACCTGGCTAATATTTTGCTGAACCACAGCCACCTTTTCGTAATTCTCTGAACTAGTATGAATGGAAGCTTGAATTTCCGCTTTTACTGTATTGATACTATCAAGTAATGCCAAAATACTCTTATCAATCCCATCAACTAAACCTTTTGTGGATTGTGAAAGTTCTCTGATTTGTTCTGCAATAACAGAAAAGCCTCTTCCTGCTTCTCCTGCCCTTGCAGCTTCAATTGATGCATTAAGCGCAAGTAAATTCGTTTTTGCCGCAACTGCAATGATTCCAGAGGACATGTTTTTAATATTTTCAAAGTCCCGCTCTAGATTATAAAACACCTTAACGACAGAATCTAATTGTTTATTGGTTTCCTGAATGGTATCTGCCATAACGGTAACATTAGACTTTGTTTCCCCAATCACACGGTCCGATTGCTCCACGATTTGATTAATATTTTTAGCATAGGAATCAAAGTTTTTAAAATCTTCATTAATATTCACAATCATTTCATTGATACGAGTAATATGCAAATACGTATTCTTAATATCATCCATATATTTTGAAACTTCAATTTCTTCTTCCATTAACTGTTCGATTTTATCTTCGATATGTAAAACACCAAATTGAAGACTTTTCTCGATTGTTTTATCTACCTCAGTTTGACAAGGCACCCCTGTTCCTTCTACTATGATCGCTTTCTCTTTTTTATTTCTCTTAAATAAGCCCACAACCAATCCTCCTATTCAAATACGGCAAGTATCATTGTCTGATTAAAATGCTGCTCGTTAAGCTGCTCTCCATATCCAGCAAAACCGATATAATTTCCTAATGCTGCACCAACATTAGTCGCAAACTTATTAAGGTATCCATCACCTTCGAAAAGTATGGACCTTGCCAGGCAATTCACCATAAGCGTCAGACTTGGAGTTTTGCAATCCTTTACGACTTGCTCTAAAGTAGATTGGATTACTGACTTATAATCATCTGGTTCTAATAAAGCCACTTGTGAATTATTATAAATTCTTGCGTGATATTCAATGGCATTCTTCTCTCGTATCGCATTATTCGCCACAATATACATTTCATTACCTATGATACGTCCCATAGGATAACTATCTAAGTATTTTGGTAACTCCTGCACTGTTACTCCCATCGCCTCAGCGATTACTTTGGCTGCCGGTTTCCCATCGTATTCATAGACAAGACGCTTTCTTACGTCAACCTTTGTAGTTTTAAAATAATGCTCTGTTGGTTTATAGATATTCTCACGGTATAATTTGATTTTTCCATTTAGGTTTTCAAGTAAAACAAAAACACATCCATTCGTATAGACTTCCCCATTTAAAGAAATAATGGACTTCTCGGCTTTGCCTTTATCCCCCGCAGAACCGCCAAAAATCGGAATATTCTTCTTTTCTAATACAGAATTTAGCGCCGATAACACTAACTCCTCACATTGAATTAGGGCACTGGAAAATTCAAAGCAGATTGTATTCTCCGGCTTTGTAAACTGTTTTGCGCACTTTTCAACTCGATCTATATAAGCAAGTGGGTATTTATCAGCGTCTAATAATACATCCGCCTCGCATTTGATGCCATCTTCAATCCCCAACACCATTAACGTGTCTTTAAATGCTCCTTCCTTACAGAATCCTGCAAATGTTGTGGCCCCCATGGTAATTGCCTCTGGGAACGCATCTTTCATCTTTTTCGCAATCTCTTCAAATTGATCTACTCCAGAAAAGAATACGATTAGTTTTGGATTCCTTAACTCAGCAGTTGCCTCTTGAATAGCCAGACTGGCATTCTGGTTTTTGCTACTCGCAATCTTGTACTTCATCGCTTGTATTTCCTCCCATTTTTATCCTAAATGTAATTTTGTTACTTTTTTAACAGATAATCTATGTTACTATAAATTGGATTGAATATCAACAAAAAAGTAAAATGATTGTACAGTATTTCCTCCCTGTTTTGTTAATAGACAGGAATATTTCACTAGTCTGATGCCTTAAAATTATAAATTGGTTTTAGTATATCAATGACATCAACCGATTCAGTAATCACACTGATGATGTCCTCAATGGATTTGTATGCCATAGGCGCTTCATCAATTGTTGATTCATTCACTGAGGTGGTATAAACTCCTTGCATTACCTTCTCGTATTCGTCCATGTTTAACTGTTTTTTAGCCATGCTTCTGAACATCAGCCTACCAGCTCCGTGAGGTGCCGAGTAATTCCATTCTGGATTACCTTTGCCGGTAGCTAGCACACTACCATCCCTCATGTTAATTGGAATCAATACCTTTTCGCCTTTATGCGCTGCAATGGCACCCTTTCTTAAGATCATTTCCTCCGTATCAATATAATTATGAATCGTATGGAATCCATCTGTTCCACTCATCCCAGTTTTATGAAGAATGACTTGAGCTATCACCTCGCGGTTTCTTTTGGCAAAATTCTGACAGATCTCCACATCATAAAGATAATCTTCTAAATATTCACCATATAGGAAACATAAATCTTCTGGCATAGTTGCTTCTCTTTTATTCCACGCTATTGCCGCTAACGCCTCTTGAATTTCTTTTCTTCGTCCTACCGCTTTATACTCAGCAATAATTGCCTCCCTCTCCTGCAAATATGTTTCTTTTCCCATATTAAGATCCACTGCTAACTGCTGATAGAGTTCAGCAACCTGCTTTCCAAGATTTCTGCTGCCAGTATGAATCACAAGATAGTTAGTTCCATCGCTTGCTCTGTCAATTTCTATAAAATGATTCCCACCGCCTAGTGTTCCAATGCTTCGCTCCAATCTCTTAGTATCTTTTAAACTTCTATAACAGCGTAACATAGTTAAATCGAATCTTTCCTGTCTACCTTTCCAAACATTCATTCCAGATGGTACAAAGTGGGCAGCCTCATCCATTTTTTTAAAATCAATCTCTCCTCTGCCAAGATTGAGAGTATACATGCCACAACCAATATCTACCCCAACAATATTAGGCACTGCTTTATCAACAATTGTCATTGTTGTTCCGATTGTACATCCCTTTCCAGCGTGAACATCCGGCATAATTCGAATCTTGCTTCCATTCGTAAATTCATAATCACACATTCTTCTTATTTGCGCAATTGCTTCCTCTTCCACAACTTTTGCGTAGCATACCGCTGTGTTAACCTTTCCTTTAATCTCAAACATTCTTTTCTCTCCTTTCATTTCCGATGCAGTGCGATCCTCGCGGAGCATTTTTTATTTCATAGGACGCAATTTCCAATGAAATAAAAAAACCGCGTACCTTTTATAAGATAGCGGTTCATAGCATCTATGTAATCCTGTTACTTAGTCAATCATCACACAGTATTTGATTCTCGCATCATCTTATAAAAGCATAGCAAAGTAAAGCCCTGTTCTATTTTCAGCGCTTCACGAAGTTGACTATTGCTAAGATCAAATGATATCACTGTGTTCATCCTTGCGATTCCTTTCTGGGTGTTTTTTACTCATTTTCCAAGTTAATGCTAATATAACATAGGATTAGTAATTTGTCACTATAATTGTAGTATTATATTTCGGATTTCCTCAATAACTTGCGCATCCGCCGGTGGTTTTAATCACACTTCTCCCGAAAAACCACATACTCTCCATTAAAATTCCCCCATAGTGTCATCTTGCTGCCCACCAGATAAATTGTAGAGAATAACATTCCACATTCGTTCAGCTTTAATGCAATCTCTAGTAATGGTTCTATCCCCTCAAATATCACTTCATTCTCTGCTCTAAAACTCTCCAACTGTTCTAATTGAGTAAGGAACTCGACTTCCTCCTTGTTTAACACAGACAAAACCTTTTGTTTTGCCTCCTGTGGCAAGGTCAGATAGTAAAAATCTAAGTAGACTTGACAATTACACTCTGCATCTGCCCCATTACCAGACCATTCCCGGGTTTTTTGTCTTGCTTCCAAGGCATTTAGCTTAATTACCTGGTAATCGTACTGCTTTATCCCCTCTTCAATTCGATAAAAACAAAGAGCACCAATATCTTTTAACTGTTCCAACGTAGTGATTCTATTAGCCATAATACTCCTTTTATATCCGTTCCTTTCTTTTCAGTCTAGCAAAAGTTGATACGTTCTGCAACTTATCGTTATCACTTTACCTCGTTTTATACTTGCAGATATCCCTTAATTCTTTTATTGCCTGGTCTCATAAATTAATATATCCAAATTCTTTATAATCTGTTGGTATAATACGTTAAATTATCGCCATACTATACATGACACAGGTGTTAATGCAATTAGCACCAATGTTTTGTCATGGATAACGTAAAAAAAGGAGAACAAAATTAATGAGCAAACAATCTGAACAACGCTACAAACGAGATTTAGAAAAACGTCAATTATCTAAAACTAGTAATACTACTTCAAATGATACCTCGTCAACATCGGCTGTAAATAACAACAGTAAAAACAGCAGTGGCAAAAATAATATTAGTCAAAATAATGCCAAATAAACTAATGATGAAAATTAGTTTATAATACGTAAAAAAGCGTTTACATCTTAGAGAACCTCTAGAATGCAAACGCTTTTTATTTATTTGTTAATCGCTTTCACACCACTAAACTTTTTTACCGTACTGTATTTTCCATATATGCTTTTTCCACTCTTATCTGTCGTGTAAGCTCTAACTTTTACATAAAAGCAAGTTCCTGCCTCAAGATGATCGATTGTCAGTTCTGTTTTAGAACTATTAATTATGGCTGTAGTATCTTTTGTAAACTTGCTGCTTTTACTATAATATAACTGATATCCTGTACATCCATCCACTTTCTGATAGGAAACTGTCATCTTACCAGAATCAGGCGAAGTAATCTTTAGAATCTTAGTTTGTTTTACTGTAGTATTCACTCCTACTTTTGCTTTTGTCTGCGCTAATTGTTTTTGATAGAGCGAATTAGAATAAGCAACTGCATTAGGCCACTTGATGTATTTAAAATAACGATACTTACCGAATTTGGTGGCAAACTCTTTCCATGTGAAATACTGAACTCGAACCTTCGTTGTAATACTGTCATAGATGGTCAAACCGTTGGCATCCTTACTTAATAAGATCATCGAATGAATATATCTTCCATAACTATCATTTCCATTTATTGTAGTAGAGACTCGTATGGTTGCTCCAGGTTCAGCAACAGTAATAAACCGTTTCGTATTCTCTGCATTGATTGCTCTTGCAGCTCCTGTTTTTACCTTACGTAGCATGTCATCAGAAGTCCCTCTCGTAGAAGTAAACTTCTTTCCCTTCCAGACATAATTATATATTTTTTGTGCAAATGCCCAACATCTCCCCGCTCCATAGGAACGGCTGTTATTATAGTGCGGTCTAAGTGGAAGCTGTTTGCCCTGTACTTTATAGGTAAGGCTACTGGATTGTGCGCTTTTTGTTTTACTCTGTGTTGTATAAACCGATACTTCTTTCTCTTTTTGTACGCTGGCACTAATCTTTTGCAAATTGGTTACTGGCCAGACGATGATACTTACAACCATGAATAATAGGATAGCACCAATATGTATCTTACGTTTTAATCTTTTCTTTTCCCCTAAAGTCTCTTCCCTTAACATCCCAATTTCCTTTCCGGCAGAACAAAATATTGAGCACTTGTGACTTTGACACATTTTCTTTTCTTATTATTAAGTCTACCAAGTTTTTTGTTAACATTCAACATATTTTCTTAATATTTTTTAAATGAATTGTTAAATATTACGTAATAACAATTAGGTCTTAACCTGTATCGTTTATAAGTTTTTTTTACATGCTTCGCATTTTTTATTACATTGTCTATTAACTTCCATCCTATACGTTTCTATAATGTTATTAGGGATTTTGCCATTTGGTATTATTACGAATCAATGTAGTCCCAATTTCCCCAAATAATAAGGAGGATGGATATGCAACTTTTTACGTTCAATCGGTGCGCTATCACCAGACCACTTGCCCTATTTCTTGCTCTTCTCTTGAGCATCACCTGTTTTAATAATCAGGGCATAGTTCTAGCCGGTGCTTCTAATCAGGAAGCCAGTAATACATTTGATAAAAATCCGCAAGCTCCAAACCAAGGATTATTTTCTGTGGTTCCAATTGCCACAACTCATCTGGAAAGAACTCCGGAGGGATTCTCTTATTATGATAACACCGAATACCTTCTAAGTTACCAAACGGGAAGTACGATTCAGTTACAAGACCTAAAAGTAACTCTTCCAGACAAATCCGGGACACTAGGTGATAATATTCCTGCGTTCTTTGGAATCGAGAATATTGAATTATCATATACGGAGGAGGAACTAGGTAACATATCAGGCTCAGATCATCCTTTTGTACTAACGAAAAAAACGGTATGGGATGATTTCCAAACCAGTTATGATGAGAATGTTGGTGACAGCGAACAAGAATTTATGATAAAACTATATGAATATGTACAGGAGTTTTATGATGCTACTAATCAATCGGGTGATGATCACTTTATCTGGCCACAACACGGAGATATCGAAGATTCAGAAGATGCCGATTATTCTGCCTATGGTGGAAAAGATAACTACGAATACTTATGTGAACTTCATAGACTATGTGATGATGCAAATGGAGGAACTGATCAATTTTATGAAACACTGGTGAATGAGTCAAGCTCACAAGAAGTACAAGAATTACATTTCTTTATTAGAGATCGTAGAAAATTCATAAGCAGCGAGTTCTATCCGATTAATAATTGGAAAGATGGTTATCAGGATGGAGACGAATGGCATGAAACAGATCGATATGATATAGACTGGGGACAACGTAATTTTACTTACGAATTCCCAAGTGATTTTATGAACACTAATGGGAAGCTTACCTATAGTCCAAATGATACGACCTCTATTGTAAAAGAGTATTTTACTAGTCATACTGACCTTAAGATGCAGGCCATTGGTTTTCTCTTCCTTCCTGAAGAGCAAGCTTGGTTTCGTTTCACCTATCAAACCCTACCTGGAAAAATAGCAGAAGTTAAGGCAACCAATCTGGCTACTATGGTCTATCCTTCCAGAGAATCTATCCTTCTTTACAATGAACAAAACCAGGATAATCAGGTATACGATCACGAGGTATATCGTCCGGATTATATGTTGAAAGTTAGGTATGAAGGAAGTGATGAATGGGCAGATGCTCCATTCGCATACAATGTCCAAGCAGGTGAATATAGCAAAGAGCAACCAGAAGCACAACGTACGATTGATCTATATGTTGGTGGTAAAAAGGGAAGCTACCCTATTAAGCTAATGGAATATGACCCTGATGCCACATTAACTGTTACCATGAGTGATACTGCCAGAACGTTCTACACAGACTGGGAAGATTTTGACCCAACCGGATACACATTTACGTACCACTCTAATGGACAGGACAAAGTCCTTACCTACGGCGAAGATTACCTTATCTCTGTTGGGCTTGGAGAACTTTATGTCTACTATAACGGAACTAAAGCAAAGATTACTATAGACGGCAACCTGCAGGATTTTGGTTATAATGTTATTGAACGTTGTGATCCAGAAGGACTTAATCTTTCCTGTTCCGATGAAAACAATCCATATTACTATTATTACCTGGGTGAAAACAGACCATTTACCTTAGATAGCTTAGTGGTAAATAAAGTATATCGAGTACGTGATACAGGAAAATATTATAATCTCAACCTCAGTTCTAACGATTATGAGTATGAATATGTTAACTATCGACCTTTAGAATCTGACAACTATGAGGAATTTGTAAATGGGCATTATCCGTCAACCTCTATGCAGGCCGAACTGCATGTTTGGACAAAAGACGACCCAAGTTGTCAGGCAACCCGAACGATTACTGTTGCACCTAAGAATGTAATGTCCTTGGATGTACTACAGTATTCACCTTATGCAGTCAGAGGCAGAGATGACATCTTGCATGATAACTTTTATGTAATTGCTGAATATGAGGATGGTAGCAAGGGACGCTGCTACTGGTTTGATATGGAATATGATTTTTCATCCCCAGATGAACATCAGACGGTACTAATTAAACACCCTAACTGTACTCCTGTAACTATGGATGTTACTTTAATTAGTGAAGAGGATATCCCAGATTCATTGGATGTAGAATACAATAAAGATAGTAAAATATATGATGCCACTTACAGTGTTGAACCGTTTGATATTAATGATGGTGGTAACCTGACTGTATGGGCTCGTTATAATGACCATCCAGAGAAAGACAGAGAACTTACTTCATCAGACTTTACGCCAATCCTAGATCCAATTGATCTGTATAATAACCAGGCTATGATTTATTACTTAGGTCATTGGCGCAATTTTGAAGTAAACCGTAATACTTTTGAATATATACAACTTGATAATCGGAGAAGTTTTTTCCATCTGGATGATACCAACAGTAAACTCGGAGATGATATATCCATCAAAATTATTGGTTCTGCTGGCGACAATGCAGTAAGAGAATATAATCTAGTTGACTTAGTAAACAGCACGAATGGAATAGATGGTGTTACTGCTGAACTTACCTACTATCCTAATTATGTAAAAACAACAGATACTTCTACACTAACGAGTACTGGGTATATTCTTGGTGCAACTCCTAACGTTGAAGGTAAGGTTGAAATTGCTGTTCATTTTACTACACTAGATGGACAAGTACGTACCGAAAATACTGCAATTTTCATTGGACAATATGAGAAGCATATTGAATCCCTGTACTATGACGGTAATACCTATCGCAACATATTAGTGGAAGGTGAACAGTTAGATTATTCTAAAGTAAAATT
The DNA here is from genome assembly GCA_023434365.1 of Bacillota bacterium. Taxonomy (GTDB): domain Bacteria; phylum Bacillota; class Clostridia; order Lachnospirales; family Lachnospiraceae; genus KM106-2. The sequence goes on along the minus strand of JAEYSV010000055.1, from coordinate 19,087 downwards.
AATGACATGGTATGATTATGAAGCAGAACCTGGCAGATGGGAAAGAGTTGAAGAAGAGATTCCATATACTCAACTATCGATTACTGCAGAAGGTAATTGGAATGCCAATGAATCAGGCTTCTTACGTGTCCGTTATCATAACGAGGAGTGGGGACTTTCTATTCAGGTAATCCCTAAACTTATCACTCATATTGAAATGATAACACCGCCTACTAAATCCGAATACTCACTAGGAGAACAATTAAACACCAATGGTCTTGAGGTTTTAGCTCACTATAACGATGGCACAAGCGATACTGTTCCCGTTACAGATCTAACTTTTAGCTCCATTAAAGCCGAAAGTGGTATCCAATACGTGGAAGCCACTTACGATACCTCTTATCGAAACTTTACTTGCAAGTTTGCAGTTTATGTAAATGCAAAAGAAGTGGTTAAACCATTAACCCTATGTGACATCAAAGTAGTCAATAATGGAAAAACAGAATACTATGTCGGTGATAGCTTTAATAAGTCAGGACTTACAGTAACTGGTATCTACAGCGATGGTAGTATTAAAACGATTACGAACTACAGTTTATCAATCAGCTTAAGCAAAAAAGGCATTGCCAAAGGTACGGTAACCTATCTTGGTAAGACTGCCTCCTTCCATGTCTATGTTACTACAGTAGACTTAAGTAAGGGTAAACTCACTTGTACCAAGACACTTACCTATACGGGATCAAGCCTATCACCTACGGTAACGGTAACCTATGGTAGTATCAAATTAGTGAAGAATGTTGATTATACTGTAAGCTATAAGAACAATAAAGAAGTTGGTACTGCTACTGTGACAGTGACTGGAAAAGGACGTTACTTCGGAGTCCTTACCACTAATTTTACCATTACTCTTGGACAAGCTAGAATTAGCAAAGTAACTGGTAAGTCAAAATCACTTGAAGTTAAACTTTCCTCCGTGAAAGGTGCCTCTGGTTACGAATACAGTTATTCGACTAAAAGCAAATCTGGTTTTAAGGTTATAACCAGCACTTCAAAAACAACATATGTAATAAGTAAATTATCAAAGGCGAAGTATTATTATGTTCGTGTTCGTGCCTATCGTTCAGTAAGTGGCAAGAAAGTATATGGTCCATACAGCACCGTAATAAAAGCAAAAACAAAATAATTCCTTCATTAAAAACCCCCTCATACACTGGTTCCTTGTAGTGTTTGAGGGGGTTTTAACTACTTCTTACTTTTACGTTTCATATTTAATATATTTTTAACGAGTAAATACAGACCACCTGATAAGCCAATTACGCCTAATGCTATTGCCCAAAAGATAAGCTCCCAGTTATCCTCTTCTTCATTGTTTATGTCATCAATCGCTTCCTTTTCAGGCTCTTTGTCCGACTCAATATCTTTATCACTGCTTGGAACCTCTTCAACCTGCTCAAAACCCGTTTTTGAAATGACTGGAATGATGATATTTCCCTCTTGATAGCCTGTTTCTTCTGTAATCGTAAACGTGGAATCCTTCCAGACAATCTCCTCGCTACCTTCATAGGAGTATCCTGTAAACTCATATCCCTCATCGACAACGATAGCAAGGGTAACTGGTAACTTATTCAGATAACTTCCTTCAAATATCCCATTTTTTACTCCTTTGGATTCGGATGTCAACGTTGTCGTATTCAAATGAATTTGCACATGTTCTGTTACCTGTATCTTTAATTGATAATACCTTCCGAGATCAACATATTCTTCTAATTCTTTCTTCGCATAGGAAGGTCTTTCTTTAATAAACTCCTTCATTTCCTTGATATTTTGCGAGTATTCTGTTCGTGTTCCATAAAGCTTATATGTATCAGCCACGAAATTCTCATATACTTTACTCAAATCATCTACGGTCTTTAAACTATCCGTGACTACATAGTTTGTATTCATCAAATCCAGGTATCTTGTACTAAATTGTCTTTTAAACTCCTGATTCTCTAATAATTTTCTTAACAGTAATGTTGAACCATCGCAGTTCGGCCACTCTGTTTTACCTGCCTCCGTAGCCTTCTTCAAATAATCACCATTCACCCAGTGCTCATAAAGTCCAAAACCGAAATCAGTATCATAGAGTAACCAACGAATTTTCCCGTCTAGTCCATACTTTGAAGCATCTGGAGTTCCCGTATATCTCCATGCTTTACAATTATTTGCAGGGAAATCAGCATTTCCAGCATAAATCTGAATGATTTGATAATCGATAAAATTATCAATATCGAGCCATTCCTTTACCTTTTCATAATTCTTATGCTCTTTAAAATCATTGTCTTTGACAAACTGATACATATTCTGATAAAAAGCAAGCTCTGATTCTTCGCCTTCATCAATTCCCACATTCTGCTCGCCTTGCTCCCCATACCAAAATTGATAAATTGCTACTTCATCTTCTGAAATCCCATAGTGAGAGGATAAGTACCGATCATCATTACGTTCTCTCAGATTCATTACCCCATACCAGTTTCCGTTCAAAAACGTAATGACCGGTTGATATGCCTCCACATCCAGTTTGGTATTTGCCATCAGAGAATGAATAAACACATCACGAAAATAAGTCGTATCCCAAGCATCTGACTCATTACCTGAATTATGTACTAACAAACGCTTAAACTCCGTAATTGGCTCAATCGTTCCATTCTTTGTAAACGCCGGAACGATGCTGTCAGAGAAGAAATCATATTCGATTTTATTTTGGATATCATACTCTTTTCTGGCATATAAACGAAATGATTTGCGTGGTACCTCTCTTGAATATCCTCCATGCATCCTTACACCAACATTCATACTAATTTGAGGTGTTCCATCCTGTAGAAAATACTCCATATGCATTGGATGTTCCCACTCTTGTCCACGTTCTCCGTAATTTTTAAAAATACCATACTTCTCGTCATAAAGATAATCTGGTGAAGTAACTAACGATAGGACTGGTAAATGATAACGCGTTTTCATGTTCTCATCTACTAAGTACGTATAAGTTACAACATCACTTGTTTTACCCTCTTTCGTCATTGTTACAGCTCTAACTACCATTCCTGCAAACACAGTATTGTCCTGCCCTCCAGGCTTAGCATTGATGCCAATTCCTCTTTGATACACTTGGGCATTCCTATTATTCTTAGATGGAACTGTGCTGTCTAGCGTGTATAAGATGGTAGCTTCCGGCTCATCCGTTGATAAAGTTAAGATAAAATTCTCTGTATAGAACCCGCCTTGATGTGAGAACTCTGGTATTTTAACCTCACTGGGTACAAATTCTCCTGTCGGAATATCAAATCGAATAACCTGATTTATGCTTCGTAAAGGCGCTGTTTTTACCAAATCCCCATACATTACTGTTATCAACACAAATAACCCGAAAATTGCGATAAAACGAATTCCATAAATGCCAATCTTTAATTTCTGTCTCATTAACTCCTCCTGTAGTATGCCTTACCCTATGATTTTCCCTTATTTAAATATTAAATCAATTAATCTCTTCGAATTCATCTTCATCCATCTCATCTTCACGATAATATATTTTACCATGCTTTATACCACATTCTATTTTTAAACAGGCATCCAAATAATACCCCTTGTATTCATAGTCTTCTGGTTCTGTTTTTTGAATTAATTCCATGAGTGCTCTAGCTGCTTCCTTTGCTTCTTTTGAATCTACATCAGCTGCAATCACTGGACCGCTTGCTCCCAAATATGCTGTCAAATAAATTTTCCTTTTACTATTGCTATAAACTTCAATTAAATATTCATAAGCATTTTCATAATCCTCTGATATATACAACGGTTCCCCAAATAATCTAAATAGCGATCCATAAAATCTTACCTCGCCATTCTCTTCCTGATAACCTACTTCAAACATTCTTTCGGTACAATATATTTTGGAATCATCTGTGATTGCTTGAAACTCGAACTTCCCATAGAGTTGTTTCATTTCACATCCCCCCTGATTCTATATACCAAAGAAGTGCATACAATTTCTGCATGCACTTACTTTGATAAATACTGTCTGTCGCACTATAGTGGCGGTCTCAAATAGTCAAACCAAGGTAGATTTCTAATTACACCATATATCACAAGTATAACGTTGATCGCTATTAAAACTTGTCTTTGCCTTTGTGAAGGTTTACTGTTTCCCCTTCTTATGTACTGTATCAAAAGTGATATAGACAACAAAAGAAATACTGGCATAAGTAAAAATAAAACCTGATTATAACGAAAGGCATCGCTCCAATGAAAACTAATTAAACTCATACTCATTCTTGAAATTCCACAACCAGGACAATATAGTCCTGTAATTTCATGAAAAACACAAGGAAGATATAAGCCGGTTAGTTTACACCAAATAGCATATCCTAAGCCAACTGCCGCCAAAATAACTACGCCCTTTAAGATTTGGTATACTCTTGCTTTCATTAATCTAAGCCAAATTATTGATCTCATTTTGGATTATAGCATACGCGATTATACCACCAGTACAGATGAATAATACAGCATATAGGATACCACCATTTCCTGCTGGTATACCTCTGTTTGTTTTAATTTGATCAACTTTTTCTCCTGTACGATATGCCCAGATATAGCCATAGATAAAACAGGTAAAAATAGTTAATAAAACAACCACTAAGCCCGACTTTGCATTTGGATCACCATAAAGCGTGTTTATATCGTTTACTATGCAGGCATACCAATATAATCCGTAAATACCACAAGTAACGATAGTTAAAATAATTGAAACAAGAATATCTCTTCTTTGAATCATTCTTATCACCTCCCTTTACCATAGTTTACTACATCTTCTATATAAACTTCAATAATCTTCCAAAAAATTCTTAAAAAAATATAAATAATCTTATAAAAGTAAGAAATTCACCCATAAAGTTCAAGTACACCATTGCATACTTGTGTGTAGATTTGTGTGTCAACGCAAAAAAATAGACTAAGAAAGTTCATTAAAACTCTCTAGCCTAATAATAGTAACTGCGGGAGATGGGACTTGAACCCACACGATCCTAAAACCACAAGATCCTTAGTCTTGCCTGTCTGCCAGTTCCAGCACTCCCGCATGTTCGCATTTGTTTAGCGACAATAGATATTCTAGCACAGACGTACTTTTTTTTCAAGAGGAAATTATACTTTTTTATACTCGTTTCTTGAGTAAAATATATCCAGAGCGGTACGAAATTCTATGCAACAATCCTATCATTATACAATGTAGTGTCATTTATTTAAAAAAAAATGAAACATATCATTAATAATGCATAAATACTAGAACTTTACAAACAATAAGAATGTTCTAATGACCCTCGTTAGAACATAAGATTCGGCTAAAAAATGACTTTCCTTATCGAACTGCTACGGTAACAGCATCAGTTTCCCTAAGGGAACAGGATACGAAAAGACTAGCAATTAGCAAAATACAGGTGGAACAAATTACTATCCGAGGCTGACTGAAAATGCCCTGTTATCTGTCAGTAATACACAAAAGCGAAACTGATACAAAAGCTATAAATGTTTTCAAGTCGCTTATGATAACAGACCATTTTCTCTAAGCACAATAGAATCCACATGTAGTAAGGATCTCAAAGACACGGACAGAATAATAAAATACAACTTTTAGCCGAAAAAGCAGGCACATACATGATTTGATGCAAGGGCGTATCAAAGATGATGTGTCTGCTTTTATTTTATACTATGATAATATGGGTTGATGACAGTTAAAAAGAATTAGCTCTAATGCGAACTCCTTTAACTGTAATCAACCACTTTTTATCTTGTACGTAACTTAATACTCCTCAAGACTTGCTTGTGCCGGATTATTAATTAATTGTCCTTTATAGTCAAAGCGAGAACCATGACATGGACAATCCCACGTCTTTTCCTCCTGATTCCAAGCCAATAGGCAGCCTAAATGAGGACATTTTACAGATACACCATAGATGTTACCCTCCTCATCTTTGTATACGCCAATTTTATGTCCATGATAACGCACGATACCCCCATGTCCATTTTGAATATCCTCAAACGTGTCCTTAGGAATCATAATTTTTTGCAAAGTATAGCGAGTTACCGATGTCGTCAGATCATCAATTAGGTTCTTTTTAGAAGCCTGTAGTTTAAATCGTTGTGGCGAATAAACAGAGTTTGCAAAATCATAGCCCTTCTCAATGTCTTGTCGAATTAACATCGCCGCTACCATTGAACTTGTCATGCCCCATTTTTTAAAACCAGTTGCCACATACACATTAGAGTCTTCTTTTACCGGTCCAATATATGGAATCTCATCTATTGTAACACAATCCTGAGTGGCCCATTGATACTCAATTGGAGCATTCGGATACCAGTTATTTGCTGCTTGGATCAATTTGCTAAAATGTTCTTTTTCCAGTTGTGTACCGGTTCGATGCGACTCTCCGCCAAGTAGAATGTAATCTCCTTGTTTACGAAATGAGTATCCACTTGAATCCTCACCAATATACATTCCATAATCCAGCATTTGCGGTGCTTTTAATGCAATTACATAGCTACGTTCCTGATGCATCCGAGCAAAAAAGTAGCTAGGCATGTTGATAAATGGATAGTGTGTTGCAATTACTATTTTTTTTGCTTTTACCTGGTACTCTTTCCCCTTTACGTCTACGTATAACGTATCATCAGATACTAATTTTGTCACTCGTGATTCCTCATATATCGTCAAACGTTTTGCAATTTCTCTCATGAACTTGACAGGATGAAAGTGTGCCTGGTTTTTAAAGCATACAGCCCCTTCTATTTTAAATGGTAATGAAGTTTCTGTCTCAAATGTTGCTTCTATCCCCAACTGTTTGGCAGCTTCAACTTCTTCTTTAATTGTATCTATTTTACTGGTTGAATACACATAAGCCACATCTTCGGTAAAATCACAATCAATTCCTAGCTTTGTTATTATCTTGCGATACATACCGATTGCTGCCTCATTCGTTTTAGCATACTCAAGTGCTTTTTTGTGTCCAAAGTTCATAATCAGTTTATGATAAAAAACATTATGTTGAGATGTAATTTTTGCGGTAGTATTCAAACTCACTCCCATACCAACGCGGTCAGCCTCAATAACAACGACTTCATGTCCACTCTCTTGTAAAAGAAATGCTGTACATAAGCCAGCCATCCCACCACCAACAACAGCAACTTCAACTTCCAGATTGCGATCTAATAAAGGACCAAATAAACGATCTTTGTTGCTCTTTAAACTCTCCTGACCATTACGCTCATCATCTTCAAACATTACATCATTCCATAAGGAATAATGTTTCATATTCTCAAAAGCAGATTGGTCCATATTATCCATATCACTTGTACTATGTTTCCGATTCGAATTCATGTATGCGTTACACCCTTTCTAACTGGTTTTCAAAGTTATCCTCATTATTACCAATTAGTACCGAAATTACGCATACACCTACCAAACTTCATCACCAAAGAATTATAGGTAATAAAAAAACTCCCCGAGTTGGGCTCGAACCAACAACCCCACGGTTAACAGCCGTGTGCTCTACCATTGAGCTATCGAGGAATATAACATAAGTTTAATACCAAATTTAATAGCTGTCAAGCAGTGAATTTAGTTTTTATGGTTGATAAGTTTATTAAATATTCTGAAAATAATATGTTTTATCCACAAAAACATAGAATATTGTGTTGATATTGTGGATTTCTTTATTCAAAACCATCTTTCCTCTCAACATAACAAAATATTATACCTAATTCGAGTAATATTGTATATAATTATTTTCGAAAATATATATTAAATACATTTCTGATATTGTCTTCCGATATTGTTTACTCAATAACTACTTTAAATACAAAAAGAATGGCAAAACTGCCATTCTTTCATTAACCTATATGATTTCAGACTTTAATCCATCAATAATACTATCTTTTCTTGTTTTTGCTGTAGAATACAGCATTGATACGGTAACTATCATAAATACAAATAAGATTGCGATGATATAGGTATGATATGGAATTGTATAATCAGTTGTAAAATTGTCATTTACCGATTTGTGTATAAAATAGTGAAATACCACTCCAATTGGTAAACCAAATATTAGCGCTTTGATTCCAAATAACATACTTTCAAGTACAATCATTTTCTTAAATGATTGTGGTGTCATTCCTACACTTTTTAGCATTGCGAATTCACTTCGTCGGACTGCAAAACTGGTAGCTATGGTATTGCATATATTGGCTATACTGATTAAGGATATTAGTGCAATAAACCCATAAGCAAAGACATTAAAGACTGTCATCATTTGTGATGACCTGGCCTGTTCTGCTGCCATATTATAGATCTGCCCATCACTCAATGGAATTAGACTATCCATAATCTCAGTAATTTGCGCCGTTATCGTCGTAACTGCGTTCGTATTGCATGATATCCTTGTATAGACCATTTCCTCCTCAGATTTGGCTAAAGCCATTAATGAAGCAAATCTGCTTTCTGGAATAATCAGTCTAATACTATTGCCTTTTGAGAGATAAGGTACGCCAAGCGGCAGCTGGTCAGTTGATCCCACCACATCAAATTCTACAGATTCATCTAGCTTCTGTTCTTCCTCATATAGTGTAATATCTTTTGAGGATAATTGATCAAGAGTCTCTGTTTTGATTGGGTTGATATCAGTTATCGTATAGTTCACAATATCACGTTGTCGGCTAATTACAATAGCAGGAATCTTCATTCTCTCTGCAGAGTCAACTAGAAAACCAGAACTTTTTGCATATTGATCAAAGACTGTATCCTCTAAGGATGTGACTACTAACTCAAAATGATTTTTCCCCTTGTCTTTATCGTTTAACCACTGTTTTGATGCAATTTGTTTACTGTCTTTTTCCGAAATGATAAAGTTATAAGCCAAATTATATTGCGCCGTAACGTCACTTAATGTCCCCAATTCTTTTAAAGAAGGTAGTATTTTTTTCACCTCTTCATAGGTAAGGTTACTTATACTAATATCACCTTCACTTGAATCGCCGCTTAATTCAACTGCTGCCGTTAGATAATGGGTATACACATTGACACTGATAAAGAGAACAATACTGATACCAAGTGATAATACAATAACACGATATCTTTTTTTATTGCGTTTCAGATTCTTTAGTGCTAATTCACCTTCAAGTCCAAATAGATTACGGTAAAATGCTCTCGTTTTTACAGTTTTACGAGTAATCTTAATGTCTTTCTGCTGCCGAATTGCTTCCATCGCGGAGATTTTAGATGCTTTTCTTGCTGGTAGATAAGCAGATATTAAAATAGTGATTATTGAGACAAGTATTGCTACCATAATCGACTCTATGGATACCACCATATTTAGCGACACATCTAACTGCAATGCCTGGTGAAACATCGGATTAATTCCCCAGAAAGTAACTCCGATTCCTGTAAGGCCTGCGATAACTCCAGCTGGTATACTAATTAATCCGCATAAAAACCCCTCATATAATACAGCATGCATCTTCTGTTTCTTTGTCGTTCCCACACTACTAAGCATACCAAATTGTTTTGTTCTTTCAGAAATCGATATCGCAAATGAATTATAAATTAAAGAAATGGAACCTACCATAATAATAACAATAAGGATAATCTCCAAATTCAAGATCATTGTATTATAAGATGCATCTTTTGATACCCCATAATACTTGAGTACACTCTGATTATAAATAACGTTGTTAATAGAATGTTCCTTAGCAAATGATTTCGTATTATTAAAAATAGAATTATTAACTTTATCAAGATACACCTTAGCATGGTACTTTGCCTGAGCCTTGGGCTCAATACCACTAAACAGCGTAAACCCTGGTGCATTATAGTGTTCCAGATTTGGTCGCTCTATTATACCTACTATCGTATATGATCGTTTCTGGTTACTAGACTCAAATTCTTCCTTTGTACCTATTTCCCCATCTTCATATTGGTTATCCTGTTGGAGATACGTAATTGTCCCATCTTCGTTCTTTACAAGTCGCTTCCCGAGCTCTACCTCAATCTTATCGCCAAGTTGATAGTTCTGTTTGCTGTATTTTATCATATGTGATGGAATAACAATTTCATTTTGGCGCTCTGGAAAACGTCCCTGTATCAATACCACATTCATCATTTCCATGCCTTTATTATCAAGTCCCATTACATACACATACGGTTTCTCTTCATTCATGGATTCCGGAAATAAACCATATCCTATCTCCTCTGATAAGGACAGACTCTTCGTGTTGCGATCCTCTCTGATGATATCAGCAGTCTCTTTCGTAACATTTTGATATTCTACATGCCAATAGCCAGAGTGGGCCATCTCCAATCGCTGAATGAAATCTAATATGGAAGCAGACCCTGTTGTAACTGCAGTAAACATAGCAACTGAAATAATAATACCAAGAATCGTAACAAGAGTTCTTTTCTTATTCGTCAACATATGCTTTTTTGTTAGCTTATTCATTATATTCATGGACCTTACCTCCCAGCTCTTATCAGCTTACTTTCATCACGAAAAGCACTGGATTGTAGTGACGATTTTACTCGTAATACTTCATTACGGGTAATTGCTCCATCCTCAATAGCTATGATTCGGTCCGCCTGTAATGCGATACTTTCATCATGTGTAATTACAATTAAGGTCTGATGGAATTTCTGATTAGATAGCTTCAATAGTTCCATAATTTCATTACCCGTTTTACGGTCCAAGTTGCCGGTTGGCTCATCAGCCAGCATAATAGCAGGGTTGGTAATTAATGCTCTCCCTATGGAAACTCTCTGCTGTTGCCCCCCAGAAAGCTGATTTGGCAAATGATTCAGCCGATCAGATAACCCTAGTGTATTCACAACTTCCTTTAACTGTTCCTTCTCCACCTGTCTATGGTCAAGCAGCATGGGAAGTGTAATATTTTCTTCTACATTCAGAACCGGAATCAAATTATAGAATTGATAGATTAGCCCGATTTGCCTTCTTCGAAAAATGGCCAGATTAGTTTCATTCAGATGATATATATCCGTTCCATCAATCGTTACCGAACCACTGGTTGGACGGTCTACTCCACCAATCATATGCAGTAAAGTGGATTTGCCTGAACCAGACGGACCTATAATAGCAACAAATTCTCCTTTATTAACGGTAAACGAAACATTATCTAATGCTTTTACCTCGGCCGCTCCTGATCCATATACTTTAGTTAAATTTTGAACACGTAATATTTCCATAACCTTATTTCCTTTCTTATGCTAATTCTGAAGGAATCTTCGCTTTTTCTTTCCCTCTAATAAGGTTAAGTATACCCTTCCTAAGTGACTAGTTCGTGACATGAAATATTACAATTTAGTCACATTTCTTAGCGATAGAACTTTATGGTAAATGATGTCCCTACTCCTACACTACTCTCTACTGTGATAACCCCCTTTTGCAGAGAAATAATCTGTTTTGCTAATGCCAGTCCAATTCCTACACTATCCGGACTTGAATTCTTTCCTTTATAAAATCGTTCAAAAATATGCGGTAGATCTTCTTTTGCAATACCTTCACCGTTATCTTCTATGTTTATCATGGTATAAAAACTGGTCTGCTCATACCGAATAATGATATTGCCACCTTGGGGAGTATGTTCCATGCAATTCTTAACGATATTACTTAATGCCTCCATCGTCCAGGAAAAGTCAAGCATAACCCTTACTTCATTTATCTCCTCAATTACAATTGTGATATTCTTTAGTTCCATCAACAGAATCAGCTGTTGTTGTACTGCTTCTAGCAACTCCGACATTTGTACTGGTTCTTCCTTTAGTATTACAGCCCCAGCATCTAACTTTGACATTTTTAATAACGCAGAAACTAACCAGGAGATTCGCTCAACTCCATTGCTCAGGTTTCCTAAAAACTCGGCTCGTTTTTCAGGGGTAACCGAGCTATTACTTAGTAAATCTACCATCATCCCCATTGAAGTTAATGGCGTCTTTAACTGATGGGAAATATCTGAAATCGCATCAGCTAAATATCGTTTATCCTTATGCAGTAATTCTGCTTGCTCCGTTAACATCAGTGTCGACTTATAGACCTCTGACTTTAAGATGCTAAGCTCTCCCTCTTGATAATCTCTAAGTTCAAGTGTATACTCTCCATTCCGCACTTTCATCATATATTCTGATAATTTCCTAATACTTTTCATCTGCAGATAGCTATAAATACTGAATAATGCAATTATTAGGCCTGTTACCACCAAAGAATATAAGCCAAATAGAATAGAACCTATGATGGCAATCCCAACTTGTAGCCACAATATGATGAGAAATCTCCGCTCCCGTTTCATATACTCCTCCTTCTATTATCATTTGCACTTATAATCTCACTGACTTGACTTATCCATGATATAGCCAAGCCCTCGAACCGTTTTAATAAGCACCGGTTGTGACGGGTTCTCTTCGAGTTTTTCCCTTAACCTCTTCATATAAACCGTTAATGTATTATCATTAACAAATTCTCCTGAAACATCCCAGATTCCCTCTAATAATTGATTCCTGGTAAGTACTTGTCCCATATGCTGCACTAGGGTTAGAAGCAAACGATACTCCATAGCCGTTAACATGATTTCCTGCTTATTGCGGTATACTTTGGCTTCTGCAATATTAATTTCGACTGCTCCAATCGTAATAATATGCTCCAATTCTTTATTATTACCATATCTTCTTAATACAGATTTGATACGAGACATCAGCTCGCGAAGCCTAAATGGCTTTGTAATATAGTCATCCGCTCCCATATCAAGACCCATTACAACATTGATTTCTTCCTCTACTGCAGAAAGAAAAATAACCGGAACTGAATGTTGTTCCTTTGCTTTTCTACATATCTCATACCCCATACCATCAGGTAAAGTAAGATCAAGCATATACAAATCAAACCGTTTATTCTTCATCTTATCCATTGCTTCTTTGACTGTGTAAGCAAGTTCCACCAAATATTGCTCCTGCATAAGAGAATATTCAAGTCCGGAAGCAATGGTTTTATCATCCTCAACAACCAGAATTCTAGCTTGTCTCTCCATAAAACTCCTTTCATACACCTTTGGCAAAAGATTGTCATTAGTTTCTATATGCGTGCTGACCTTTTACCATTTTATTAAAGTAAACTTAAATTGGCTACTCTTATGGGCATAAATTAATAAAATCACATATTTCTTCATATTGTCTACACAATACACTGATACAATTGCCTATGTAAAGATAAGTTACACATAAAGAATAAATAATCGTCTATAATAGGAGGAAAATATAATGAAAAAATATTTAGCAGTAACAGCTTTAGGCTTACTTTTAGCAGCTACGTCAACTAGTCCCGCTTTTGCGGCAAATAAAGTATCTGAATTGGCTACAACAAAAGGTGGACAGTCTGTAGCAGAATGTGCACAGAAAATGAATAAAGGTATTTCTGAATGCCTTCGTATGTCTGGCTGTGCTATGAATGCAGACACAACTGTTGAAGCTGAATTAAATTAGTATATACTTCCTATATATACTATAAAGAGTATCATTTTCAAATAATCCTTAAAATGCTGTGTGATAGTAGGAGCCGGAACGACCTTTAGATTTAATCATAAACTAAAGTGTCCTTCCGGCTTTTCGTGTATAATATTCTTATTATCACTACATAGAATATAGTAAAGTAAGTCTATGAATTAGGTACCTTATGAAACATAAGTATTCAACAATAACTATTTATATATTAACTCTAATCTTGTTAGTACTATCAATTCGGCTTGTAATAGTACGAGTTAATCCAATAAGCGCTCAGACCTCAACTCATAATACACGTACAGGTTTTGCACTCGAGCCAGATACTCCACAAAACATAAGTGATCCTCCTTTTCATATGCCCCAATTGCCGGAAAATGAAATTCCAGTCAGTCAGGTTTTAGAAAATGGCGCAGCCATACCGGTAACAAGAGTATACGATAACCCCGATTGGGAAAGGCCTGCCTATAAAGAGTATTGGCACAGTGAGTATGGTAGATGGAGTTACGTACCTCATCGTATTCATTATGCTATGCATCGTATTTTTAGTACCTACGTAACCGCATCTATTTATTATGATTTTATTCATGATCTTGGAATTGCCGATGAATCCACAGAATTTCGCAAGATTGACTACGCATCGCCCTACGAATATTTCCAGATAGTTGTTATGAACACAAGCATCGAAAAAGTACTTACTTATCAAAACCAAATTGTAATCGTCGGCGTACCAAAGCGTACCGGTCTTGTGGCAATTAATATTCCTACGAATGTAATTCACCCGTCAGGTGAAACGAATTATCTATTAATACAGTTAGTAACACCTGACGGTTATGAGATCGATTATACCACTGAAGTCTTGGTACACCCAGACTAAAGTGTTTGTGTGTATGTGCATGAACCGAAAGTTATATTTAATTAGTCAACCGTTGCACTATCTAATAACGTAACAATTTTTTCTTCACAGTCAAGCTCTACCATCATCCCATAAGGAAGTATCCCAATTGGCATTGTATGTCCAAAATTCATGTTATACATTATTGGCAAGCTTTTAAGTTTTTCTTCCTCTGCAACGACCTGAAGGATTATTTCCTTATATTCCTCGTAATATTTTGCTTCATACGGTTTAGCAACTAAAATACCTTTAATCACCTTTAGAATTCCTTGAGCTGCCAGATTACGTAATGTCCATTTTACGAAATCTGGTGATGGCATATCCTCACTTGTTTCAATAAATAAGATAGCATCTTTCCACTCAGAAATTGATGGCCAAACCTCGGTACCAATCGCCATCATAAATACATCAAGGCAACCACCCAATAACTTTCCTTTTACAGAGCCTGTCCCTTGTAATATCTCATGTCCAACTTCTTCTGGTATTAACTTTTTCTGAATATGAATATTTTCTTCACTCCATGAGACAAACTCCTTTGACCAGACCGGACTGGCTTTCATCTGGTACTCGTTGGAATTGGCAAATAAAATATTTTTAACCGCCTCCGCTGTATAATCGAACATTTTTACATATTCACCAAACTCAGACATAATTGCAGGCCCATAAAAAGAAACAAGCCCTGCTTTATACATCATCAGATGATTGATTGTTGTATCAGAGTATCCCATAAAAATTTTAGGATTATCTCGAATGATATCGTAATCAATATAAGGTAACAGCCGAATCGTATCATCCCCACCGATTGCACAAAAAATTGCTTTTATTTCCTGATCTAAAAATGCATCCATCAGATCCTTTGCCCTAAGTTTTGGATTCTTTGCTACAAATTCAGAACCCATTAATGCGTGTGGCATTGCAATAACCTGGATATAATCTTTTTGGTTTGATCATCATTTTCTCCTTCTTTACATTTCCAATAAATCGCATTGGTACTCCATCTATCCTATCAGCACAATATCAGATTCAAATGGAAATTCTGTCGCTTCCTTCGTACTAAAGTCGATTTTGTATCCTACCCCATCTTTGTAAACAAACCCACTGGTTAATTCAACTTTAATATAACACATATTTTCGTCATTTTCATTGTTGTGCTTAAAATACCAAGGCTCAAATACTTCTATTAATTTTTCCCTGATTTCACTATTTTCTGTTCTCAAAGGATGTCCAATATTAGTGGCAATCCCAGAAAAACTATACAGATTGTTGCACAAAGAAACCTGCGGGTTCTCTTCTATCGCAATCACTTTCCTTGAGGTTGCGTAGGTGACAATGTAAAAGCACTGTCCGCTGTAAAAAGTATCTACAACTCGCACTGTCGGTACATTATTTTGGGCAGTTGCCAATGCAAACTGGTAATCCTTCGAAAACAAATTCTCCATTACTTGTAAGCTTTTTTCAAATGCATTCATAGTTATCCCCCTTAATATAGTTGTATCATTAACCTACTAATTGCTAGTGTCCTCTCCTGCCAACACATAAATGTACCATTGGTAGTGGCATAAACTTCTCCTTTGCAATTTCTTATTCTGTGATATTACCTATACTTTGATATTACTTTATCACTCCATACTTGCACTTCAATATATCGCTCTGGTCCATATTTTCCGTCCCCATTCCATTCCTGAGGCAATCCATACTTATCAATAATCCGTAAAATTTCATTGTAAGTATATATTTTTTTACGATATTCTTTTCCATCATTGACATTTGGACTAAAGGTTGGATGGGAATCTCCATACGTAAAAGATAACGTGTTAAGGTCAAACTCCTTAACCGGTATCTTAATATAGTCACAATTATCAAACCAGCTACTAATCCAAGGACTTTGTTCTACCACCATATAATACGGTACCAAACGTTCTATTTTCCCTTGTTTTTTAATAAATAAATGTCGTAATACATTTTCATAATAATGTCGGTCTTCCATGTATTTTGAGTGTCTCTTTGCACATTGTACATTGGGTGTTTTCGTTTTTATTTCACTTAGTACTTTATTGGCCTCTTCCACCGATAAATCTGAAAGGCTCCTAAATGGGCCTATCTTCGAATCATAATAATGATATAAGTCCATGTGATTTTCCTGCCTTTGCAATCGCTATTAGCGTGCAATATCATTTACTTTATCATATTCGCGCCTTAGATTTAATGTGTAAATTATGCGGTAAAAACTGCTTTCATAATATGTGTCTTACTATGTCTTTAACATGTTTTATAGTAATTTCGCCATGTAATATTCGTCAACATATTCACCCTCTAAATAAATGGAACACTTTTTGACCCCTTCAATTACAAAGCCAGACTTCTCGTACAATTTCTTTGCAGCGACATTGGGACATAATACCGTTAACTCTAGCCTTTTCAGGCCTGATTCGATAGCCCATCGATCTAATTCCTCAAAAAATCGAGTACCTATTCCTTTGTGTTGATACTTTTTACGAATCCCAATCACTATATAAGCACTGTGTTTGATTCTATTTACTGTGCCTCGTTGAGCTGAAATATAGCCAACTATATTATCGTTGTCTTCAGCAAAAAGCAATAAATTATCTCCCTCTATTGAACGTAAAATCATTGTTTCAACACGGAGCAAGTTTTTTGATCGTTCCTCAGGTTCATATAGCATATACTTAGTTTCTTTATCAAGTTCATATTGCATATTCCAGAAAGACTCTACATCTGTAATCTTCGCTTTTCTTATCAGCATATGATACCCCCTATGTAATGACTGATACCCTTGTAGCAGCTACCTCATTCTTTAACTCATCTATGATTTCATTTCCTCCGCTTATCTTATTGGTTATTATACTTGATACTTCTTTGCAAATTACATTAATCATATCATTTTCTGGATACAATAATGTGTCATCTATACGCGAAAAACTCGTTCCCCAAAAATTATCTGAATTAGGAATCTTATATTTTGCAAGTAATCTTCTATTGAAATCTAGCTCCATCTTATTCTCATAGTCGTCACAGATGTACTCAGTCCCCACTAGATAACCCTCTTGGAAAAATGGTCTTAATGCCTGTGGAGGTGCAATACTCAGTAAGCGGATATTTATTAGATCATGCTCTGAATTAGTGGAGATCCTTCCTGTAAGATAGGGAAGAGCAAGTACGTAAACATAACAGAATTCACTTTCAGAATCTAACATGGCAAATGAACAAGCAACACGCAAGGAATGAGTAATATCTAATAACGGAGTTGCACACACTTCATAATGTTGCAATATCGACCATTGTATCTGTTTCTTACGCCTTAATTCTTTGTTCCCAATTACTCTTTTGTTGTCAAGCTTATCAACTAATAAGGAAGCAGCGGTATTCAACATATCAACTCTATTTTTTAATTCGTTCTTAGTGAGCCGTTCCCCTCTATATATTGAAGGGTATAATGTACTTGATGAACTTTTGTTTTTATAATCAGATGACTGTCCACGATAAAATAACATATAATCTGGGTTCAGATATGATAATTCTGCTATTTCTCTTACTAACTCTCTATATGACATTACATAAATACCTTCACTTTTTAGAATCTCCTTATCCATTAGATTCTTTTTAATATGTTCGGTATAATTTGTATCATTAAAACTAAGCTTTCGCATACAATCTCCTCAGACACCTTATTCTTATATGTCTATACATCATTTCCATCTGAAAGTGTTATCCCTAACTCTTATGCAGATTATAATCAACTATTGACTAAACAAATCAGTATGCTTATCTTTTTTACTCAGCAATTAACATTTCTAGGATTTCAATCGCATCTCGAATAAATACCGGGCACATATTTGTAAAAGCACCCTGCTGTTCTAAGATATCATGTTCTTTTTTTATTGATAAATCACGACCTAATAACTCTTTACATACAACAGTTTTGTTTTTTTCTTGAAACTTATCCATAAACTCTCTTGTTATCTCATAAGCTTTACTCTTAGTTTCTATGTCATCCTCTTTATAATATCCATACTTTAACCCTAGCACCATAACCGCACCAGTTACTGCTCCGCATACTTCAGCTTTTCTCATTCCCCCACCAAATCCAGTTGCAATCTTTAGTGCTAACTCCTTGTCGCATTGTAACTCTTCACTAAAAACACTTAATACAGCCTGACAACAATTAAAATTTTTTTCAAATAACGCAATTGCTTCATCCGCTTTACTCATTCCATTACCTACCTCTCCACAAATGATTTTATTAGTATGCTCATACAATACATCGTTCTCGTAATGCAACTGTTCCAAGATGTACTCCATTCCTTAAGAAAATTTGTATCTCTTCTCAAGTACGTTGATATAGTTTACTACAAAATCACTTATCCATATACTGTAAATTTAGTATATCATAATATAATTAGTAAAAGGTGTCAAACTGTATCTGAATATAATCAAAAAAACTCAAAGCGTTCTTCTGCTTTGAGTTTTTTTGATTATATATTTTTTTCCGTTTATATCTTCAAAACTACACATTGTTATCATCCAAATTATTATTAGGTTAAGCCCTCGACCTATTAGTAACAATCAGCTGCATGTGTTACCACACTTCCACCTTTGTCCTATCTACCTTGTCGTCT
>JAEYSV010000017.1 GCA_023434365.1 Bacillota bacterium | reverse complement strand
GTGCTGGTAAGAGCACGTTGATGAATGTTTTGGGCGGCGTTTGCTCACCGAACTCAGGGCAGATATTTATAGACGGAAAAGAAATCAAGTTAGAGAGTCCTTTGGAAGCAACAAAAAAAGGTATTGCAGTTGTTCACCAAGAATTGAGTTTGGTTTCAAACCTTAGCGTAGCGGAGAATATTTTTGCAAACCGTCAACCGGTTGGGAAGCTAGGCCTGATAAAGTCAAAACAACTGTATACAGACACGATAGAATCATTGAAGCTTTTTGATATCGATGGAGTCATTGACCCCCTTGAACGCGTCGCAAACCTATCGGTTGCGAATCAGCAGGTTGTTGAAATATTAAAATCCATGTCTTTAAACCCCAGAATATTGGTGCTAGATGAGCCAACATCATCTTTGACTTCTGTGGAAAAGGATGAATTGTTTAAGAGCATTAAAAAATTAAAAAGCATAGGTATTTCATTTATCTATATTTCACATCATTTGAAGGAGATTTTTGAAATTGCTGATAGGGTCACTGTTTTGCGAGACGGAAAGTTTGTAACGACTCAGTATGTCTCTGACGTAACAGAAGATAAGCTTGTGAGTTTTATGGTCGGAAGAGAAATCAGCAATATCTATGGTACACGATCAAGCGAGGATAAGATTGGCGAGAAGTATTTTGAAGTCAAAGATTTATGTTTGGCAGGCAAGTTTAATAACATTAGCTTTTCACTGCACAAAGGTGAAATACTTGGCATTTCCGGTTTGGTTGGTGCGGGAAGAACGGAAATGGGGATGGCGATCTTTGGAGTTACACCGCCTGATAGCGGTGAGATTTGGATGGAAGGCGTCAAGAAGAAAATAAACAGTCCTCTCGAAGCGATTAAAAACAAAATTGCTTATTTAACTGAAGATAGAAAGGATCAAGGATTATTTCTGGAAATGTCTTTGCGCGAGAATTTCATAGCACCCGATACCTATAGATATTCTTCAAAAATACTTAAATTCGTTGATAACAGAAAAGCAGACATAAGTACGCAAAAAGCTGTTGGTGAACTCAAAATTTCGACACCAAGCATAAAGCAAAAAATAAAAAATTTATCCGGCGGTAACCAACAAAAAGTGCTGCTGTCAATGTGGCTGGGAATTAACCCTAAAGTATTGATTGTTGATGAACCGACTCGCGGCGTAGATGTAGGTGCAAAGAGTGATATTTATAACCTTCTGCGCGGTATGGCCGAAAAAGGAATCGGGATCATCGTCATTTCTTCGGACCTAATGGAGTTGCTAGGCATTAGTGACAGGATAATAGTCATGAAGCAGGGACAGATCGTGGGAGAAATGGACAAGTCAGAAGCGACAGAAGAAAAAGTCGTATCTATTGCCTCTGGAGTGCATGCATTATAAGACTGATTATATATCATAAGGATGGATGGTAAGCAAATGAACAAAGACGTAAGAGTATTAAATAATCAACAAGTCAAGGCAGGTTTTTTTAAGAGAATAATGCAAGCGCGTGAGTTCATGGTTTTCTCAATTGTTCTCTGCGTTGGAATTGCGTTATCTCTGGCCTCGCCCTATTTCTTGACGGGTGCAAATCTGTTGGCACTGCTACTGGGCTTATCTGTTGAAGGTATTCTCGCTTGCGGTATGACATTGATTATTATTACAGGCGGTATTGACCTGTCGATTGGATCAAATGTTGCGCTGACAGGCGCTGTGACAGCGTTTTGCGTAAGAGCAGGACTTCCTATTGTGGTTGCAATTTTGGCGGGATTAATCACAGGTATCCTCGTTGGCTTTATCAATGGTATAATGCATGCCAAACTACGTATTAACGCATTTATCATTACACTCGGTATGATGAATATAGCGAGAGGGCTCACACTAATCACTGTGGGTGGATTAAACATAGCCAATTTGCCTGATACGTTTACCGTTCTGGGTCAAGGCAAGATTATTGGTATACAATATCCCATAATTGTCATGCTCGTATTAATTATTATCGGTGATATCCTGCTCAGGAGATCCAGATTTTTCAGGCAAAACTATTATCTTGGCAATAACGAAAAGGCCGCAGCTCTTTCCGGCATTAATGTATCGAAAACAAAAATAATAAATTTCGTTATTTGCGGTGGCTTGGGCGCAATTGCGGGCATACTGATGACCTCAAGACTGGGCGCTGCAACCGCGACAGCAGGAAACAACCTTGAGATGAAAGTTATTACTGCTGTTATATTGGGTGGAGCAAGCCTGAGCGGCGGTGCCGGAAGCATATTTGGTGCATTCTTGGGTGCGTTGCTTGTTGGCCTGATTTACAACGGGTTGAATCTACTGGGTGTTGACGTTAACTGGCAGACATTTATATTGGGTATCGTGCTGCTGATGTCTGTTGTGATCGATAACGTTAAGAACAGGAACAGATGAACATCCAATTAATAGAAGCAGCGACTACGGATGACGGAGAAATGTCTTATAACACAACCTTAATTATAAGAAAAGGGGCTATATATGTGTCCTATCGTAGACTTGTCATTGGAGATATTTGATAAAGCAAGCACATTTGATGCTGATCCAAAAACAGAAATTACTCAGTTCCATACAATAGAATCAATGGGATATAACATTAAGAAGCTGAGTATGAGTTCACACCTTGGTACACATATGGATGCCCCATATCATTTTCTGGCGGAAGGGAAAACCATCGATCAGATTGATTTGTCTAAGTTTATAGGAAAAGCAAGAATCGTTGATTTCTCCAGCAAAAAGGCAGGCAGCTTCATTGATGTGGAGGATCTCATCCCTCATCGAGAGAAATTTACGAAGGATGCAAGAATTATTCTAAGGACCGACTGGAGTTTAGAATACGGCAAAGACCATTTCTTCTCACACTTTCCCCAGATTACAATTAACGCGGCGAAATGGATAGCCGATAAAGAAATCGGTCTCCTTGGTCTGGAGACCCCATCGCTTAATTCGACAGACTATATCCCTGTTCATCAGCATCTGCTCAAAAAGCAGATTGTGATTATTGAAGCTTTAAACAATGTAAAAGAAATACCCAAAGAGGAATTTAAACTGATTGCCTTGCCGCTGAGGATCAAGCATGGAGATGGATCTCCTGTTAGAGCTGTCGGTATTGTTGAATGATATGGTTTTCATACTTCAATTAAAAAAGATCTCAAAGCACATTTGTTGAGAAAAGTGCGCGATCTTTAGTTTGCACATAACAAAAAATAGATAAATACATCAGAAAAGGGTGAAAGTTATGCGTTTAAAAGACAAAGTCGTTGTTGTTACAGGTGCTGGAAGCGGCATAGGAGAAGCTATCGCGAAAGAGTGTGCCCATGAAGGTGCAAAAGTTGTAGCCAGTTCTCGCAGAGCTGTGAACGGACAGCCGGTTGCAGATGAAATTG
>JAEYSV010000025.1 GCA_023434365.1 Bacillota bacterium | reverse complement strand
GAAGCAGGTGAAGAACAATGGCCAGATAGAACAGTACTATGTAAAGGATAGTCATCCGGCAATCATTCCAGAGGAAGAATGGGAAGCGGTGCAGCTTGAGTTTGAGCGGCGAGAACATTATTGCAAGAAGCACCATTTAAATAGATATGGGTATCACTCCTCAGAAAACCCATTTACATTAAAGATTGTCTGCGGTATTTGTGGAACAACCTATGGCAGGAAAACATGGTCAACTAGGGGAGTGAGTTACTGGCAATGCGGCAAGCGAAGCAAAGAGAATGGGATAAGGGGTTGCAGAAGTGAGAACATTCGAGATGAGGTAGTAAAAGAAGCATTTGTGACAGCATGGAACCTTGTGGTGAAGCATCGGGAACAGCATCTTGAACGGTGGGAGAGGCAGATGCAAGAAGGGAATCCACTGGTAAAGCTGCGGGCTAGGCAGATGAAAGAGTTGACGAAACAAGGTCAAATAGATGGGGTGATTCCGGAACTGGTGCAGATGGTGCTAGAAAAGATTGTGGTGAATGGTGTGAGAGAGTTTGTTGTAATATTCTTAGACGGTACAACTAAAGATATTTGTTTATAAATAATAGTGGTTCAAAGAAAGAAGTTAGTAGATTGTTTTTGTTAAGAAAGTGTTTTGGAACTAAATATATTTTAAGACGGATTAGTAATTATTTATTATAGAATATAATAGGTAATTGCGAAACGTGTTCGCAATCTTGGTTATAAGCAAGAAGGAAATCTAATATGGCATAATTACTGAATAAAAAGGTATAGAATTGGATTTTGGCGCACTTTAATAAGCTCTTGGTTTTATTAAGTTGGTAAGTCCTAAGCAATCAGTGGTTTTAAGCTACGGATATATTCATGATGTTTTATTTTATCAGCAAGAACTACAGTTATTAATTGAGTAATACCTGCAAGGATTAAATCGGCATGTAAGGTTTTTTCATTCTGTGTGCGCCGACCTGCAAGGCAGAGATTATCTTTGATATGATTGATGTCTCTTTCTACGACGGTTCGTATTTTGTAGGTATTGTCCCATTCCTCTGTTCCGCGGATCGCACCGGGGTATGTATGGAGATCCTTTTCGGGATAGACATAAACCATTCCGCCAGAAACAGATGATGTACAAGGGGTTTTACAATGACAGATACGACGATATTTTCCATCTTCGCATTTATCCCATGTGGTCATAGGGCAAATAAATTTTTGACGGGCGATTCCATTCTTTAAGAAAGCAGTATTATTGCCCTCTTTTTTCAACAAGAGACAAGGATTATTGGGACAGCAAGGAATACCATTTGCATTAATAAATGAATCTGCATCTTCTAAAGAAGAACGCTTGTTGAGAGGTATATATGCACAAGAAAAATGTCTCGCCTTACCAAAGGTATCACCAATCAAAAGGTCTTTGTATAGTGGAAGCGTATCAAATGCGGCATCGCCAAGGAAAACTTTAGGATTGATTAAAGGATGTTTCGTAAAGAAATCTTTCAGGGTTGGGATAAGGAGCTTTGAGTTATGAGCACATTTATCTTCATCAGGAGAATCGGATTTTTTATCCACAATAATCTCGGGATGAGAATTCATGAAATCCTTGTTGTAGAAGGAAATATGGCGAATGATACCAAGTCCGTTTGTTACAATACCAAACTTAAAAACATAGCAAAAATGTCCATTGATATAAAGTTGTTTGATTTCTGGATTAGCAGAAGCATGTGAAGGCATAGTTCCATATGCAGCTTTATAGGGATCGTAGTTTTTATCAAAGCTCATAGCTTTTGCATAAGCTTTTAACTGTTTAATAATTCTGTTTGCGTATTTTGGATTATTTTCAGTAACAAAGGCTTCGATACCAGAGGAATCGAAGATAGTCATATCAGCTTTTGCAGAGTCAATAGCCTGACAGATTGGTTCGGTGATATCAACAAGGTTATCAAAAATAGATTGTAAATCCTCAAGAAAATCTTGTTTAAACCGAGTGATTTTGGAAGCGTCAGGTACCTTATCAAAACCACAAAACTCTCGTAACGGTTTAGAGTAAGCGAGAAAAGTCAACAGAAGTTGGTCTGTAGGAATAGAAAAAATACGCTGAATAATTAAAGCCCATAATAAGGCTTGTAAAGAGTATTTACGGGTTCTACCCGTTGATGCATAGAAATGATTACGAAAAGTAATCGGAATAATTTCATCAATATCGATATGCTGTTCTAATAGAGAAAGAAACGCAGGTTTGTCATTATCAAATTTATCTTGGTAATCTTGAAAAATATCTGTCAAAGAAAGCTGTTTATATGGTATCATAGGTATCAGAATAACTCCTTTCTAGGGTGTTGGTTTATAGTTTCTAGTCAACTCTATTATACCATATCCAGTGAGGAGTTATTTGGTTTTAGGAACAAAAAAATGCCGTATTTATGCGGTTTGTGGCGTTTTACAAACGCCTAATAGAATATAAAAAAATGAGGAGAGAAATTCTTCTAACCTATGTCAAATATTTGGAGAATTCTTGATGAATCAAACTAACTATCTAGATATTGTAGAAACTTTATTAAACACTCTGTATATCCTTAACAAAATATTTAATCAGGAAAAATATATGTAATTTCTTTGTGATAATCGAGTTGACAAAAATTTGATATTATGATAAAATATTTACAAGGGATTACAGATGCTCTTTTAGAATATATTAGAGCGGATGGAGCAAGTTGTCTAGAGGGAGATAGTGCTTGACTTTGGGACAAAAATTATGAATATCTTTTATATGGGTCAGCTGCAAGGTAAATTTCTTTGCGGCCTTTTTTATTTTATTCATAAGTCTCTGTTGGTCATTAAAAAACGTAAGAAAGTCGCGAAGAATGCTTAGTAGCTATCTGCTTGACAATGAATATATTTATTTGAGTTAATTATAAAGTTAAAAGAGTGGCTAAAGGAATAACTAAAGTACCTGTGAATTATATTCGTTTTAAAGTATTAATTATTTTAGGATATTAGCAGCTGTAATATATATATACCAATGACTTTTGATTGCAAGCAAAAGTCAAATATTATTAATTATTAATAACGGAGGTTAAAATGAAGAAGAGTATTTGTTTACTTGTATTTTTATTAATTTTTATTGGCGTAGTGGAAGCTAATGAACTCGATGCTTTAGCTGGATTAAACGATGTTGTAGGATTGGATTCAGACACTAATGACCAATCCTACTATATTAAGAACGTAAAAACAGGTAAGTATTTAGATATCCAAGGCGGAAAGGGGATATCTGGTACAAATGTAATTAATTATGGTTTTGTTGGTGGAAGTAATCAAAAGTGGAAATTATCTAGAATATCAGGGTCCACATATAAATTAATTTCAAAGATCAGTAGTAGTAATCTTGTGCTTGATGTTACTAGTTCTAATATTGATATATGGAACAATATTAGTGATGCAAGCTATCAGAAGTTTACTATTAGTAGAAATTCCGATGGTACATATTATATTAAGTATGGTGCTAATTATGTAGTAAGTAATGGTTCAAATGTTGAACTATCTCTTGGTACTATTGGCGCAAAATGGTCTTTTAATGAGGTAATTAAGAAAGATGCTGATATGTTTGGGTTCAAATATAGTGGTTTTAATACAACTACATCATTTGACACATTTAAATCAAAGTTTGGTTTAGCAAATTATCAAACATATTCGTTTACAAATCAAGGTGCATCTTTAGCTTATAAATATATGCAAAGCGATTCTGTTTGGGTTTTTGCAGGCCATGGTGTGTATATTAATCAAAATAAAAAGAGTGTGCCTATGGCTACAATAGGATTTTTTGATAGTAATGGTGAATATCATGACGATTGCTATATAACAGCTCATTCTGCAATAGATAATAGATGCCCTATCTCGATTCTACCATATAATAAATTATCAAATGCCAAGTGCATAATGTATCTTGGGTGTGGTACGGGGGTAAGTTATACTCAAAACAATGTTAGTTATAATTTGGTTGATGAGACATACAAAAAAGGTGCACAATTTGTGCTTGGGACAACGGATATAACATATACTAGTGATATAAGGGTTTGGAATGAAAGGTTTGCAACAAAAGCATCTCAAGCTAATGCTTCAATTAGTGATTGCCTTTCCTATGCAACATATTTTATTGGAGACGTAGCGGTATATACAAAAGGAGATATTAGTTGTAAAATAAATTAAGGAAAAGGAGTTAGTAATATGAAAAAGATTATTGGTTTGTTCGTTGTTGTTACTATGCTTGTAATAGTATCCGGCAGTGTCTATAGTGGTTATAAAATAGAAAGTGATAAGGTGAATAAAGAAAGTAAAGAAATTGATTCCGTTCAATTTAAGAATAAAAAAGTGAATAAATATAAGCAAGTAAAAGAAAAAGGAAACAAGAATGCGGCGACTGTTAAATTGAATTATGTCGTGTCAGAGAATTTTTCTGATGAAGATATTAGTAATGGAGAGATTGATAGTAAGCACAGCGTGTATGATGTATATGTCGATGAAAATGATGTTGAGTATAGATTTCTAAACGGAACGAATACATTGTGTGGATTTAGAAACCCAAACTACGAGATTGATGATAACAAGAGTAAAATATCAGAGAAAGAGGCTGTGAAAATTGCATCTTCATACATTAAGCAATTAGATATGGTAACTAAAAATTATAAGTATGATCATGTTATGTATGTTGATTGGGGGAAGTTTTATGATGTGTATTATATTAATCCTATAAACAATATAAAAACAGATGATGTAATAAGGGTTTGGGTTACTGTTGATGGAGAAGTTATTTCTTATTCTGCTTTTATGCCAGAGTTTTACAAAGGAATGGAAGCAAGTGCTCCTCAAATTGAGGAGGTATTAGATAATATAGCGAATAAAATTAATGGGAGGAGTAAGGAATTAGGTAGTCAAATAGTAATAGACGATCAAGTAATGAAATATAATGGTGAAGATATCGTTATTGAAACTATAATTAGCTATGAATTAACTGATGGCATAAATATAGTAAAACAGCAAGAGGTTATTAAGGAGAAAATTGAAAAGTGAAATTATCAATAATAAAAAACATTATCAAAAGAAATGTCATGTTCCCTATCGGATTACTATTAATTATAGCTGTTTCAACGCTTCTTATCATATGGTTAAAAACAAACGGTTCTGAAAATATTGATAAGAGTAAAATAGATAAAATTCAGGTTAAGATGCAAGGATTATTTCCTAATGACTATGTTAATACAAGCTGTCTTGAATTTATAGTATCAGATACAAATAATATTGATTATATAGTTGAAACGATTGAAAAGAGTGCAAACATAAGCAATAATCAACTTGACAATGTAGCAACAAAGTACACTTTTATAATTCATAACACTGATGGGGGATCGACTGAACATACAATACGAAAGTTTGACCTTTTAGAACGAACTAATTTATCGAAAGTGTTAAATTCGGAAGTTGTGTTAAAGCAAATACGAAAAGTATTTTTTGTCAATTTAGAAGAAGTTAGTTCGTTTTTTTTATATCATTGGGAAGAATTTAATACTGATAGGGCAGAATCTGAAAAGATAGCTTATGATAAAGAAACTTTAAAAACCATAGTAAATATTGCGCAGAAAGAAGTGTTAAATAATCCAGATAAAGTGTTGGAGAATACTCAATGTGGAGTGCTTTTTGAAAACAAAGAAGGGAATACTATTTTTGCATTAGGTATATCAAGGGATATGTACACCTATAACGAGATAATATCACTGTTACCACAAATCGAACAATACATAAAATAATTTGGCTTATTAATAAAGAATATAGTATAAGCCTAACAATTTCACAAAACATCAATAACCACAGCAGAGGGGGGTAAAATTATTCCCCTCTTTTCTTTTGTGAAAATGTATCACAACATAAACGCTAGACGGGCCTTCATGTCACCTTGCTAGGGATGGCAATCTTCGCAGCCCTTAAGTAC
>JAEYSV010000024.1 GCA_023434365.1 Bacillota bacterium | reverse complement strand
CCTACTACACTCAAACGCAGACCAAAGCAGTACTTAAGGGCTGCGAAGATTGCCATCCCTAGCAAGGTGACATGAAGGCCCGTCTAGCGTTTATGTTGTGATACATTTTCACAAAAGAAAAGAGGGGAATAATTTTACCCCCTCTGCTGTGGTTATTGATGTTTCGTGAAATTGTTAATAAATGCGACGCCGATTTATTCAGTTATCAAAACTTCCTCTTCGTTAATAAATATCTTGCATTTTGGCAGAATTGTACGCATTGCTTTACTAAATTTAATAACTCGTTCATAATTACTTGATGAATCAAAACTTATTTTCTCTAGATTTTGAAAATCTGAAAACTTGCTTATATTTTCATTTTCAAAAACCAAATCATAGCCCCCATCATTATCGATTAATCGAACTGTATTCATCATATGATAGTCTGTAATGTAATTTCCAGTACCATTAATTAGATATAGAAATTCATATCGATTATTGTAAATGCCTACATAACAAGTAGTTTGTATATCTGAATTTCCTATTTGAAACTTTAAGATATAACCTGTGTACAAACTATCTTTATTTACCGATTCATTTAAATATTCCGTTAATTGCTCCACCGCTTGATTTATGGCTTGAAGCTGTTGTTCATTAAAAGAATTAGAAGCTGTATTATTCTTTAGTTCTAGCCAAAAACAAACGTCCTGAAACTCTGTATCAAAGCTTATATATGTAAGCTTAAACCCTGATACTTCTTTCATTGCAGCTTGATAGATTGGCCTTACTTGCTTTTCTTCTTCGGTTTTAAACGGAGATAAATAGTTTTGAACAGAAATATAGTTAAAGACCATAAAACATATACTTAAAATAGCACCAAGCAGGCTAATAATAATAATTTTTATATTTTTATTGCTTACTTTATAATCTTTATTCAACCCAAATCACCCCATCTAAAAGACCACTTTTATCATAATACTCATCAAAACTCACTATATATTTTCTACCCCATGAAGCCACTTCGAGCATAGTGGTACCCTTTATTTTATCTACCGTGATGCCCACTATGTTAACCCAGTGCTGAGTTAATTTTGATGTGATTGCATTACCCGCTTCGTCCAACATAACTTCACCTGTTTTAGGATCAATCCTAGTCATACTTGAAGACCCGAATCCCGCCATTATTGGGACTGGAATATCTCTTTCAACTTGATTAATTATTTTCTCTAGCATTTCATCTCTACCTAAAGTTTCTGTTCTTTCACTTACTACTTTTTTCTCAATATTAAAAGTAGTAAAGTATCCCGTCAGGTACCAATCTATTTGCAATGGCAAATATCCAAAGACTTTATTTATTCCTAAAAGTTGAAATGTATTAGGTGGATAATTTATATAAAACAACTTTACAAATCTGGTATAATCTTCATAATTAATATATGCACTACTATACTTATCAGAAGTTACAAGCTTAAATAGTTGGCTTGGAGCAATATCCGTGTGATACAGCGTTAAATACATGATTAAATCCGTAGAAGAAAGTGCTCCGCAACAACCATCCTCAATAAATTTATCATACTTTGATGAATTGACCACATCATCATAAAACCAACTCTGATTTCCTCCATAGTATAACATATTATTATTATACTTTTTTGGCTCAGGTCCGTCATATTGAACTGGGACATAACTATTAACTTGTCTTAGCTTAACTACTTTAATATCTGAAATCAGAGGTCTTGGATCTTCTTTATCCTCATACCCATCTATGTCTGAATCCTTTTTTGTTGGGTTACTCTTATAATCAAAGTAATCTGCATATACCTCATGATCAAACCCACTCATTGTTAAGACGAATTTTTTTAGTACGTCTTGGCTTTCATAACTTTCTATGACGCCCATTTCTTCAGCATCAGTTAATCCATCTTGTTCGGTATCTGTTAATAATGGATCTGTGTAAACATATTGTCCATTTGGTAGAATCATACCTGCTGTCTCATAAATATCATAAAGACCATCACCATCTGTGTCAGTTGTATCAATATCACCAATAGTTTCATCCTGTACGCCAAAGATTGATTTTCTGATTTCATCAGCAGTAGATGCATAAAAGAACTTCCCGCCCGTCGAATCTGCAATTCTTTGCAACGATGTTTGCCCGCTAGATGATCCAATCAACACTGGATATATCTTTATTCCCATATCTTTCGCTCTTTGAAGTGTTGCCTCTGTGTAATTAATATCTCCATCACATAATAGAAGTATCATTTTAGAATTAGCGGTATTATTAATTATCTTTTCTAGTGTTGCACTAAATAGATTTAATGCTGACTTCAATCCAGCTTCTACACTAGTTCCACCACTAGCATTAATACTGCTCATTGAACTTAATAATACATCCTTGTCTGAAGTAAACTCAGAAAATATACTAGCGGTAGAATTAAATCCAATTATAGCACCACGATCATTATCGTACATCGCATTAATAAAACTTTCAATTGCCATCTTCGCATTTGTTATTCTTGTTCCTGACATACTGCCTGATCGGTCGATTACATATCCAATATCAAAATATTCCATTGGTACAGAAGGATTAGTAGGTTGCCTTCGATAAGACAATGCATTACTCCATACATCATACCAAGCTTGCCTGTCCACGACAAGATATGTTGAAAAATGGGTGGTCGTATAACTAACAGTATTTTGTTCGGTATTCAGTACGGTTTCATCATCCATAATTACATACTGATTACTTTCTTCATCATACCACATTACTCTTAAATCTTCTTCTTTTATTGCTCCTAATTTCTTATCATCATAAGCAAACGTAATTGTTGCTTCCTCAAACTCTGATGATGTTGAAATATCAACTGGCACGCCCACTATTCCAACTACTTCACTTGATAAAGTATCTATACCATATGTATTCTCTATTACTGTTGTTTCTTCAATATCTCCAGTTCCCTTCATTGAAACGGATACCTTCGTAATACCTTCCTTTTCATCTGAGATAATTTCTTTTGATATTGATTGCTCAACTTTTTCATTTCCATCTAAAATACCGTTTCCATCGGTATCATTCCTAAGTGGATCTAACCCTAATTTTATCTCAGAACCATCACTTATTCCATCACCATCAGTATCAACCTTTAATGGATCAGTACCATAAATGAAAATCTCGTCATAATCCGTTAAGACATCACTGTCTGTATCTTCATATAAGTTATCTGTACCGTAATCAAATTCCTGGCTTATAGTAAGCTTATCCTTATCTATATCTTCATTACCATCTAAAATGCCATTTCCATCTGTGTCTTGCAAGGTTGGGTTTAAATTATATATGATCTCAAAATAATCATTTATCCCATCATTATCGGTATCATTCTCATATGGGCTTGTACCATAATAGAGTTCCATTTCATTAGTTAAATTATCAGCATCAAAATCTTTCTGAAACATATCTTCATCAACTTCTATTGTTTTTATAATTACATTAGTTAGTTGTTCTGTTACATTTCCAGGATAAGCGCTAAAGCCAAGAGCAAGCTCTTCCTTTGCCTTTATATTTGTATTATAACCTCGATTCTTCACAACATAATGATCATCTTTATTTGAAAGAATCTCTCCAGTATAGAACTGCGTAATATTATAAGGATAATCAAATTCTATAATCCAATCTTCAATATTAATCTCAGAAACATTACATACTACTAATTCACCATTAAAGGCGGATTTCCAATCATTTATTTTACCCATTTCAACAGTAAATTGACTATCATCCAGCACTTTTTCATTCATTACAAACATAAAACTCTTTGGAATTTGTATATTATCAGTGTATGTAGCCGTGAATCCGAAGCTTACTTTTTTCCCTATCCCAACGTCTTGGTTCCACGTAGCATTTTTAACTATGTATAAATCCTCTTCATTACTGTAAACCTTACCATTCCATATATTCGTAATTTTGTGTGGCATTACAAAACTTAATGCCCAGTTATCAATAACTTTATCGCCTGTATTTGTTATAATAACATCTGCATTAAACGCTCCTGTCCAACTACTAGTCACTTTAAACTCTACTTCGTATCCTGCACCTTTAAAAACTACGCTGCTAGGTTGCTTCTCCTGTGCTTGCACTTCTTGAGATGTGAAACGAATTGACGTTATAATCATCACAAATGCCAAAAATAATGCAAGAACTTGTTTCATGTTTCCCTTTTTGTAATACATATAATCCCTCCTAAAATATTATTACTTATGTATTTCAGCAAAAAGCTGTAAATCCCCCCCTAAATAATTTGGACATATATACTATAATATGCCATTTTTTTCTATTTTACAAGAGTTTACTAAATATTTTTCAGATTTTTTGAGGTTATTTTATATTTGTATCTGTTATTTTGTTCTTTTTTAATGAATTACAACAAAAACCCGACCAAGAAATTTTCTCAGTCGGGTAACTGTATACTCCATTTTCCATATAATATGTATTAAATCCCAAACTTACATCATTGGATTTACCTCTTATAATAAGGCGATATCTAGCAATATAAATTTCTCCCCGTCATTGGTAAAGTAAGCTACATATTTTTTATTATTAGATACAAAGTTTGCTTGTAACGATAGACCATGTCCGTCATAGCTACTAGATGTCTTTACTTCTAAGTTCGTAATTTTAATATTGGACATATCATGATTGTAAATAGCTTTTCTCATAAGTTTATTATATATCTTCTTATAAGAATCTCTCATCATCCAATCAAATTCTTCTTTTGGTCTTTCAAATAACCAAAAACAAACTACTCTTAACCAATCTTCTCCTTTCATGCTAGTAACATTTACTAATTCAGTAAATTCATTTCCTGTTTTGCAATAATAAACGACGCAATCTAACAATAACTCATTAAAATCATCGTAATTATTGCTTCTATTATATTTTAATGTCTTAGAAATTAAGGATAATTTACCTTTGATTTCGGACTTGATTTGATCTTCTGATAATACAATATCATAAATCTTTAATACTTCTTCGATAGCCGCTTGTTTCTCTTCTGGAGTCTGAGTTTCCACTTCTACTTTTTGTGTTGGCTTTGGAGTTGGTTTCGCTGTCGGCTTTGGAGTCGGCTTTGGAGTCGGTTTTGGAGTCGGTTTTGCAGTCGGTTTTACAGTTGGTTTTACAGTTGGTTTTACAGTCGGTTTTACAGTCGGTTTTGGAGTTACTACTTCATCGGTTTCTGGACTTTTAGTAGGCTCAGGAGTTACTTCTATTTGAGGTTCCACGCTAACACTAGGTTCAGGAGTTACATCATTTTGAGGCTCTACACTAGCACTAGACTCAGGTGACGCTTCTTTTTGGGGCTCCACACTAACACTAGGCTCAGGTGACGCTTCTTTTTGAGGCTCTAGGCTTACTGTAGGTTTTGATGTTTCTACTTGGTTATATGATGTTTCGTGTCCTATTGATCCATTTACATTTTCAACTGTTTCATTTTCATCTGATCGCGTATAATAAACGAAAAATACAATAGAAACTATAGAAATCATAGCCACTATTAAACTAAATACTACTTTGCGTTTTTTATTGCCATTTAAAAAATACCTTTTCATATGTAATACCCAGTTTCCTGTTATTGTTAAATATTTATTACCGTCATATTTTTTACGACATATTGTTCCATATTATACCACAAGGGAAGATATTTCTCACTACTTTTCAGCAAATAAATACTACCTCCAACGTTCGAAATCCTACCCCTAAGCTCTATTAATTTAGTATGGCATACTTACTGTCCCATTTAAATCCCTTTTGATTACAATACTGAATAAATTTTATTCTTTATGGAACCTGTCTGTTCTGTTGTACCGTCTAAGAATATAACAACAAACTCTCTCACACCATAAACCACAATCTTTTCCAGCACCATCTGCATCAGTTCCGGAATCACCCCGTCTATTTGACCTTGCTTCGTCAATTCAAGCATCTGCCTTGCCCGCAGCTTTACTAGCGGATTTCCTTCTTTCATCTGCTTCTCCCACCGTTCAAGATGCTGCTCTCGATGCGTAACCACAAGGTTCCAAGCAGTCACAAATGCTTCTTTCAACACCTCATCTCGAATGTTCTCACCTCTGCAACCCCTTATTCCATTCTCTTTGCTTCGCTTGCCACATTGCCAGTAACAAACGCCTCTAGCAGACCATGTTTTCCTGCCATATGTCGTTCCACAAATACCGCAGACAACCTTTAATGTAAATGGGTTTTCTGAGGAGTGATACCCATATCTATTCAAGTAATGCTCCTTGCAATAATGTTCTCGCCGCTCAAACTCAAGCTGCACCGCTTCCCATTCTTCCTCTGGAATGATTGCCGGATGACTATCCTTTACATAGTACTGTTCTATCTGGCCATTGTTCTTCACCTGCTTC
>JAEYSV010000033.1 GCA_023434365.1 Bacillota bacterium | reverse complement strand
TGAAGCTAAAAGAAATAAGGCAAAATAAAAATCTTTCAATTCCTCAATTAGTGGAATTGAGTGGAGTGCCAAGGCGCACGATCCAGGATATTGAAAAGAGTGACAACTGTAAGATAGATACTGCTATAAAACTTGCAGATGCCCTCAATGTTACACTTGATGAATTATGTAGATAATGGATATCTTTGATTCCCAAATGCAAACAGGACCACGCTTTTATGTGGTCCTGTTGCCTTTATCCTACTTTCACACTATCTTTATATCACAAAAGTAGGTGCCCTGTGTTGCCCCTTTTTACTATTCCTATCTTTTTTGAGCTAAAAGATAATAAAAGTATCTTCTGTAATCGTAAAACCGGAACTTGCTCATTGGTACACCAAGATATTCCCAGGCTATTCCTTCTGTAACACTTTTGATTAAATACTTCTTAATTGCTTTGTTGGCCTGCTCTGCTGTTTCTTCAATTAGGTTTACATCTGCTGACAATCTTGCTGCTTTTATCGCTTTATCTGCTGTAGTGTCAGATATATTACTCGACCTTGGTTGTCCATCACTTGCACTTGCATTTAATCCTCTTATTGCATCTAGCTCTGCTTTCTTCTCTTGGTACTGCATACAAAACAGTTTTAGCTCCAGGTACTTATGTTTACTAATTCCATAATCGCTTAACTTTAAATTTTTTATCTTTGTTTTTGGCACTCATATTGCCCTCCGTTGATTCTCTCCTCCCGACATTCGTGTCTGGAGCATCAAAATGTTATATTTTCCTAACAAAAATATATTATCAATAAAAAAACTACCAACCGAATATTGATAGTTGGTAGTCTTATTTTTTGATAATGTTTTTTATAACCTCATCATAGTTTTTATTAGTAATTGTTTGTAAATCATCATCCGAAATTAAGTTTCCATATATTTCTTTGCACTTTTTTCTAGCTTGGAAATCTAAGAAATACTCCTCTAGGGCAACATTAGCTTCTAATATATCTTCTATGTTCTTTTTATATAGTGCATTAAATATTTTCAATGCTTCTTCTTTTATATACGCTGCTTCATTAAGCATTGGTATAAATTTATCCACAAACAATTCTGATACGCTTATATAACCCAGGATATACATAAGTTGCCGAACTATTTCGTACTTATTTTCATGAACATAAACAACGACATTGTTTTTATACTCATTGATTTTATTAGTAAAGAAATCATTGACTGACATTTCTTTGTAATAATAGGTTACTGTATCTGATAATTCAATACCAACCTTTTCAAACTCAGACTTAAAATCTAAAGATTTCATTAGTTCAATTCTAGAACTATTGTACTCCGAGTATGTAAACATTAGTTTATCAAAAGTTTCAAAATCATACTTATTAAAGCTCAAAGAATCTGCTAAATGAGTAAATTCATGATATAACATTTGTGGGATAGTTTTATTATCTGATATCTTATAAAGTTCTTTACAGAAATGTGATTTGTAAGATTTTTCATCATATAATTCAAAAAAGTTTTTATTGAGATATAATTTATAAGTTTTATTATATAACTCTTTCGCGTCAAAATATGCAAAAATACCCTCATCACTATTAATCCAAACATATGTTATATCTGGTAAGGCTACATTATTTAGAAATCTTTTATATTCGTCATATACCTTCCCGATAATTTTATCATAATCATTGTTCTCGTTTTTCATAAGATATTCCTCCATAATGTTAAATTATACAGTAATATCTTCCAACTATCAATATTCAATTGTCAATGTTCACTATTATATTACTTTTTTCGTTCCCTAATTTATCCTAAAGAATTAACGAATTAATATATATTTCCTTTCCGCTTATCAGCTAAATGTTAGTTTATGTGATTAAACTAATTATCTTATCTTTTATCCTCTCTTTACATAAGTGACATTGAAAAGGATAAACGTTTCGATTATTTGCATCAACCAAAGACTTATCTAGTTCATAATGTTTCCTTTCTTCACTTTGTGTTAGTTCCTTATTAAAATATTTGTAACTAATTGTAATGTATGATAAAATTTAGTAGAAAGGATGTGATATGATGAAAGTTTTATATCAAGCAAAAAGCATAGTAAATTCTGTATCTATCGATGTTAAAGTTGAAGAGATCACTCAATGTCCCATTTGTAAAAAATCAATAAAACCCGTACATTTAAATTCAATATACTATCGTGATGAGGACGGTTCATGTCAAATGGAATCCCACTTACTTTGCAGGGGATGTAACCACAGCTTTATTGCACATTATGAATTTGTAGTTAATGCCAACAAAACTTATGATGGTAACACCCCTTCCTATGTTGCTCCTGACAAATATATTGAAATAGAATATGACCAATTTATTACTGATACATCACCTTCTTTTGTTGAAATATATAATCAAGCTTTTGCGGCTGAATGCTATAACCTTGATCAGATAGCTGGCATTGGTTACAGAAAAGCTCTTGAGTTTTTAATTAAAGATTATTTAGTTAAATCTAATCCTCCTGAAGAAAAAGAGAAGATTGAAAAACTACAACTTGGTAAATGTATAAGTGATAAAATAGATAATAAGCAACTTAAAATAGCGGCTTCACGAGCAACTTGGCTTGGTAATGATCAAGCACATTATGTACAAAAATTCAATGATAAAGATATTAATGATTTAAAGCGTTTAATACGACTTACTGTACACTGGATTTCAATGATACTTGAAACCGAGGAGGTTGAACAAATAGATCCTAGATAATTTCATCGTGTCCGAAGCAACATACCTTATCACTGATGTTTTGATCATTATAAAAGAATGCAAACGGTTCTCCTGATACCGAACTGTAACCCACAATAACCCCTTCCCCTTTGGTTTTGTGGGTTATTATTTTTCCCAACAAATCCAAACCCAAGCAACTTTCCTTTACTATTAGCACTAAACAATTATTTAAATGTTCCATTTTTATTTCCATCCTTTCTAAACTATCTTTATCTGACTTTCATAACATCATCTTTGCTAAAGTAAGTGATTTGACCACCTTTACCACTCGTAAACATTAAATCACCAATTTTAAGTTTCCAAACTACTTTTAAATTCTTCCATCCTTTAATTACACCATAAAATGTTAGTTACAATCATTAACTGTTAGCTCAGCTTTCTAATTGACATGTAGCTGTTGTACTACACTCCTTTCTGCTTACTGCTGCCTAGTGTTATCATTAGCTTCAAGTCAAATCTTCCTGGACATATTCTATTCCACTCCTGCTCTTCGCCCTTCACTAGTTTTGTAAACAGAGTACAATGAGGATATATCCCTTTGACTTTCCACTTACTTCTTTCTAGTATCTTTGATCTGTGGCCTTTTTCATCGTTTAACAGGAATCCCAACGTTACTACTTGTCCCACTTTTAATTTTGCCATGCTGTTTTCTCCTT
Organism: Bacillota bacterium; assembly: GCA_023434365.1. Taxonomy (GTDB): domain Bacteria; phylum Bacillota; class Clostridia; order Lachnospirales; family Lachnospiraceae; genus KM106-2. Next base: position 4,987 of record JAEYSV010000033.1, on the reverse strand, counting down.
CCGAATGTAATTTTATTGTAATGGCCACAGAATGGACATTTTTTGAATGGATACTTATCTGATGCGTTGCTTTCATTTCCGCATATCTCACATGTTATTAATCTTTTCATACTGTCCTGCCTCCTCATATCTTGATAGAAGCTCTTTGAGCTTTTTCTTTTGTTTCTGACTTAATCGTTCAGCAAATATCTTTAGCTTTTCTTTTTCCTCTATGGATAGATCTAACATACTGCTGCCCCCTTACTCTACTTCTGATGGTTTTACAGTACCCTCAACCTTTGCATTGTCTTTTAACATGCTTTTTATCAGTTCCACTAACCTTGCTATATCTAAGTCAGCGGTATCTCTTGATATGCTAAACTCATGCGGCACCTTTGATAGTACCTTGTCTTTCTTTTTCCATTCTTTCCAACAAGCGTCACATTCTTTTCTGCCTGCTGCCTGCTGCTCGTTTGTTGTACCCCACTCCTGGCGAATACAGCTGTCTACCGGAGGACAGTTTTGAGTTTCTGTATTAACCGGTTCTTCCTGCTTTAATTCTTCCTGGTCCTCGATTATTTCGCCGGTTACTCTATCTACAACAATAATTTCTTTCTCTGGCAAAACCTCTTCGTAGTCTTCTATATTCATTTGACCTGGTATTTTCTCTTCCTCTTCTTCCGTAATAATCTCTCTTTCAATTACTGAGGTTATTTTTTTCGTAACCGGTTTCTTTGTTTCTATAGCCTTTTTCTTTTCCGTCTCTTTAGGCTCTTCTTTCTTTGGCTCGTACAACAGCTGAAGAGTAATTTGATAGTAAGCATCCTCCAGGCTCCTGTCACCAATCATCTCATTCAATGCGTTGACAAATTCTGTGTATGTATAGGTCTCTCGTTTACCCTGCTCCAATACATGAATCCCTAGTGTATTAAACATGACGTTTTTGTTTACAATACGCATTGTCCGATATTTTGTAGGTGCTATCATGAACATAGCTTCTGTTTCAATGTCTTTCCAGTCGTTTTTACCGTAGAAATCTGCAAAACGCTGTTTTCCATCCCCGATTAAGTATGCTTTTATGATGTTTTTCATCTCTTCTTTTCTTATGTCAAAAGTATCCTCAATCAGAGTGTTTTCAGTAGTTTGTGCGACGTCGCACAAGGTTGAATCTGTCTCATTTTTCTTATGAAATGTTCTCTTTATCTCTCTTAATTGGTGGACCGTGATATCCTTATCAATAATTTCTATTTCCTGGTCTGTTAATGTTAACATTTCACTCAGTTTTGAGCTTCCATAACCCTGATACTTTCCTATCAGTTCCATGGAGTTCCCCCCTACACTGAATCTTGTGTTTATTGACATGAATCTCTGCGTATTAGATCTGTCCAAATTAAACTCTGCCCTTGCATAGTCATTTATATTTTCATAGCCGCCTTCTTTGTATAGTTCTCCGGCCAGCACTTGTTTTAGTAAGTATCCTAGCTTTATGAAGCTTTCCGCTTCTATGAGCAACTCTTCTTTTATGGAATTGGTTAACTCTCTATATCCAAATTGCATATTGTTCATCTGTTCTCTGTTCTCCCTTCCCCCTGGTGCCTCTTTGGCACTCAGGGAATAGATAAGGTTGTCAATTGTTATGTTGTGATATGTTTTTAGGTGCATAACTTGACGTTGGGTCAATAAGTTACAATCTATAGATATGACTTTCCGAAGTTGTTTCGGAAGTCCTCTCTATCTCCAAAAGCCAGTTCAAATGCTCTCTGACCGTCTTGCTTTAACTTTATATCCATTTCTTTGCATTTATGCACTGACCTTGGGCCAAGGCGGTGACACTTGTAAGCATGAAGCGATACCTTTAATCCAAACTCTTCTGATTTTTTTCTATTTGCTGTACCAAAGAAAACATGATGCCCTTCTAAGTTTCCATCAATATAGTTTGCAGGTTCACCACATAGGTAGCATCTGTAAGGATCTCTTTGCATAATGCTTTGTGTTGGTTTCATCAACCACACCTCCTGTTGCTATCAACTTCCATCAAGTCAGATTCCAGAACATCTGCCAATAAAGATCCGGCCAAGTCTCCTGTGTGAATAATTACATTATTCTTTCTTAGTTCCTCTAACCCATTAATCCTTAACTCTTTACTATTCTCTGAAAGTTTCAAGTCCTCTTCTGTTAATCTCTTCTGTACTTCCTGCTGCCACTTCTTCAAGAATTTACTTGCATCTTCGATATCTTTCTTTTGCCTATCATATTCTGTACGCTTTTGCCTTATCGTTCCATTTGGTTCGATTTCTAGTGTATAATATGGTTTTTCTACCTCTTCCGCTTTTCTAAGAAATAATATATAGGCTTCTTTTGCATTGATTCTGTCAAAGTATCGCTCTGATGTTCCAACACAATGATGAAGTGCATTCCCTTCCTCAATAATTTCCTTAATTCCTGAAGGAACTACGACTGCGTACTTGTCGTCTGAGTATTCGTATTTTTCTTTAAGCTCAGTGCAAATGGTGTTTACGTTCGGATACTTTGACATCATTTCCATTTCAAGCACTTCTGCCTCATTGTTGTTTATATAACTTACCAATTCATCATGCCGTTTCTTTAAATTCTTTGCTTTGTATACAATAGAATCGTATACATTCATCTGAACTCTCTTGGCCATTGACAAGTAATCTTTCCAGTCTGAAATTATTTTTCTTATACTCTCTTTCTGGTAATCCTTCATTTGTTTCTTTAAATAATTGCATATTTGAATCTCGCTCATTCTGTCAGAAACAAACTTTATATCTTTTGGCTCTATTCCGTGGCTTTCAAACCATTTTATTACATCAGACGGAATACTCTTGTTATGCTTCTTTTCATATTGCATCCAGTCTAGGAATGTGATTCCACCATTCATCTCCCTTAATCTTTTTAGTCTTTGTGAATCGATTCCTAATCTTTTACTAAGTTCTCCTTTTTCGTTTATCTCCGGATGATTCCTTCTCCAATAACTTTGCCCTGTCAACTCTAATGCTAACTCTGTCAATCCCGCCTTTGCTATCTGCTCTATAGATGGATCTTTTTTTAATGCTAATAAATATATCTCCGGATCTAATTTATTTAGAGTTTTAATCATGTTGGAAAGTCCAGTTCTCTTTAACTCATTATTATCTAATGTTGGAATTGTTCTCCCATACACTTTCCCTGGCTGTGCCCAACTAGAAGGATTTGATTTTATCCATCTTGTTTTGTATTGCTTATATAAACCAAAATAATATACTCTAGCATAAAGATCAGGAGTGAAGATTGTTCTACGAACTTCAAAATAGTGTTTGTCCGGATTCTCATACTCGCCTTTACGATAATGTCTATTAACTTCAAATTGTCGTACTACAAATCCATTTTCACATCTTTGAATTAAATATCCACTTTCCCTATTGGTTCTAAAATGGCCAGCTTTGCCTACCGATTTGAATACAATATCATGTCCACAGCACTTACATTTTCCTACAGTGTTATGCTTAGCTTTCGTAATCGGCACTTGTTTTTCACACCATGTACAATAACCCTGTGTTGCTCCTTTTCTTGTATACTCATAAAAGATAAAATTTTCAGTTATTGCAACTTTATCAACCCATCTACTCCAGTCTTTAGGCAAACTCGGTATTTGCTCCATATCTAAATCCCATGGATCTGTCTCTCTTCTATGCTTTTGCTTTAGCTCGTCCTCTCTTACCTTTAATTGATAATCAAGAATTCCTCTATAACCACCGTTCTTTACTCCAAGTCGTTTCTTAATCGTATTGTTCCCTTCTTGATTAATCCATTTTTTTGATTCATATACATATTCTGGCCAATCAAGCATGTCTAATTTTGCATTGCTCCACTTTTGCTTAAGGTTGTCCCATGTGATAAATTCACCAACCTCTGGATTAATAAATAGTTCATATACCGGTGTAGCGGCTCCAAGTTTCATATACTCGGTAAGAAAAAATGCTATTTTAACTATTCCTTTCAATTGCTGACATCTCATATACATTCCTGTTTCGTATGTATTTATTGTGCTTCCCCATCTTCCACTTCCTCTTCTCATGGAATCCGCGTTCGCCTTGGACATCATCTCCTTAGTAGCGTTCAGCTTTCTAAGTTTCTTTAACATTTCTTTTTTCACTCATTAACACCAACTTTCCCTAGTTCTTTTCCTTCAACCGTGTACCAGGTATCTATTTTGAGCCGTTTGCCATCTACCAAAAATAAATTAATACTTTCTATCACTGGGCTATTTTCTTTTTCTTTTAAGATTGCTATCACTGCACCCACTGTAGATGCTGCTGCCATTGGATTTTTACCACGAACAATCACAAATTTGCCACAGGCTCTACCTTCGTTTCTCAAAACACGATAATTCGATTCTCTATAAGGATGGTTCACTATGTATAACATGCTTTCAAATAAAAATTCTAGTAATGTCATTTGTTTTATTAACGTAATCTCTGTACAAGAAATCTTGCTATCCACATCATCCTCATTGATATCACCTGTCGCTTCTACGATATAGTAAACTGAGCTATCCCAGTCCGGATAATAAGATAGACAATCAAGAGGATCCTCTGCACAATGAAAACCGTTTTGTCTACAATTTGCTTCCTTTTCTGTATACTTTTTTCCTTGCTTAAACTTGAATCCTCTACATGTCAGATCCTTATAAAAACCTTTGTATGCTTTCATAACAGCACCTCCATTACATCAGGTAATAGTTCTTTGCCCATGTGAATACAACCATATCCGGTATGTGAAACTTACCCTTTCGTTTGCATTCCTCCTTACAAAGCTTCTCTGTTTCATTTAAGCAATCCTTAAGATGCTTTCCGTTATTTCTTACTCTGTTTGCAAAGATTTCATCCATGCACTCATTAATTAAATAGTCTACAATTTCCTCTGCCGGCATATTCTTGTTTTTATATTCTGCAAGCTCTACCTGAAGCTTTCCTACTGCTGCTGTGAAGTAATCTGCGAACATTTC
>JAEYSV010000022.1 GCA_023434365.1 Bacillota bacterium | reverse complement strand
TCTTTAATCGCCCTTCGAATATCTGTCATTGGTACAGGCTCAATCACTTCTGTTGCCTCTGGTCCGAAAAGGTTAATACTATTTTCTCTTAATTGAGATAAAAGAATTGCTAAATCGGGATCATAAGTTGGCTCAGGAATTGCTCCCTTATCAAACTGCTCCCTTAGCCACTCACCATACATAAATTCATGTTTAGGAGGAAATTTCCAAGGGACAACATCCTTTTGATTTATGACCGTAACTTCAAGTGGTCTAATAGCATTTATGTTTCTATATAAGGCAAAGAGGATAATTTTTCTGTCACTGATTGAATAATATTATCTATCATACGAACACGCCCTTTATTTTATTTTGCATCTAATTTTCTAATCTCAGTTATCATTGGGCAAACTATTGCAATGCAAATAATTAAAATACCTGATAGTAAAAACCAATGATTTACATCGATTCTATCAGCAAAGAATCCAGAAAGAATTAACCCAATTGGCATAGCAAGAGACATGATACTTCCAGTTAAAGAAAATACACGTCCTAAATATTCAGGCTTAATTTTCTCCTGAAAAAGAGCTGTTTGCACACCGCTGTAAAACGGAACCGAAAGCCCCATTATTGCACAGCAGACTACAAATATGAAAAATCCACTTTGAGGAAGTAATCCTGAAATGGTTAAGCTTATCCCCATCATAAAAATGGATGCCGTTATTAATAAGATTCGCTTTTGGTAATTCCCAAATAACCCTAATAATAGACCCCCTATCAACATACCAGAGGCATAAGCAATCTCCGTAATAGAAATATGCATCGGTGTACCATTAAAATATTCCATAGTGATTAAAGGATATAATGCATTTATGGGCATATAAACAAACATATATAATGTTCCAACGAGTAATAAAGCAAATAATCCTTTATTTTGCCGTAGTACAGCCATTCCTTCTTTCATTTCTCTTATGAAATTTGGTTTCAAACTTTGCACTTGATCACCTAGCTTAGGAATACGTACAATTGCTACCGTAATAGATGCAATCACAGCCCCCAATACATCGATGGCAATAATAGCATTTAGTTCCCAAACGGAGTATAAGAGTGCTGCAACCGCCGGACTAACAATATAGCTTATAGACTGCAAAGACTGACTATAGCCTGCACATTTCGTAAGCTGTTCTTCTGGTACTAAAAGTGGAGTAACCGCATTGAGAGCCGGGGTATGAAAAGCTGTTCCAATGCTACGGATGAACAATACTACCATAACCATCCAGATAGGTAACTCCATATACAATGCAACAATAGCTAGCACGGCCCCAGCTGCTGCGATAATTAAATCAGCACCAATCATTATCTTCTTCCTATCATGACGATCCACTAATACACCAATGGCTGGTCCAAAGACCGCATAGGGTAAAAAACCTACAAGTGAAGCCATAGACAAGACCATCGCAGATCCTGTTTTTTCTGTAAGGTAAAAAATAATCGCCATTTGCAGGATGGCACTAGTGATTAATGATACTGCTTGCCCTGCCCATATTGTATAAAACTTAAGTTTCCAATTGTTGTATTTTTTCATTTATATTATCTCCTGCAATATATTTTTGCTTGAATTTCTATTTTGAATAGCATTCTAGGCAATAAAAAATGCAGGCCTAAATCCACAATGTGGCTTTTGGTCTGCATACATACAATTTGGAAACATTCATATTAAAGACATAGTTAAATAAAGGTATAGTTAAATAGTTTATCTTTCACCGTAACTAATGAATGCTCAATATCGTATAAATAACACAACAAAAAAGCCTATCATCGGGGATAGATTCTGCTTTTTTTATTGCCAGCTTATCTTAAACGCATTGAGGCTGTCATAGTTTCGGTTCCTCCTAAACTCTTATTTGTATCACATATATTTTAACACAATAAGTTGTTTTAAACAACGTTTAAAATTGAAAAAAGCCACTGACAGTACAACAAACATATACATCCCAGTAAGATAATATTGATTTAATTATAGATTACCTGAATATACCGATAAGCCATGCTTAATACAATAAACAAATAGTTTGCCACCGGTAGTTATAGGAAACCTACAAGTTGGACTTTGTTCTGTCATCATACTTTAACACTTTAATAACTGATAGTTCAAATCCTTCAGAGCCATATTTGTTCCAGAGTTCCTGTAATCGTTTATTAGGATGCCAGTTGGCTGCCAATTTCATATTAGTGCTGTTAAAGTCTGATTTTGTATCTTTGGAAATACCCAATAATACCTCGCCAGTTTCTCTACAACGGTAAGATATTACGCCCATTTCAGGATGTCTGTTTTTATAGGCTTCTAAAAGCTCTTTTTTCCTTTTTATATCCATTGTTTTCACCTCGACTTTAGTATAAAACAATGTATCTCAAAATATAATCCACGCTCCGTAGACCATATGAATCCAGAATTATCCAATAGGCAGTATTTTATAAAAATAATAGCTTGTGCAACTTGCCGTTAAGTTTTTTAAATTCTTGTATGACATAAGCATTATAAAAACGAAAAGCCGCCAATCAAGAGCCATCAGGCTTTGAAGAGCATTGGATAAATCCATGTCCTGAATATCTTCGTAGAACATGAAAAAATAATTCGCCATACGTTTTCTGATCGTTATAATTACGACGAATTCACTCCAGAACGATATATCTTGAGAATACAATGGTAGTAAGGTTTACCATTGCCCCATAATTATGGCTCTGAAGCTCAGTGTCTAACTACAAAAAGGATTTAGATGATTAAAAAAACATTCGATCGACCATCTATTCCCATAAATCCGTACGATTTCTGCATCTTCCAGTGAAATATCAGTGCACAAGACATACAAACACTTACTTTTCCTAATGCGGTTTCGTACAAATACAACCTTAAAAGGAATTCCTGTTTTAGTGGTTACCACCAGTGAACCAAAGATATTTCTGGCACCTTCAAAACTCACAAATTTCTTTAGTTCCGGAATTTAGTATTGCTTGCCATTATAGGTATAGCGTTGTTTCAACTGCTTTAACTCTGTCTGTTTTTACAACGTCACTCATAATACTTGCAAATGTTGTAAACTCTGCTACTTTTTCTAATATATCCATTTTTCATCATGATTAAAATAAAATAATCTTCCAAATAATCCTGCCATAATATTCACTATTCCTTTTCCTAATCCATTAATTTTTCCTCTTTATAAGTATCATAATACTTAAATATCATGCAGCATTTACTACTAAACCCTCGGTGTTTAACTTTCTTTCTCAGCCAAAATTTTCTCCCTTTTTCACAATTCCCATATTAACAAACCCAAAAACAAGAACCATAAAGAAATGAGCTTCAAGTTCCTTTAACCCTTAAGTTAATGACATTCTTTATATAATACCTCCCAACGAAGCCTAAATCATCCCAAAATGCTTCAACGCATCCACAATCGCCTTTTCTTTCTCTTCCGGACAATTCGGTTGCTTAGCATCTTCTGACTTCGCAAGATTGTAATTCTCCCCAACCTCTAACCCACATTTTCTTTTTATCTGTGAAATATAAAGATTAGTAACCTTCAATCCATGCTCTTTCAACACATAATCCTTAATCTCAGAATAAGTAGCTTTCACCTCCACACTTGTCACATCCAGCTCGTCCAAGTCCAAATCTACTTCAATTCGATCGCTAGGTTTTTGTTGGGACAAAAGAACCACGGTCTCAACATGTGTCGTTATTCTTTGTTGAACACAAATCGTTCGCCCCGTTATTCTCGCATGAGTACAAAATTTCCTGCTCAATAGTTTCTTTGAATTCAGTCCCATCAACAACTTCTGCCAGCTGTTTCTTCATCTTATGACACCTTTATTCCTTTCATTGAATTCTTAGCCTTCATGCTCTCCTTTGCATTAGGAATCGTACTGCTTTGATTGCCCTTTAATACAAAAGTCAGCTTATACGGATCCGGATTTCCATCTTCATCGTACCCACCGACGTAAACCTTGTCGATGATACTTTCAAATACCACCCGGTCAAATTCATCAAGGATATCTTCTTGCTTCAGTGTCTCACGAAGGTCTGACATTCGCTTGCCAACATCTTTCTGCTTACTGATACTTTCCTGTAATAAAAGCTTCTTTTCCTTACAAATATGGAGCTTTCTCATTACTTCTGTTAATTTATCATCGTAAGCCTCTTTTGTAATTGTACCATCGATGAGCATATCTGTCATTCTGCTTTTTCTTGCTTCTAGGGCAGAAATATCTTTCTCTATCTGCTTTAACTTTCGGATATCCTCATCATTATTCGCGGTTTCTTCCACATAATTCATAACAACATCCAGCACATCATCAAAATTACCAGCTAGTAAAGAAAATGCTTCTATAAATGCTCCTTCTAAAATGTTCTCATCTATGGACTTACAGTTTGGGCAATTGCTGATTCCATGCTTTGTGGCATTCATGCATTTCCAGACTGGTTTCTCATATTTGGAACTACTGTGTAACGTTCTTCTGGTCAACTTATCTCCGCAAAAGGCACATTCACACATACTGCTAAAAGCATATTGTCTGGTGTAGCGTTCCCGATTGCCTGTAGTCTCCACTACTTTATTAACAGATCGCTTTAATCGAATCTGTTCTGCCTCATCCCAAATTTCTCTGGACACAATGGCTTCGTGATGATCACGGATATAAAACTGATCTTCTTCTCCCATGTTGGCAAGTCTTCGTTTGGAAATCGGGTCTGTGGTAAATGTCTTTCCGAGAAGAATATCTCCCTTATACTTTTCATTCTTAATGATTCCCATAACACCATGGGTATGCCAGCTGACTTCGCCCTTTTTGTTCTTTTTTCCAAGTTCAATCAGGCGCTTTGCAATCGTAGTAGTTCCATACCCCTGTATATACATGTCATAAATAAATCGAACAATATCTGCTTCCTCTTCATTAACAGAAAGAGTTTTATCATCGGGATTATAATCATACCCAAGGCATCCATTGAAACCAATCATTTCTCCACGCTTCATTTTCATCTTAAGTCCCATCTTTACATTTGCAGATAAGGACTCCACTTCCTGCTGTGCCAGGGAGCTCATAATTGTCAGGAGCAATTCTCCATTCATATCTAAGGTATTGATATTTTCCTTTTCAAAGAAAATGGCAATATTTCGTTCCCTGAGCATTCGTACATATTGTAAAGTGTCTAACGTGTTTCTTGCAAATCTGGAAATGGACTTAGTAAGAATTAGATCAATTTCTCCATCCTTACATCTCTGAATCATTGACTGAAAACCATCTCGCTTATCTACTTTTGTTCCTGTGATAGCTTCATCTGCAAAGATACCTGCACTGACCCATTCTCTGTTTGCAAAAATCTTCTCTTCATAATACAGCTTCTGGGATTCGAAGCTCCCTAACTGGTCATCATCATCGGTGGATACTCTGCAATAAGCTGCTACACGAATGCGTTCAACAGCAACTGCACCACCTTCTGTTCTAGTTCTTCCCCTGCTATTTGGGGCTGTTCTTCTTGCTTCTAATACTTGTACTTCTTTCATCTGACTCCTCCATTTCTTTCTCTTGTCTATATACAAATAGCAGCATACAAATGATAAATTCTTTGTATACTGCCATTTTATCTTCGTATTCAATTATGAACGAATATAGAAACTGATTTCTTACGCGATTTTTGGATTATTTTCTCCAACAATCAGAAATCTGTCCATCAATCGATTTCTCGCTGTTGTGTATTCTGCCTCTGAAATCATTCCCATACGAAACAATTTTCTTAACACAGCGATACACTTCGCATATTCCATCTCATTTGTCATCCCTGGCACCTCCTTCTCCTAATCTTTCATTGATCACCCTCTTTCCTTCCACCTGACGGTGGTTCCTATAAAAGTGAATTACAGCTGTTGTAAAAGTTATTGGACTTCTTGGCTTCCATTCGTAGAGTGGGGCGGTAGCTTTCGCTTCCATCCAATTATCTGTGATAATAACTGTGGGCCTCTCCTGCGCTAGATCCTCTCCCAACTTGACGTGATTCCATTTTCTTAGCTCCGATTAAAATCGGTATTTCTGATTTCAATCATCTTGGCAAAGTGGACTTCCCCTTCTCTACAGCCTATGAATTCTGTCTCATCCTTTTTGTTTTCTCAGAATTGTTTTTCAAGGTACATACACAAATTTTTTCTTTCCGAACATTTGTTTGTGTGTTATAATTTTGATATCCGTTTGTTGCATTTACGCTTCATCTGGCTACCAATCCATGAGTTAATGATACCAACGAAATCGCTCTCCAACTATTGACGGAGACTTAGCATAGACTTAGCAAAAATTTTGAACTGGGGGAATTTGATTGAAAAACAGACTTACCTTTTCGAATGTCATTGGCATTCTTCTGGATAATAAAAAGAAAACTTATCCGCAACATCAGCTTGTAAGAAGCCTATTCTCACTTTCTCTTGATGACAGTGAATATGCTGAAATTACAGATACAGATAACATTAAATACAGTAATTGGTGCAATGGTGTCAGACCGATACCACTTGAAATTATCAGAGCTTATGAAGATGAAAATAATTTTGATTTTATGAGGAATGATTTTAGAGATAAGATTATTCCGAATCTGCTCAACGAGACACAGGCTTGCTCTCAGATGGATGAATTGATTGAATATAGCAGAACTGTAATCGGAAATCAGAAAGCTAATGAAATACTTGCGATTCAGGCATTGGATCAATTCTTTACCGAAGTTATTCGATATGCCATTTTAAACGACCATAACCATAGTACGCTGTATTCACCAGATTTAGGTGAAGTATTGCTTTCTTCTAAAGTACCAAGCGCAACGAAAGCATTTCTTGGAAGAAAAGAAGAATTAAAATCTTCATTGTCTCTACTACAAGAACATGCACTTCTATTTGTGACTGGAATTGCTGGTATTGGAAAAAGTGAGTTTGCAAAGACCTTTGCAAATAAGAACAAGAAGAAATATAGCAATATATTGTACTTTCATTATGATGGAAGCTTAAAGAAGTGTATTGCTGGGCTTTCTTTTACAGATGACACGGCAGAGATGACTGAAGAACAATTGTTTCAGAACCACTATCAGACCTTACAAAAACTACGTTCTGACAGTCTGATTATTCTGGATAATTTTAATGTACTGCCAAAAGATGACCCATTTTTCAAGGAATTTATACAAAATGATTTCCAAATTCTGATTACGACCAGATGTAAAATCACATCTTTTCAGACATTGGAAATAAAAGAATTGGATAAAGAGAATGAATTAACGGCATTGTTTTACCAATATTGCCCTGCCGCTAAGGCAGAACCTGAAACTACCTCTGACATAATAAATGAATTAAAAGGACATACACTGACCGTCTGCCTTGCAGCATTATCTCTCTCTGCAAGTGGTATAGAGGCAGCGGAATTATTACTTGAATTAAAGAGCTGTGGCTTAAATATTCATTCTGGTGAAGCAGTAGAAATCTACAAGGACGAGGAATTTTCGGAAGCATTGATGATTGAACACCTACGAAAACTTTTACAGTTAAATCAATTAACGGCGGCGCAGATGGATATTTTACGGAATCTTTCATTACTTCCAAACTCTGGTGTATTAAAGAATCCCTTTAAGAAGTGGCTAAAGCTTGAGACTCTGAACGAAGTAAACCATCTAGTACGATATGGATTTGTCATGGATGACGAAGAGAACAAAAAAATAAACCTCCATCCCTTAATTCAGGATGTGGCTCTGATAGAAACGATACCTTCCGTATCTAATTGTAGGACTTTGATTGACAGCTTACACCTTATCTGCCTAACTCACGGGTTAGAAGTCAGACGACCAGAAAATGTGATTCAGTCTTTGATTAGCGTTACAGAACGTGTTCTTGTGGATGAACCAGAAGCTTATCTTTTATTCCTTCAGGATATGTTTCCTTATCTGGATAAATATCTGGTTATGGACTATCTGCCAAAACTAACGGAACGAATCTCTTATATCATGGAGAAGCATGGGCTTAATTCCATTTGCGACAGAGCATTACTTTTGGATTACAAAGCAGAACTATTTGTTATCCGTAAAGACTATGGTAATGCATTAAAGAAGCGATTGAAAGCACTGGAATTACTGCATTCTATCCAATTATCAGATATGGATAGAAAAACTGCGGCTCTGCTTTCTAATATGCATAATAATATTTCTAATGTGTACCTTTTTCTGAAAAACGGCAAAGAAGCAGCGGAACATTTGAAAATGGCATTGGAAATTCGTAGAGATTATGGGATTTTTGAAACTCACGATACTTTACAGCAACTTATGAACCTGACCAATATGTTGATTCTGGCGAAGGATTATGATCTTGCAAATCAGGCTTTATCCCTTTACGAATCCTTAGTGCTGGAACATGAAGGTGAGAACAGTTTTGATTATGCTATCTGCCAGATGGGGAAAGGGATAATAGCGCTATCTCAGAATAATCCTGAAAAGGCAGAATTGTGCTTACTGGAAGCTGAACAGAAAATCACCACTGTTATGGGAAATGACAGTGATTATAGCAAGACTTGCTACCGGTATCTGCATAATCTGTATAACCGGTGGCATAAGAGGGAGCAGGCGTTGGAATATCGGGAAAAACTTCTATCTACACAATAAGGGGAGTCACTCCCCTTATTGTGTTATCTTATAGTTTATCTACTTTGTTTTCTCATTGCCTCAACAGCTGAATTAATAAAATCACCAACACTATCCTTTGACCATTCATCCCAAAAATTAACAGTTGCACTGTTAGGTTCATGTACGGGCTTATCTACAATAATTCTACTAGGTAACAGACATGCATCTCCAACAATGAGTGCCTCACCAACATCCAATATTGGTAGCATTTCAGCATAGTTTCCCAGATTATCAGGCAATAGCTTTTTTATTACATTTTGGTCATCAACATTAGTTAATCTCATAGCAATAAAATTATTTGCCTGGCTTAGAACAGTTCTATTCACTTCTGATGGTCTTTGAGTTATTACGACAATTGCTACTCCATATTTTCTGCCTTCTTTTGCAATCCTTTCAAAGCTGGACAAACTGGAAGCTTCAACACCTTGCCTTGCATTTTCAGGAATATATAAATGTGCTTCATCACAAAATAGTGCTATAGGATGTATTTTATCTCTATCAACCCACTGCTGAACAGAAAATATTACTCTAGCAATTAATGATACTATAAGTGGTAAAACATCTGATGGTACTTCTGAAAAATCAATAATTTTAACTCCGCCATTTTTAGATGCAGGTGATAATAACATTTCACAAAGTTTTGCCATATAATCATATTCCATCAAACCAGTTTCTTTAGAAAACATAAAATTTAAACGCTTATCTATAACCTTATTTTCCAATCGTTGAATAAACCTTGAAAGCTTACCATAAAAATCTCCTTGCTTTGTTTTTCCTGCAGTCGCTCCTGGGACTACTTCTACATCTTTATTACGCAATTCATCGAGCAAGGAACAAATGTCATATGGAATTGGACTATCTATTGTAAATTGCGCTTCAACATCATTCCTTCCAACTCCTTTTAAAAATTCTGATTTCTTTTCGATAACATACTTGCTAAAAAGCATTGCTTGATTTGGTGCATTACTATCAGATCTATCCAACAACAATGATAACATTTCTTCATATGAGAGAAGCCAATATGGTAAAAACATAATATTGTCTCCCATTACATCTCCAGGACCCGCAATTTTATATTGCTTAATTCCATCTCCTTTTATTGTATTATATTCACCATGAATATCAAACAAAATAGAGTTTGATGATTTGAGTTTTTCTATCTGCTCTATAACCGTTGCCACTGTAAATGATTTTCCTGACCCCGTACTTCCTGTAATTACAGCATGTCTCTGAAAAAACTTATTCCCATCCAAAAAAGCATCTGCTGTATCATTTAAAACATATTTTCCGATCTTTAAAGGATTCTCTGTCAATGCACTAGTTTTAGAAATAACACCCATAAAATTAGATAATGTTTCAGAAGACATCGTGAAACAATCAGCATCAATTTCTGCAACCGATTGCAATGTACGCTTAAAGATGTTTTCTTTAGTTCCTACTTTATCAATGAATGTTCCTACTAATGTAATTTTTACCAAGTCATAAGATCCAATTTCTTCTATGTCCTCATCATCGGATCCATTATCAAACGAATTATATTTTCTAACAATTTTATTTACCATTCCTATTAGATACTGCCCAACTTTAGATGAACGAATTACTACCAAATGGTTTATTTGTATTGATGATAGTAATTGCGCATCTTTAACATGAACAATTACAGTCGCAGTATCAACACTTTCTACGTTTCCAATCACCTTTTCCTTCTCTAAATCAATTACCATATTCATTCCCTCCTATACAATTCTCAGTAACCCCTCTTGGGTCCAAATCTGTTCATTAATTATTTCAGTTCCTGATGTCATAATAACCTCAGATTTTGAATTATCTCCTTTACAAGCCTGTATAATCACAAAATTTTCACTATTATTTTTTATAAGGTTTACTGCTTCCACAGATAATTCTTTTGTCCATACTACAATGGGCTTTCCTAACTGAATTTCCCTTATTATATTTGCCTGTATTTGACTATCATTAAATCCATACCCGATGCACAAATAGTTGTTTGCCTTTTCAATCAATTCATCAGAAATACGTAAAATATCTCTAAATGGAGTTTCTAATACTCGCTTATATTTACTAGTTCCTGGTGTAATTATCGCTGGTTTCAAACCGCACAAAAGATTTTCTTGAAGTGGCAGTGAAACTACTTGTCCATTATTTTCAAAATACCAATCTAACGAACCATGTACTTTTAATATATTAACTACCTGTCTGACTCCAATTTGATTTGTTCTCTTAAACCTTTTATAATATTCCCCGTCAAATAATGTGTTTGCTAACATCGAATACTGATCACATGAATACTCGATTCCTCGATCATAATTTGTTGTAATGACATTAACACATTGCGGTGTTGCCTGATAGAATCTATGTATAATTTTCCCTAAATCCGACTTGATTCCACTTGTAATCCATTGCTTCATAATTGTAAGATCTGATTCACTTATCAATTTCCATGTAACATTAATTATATCGTTGATAATACTTTCATTTAAGTTTAAGTCTGTTAAGGCTTCTTCAAGTGCAATACCTTTATTTAGCTTATCTTCAAATTTCGACCACTCTGAATCACCATTATACTTAGAACTTAAATCCAAAATTAATCTATCTGCCAGTGCTGACATCCCTGGTATCCCATATGGCATTGTTCCGCCTGTCCCTATAAGGATTAATGGAACTGTAGTTAATTTCTTTTGTATTATTTCGTATATTTTTTCTTGTTCCACTTTAGTAACCTCCATTGCTTATGCTTTTCTAGCAGCAAAAAAGTGACCGAATAGCTTTTTCAGTAAACTTTTATTTCTTTCCTCAAACAAATCTGTTTCAAGCTGTTTTATTTTGTTTTCTAATTCTTGATTATTCCTACTCAGTATTGAATTTTTTGTTACAATATCATTAAAAGACTTCAACTGCTTTTCTTTTTCAGTCATCTTATTTTTTAACGCTTCTTCCTGACCTTTTAACAATTCTAATTGTTTATTATAACTGCTAACTTCTTCTCGTTGTTTCGCAATTTTCTCATTGTTTTCCAACACAACATTTTGTTGTATCTTTATTTCTTGTTCATATTTTTCCATCTCCAAATACCTCTTTTCCATTAATGAACCGGTGGGTGGGCAAACAGCATTAACGAATTTACCTATAACTAGTTTCTGAATTATTCTGCCTTTAACTATCTCTTTATAATAGTTGAATTGTTTCTCATCTAAAATATTTTCTGGTACCCTTTGATTTGAATATATCTTCGCCTCAAATATCTGAATTCCAGACAGTTGCAAGTCATTTGCTTTAGACTTATCAACTTTATGAGAAACAAAAATTTCTATTGCTAATCTTCCGCCCCACTTGTAAAAATAAGATTTTGGTTCTGTACCTTTAAGCTTTAACATTACATCAATATAGTAATAATTATATGCCGTATTAAAGTAAAAATTAGGAAGTGCTTCTTCTACAAAAACAGTTATTTCTTCTCCAAAGGCAGACAATTTTACCATATCTACTTCTGATAATACAATTTCATACATTCTATGAGTCATAGTTTTTTCACTGCCACTACCTGAACGTTTTGAATTTGGATAGTAGCTAAAATGAGCTGCTTTTCCATCTTTACTTGTTCTCACTGGACTCAATCGCTCAGCAACCGTATCATTAGGTGTATCATAAAATTCTAAATTCTCATCTCTGTTTTTTATCAATGAATTTTTCATTTTTATTGCTTGATATATATGCACAGGTTTATAACCAGTTACTGTCTTATAATATGCCATCTGTTTTTTTGCCATATGTTATTTTACCTTCCGCTGTATCTCCCCCACCAGCTCATGCACCGTTGTACACGGCCACATCTCCGATGGTTTTACTTTTCCATCCCTTATACACTGATCAAGTTTTTGTTGTGCAACTCTAATAGCTTTTTCTTCATCACCGCTCTTGCAAATTCTAAAGTACATGTCGCTATCAGCTTTGGAATACTTTTGTCCTGTCCTATTTTCATACACTTTCCCGAATTCAGAACAACACGTCCATGATTCACGCAATGCAGGCATGGAACCAAAGTAGGCGTACAACCAAATTTCAAAACATGGATTCGACCAGCCTACTCCGATTCCTTTTTCTTTTGCTTCTCGGATAATTGCGTCGAAATCTTTCACTTGATCTCTATCAAACACAATCCAAGGCATGCGATACTGTGCTTCATATGCTGTCAATTCAATACATTTATCTATCATGTCACGTGTTTTTGTTTCTACTACACGAATTACTAATTTATCTTGGATCTCAGACGATAAACTATCATACAATCCATTGAAGTAACATCGTTCTGTAGCCTCTGTATCGGTAACAATTAGATAATACCCCAATTCAGGCACTCTGACCTTTTTGCGTTGTTCTCTTGTTTTTCTATTACCTGTTCTTTCGTTTCTTGCCACTCTTAACCCTCCTTAAAAATGTCAATGCTCTTTAAGGTTGGAATTGCGCCATACTTACCAATCAGATAATTCTTTTCGTAACTCTCATCCTTCCTGATTCTAGTTCCATCTTCATCCACAAAATCCGCTAGCGAATATAAAGTCGATATTCCTTGATGACTTTTTTCGGTAAACCAAATTTCATCCCGTCTAAGCAATTGATTCGATAACTGCCATGTATCATGTGTTGTGAATACCAACTGTGCATGATTTATATTTATCTGCGGATTTAAAAATGTAAGAATAAAGTTTCTTACCAGTAGTGGGTGTAAACGTGCATTCAATTCATCTATAAAGAATACGCTTCCTCTATTGATTACTTCCTGTAGCTCTGGATATAAAGCAAACATTTTTAAAGTTCCTGCTGATTCCAAATACAATGGAATCTCTGCCATTTCATCCGAGTCTATCTTTTTATGAAGTGCATTAATTTTATA
>JAEYSV010000046.1 GCA_023434365.1 Bacillota bacterium | reverse complement strand
ATAGTCTCTCGGAATCTTTAAGCCAGTAAAATCAAGGCTTCTAGATTCCTTTTTTATTAAAATCCCCCACTTTTTTTGTTAAACCACTTGACAAGTAAATCGAAAAATGCGGCGCTTCGCGCCCTTATTTATAAGATATTTTTCGATTGGAGGGCGATTTTTATTTTACCTGTTAATTCCGGCGGTCATTCCGCCTATCAAAACTTTGTTGTTTCTAATCTTCGTAAATATTATCCTAATCCAGATGCTCTTGCTCGTTCTACTTGGGATATTATTGAGCGTTTTTGGAATCTTGATCTTTCTTATACCGACGAGCGATTACGATGTAAATATTCTATTTATGGTCCAAAGCCAAGAACTCCATCGTGTATGCATCGTTCTTATCTTTTATCTCTAGATTTCAAAGTCACCTCGTTAACTGATTGGGCTGCACAGCTTAAAATCAATCCACTTTATGCAATACTTAGCGGTTTTGAAGTAGGTGATACTCCTGGAGTTGGAACTTTTTATGATTTTATGAATCGACTTTGGGATTCCGATGAAAACAATCTTTCTTCGCATCTACATCCCCTAAAAGCTTCCGTGAAAAAGCCAGGGAAAAAAGGTTCTAAAGCTAATTCAGTTGAGAAAGTACCGGTTGATCAATTACTTATTGAGCTTGAAAATACAGATTTCTCTATCTCTGATCAGCCTTATGCATCGTTGTTTGACATCTACACGAATGAATTCCTGAAAACCTCTGTTTCTAAAGGTCTAATTACTCCTGAACAGTTATCTCTTGCTGGTGATGGAACTCCTGTTGTGACTTCTGCAAGAGAACGCAGACATCGTGTCTGTGAATGTGCTTCAAACGGTATTAATGATTGTAACTGTGACCGTTACTTTTCGCAGCCTGACTGTGACATTGGCTGGGATTCTTCTAGAGGTTTTTTCTATCATGGCTATGACTTGTACATGCTAGTTGCTTCAGATTCAGAAAGCGACCTTCCTGTTTTTCCTTTGCTCAGCCCTGCCTCAAGACATGACTCTCATGGGTTCCTTCACACTTTTTTCAGAATGAAAAGCTTCCTTCCTGAATTCAATGTAACAAAGCTACTTCTTGATGCCGCTCATGATGCAATGCCTTACTACAAATACTGCCGGCGCAAAGGAATTACCCCATTTATTGACTTAAATGAAAAGCGGGGTATTAAAGAAAAATACAAGGATGACTTTACCATCGGCAAGGATGGTGTCCCTATTTGCAAGGAAGGGTATCACATGAATCATGACGGCATAGAACCTTCCAAGAATCGTATCAAATTTCGTTGTCCTCTTGCTAGTAGAAAATATGGCTGTTCCTGCGAACATCCTTGTTCTGATTCTAAATACGGAAGAACAGTTCATCTAGCAATGAAAGATAACCCAAGATTGATAAACATCCCACCACGTGATAGTAAAGACTGGAAAACTGAGTATAATGCACGAACTTCTGCTGAACGTTCTAACAAACGTGAGAAATTAGACTTTTTACTAGAAAACGGCAGACACCGCTCCTCTAAGATGTGGTACTGCCGCCTCTATAACATCATGATGCTACAGCATCTTGATGCTTGGGACTTGCCTTATGAATCCACCCTACGAAAGTTGGTTCAACAAGTCGCATAAATACTTAATGCATATTTATTTTAAGGCATAATTACAGTTATGTCTATTTCTCATGTTCATTTTTTCATTTTATTTTTTATTCTGGATAATATTTGCTTTTCAAAGTTCGTTGCCAGTATCGCTGGTATAATCACTCAAGATTCCGAGAGATCATAGTGATGACATGAGTAATATTTTTACTCCTTTTATTACAACAAAAGCAGGTGGTACAGGTCTTGGTCTTGCTACTGCAAATCGCATTGTTATAAGTCATGGTGGATATATTGAGGTTGTCTCTGACAAGACTGGAACGGAGTTCTCAATTCACCTTCCACTGGCATGCATCTATTAATAGCCATTACACATACTGATCCAAATTCGTAATTATATCAAAAGGACTCTCTTTCGGTACATTTAAGAAATCGAGTCCCTTTTTTGTTACCGGATGTCGAAATGCTAAATGATACGCATAAAGACCAATAGGATAATAGCCTCTTTTTCTTTGATATAGCGGATTATATTTTGTATCCCCGACAATTCCCTCACAAATGGTTCGAGTCTGAACACGAATCTGGTGATGTCGACCTGTCTTAAGCATAACTTTTAATAACGCTATAGGGCCTTCCTGTGTTTCCATAGAAGTTAATAATTCGTATGACAATACAGCCTCTTTTGCATCTTTTTCTTTACTATGAACCACTTTAGATAAATTAGTTTTACCATCCCTGACAAGGTAATGAATAAGTGTATCTTGCTCGCTATGCGGCATGCCATTTACTAATGCCAAATACTCTTTTGTTATACCCTGTTCAGTTATCTGTCGACTTAATTCACCAGCTGCCTGTTTCGTTAATGCAAATACCATAACACCACCCACTGGTCGATCTAAGCGATGAATAATCCCAACATAGGCATTGTTTTTTTGATAGGTTTCATATAAATAGTTCTTAATATGACTAACCATATCGACATCAAAAGAGTGGTCGCTTTGTGATGGTACTCCAGCAGGCTTTTCACAAACTAGGATACAACTATCTTCGTATAAAATATTTAATTTCATATAATTATCCTTTATGTTATATTTTAAAACGATAACCCACACCCCAGATTGTTTCAATATACTGAGGCTTCGATGCATTTTCTTCTAACTTTTCACGAATCTTTTTGACATGCACGGTAACTGTCGCAATATCACCAATAGAATCCATGTCCCAAATCTCTTTAAAAAGTTCTTCTTTAGTATATACGTGATTTGGATTTTCTGCTAAAAATGTTAACAGATCGAACTCTTTCGTCGTAAATATTCTTTCTTCTCCTTTTACATATACCCTTCTTGCTGTTTTATCTATTTTAACATTATGAATCTCTATGACAGTATTTTCTTTTATACCTGTTCCTATTAAGCGTTCATATCTTGCTAGATGCGCTTTTACTCTGGCAACCAATTCACTTGGACTAAATGGCTTAGTCATATAATCATCTGCGCCCAAACCAAAACCCCGGATTTTATCAATGTCTTCTTTCTTTGCAGATACCATTAATATCGGAATATTCTTTACCTCTCTGATTCTTTTACAAATTTCGAAGCCGTCTATCCCCGGGAGCATTAGATCCAATAATATAAGATTATATTCCTCAGAAAGCGCCATGTCTAACCCATTCTGGCCATTTTGTTCTATTGTTACTTCAAAACCACTTAATTCTAAATAATCTTTTTCTAGTTCCGCAATTGCAGGCTCATCTTCAATAATAAGTATTTTATTCATTTACAGAACCCTCCTTCTTAATGGTAAAGTATATTATACTTCCCATTCCTTCTTTACTTTTTGCCCATATACTTCCTCCATGATCCTCAACAATCTTTTTCACAATTGCCAAACCTAGACCACTACCTCCGGTTGAACTGTTTCTTGAAGCATCTGCTCTGTAAAACCGGTCAAAAATGTACGGAATATCTTTTTTATTAATGCCTTTTCCATTATCTTCAATTTCTACTTGAACAAAGTTCCCAATATCGTTAATTCGAATATTAATAATTCCCTTTTTCTTATCCATATATTTTGTAGAATTACCAATAATATTATTTATTACTTTTTTTAACTGCTCTGGATCAACATAAATCATCGTACTTGGGTCAGCATAATTAAAATAACCGATATCAATATTACGCATTTCCAAATCAAAGACGATTTCCTGTATACAATCGTTAAAGTACTGCTCAAGTAGAATACTGGTAAATTTATATGGAATATTATCATAATCTAATTTTGTAAAAAGTGATAGCTCATCTACTAATAAAGTCATATCATTGGCTTTTGTGTAAATTGTTCTTAAGTATTTATCCATTTTTTCTGGAGTATCGGCTACTCCATCTAAAATCCCCTCAGTATATCCCTTAATTGTTGTTAGTGGAGTCTTTAAATCATGTGAGATATTACTAATCATTTCTTTTGAATTCTGTTCATACAATAATTTGGTTTCGATTAATTCTTTTAATCTCAGCCTCATTTCTTCGAAATCGTCACAAAGCACTCCTATTTCATCCCTGGTCGAAATATCTATCGAATAAGTTAAGTCTCCTTCTTTCATACGATTTGTAGCAATTCGTAGAGTAGTTAACGGTTTAATTAAAGCTCTATATAACCACCACGTGATAATCGTACCAGTAAAACAAATAATAATTAGAAAGGCAATAACAATCTGTATGACAAACCCTTTTATTTCAGGCACAAGTGTGTTTACGTCTGTAACAATAAATATTGAGCAATTATTGCCATATAAGTCTTGATAATCCTTTTGCTTAACTAGATAAGAGTGAATTCCAGACATATAGATTCCGCCATCAATTTTTGCATCAAATTCACCATAACTTGGTAAGCGAGGTAGAACTTCTTCTGCTTTTACCGTGTCTCCTACATAACTTATGTGATTCTTTTTACGTAAAATCAAAAACGAATATTTTGCCTGCAGCGCCTCATTTATCTTATTAATATACTCCTGATCTGACAACTTCACTGGATTACTCTTTGCTACATCACTTATTTCATCAAATAAATCTGATGTTACTTTATTTAAAATTCTTAGCGGATTTTGAATGACCCCAATACTATCAGATTCTATGTTATAGCTTTGTTGAATCGAGCTCAACTGATATTTGATTAGCACTCCTGTTGCACAACTAATCAATGCAATCGGAAGAATTATTACTGCTATAAACGCAGTAAACAACTTTGCTCTTAGTTTCATCTGAAACTCCTGTCTTTTTTAAAATATTTATATGGATTCTTGGTATAATAAAGTATTATAGCATACTCCAATAAGTTTTACACGTAAACTAACTATGAGGTTTCTAAAGTTTTTGTAAATTACCACTTGACGAAACTAACAATAGCCGTTATTCTTTATAAGTAGTCAACCCTACATCTGGCTGACTCACCAAAAATTGCATAACTATTTATCTTATTTGGAGTGGCGGAGAGTGAAGGCTCTATGAAACCACGGCAACCCCTTAACAGGAAGGTGCCAATCTGAGCGAGTAATCGAACAATAAGATGATTTGAGATAAAATCAAGTCCATCTTATGATGGGCTTTTTTTATTCAATATGAATGTGATATGCACTTTTGTTAGATTAAGAGAACTAACAATCACTATAAATAGGACCTTTCTTATTTAGGATAGTCCACTATTGAAGGAGGAATTACAATGGAGAAATTCTTATTTACCTCAGAATCTGTTACAGAAGGTCATCCCGACAAGATATGTGACCAGATTTCTGATGCTGTACTTGATGCTTTACTTGAACAGGATCCTATGAGCCGTGTAGCCTGTGAAACTGCAATAACAACCGGTTTAGTCCTTGTTATGGGCGAAGTAACCACAACTGGCTATGTTGATATTCAGAAAATAGTTAGAGATACCATTCGCGATATAGGATATACTCATAGTGAATACGGATTTGATGCAAATACCTGTGGTGTTATTGTGGCACTTGATGAACAATCCAAGGATATTGCTATGGGAGTTAATAAAGCTTTAGAGGCTCGTGAAACTCACATGTCCGATGATCAGATAGAAGCAATTGGTGCTGGCGATCAGGGCATGATGTTTGGCTATGCTACAAACGAAACAGAAGAATTAATGCCTTATCCAATATACCTTGCTAGTAAATTAACAAAACGTTTAACAGAGGTTCGTAAAAATGATACCTTAGGTTATCTTCGCCCTGACGGAAAAGCACAAGTAACTGTCGAATATGACAAAAACGGTAAGCCAATTCATTTAAATGCAGTTGTTTTATCAACACAACATTCAGCTAGTGTTAGCCAGGAACAAATTCATAAAGATATCAAAAAGTATGTCTTTGATGAAGTTCTTCCAACCGAATTAGTTGATGAAAACACCAAATTTTATATCAATCCGACCGGACGTTTCGTAATTGGTGGTCCTAATGGTGACAGTGGTGTAACCGGCCGTAAAATCATCGTTGATACTTACGGTGGGTATGCTCGCCATGGCGGCGGTGCGTTTTCAGGAAAAGACTGTACAAAAGTAGATCGTAGTGCTGCATACGCCGCTCGTTATGTAGCAAAAAATATTGTAGCTGCTGGCCTTGCTGATAAGTGCGAAATTCAACTATCCTATGCTATTGGTGTAGCTAGTCCAACATCCATTAATATTGATACTTTTGGAACCGGAAAAATAAGTGATGAACGTTTGATCGATATTATTCGCGAACACTTTGATTTACGCCCTGCCGGAATTATTGCAATGTTAAACTTACGAAGACCAATTTATAAACAAACTGCTTCCTATGGTCATTTTGGTCGCAATGACCTAAACCTCCCTTGGGAACAACTTGATAAAGTAGACTTATTAAAATCTTATCTATCATAATCCTTTCTAAGGTTATATAAAGTCTCAGTATTCGTCTTGTTAATACTATGATTACTCCAAACGTATTAGAGATAGACATAAAAAATAAGTCACCGTAGATTGTTATTTTACGGTGACTTATTTTTTATTTATCTTATTGTACTGTTGCTGTAAAACCAATATCATCTAATTCTGAAATAATTTCTTTTAGCTGATTATCGTAAACATCTACTTCAACCTTCTTTTCTTCCAAATAAATCTTATGTGGTATCTGCATACGATCAAGTAATGCTCCAATTCTTCCAGTACAATGACTACAACTCATTTCACTTACATATAAAGTAACCATATTCATTATCCTCCTCTATTCCACAATCTACTACTATATAAAGCATCTTCATTCTTATTAAAAGGATGCCTTATTTCATCATTTTCTGAAACAATAGCAACAATTCGTCGACTGTTTCCTCTTTACCCGCTTTAATATCCTCGATAACGCAAGTGTGTAAATGCTTACTTAATAGTTCCTTACTAAATGCATTCAGTGCAGATGATATTGCAGATACCTGAGTCAATACATCAATACAATAAGTATCTTCGTCAATCATTTTTCTCACACCACGAACCTGACCTTCAATGCGACTTAGTCGATTTATTAGCTTCTTCTTTTCTTCCTCGTCGCGAATCTTTGTAGTATGGCAAGAACATTCCATTAAAGTTTTTTCCTCCTTAATCGTAATGCGTTAGTTACAACACATACTGAACTTAACGACATTGCTAATCCTGCAAACATTGGACTGAGCAAAGTCCCATTTAATAAATATAATAATCCAGCTGCTATAGGTATTCCTATTATATTATAAAAGAATGCCCAAAATAGATTTTCTTTAATATTTCTTAGTGTATAGCGACTGAGCAGTATGCTTCGATGTACATCCATCAAATCCGATTTCATTAAAACAATATCTCCACTTTCCACTGCTATATCGCTTCCACTACCAATTGCAACCCCTACATCCGCTTGCATCAGTGCTGGAGCATCGTTAATTCCATCACCTACCATCATAACCTTATGCCCTTCTTGCTGCAATCTTTTTACAAGGTTTGCTTTATCTTCAGGTAACACTTCAGCTATTACCTCATCAACACCAGCCACTAATGCGATATAATTTGCAGTTAACTGATTATCACCTGTCGCCATGTAAACTTTTAACCCATCCTTTTTAAGCGCTTCAATTGCTGTTCTACTACTTTCTTTCATTTTATCTGTTACAGCAATTATACCTATCACTGTATCTTCAATTGCTACATACATAGGTGTCATTCCTTTTAAGGCCATTTCTTTTGCTTTATCAACATATTGGCCTAGGTTAAGTTTCTGTCCAAGTAGCATTTTACTATTACCTACAGAGACTACCTTATTAATACTTGTTATCGTTGCTTTAACGCCTTTTCCCGTTGTATTTTCAAAATCAATAGCATCTTCTGGCGCAGGTGCTGCTGCCACGATTGCTTTTGCAAGTGGATGCGCAGAAAAGCTTTCAACACCAGCTGCCAAATTTAGAATTTCATCAGTACTATATTGTTTTGACCAAACTTCACTTACACTTGGTTTTCCTTCAGTAACTGTTCCTGTCTTATCTAGTATAACCGCAGAAGTATGATGCGTTGTTTCTAACGCTTCTCCACTTTTGATTAATAATCCATGCTGAGCACCAAGTCCTGTACCAACCATTATAGCCGTTGGAGTAGCAAGCCCTAAGGCACATGGGCATGCAATTACTAATACGCTAACAAATATTTTTAGCACAAAAGATAACTCATAACCAGCAAGTAACCATACGGCGGATGCTATTACAGCTATTGCAATAACAATTGGCACAAAATAGTATGACACAGTATCTGCTATTTTAGCAATTGGCGCCTTCTTTCCTTGTGCCTCTTCTACAAGTCTAATAATCTTAGCAATAGTAGTATCCTGACCTACATGAGTGACTTCAACTACTAATGCACCATTATAGTTCATACTTCCACCGATTACATTGTCCCGCTTTGCCTTATCTACTGGTATGCTCTCTCCAGTAATCAATGATTCATCAACACTACTGCTTCCATCTACGACTATTCCATCAAGAGGAACTTTTTGTCCTGGCTTTACTAACACTTTCTCTCCCACTTTTAATTGTTCGATGGGAACTACTCTCTCTATACCGTTTTCGTATACAATTGCTTCTTCAGGAGCCAGCTCCATTAACTTCTTAATTGCTCTTGATGTTTTTTTCTTGCTATTAGCTTCTAAATATTTTCCAAGCATAATTAAGGTAACTACTACAGCTGCGGACTCATAATACAAATGATGTACATAATCTTTATAATTAGGTATTAATATAGTCATGGCAACACTATACAAAAAGGCGCTGCTAGTACCTATTGCAACCAAGGAATCCATATTTGGATGACCTTTTAAAAGAGAACGAAACCCAATCGTATAAAAATGACTTCCTGCTAAAAGTATAGGAATTGTTAAAATCAACTGCATTATCGCATAATTGATTGGATTATAATGCATTGATAAAAACTTTGGCAATGGAAGCTCAATTGGTAACATATGTCCCATCGAAATATATAACAAAGGAAATGCAAATGAAATCGCTATATACAGTCTGATTTTCATTTTCTTCTCTGGCTTATCTACTATGTTCTCTTCTTTTTCCTTTTTCATTCTGTCAGCATTATAATACTCTGCCTCAAATCCAGCTTTCACAACCTTTGCTTCAATTTGCTCTCTTGTAACAATTGCCTCGTCGTATTCAATTGTCATCTTTCCCGTAGTCAAATTCACACTACTACTACTTACTCCCTCCATCTTTTGAGTTACTCTTTCAACTCCACTAGAACAGGCAGCGCAGGTCATACCATGTATCAGATATGTTTCTTTTTTCATCGTATACCTCCTTTATTTGAATTGTCAATCATACTAAAATTGTTATAATTATATACCCCGTATGGGTATATTACCTTTTCTTTTGTTAATTGTCAAGTAGCATGTAATTAAATAAAAAAATCGGTAAATACCTTTGTATTTACCGATTTTTTTATTTAACTAACTTTAAACTTAAACTTTTTAATTGCTTTTTCGTCCTCTGCATCAATTTTCTCAATTACTGCACCAAGTTGTTGTAGTTTATTTTCAAAATTTTCATACCCTCGTTCAATATACTCAATACTATCAACAATAGTTATCCCATCTGCTACTAAACCTGCCATAACTAACGCAGCACCTGCTCGTAAATCAGGTGCACTTACAATAGCACCAGTAAGTTTTGTTACACCATCAATAATTGCTGTATTTCCTTCAACTTTAATTGTTGCACCCATTCTTGATAATTCGTCAACATACTTAAACCGATTCTCAAAAATACTTTCAGTGACTACACTAGTTCCATTACTTAAAGCTAACAACGTTGCAATCTGCGGTTGCATATCAGTTGGAAAACCTGGATAAGGTAATGTCTTAACATGAGTATGCCCAAGTCTATTATCTGTACTTACTCTTACCGCATCATCATATTCTTCAACTGTAGCACCAATTTCTACTAATTTTGCAGTAATTGCTTCCAAATGTTTTGGTATTACATTTTTTATTAATATATTTCCTCTAGTCGCGGCAGCTATTGTCATAAAGCTTCCTGCTTCAATCTGATCAGGAATGATAGAGTATTCGCAAGCATGTAATTTCTCAACACCACGAATACGAATGACATCTGTACCTGCTCCCTTAATATTAGCTCCCATTTTATTTAAAAAGTTCGCCACATCAACAATATGAGGCTCTTTTGCAGCATTCTCGATAATTGTTTTTCCAGTTGCAAGACAAGCAGCTAGCATTATATTTATTGTTGCTCCAACACTTACAACATCAAGATAAATATGATTCCCCACTAAATCTTCAGCATACGCATCAATCATACCATATTCAATGCGTACTTTTGCACCCAATGCTTCAAAACCTTTAATATGCTGGTCAATTGGTCTACTTCCAATATTACATCCTCCAGGTAGTGCTACTTGTGCTTTCCTGTATTTTCCTAACAATGCTCCTAAAAGATAATAAGAAGCACGAATCTTACGAATATATTCATAATCAATAGAATAACCCCCGATATTACTGCCGTTTATTTTAACAGTATGGGCGTCCACTCTTTCAACAAAAGCCCCGATTCCACGAATTGCATCTAATAATACATTTATATCTCTTACATTTGGTAAATTATCAATTAAAACCGTTTCATCTGACATAATTGCGGCAGCTAAAACACCTAATGCAGCATTTTTAGCTCCTCCAATACTTACTTCACCGTGGAGTGTCTTTCCACCTTTGATAATATAATGTTCCATCGCACACCTCTATAATAATCCATATTAGTAGTTCATTTATTAGCTCTAATATTCAACAAACTTTTAATCTTCTGTTTTATCATCCATATATACCATAACTTAATAATATTAGGTATTGTTGCATATTTTTTCAAGTTCAATACAACTCTTTGTAAATTATAACACAATAGAAACAAATTTAAAAGTTCTTTTTCATTGAATGGATATTCTACCATAGGAATGTAAATAATGAATATATATTATGGTTAATCATGCTGAAATTTAGTGAGTTCATCTAAAATTTTCTGCATTAACTCTTCTACTCCTTTTTTCTCTCCATCCACTACAATGTGCGCGTACTTTTCGTATAAAGGGCACCGTTCCTCATACAAATCTCTTAAGTTTTGTCCATTTCTCAGCACAACCCCCCTTTGTTTAATATTACTAAGCCTCTTGACTAACGTTTTATAGCTTAGTTTTATGTAAACAACGGTACCAATGTTTTGAAGATGCTCCATTGCTTCCTGCCCATAAATCACACTGCCTCCTGTTGCAATGACAGTATTCACACAGGATAGTGATGCGTTTATATCATTTTCAATTTTAATAAAAGCATCTAAACCATCCTGGCTAATAATATCTTTTAACAACCGCTGTTCCTTATTTTGAATAATCAAATCGGAATCCAAAAACTCTTTTCCTGCTACTTTTGCTAGGATTACTCCAATGGTACTTTTTCCAGCCCCTGGCATTCCAATTAGTATAATATTGTTTTTTTGCATAAAATAAGCCTACTCCAGTTCTTTTTTCTTACGGTTTTCAAAATATACAAATGAATCAATCTTATTAAAAATATCTTCAAATGTGCTTCTTGGCGCTGCTTCAATGTATTCTTTTAGAATCTCCTGTTCTCTACTACGGAATTTACCATAAAAGATATCAAATAGATTATGTCCACGAACATAAATTTTAAACGATTCGAGGTTTTCTTTAATATCTTCTTTCGAGTTAATACGCATTCCTGTCATTTTTATCATTCGTTTGACGCTACTAAGTTTATATAGATAGTCTTTGTATTTTGTAAAAAGAATATTATAAAACTCTTCGGTACTTTTAACCACACCGATTTTAACCATAATTTCTGGATCTAAAAAATAATTTTCAAATGAATAATATTTTAAGATCAACACATTATCTGGTGTTACAGTTGGTAAATTATCAATGTCTTCTTTTGCCCTTTGTGCATAGTAGCTACATAACTGTTTTACAAGATGGCGAGGATTTTTACCATCGCTATCTCGAATCATCAAAAACTGTTCTTTTAAATATAATTTATTAATATATTTTAAATTTGCATACGTTTTAATGTTAGTACAACTATTGGTTGGAATAATAGAAATTCGCTGTAAACGACCATTATCATCATAAATTTCTGAGTAATACTTTTCTAAAAGCATCGGTAATCGATTGCTATCTTGTTTTCCTTCTACAATAAATACAAAACTGACATTCATCAAATCAAGAGCGGTATACCCAAGATCATCCAAAATCTCATCAATGTCTGTATCTTCTTTAATTACTGTGCAATACTGGCTATCCAGAACAACTTGTTTAATTTGCCGACTACTAAAATTAAAAATCATGTTAGGCGAGTGTGTCGAAAATATTACTTGATTCTTTTTTGATAAACGGAAAATGATTTCACTTGCTACCTTTTGTAGCTGAGGATGCAGATAAATCTCAGGATCTTCAATCATAATGATTGATGGTATTGTACTTTTTTCCTCGATATATGCCTCTAAAAGAGAGAACGCATAAATACTTCGGAGGCCTTCACTCAAATAATTAATATTCCCTTCCATCTCTCTATCATGATTAATAATTTGTGTTTCTAAGTGAAACATTTCTTCGACATTAAAATTTACAACAAAACGAACATCTTGAGATGGTATCCCATTTGCATGGAAATATTTATTTATCTTATCCGCAAAACTTAGCAAATTCATTCGATATAACCGAAACTCCATCAATTTTGCAATTTCAAATACTGTGAGTTCTTCAGGTTTCTTTTGATTAATTAGCCCAATACATTGAAAACACCTATTGCATTTTTTTGCTTTATCAAACATACATATGTTATCTTTCAAATCTTGAATGCTTTCATAATCATAAAACTGTAAGATTTCCTCCTGTAGCGCCTCAACATTACGCGTATGGTCCATGTGAAAAATTTTAGGAAAAACGTCTCTAATATAACTATTACTTTTTGAAATTCCATCGCTATATCTAACTTTATCATTTACTGTCATGACGCATTCAAAACTAAGTATGTTATTCTGATAACTCGGGAGTTTTTCTCGAAAATCTTTCTCCCATAACTCGTAATTTTTGTAGTCACTTACAATCCCTTTTTTGTGGAATAAGTTTAAATCCTGAGAATCAAACTCAACTTCAAAGTTCATGGTAATAGGCTTATTTCGGTTAAAAAAATCTTTACTTTCTATTTTATATTCTCCTGAAGCAGCACGAATGGCATCAACTACTACAGTTTTCCCTGTATTGTTTTTACCGACTAAAATCAGTACATTTTCAACATCCCGAATCTCCATGTCTTGAATTGACTTATAATTTTTAATTCTAATATACTTAATTTTCACTTATCCCACCTCAAATCATTCTAATTGTTTTTTTTCCGAGCCTTCTTTTTCTCTAGATTCTTCTTTACAGAATAACCAAAAGTTCCAATTAGGGACCCGATATCATAATATTCACCATGCGAGTAAACAATCGGATTAGCCTGAGACAAATGAAACTTTCCTCTATCATCCATATACTGTTCATCCACATGTACCGCTACTACACTTGCTAAAAACATATCGTGTGAACCAAGCGGTATGATTCTGTCCACTTTGCATTCTATATTTACAGGACTTTCTCCTATCAATGGTACATTAACAATTTGCCCAGAGATTTTTGTCAACTTGCACTCTGTCCATTTATCTACTTTATTTCCTGAACGTACTCCACAATAATCTGTAGCATAGGCAAGTTTTTTTGTTGTCAGATTAATTACAAATTCCCCGGTTTCTTTTATCATATGATAAGAATGCCGTTCCGGTCTTACACTAATATATACCATTGGTGGATTGGTACAGACAGTCCCTGTCCATGCAACAGTTAAGATATTGTCCTCACTATTTGCTCCCTTACAACTCACCATAACAACTGGTAATGGATATACCATATTTCCTGCTTTCCACTGTTGTTTTTGCATTTTTATCCTCCTATTTCCTCTTATTATTTTAACATAGCAAACCGAAATAATATACACACCACAAAAAGATTTCAAGCATAAAAATGACAAGGAGGTCCTAATCCATGAATTATCTTAACATCGAACAAGTACCTAGCGGCTTGGAGTATCGTGTAAAACAGGACCTGAAGTTTAAGACCGGACGTTTTACATGGAAAGTTGCATTTAATAATGCACTTGATCCCTCATCTGTTAACAACTCCAGTGTGTATGTCACTAATACCGCGCAAAGACCTGTTGTTTGTAACATTTTCTATGATTCTACTAAAAAATCTATCGAAATTGAACCTTTAGAACCATATGCAGAAAACGAATCATATATTCTGCATATCACCCCTAAAGTACGATCACGTGGTGGCAAAAATCTTAGAAACGAAGTTACCCTTCAGTTTAAATTATAAGTTAAAAAAGTACCATTTAGTCGCATATATTTCAGGTTATATCTCTTGTTGTCTCTTTAAGACCAACTGATATCCTTATTATATAATGCGAATAATGGTACTTATCTATTTTATTACTGTACTCTAGATTTCATTTTCCCTAATTGCCTTCATAATTGTAGGAATAAGCTGTTTTTTACGAGATACCACCCCATTTAATATTACCTCTTTGTTACCCACGGATACATGAAAGGCTCGTTTTATTAGTTCTGCTGCTTGCTCTCCTTCATATAACAATTCAGTTGATTCCTCAATAATATTAGTTAACATAAAAAACATGACAGACAGTTTATGATTATGGAATGCTTCGTTCATATAAGGGACTAGTTTTTCTTTAATAATACTCATTTCTTCTGAAGTCATTGCTATAATCTGTCCGACACCAAATTCCAAATCACCAACTTGGAATCGTTTAAAGTCTTGATAAAAAATTGCCTCTGCTGTTTTATTCGTTAAGTTACTCCCCGCTTTAAACATATCTATTGCAAACGCATGGCACTCAATGCCTGCCATCTCACCTAGCTTTTTGGCGGCATTCATATCTGCTGGGGTACATGTTGGCGAACGAAATGCAAGTGTGTCTGATAGTATAGCAGCACATAGAAGGCCGGCAATTTCAGATTTTATTTCAATCCCATTTTCCTGATACATCTGATACACAATCGTAGAGGTACAGCCAACAGGCTGATTACGAAAATATACAGGATTCATAGTTTCCATTGTACCTAACCGATGATGATCTATAATTTCTAATAGCTCTGCATCCTCTAGACCGTCAACTGCCTGATTTCTTTCATTATGATCCATTAATATAATCTTACGCTTCTTGGCATCCAAAAGATTTCGACGAGAAATCATACCAAAGAAACATCCATCTTTATCTAGCACTGGGAAATCACGATATCTTTTTTTTGCCATAACGTCTCGAATATCATCAATATAATCATCTTTTGTAAATACAATCAGATTTTCATTACACATAAAATATCCTATCGGCATGCTCTGATTGACCAAACGAGCCACGGTGTAAGTATCATACGATGTTCTTATAATCTGACATCCTCTTTCACTAGCCAGTCGCGTTATTGTTTTTGATACTGGTGCACCATCACAAACAATAATACATTGTGCTTCCATTTCTATAGCACAAAGCTGTGATTCATATCTATTTCCTAATATAACAATATCTCTTTTATTAATGTAATTCTCCATTAGATCAGGGTTTGCAGCGGCTATTAAAACTTTTCCTTCGGTTATATGATCACCGATATTCCCCACTACCATCTCGCCATCTAAGGTCTCTACAATATTTCTATAAGAAGTGGATGCACTGGCAATTATTTTCGAATCAAATACATCCATATAAGCCATTGTAATATCCCCTAAAGTAATAACCCCCTCAAGCTTTTTGTTGAAAACGACCGGTAAAGTTACCACATTTTTCTCTACCATCAAAGCCCAGGCTTCTTTTAAAGACAACTCCTTATCTACTACATCATAAGCACGAATTTCAATATCCTCAACCTTTGGCCGAACATCCTCTATATATTCAGGTGGTTCAATATTAAAGTAATCCAGAACATATCTTGTTTC
The DNA here is from genome assembly GCA_023434365.1 of Bacillota bacterium. GTDB lineage: Bacteria > Bacillota > Clostridia > Lachnospirales > Lachnospiraceae > KM106-2. The sequence goes on along the minus strand of JAEYSV010000046.1, from coordinate 45,752 downwards.
TGGGTTAATTTCACCTGCACGTTTTGCCTCATATCCATGACCAAATAGAATGTTTTTAAGTTCTGCATAAGCGATAGCAGAACATATGGAATCAGTATCCGGGTTTTTATGTCCTATAACATAAACTGAGCGGCTTTTGTTGTTATCCAATAAGTTATCCTCCCATCTCTCTCAGAATAAAGCTAAATACCTCTATTAATGCTTCTACATTTGTTCAAAATCACAGTCCTTAATTTCTTGTCGATTATTATCACTACTCGTTTCTTCTATCTCAATATTCCCATCAAGCAAATCAAAAATTCGACGTTTCGCATTATTAATGACTTGCTCAACTACATTGTTAAGGCATGCTAATCTTCTTATTGATGGAATTGTCTCCTCAATCTGGACTACTAATACCTTTAATTGTTCGATTGCTTGATCACTCAAAAACATTCCATTTTTATTAACTAGCTCTATTCCAAAACCATACAAATCTTCTGCAAAGTATTCCGGTAAAATAATTTTTTCTTCAAAATGCATTAACATATACGGATGCTCGTCATAATACTTTCTAATCTGCTCAGGTGTACCCTCTAAAAATACAATAATCCTTTGCTTGAGTTCCCCCATCATTCTTATTAATCCATAATTCGTTTGCATTGTCAATTGGCTTATATTTTCAATAATAAGTGCCCCATCCATTAATGTTGTATAATACTCCTCCAAATCTAATTGGTTAAGCTGCTCACCATTAATTTTAGCAATTTTATTATACGAGACCACACCTAATTGTTGAAGTGCTTGAACAATCAACTTGCATAAAGTTGTTCTTCCACTCCCCAGATGGCCTTCAATAATCATGTTTTTTGCTTCGCTTTCCTTATACATATTGCTTATTGACGCTATTAGTTTAGATTGAATAATCTCACTATGAATGAAATAGCCAAAAATATTCTCCATCTGTTGATATAACAACTCTTCCTGTTTAATATCTTCTTGCATTCCATCTTGTATTGCTTCCATTACTTCTTCTTGAAGATTACCGTATTCTTTTTTGATTATTTGCTCTTCGACAGATTCTTCTTCTATTATTTCCTCTCCAATAGATTCCTCTTCAGTTATTTCCTCTTCAATTGATATCTCTTCAGTTATTTCTTCTTCAATTGATTCCTCTTCAACTATTTCATCTTCTATTATTTCTACTCTCGTATTATCTGATGTTTCATCTAATGCTTCTTGCAATATCTCTTCGTAATCATTCACTTTGACCGGTAGTGACTTCTCTTCTTCATATGTAGTTTCTGCAAAGAAATCGTCATCCTCACCCTCAAGCATAATTCGGATAGCGTCACTTTCCTTACTCAAATCCTTTGTCTTATACAGTTGCTTTTGCTCTTCCATCTCTCGCTTCTGACTCGCTGAGTACGCACTTACATGATGCGAGTTACTAACATAATGCGCTTTTAACATTTTTGCTTTTTCAACTATAATTCCTTCCCCAAACCATAATATTATATCACTACATTCTCGAATGCATTTATCCTTCATGCCTGCTTTATGATATAACTTTGCCAACTCATATGACCACTTTTCTATGTAATCATACTCTTTTAGTTCTTCCAATGGTGAGATTAAATCCTCATATGAAGATCCCTTCATCTTCTCTATACGATAACGCAAAATATACTTTTCGCTATCTCTAGGGGCTATCGCAACGTATTCATTATAAAACATCTCCGCGTTTTCAATATCATTCATTCTTATTGCCAATTTTATAAGTTGGTAGATAATTCTACGACTTCCTGATTTTTCTCGTAAACGCAACAATAACTTGTTTGCATCCTCATAACGGCCAGTCTGAATATAGACTTCCGCAAATACGCTCAAATCAGTAAGTATTTTTATCTTATTGACATCAATCGTATCAAGAATCATTAGCGCCTTCTGATACATCTTCTTATCTACTAATTTGCGAATTTCCGAGCTTTTAACTATGTTTTCGTACTTTTCCATGCAAACGCCTCCTGTATTTTATATAGATTTTCCTATCTTCCATTGTTAATTTTTCTATTGTGTATCATTGTATTACGTGTTGTTTAATAGCATCCATATAATACCTCTCAAGGGCACCTGCTTGCTCAATTACTTGAACCTTCTCAATATCAGATATTATTTTCCCTTCCTTTATTATTATAATACGATTACACATTTCTTCTATTTCATCTAAATAATGTCCAGTATAAATAATGGTAACACCAAGTGCGTTTATTTCGCGAATTGTCCTAATAATACTTTGTCTTGCTTCTATATCTAATCCAACGGTCGGCTCGTCCATTAACACCAGCTTAGGCGCATGAAGTAATGCAACCCCAATATTCAACCTTCTTTTCATCCCTCCGGAATAAGTACTAACCTTCTTTTTAAGGTCTAAATCTGTAAAACCAATGATAGCCGTTACCCATTCTATTGCCCGTTTAAGAGTGTCTTTCCCTAAATGATAAGCTTTGCCCCAAAATACCAAGTTATCATAACCTGTTAATGATTCAAACAATGATATCTCCTGAGGGACATAACCAAGAACTTTTCTAAGTACCGTAGGATTTTTTCTAATATCGTTTCCTTCAAATAATATTACTCCTTGATCTGGGTACAATAAAGTTGCAATCATACTAATTGTAGTAGACTTTCCAGCACCGTTCGGACCAAGAAGCCCCACCAAATCTCCCTGCCTAACATTCATACTAACATTATCTACGGCATATTGAGATTTATATTTTTTTGATACATTTTTTAGTTCAAGCATTATTTTCCCTCCCACCTAGGTACCAAAACTTATCTTTTATAAAAATCTCTTGTAACTAATATTTCCTTAGGTATCTCTAGCTTTCGCTTTTCCATAGCAAGTATTTTCGCATCTAGTACTCTTATCTGATTATATAGGTTTCGCTCAAAGCGCTGCATTGCTTCCCCATTACTCATATTGTTTCGTATCTGAGCAGTAAAAGGACAATACGTGGCCATTAACTCCCTTGCCACCTTATTTAACCTCAATGTTGCTTTAGACTCATATTTAATCCACAGTTCATAGTCCATAACAAAAAACTCTCTAATATTATTATGAGCTTTTTTAAGTTGACTCTTAACCTTTTCTTTTCTATCTTCCGAAAGATTCTTGTTTTTACGAAAGCACTGAATATAATCCATATACTCTGATGTCAAACATTTATTTTTTATGTCATACCATGCCATTCCTTGCAAAGTACGACACAACTCCCAACGATATCTACCCACTACTTTAAGTATCGTATCATAAAGATTCTCTTCATTAAATATCGGAAGAAAAAATCTTCCAGAACTTGCTCTACTTTTTCCTGTTATCTCTTGCCACATTACCCCTTGCGCTCCTGCGCATGGAAGTATAATAATATCAGGGAAATATTCCTGTTGTACAAGTTCTTTATTGTTTATAAGATTTGGATTTGTATAAACCACTTCTCTATAAAAAAGAGAAAAATCTACTTGTAAAATGTTTTGAATAGTCTGATCAACTTTATCCCCCTCAACGTAGCTTGATTCTATATTCAACGGAAACTCGTCCTGGTACAATATAGGAACATAATAACTTATTCTACCACTTGTCATTCTCATAATGGTTTTTAATATATTTTCAATTTCAAAATTAAGCTTTTTCATACCATCATGAATTAATTCACGCTCCTCTTGCTCGCTAATTTCTCCATCCATTCTTTGTTTACGAATATAATCTCTGTATTCTAAATCAAATCCATTCTTTGTTGGCTCTTTTTCACCCTTAACAATTAACTTTAGCCAATCATTTAGCCTATAGCAATGACAAAATGACGTAGGAATTGAAGAAGATTCCAATTCATATAGTAGGATAAGTTGTTCTTTTGTTAATAGCCGTTCATCAACATATCCATATTGTAAGAATAAGTCTATAATTCTAGGATAATTAGACACTTTTAACGTCTGGATAAAAACACTTTTATAAACTTGATAGTGTGCTTCAATTAGTTGCCTTCTCAAAGTACGAACACTTTCATCTACTGCCTGTTTATTTCTTAACTGGTAGAATTGCTCTACTAAATGTGTAAACTGCTCCGCTACTGATTTTTCTATTTTTCCAAAGTCTAATATTTTACGCAAACTATTCGAAAGATTACCTAATATAATTTTGCTCTTACTTTCGGAATCTATATCCTCTAATTCATTAAGCTGACCAGCTAATAGTTTATCGTATTGAAGATTTAGTGCTTCAATATCCAATCGATAGTCTTGTTTTAAAGTATGCTTAAAAAACTCCTTATTAAGGATTAACTCTCTTTTTGCCTGTTCAAAAACAATTAAAAGCTCCAAATAATTTTTACTTACTCTCGGTAACTTGTACATTTCTCTTCCAATTAGATTAAAAAAACTTTGCTCTGATTTATTATATAAAATAGTTGTTAAATTAACAATTCCCTCCGATATAATAGTTGATTTTTCACAGATAGTATTTATTTCATCGCACTTTTGTGTAATTTCTCTATATGCCTTAATCGGACTTTTTGCATACATTTCTACTAATATATTAATAGGTATCTCTGTTTCCTCATTAATTTCTTCCAAGAACACTTGCGAAACAGCTACCCCCTTTGTTATATAGGAGTATTCACTTATACTTGTATTCATTTCTGAGTATTTTCCAGCTAATGTAATTACCTGCAGATACGCCTCCTCCGCATTTTTCATAAAATGATAAAACGTATTTGCTCGCTCTTGTATCACATCAACATTTTGAATCATAACTTTGGCTATATTATTCAAAGATCGAATAATAAGGCCTGCATAATCCTTATTTAATGATAAAATACTTCTTATATCTTCTGGACTATTTGCACTAAATAATAATATCACCGCATCTTCTATTGCTTGTACAGAAAATAAATGAGTTTTATTAAAAACATCCATAACTCCCACAAAAGTTCCTGGTCCCACTAATGAACAGAATCCCTGATTAAAAACAGCCAGTCTTCCTTTTAATACTAATGCTACACTTTTTACTGTAGCCCCTTTTTCGAATACTTTTGTATCCTTTGTTATAGGATTTGCTTCTCCTGTTTTTAAGACCACAAGTGTATACCTCCACAAATTTCTCATTATTTATATCGTATAATTGCAGCTTCTTTATTATGGTTCTTTCGTCTCTTTTTTAAGTATAATGAATATACATTGGTTTAAGCTTGTAATCATTAACATGATGTTGAGAGTCAATCCAATTAAAAAAAACGTCTGGGCTTCCAGACGTTAATAGTTTATATAATCTCCGTGCATTTTGCTTTGAGTATCCCCCATAAGCGTTACCTCTACAGTTAACTCGGTTTAGGCAACCTCACGGCACACAGAAGGTTTTGCTTAGTGCTGCTTCATTCCTGACCTGACACGGTTCACAAATTTCTGTTGCGTAAGACCCAAACGTCAACATCACTTATAAAGGGCAGCCCTACAAGTAGAAACCCGAGGCAAAATATCACCCCTGCTGTAGCGGTTTGCAGGTACAGGGCACCGCTAGTTCCCCGGCTGCACGGAAGCTTTTTGACGTAGCGTGTAGTGTTTAGTATATATTGTTTTAACACTATTGTCAAGTTATATTCATCGTCCTAATCCTGGTTATTCTCGCATATTTTTCTTTTTAATAATTTTTTTTGCTCACGTAGTTTTCGAAAAAATTCTTGAAGTAAATCTGAACATTCTTGTTCCATAACACCTTTTTCAATTTCTACTTGATGATTAAATTCATCCATCTGTAAAAGATTCAAAATCGATCCTCCACATCCTGCTTTTGGATTCATACAACCTATTACTACCTTATCAATTCTTGCTTGCACAATAGCTCCAGCACACATCTGACAAGGTTCTAAAGTGACATACATCGTACATCCTTCTAAACGCCAATCATTCAATACTTTGCTTGCCTTTTGAATAGCCAATAATTCTGCATGTGCTAATGTGTTTTTATTAGTATTACGTTTATTATATGCTTTTGCTATTATTTTATCCTGATAAACGATAACACATCCTATTGGCACTTCCTGTAGTGCAAAGGCTTTTCTTGCCTGTTTGATAGCTTCTTTCATATATTTGTTCAATCTGTTCACTGCCTATTCTATAATTATCGTTAGCCATCTCTAAATTAATAACTTCATCTATCATTGTTTTATCAATATTCCTACGATATAATATTTATAACTCAGTACATGATTATCATAACATGATAGAAAAAATAACACAACCATGCTAGCTACTATAGAACTTATAAACTATCAACTTTTCTACTACTTTGAAAGGACTTGGATTATGCTACCTATATGCGGATTACAAAAAACAACACTACTAGATTTTCCTGGCCTTGTTGCCTGTACTATATTTTTAGGTGGCTGTAACTTTAGCTGTCCTTATTGTCATAATAGTGAATTGATTCATCTTAATAAAAATCAAATCATTTACTCTGAATCTGATGTTCTTAACTTTTTGATGAAACGACAAGGAATTCTTGAAGGCGTATGTATAACTGGTGGCGAACCCACATTGTCTCCTACCTTACCTGCCTTTATAAAGAAAGTTAAAGCCCTTGGCTTTCAAGTTAAACTTGATACCAACGGCTCTAACCCTGATATGCTGAAACACCTGGTAAATGAAAATATTATTGATTATATAGCAATGGACATAAAAAATAGTATTGTCAATTACGCAAAAACAATTGGCGGACTAAGTGCATCACTTGACAATATTATATCTTCCATAAACTATATTAAATCACTTAATATACCTTATGAGTTTCGTACAACATTAGTTGCAGAACTTCATACCGAAGAAGATATCATTAGTATTGGCAGATTACTTGAGGGCAATAGTCGTTTTTATCTTCAAAATTACAAAGATTCTGAACAAGTACTGCATCGTGTTTATTCGCCTGTGTCCACTAAACAGGCAGAGTATTACCTTTCACTATTAAAACCTTATGTACCAAATTCAACCTTGCGTGGTATTGATGATAATCTCTAAAATTCAATACGGAGTCCCCAATATCCAAAATCTCCGCTTAAAGGTTCCTCACCTGTTAGGCTTAAGAACTGGCCAAAACCAAACATATTAGCCATAAACTGTTCTCTCGTCTGGTAAATGCCTGGAACTCCAAGTATATAATACGGTATTTGATCGACTACTAACCTAACAAAAATTAAATGCCGATAGCTATAATATCCATGCAACAAAAAGCTGTTGTTCGCAAGAATCCAATGTTCCATAGGAAAAATACCAATATCCTGTGGTTGTAAGCGAATACAAGTCGTAATATGAGGATCTGAGAATGGTGAAACTTTTGGGTACTTTAAAAAAATACGTTTTACCACTGGACTATCCGTTAACCAATTATTAATTTCTTGACTGGAAAGTTCTGTATCTGCTAAATCGCTATATATGCTTTGGTCAAGTTGAAGCTCTGACCTGATTTTTGCTTCATACTCTTGTTTATCATTACCAGTCTGATATGAGGCGTTATTACGCTCCGCTTGCATTTTCTTATATCGTTCGCCCACCAAAGTTAGCTGATTAATTCTAGACTTCAGACTATTAATCTCTATTTGAAGTTCCTTATAGTCTTCATCATTATTGCAAACAAACAGACTAGTCAGAAATTCTATTGATAATTTAGGATTGATTATTAACGATTCACTCTCATTAGCATCGCATTCCTTTATGCTCTTTTCTCTTAGAGACACTTTGGCTTGAGAATCACTTTCTGACAAAACCTGATCAAAAAATTTCTGTGCTAATTGTTGTTGTTGTACTTCTAACGACTCACTCTCCTGTAGTTCCACTTCTTGCAGTTCTAATTTTGTTACGCTATTGTTATTATACTCAATTTCAGCTGCACTAAGCTGAATATTTTCACTGTCTTCCTGCTCAAACTCTTCATTACTACTAATAATACTATCTGGTTTGGATAATCCCAAATCCGATAGTTCGTCTGCTTCTTTTTTGCTTTGAAGCAACTCCTCATGGTCTTCCACTCCCATATCTACCACTGGTATTTCCTTTATCTTTATTTCTGCAGGAGCATCCTCATTCTCAATCTTTTGTACTGTCTCACTTATGTCAATGGCGGCAGATGCGGCTTCATTCTCTGCCTGCTTAATCTGTTTACTCTTATTTGACAGTTGACGTCTATGAGATTCCAAACGTTGTTTCACGTCTTCTTCCCTCTGTCTAGCCCTCTCTCTTAACCATTCATCTACATCATTAGGTTTTTTTTCATCTATTGTCATAATATTGAAACTGATGGACTCTCCATCCCACTCACTACCTAAAAAGCAAGTATTTGAATTGTATAATAGAATTCCACTCATGTCATCTAGTGCATAATTTGTATGCATTATATTGTTACGTTTTGTTAGAACCTTAATATCTCCGACTCCCCGATTAAGCCTAATTGTTCCTATCAGGATTCCTCTAAGCCTGTCCCTATCTCTACAAAAAAGATAAGCGTTCATGGACTCTACCTGAATTCTTGTTCCGCGAACGCTAATCGTAATCTTACAGTCTTCTCCTCTTGACTCAATACGGGCAAATCCAACACTATTACCTTTTACCTGATTATCGTACTGATAGATATAAGTAACCATTCTTCGATAGTCCGCCAATTTCCTCACTCCTTTATAATATTTTATGAGTGATGGCAGACAAATATTCCATAATTATTCGGCCATTAGCAAATTAGACAGCTGCGCAAACTGCTCCAAGGAAAGTGCCTCTCCACGTATTGTAGGAGACAACTCCAACTTACTAATTGCGTTTACAATATCATCTTTACAAAAATTGAATTCAGGTGAGTTTAATAAACCATTTACCAGTGTTTTTCTTCGTTGATTAAAACTTGCTCGTATTATGCGAAACATAAACTTTGAATCTCTAACCTCTACAGGTGACTTTTCATATTTTGTTAAACGTATTACAGAACTACCTACGTTCGGACGGGGCATAAAACAATTTGCAGGAACGTTAGCTACTATATAGGGTTTAGCATAATATTGAACAGCCAATGATAACGCACCGTAATCCTTACTTCCTGGGCCCGTCTGCATTCGATCAGCAACTTCCTTCTGCACCATAACTGTAATACTATCAATCGGCACTTCATTTTCGAATAATCCCATTATAATTGGTGTAGTAATGTAGTATGGTAGATTCGCTACAACCTTAATGGGTTTTCCTTCATTCTTTGTAATAGCCAATTCACGTAAATCTACTTTTAGGATATCCTCATTTATTATTGTAACATTATCATATTCAGACAGAGTATCTTTAAGAATAGGTATTAGATTTCTATCTATCTCAACCACTACTACCTGTTTTGCATTTTCGCAAAGATACTGTGTCATTGTCCCTATTCCGGGTCCAATTTCTAGAACCATGTCATCTTTTGAAATCTCAGCAGAATTAATAATCTTGTTTAAAACATGTTCATCAATTAAAAAATTCTGTCCAAACTTTTTCTGAAAATTAAATTCATACTTTTTTAGTATTTCTATTGTGTTTTTAGGGTTACCTAAGTATGCCATCCTTTTATCTCAACTTTCTTAACTTTTGCTTATGCCTCTACTATTGTTCTATAAAACCTGATTCTTCCTATCTGCTAAGAGATTATAAGTGATATAGCATTTTTGCATTTTTTGTTGTTTCCTCTACTACAACTTCTCTACTTATGTTCTTGATGTTACTTATTTCATCGACAACATACGGTAATAATGCAGAATGATTTCTTTTCCCTCTAAAAGGAGTTGGTGCAAGATATGGACAATCGGTCTCAAGTACTAAGCGATTTAGCGGAGCATACTCTACCACTTCTTTTAATTTAGTTGAGTTTTTAAAAGTAACTACACCACCAATTCCCAAATAAAATCCCATATCAAGAAATGATTTAGCCATCTCTTTTGAATAAGAAAAACAATGAATTACTCCTCCTATATCTTCTACTCTGGAAGATTTCATCATTTCATAAGTATCCTTTGCTGCATCCCTGCTATGAATTATTAATGGCAAATTAACTTCTTTTGCAAGCTCCATTTGTACCTCAAACCAATGCTTTTGTACTGTTCTTTGTGGCTCATCCCAATAATAATCTAGCCCAATTTCACCAATTGCCACAATTTTATCATGCTGACTCTTTTCTTTCAGCCATGCTATTTTTTCATTATTTAATTCACTTGATTCACTTGGGTGAACTCCGATTGCTCCATAAATAAATGGATATTTTTCCACCAACTCGATAGTGTTCAGTGAACTGGCAATACTAGCTCCCACATTAACAATACTTTCAACTCCATTATTAGTTAATGTTAATAATAGGTTGTCTCTATCCTCATTAAATTGTTCATCATCATAATGGGCATGTGTATCAAATAACATATTTTGCCCTCCTATTGTATATTCAACAATATGGTATAGAACCATTATTGCATTTCCATTTTATAACATTAAATTTCCAATTATTTCTTATGTTGATATCCTGTAAGTTTTGAACTATTCTATATTAAAATCTTGTAAACTGAATCGTAATCTCCCATATGATACGTTTATTTCTAGTATCTTAAACGTAAACTTACGCACACTAGTAATAAGATAATTAATAATCATTTTAAGAAAATCAAAAGATTATTTCTTTATCTTAGTATTTGCTATCTTCCTTCTCTCATACACCCCCATTTCATCATAACTTTCTTCTTTCTGAAACAAAGGTCTTTGGCTATAAAAGCAAAGACCTTTGTTTTATAACTTTTTATTAGATTTATGCAATCTCGGCTCCTGATGGCATATCTTTTTCGGGTACCATTAGTGAAAGCTCTCCCTTTTCATTCTCTGCACAAAGTAGCATGCCTTCACTTAGAACTCCAGCTAGTTTAGCTGGTTTCAAGTTAACAAGTACCATTACTTTTTTTCCAACCATCTCTTCAGCTGTATAATGTGCTTTAATTCCACTTACTATCTGTTTTACCTGGTTTCCGATTTTCACCTGACTTACTAATAATTTTTTTGATTTTTTTACTTCTTCACAGGCAATAATCTGACCTATTTGAAATTGAAGCTTCATAAAGTCCTCATACTCAATTTCCTGCTTTGCTTCAATTTCAATAACAGTACTTTCATCGTTTCCAATGTTTTTTTCTGTACTTTCTTCCATTGCTACTAATTTTTTTTCTTCCACTTTTTCCAATACCTCTTTTACGTCTAATCTTGCAAATAAAATTTCCGGAATGTTAGTAACTACAGTCCCAGAAGCATATTTTCCAAACTCTCTCATATCTGAAAGAGAACGTTCTTTCGCGTTTAACTGAGATAAAATTTTAGCACTCGTCTCAGGCATAAAAGAATATAACAAACTTGCACCTATACTTATACTTTCCACCAAATTATATAAAACAGATTCTAATCTTGGTTTATTTGCCTCATCCTTTGCAAGAGCCCATGGCATAGTTTCATCAATATATTTATTACAACGCTTAAACAGGGAAAAGATTTCACTTATTGCATCCGCTACTCGAAGCTGTTCCATTTTGGCAATAACCTTTTCTGGTGTTTTAAGCACTACTGATTTCAAATCCTCATCTATCTCATCGTTTACACTAGTATTGGTTACAACACCATCAAAGTATTTATTAGACATACTAATGGTCCGGTTCACCAAATTTCCTAATGTATTGGCAAGGTCAGAATTCAAACGTTCTACCATTAACTCCCAAGTAATCACTCCATCATTTTCAAATGGCATTTCATGGAGTACAAAGTATCTAACAGCATCAACTCCAAAGAACTCTACCAATTCGTCTGCATAAAGAACATTTCCCTTAGACTTACTCATTTTACCGTCGCCTTGTAGCAACCAAGGATGTCCAAATACCTGTTTTGGCAGTGGTTCCCCTAATGCCATTAACATAATTGGCCAATAAATTGTATGAAAACGTAGAATATCCTTTCCAATTAAGTGAAGATTAGCAGGCCAGAACTTCTTATACTGCTCTGTATGATTTCCATCTCCATCAAACCCAATTCCAGTAATATAGTTACTTAATGCATCCAACCAAACATAAACAACATGCTTATCGTCAAAATCTACAGGAATTCCCCATTTGAATGATGTTCTAGAAACACAGAGATCTTGTAGTCCGGGTAGCAAGAAGTTATTCATCATTTCATTTTTTCTGGATTCTGGCTGAATAAATTCCGGATTCTCATTGATATGCTCGATTAAACGGTCAGTATATTTACTTAATTTTAGGAAATAAGCCTCTTCTTTGGCTGGTTGACACTCTCTTCCACAATCTGGACACTTTCCATCGACTAACTGAGAAGATGTAAAAAATGACTCGCATGGTGTGCAGTACATTCCCTCATAATGACCCTTGTAGATATCCCCTTGATCATACAACTTTTTAAAGATTTTTTGAATCTGCTTTTCATGGTATGAATCTGTTGTTCTTATAAACTTATCATAGGAAGTATTCATCAAATCCCAAATTCGCTTAATCTCTCCAGCAATATTATCTACATAAGCTTTTGGAGAAATTCCGGCTTCTGCTGCTTTTTGCTCAATTTTTTGGCCATGTTCATCTGTTCCTGTTTGAAAAAATACATCATATCCTTGTTGTCTCTTGAAACGTGCAATACTATCTGCTAGAACAATCTCGTACGTATTACCGATGTGTGGCTTTCCCGATGTGTATGCAATGGCTGTCGTAATATAATATGGTTGTTTCGACATGATTCTTCCTCCTAGTATACATAGTTAGTAATAAATAATTAATTATCCTTTTGAACTTATCCTTATCAACCTCTGAAAAGCGTAAAAAAAACGCCTTTAATATCTTAAAGACGATCTCGATCGTGGTTCCACTTTAATTCGCTTTTCTTTTACAAGAAAAGCCTTATTAGCCTTATAGGCTTAACATATTAACGGGTGTCAGTCGTCGCAGCCTTACTCAGATTTTGTATCTGAATGCATTTACCATGCAAGGAACAGAATTTATAATTATTTAAACTTATCTACTTCTGCCCGCTCGGAACGAAGCTCCAAGACCATCTTCCACAATTACTCTAACTCACCCTTCTCAGCTTTACCGGGTTTCTCTGTCGTAGCATCCTTGTGTACTCTTCTTTTCACAGCTTTTCACTTATACTACATATTACCCATAAAGATTTCATTTTGTCAAGTAGGTTTGCCTATCCCACTTGTTTAGAATTGATTTTCTCAAGGAGAAGTTTATCTCGACATAAAAAACCCCTTTATAAAATAAAATTAATTATTTGCTAATGTTATTTTTTCTAGTTTCATGTACTATAGAATAGGATTGTATTTTTTTTGACGGATAATCTAATATAATTCTTTCTATTAAACTTAACTCATATACATACAATAAGAAAAATAGATTATTAGCTAGTAGCAATTCCAATTAATATAAGGAGGATATTATGAAATTAAAAAGAATTATAGCCTATCTCTTACTAATTACTATGATATTATCATTAGGTACAAGCTGCTCTGACAAGAACTCATCTCCAGCAATCTCATCATCACCAAATGGATTTAACGTAAACCCAAAAGATTCTATTAGCGTTCAGACGGCATTCGACTTATTTACAGAAAAAATATTTGAGCACGTTGTAACATCAGATTCTCTGACATTAAACTATACGTTAGAAAAACCAGAAGTCTATAACATCAAGATGACTGAACCAACTTTAGGTCACATTACGAAGGAAAAGGCAACGAAAGATATTAACGATCAAACTACTTTTCTTACAGAACTTCGTACCTATCCAAAACAAATGCTTACAGAAAGTCAGCAAATTACTTACGAAATTCTTGAGTATATGTTCGACCCAAACATTAATCTAGAAGACTATTATTATTATCAGGAAATATTAAGTTCTACAGTAGGCTTTCAAGCACAACTTCCAATTTTATTAGCAGAGTTTGAATTTCATAACAAAAAAAGCGTAGAAACTTATTTATCCTTACTTCCTACGGTATTAACATACTTCCAGGAAATAGCTCAATTTGAAATAGAAAAATCTGAAGAAGGATTGTTCATGAGCAATAAAACTGCCGATAATATAATCAAGCAGTGCCAGGAATTCATCAAGGATCCAGGTAACAATTATCTGATAGACATTTTTAATGACAAAATTAAGGAACTTAATTATACCGAGAAAGAACAACTAGAACTTTCAAGACGAAATGAAGATGGAGTTAAGAACTACATTATTCCAGCCTATCAGCATCTTATTGATACTTTATCGTCATTAAAAAATACAGGCAATAACGAAAATGGTTTAAGTAATTATCCACAAGGCAAAGAATATTATTCCTATTTAGTTGCTAATAGCACTGGATCTGACAAATCGATCGAAGAAATAGATAAGTTATTTGGTCAGGCAATACAAAATTCAATGTTAAATATGATGACTATTGCTGCTAAAAATAAAGATGTACTTACTGCTGTCGTAAATCCCGATTATTCTCTGACAGATCCCGTAGAAATTTTAGACTATCTTCAAGAAGCAATCGAAAATGATTTTCCACACTTAAACACCGTAAACTGTAATATTAACTACGTACATGAATCCTTAGAAGATTTTTTAAGTCCTGCATTCTTCCTAACTCCTCCAATAGATAATTATCAAGACAATCACATTTATATCAACGGTGGTGAAAAGCATGACTTATCACAGATATTTACAACCATAGCGCATGAAGCATATCCAGGTCATTTGTATCAAAACGCTTTCTATAATCAGCAACAACCATCCCTCATCCGCAACATTGTCGATTTTGGTGGGTATTCTGAAGGTTGGGCTACGTATGTAGAACTGTATTCTTATAGCTGGGCTGGCTTTCAAGAAGATGTAGTTACTGTTCTTCAAGAAAACATGATTAGTACTTTATGCCTATATGGAAAAGTAGATATTGGTGTCAATTATTATGGGTGGACTTTACATGATACCACGAAATTCTTAAATGGATTTGGTATTACTAGCAAAGATGACATAGAAACGATACATCAATCTATGGTGGAGGAACCTAGCAATTACATGAAATATGTTTTAGGCTATTTAGAAATTGCTAATCTACGAGAAACGGCTGAAGAAAAATTAGGAGAGAAGTTTAATATAAAAGATTTTCATGATTTTTTACTATCCTTTGGTCCCGCACCATTCTCCATAATATCGTCTCACATGAATACATGGATTGATAAACAATTAACTAAATAAAGATTTTAATTCAAAAAAGAGGATTTATCATTCCATGTTATGGTAATATTCCTCTTTTTTTGTTGCGTAATTAGTATTAATAAGAAACACTTTATATGACACCTTGCACAGGTGTGCCATAATGTACCAGTATTGTTATTGAAATGTCATAAATTTTATCATTATTTTTAATATTTTATTGACATTTACAACAACCAGTTTTATAATTAAAATGGTGGAAATTTGAAACAGTCGAACCGTTAATAATTTAGCAACTAAGTTGTTAAATTACTATAAATTTTAAGTTTACCCCGACAAAAATAAGACAATTAGGAGGAAGTATCATGTCAACAAAAGCTTATTACAAACGCGACGAAATAGGCGCTGGCAAACCAGGATTTGCAAAAACAAGATCCATTATTGAAGCTGCTTTTTATGGCAACAATGTAGTAAGAGTGAATACGCTAAAGGAAGCATATGACTTAGCAAAGAATTCGCCTGGTACCATCGTTACTGACATGCCAGTGTACAGAGGTGAGGAATTCGGTTTAGAAGCTGATGCAAAAGTGTTATTATTTAACGACGGTTCTATTACTGGTCGTTATGCAGCTGCAAGAAGGATTTCAGGCGAACCAAATGTTAATACAGATGAATTAGATAAAATGACAATGGATGCTATTTATGATACTCGTTGGTTAACAATGTATCATGCTGAAGTGTATGTTGGTCTTGATCCAGAATTTATGGTAAAGGCTCACTTACTCATTCCTGAAGGAGAAGAAAATTTGCTTTACTCCTGGATGTTAAACTTCCAGTACATGTCAGATGAATATGTTAGAATGTATAAAAACTCCACTCCAATAGGAAACGGTACTGAACCTGATATTTATATTTTTTCTAATCCACAATGGCCAGGAACTGATAAACCAGGCTATGATCCAAAATGCTTATGTTATTTCAACACAGATCAAAACTGTGCCGCAATTCTTGGTATGAAATATTTTGGGGAACATAAAAAGGGAACCTTAACTATGGCATGGGCCATTGCAAATCGTAATGGATATGCATCCTGCCACGGTGGTCAAAAAGAATACACCTTAACTGATGGTTCAAAATATGTTGCTTCTGTATTCGGTTTATCCGGATCTGGTAAATCTACTATAACTCACGCAAAACACGGCGGAAAATATGGCGTTACTGTACTTCATGACGATGCGTTTATTATTAATGCAGATACATGTGCTTCTATTGCACTAGAACCTACATACTTTGATAAAACTCAAGATTATCCAACTAACTGTGAAGATAATAAATATTTACTAACTGCACAAAACTGTTCTGCAACTTTAGATGAAGACGGAAAAATTGTACTTGTTACAGAAGATATCCGCAATGGAAACGGTCGTGCAATCAAATCTAAATTATGGTCACCAAACCGCGTTGATAAAATTAACGAACCTGTTAACTCTATCTTCTGGATTATGAAAGATCCTACTATTCCACCTGTGGTTAAACTTAAAGGTGCTTCTTTAGCATCTGTTATGGGTGCAACACTGGCAACAAAGAGAAGTAGTGCTGAAAGACTAGCTGAAGGAGTTGATCCTAATGCACTAGTAGTTGTTCCTTATGCTAACCCATTCAGAACATATCCTTTATCTCACGACTTTGATAAATTTAAGAGATTAGTTGGTGACAAAAATGTAGATTGTTACATTATCAATACCGGTGACTTTATGGGCAAAAAAGTACAGCCGAAAGACACTTTAGGTATCTTAGAAGCAATTGTTGAGAAGAGAGCAGAATTTAAACAATGGGGACCTTTCTCTGATATCGAAATTTTTGATTGGGAAGGATTTGTTCCTGATATGAATGATAAATCTTATGTTGATCAACTAAGAGCACGTATGAATGATCGCGTTCAATTTGTCGAATCTACTGCAACAAAAAAAGGTGGATATGATAAACTTCCAGATGATGCATTAGAAGCTCTTAAGAAAATTGTTGCTGAACTAGGAGAATAATTAGAACAAAAAGAATATGTAAAATCAATACCCTGCCAAAAAGGAGCAATCACACTTTTGTGATATGCTCCTTTTATTTCACATATATTTATCAATTTATATACTTCTCTTTAAAATATCTACTAAGATTGCTTAAAGCAGAGGTAAGTACCGGAATATCTTCTTCTTTTATACCCTCAAGAGTGACTCGAATCATCTCTTCATGAAATCGTTGATGATGAAGATATGCCCGTTTTCCCAATTCTGTCAGTGATATTAATACTACTCGTCGATCCTCTTCACTTCTAATACGATCAACATAACCCTTTTTTACAAGGTTATTGATTGCTATTGTCAGGGTTCCTACAGTAATGCGAAGTCGTTTTGCAACGGATGTCATAGTATGTGCCTTCTTAGTACCAATAGCTTCAATTATGTGCATATCATTATAAGTAATATTTTTAAACTCACCCGTGATAACTTCCTTCTGTTCTATTTCAATAATATCGTTAAATAGATTCACCAGTATTTCATTAACTGCTGTATATTTATCCATGCATTCACCCTTTTCTTTTCTGTATACCTTCTCTAATTATAACCGATAGGGAAAATGTGTTCAAGAAAATAGTACACTTAAAACTATTATTTGCTATTAATCTATGTTCCATAAGTATTTTATTAAAAAACAAGATTACATATTATAACACTACCCACTACTCCTGCAAATGTTGCCACTAGCGCCCCTGCCAAAGTATATCTACTCTTCTTTACTCCAGCGCACATAAAGTATACCGCCATGGTATAGAAGATTGTTTCTGTACTACTCATAATTATAGATGCTAATCTACCATAATATGAATCAGGACCATACTCTTTAAAAATATCCAACAACAAACTTGTTGCAGCAGATGAAGAGAACATCTTTACAATTACAAGTGGTACTAATTGAGCAGGAAAAGCAAGCGCTTTTACGATTGGCGCAATTAAACCAGCGATTGTATCCATCAATCCAGATGCCCTTAAAACTCCGATAGCTACCATTAATCCAACTAATGTAGGAATGATTCCATATACCACCTTTATCCCGTCTTTAGCACCATTTACAAATTCGTCATAAACAGGTGCCTTACAAAGTAATCCATAACCTACAACAATAAAAAAGATGAGTGGTATAATGTAATCTGATACATATAGCAAAAATCCCATAATAACACTACCTCCTAATACTATACTTTCTTGCCATCATAGCAAATAATACTCCAACCATAGTAGAAAATAAGGTAGTAACTATTGCCGCCATTAGTATTTCAGTTGGATTAACAGACTGATATTGCGTTCGATAGGCAATAATATTAACTGGTATAAGCTGGAGCGATGAGATATTAATTATTAAAAATGTACACATATCACAACTTGCAATCTCACTATTATGATTAAGCTTTTTTAATTCCTTCATTGCCTTAAGTCCCATTGGTGTTGCCGCCCACCCAAGCCCCAGTAAGTTAGCAATCATATTAGAAGCAATATACTCATTTACAACATGCTCCTTTGGAACATCCGGAAACAACTTGGCAAGGACCGGCCGAAGCCATCTTGTAAGACAATCGATAATTCCAACTGCCTTTGCTACCTGCATTAATCCAGTCCATAATGACATAATACCTACCATTGTTATACACAACGTAATTGCATCTTTCGCTGAGGACAACGTTGCAGTACTAACATCGTCTACACTTCCAGTAAGTATACCATATACAATTCCCCCAAGTAACATAATCCCCCATAGGTAATTTAACAAATGTGTCCACCCACAACTTTCTTCTTTGTCCCTTTAAATTTATTCAATCAAAACTACAAATATTACCCTACATAGTGAAATGACAGTTACCTCACCTCAATATAGTACTTTTTTATGCATTCTTCTAATACATTTATTTACTTTTACTTAATATACTTATTTTAGCAAATGTATTATCATTGCTAAATAATTTGTCATTTTTTTAGCATTCTACTAAATTTTTCATGATTTTTGCATATGTAATGCATTATAAAACCACATAAAAGCTGTTTTTCCATAAAGTGGACCATAACTTTTGAGAAATTTTTTACATTTAATATTGCATTTTTTGCATTATAATGATATTATTTTTTTACTATTAAATAGTAACACGGGCCAATTTTACAACCAAGTTTTTCTTGTAATTTGGTTATATTTCAAAATGTTTCAATAATCTTCTAAATGTTGTACGATTTTTACATTTCGATATCTTTATACATAAATTTACTTTTTACAATTTTTTCTCATGTCGAAATAACAATCTTAAAATCGTGCTATATCATATTAAGAATTTTAATTGACTTTATTTGGTGCAAGTGTTACTTTATAGAATAAATACAGATATTTTTTCTATTATCTGTAATAAAATACTTAAAGGAGCAAGACATACATGAAAAGCACAGGTATTGTTAGAAAGTTGGATGAGTTAGGACGTATTACACTTCCTATCGAGTTAAGAAGAACATTGGGAGTAAGCGAAAGAGATCCGCTTGAAATTTTTGTTGACGAAGATAGAATAGTATTACAAAAATACGAACCAACTGATATTTTCAACGGTGAGAAAAATGAATTATTTGATTACTGTGGAAAAAAAGTATCAAAAGAGTCTATTGTTCAGTTAGCTAAGTTAGCTGGTATTATCGAATAAAACATATTATTATTATTTAATATAACGAAAGCGTGAACAAAACTCCCATTGTTCACGCTTTCATAATTTAATTATTTATTATTGCGAATACAGATTATTATAATAGTTGTTGATAGATTTCCCTTTTACTAACGCCTCGATCTTTAGAAACTTCTTTCATCGCCTCTTTTTTACTTAAACCCTTGGAAAGATAGAGTTCCATGTGCTCATTTAATGGCATGTCCTTCCAAATTATTTGTTGTTCTATTATTAAATCCTCTCTACTCACACCTTCGATTACTAACACGCATTCACCTTTTGGATCATTTGTTGTATAAAAGGAAATAGCCTTGCTAAAAGTTGTTAAAAAGGCAATTTCATGCTTTTTTGTTAACTCCCTACAAACAGTTACCCTCCGGTCTCCAAGAGCCTCATATAGCAACTCAAGCGTTTTTAACAACCTATGTGGTGCCTCATACAGAATCGTCGTTCTAGTTTCTTTTTTTAGTTCTTCAAGAATTGCTTGTTTTTCCTTCTTATCGGTCGGTAGAAAAGCTTCAAACGCAAATCTTCTTGTAGATAAGCCAGATAACGTAAGCGCAGTGATTACGGCCGCTGGACCCGGTAAGCTAGTTACCTCCACTCCATTAGCATAGGCTTCTTTTACCAATTCTTCTCCCGGATCACTGATTCCAGGTGTGCCCGCATCTGTAATTAATGCTATATTTTTCCCCTCCATAAGAAGTTTTACAAGATATTTCGCCTTTTCTATTTTATTAAACTCATGATAGCTAGTCATAGGTGTCTTTATATCATAGTGATTGAGCAACTTTATGCTATGTCTCGTGTCTTCTGCTGCTATTAAGTCAACTTCTTTTAGTGTGCGAATAACACGAAAAGTTATATCCTCCAAATTTCCTATCGGGGTTGCACATAATAATAATTTCCCAGCCATATATACTCCTATTCCCACTATGCTTGACAAAGCAGACAAAAGAAAATTGTGTTTTCTTTCATCCCTTTGTTATACTTTATGTCCATATATTTTTAGTATCTCATCCGTATAAACATTCTTTTCTTTATAAACAATTAACGGAGGAGCTATCTTAACCATAGACTTTCCATGCTTAACTGCTTCAATCAATACCATAGTAGGCTCTTTATTTACATATGAGTGCACAAAGCGAAGCTGTTTTGTCTCAAGCTTATATGCACTTAACTTATTAATAATTTCTATTAGCCGCGTAGGTCGATGTACCATATACAGTCTTCCCTGTGGCTTTAACACTTTTGCACATTCACGTACAATATCATCTAGATTACACTTTATTTCATGTCTAGCAATGGCCATAGGCTCATCCGGATTCACTAAACCATGACCAGAGTTCATATAGGGAGGATTCGTAGTAATAACATCAAAAGAAGCCGCTTGAAAGATTCGAGAGGCTTCTTTTATATCACCGGTAACTATATCGACCCTTTCCTGTAGTCCATTGTACTGCACACTACGCCTTGCCATGTCTGCGCTTTCTTCCTGAATCTCAAGTCCTGTAAAATGTTCTCCCAAACTCTTTGATTGCATTAGTATAGGAATTACTCCAGTTCCTGTTCCGAGATCAAGAACTGTTTCTCCCTCTTTTACTTTAGCATAATCAGAAAGCAAAACGGCATCCACACCAAAACAGAATTTTTTTGGATGCTGAATAATCATCAAACCGTCACGATACAAATCATCTAGACGCTCTCCTGGCAACAAAATACTCATCATGCACTCCTTTATTCATTATCCAACATATACTTGCCTTCTTTTTTTTCTAACATCTCAAGCGCCCTTAGTTCATCATCAATTGCTATCCTCTCTTTTCGACGTTTAGGAGAGAATTTCAGATCTTCTACTTTATATTCCCGAACTTCCTTTTCATCATTTTCAAGAGTCACAATTACTTTAACAAGCTGCTTCAATACGCTAACGCTTTGTACTTCACCTCTTAAGCCGTCCTTAGCAGAAACACGATCGCCAACATTCGGTAAACGACTATTTAATTCTTCATAAGCTTCTTCTTCATTTTTTAAACAACACATTAATCTTCCACAAACTCCGGAGATTTTTGTAGGATTTAAAGATAAGTTTTGTTCCTTTGCCATCTTTATTGAAACTGGAACAAATTCCGATAAGTATGAATGACAACAAAGAGGGCGTCCACAAATTCCAATTCCCCCAACTATTTTAGTTTCATCACGCACTCCTATCTGGCGAAGTTCAATTCTAGTTTTAAAAACTGCAGCCAAATCCTTTACTAATTCACGAAAATCAATTCGTCCATCCGCTGTAAAATAAAATAATACTTTGTTGTTATCAAACGTATATTCCGCATCAATTAATTTCATCTCCATGCCATGTTTAGCTATTTTTTCAAGGCAGATTTGAAATGCTTCTTTTTCTTTTATTTTATTCTTTACTTCTACTGCATCGTCAGCAGGTGTACTCACTCGAATTACCTGTTTTAACGGTTGAATAATTTTATCTTCAGTTACATCTTTTGGACCTAAAACAACAGAGCCATATTCTATTCCCCTTGCTGTTTCCACAATAACATTATCGCCCTGATTTATTTCTAATCCGGATGGATCAAAAAAGTATATTTTCCCCGCTTTCCGAAATCTTACTCCTATTACCTTAACCATCTCAATTCTCCTTTATTGTAAGTAACATAAGCTCAATCGCTATATCAAAATTAACATTAGCTTTAAGCCGTACTTTAGCCTTATCCATTGCCCGAATAATTGCCTCTATCCCTTCATAGGTCCGTTTGGCAGCCTGTTTTACAAGATAATTATATTCTTTTTTATATAATAAAAGATTAGGGTTCTTTGTCACTTTCAGCATCAAAACGTCGCGATACCACAATGTCATTAAATCAATATAGTCATATACATCCAGTTTGTTTGCAGTAAAACTTTTCACTGCATCCATTACTTCGTGTAGTTCCATTTCATCAATGTGCTTTAACACGTGTAACACCATTTCCTTTGATTGAATAAAGTCTTCACTAGTGGAATACTTTATTGCTAATCCCACATTCCCTCTGGAAAATTGTGCACTAATTTCAGCCAAATAATCAGGAATCTGCTTTTTTTCCATAAGAAATGTTTTTATTGCATCGGTCGACACAGCCTTTAAGTTCAGAATGACACTTCTCGATTGAATTGTGGAAAGCAAGCGATTAACGTTGTCTGTCAAAATCATAATAACGACATATTCTGGTGGCTCTTCCATTGTTTTTAACAATGCATTTTGTGCCTGTTCCGTCATTTTTTCGCCATCATCAATAATGTATATTTTATATGGACTAGTAAATGGTTTAATTTGAATATCATTATTTACCTGAATTCTTATCTCATCTACTCCAAGGCTTGCTTTTTCATGCGTTACATATATAATATCTGGATGATTCATTCCATCCATTTGCATACAAGAACGACATACATTACAAGGTTTCTTTCCACCCTCTTCACACTGTAGCGTCTTAGCAAATGTATTCGCTAATATTTTCTTACCAGCTCCATCTTCTCCTGCTAAAATATATGCGTTACTGACCTTATGATTTTCAATAGCCTTTTGCATATGATTTATTATGCTCTCATGTCCTATAATTTGACTAAAATCAATCATTCCACACCTCATTCTTACCACAGCAAGTCTAACAACATTCCCCTAATCTCATCAATACGATTTAATACCAATAGTTGATCTTTCTCATCATTAATTAGTTCCTGTGCAAGTTCATCAATTGCTTCATCAACCAGTTTGATAATACCATAAACACGATGCCGCCCCCGTCGATCCAATGAATTCTCTCTACTGAATTTATGAGATCTGGTAATAACTTCATTCATAAATTCTCTAATTAGCTGACGATATCTTTTGATATCCTTAATATCAATTCGTTTTTTTATTCGATCACCTTGTTGAGTAATTTCTTCCATCATTAAGGTTAATCTAGCCTGAAGCTCTGTCTCTTCAATATTACTTATCAAAGTAAACTTAAAGCTTCCATCACCTTGATTGATAGGCGCTTTTTGATCTATTTGATTCATAGCTTGTATCTGGTTCACTCGTATATCCAAAAAAACGCCTCCTTAAAGTATGATAAAAGTATTATATCATAAGAAAATAAGATAATATAGTCTTTTATTCCTTATGTAAAAGGATTGAGTTTTTAATTTCTTGATAGCAGTGATTCAGGTCGTCATTATGATATCTTACTCTAATTTCTGCCTTTTCAATGTTATCCTCTGTAAAATCCTCTTCATCTGCAATGAAACGACGGCACATTTCTATATATTTAGGTTGTTCCTGTTTTCGTTCTCGATTAAGAGCTCTCTGCATACGTTCTCCAGTTTCTACCTCAATATATAACGGAATGACCGTATCTTTACCAAAGTAGTCTCTTATTTGACAAAAAGACTCTATCGTTCCTGTTATAATATAATCGCATTTCTTTGTTAAATCTATTTGGCCATCATTTACTGTAAAGTAATCCCATATTCCATGTGCTGTGTTATAAGCACAATGATGAATTACTAACTTCTCTTTCTTTAATTGTTCTAATCGGTCCTTCGATACAAAATGATACTGCAGTCCTTCTTTTTCTCCATCTCTTATAGGTCTTGTCGTATAACCAACTAGTGTCTTTAAACTAAGATCAAAATCCGACGCAAGCATTTGAAATAAAGTGTCTTTTCCAGTTGAACTTTTTCCAACCACAACATAAATATGTGACATCCTTAAAAGCCTCCTATTATTCTTTTGTTACCTTAATGAAATCGGCCTCTTTGCCCACTAACCCTTTTATTTCCAAATTAAGCCGTTTGTATTCATTATAGCAGTGAATAAATTCTGCTGAGATTATTTCTCCCGGAACCAACACAGGAATACCGGGTGGATATACATAGATAAACTCTGTACAAACTCTATTCATTGATTTGCTTACCGGAACAACTTCTTGTGACATTGAGTCTGTTTCAAAGCTGTCATATTTCTTTTTCATCTTAGGCAGTTCATAGATATGATGATCTAACTTTATTAAGCTATTAGTTGATAATCTCTTGGTAGTAGTACCTGTACTACTAAGTTTTTGATCAATCTCCAATAGTACCCTTGCAAAGTAACAAATTCCTTCTTCTGTATCAGCAATGCTTGTCATCCCAATTACGTAATTCATGCTATACATTTCTAACTGTATTCCGTATTCCTGTAATAAAATATGATACAATTCTATTCCACTTATTCCTGCCTTTGCAGTCGAAATAACTATTTTTGAAGGATCAAACGCTATAGATTCCCCATTTTCTTCTTTTTCTATTTCACCCTTAAGAATAATTCTTAATACCTTAAGAACTGAGGTGGTTCTATAAAATTGTTCCATTCTAAGATAGAATAAGTTAAATAATTTGCTTTTTTCCTTCCAAATCAGTTGTATACATTGATCAATAGATGCCATTAATAGGTAAGAAGGGCTCGTACTTTGTATCATTTGAAGATATTTTGCTATTCTATCTCTTGCTATAAGATTACTATTATAATGTAATAATGCCGTCTGTGTAAATGCTGGCATTGTTTTGTGAATACTTTGTATAATTATATCTGCATTATTCTTTATTGCGCTTGTTGGAAAATATGGATGGAATCCTAAGTGCGCACCATGCGCCTCATCAACTAGTACTGGGATGTTTTTCTGATGAGCTAACGTAACAATTGATTTTATATCACTTACAACCCCCTCATAAGTTGGTGATGTTATAATAATTAATTTTGTATCAGGGTGCAGATTTAACTTTTCCTGTACTTCATTAAAACGTAATGCTCCATAAAAACCAAACTCAGACACCATCTCAGGATATAAGTATTCTGCATGAAGTTCATGAAGATATACTGCATTATAAACAGATTTATGACTATTTCTTGCTACTAATACCTTATCTCCTTTATTGGTAGCTGCCATAATTCCTGCTATCAAGCCTGATGTACTTCCATTTATCAAATAAAAAGTTTCTTTTGAACCATATAATTTGCATGCTAAATCCATTGACTCTTTAATAATGTCCTTAGCATCATGCAAGTTATCAAATCCATCTATTTCGGTAATATCCAAACTATATGGATTGGGCATATTACATATTGTTTCATTACGTTTATGTCCCGGCATATGCATTGGATAAATATTCGATTGTCGATACTCTACTAATTTCTCAAATAATGAATTCATCCTCTTCTCCAGCAATTTATTAACTTCCTATCTTGCTCTCTTCTATTATTCGTTCTTTTATACCCTCTTCAAATACTCCGCTTTTAAACATCTCTATCTCTTGTTTATATGGAGCTACTGTCTTTTTATCTTCACTAGGTAAAGGAATATATGGAGTTTCTAATATTTTTGGAATATGCATTAATTCCGGCATTGTCACTACTTGATGTAAAGTATGAAAGCCTATCTTACCAAAACCAATATTCTCGTGACGGTCTTTTGCAGCACCACATTCATTCTTACTGTCATTAACATGAAAGACACTAATTTGATTTATCCCAAGTATTCTATCAAACTGATTCAGTACACCATCCAAATCATTTACTATATCATATCCAGCATCATGTACATGGCAGGTATCAAAGCATACTCTTAGCTTATCGTTATATACAACTCCATCATAAATTTTGGCAAGCTGCTCAAATGTTTTGCCTAGCTCAGAGCCCTTTCCTGACATCGTTTCTAGTGCAATGAAAGCATTTGTATCCCGCGTTAACACTTCATTAATCCCCTTAACAATTTGTCGAATACCCTCTTCTTCACCAGCGCCAACATGTGCTCCTGGATGAAGCACCAATTGTTTACTCTTTATTGCTTCGGTTCTTTTTAGCTCTACCTCTAAAAACTTTACTGCAATTTCAAAAGTTTCAGCTTTTACCGTATTGCCAAGATTTATTATATATGGTGCGTGCACAATTACTTCTTCTATCTTATGGTGCTTCATATAGTCCCATGCATTATCTATATTAAGCTCGCTAATATCTTTTCTCCGAGTATTTTGAGGTGCCCCAGTATACAGCATAAAAACATTAGCCCCATAGGATGCTGCTTCTTTTGCTGATCCTAGCATCATTTCCTTGCCACTCATCCCTACATGTGATCCTAATTTCATAATTGTTCTCCTCGTATTCTATCTATTCCTGTTCTATGCTTGCAATATACTCCTCTGGCGTGTTACCACCTATTGTTTTTGAATATAGTATCAAATTACCTTTTTTTCCGACTTTTCTAATGACCCCTACATAGTTTAAAACATGGACGGCGGTTCTTGCTATACCAATTGAAACCCCTGAACATGCTTTATACTCTTTTGTCGAAAAAACTTCATTAAGTCCTTCAGGTAATAGTTTTTCATAATCTTGAACCCTTATTATATTTATTTCCTTTACAATGGTAAGTGGAATACGCTCATATCTACTGGCCCCACGTTTTTTATCACTACTCCAACCATTTAAAATACGCTGTTCCTCTATATCTACCAATACAAAACTTAATCGGAGATTAGGATGTATTAAAAATGGCTTTATCTTATATAATTCAAAAAAAGCTTCATACACACTACCTTTTTTATTAGATTTACGTCTATTTTTTATCTCTCCCGTTTCCTCATCAATCCATTGAATCCATTTTTGATATGGAATCGGATAGACCACCGTAACGACACCATTTTTTAAAAATGTAGTTAGTTTACCTCGAAGTTTATTAAACCCTTGCGTCTGAATTTCAATTACTTCATTCCCATAAGATATGTCTGCCACATATCCTTCTTTTTTTATTTCATGGTATTGGTCATCTGGCTCAAAATAGTATTTTAATATAGCATGGAGTGTTTTCTCTCCTAATGTCCCTATCGATTTTCTTTCGCGTTGTTGATTAATAATACGTTCACACGCATCTAAAAAGGCATTCTGATTCAACTGCTGCACTCCTGTCTTTATTCATTATAAAAGCATATCTAGTCACAGCCAAATAGTCTTTTATCATTTCTATTATAACGAATAATACTAGGGGTATCAAACATTTTCTATCCCATCAGAATTACTCCATGCAAATTGATTTCCATAAGAATGACTTAGAAAACATAAAAAGGTACAACACCTAAATTGGGGCTATACCTTTTCCTCTCTATTTTACTTCCCTTTGTTGTGCCTTGGACATTGGAATTCTAAAAATTTTTCTAAATAACTCTTTTCCACTAAAAGGAATCAAAGGATACAGATAACTGTTTCCACCTACCGTCTTGTTGCATGCAATAGAAAGAACTGTAAATATAATTCCTACCGCAAATCCCCATATACCAAATACACCTGTGAGTATTAATATCAAGATTCGAAAAAACTTCAATGCATAGCTTAACTCAATACTTGCCTGTGTATAGTTAGCAATCGCCACAAATGCCATGTATAACATTACTTCAGAATTAAACCACCCTGATTTAACTGTATAATCGCCTAATACAATACCCGCAACAACACTTAATGGCATACTTAACGTACTAGGAGTATTAATTGATGCAAGTTTTAAACCATCTATTGCAAACTCTAAAATGAGTAGTTGTATAACCGGTGGAATGTTAATTTCCTCATCTATTAGAATAAATGATAGGGAGGTTGGAACCCATTCTGGGTTAGCTACTAATAAAATCCAAAGTGGAGTGAAAACTAATGCAAGAAGATTAATAAACATTCGAGTCAATCTTAAATATGTTCCTGTAATTGGTGGAAAATAATAATCATCAGCTTCTTCAACAATTTCAAAAATTGTTGCTGGAAGGATCATGACAGAAGGAGAATTATCTACAATGATAACAAGACTCCCTTCTAATATTGATGCTGCTGCTGTATCTGGCCGTTCAGTATATTTAAACTTTGGAAAGGGGTTAAACCAGTTTCTGTCATATAATGCCTCCGCAAGACTCTCCGTATTCATTGTTAACGAATCGACCTGAAGTTCGTTCACTCTTTGTCGAATTTTATTTAAAAAGTCATGACTGATTCTATCATTCATATAGCTTAAAACTATATCTGTATGCGAACTATCTCCTACCGAAGTTATTTCCATTATTAACTCTGGATTTCTTATTCTTCGTCGAATTAGAGAAGTATTAAATACCACCGTTTCTACAAATCCATCTCTTGAACCACGTAATACCTTATCACGATCAGGCTCCTCGACACCTCTTGCTGGATAAGTACGAAAGTCAACAGTAATTGCCTTATCAAACTTATCTATTACTAATATTGGAACTCCCGAAAGTAACGAAACAATTATTTTATTAATATCTGTTTCCATTCCAACTTCACCATATGGAAGCAAAGACTTGGCCATATCTTGGGCAGTTTTTGGCATATCATCGTTTTGTATTTGATATAAGAACTCCATAAGTCTTTCCATGATTTCGTCCTTATTCATTCCATCAACAAAGTAAAAGCACGCTTCCCTGTCTGCTATAGTAATGACACGATAAATAATATCAAAATTTTTGTCAATATTTAACGTTTTATTTAGAGTTTTAATATTAAGTGCTAAGTTGCTACTTATTTTCTGTTCCATTACTTACACACTCCTTTTCTATTGTAAAAGTCATCTTTTGACACACTGATTCTATTGTGGTTTTTAACTTTAGCTAAAACAAAAAACCGTTAACTATGCAGCCTACGATGCATAGTTAACGGTTCTCAAATCATACAGCTACTATAATGTAGTGTATCCCGAATTAGCCAATCTATGAATGAAACAATTACAATGGTTTATTCATACTCTTTATATTACCAATTATCTGTATATAATTTTCTATATTTCTGGAATCGATGTTCTGATAGTTCTTCCCCTTCCATTAACTTATAGGTCATTAGAAAGCGTGACAATTTTACTTTAATATCTTGAATAACTTGTTCAAAATCTGATGCAATTCCTTCCTCAGGTTCGTTAATTACCGATTCAATTACACCCAAATGATATAATTCTTGGGCTGTAATTTTCATAATTTCGGAAGCCTCCTTGGCTCTCTTAGCATCTTTCCATAAAATACTCGCGAAACCTTCTGGGGACAGAATCGAATAAATAGAGTTTTCTAACATCCAAACTTCATTCGCTACCGCCATCGCAAGAGCTCCACCACTACCACCTTCTCCTATGATAACAGTTAGTATAGGTACCTTTAAATCCATCATTTCCGATAAGTTTTTAGCTATTGCTTCCCCTTGACCACGCTCTTCAGCACCAATTCCACAAAAAGCCCCTGGCGTATCAACCAAACAAATAATAGGACGATTAAACTTTTGAGCTTGTTGCATTAATCGTAATGCTTTTCTGTAGCCTTCCGGGTTTGGCATACCAAAATTTCTATATATATTTTCCTTTGTATTACGACCTTTTTGCTGACCAATTACTGTAACAGGAATGTTGTTAAATAAAGCAATTCCTCCTACAATCGCTGGATCATCTCCATATAGGCGATCTCCATGTAGTTCTATAAAGTGAGTAAAACATCGACTTATATAATCTGTAGCAATTGGCCGATCTGCTTCACGCGCTTTAATAACGCAGTCCCATGCACTATATTCTTTATTGCTTTCACTTTTCTTCTCTATTGAACCATTATCTTGCTCAGAAAATAGAGTTACTGTATCCAAAGTTTCTTTATTATCGCTAGTTCCTGTGCCCTTATAGTGGAGGCGTAAGATTCTGCTCAATGCACTACGCATTTTTTTTCTCGGCACAATACGATCTACAAAACCTTTTTCCACCAAAAACTCTGAACGCTGAAAGCCATCTGGTAATTTTTGTTTGATTGTCTGTTCAATTACTCTAGGGCCTGCAAATCCAATCAATGCTCCTGGCTCCGCTAATATGATATCACCTAGCATTGCAAAACTCGCAGTTACTCCCCCCGTCGTTGGGTGAGTTAGCACTGTTACATATAAAAGTCCTGCATTACTATGCTTTTTTAATGCCCCACTCACCTTAGCCATCTGCATTAATGAAACAATTCCTTCTTGCATTCTGGCACCACCTGAGGTCGTAAAAATAATAATAGGCAATCTTTTATTAGTAGCTTTTTCTACTGCACGAGTAATTTTTTCTCCTAGCACCTGTCCCATGCTTCCCATTAAAAACTGATTATCCATAACACAGATAACCGACCTTAATCCGCGGATTCTCGCTATTCCAGTTACCACTGCTTCATTTAAGCCGGTTTTATTTTTATTCGCTTTAAGCTTCTTTTCATAATCTGGAAAATGAAGTACATTGCAATCAATTACTTCTTTATCCCATTCTATAAAACTATCCTTATCCACAACCATATTAAGACGTTCCCATGAAGACAGCGAAAAGTGATAATCACAGTTTGGGCAACATTGTTTGTTTGCAATAACATCCTCATGAAATAGAATTGTTTGACAATTAGTACACTTTATCCACGCTCCATCTGGTATCGCAGGACTATTATCCACAGAACCACCAGGGGATTCCACATTTTTTGTGTCTTGTTCTATCTCAGAGGTTTCAGCCTCGAGTGCAATATATTTTGTTTTCTTAAACATCTCTTTTAGCATACTTACACTTAAGCCCTCCTACTCACTATACTTATGTCTTCTGGTACTTTTCCTATTGAGAAATGTAGATATGCTATTTTAGTACCTTAGAAAACTCTTGCTCAATAAAGCCTGTATTAATTTCTCCATTGCAAAATGTTCTATTTTGAATAATTTCATACAAAAAATCAATATTCGTAGTTACACCTTCAACAATAAACTCTCCTAACACACTTCTCATTTTATCAATGGCTTCCTCTCTGTTTCTGCCTTTTACTATTACTTTAGCTAACATCGAATCGTAATAAGGTGGGATTTTATATCCGGTATATATTGCTGTATCAACCCGTACTCCATTTCCTCCAGGAATATGCAAATTGGTTATACTGCCTGGACATGGTCGAAAATTATGGTACGCATCCTCCGCATTAACACGGCATTCTATAGCATGCCCAGAAGTGATTACTTCCTCCTGAGATATACTTAAAGGGAGTCCTGCCGCAATGCGAATCTGCTCTTTTATTATATCAAGTCCGGTAATCATCTCTGTAACTGGATGTTCTACCTGTACTCTTGTATTCATTTCCATAAAATAAAAACTCTGATTCTCATCAAGTAAAAATTCAACTGTACCTGCACTATAGTAGCCAATGTACTTTGCTACCTTAACTGCACATTCACCCATTGCTTTTCTTACCGATTCATTTAAAACCTGGCATGGTGCCTCTTCTAATACCTTCTGATGACGACGTTGGATAGAACAATCTCTTTCAAATAAATGAATTACATTTCCAAACTTATCAGCCATTATTTGGAATTCTACATGTTTTGGATTAATAACATACTTCTCCATATACATAGAGTCGTCTCCAAAAGCATTTTTCGCTTCCATCTTTGCATTGGCAAATAAACCTTGAAATTCTTCCTCCTTGGTTACCACACGCATTCCTTTTCCACCACCACCTGCACTAGCTTTAAGAATTACTGGATAACCTATTTCAGATGCAAGCTTTAATCCTTCTTGTACCGTTTTAATCGGTTGCTTAGATCCTGGTACAATTGGAATTCCAGCAGTTTCCATAGTTTCTCTTGCCTTTGATTTGTTTCCCATACTTTCCATTACATCTTTATCAGGCCCGATAAACGTAATGCCGCATGTTTCACACATCTTCGCAAACTTACTATTTTCCGACAAGAAACCAAATCCTGGGTGAATGGCTTTTGCTTTTGTTAAAACTGCAGCACTTATAATGGCTTCCATATTCAGATAACTTTTCTGTGCTTGTGCAGGACCAATACACACAGCTTCATCTGCTAACTGTGTATGTAACGCATCAGCATCAGCTTCTGAATATATAGCTACTGTCTGAATATTCATCTCTCGACATGCACGTATAATTCTTACTGCTATTTCACCCCGATTAGCAATTAATATTTTGTCAAACATTTGCCATTCCTCCAATTAATCTACTCTCCAATAAAGAATGTAAGCTCTGCTTCTACTGCTAACTTATCTCCAACATACGCTTTTGCGCTGCCAATCCCTAGTGGACCCTTTTGTCTAATTATTTCTGTTTCCAGACGTAAAATGCATCCTGGTTCTACTTGACTACGGAATTTTGCCTTATTAATGCCACCAAAAAATATAAGTTTTCCCTTGTTCTCCTCAGCACTTAATATTGCCACAGCTCCAGTTTGTGCTAATGCTTCGATTATTAAAACACCAGGCATAACCGGTTTTTCTGGATAATGCCCCGTAAAGAAATTTTCATTATAGGTAACTGCTTTATAAGCAACTGCTTTTAACTTTGGAACCAATTCCTCTACCCGGTCGATCAGAAGCATCGGATGACGATGTGGAATAATTTCCTGAATTTCTTTAATTCCTAACATAATACCCTCTTTTCCATCTATCTTTCCTATTTAAAACATACTCTAAATTTATAGTATTGATTTATATAATTATTTAAAGATAGCCTATACTAGTTTTTTCGAATTCTAAATAGCGGTTGGTTATACTCTACCATACTTTCATTTTCTACCAGCACCTCTACCACAGTACCTTCAAATTCACTTTCAATATCGTTCATCAGCTTCATCGCCTCAATTAAACATATCGTCTGCCCTTTTTTTACATTGTCACCTATATTCACATAATTTTCTTGTCCTGGTCCTGGGGCACGATAAAAAGTACCTACAATTGGTGACTTAATTTCTACAAGAGAGGCTTCATTCTCTACACTATTTATTGAGGCTACTGTATCTAATGTCAGGTCTGTTTTAGAAACACATGATTGAATAGCCGATTCTTCTTTCTTATCAGAATCTTCACTCTCCACTTTTACATTAGAAGATTCTGTAACCAGTCCTCCTATTGCATTTACAGATGTATAACCTGCTTTTACCTTTAACTTATCCATAGCTAGAGTAAAATCACCTTTTTGCATAGAAAAATTTTTAATATCTGCTTTTGAAACAGCTTCAATTAATTGAATAATTTCATTTACCTGCATTGTACATGTCCTTTCAAGATTTATATTATTATCAAGACCAATTCTAGACTTCTCTATACTTTTTAATTAATAGTGAAGCATTATGTCCACCAAATCCAAGCGAATTGCTTATTGCATAGGTAATGTCCACGAAACGTCCTTCTCCTTTAATATAATCTAAATCACAATCTGGATCAGATTCGACAAGCCCTACCGTTGGATGAACATATCCTTCTTCTATTGACTTCACACAAGTCACCAACTCTACTCCACCTGCAGCTCCTAGTAAATGACCTACCATTGATTTTGTAGAATTAACAAGAACATTGTAAGCATGATCTTTTAGTGCAAGCTTAATAGCTTTTGTTTCAAAACAATCGTTATACTTCGTGCTGGTTCCGTGAGCATTAACATAGTCAACGTCTTTTTCACTAATTCCTGCTTCTTTTATTGCTTTTACCATAGCTTTTGCTGCTCCACTACCATCCTCAGAAGGAGAAGTAATATGGTAAGCATCACATGTTGCTCCATATCCCACAACTTCTGCATAGATATGTGCACCTCGCTTTTTAGCACTTTCTAGCTCTTCTAAGACAACAATACCTGCACCTTCTCCCATAACAAAGCCTGCTCTTCTCTTATCAAATGGAATACTTGCTACTGAAGGATCTTCAGTTTCATTAAGTGCTGTCAATGATGTAAATCCAGCAACTCCTAATGGTGTTATACTAGATTCACAACCACCCGCAATACATGCATCCATTTCACCATATGCAATATCATGAAATGCTTCTCCAATAGAATGAGTTGCAGTTGCACAAGCGGTCACGATACTTAAGCATTTACCCTTTGCGCCTAAATCAATTGCAACATTTCCTGCTGCCATATTTCCAATAATCATAGGAATCATCAGTGGTGAAACTCTGGATGGTCCTTTGCTCAATAATTTTATATGCTCTGCCTCAATTGTACTTAATCCACCAATTCCTGAGCTAATAAATACACCAACCATATCCTCATTATCCGCATTTATAACCAACTCACTATCTTTTAGTGCTTCTCTAGCTGCAATTATGGCATACTGACTAAATGGATCCATTCTTCTGGCTTCTTTACGGTCTATAAAATCAGTAACTTCTAAATTCTTAACTTCTGCTGCAAGCTTTACTTTATGATTAGATGTATCCCACTTCGTTATTGGCCCAATGCCAACTGTATTTTTCTTTATTGAATCCCAAAACTCTTCTACATTGTTTCCAATTGGAGTAATGGCTCCCATTCCTGTTATTACTACTCTACGTTTCATTAAATTATCTTCCCTTTCCTAAATTGCTAATCCGCCATCTACTTGAAATACCTGACCCGTTATATAATTACCTTCATTTGTCGCTAGAAACACAACTATATCTGCAATATCCTTTACACTACCTAACCGCTTTAACGGAATTTGAGCTGCTACAGCTTCCAAAGTTGCTTGCGGTAATCCCTTTGTCATATCCGTATCAATAAAGCCTGGTGCCACAGCATTTACTGTAATTCCTCTTGATGCAAGTTCTCTTGCAAGTGCTTTTGTCATTCCAATCATCCCTGCCTTAGCAGCACTATAGTTTACTTGACCAGCATTCCCCATTACACCAGAAACACTACTAATATTAATAATACGTCCACTTCTTTTCTTTATCATCCCGCGAACTGCGTGCTTAACAACATTAAAAGCGCCCTTCAAGTTTGTATCTAATACGGCGTCATATTCCTGTTCTGTCATCTTCAGCAATAAGTTATCTTT
This sequence comes from Bacillota bacterium, assembly GCA_023434365.1. GTDB lineage: Bacteria > Bacillota > Clostridia > Lachnospirales > Lachnospiraceae > KM106-2. The sequence goes on along the minus strand of JAEYSV010000046.1, from coordinate 9,876 downwards.
CGTAATACCAGCATTGTTAATGATTACATCGATTCCGCCAAATTCATCTTGTATCTTAGCTATCATATTTGATACATCATCGTAATTTGCAACATTACATCGAAATGTAACTGCTTGCTTCCCGAGAGCATGTATTTGGTCTTCAACCTCTTTGGCTGCAGCCTCATTTCCACTGTAGTTTACAATCACTGTAAAATCCTGTTTTGCTAATTCAACTGCAATTTCTCGCCCAATTCCGCGACTAGCTCCAGTTACTAATGCGACTTTTTGTTGCATCATATCACTCCTTCTGATGATTCCATCCATTTATTTTACAAAATCTTTTAACTTATCTAAATCTTCAACTTTTTCTATGTTTAAAACGTTAACCGTTTTATCTATCTTTTTAATAAAGCCACTTAAAGTTCTTCCTGGCCCTATTTCGACAAAATGAGTAATACCTTTTGCAATCATATTTTCAATACTTTGCTGCCACTTAACACTAGAGGATATCTGCTTTTCTAACAATTCCTTTACTATAGACTCATCATTTACTACCTCCGCCGTAACATTTGTTACATAGGGGATAGTAAATGGTCTAATATCTATTTTGTTTAATTCTTCTGCTAACTTTTTTCCGGCCCCTACTAACATACTAGAGTGAAATGGTCCACTAACATTTAAAGGTAACACTCGTTTTGCTTTAGCTTCTTTTAATGCTTCCACTGCTTTCATCACAGTATTGACTTCTCCCGAAATCACAATCTGACCTGGGCAATTATAGTTTGCTGGTTGTACTATATTATTTTCTACTTTCGCAATGTAATCACATATTTCTTCCACTTTATCATTTTCTAAACCAAGTACCGCTGCCATAGTCCCTTGATGATCCGGTACTTCATTTGCCATAAAACGACCCCTCTTTTGAACTAAAACAATCGCTTCCTCAAAGTTCAAAGCTCCATTCACCACTAATGCCATATATTCCCCTAGGCTTAATCCCGCTGTCATTTGTGGTATAATTTTCACCTTTTTTACTGCTTCATAAATAGCCATACACACTGTTAACATCGCAATTTGCGTATATTCTGTCTCATTTAACTGATTATTTTCTTCAAAACAAAGCTTAGCCATATCTATGCCAAGCAAATTTCCCGCTTTACTAAATATTTCTTTACTTTCTGGAAATGTATCATAAAAGTCCTTCGCCATACCAACATATTGAGCTCCCTGACCCGGGAATACAAAAGCTATCTTATTCATATATTTGTCATCCTTTACTATGTGAGAATGGCGAAGTCCTCTACCAGAAAGGTAGTGGGCATCGCCGTATAGTTGTTGTTACTTAATATAACATAAATTTGCTTATTTTTTACTTTCTATATACTTTACTGCGTCGCCAACTGTTTTAATGTTGACTAAGTCTTCACTTGGAATTTCTACTTCAAATTTTTCTTCCATAGCCATAGCAAGTTCAAATAAGTCTAATGAATCTGCTCCAAGATCTTCTGTAAAGCTCATTTCTTCTGTAATAGTTGCTACATCTGCACCTAATTGTTCTGCAATAATTTCCTTTAATGCTTCAAAATTCATAATAAGTCCTCCTAAATTAAAATTTCATTGTTTATGCTAATCGGGTATTTACCGAATAACGTTTGTTACTACATTCTTTATTTTATATAATTCATCAGTATACTGCTGAATATCTGTTACCATGTAAGTAACATCGTTCCCCAAGTTAATCCACCACCAAAACCTGACAAGATAATTTTATCTCCTGGTTCCAAATGCTTTGTTCGATTTAATTCATCTAATAGAATGGGAATTGTCGCAGCACTAGTATTACCGTACTGTTGCAAATTCATCGGGAAACGACTTAAATCTACTTTTAACCTTTTAGCAACAGCTTGAATAATTCTCTCATTTGCCTGATGAAGTATAAAATAATCAATTTCATCTTGTAGTAACTGATTGCGCTTTAATATGGCCTGGATTGTTTCTGTAACTTTGGTTACAGCAAATTTATAAACCTCCTGACCATCCATACGAATAAACTCATCTGATAAAGAGTTACAAGAACTATTTGAGTTAGATTGATCCTCACTAATATAAGCACCTTCTATTTGAACAAAGGGGTTCTTAATTGCGCGAATATCACATGTCAAAGCATACCCTTTATCTCCGTCAGAACCTAATATTGTATCAATTATCCCATTTTCATTCTTTTCTATGATTGCAGCTCCTGCTCCATCTCCAAATAATACACAGGTAGACCTATCTTCCCAATCAATTAATTTTGATAAGGTCTCAGCTCCTATAACTAAAGCTCTTGATGTATTTGTTGTTTGTAATAATGAATTTGCCACCTGCAATCCATAAACAAAACCTGAGCATGCCGAAGCAAGATCAAAACATGCAGCATTTGTAGCTCCAATATTACTTTGTACTTCACAAGCAGTACTAGGCATGCATCGATCGGCTGAAATAGTAGCAACTATTATATAATCTAATTCTTCTGCAGAAATATTAGCATTCTTAAGTGCTTTAAAAGCAGCTGCTGTTGCCATTTGAGTGGTTCCTTCTCCACTTGAAATGGTTCTTGTTTTAATTCCAGTTCGTGATGATATCCATTCATCACTTGTATCCACTAAGGTGGATAAAAACTCATTAGTAACAATATTATCCGGTAAATAACTTCCGGTTGCAATAATTCTTGAAGTCATTGATAACCCATTCCTTAGTTTTAATTTCAAATAGTTTGATATTCAAAGTATATATGTCGAATTGCTATTTGTCAACCACTTTTTTAGTAAAACGCCTAGCTGAAACTTATACCATCAACCATTTCTCTTATAAAAATCCCCTTTGCAAAAACAATCACGATTATTTTTGTTTGTCATAGGATAACTTAAACGAGTAATTGGCGGTCAGATATGAAACAGTCTAGTTTATTTTCAAGAACAAACTCTGAACTACATATTGCCTTAAAAGTCTCAGTAACCACAATTGTAATAAACTTGGTTCTGTCATTATTTAAATTTTTTGCAGGAATAATGGGAAAATCGGGTGCCATGATATCGGATGCAGTACATTCCGCCTCCGATGTACTTAGCACAATTATTGTTATTATTGGGGTTCGATTAGCAGGAAAAGATTCTGACAAAGAACATCCTTATGGCCATGACCGAATAGAATGTGTTGCCTCTATTCTTTTAGCAGGAATATTATTAGCTACCGGTGTAAGCATCGGTTTTATTGGAATCAATAAAATAATAATAAAGAGTAACACTATAATCCCTATACCTAAAACCATTGCTTTAATTGCAGCAATATTTTCCATAGTTACAAAAGAATGGATGTATTGGTATACCCGAGCTTCAGCGAAAAAGATTAATTCTAGTGCACTTATGGCTGACGCTTGGCATCACCGCTCTGACTCCCTTTCTTCCATAGGCGCTTTGATTGGCATAGGTGCAGCTCAAATAGGTTACCCAATTTTTGATCCTATTGCAAGTATCGTAATTAGTCTTTTCATTATGAAAGCAGCTTATGATATCTTTAAAGATTCATTTAATAAAATGATTGACAAATCCTGTGACAACGTCACAGAAGACAGCTTAAAACAGCTAATATTGTCGCAAGAAGGAGTTCTTGGTATTGATAATATAAAAACGCGATTATTTGGATCTAAAATGTATATTGATGTTGAAATTAGCGCTGACGGATATAAAACACTATTCGAAACTCACATCATTGCTCATAAAGTACATGATGCAATAGAACGTGAATTTAATCAAGTTAAGCATTGTATGGTCCATGTAAATCCACATGAACCAACTAATTCTACACATAATTGATTTTTATATTAAAAATACAAAAGATACACATTATTAAACATTTACCCTTAACCAAAAAATCCCTAAAATATTATTAACAAAACTCTAAATGGGGGGAATATAATGTACAAATATCCTTTTTTAAATCCTGACTTATCTCTTGATATACGAATAAACGATCTAATATCTCGCTTATCACTTGATGAAAAGATCGGTTTTCTCTCTACTCATAATAAGCCTGTTGAACGACTAGGAATCAAAGAATGGTTAATTGGAACAGAAATAGCCAGAGGTCTTGTATTACGAGCTGGTGAAGATGAACAAGAAACAACCGTGACACCACAACCAATTGGTATGGCAAGCATGTTTGACCCTGAATTAATGTACAAGCTTGGTGAGTTAGCAGGTATTGAATCTCGAATTTATTGGCAAAAAGAAAAAAATTCACGCCTTATGGTATGGGGACCAACTGTTGATATGGAACGTAACCCTTTATGGGGTCGTAATGAAGAAGCTTATGGAGAAGATCCTTTCTTAACTGGTGAGATGACAATTCAGTATACAAAAGGTCTGCGTGGAGAACACCCATTTTATATGCGCACTATACCAACCTTAAAACACTTTTGTGCCAATAACAATGAAGAGGGCAGAGGAAACTGTTCTGCCAATCTATCTCCTAGATTAAAGCATGAATACTATTACGCTGCATTCAAGCCAGCAATTACTGAAGGTGGCGCATATTCTATGATGGCTGCTTATAACGAGTTAAATGGCGTTCCTGCTGTTATTAATCCTGATCTTCAAAAAATAGTAAAGGACGAGTGGGGTCTTGGATTTATCGTAACTGATGGAGGCGATTTTGGACAAAATGTTAACTTACATAAATACAGCCTTAGTCATGCAGAAACTTTAGCATTATGCTTGAAAAATGGGACTGATGTTATGACAGATAATACTGAACTTGTTACTGCAAGTGCCTATGACGCATTACGATTTGGCTATATTACTGAAAAAGATATTGATAAAACTATCTACAATACCTTAGATGGACGTTTCCGTCTAGGAGAATTCGACGGCGAACGCAATCCCTATTTATATACTGATCCTAACCTTTTGTGCTGTGACGAATTCCGTTCGTTGATTCGTAAAGCTTCTGAAAAAGGTATAACACTTCTTAAGAATAATGGTTTACTTCCATTTAGCAAAGATAAGACAGTCGCAATTGTTGGAAACACAGCTGATGCAAACTACATGGATTGGTATACCGGTGTTTCAAAAAACGAAATTTCAATTTATACCGCTCTTAAGAATCACTTAGGTGATACCTTAGTACATTACGATGATTCATGTCATAGAGTAAGAATTAGGTGTTTTAACGGTAAATATTTAAGTCTACACGAAGACAATTTTATTTATGCTGATGGTAATGGTTCTACACCAGATTGCATTTTTATGAAGCAAGAATGGGATGGCGAAATTACTTACACTGCAAATAATGGTATGTACCTTGAGGTAAAAGGAGCAGTTAGTGCTACAAGTAATACCACATATCGTTGGCACTGTAATGAAATCTTCCGCCCGTACCTATATCTTGATAAGACAGCATTCCTGTCCCGCGACAATAAACGGATTAAAGTCGACAAAAATGGCCAGTTACTGTCCTGTTCAGAAAGCGGCATAACACCAAATATGCTTTTTGATGAAGAAATTGTCGAAGATGCATTAGTAAAAGCTGCAACTTTAGCAAAAGAAAGCGATATTGCTATCGTTTGTGTTGGCAATAATCCAATGTTTGTAGCAAGAGAATGTTACGACAGAACTCATCTAGAACTATCTAAACATGATGATGAATTAATCAAAACAGTTTATAGCGCAAACAGAAATACAATAGTAATAGTAGTTAGTAGTTATCCGTATGCTATTAACTGGGCGCAAGAGCATATACCAGCAATAGTATATACTAGTCATGCTGGACCTGAATTAGGAAATGCACTAACAGATGCCTTACTTGGTAACATAAACCCTGCTGGTAGAACGCCGCAGACATGGTATCGTTCGCATTATGACCTGCCATCTATTATGGATTATGATATTATTAACAATGAATCAACCTATCAATATTTTAAGGGAACCCCCCTATATCCATTTGGTTATGGGTTAAGCTATTCATCATTTGATTACTCTGATATGAATCTTAATCAGAGTGGTGACGACATTACTGTTTCCTTTAAAGTTAAAAACTCATCAAGTGTTAATGGCGAAGAGGTATGCCAACTATATTTTAAAGAAAATAATCCTCACGTAAAACGTCCGTTAAAGCAACTTTGTGGTTTTAAGCGTGTTATGATTCCTTCTGGAGAAGAAGTAGATATAATGATAACTACATCGCTTTCACAGCTTGCCTTTTATGATGTATCCCAAGAAAAAATGGTTACTCCATCTGGTTTATATACATTCTATGTTGGTAGCCATTGTGAAGATAAGCGCCTCATTAAAGAGTTAGATATTATGGCAGACACTATCCCTAATAGAATTGTTCGTAATTTTACTGATGCCTTTCTTTATGAAGAATCAGAAGGCGCTGAGATTAAGTTTACAAAGGAACATTATCGTCATTATGTTAGTCAAGTTGGATGGAATACAACACTAACCTATAAACAATGTGATGTAGCAGGTGCGAAATATGCGGAATTCAAAGCCTCTACCTTAGCAAGACCTGGGAAAATAGAACTTTATTTAGATGATCCAAATAACAATCCAGTTTGTTCTATTGAAGTAGCTCCATCTTCTTCCCCAACTAGCTTTTCTGTCTTAAGAAGTAGTTTTGATGAACTAGATGGTATTCACAATATTATTATTAAGCTAAATATGGAGGTTAATTTGTTAGAGTTTAGAATATATTAAATTATAACAATTAAAAATAGGGTAGGATTTAGATGATTTATAACTAAATCCTACCCTATTCACGTTTATTGATTTTATAATAGAATTTTTTATTTTATTACAAAGTATTATAATATAAGAGAATTTACACCTCCAATTCTTGTAAATATCATTTTTATTTGCTATAATTTTTTGTGTGTTTTTATCCTACTATATATTATTCATATCCTTTCAAGGAGGAAATAATTTTGAGACTTCTTTATACCTTTGACAAAAAAGACTATGATAATTCTATGGAACGTTCTACTAGAAGTGCTGTACGCGCGATTATTATTAAGCAGGGGAAAATTGCACTAATTAAGAGCGACAAAGAAGGCTTTTATAAATTTCCAGGAGGCGGTATAGAAGATGGAGAATCGAATATATCTGCTTTAATTCGTGAAGCACGTGAAGAAGGCGGACTAAATATTATTCCTGAAACAATTAAAGCTTTTGGAAAAATAAGAGAAATTAGGAAAAGTACTTTTTATGAAAACACTATCTTTGATCATACTTCGTACTATTATTTTGCTGAAATTACAGATCAAATTTCTGCTCAGGAACTAGATAACTATGAAAAAGAATTAGGATATCGTTTAATATATATGGATTTAAACGAAGCATATCAAGTAAATTATGAATTAGGAAAAAAATATCATTCTACGTTTATTTTTCGTGAAGCGAAGATATTAGAGCTATTAACGAGACATTTTGCATCTGATAATAAATGTTATTAGCATTCTCTATTTAGCATAATAATAATGACTTGTTCATTACAAATTAACTTGGAAAGGTCTATCTAATGTGTTACAGTTAACCATATATAAACAAATGAATCTATTATGAAATGAGGCTACAATGAAACGAAATATTTGCTTAACTGATATCTCAGATGGAAAATTGTATGATTCAAATGATATGGTAAAATTAGACTGCAACGATTGCCAGGGATGTTCTGCCTGTTGTCGTGGAATGGGACACACAATTATTTTAGATCCCTATGACATCTATCAACTTACAATGCATTTTAATTCTACATTTCAACAATTACTTCAAATGCAGATCGAACTAAATTTATTTGATGGTATTATATTACCAAATCTTAAAATGACAGAAGAAGAGGATTGCTGTTCTTTCTTGACAAATGAAGGACGTTGTTCAATTCATTCTTATCGTCCAGGTTTATGTAGGCTATTTCCTTTGGGCAGATACTATGAAAATAATACTTTTCAGTATTTTTTACAAGTACATGAATGTCAAAAAACAAATAGAACAAAAATGAAAGTATCAAGATGGGTTGGTATAACAAATATAAAAGAATACGAGAATTTTATTAACGTTTGGCATGACTTTATCAATCTAATGCAGGAGCAATTTATGTTTCATGCAGATGATTTAACTAGGAAATCGTTAAACGTACTTATCTTAAATACTTTTTTCTTAACTCCATATCAAACTGATTTAAGTTTTTACTCACAATTTCAAACACGTATGAAAGATATACAATTAAAAATATCTACTAATTAATATTCATTGTCATAGAATTAATATTATATTTGTTTAGTTTACAACAAAACAATAAAAAACGGAGGTTTAAATGATCGACAGAATCACTTTTATGGAAACATTACGCTCAGTAGCTGATATAGCAAAAGCAACCCATCACCCTCTTTCTAAGGATGAAATTCTTTTCTATTTTAAAGACATGGATTTGTCAGAAGAACAACAAGAACTGGTTTATCAATATCTACTTGCCCCTCAATCAGAAAAGGATGTAGATACTTCAAATGAAGTGGATGATGAAAATTCATTTCCTGCTAATGATACAAATGATATTACAGAAGAATTAGATATTAGCATAGATTCTAATCAGCGTTCTTTGTATGAACCTACAAACCCAAAAAATAAAGATTTACGTGAATCTTTTTTTAAAATGTATTTAAAAGATATTAATCAATTGCCTAATTATACAAAAAAAGAAAAAAATGATTTTTACATCAATTTACTAAACGGAGACAAACGTGCTATCCAGACCATTTCAGATTTTTGGTTAAAAAAAGTTTTGGAACTGGCTACAGATTATATAAATCGAGATATACACATGGAAGATGTTATACAAGAAGGAAATATTTCTTTACTTTGTGCTCTTAATAATTTATTGGGAGCAAAACAGTTCGATCATATTGAAGAATATCTCATGAATTCTATTAAAGAATCTATGGAGGCCTATATTGATGCCTCTACTATAGCAGATGATTGGGAATCGACAATTTTAGCAAAGGCTACTTTAATACATGAAGCTAAAAAAGCACTTGCAGAAAATTTAGGGCGTATTCCAACAGAAGATGAATTATGTATCTATACAAATATGAGTAGTGAAGAAATCAATAATATTTTAGAGCTCTCTACCGATATTAGGTGATTTAATAACATGATTTTTAAATTATTTCAACATAAACTATAAATTTTTAATGAGTTATCCCCATTTTAATTTACTCTTGTGTACAACTATAATATATAATATTTATGTATTATAGTTGTTTATATATTTTCTCTTTTACTAATAACATGATCGCACGCCTCTGAATATTTTTGTATGCACATCTAAACTGATTTAGTAGCACAAAAAAAAGTTACTAAAAGTATTACTACTTTTAATAACTTTCTACTATGAGACATCGGGGATTCGAACCCCGGACAACTTGATTAAAAGTCAAGTGCTCTACCAACTGAGCTAATATCCCACACTTATTAGTTCACTTTTAGCAAAGTGAATGCCCAGAGCCGGAATCGAACCAGCGACACGAGGATTTTCAGTCCTCTGCTCTACCGACTGAGCTATCTGGGCATATGAAAACCGAAGTTTTCAAAATTGCGGGGACAGGATTTGAACCTATGACCTTCGGGTTATGAGCCCGACGAGCTACCAGACTGCTCCACCCCGCGATATTATTTTATTACATCACTACTATGATGTAGTGGATGGAGAAGGATTCGAACCTTCGAAAGCGTTGCTAACAGATTTACAGTCTGCCCCCTTTGGCCACTCGGGAACCCATCCATAAAAATATCAATTGATATTTTAAGCCGACGATCGGACTTGAACCGATAACCTGCTGATTACAAGTCAGCTGCTCTG
>JAEYSV010000058.1 GCA_023434365.1 Bacillota bacterium | reverse complement strand
TAATTACAGTTATGTCTATTTCTCATGTTCATTTTTTCATTTTATTTTTTATTCTGGATAATATTTGCTTTTCAAAGTTCGTTGCCAGTATCGCTGGTATAATCACTCAAGATTCCGAGAGATCATTTTTCTATTATTTTATTAATTTTCTATTATTTTATTAATTTTATCTTTTTTCTATTCTCTCTTCACGTATATATCTTCTGCTATAATGTCCCCATAACCGTATAATCTATATAATAGGAACCTGTCTTTCAGACACCCTTACTAAATAGCTCCATAATTATGGACACTAACTTCATCACTATCTTTTACTATCTTTTCACTATCTATCTTTTACTATCTATCTTTTACTATCTATCTTTTCACTATCTTTTCACTATCTTTTCACTATCTTTTTATCTCTTCACTATCTTTTCACTATCTTTATATCTCTTCACTCTTCACTCTTCGTTCTTCACTATCTTTTATAGGCTCTTCGTTCTTCACTATCTTTTATAGGCTCTTAGTTCTTCACTGCCCTTATAGTCTCTTCACTAACCAACTGATCCTTGCCCTTTTGCTTTGCCTGATAAAGCTTACAGTCTGCTTGGGCAATCACCTCATTGTACTGTTCCAAACTCATTACGCCGGTTTCTCTAAAAGCAAGGCCCATACTAACAGTCACATAAGGCAAAGTTGCTCCGACACCTGATTTGATTTTTAATCTTCTAATCTCTTCTAAGCAATGTTGCAAGGATTGCTTAATCTCCTCATACACTTCTCCAAAGAAAACAATGACGAATTCTTCACCACCGTGTCGAATACATACCGCATCATGTTTCTGCTCCAGAATCTGCAGACAGGAGGATACTTTTTGCAAGCAGTAATCTCCTTTATCATGCCCATAAGTATCGTTATAAGCCTTAAAATCATCAATATCTAACATACATACAGCTATATTATTCTGATATCCTCTTCTTTTGATACATTGAGCTAACCCTCTTCGGTTTAACAATGTGGTGAGTAGATCTGTTTCTCCCACCTTACTAAGGGTATGCTTATCCTTTACGGTTCGAAGATAATTCGCGTGATTTCGAAATGCCACGGCAAAACTAACAAGTATTATAATTACCATGGATCTTACATAGTAACCATGCTCAACCGTACCTTGAAGTTCACAGCATTCTAAGTCATTCCAGCAAGCCAATAATAAGACCGCATTTAATGACAACAAGATGCCTAGATTCTCTTTTAATGTAAAATTAGCAATCGAAGATAGCACAAACATCAATACAATATAGTTATAAGGTGTTCCAACATTGATGATTTCATTTCGTATAAACAGTACTTCCGCACTGAGACAAAGAAATACAAAACTATAGATTATACTATGTCCCATCTTACTTGAGTGGGTAGCATAGTTGATGTAGACTGGAAATATAAAACCATAAAGAATTGTAATTAAGCAGAAAATGAGTACCGCTATTGATTTCATCGATCCATCGAATAGCTTATCATATCCAACGGTAAAAATATGTATTACACTGCTTATCGCCACAAGTCCCCATATGATCCACATATTATATAATTTGTTTAGTAAATACGCTGATAAAAACTCGCCTCGACGATAATCGGCCAAAAGCCTCATCTCATCCACCCATTTAAGCACTCGTTTCATTCTTATCCCTCTTGTTGTATATACACTGTTTATCGCTTTATAAATAGTACATCATTTCGCAATAAATAGCAAGTACTTCGCAATTGATGCATTGCGCAATGACAATAACTAATTCCCCCACAAACTCCTATCTAGCCAATGAGTACGTAAGAACTGCACCGCTGGTCCAGTACAAAGAGCAATGATAACTGTGGCAATCCCTACCGTGCTACCAAGGAAATATCCAATTGCAACACATAGGATATCTGCGACGATTCGCACATAGCGAAATTGCAGCTTATGCTTTGACACTTCATCAATCGCATATGCTAACGTATCATAAGGAGAGATTCCGGCTTCTGCAGAACAATATAAGGCAAGACCAAAACTACAGCAGATTACCCCTAACAACATAAGTGTTATTCTGATTGCCATATTGGTAGGACTGCCCAATGGATGGAGGACCCACATTAAGAAATCCGATACATAACCACATAAAAACATATTAAGGACAGTTCCTATCCCGTAATAGCTACGACCTATCTTCCATAATAACACAAATAGTATAAGATTGATGATGATTTGTGAGATGCCAAACTGAATTCCGATAAAATCAGCGATACCAAGATTCGCACAACTAAATGGGTCAGTTCCCATGTTAGCCAGACGAAATAACGTGATGGCAACACTGATGCCAAGTACTCCGATAAGGCAAGCCACAAATTTCTTGACCCATAACATTCTTTCTCTGTTTCTTATTTCTTTCAGCAAATTCTTCTCCTGATAAGTTTCCATGCTATGATGTTCTCCCTGTTAAGTTATATTTCTGTTAAATTATAATGTGTAAACTTGTTCTAATAGGCTTTTCTTTTCGCCCTAACTTTCGCTTAACTCTCTTTCTCCACTGACGCTCTACTAATCATAAATGGTCTTATCATCCGCTCCATCATCTTTTCACCAATTTCCGATATAATCAGCGAGCCCACAATGAGACTTGCCCCAATGACAATATTCGTTGTAAGAATATCATTTAACACTATGATTGCACTTGCGCATCCTGCCACACACTCAAAGGATAGGATAATTGCTGCCGTTGTCGTAGACGTATATTTTTGCCCATACACACTAAGTACATATGGAATGATAGTGGCACCAATCGCCAGATAGACAATACTGCCTATGCTGCCACCACTAATTACACTTGGCCATGGTTCCATTATTAGGGCAAATATGGTTGCCACAATGGCTGCAACACCAATCTGCACAACATTGATGGTGACTGGGTCTGCTTTTTTCACAACTTTTGCTGTGATGACAATGTGGAGCGCGTAGCTGATAGTGGATAAAAAGGTAATCATATCCCCTTTATTCACTCCGCTAATTCCATTATCAAGTACGACAAATCCTACTCCAATCAGGCAAATAACAGATGCCAGAAAGCTGACCTTTCTAGGTAACTTACGATTAATTGCGATATATATAAATGGTACTAAAATGATATACGAACCTACTATAAACGATACTTTTGTGACAGTGGTATACTGTAATCCAATGGTAAAGAACAAAAACTCAAAGTAAAGTAGCACCCCCATACCAATACTCGTTAATAATAATCGTTTTTCTATATGAATAAGCTTTTTATAAAATATCATTACTAACAAAACCCCTGCTAATATAAAACGGAATGCAAGCAGATAATACGGCGTCATATTTTCTAGTGAAGTCTTCATAAACACGGAGGCACTTCCCCAAAAAATCGTACTGACAAATAACGCAATCATAGCTTTTACTTTCACCTACAACATCCTCTCAGTTAACCACGCTCTGCATCTTAGTACAAAGCACTTTCTGGCCTATTTTGACTACAATATTCAATATTATATGCTCCCACTCCCATTATTGCAATACACATCTTTCCATCAAACCTTGCAATCCTTTTCTTTTATGATATAATCATGTAAGCATTTCATTGCGAAATCTTCTGACTTCAAATGATGACACAGAACCCGTTAACAGATTGCACTGTAAAGAAAGAAGGCTACTATGAAATACATTCTTGATACTCATACCCATACTTATGTAAGCGGACATGCTTATAACACAATGAAGGAAATGGTACAGGCAGCCAGTGAAAAAGGGTTATCTCTATTAGCCATTACCGAACACGGTCCTGCAATGCCAGGAACCTGCCATGATTTTTATTTTCATAACCTAAAAGTGGTACCGCGCACCATGCTTGGTATAAAGTTACTACTTGGAGCGGAAGCCAATATTATCGATAAAACCGGCAAACTTGACATGAATGCGTACCCACTTCGCGAAATGGATCTTGTAATTGCCAGCCTGCACGCTGCTACCATCAAACCAGGATCTATCAAAGACAATACGGATGCGGTCCTTGGTGCAATTGCCAATCCATATGTTCATATCATTGGTCATCCGGATGACAGCCGTTTTCCACTAGATTATGAAGTGATTGTAAGAGCAGCCAAGGAAGCCGGAGTATTATTAGAGTTAAATAACAGCTCCTTAAGCCCTTACTCTTTTCGTGAAAATGCAAGAGAGAATGTACTTACCTATCTAAAACTGTGTAAACAATATGGCGCAAGTATCACGCTAGGTACCGATGCGCATGTAGATACCGCTATTGGCGACTTTTCTTTTGCCAAGGAACTTCTTGCGGAGGTTGACTTCCCTTCTGAGCTTGTTGTCAATGATTCGGTTGAGAAGTTATTAAGCTTTGTAAATACAAGAAAAGCAAAGTGTAAATGATTGCGACGTGTGAATCAATTAGAAAATGTAAATGATTACGATGAGTAAATGACTTACAAAGTGTAAATGACTTACAAATTGTTCACAAATCATCTTTACTTTAAGACTTTATCGTGATAAAATTATACTACGTTACGATATGAATTATAAATTGCATCTGGAGGGATTTCCGTGAACAAAAAGATAAAAACCCCAGCAGTTGATTTTCTGTTTGACGCCATTCTAAGTCTAAAAGACCGAGAAGAAGCCTACATCTTTTTTGAAGATATCTGTACCATCAATGAGCTGTTATCCTTATCGCAGCGTTTTGAGGTAGCTAAGATGTTGCGTGAGCATAAAACCTACCTGGAGATTGCAGAAAAAACAGGCGCTTCTACTGCGACAATCAGTCGCGTTAACCGTTCCCTGAATTATGGCAATGATGGCTATGATATGGTATTTAAGCGCATTCTTACAGAGGACAAATAAACATTTCCCTATGAGAATAATCAAGTACTTCTTGTACTTATCCATGAATAACAAAAACCAGAGAGCATGTGCTTTCTGGTTTTTTATTGCAATTTATTAAGTTTATTTATTCTGGCTGAAGTTGCATATTATTAAATTCTTCTTCCTCGCGCTCTTTGGTTGCATTACTCTCCGCTTCCAATGCTTCTTGTTCTAGCTTTAATGCCTGCTGTTTCAAAAGTTCTGCCTGTTCACTAAGTACCTTTGCTTCACGCTCTGCCTTTTGAATCTTTTCTTTTGCTTCTCGTTCAAGTTTGGCGACTTTCTCTTTTGCTTCTTGCTGCGCCTTCAACGCTTTTGCTTCCCGTTCCTTCGCTGCTTTTTGAGCTTTTGCTGCTTTGGCTGCCTTTTCTTTTGCGGTCTTATCTTTATCTACGCTACCTTTTTCTTTCGGAGTCTTCTCTTTTTCTACGTTACCCTTTTCTTTTGCCACCTTTTGTGCAGCTTCCTTCGTAGCGTTAGGCTTCGTACGCATATTCGAGATTTCCTGGTCGATAATTCGCTCAATAATCATTTTCTTCACATACACATCAAAACTTAGCATGCAAACACAGGAAAAGGTATTCAAAAATTCACGGTCTTCCTTATCCTCCACTTCAGGAAAAGTTTGTTGGGCTTTGGTATATTTACGAATGACATCCTTCGTTAGTGGCTCAATCTGATCTCGTACAAAATCAAAAATTCCAGAATAGATATCCTCCAAATCCACTTCGCTCTTATTTGTATAAAATTTTTCTATCAGTGGGGTAAAAATACTTTGAATGTCGCTTATGGATAAAAAACTCTTAAAATAATAAATGAAAATTAATAAAAGCATATGTTCTTTGGAATACTTTTTCTTGTTTGGAGAAGGCAGAAGATTATTTTTTGTATAGTTATTAATCATAGTTTTAGTTAACATCTTATCATCATCATATCGTTTTGACATTGAAAGATGCTCATCCATAAAGGTTGTCACCTGATCCATATACAAATCAATGTTCGGAATTTCACCCGGCTTAATATAATCAATCTTTTTTAATTCATTAATAATTCGTTTTATATAAATGTCACTAGAGTTAGCCAAGATATTCACCTCGCTTATATTCGCTCAATGGAAGAAATCAACTTCCTTATCTCCTCTATTATATAGTAATTAAAACTACATGTAAATAGATTTTTCCTTTTAGAACTATGAGTTGTCCTAACTATAACATAATGGTATAATAAACATATGTTTGCTTTCGTTTTACGGAAGCTCGTTGCAAAAACTTATCAAAGGCGGTACAAATTATGAGTATTTATGATTCCCTTAATCCACAGCAGCTTCAGGCCGTACGACACAATAAAGGTCCACTACTTTTATTAGCTGGCGCAGGCTCTGGTAAAACCAGAGTCCTAACACATCGTATTGCTTATCTTATAGAGGAACATGGAGTAAATCCATGGAATATATTAGCCATCACTTTTACGAACAAAGCGGCAAGAGAAATGCGGGAACGTGTCGATAATATTGTTGGTTACGGAAGTGAAAACATCTGGGTAAGCACCTTTCACTCTACCTGTGTGCGAATTTTAAGACGACACATTGAACGACTTGGATATGAAAAAAGCTTTACCATCTATGACACAGATGATCAGAAAAGCTTAATGAAGGATGTAATCAAATATCTTGATTATGACCCAAAGGTATTTAAAGAAAAAACAATTCTTGCAGCCATCTCTAATGCAAAAAATGAATTGATAGGGCCAGATCGTTTTGAACGGGAATCTGGAAGAGATTATACCAGTAAGAAAGTAGCGGCAGCTTACGCAGAATACCAGAAACGATTACGCAGTAACAACGCCTGTGACTTTGACGATCTGATTATGTTAACTTGTCATCTTTTCTCTGAGTGTCCTGATGTACTTAAACAATATCAGAATCGTTTTAAATACATCATGGTGGATGAATACCAGGATACGAATACGGCACAGTTTCGACTAATTAGCCACCTGGCAACCACCATCAACGAGAATGGAGAGACGGAACATAATATCTGTGTTGTTGGTGACGATGATCAGTCTATCTACAAGTTCCGTGGGGCAAATATCGAAAATATCCTTAGTTTTGAGAAACGCTTTGACAACACGCAAGTGATTAAACTCGAGCAGAACTACCGCTCCACCAAAAACATTCTAAACGCAGCCAACGAAGTCATTCGTAATAACAGCGAACGAAAAGATAAGTCTCTCTGGACAGCCAATGAAGAAGGAAGTCCCGTTCATTTTACTCAGTTTGAAACAGGGTTTGATGAGGCAAGCAGAATCGTATCTGATATAAATAAACGCCTGAAGGAAGGCGCCAGTCGCAAAGACTTTGCAATCCTTTATCGGACGAATGCCCAGTCTCGTATCTTCGAAGAAAAACTGGTTGCTCTTAACATTCCTTATAAGATTGTCGGCAGCGTAAATTTCTATCATAGAAAAGAAATTAAGGATATGCTTGCTTATCTCAAAACGATAGATAACGGTTTGGATGATATCGCAGTTAAACGAATCATTAATATTCCACGCCGTGGTATTGGACTAACCACCATTGATCGGCTTAGTAGCTATGCAATCGAAAATGATATCAGTTTTTACAATGCTCTAAAGCATGCAGAAAGTATTCCGGGAATGAGTCGTTCCCTAACAAAACTCTCTGGCTTTGTCAGCTTAATTGAGATTCTGAAGCAAAAAACTGCTAATTCAGACTACTCACTTAAGGACTTACTTGAAGAAATTATTGAAGCCACCGGTTACGTCAGAGAATTAGAAGAAGAAGGTTCCGATGAAGCCGAAGGCCGTATTGAAAATATCAATGAGTTAATTAATAAGATTACCATCTATCAGGAAAATTGTGATGACCAGCCAACCTTAAGCGGTTTTCTTGAGGAAGTGGCCTTAGTGGCGGATATCGATAGTGTCGAAGACAGTAACGATGTTGTGATCTTGATGACCTTACACAGTGCAAAAGGCTTGGAGTTCCCATATGTATACCTCTGTGGAATGGAAGATGGCATCTTCCCAAGTTATATGTCAATTAACGGTGATGATCCATCGGAAGTGGAAGAAGAACGACGACTTTGCTATGTTGGAATTACCCGTGCGATGAAAGAGCTCTTTTTAAGTTGCGCCAGAATGCGTATGGTGCGTGGAGAAACACAGTTCAACAAGCCTTCAAGGTTTGTTAATGAGATTCCAAGACACCTTATAACAATAGAGTCTGCTAGTAATAATTCCCGCCTATCTTTTGACCGGGAGAACGTAAGTCATAGCTTCATGAATGATACTTCCTTTAACAGGATGTCGAATCCAAGTAATACACAACCAGCGAAAAATCGTCAAAGTAATCTAACCGGTCTTGATTTGCTGACTAATAATCCTCTCATCAACAAAGGCTTTGGCACAAATCAAAGTATGACGAATACCATCTTTGATAAAACAAAAGCAAGTACATCGAATTCCATTGATTATAAAATTGGCGACACGGTCTCACATATTAAGTTTGGACGAGGCACCGTACTTGATATCGTAGAGAAGGGAAAAGACTATGAGGTTTCTGTAGAGTTTGAAGGAACCGGAGTGCGTAAAATGCTAGCTTCCTTTGCTAAACTTAAAAAATAAACCAAAAATACCATTTTTTATATGTTAAAATTATAGTAAAAATGGCATCGAAGTGTTATAATACTAATAACAATCACAGAGAAAGGATGTGCTACCGATGAACAAATTTGAAGATTTAATGAATGCAATGAAACTCGGTGAGTTTATGCATAAAAAAGAAGAAAAGAAATGTACTTTCTTATGTTGTTTAGGTGTGATAGCTGGAATTGTTGCTTTGGCAGCGATTGGTTACGCTATCTATAAGCATTTTAGACCAGATTATTTAGAAGATTTTGATGATGATGAGGATTATGAAGAAGAAGAATTTGACGACGATTATGATGAATTAGAGGATGATGTTGACGAAGAGTAATCTTAGTTAAGTTTATTTCACTAATCTCAATCAATTAAGTCATTAGAAAAGGGAGCGAAAAGCTCCCCTTTTTGTTGTATAGAAAAGTGTGGTAATGATTAAGTACATTATTTCTTTATTGCTTCTTCAGAATACTTTGTAATTACAAGCTTATCGTAGTCTGCTCTCTTATCAAGCTCACCAGCCTGCTCTAAGATATCTTGTAATAAGTCAAAACTTTCTTCCTTGAAAATGGTGTCCCCTTTCCAGGTTTGTTGTTCATAATATCTTGTAACAATTGCTTCTAAAGCTTCGTCCTCTGTTTCCTTAAACTGCGGTTTAATTATAGCAGCGATTTCTTTCGGAGTATGGGTATTAACATAATCTAATCCTCTCTGAATTGCTTTGGTAAAACTAGCAATAACTTCTGGATTCTTTTCGATATAACTCTTCTTTGCTGCGTAAGCGGTATAAGGTACCATACCACTTTCGACACCCATACTAGCTACAACTTTACCTTTTTTATCTACCTCAAGAGCATGAGCAGCTGGTTCAAACTCAATTGTGTAGTCACCCTGTCCGGCAGCAAAGGCTGGAGCTGTATTACCAAAATCAATGTTTTGAACAATGGTCAAGTCTGTTTTTGGATCAATCCCATTTTTCTTCAGAATGTACTCAAATACCATTTGTGGCATTCCGCCTGCACGGCCACCAATTACCGTCTTTCCTTTTACATTTTCCCAGGAAAACTCTTCATTCAGATCCCTCGACACTAAGAAATTGCCGGCACGCTGGGTCAACTGTGCAAAGTTTACAACATAATCTTCTGCTTCTTGATTATACACATAAATTGAAGCTTCCGACCCCATAAAACCAATATCCGCTTCGCCGCTAATTACGGCAGTCATCGTTTTATCGGCTCCAAGACCATTTACCAAAGATACGTCTAAGCCTTCTTCCTCAAAGTATCCTTCCTCTATCGCTACGTACATTGGAGCATAAAAAATGGAGTGTGCTACTTCATTCAACTGCACTTTCGTAAGTTCACTATCCTTGCCACAGCCGGCTAACATGATACCTGTCATAACTAGTATCACTAAGGTGGCAATTCCCCGTTTCAACATACATTTCCTCCTTCTAAATCCATGAAGCTATTATAATATATTCGAAGGATGAAAAAATGTGATAACCGTAGATTGACTCCTAATAATTCTTATGGACGGATATTAAATTCCTCTTCTATCTTATCCCGGTCCCAAAGTTCAATTTCAGAGGCTAATGCTAGTTCTTTTGCTGCTTTTGTAAAAAAACTATTCGTAACTACCATCCCATTGTCTACCCCATAATACTGTTTAGCCCCCAGAACCTCCTGAACCGCCTGAATCCCTACACTTTGGCGATATCGTTTCGCTTGAACGATGGTTTCTTGTTTACGATAACGAAGTAACAAATCTGCGCCAAAATCTCCGGTTGTTGGCGTCGTCTCCACTGCATATCCTTTTCTTTTAAACTGCAGCCTCAGATACTCTTCAAATTCCTCTCCACTCATCACATCAATTCTCTTAAATCGGCTATGTAACAGCCGCTGCTGTTTTGTTGTCAGCCGTACGAGATATAAAAAGAAGAGTCCTATTGTACTTGCGAACATGACAGGATAACTTATTACATCATACTTACCAAACAAGTACATCGCCCCACTAAAAAAGACTAGATTACAACAATAAAATACCAATTTTTTCATATACTGATTCCCCTGCTGTCATATGTTATATAAATACTAGCTACGCACTTTAGTTGTGTTCAAGCCAGATTTCAAGTTGCGTTGCTATATCATGATATACCTTTTCCTTGGAAGTCTCGTTCAATATTTCGTGTCTCATGTTCTTATATAATTTGGAAGAAACATTGTGATATCCTACTTTATGCATCAATTCAATGGATTCCTCAAACTTCTTCTTATTTAACATACAAGGATCTTCTTCACCGGACAAAAACAAAATCGGAAGTTTTGGCTTGTTAATATGCCAATGATTCGTACTATATACTTTTGTCATTAACCGAAATAGATGCTCAAAGCCATTCATGGTAAAGACAAAACCACAATATTCATCCTGATCATATTCCTTTACGACCTCCGTATTCGAACATATCCAAGCATAAGGTGATGAAAAATCATTTACTTTGTGATTGAACTTACCAAATGCCAGCTTATGAAAGATGCTACCTTTTTCTTTTTCCCCCATAACTTTGCCCATTAACTTGGCAAGATACATAGCCAGTTTGCTTGCTGGATTATAACTTGGGCTTCCAATTACAATTAATCCATCCACCACCCTATCAGAGCGTTTGATGTATGCTCGTACCACTAAGGCACCCATACTATGGCCAAGTAAAAACAACGGTATATGTCGATATTTTTTTCTTATCAAATGATGGACCTGATTCGTATCTTCAATCAGGCCTTTTGCTCCGTTTTTATTCATATATCCTAATTCACTTTGATCTCTTATACTTTCTCCATGTCCACGGTGATCATGAATCACACAAACAAAGCCCTGCTCGGCCAGATAATTCATCACGTCGAGATATCTCTCTTTATGCTCACTCATTCCATGCACCAATTGAACGATTGCTTTCGGAGGCTTCGTAGGTATCACCATTAATACACTAATTGGTGTATTATCAAAATGGGAATGAATCATTATCTTTTCTTGCTGCATCGAACCAAACCCCCATTTCTATTATCACATTTGTTAGATAATTACTTTTATTATTCCTATATATCATAGCACAAATACTTAATTTATCCTATAGAAAAGACATCCTTGTCAGAATCTTTTGATTCCTTCAAAGATGCCTTTCCTATTATATCACCAAGATAGCGTCTTGACTATCGGCGTCCATTTCCATTTGAATTACCATTTTCTGTACTCTGCGCTGGTTTTGAGCCAAGTACGACTTTTAGTTCTTTCTCTGCATATTCACTGCCATTTAATCGTTTTACTACGATAACCATCTCGGTTCCGGCGCGCTTACCAGTTAAAATCTCTTGTAAAGCATTGGTTGTAGTAACATCGCGTCCATCCACTTTGATAATTATATCGTTTGATTTTAATCCATATTGTTCCGCTGGACTTCCACTTGTAATCTTGGCTACATAAACACCAACTGGCATATTGTACGCCTCACTTATCGCCTGCGTTACTTCTGAAGTATAGATTCCAAGGTAAGCCTGTTCCTCCTCTGGAATCTCTTCTCTATTCATCAAATCATTAATAATTGGTACCGCGTAGCTAATTGGGATTGCATAACCCATACCTTCTACGTTCGTATCAGCGAACTTAACCGAATTGATTCCAATTAACTGTCCAGCAGAATTGAGTAATGCGCCACCACTATTACCTGGATTGATTGCTGCATCGGTCTGTAATAGGTTCATCGAATAGTCTTCGGTATCTACCGTACGGTCTTTCGCACTTAGATAGCCTACTGTTACAGACTGACCGTATCCTAACGCATTGCCAATTGCAATTACCATTTCACCAACCTTCGCATCATCAGAACTACCAATGGTTGCTACTCGGATAACAGCTTTGGTCTCACTCGTAATATCCTTTAGTGGTACGCTGACAACCGCTAGATCATTACTAGAATCGGTTCCTTTAATGGTAGCTTCCACCATCGCTTCATCTGAAAATGTAATCATTACCTTTGTAGCATTATTGACTACATGGTTGTTGGTTACAATAAGTAATTCATTGGAGTTTTGACCGATTATGATGCCTGAACCGCTTCCCTGTTGTTCCTGCTCTACCTTCTGGCCAAAATAATTACTGCTGACAATAGCGGTGCTGTTAATTGATACAATCGCTGGCATTGTTTCTTCAACAACACTGGAAACATCAGTAATTTTCGTATCTGCCACCTGATTGGTCGTTAAAATGGTTTGCCCACCTTGATCGCTACCTTGCTTTTGCGCTCCGGTACTAGAAATTATGTCACCGTTACTATTCGTATCACTTGGTGACTGGGACTCACTAATGATCGCACTGTCATTATTACGGTCTGCAAAATAATTAATACCTGCAAAACTACCACCTACCACTAGGCCAAATACTGCCACATAGGCAAGTCCAAGTCCCAATTTATGTTTTTTAGGTTTCTTTTTACCATTATCATTACTTGAACCATAGATGCTATACTCGTTATAACCATAAGTACTGTTGTTTGACACATTTGTGTTATAGCTGTCATTTGTGTTGTAACTGTCATTTGTACTGTAACTGTCATTTGTGTTGTAACTGTTACTCATGTTAGAATCTTCTTTGTTATAGTTTTCGTCTCTATACATAGTAATCACCTCATTCTTTAATCTAAACTTAGTCTCTGTGCAGTGATTCCATCGAATCTACTGTTTTCTTGTTATCATGGTCTTATCTTAACAACAATTTATGACTAAACTGTGATTTAACTTCGAACAAAATGTGTACTTATTCTTTCTTTTTTGAAGGTTCCAAGATGCTTTCAAAATTGCCCAGAATACGCAACCGTGACGTTTCTGCATATAATCCGTTCAATGCATTTTGAACCCCTGCTTCTAATAGATTACCATCAAACTCGATAAAGAATCGGTACTCCCACGTCCTACCACTGATTGGACGGGACTCAATTTTAGTCATGTTCAGATTATTGTAAATGATATGTGATAACATATTATATAGCGATCCACTCGCATGTGGAATCTCAAAACAAATACTAACCTTATTGGCACGTTTCAAAAACCATTTTTGATTCGTAATCACAATAAAACGTGTCGCATTCTGTGCTTCTCGATTAATCCCCTTTGCTAGCACCGAGAGACCATATTCTTTGGCCGCATTGAGGCTTCCAATTGCTGCCTGACTGCGAAGATTGTCGTTGGCCACCTTTCTCGCCGCACTTGAGGTGCTCTTTTCTTCTAGTAGCTCAATCTCTAATTTATCACGAAAGAATGCTTCACTTTGCCTTATTCCTTGTGGATGGCTATAAACTTTGTTTAATTCACTAATTTCGACACCAGGAAGTGCTAATAAATTCTGTTCTACTTTAATTATATGTTCTCCGATAATCGTGTTCTCATACTCAATGAGCAAATCATAGATATCGGTAATTCCTCCCGTGGAAGAGTTTTCTATTGGCAATACTCCAAATTCAACTTCTTTTTGTTTTACCATTTCCATAATATGACGAAAATCAGCAACCGGAGTTCCGTTAACGTCAGTTCCAAACCATTCTTCCATCGCTTGTTGACTAAACGATCCTGGTTCTCCAAAATATGCTACCTTTGTATTTTGATTCACTGGAACACTAAAAAGCTCTGTAAACTCCGAATTTTTATGAAATGGACTCAGATAACGGTATTGATATTTTCTACTGATTGACATGATTTGTGTAAATAATTCTTCGATAGCACGACGATAAAACACATTTTCCGCCATGCTGCCAAGCACTTGAAGCTTTTGTTTTTCACGTTCTTTATCAAATACTGGTTTTCCGGTACTTAATTTATACTCTGCCACGTCTCTTGCTATATGCATACGTTCTTCAAACAATTCAACTATTTGTCTGTCAATTGCATCAATCTTTTCTCTGCTCTCTATCAAATCAATCATTTATTGTCCTCCAATCATAAATTCCCCACAATACTCTTAACACAAAACGGGAAACAGTTTCTACTATTATAGCCAACTAAGATTCAAATAGCAAATAGGACTTCTTCATTAAATAAAGTTTATGCCGATAAATAGAATAATAAGAATTATTTGTGAATGAAAGGGACATGAACAAACATGAAAAAATATCGGCGTACCATAATTACGATAACTATTTTAATTCTAATTATAGCTTTTTTTATCTACCGCTACTTCGATAACCAGACAAAATGGAATGAGGAAGATGTAGATGGTGCTATGGTAGGTAATCTCTATAATGATGGGCTCTTTCACGAATATGATGGATATATATATTTTTCCAATAGTGATGATGATGGCTCCTTATATCGGATGGATGCAAACTTAAAAAATGCTAGCAAATTAAAGAATGACAAGGTTAAAATGATTAACGCTTCCGGAAGCTATGTCTATTATGCCAGAATGAATAATCTAAAGTCTACAAAACCGAATACAATATTAGAATTTACCAATGTTGGACTCTTTCGGACTAACACCGATGGAAGCAATATCAAATCTCTAGATAATAGCGTGGTTGCTGGCACGCATCAGTACGGAAATTATATTTATTATCAGCGATACGATAAAGAGGGTGCCTTCTCCTTATACCGAGTCAAAATAGATGGCAAAGACCAACAACAACTCCTCTCTGAGCCAATTGATATAGTTAGTATCAAGGACAATAAGTTATATTATACTGGAGTTCTATATGATCATAACATCTATCAGCTTGACTTAGTTACTTTGGAGTCAACATTAGTAAAGGAGGGGAATTATTCAAAAGTTATTTACTTTGATCACAACCTTTACTATATCGATTTATCCGCCGATTACCAGATTGGAAGAATGTCGCTTGCTGACAGTGAGAGCCAAGTTTTAGTAAACCAACGTGTTGTTACCTATAACTTAACACCTGACGGCAAGTATCTTTACTATCAGGTTGAAGCTGAAGACAACCATCGCCTATGCAGGCTAAACTTAACTACCATGGAAGAAGTGACCTTAATGGAAGGGGATTATTCCAACATTAATGTCACAAAGGAATATGTATTTTTTCATGAATTTAATACAAGCAAAATGTATGCAACGAAAATCGGAGAAAGCACCGATGTATTCGAATTTAACCTGCCGAGTACTCACTGATACGAGCAATAGGTTATGAGTATCACAAATATAAAAGGGCCGTTACAAAGCCCTTTTATATTTATATTAACTCATGTAAAAATGATAATGATCCAAAGCATACAATATACTCATTCTCTAGTACCATTTCTTTTGCCTTATCCAAAGCTTCTACCGCAGAAGATGCGGCTTCAAGTTGAGACAGCGTCAGATTCAAACTCTTAGCCTGAACTTCTACCTCCTCTTTTAGCAAGTTTGCTTGCAACGCTCGACTATTCTTTGGTGCAAATACGAATACCCGATTAGCAAGCGGAAGCATATGCTTTAGAATCATCTGGTACTGCTTGTCTGCAAACACCCCCATAACTAGCGTTGCCTTCCGATTACCAAAGTACCGACCTAATGATTCTGACAGAGTACGAGCAGCATCCTCATTGTGCGCTCCGTCAAGGATGATAGTAGGCTCTTTGCTAACCACCGTCATACGTCCAAACCAGGTAGTCTGTTTAAGTGCTAATTGAATAGCTTCCAAAGGAATCTGATAGCCTAGACTTTTAAGTGCTTGCACACATTCAATCGCGACTGCTGCATTCTTTACCTGATGTGCTCCCAGTAACCCAATCTGATACACACTACCCTTATATTCAAACACACTTCCATCCAAGGATTCCGATATCAACTTTAACTTAGTAAAATCAGCTGAAATAAACTTTGCCCCTGTTCTGCTTGCTGCAGTCTTTAGCACCTGTTCTACACTCGGAAGCTGTTCATACGTTACCACCATGCTATTTGGTTTGATTATTCCAGCTTTTTCAGTTGCTATCTGTTCAATGGTTTCACCCAAATACTGCATATGATCCATACTAATCGAAGTAATGACACTGCATTCTACTGTTGAGATAACATTCGTGGCATCCAGTCGCCCACCAAGTCCAACTTCTAACACCACGATGTCACAACCCTGTCGTACATATTCCAAGAAAGCCATCGCTGTTTCCACTTCAAATATTGTTGGCTGTGGTAATCCTTCGGCAACCATCCCCTCACAGACCTTACGAATCGCTGTGATATACTCTGCTACCGCTGACTGCGTAATCCACTGCTCTTCAAACTGTGCTGTTTGTTGCATTATACTCAGCTCTTCAAACTGTGTCCGCTCAAATGCTGTTTCGCTCCTCTTAATTACTTGAATTTTCTCACAGTAATCTAGCAGTACCGGAGACAGATATCTTCCCACCCGATATCCTGCAAACGCCAACGCATTGGCAGTAAAAGAAGAAGTACTTCCTTTGCCATTCGTACCACCCACATGAACAAACCGTAACTGGTCCTGTGGATTACCAAGTCGCTTTAATAACTCAGTAATTGCCTCTAATCCAAGAACACTCCCTAACATTTCTATTTCACTCAAATAAGCAATTGCTTCATTATAATTCATCTATTTGATTGCCTCCAAATACCATTTTCTATGACAGGCTCATTGTAAGGCAACATAGAATTTCGGTCAAGTATACAGAAAGAAAAGTAGTGTTTTTCTTTTCATTCTTTGTTCATATTATTTTCGCATTTATTCGATAAGATGAATTCATGCCTAAAAATGACAAAGGAGGATTTCCTATGAAACGACACTATAATAAATCACTGTTCTTATTGCTTATCGCAGTTATGTTATCTGTAACTTCCTGTAACAGTGAGCAAACAATAAGCATCGAAAAACCAGAAAGTTCAGTCTTACCTGCTATGGAGAGCTCGGACGATGCAGAGAAGAATTTAGACAACGCCAATGAGAATTCACAAAACGCAGAAAAGAACTCAGATAACGCAGACTCAGAAAATAGTACTCAAAGCCAATCACCAGATTACTCTGATACAATTCAAGGACAAAATATCAAAATAGAGTACAAGGAAGACGAACTTGAGGAAAACTGGCAAACACTACAATATGAGACCATAACCTTAAAAAACAATTCTATCGATTACTCTGGTAGTAAAGCTACTGTCAATGGTACAACGCTGACCATAAGTAAAGGTGGTAATTATGTTATCTCGGGAAAATTGTCAGATGGACAAATAATTATTGATGCAGCTGATTCTGACAATATCCGACTCATTTTCAATGGCATCGATATCAGCTCAAGTACCTCTGCTCCGGTCTATGTAAAAAATGCAAACCGTACGATTATCACACTGGCAGATGGCACTACCAATATCGTGTCTGATACAGACAAATATGAATACGAAGATGAAACTGCTACCGAGCCAAATTCAACCATTTTCAGTAAAGACGACCTGTCAATTAACGGAACTGGCTCATTAACCGTAAATGCCAACTTCAACAACGGGATTTCCAGCAAAGATGATCTTCGCATAATCAACGGCAACATTACGATTACTGCTGCAGATGACGGTATGCTAGGGAAAAATGAATGTGTCATTAAAGATGGTACAATCATAATCAAAGCTGGCGGTGATGGCATCAAAGCAACCAATGATACAGATACCGACAAAGGCATCGTCTATATTGAAAACGTAACTCTTTCAATTACCTCTACCAATGATGCCATTCAAGCAGAAAAAAGTCTTGCAATATATGCTGGTGATTTTACTTTAGTCACAGGAAATGGTAGTAATGATGACTCAAGTGCCAAAGCCCTAAAGGCTGGAAATGATATCTACATCGCAGGCGGTTTGTTTACTATAGACTCAACTGATGATGCACTACACTCCAACAACACCATAACAATTAAGGACGGTACTTTTGCAATCAATTCTGGCGATGATGGCATTCACAGCGACACCGAATTAACCATAAACGGTGGACAGATTGTCATTAGTAACTCCTATGAAGGATTAGAATCTGCGAAGATAACTATTAATAATGGATCAATAGCCATTCAGTCAAGCGATGACGGAATTAATGTAGGTGGTGGCGCAGACGGCTCCTCAGTAAACGGCAGACCAGGACAGAACAATTTTAGCGAGTCCGGTGATTATCATTTGATTATAAATGGTGGCACAGTACATGTGAACTCTGATGGAGATGGGCTAGATAGTAATGGCGATATCGTAATGACCGGAGGCAATGTCTATGTAGATGGTCCGACCGGAAACGGAAATGGTTCGCTTGATTATGGAAGCAGTTTTGAAATCAGCGGTGGTATCCTTATCTCAGCAGGTTCTGCTGGTATGGCCCAG
Organism: Bacillota bacterium; assembly: GCA_023434365.1. GTDB lineage: Bacteria > Bacillota > Clostridia > Lachnospirales > Lachnospiraceae > KM106-2. The sequence goes on along the minus strand of JAEYSV010000058.1, from coordinate 94,806 downwards.
ACAACCTCAACCTCCTCTTCCCAAAACGCATTATTTGTCATGTATTCCTCTACACAAACCGGAGGAACTTCCGTTAATATAAAAAACGATAGCGGAGAAGAACTCCTCTCCTATACCCCTACGAAAGACTATCAGTGTATACTTATAAGCTCTCCTGATTTGATTCAAGGTAAAACCTATCAGCTATACACCGATACGACTAAGAAAACAGACTTTACCCCTGCCCAGGCAGTGACCTCCATCAATGAAAATGGAGAAGAAACTTCCATCCCTAGAGGCTTCGGTGGCGGCGGCAAACGCCCCTTTAAAAGATAGCGAAGAGGCGGAAAAGATAGTGAAGAGGCTTAAAAGATAGTGAAGAGCGAAGAGTGAAGAGTGAAGAGCTGGAAAGTCAAGGGCAGTGAAGAGGCTGAAAAGATAGTGAAGAGCCTGAAAAGATAGTGAAGAACTAAGTGTGAAGAGTGAAGAGCGGAAAATCAAGGGCAGTGAAAAGCTAAGAGCCTGAAAAGATAGTGAAGGACTAATAGAAATTAAAGTTAATTTGGGGGTTTTTCATGAATGCTTGGAATTGCTGAGAAATGGACAATCCTCTTGGATAGGATAAATATGCATGTTTTATCAGATGAAGGTAATTACCTAATCTAAAAAAAGTTGCCAGGAACACTTGGTTTTTGGCAACTTTTTGATATATGCAAAGAATGGTAACTACCCTACCAATCGGAAGTTGATGAGATATTTACAAACTAGAATTTTCTTTGGTGTTATTTTTGTAAGGATAAGCGAGCACCCATCTGGAACGCATTATTCAAATCAATTGAAAATTCCTTCTCATGGACTGATTTCTTATGTTTTTCATCAAACGATGCCATATCAAACCTGGAATAATCCTTTACCTGTAATGTATCACAGCTTGGAAGAATCTCTACATTTCCGTTCAAAGCACGGAACTCATTCAACTGATCTCTGAGTTTTGGCTCATAGTACTTCTGATAGAATTCCAGAGGTGCATTCATCGTCAGAATGATACCGACATTTACTTTACCCTCAAAGTAGTTGTGATAATCATCATAGGAAAGTGCCACAAAATGCAGTCTCTCCAGAAGTGCATGGAACTGACTGGTTGTATCGCCAAGATAGATCGGAGATCCAATAATCAGCGCATCCGCCGCGTAAATTCGATCTATCACCGGAGAAAGATCATCTTTCCAGAAGCAGTGACAGCGTTGTGTGTTTTTTTGTTTACACGCAAGACAGCTTCTGCAACCAGTAAAATTCAAATCGTACAAATCAATATATTCTGTTTCTGCACCTGCTGACTCAGCACCTTTCTGTGCCTCCTTCAGAAGTTGTGCAGTATTCCATTTCTTTCGCGGGCTTGCATTCAATATTATTGCCTTCATGCTACATTACCTTCCTTTTCTTTTCTCATGACTGTACACTAGCACCAATCTTAAATGCTACCTCTTCATGATCTATCCTATTAAATTCATTTTTCTTGTCACTACACTAATAAGATACCATGCATTCTTCAATAATACATTAGACATATTTTATATCTGTCTATATTTTTTCTTTACGAAATTTTTTCTTTTCGAAATTGCATCATGGTTGTATAATCAAATCAATGAAATTGGAAGGACACCAATGTCAATGAAAAATCGCACAAAGCAGATGTTTGCAGACATGCTAGAGGATATGCTCCACACAATGGATTTTGAGAAAATTCAGGTCAAAGATTTATGTGAAGCATGCCAAACCCACAGGCAAACTTTTTACTATCATTTTAAAGACAAATATGACCTTGTAGCCTGGGTATTTAATCAGGATTACGAAGCCGTGTTTTCTGTGCCCGGCAGTGAATTTACGATTGATACCCTGACAAAACTTCTGGAGCTGATCCGTTCAAAAAGATCCTTTTATATAAAAACTCTTACCGATCATTCCCAGAACTCCATTCGATCCTACATTCAGGAATTTGATGTTGAATTTGGACAAAAGGTTATAATGTCAGCATATCAGACCAATCAGATTACTGATGAACAACTCTATATCATCAAATATCATTCATATGGCTCCATCGGTATGCTGATTGAATGGCTGCTAAATGACACCATCCTCAGTGCGGAACAGTTTGCAAAGCTTCAATACCAGACCATGCCACTCTTTTTAAGAAATGCCTATATTCAATACCATTCCAAATGATTTGAACCAGGAAAAAGGTCGCTTATCGTATAGGTAAACGACCTCCGCAAGAAAATGACTATATCATACTAAAATTTCATCGGAAACATAGTCAGATATTAACAAGGATATTATTTGATTATATATTCAAAGAGCATGGTAGCACTCACATAAAAATCTCCATCTGCCCGAATAGTGTCTATAATCAAGGTACTCACAAAATAGATACACACCCCAATTCAGTGTCTTAAATCAAGGTACTCACAAAATAGATACACACCCCAATTCAGTATCTTAAATCAAGGTACACCCTAAAGTGAATCTGCCCCAAAATAAATACCCCACTTTTTAATATGACCAAAACAAGGGTACAGCCCACGTTCTTTCCTAGGCTCTTCGCTCTTCTCTCTTCACTATCTTTCGGCTCTTCAATCTTAGTTCTTCACTATCTTTTAAAAGGCTCTTCACTATCTTTTCACGTTCTTCACTCTTATCTCTTCGTTCTTCTCTGCATTTAAAACACTCTTCACTCTCTCTTCACTCTCTTTCCATCTCTTCACTCTTCACTCTTCGTTCTTCACTATCATTTCGGCTCTTCACTCTTCACTCTTCGTTCTTCACTATTATTTTAACGATTTCCTCCGTTTCTTTTCCTTCTCCCATCCATTTCATTACCTGATCTTTAACCTTATCCCATTGTTCGAATGTATCTCTAGCCACTTCGACATCACCATAGACCTTCCAATATCCTTGTAAAAGAGCCTCTTTTCCCTGGTGATTCACGTAGCCTAGTACGTCTATTAAGGGATATCCCAATAAGACACCAATTTCGTGTGGAAAAGCTCCGTTATTAAACCGGTATTCCTTATATCTTAACGCAAGTTGATCAATCACATTATGACATGTAATCTGATGATAGCCATACTGATGCAAAAATTCTTGTATCTCGACGTTATTAAGATACTTAGCTAACAGACTCTCATGGAAGATAAACAGGACGTTTTTCACCTTAGTAGTGCATATAATTCGGTAACGTAAGTTAGCTCTTTGACTAAACCACCTAAGATAGCATAGTTCCTCTTTCGTTATCACAAGTAGACTACTTATTCGAATCCCAGCAAGCAAAGGAGCACACTGAATTAGTAAACGATTCTTATCATTACAATATATCTGATGAACCGAAGCCATAGTTGCCATCTAAAGCACCTCCAACCCTATAACACAAAAAAATGATAGTACTATTTTGTACTATCATCTCAAGACTTACTCTATACTTTTAGTTCTCTTTTATAATTCTTCACGATTCATTGCGTACCTTGAGCAACTAATACTTAAGTTCCCATTGCGACAACGAAGTTCATCGATTAACGCCTTTTCTTGCTTAGGATCTTTTAATTCAACCCGATATACTAACTCAAACATACTTCCCATATTAGTTGTCTTCACTCGCTCGATTGAAACTCGTTTCATATACTTTGCAAACAGATCATCGAAGATTTCTGTATAATCCAGATCTTCTGGAATTAATACCTTTAACTGTTTTTCACTTGTAATTTGCTCACCAAAGCTTGTCTTACTTAACACAATAATGGCGATACATAACACGATTGTTAATAATACCGCATATGTAACATATCCCATCCCTGTCGCCAAACCAATTGCCATAGCTAAAAATATCGAACTGATTTCTTTGGAGCTTCCTGGTACACTTCGAAAACGGACTAAACTAAACGTTCCCATCACAGCAATACTGGCACCAAGGTTACCATTTACTAATAGTACCACAGCCTGTACCATAGCTGGCAATAATGCAAGGGTAATGACGAAATTTTTGGATGTGGTAGTAGTTTTCATATATACGATGGAACTAATTAATCCAAGCACCAAAGCCGCCCCTAAGCAAACCACTATTCCCAAAGGATCAATAACCCCATCCGTTACTTTTAATAATGAGTTAAACATGCACATATCCTCCTTGTATTCTCTTTTGTTGTTGTGAATTTTCGATTGATATTCTCGCAGATTGCTCTGGCAACAAACCTTGTATAATTTTATTTTCCGCAAGTAAAGTTTTATACACATTACCATATTTAGAAAAGGAGGTTGGATATATTTTATGTTCATTAAGCAGTTTCGTCATCCATAAAGGCATTGCATCCGGAATCTTAATCTCCATCAGATATTGCCCCTCTTTTAATAGATTCTCCCCATGTTCTCCCGCCCTCAGGTCCAGATCATATTCTCGATAACGTATATCTGTATCTATCGTTAACCGTAGATTCGGATTCTCGATGCCATAATAAGCTATACGATCATAACGTATATATTCTTTCGGTACTGGTTGATAAAACTCGAGGAAGTAATCAATTTCTTTAAGTATCTGTACATTGCCCTCGAACATGTCCAAATGAATATCCGCAAAAGGCTCCTTGTCAAACTTAGCGTTCAGATATGCTATTGCCCTTGCGACTTGCATTGACAGCCGACGTTTGTAGACGATATCACTATATTTCTTCTTAATCTCCAGATAAATATTATGGTTATCTTGTGGCACTCCGTAACTACGTATACGAAACTTTTCTTTGTATACCGGCTTTTCAATAGAACGCCGAATCAAATCATAATGATCTGTATCATAATACAGATTACAGATGGGATATTTGCCATACTCGTCTTGTTTCATGAATTCAGGCAAATGATTCTTAATTATTTCATACTGCTCTTGATTAAGCAGATATTTTTTCTCATAACGCTTAAACACATTAGTATAACCAGCCATTTTTTCAACCCTTTCCCCACTGGTAGTTTTACTTTTCTCATTGAGTTATTTAAACACTAATTATTAAAACACTATTCTGTGAATACCACGTGATTGGTTTGTGACTTATTTGTGATGCATAGTTTTTTATGTAATCTATCATACTAATTAAGAAATATTGGAGTCGTTTAACGAAATATTATAAAGGAGTCGTGCAGGGATACCTGCCTGGTAACGGTTATGAAACGAGGCTTTTTTTCAAACTTTTTGCTTTGTGGCTGCATAGGTTGGTCGATGGAGTGCCTTTTAAGTGGAATTTGCTCGGTAGTGAAAGGCAATGATCCTAAGTTGCCTTGCGAAACTACATTATGGATGTTCCCAATCTATGGATTGGCAGCGTTCATAAGGCCAGTTTATCAATGTATCAAGCATTGTAATGTATTTATTCGTGGCGGTATCTATAGTCTTGGCTTTTATTTTGTCGAGTATTTTTCTGGCTGTTGGCTAAAAAAACGACATGCTTGTTCCTGGGATTACAGCAAATGTAGAAAGAATATCAAAGGCGTCATCTGTCTAGACTATTATCCAATTTGGTTCTTTTTAGGTTTATTTTATGAGAAAATTTTAAAGGGGAGAAGCCATTAGCAACTGGCTCTCCCTTTAATGCATCTCTACTAATGATATACCTTATTGTTATTATAATATATCCTTTGATTATACGCAAAGAAGAGTTTTATATTTCATCGATTAATTTCCACAGATGAAGACGTTGCTTAACAATTCCCCAGTGAATATTCATTATAAATGCTTCAATGTATGCCTCCTTATCCGTTCCATACTGCATAAAATAGGCATGTTCATACATATCAAGTACTAAGAGCGGAACGGTAAATGTTGTATCCCCATAATCATGTAAGTCATAGCAGAAATTACGTAGTCTTCTGGTACGCTGATCATACCCTAATACTGTCCATCCCCTACTGCATTTTGCTGTTGCCTTAAAGTCCTCCGCCCATTTTGTAAATGTCCCATAATATAATTCTATAAACGCTCTTACAATTTCATCTGGCTCATCAGCTTTGCCTCCAATATTACGAAAATATAATTCATGCAAAACAACTCCATTTAACGCATAAGTTTCTCCCTTTTTTAATCCTCTAAACACTCCATCCGTCGTGTTTGAGTTTTGAAGAATTTCGTCTGAGACATTATCGAGTTGCCTACTAATCTGATTTATCTGGTTAACATATCCTTCATATAACTTATAGTGCTCTTCAAACTGCGCTTGATTGACTACGAAGATATCCGGTGTATGACGAAATTTAACAGCATTAATAATCATAACTAACCTCCAAACTTCCTATATTACTATTTTTATTGAGAAAACATCGAAATAATGCTAAACTTAGTAACGAAAATAAAGCATTCGAAGGGAGCTTTAATATTCATGTTAAAGGTAATATTAATACCAGAGGGCACCATGGTTATGGCTCCTAATACCATACTTTACAAAGCGATCACCTTTTCTAATAAAAAGGAACTTATTGTTTCTACTCCAGAAAATGACGTCGTAAATATTAATACATCGGATTGTATCGTAATCTCAAAAAAGATGGATGAACTTTTACAATGCCTACAATATCAAGTCGCTTGTGCTATAATGGGTGATGTTAACTCTCTGTCACAACAATCAAAAGAATTAGCCCATCTAACTTTAATTAATCATATCGTTGAGATGGATGAGCAGTGCTTTTATGAGCTATATCAACGATTTCATCATTTACCAGTTACCATCACAATCACTAATCGCCTAGAGTTAAGAGAACTGACACTTTCCGATTTTGACCGTCTATATCAACTATATCAGCAGCCCTCACACAAGAAGTATCTAGAGCCAATGACGGACTATGAACAGGAGTATCAAAAGTTTGCCGCCTATGTTTCAACCTTTTACTCCTTCCATCATTTTGGTCTTTGGGGAATCTTTCTACGTTCTTCCGGTCAAATGATTGGCCGATGTGGTTTTATGCCTACTGAATATAAGAAACATCACGTACTCGAATTAAGCTACCACATAGATGAATCATTTACCGGCTTGGGACTTGCCACCGAAGCTGTCCTAGCCGCAATAGAGTACGCGCGTGACTATCAGGGTATAGTCGAATTCTATGTACGCATTGCTCAAGGTAATAACGCATCCATTGCGCTTGCCACTCGAATAGGAATGACGTTAGTTGATGGAATGAAACAAGGTATGAACGAGTGTCTCTGGTTTCAATATCATGGATAATCTTGTCGTACGAGCAATTATGTGCTACGATATTATCAGTGACTTAGATGCGAAAGTGACAAAATACACCGATTTTGTATAGATAGGTCAAACGTAGCTATACTAGATAGATACTAAGTAATTTTGAAATAATGAATAGGGGATGATAACATGAGTGATAACATAAAACGTGTCAAGAAAGCACGAAAAAAAGTGGATTCCTCAATCAATGCCTCTAATGCAATAAAAAACCATGCAGACATTGCAAAGCAAATTAAAGAAAGCTACACGCAAGAAGAAAGTCAAATTGTCTATACTAAAAGGTATGCGTACCTTGCAAATAAAGGAGTAAATATGAACGAATTATACGAAGCAATCCAAAACAAAATCAAAGATTCAGGTTATACCGGTGAAGTTAACGGCTATGAGATTTACAATGAGTTATGTGATTTTATTGAAGATAAAGAAACCGGGACCTATATCTTTATGTCTAAAAAAGATGATTCCACTGTATATGAGTACAGCGTAACGGTTATGGAAGATAACTTTAATCTAAACTATCTTACTATTACATTGAATGATAGTACTTTTGAAATAGATTTTAATAAATAAAGACTGGAGTTTTGTAAATGGGCTCATTACGCAATACGAAGCAAAAACAACTAATTCTAGACCTACTATCTACGGTTAACCGCCCTGTTTCGATTAATGATATCTATAAATATTGTTTGACGAGTGTACCAACGATTGCAAAGTCGACCATTTACCGAAATATTGAATCGTTGCTGTCACAAGGGCTAATTGATAAATTTTATCTAAGTGATAATGAATTATATTATCAGATGAGACCAAATCAAACAGAACATAAACATTATCTTATATGTGATGATTGCCGAAAAATGTTTGATTTGCCTGTCTGTCCAATTCACGATCTCGAAAACAGTTTAAACCAAATGGGATTTGCGATGACAGATCATTATGTACAAATCAATGGAATCTGTAAAGAATGTCAGAAAAAAAGGAATGCATAACAAAAACAAACCGTAGGACTCACGTTACTCGAGATGTCTTACGGTTTATTCTTAACACGATGTGTTATTGTGCAGCTGGTGTTTCATTAATTGCATCAGCTTCTGGTGTAGAAGTATCATTTACACTGCCATTGTTACCAGCGTCGCCAGTTCCTTCGGTTGCAGTACCTGCGCCACCAGGAACCTCAGTTCCAGTATTGTTTGTATCTTGTCCTGCTGCTGGAGATGGAGATGTCTCAGGAGATGGAGATGTCTCAGGTGATGGTGATGCTTCTGGTGAAGGTGATAACACCGGTGATGGTGTTGGAGTTGCAGTACCACCATTATTAGCACAACCAGTTATTGTAAGTAAAGACAAACTTAACACTGCTACAAGAGCCATAATACGTTTTTTCATAGAATTCTCCTCCTACTAATGTTGAATTACGAGTTTAGTATTCCACACAGAAAAAGGTTTATTCATAAAAATAAATTAAATTGGAAAAATTTAAGAATATTTCTAATAATATACAAGCAAATCTATTTTAACGTATGCATATAATTTTCGGCTTCCTCCCAAGTAACCAAAAATCCAGCCCCCTTGGCGCAGAAGACACTTGCAGAAGTATTGGTGACATCTGCTCCTTTATCATAGGCTATGCGCGCGGTTACTTCCTCTTGATTATGACAACTATCATAACCCTCAAAATAAAAAGCTATTGACCCTTTTCCTTTACTGAACGCGGCAAGCTCCATGGAATAGTCCATAAAGGTTGCAACGGGTCCTCTCCCTATCACTTCCGCACTACTTACTCCAATCGAAGGTGGCAAAAAGGTGCCACTGTATTTTGTAATGTCAGCCATCACTCGCCCCAGCAAATCTGGTTCCACACTGATGACAAAACGGTAATACGGCTCTAGTACAATATTCACTGCTTTTTCTAGACCTTGCCGGATTGCCCGGTACGTAGCTTCCCGAAAGTCACCACCTTCGGTATGCTTCAAATGTGCACGACCATCTATCAGGGTAATTTTCACATCGGTTAGAGGTGCTCCAAGTAAGATTCCTTTATGCTTCTTCTCAAAAACATGCGACTCAATCAGACGTTGATAATTCAAACTTAGTGTATCTACATGACAATTACTGCAAAATGAAATTCCGCTACCTCTTTCAGTAGGCTCTAAGAGTAGTGCTACCTCAGCATAGTGTCTGAGTGGCTCATAATGGCCATATCCTTTGACCGGCTGTCCTATTGTTTCTCTATATAAAACTTCTGGTCTGGAAAAGCTAACATTGTATCCAAATCGTTCTCGTACTAACTCCTTGATTACTTCTAACTGAATTGGTCCCATAATCATGATTTCCAACTGTTTAATACTTTCTTCATAGTTAACAGAAAGAAGAGGTTCTTCTGCTTCCAGAATACGAAATGTGCTAAGAATCTCCTGAATCGGAGTTTTTGCCTCATATTCCACCTTTGCTTTCAGACTTGGTACAATCTTACCATGCAAAGGAAGTAAGGAAGTTATCCCCTTTAAAGCACAGATTTGCCCGGCCAAAGCTGTTACTACCGAGGTATAACGAGCTCCGTTATAAACTCTAATCTCACTTATTTTCTCTTTTATCTGTTCCTTTTTATCATTATGGCAATAAGTAACTTCATCACGAACGCTTAGTTGTCCTGCGAGAATTTTAATAAAGGTCCACCGTTCCCCTTTATCATATCGTATCTTATAAACCTTAGCTAACGCTTTATCTTCAGACTTAACATAAGAGGCATCTAATAATGATTCATGTTTATCAACCGCATTCGAATCGTATTGTGTACTGGTCAGCATATGAAATACATCAAAAAAGGAGGTTACTCCTTCATCATTTAGCGCACTCCCCTCCATACAAAGAAAGAGTCTTCGATCATTTACACTGTTTATCAGTTGCTTTCCAAAGCGAGTAGATTCAAATCCATGTTCAAAATAATACTCCATCAGCGCTTCGTTCTGGCTGGCGATTTCTTCTATTAATTTCTCATCAATACTAGCAATGACACTTGTCTTCGTATCTACGATCAGTGACCTGGCATCAATGATATTCGTACTTAGTTTGGTTCTTAACTCCTCTAGTACTCGATTATAATCTGCACCTACTCGGTCAATTTTATTAACAAATAAAAATACCGGAATTCGATAATCCTCTAGCAACTCCCAAATACGTCTTGTATGACCTTGGACTCCTTCTACGGCGCTAACGATTACAATCGCATAATCAAGTACACTAAGGACGCGCTCCATCTCACCAGAAAAATCCACATGTCCAGGAGTATCTAGTAGGTAATATGAATCCTCTCCAAACACAAAATGCGCCTGATCAGAAAAGACGGTAATCCCGCGCTCCTTTTCAATCTGATGAGAATCCATAAAAGCGTCTTTATGATCAACCCTGCCGCGCTTGCCTGTTACATTGGTATGATATAATAACTGTTCACAAAAGGTTGTTTTCCCAGCATCTACATGAGCCAGTACACCAAATGTCTTATTCATATGCACTTATCCTTTACTTTGAAATTCCGGCATGAATTCACGGAACCGAAGCGGGCACATATTACGTTGCAGCTTCTTGTTCTCTCTTGGCTTAATGCTGATACTTTCTACAAATGTTGCAAAGGACTGTTTCATCAACTCTTCTTTTTCTGATACTTTACTCAAGTATTCTTCGTCCAATAATGCAGCATCCATCAAAAACCAGTTCTTATTTGCCGGATGCACCACCGCTATCTGCCTGCCCTCATCAATAATAATAAAATTCTCATTCTGAAGGCGATCAGTAAAATGAGGTGCCACTAACGTAAGTATATTACATTTGGGCCTTATTCGGCTACATAAAATTGTATTCTCAAGCTCTTCAAAACGTAAGAAACCAAGAAAATGGTGTTTTTCATACCAGACGCGCTGTCTTACCTTCATCACAGTACCCACTGACTCTTCACTCAGCATATCGATAACGGAGGGACCAACATGAAAGGCAATGATCAAAAAACGATACAGTACATCTTCCTTTCCTTCATGATCAGACATTGCTGTAGAGTATACTGCTTCATATACTTCACTTCCTAATTGTTTACGAATGGATTTTGTCACCTTCATCGCGAGATCTTCGTCAGGTTCTACTCGGATATACTCACAAAAGAGTTCATAATTTAGCCCTTTATCGATCTGAATTCTATTGTTTTTATGGCCATGCTTGCTTGCCCAAGCCTGATATATAGCGGTAAAAATGCCTTCAATGCTATCTTCACACAGATAAATATAATTAGTACCTGTCATGCTGTCACCAACTCCCTTAACCAATTCATAACTAAGAAGATATCTGCTTATTCGCTGCTTTTAAATTATCCAAAAAACCTGTATCAAATAACGAAAGCTGCTTAAAGGTATTCACATCCTCTAACTGTATCAATTTCTTATCTTTCATATCTAGCATGTTACGCATAATGTAGTCCTCATCAATTTTGACAGAATACATCATTTTTCCCTTACAGGTAATAAAATATAGAGCTCGCTTTAATACCACGCCAAGTTTTTTGAGGTCATTAAAATCAAGTACTGCCGTCTTTCTTGCTCGAATAATTCTCTGAGCACTCTTCACTCCGATTCCCGGTACACGTAACAGTTTATAATAGTCTGCTTTATTCACCTCTAGAGGAAACATCTCCAGATGATTCATCGCCCAGTTACACTTAGGGTCTAGTAATACATTAAAGTGAGGTTTGTCCTCACTTAATATTTCGTTAGCCTCAAAGCCGTAAAAACGCATCAGCCAGTCAGCCTGATATAAACGATGTTCTCGTAACATCGGCGGTTTTGTGTCAAGCGATGGCAGATTGACATCTTCGTTAATTGCAATATATCCACTATAAAACACTCTCTTTAAGTCAAACTTGCCATATAGGCTCTCCGCAACCTTGATTAATTGATAATCAGTCTCGGGTGTTGCTCCAATAATCATCTGCGTACTTTGTCCAGCTGGAACAAACTTCGCTTTCTTCTTATACGGACTCAGCAAACCATTACGACCTGGGCGGTTGCTTCCTGGCAGTACAATCCCTTCCTTTTCCTCCAGTAAAAACTGATTCGAAAGGGTGCTGGTTTTCGTAGTGTATAAAATCTCTTCCCGAATCTCCTCTCGGCCACGCTGATGTACAATGATATCATCGCCGGAACCGGTAAGTAATCTAGGACCATTTTCCTTGCTTTCATGAATCCCTAACTGAATCTGTCGCATTGGCTTTAAGATATTCTTGCGATTCTTGTGAGGAGCCAGTTTTTGCAGACTTTCTGCGGTTGGCAGCTCCAGATTCACACTCATACGGTCAGCAAGCCAACCAGTCTTCTCAATTAAAACAGGATCTGCTCCAGGTATCGCTTTGACATGAATATAACCGTTAAAACGGTGTTGATAGCGTAGCAAAACAAGGGCCCTGTAAATCTGCTCCATCGTATAATCTGGACTCACCATAATACCGGAGCTTAAAAATAGGCCCTCTATATAATTACGTTTATAAAATTCCATTGTCAGATCACATACTTCCTCCGGCGAAAAAGAGGCTCTCTTCACATCATTACTAGAACGGTTCTGACAATATTTGCAATCAAATATACACTCATTGGAAAAAAGAATCTTAAGAAGGGAAATACAGCGCCCATCCGAGGCAAAGGTATGACAGATTCCACAGGCTACCGAATTCCCCATTCCCTGTCCATCACCCTTACGATCAACACCACTAGAAGTACAGGCCACATCATACTTTGCCGCATCGGATAAAATCGCTAACTTCTCTTCAATTGACATTTCATTCTGGATATACATCGGCTCACTTCTTTCGAATATATGTTCTATCAATATATTGTAGCACATATGTTCGATATATTCAATAGTTGAATATTTACATTTTATTGGATATTTGTTTCTGATTCTTGTTATTAGGATTCCTCTTTTTTTCCTTTATAGATCGTTGTAATAATATCCTCCATTGGAAGTTCCTTAATTGCAATATCTGAAAATTCGCACATCCCTGCAAGCGTTGCTAAAAACTGATTGATTGGAATGATATCCAGATCCACTTCAACAATCAGCTTAGCACGCTCGTGGTCTTTCCAAGCCTTTGTTCCTTCTATCCCGAATGTATATAACTCGCCTTTCCCATCTTGTTTTTTCTCATCAAGCAAGGTAAGTGGTAATCTTCCAATCGTAACAAGCTCTACAATCTTCTTGTTACCAAGATTACTTCGAAGATTTACAATGGTTCCATCGAAAACTTTTTGTCCTTCATTGATGATTACAACATCCTTAGCCAGTTTTTCAACATCATCCAGATCATGCGTTGTTAAAATAAATGTCGTTCCCTGTTCATTCATTGATTTGATAAAGTCACGTATTGTTTGTTTTGCAATAACATCCAAACCAATTGTTGGTTCATCCAAGAAAACAATAGCTGGATTATGTAACATAGCCATGATAAACTCACATTTCATTCGTTCCCCTAGTGATAAGACTCTTGTTGGACGGTTTACTTTATCGCCTAAGTCTAAAAGCTCAATCAAGTTCTTCAAGCGTTTTTTATAATCTTCTTTTCCAATATCATAAATTGCTTTATTCAATAAAAAACTATCAACCGGTGGAATATCAAATACTAACTGGCTCTTTTGTCCGAATACTGCCCCCATATTTTTTACATAATTGGTACGACTCTTCCATGGAGTATAACCCATAACCTGAATCTCACCACTAGTTGGATATAAAGTTCCGGTTAGCATCTTAATTGTTGTTGATTTGCCCGCTCCGTTCGGCCCAAGAATTCCAATGATATCACCTTCGGGAACCGAAAAACTAACGTCTTTTACCGCATCTACAATAATCTCTTCTCGATGGAAAAAACTTTTAATACTTGCTTTAAACCCACTTTCACGCTTATAAGTGGTATATTGTCTACATAAGTTTTGAACTTCTATTATCTGATTCATATCAACCTCCAACCCCCTCATATAATCGAACCATTCTCTGATAAATTGTAATCCCTATCCCGACGAACAAGAGACAAGGTAGTATTGCAACAAACATCAGGAAGTCTGTGCGTCCCAGTAAGGATGCGGCTGGAAAAAATCCAACCATTGCAACTGGAATCACAAAGGCTGTGGCTGATTGTAATAGTTTAGGAAATATAGACTGCGGATAGATTCCAAATCGTAAGATACTAGAGTACATCTCTGGTATTCTTGAGTTGGCCACCCATTTAAATGATGTTGCCGCCATCAATAGTGACATAGCCAACATAACTAAAATCCCGGCTATGAATAATATCGCGAACTGCATCCACATAACCGCTGTGATGGTACCTACATTAACGATTGCCACAAGGAATAATACTAATCCTCCTAGCACAACCGATACATTTTCCACATTAAAGGTCGTCGCCATCAAATAAAACAAACAATTGACTGGTTTGATTAGTACTATTTCTAATGTCCCTTCCCTGACATGCCCCATTGTGCTAAAAACGATTCCGTAAAAGAACATCTGGGAAAGGCCAGAGGACAATGTAAAGATAGATTGAATCAGCAACACCTCATAAAGTGTCCAGCCCTCAAATGCAACTCCTGTCTGGTAGATTAGTAAGGTCACCAAAGGAAACATAATATTACTAACTAAGGTAATAAAGCTACCAAGAATAAAATTCAAACGATAGGTCGTTGCTGCTGCTATCGAAATACGTAAGGATTCTTTGCACAAGATTAGGTATTTTCTCATATAATCAACCTCCTGCTGCCGTAAACCGGTGTAATGAACGACGATATAACACTTCACTGAGTATCATGGTAATCACTACAGCAATCGCCTGGATTCCTACAATCTGCGGGATGCTCATTGTAATGTCAGCAAGCTGGTAATGCCCTGCGGACACCATTGCCGGAACATAAATGGTATATTGAAATGGTAGAAAAAACAGTGCTTTTTGCATAATCTCCGGAAAGAACACCAATGGTATCAATCCACCAGCAAAGACCCTTGATAATACCTGAAATACATCTCTGACTCCAGCCGCCTGTACCAGCCAGAATGCTGTCAGACCTAGACAATAGTTAATATAAAAAGTCATTAAAAATGCCAGCATAATCGATAATATGCTGTATCCCACATGATACGGCAAGATGTCTATTCGAAAGATAAACTGGAAAATGAGTAAGCAAGGAATGAACTCAACAATTAATCCAAGCACGCGATGCCCTAATTTTTGTGAAAAGGCAAAGAAGCGGTGATGAATTGGTCTTAACTGGAAGGTTAAGAACTTGCCGGTTCGAACTAACATCTGTAGATTCCAGTCTGCAAAATCCATCGTAATATAACCGATTAAGGTGGAGACACCAAAATAGCGCAGCATTTGATTCAGTTCCATGCCATTAATCACATCTCCCTGACCATATACTGCGTTCCATATAAAGTACTGTACGATAAAATACACCGGTCCCACCAGAATGGAAACCATAGAATGAGTACGATAAGCACTCCACTCTTTATAAGTAACAATCGCCACCGCCCTGGCTACTGCCAGACGGTGACGAAGTCTATGTAACATTTTTTTCATACGAACTCCTTTAACAATACGAAAGACCTATAGTATTCCAGACCACATAATGGATGCCACATTACGTAGACTATGAATATACCAGTCAGAACCTCTAAACTGCACTGCCCAGGTAGCTACAAACTTTTCCTCGAAGTCAATCATCAGGCTGCAGGTACCAAATCCTTCATGCACGAGGCTACCAGGTGTCACAACTTGTTCTAATCCATAGGCAATTGTCATATCAAACCCGGCACCATAAGGATGTGGAATTCCGGTTCTGCCCCAACAATAGTCTTTCTCCTGACCAGATGTATGAATTCGTTTAATGCACTCCACAGCCTTGCGACCAAGTATTCTTATCCCATTATAAGTACCATAGTTCACAATCATTTGCCCAAAAATGTTCAAATCACTACAAGTAGAATACAATCTGCCTGCTGTTCCAGGAATAATCGTATCTGCAATGCTCATTAACTCTTCTTCATTCTGACATGCTGCAATTTTTTCGAGCCGTTCTTTATCCTCTGGCGTCCGGATATTGTATCGGTTCAAGAACTCCTTATGTCTAAAAAATCTGGTATCTTTCATTCCCAGAGGCTTAATAATCTGATCCATAATATAGTCATTGGCAAATTGTCCACTCACTCTTGAGATAATCTCACCAAGTAGAGTAAATCCCATTGAATTATAATGCCATTGTTCCCCTGGTTTACACTCAAAACCATGTTTTCTGATAGCCTTAATCCAGTCTTTTGGATTCTCCCAGTCAATTAATTCGTAAACTGAAGAAGCATAAGGATTGGCACTTCCTTCATTACACAACAACCCCGAAGTATGAGTCAGCAAATGAATAATCTTTACTTCATCAAATGGTTTTTCGCTGAACTCTTCAATTATCTCTCCTACGGTTTGATCATATCGTATTTTTCCGTCCTCCACTAACTTTGCTATAGCAACCGCTGTAAAAGTCTTCGTAATCGATGCTAACATAAAGATAGTATCTGGCTGAAACTCTCTTTCGTCCTCTTCATAACTAAAGTATCCCATTGAGTTATTCGCGAATACCTTTCCCTTATGAGAAAGGCAATAACTACCGGATAACAGCTCTTTCTTTTCAATCATCGTTTGAAAATGTTGATTTAAAACATTAAGACGACCCTCATAGTAGTCTGCTTCTTTCGCAGTATATGGTACTGCACCAACATGCACGTTCATTAATTTGCCCCCTTTGCAAAAAGAATAGTAAGTAACTACCGCATTTTGTTTGCATATAAACATGGCAAAAAGTGGTATTTTTATATTATACCAAATCCTAAAGCAAAAACAAGGGTAAAAAGTTGAGCCAGACTCTAGCGCTGACGCGCTGTCACGATAGTGACAAACTTCCATATACGCGTCATGTGCATCCCCCGGAGGGTTTTAATTCATAGGACACGCTCCTATGAATTAAAAAGGGTGCCGCACTGATGTGCGACAACCCTTTAAGCTGCTTCCATATAATTTAAGTAATTATCGAATTCAATCTCTTCTTCGTGATACAAAACTTCTACATCTGTTAAGTGAAGAACAAAGAATAATCCAAGTATTGTTTTTGCGTCAAATTCATATAAGCCGCTCTTGGTTTTAATTCTCACTTCTGTCTTACATTTGGTAGCCTCTTTGTTAAACCGATACAAGTCATTCACTGATCTAAATACTATTCTTTTACTTTTCATATTCATGGCTCCTTTCCTTTTCTATAATACCAATATATACCACGCAAGGAGTTTTTGCTATTCGCATTATGTGAAAAGTTTACAAAATAATTACTGTATTTTTAGTCATAATGCACAACTACCATATTATCTGACTACTTTTTTGACTACTTGACTACCTTCTGACTACCTTCAAACATGTCAGAATATATTATTTTAGTGTGATTTTCTAGAACAGAAAAAGAGCCGCATCCACTGATTTTTCAATGAATACGGCTCTTTTTCATGCAAGCTAGAAAAGGGACTTGAACCCTCGACCTACTGATTACGAATCAGTTGCTCTACCAACTGAGCTATTCCAGCACATCACCCAGGGTACATATTAGCACAACACCTTTAATTTAAGGTAAAAGCAATTAATACATAGAGATTAATTCTACGCCCTGGGGTCATATGAGAACAATACCTAATAATTTTTAGGTAATAAGTAAATGCCATAATCTGTTTAACTCTTATCAATAAAACGATGATTATGATATTGCTGAATGCATACTTATTTTAATACAGAAGAAAGAAGATATCAAGTCCAAATTTCTTCTTTTTTTCACACTTTTAATACAAATCACTCCAAGGCCTTTTCTTGCCCAGCCATCCATTATTATACCAGTACCAATAATCTTTTGCTAAAGGAGTAGATTTATTATCTTCTTTTTTTACACTCAGTCTCATTATCCTAAATATAAATTTTGTTTTAAATCCCACTTTTGGTATATTACATTTTTTCAATGAATTAGCTAACTTATCAACTGATTTTTCTATTTTTTGTTTTCTATCTGCAGATACTTTGTTCACCATGTATAAAAAGCGTACCACGGATACTAGAATCCAGGGTACGCCTCTTTCTTATACTATTTATATCCATACTTTTTTTCCACCATTGTCAATGCTTTATAAAATATAGTCGCCATAATACAAAGCAGTACGATAGACAGAATTACCCAGTCTAATTTAAACACCTGACTGCCATATATAATAAGATATCCAAGGCCGGCTTTCGCTGCCAAGAACTCACCAATGATAACACCAACCAAAGATAAACCAATATTCACTTTCATTACACTAATAATCGATGGAACGTTGCTTGGGAGGATTACTTTAAATAGTTCATCTTTCTTAGTCCCTCCCAATGTCTGGATTAACTTAATCTTATCTTCCTCAACTTCTTTAAATGCTGTATAGAGCGTGATTATTGTACCAAACACCGCTACCGAGATGGCGCAGATAATAATCGTTTTCATATTACTACCTAACCATACGATAAAAACAGGTGCGAGTGCTGATTTTGGAAGACTATTTAATACAACCAGATATGGTTCTAGTATTTTAGATATTTTTTCATTCCACCAAAGGATAACGGCTATTAGTATTCCTATTAAAATAACAAGGATAAAGCTGATAAAAGTTTCTCCAATGGTAATAAACATATGATAAAAAATGGTTCCATCCCCCGCCATGCCTAGAAAGGTGTCTACTACACGAGACGGGCTGGAGAATACAAATGGGTCGATTATTTTGATAATTGTCGCTACTTCCCAAAACGCAATAAATGCCACCAGAATTAACATTTGGTAGATGCGTACTACTTTTAACGTTGACAGATATTTTTGAATAAACATCTTCTGAGCATGAGATACATTCACATCTGTCATCATTAATTTCAACTCACGCTTCGAGTGTTTCATGTGCATTAAGCTCCTTCCAGATTAAGTTGAAGTAGCCTGCGAATTCCGGAGCACTTCTGGCACGAAGAGGGGTACGCACTCCCTCTACGGTCAAGTTAATATCAACAACGGTCTTTACGGTTGCCGGGCGATCTGATAAAACATATACCCGGTCTGCCATACTGATTGCCTCGGTGATATCATGCGTAATCAAAATTGCGGTCTTTTTCTCTTTTTGAATAATCCCCCATATATCATCTGATACCTCTAATCTTGTCTGGTAATCTAGTGCGGAAAATGGTTCATCAAGCAATAATATATCCGGTTGAAGTAAAAGCGTCCGAATCAAAGCCACACGCTGTCTCATACCACCGGAAAGTTCTCTTGGTTTTGCATCCTGGAATGTAATTAATCCATACGTATTTAACATATCATTTATCATCAGATAACTAGAATCTGATAATTTTTTCTGTATTTCTAATCCTAGTGTCAGGTTTTTTAATGTAGTTCTCCATTCCAACAGATGGTCTTTTTGCAACATATAGCCGATGTTTACTCCTGCTTCCTTGCTCTCTACCCCATTGATTGTGATACTTCCACTTCCCGGTGTTAGTAAGCCGGCTATTAAAGAAAGCAGTGTCGACTTCCCACAACCACTAGGCCCGACCACTGCAACAAATTCACCACTGTTGACTGTAAAAGACATATCTTCTATCGCCTTCGTTTCACCGTTCAGGCTATGGTAAGAAAAGTTTAAGTTCTCAATTTTCAATAACTCACCCATCAAAGACTGCCTCCATTCATCGTTATAGAATATTATATGACAATGAATAAGTTCTGTGCCAACGAAGGCTAAGCCTTTTCAGTATAGGACGTAATCTCCTATGAAATAAAAAAACGGAACACTCTTATCACTAAGAATGATCCGCTTAGAATCTCATTATTAACTATATCTTCGATAAATCCTCTTTGGCTATATAACTAATTAATAGGAAACGATTATACCACCATCATTGGCATATAAGGTGCTAATTCCGGCCATTTCAGTAATAATACAGCTTTTAAAAGGAATCTTACTTAGGATTTCTTCTTTAACAAACTTTGCTCTTTCAAAGTTATTGCAATGTGCAATTCCAACGATTCGATTCATTGGATCTTTCACGTCCTTTTGAATCAGATCCACCATTGTCTTTAATGCTTTGTTAATTCCTCTTGCCTGTGTTAATTGCGCGATTTGTCCATCCTGGGTTGCTTCCATTACAGGCTTAATATTCAAAGCACTGGCAATAAAGGCTTTCATATTAGATAAACGTCCATTTTTACGAAGATTCTCAAGACTTTCTAATACAAACTTTGTCTGTTGTCCAGCAATGTATTCATTGACTTGGTCTACTACGTCTTCAAAGGAAGTTCCCGCATTCAACAACTCCTGAATCTTTATCGCTATCAACATCTGGCCTGACGAAGCAGAACAAGAATTAAATACAGCAATCTTTTTATCTGGATGCTCTTCTAGAAATAGTTTTTTCGCTAATTCTGCGCTGTTATAAGAACCACTCAAATTCGCAGTAAGTGTAACAACATAGATATCGCCCTCTACATCATAAGCCTCCATATATGCTTCTGGAGCTGGACAGGAGGACTTAGGTGCATTTGGACTGGCTGTCATTTTTTTGATAAATTCTTGTTGATTAAACGTTTCATCATCCTCAAATCGCTCACCATCAATATCAATAGATAGTGGGACCAGATAGAAATGTGTATCTTTTTTCATTTCTGCCGTTAAATCAGTACAACTATCTCCAACAATTCTATAGTTCATAAGTAATCCTCCATCTTTAGCCGTATAAAGTAGTTTTAATTACTACATATGATAGCATAACTTACAAGATTTGAAAAGTGATTTTTGTATATTTCTTAAGTTTTACTGATGATATAAGATTTTTTTAAGCTCACTAAGATCTTTTATTTCATAGGTCACTTCTATTGTTTCTTTTCCTTTTGCACCCATCGGATTGTACCAGCATGTATCAATACCGGCATTATTACCTCCAAGGATATCTGAGGAGAGACTATCCCCGATAATTATTGTCTGACTCTTATCAAGTCCAGGTATTTTCGAGAAACAATAATCAAAGAATTCAAGGCTCGGTTTTTGATAGCCAATCACTTCGGAAATAAAAATATCTTTCATAAATATCTCAAGACCAGAGGCTTTCAACCTTTTTTCCTGCGTCAACTGTACACCATTGGTCACAACGTACAAATCAAAGTCCTGACTTAAGTCTCTGACCAAATCAACAGCTCCCTCTATTTCATCAGGAAACTCAGAGAGATTATACTGGTAATCCTTTTCAAACTTCACTCCATCTTCATTTATTCCCATTTCCTCAAACAGTAGTACGAACCGTGATAAAAAAATCTGAGGTTTCTCAATCTGCCCTGCTTCATACTGACGCCATAGCTCATGATTGATTTTTCTATATATAGTTTTTACAACCTCGTCATAGGTTATTCCATAGGTTTCAAATGTTAAAGCAAGTGCTTTTTCTTCCGTTGCATTAAAGTCCAATAAGGTATTATCCACATCTAATAATAAAGTCGTGTATTTTTTCATTTTCTCCTCCTGTCAAATAAAAGCGTTAACTAAAGTTATTATACTTTAGCCAATGCTTTCTCACAACATCAATTAATTATTATGATCCAGTCCACCTACTTCAAACTTTTTTAATTTTTTTCAAAAAAAGTGTAAAGCTTTTAGAACTCTTGAATATTATTATATAGAGATGTTGATGAAAGGACTCCTTCTACATATTACATTACCAACAAGCAAATGATGGGATGTTATAAGTTTTACGGGAGTTTTGGCTTAACAGCAAGTGGCCTTATCGTAGCGCCAGATTATCTTTCTAACTAAGAATCTATGATATACCAGGAAATAGCCTAACGGTTTTCTTCAAATACACTGAAGTCCTATTATCTCATACATTCTTTAAGAGCTAAAACTTCTGAAGAAGCATTAGTCCAACCAATCATATAACCTCACGAGAACAACATAAGAAGAGCCACGTTTCCATCAAAAAGGAATCGTGGCTCTTCTTTACGTTACTATTGTTTTATTTGGGTTACTTTGCTAACATCATCATTAACTCATTAGAACGAGCAATAAACTTTGTCATTGCCTCCGCACTAAGAGGTTTATGACTGATTAATGCAAGGTCATATAACTGTTCACAGAAAATATTGATATTATCAGCATCTTTATGCTCAAATACATATTGCACAAGCTCATTGTTTGCATTGAGTACTAAGGTTTCTCCACCATCGAACATATTCATGTCCATGCCGCCCATATTATACATTCTCATCATATCCTGCATTCTACGACTCTCTTCAGATAAGGTAATCATGGAAGAAACTTTCGCATTCTTTAATAACTCCACCTTAACTTCTAGCTTTTCTTTGCCAAGTACGTTACGGAATAATTCTGTCAGACTGTCCGCCTTCGTCTTTAAGGTTTCTTGTTCTGCCTCTTTTACTTCTTCTTTGAAAGTATCTGTAACATCTGAGTCAATACGTTTGAACTGGTAAGAATCATTTGTTTGTTCTAACTGACTGATAAATGGTTGGTCAATGTTATGTGTTAACAATAACGCATCCATACCCGCTTCTTTGAACATATTAATGTACTGGCTTTGTTGTAATTCGTTCGTTACATAGAATACTGTTGCTTTCTCTTTTTCCTCTGACTTACTCTCATCAGCTTTCGCTTCTGTCGGTTCTTCTAAGCCTTCTTCGTCTTTGCCTTTTGCATATTCTGGTAGGGTGATATATTTGCCTTCCAGATTCTTAAAGATTACAAAATCTTTCATCTTCTCACGGAATTTATCATCTTTTAAGCAACCAAATTTGATAAATGGATTGATGTCATCCCAATATTTTTCGTAGCTTTCACGTTCTGTTTTATACATACCAGACAAACGGTCAGCCACCTTTTTCGTAATATAATCACTGATTTTCTTAACGAAACCATCATTTTGAAGCGCACTACGAGACACATTAAGTGGCAGATCCGGACAATCGATTACACCTTTTAAAAGCATCAAAAACTCAGGAATTACTTCTTTGATGTTATCTGCGATGAATACCTGGTTATTATATAATTTAATCGTTCCTTCAATCGAATCATATTCCGTATTGATTTTAGGGAAGTACAAGATACCCTTTAAGTTAAATGGATAATCCATATTCAGATGAATCCAGAACAATGGCTCTTTATAGTCATGGAAAACATTGCGGTAGAATTCTTTGTAGTCTTCTTCCTTGCATTCATTTGGATGCTTTGTCCAAAGTGGCTGAGGATTATTGATTGGTTGAGGTACTTTCTTTTCTTTCTTCTCCTCATTGCTATCTGCATCCTCAGATTCTGAAGCATTGCCTTCTTCATCTACTACAGCATCAATTACTTCGTCTTCTTCTTCCTCTTCTGCTGGTGCATTCGCATTCACAAAATATATCTCAATTGGCATAAAGGAACAGTATTTATTTAAGACTTCTTTTACACGATATTCGTTACAGAACTCATAACTATCATCATTTAAGTAAAGTGTAATCTCCGTACCTACGCCAACTTTATTACCAGCACTCATTTCGAATTCGGTACCACCCTCGGATTCCCAATGAACACTTTCGGCACCCTCCTGAAAGGATAACGTGTCGATAGTAACCTTGTCCGCCACCATAAAGGAAGAATAGAAACCTAATCCAAAATGACCAATAATCTGATCTTCATTCGTTTTATCTTTGTATTTTTCAAGAAATGCTTCCGCTCCAGAAAAAGCGATCTGATTAATATATTGCTTTACTTCTTCTTCTGTCATACCAATACCATTATCTCTAAAGGTAAGCGTCTTCGCTTCTGCATTAGCAATGACATCAATACGCCCTTTGTAATCGTCAGCTAGCTTTGCTTCTCCCATGATATCGAGTTTTTTTAGTTTTGTAATCGCATCACAGCCGTTACTAACTAACTCACGGATAAAGATATCATGATCGGAATACAACCATTTTTTAATAATTGGAAATATGTTTTCTGAATTAATGGAAAGACTACCTTGTTCTCTTTGCATAAAATTCACTCACTCCTTCAATTAACTGTTAATGTTATGTTTTTGTTTAGTAATAATCATAATACGAGAAGAAATGGTTGTCAAGAGGAAATTAGCACTCATTGCAGCTGAGTGCTAATAATTCGTGTTTTCCAATATCATCAAGTTCATATTTCATTATTTGTAAAAGTGTGGTAAAATAAACAAAAATACATAAATTACGGAGAACAGATGGAACTCATATCTATATTGTTGCGAAGCCTAATGCTGACAATCTTAATTGAAGGAACGGTTCTTTATCTTATCACGAAACGCAGCCATGATGTTGTGGTTAGTATGTTGTTCAATACCATGACGAATCCTGCGCTGAACTTCCTTCTTGTTTTAGTATGGCAGCTGATAGGTAAGGAACAAAACTTATGGATTTACTATAGCCTTCTTGCTTTTTTGGAGTTTATAGCAGTGGTAATAGAAGCATACATAATGAAAGACTCTTTCTACCTTTCGAAAACAAAAGCATTCTATTTATCCATTATACTCAATGGTTCCTCGTTCACCCTCGGTTTGTTATTGGAGCGATTACTATGAGAAAACAAGCTTTAGCAATCAATACCATATCACATGCAGTCGTGGATTTTTCCTGCTTTTTCTTTCTATTTGGCGCATTTATATCTGCATTCACCGATTCGAAAACAATCTTGCTTGGATTTATGCTTTATAACCTGATAGCCTTTGGTTTGCAGCCATTTGTTGGCTTATTATGTGATAAGAAAAAGAACATCCCCATCGCCCCATTCGGCGTTCTATTAACCATGTTAGCGATCACTTTGTCAGCCTACCCATTTGTCGCATTAATCCTGATTGCTATCGGCAATGCATGTTTCCACGTAGGAGGTGGAATTACTACCCTTAAAAATTGTGAAGGGCATATGACAGACAATGGTATCTTTGTTGCAAGTGGTGCAATTGGGGTAAGTCTAGGTACGTTGGCTGGCAATAATCCGGACTTTATAAACTCCTATACTCTGATACCATTGTGTTTATGTGGTTTTGCTTTATTGTGGGTCTATCTATACGGTAATCATGGTGGATCAACGATATCTACCTTTTCTCATACCATTACTAACCGTAATCTTGCGATGATAACGATTCTTTTAATTGGTTTTTGTCTCGTATTGGTACGTGCCTTTGCGGTGACACTGCTGCCTACGTATTATGAAAAAACTACGTTCCTACTTTGTTTTACAGGCTCTGTAGCTTGTATCGGAAAAACCTCGGGTGGAATACTGGGTGATTACTTTGGAGCAAGAAAAGTTGGCTCCTTCTCCTTATTCCTATCCATTCCATGCTTGCTACTAGGTGGGTCTTCAATCATTATATACGGACTTGGTCTGTTGTTATTTAATATGACAATGGCAATTACCCTATGCTTAATTGCCGGGCAGCTACCGAATCATCCTGGATTTGCTTTCGGTATTACAACGGCAGGACTATTACTTGGTTCACAACTTAGAAGCCTCCTTGTTTTTTCGCAGTTTTTCAAAACAGTATTTTTCTTGGTTCTGCTTGCATTATCTGTAAGAGCAATTTATATCATTACCGACAATCATCAACCTAAGCACATTCCACAATAGTATCAATAACCACATATTATAGTGAAAACTCTATAATAACGTCGTTTCGTCAAAGCGATAAGAAAGGAGAATATGATGGAAAAACTATCAGCTTTACAGACATTATTCCTTGATGAGGCAACAGCACCAGTAATTCTAGAGGGCTGGGAGTGGTGGCAATACCTGCTTTGCGCAGTTGGAGTAGCTATTGTTATGATTCTTGCTGTCATCTGCCACAAAATGATTAAACGAAGAGAAGATGCCATTCGAAAAATCGAAGATCGCGACAAACCAATCTAGCGGCTCATCAAACTCCACCAACTTAGGTACGAACTTCAAGATGCGAAAGCTTCTCTGTCAGAGATAAAAAGGCTTCCTTAGTTTGTAAAAAGAACAAACTAAGGAAGCCTTTACTTATTTATACAATTTCGAATGCAATTTTTTGACTACTGAAAAATGCTCGAATTCTCTCATCCCATAGTCGGTCCACTGCCTTATCAAGAGAGAATACTTTTAGACTGGTTCCTGTTACAACCGAAAGTTCTCCACGCTCAAAGCGGATATTGATGAATAAAGCTGCCACATCTTCTGGACTCATCCCTATGTTGCCTGATGATAAGAGACGATTCTTTTCATTTTCAGACGCCAGGAACACCATATGAAAGGAGGATGGTGTTTTATTGCCCTTAATTAAACTTAGTGCAATTGGCTTAACCTCTTTCCACTTACTGTACATTCGATTTTCTATCTGCTCTTGTTCCTCAGAGTTATACCATTCTTTATTCACATATCCATCAATCGTAAATCGATTGAATGTTACAATATCAACTTCTTTTACTAAAAAATTATCAAAAATTTCTTGTACTAATAAGCCTGACATAAATAGTTTTATGTCATGTATCTGAAACCCAATCATGTAAATCCTTCTTTCATATCCACTTTTCGCTAATATTATAATTATAGAATATTCTAAGCTGATATGCAAACACTATCCTTTAGAAATAGTCTTTGCAAAGGTATTTTAAAGCAGAAAGTCATACTATGCAAAACCTATTGAACTGATATCTAAAAGGAGAGTGTTTATCATGAAATTTGGTAGCGAAAAACCTAGAACTTATCATTTTCCAAGTAAAAGTAGCGTAGATGAATTTGAACAAAACAAAGCAGTGGAATTTCCTTCAAGAGAAGAAGAAAACTGGAAAACTCAAGATATGAGTAATAGTGATCATTACTCTTCTACCTCATATGTAAGTGATATTTTTGATGGAACTCACATCTTTTAATCCATAATAATGATGCTCCTTTTGCATGATAGATAACGACGTCACTACCACATGCAAAAGGAGCATTCTCTTACATCAAATACGTTCGAATAAACACGAGCAAGATAATATGAAGAGGATAAAAGGCATAGAAGAAGTATTTCATTCCTTTTCCTTTCTCACCACTATACATATTTATGAAAATGAGTGAAACAAGACATAAAATCTGAGTATTTATTTGGAACTCAAAATAAAAAATCGTACTTAAAGCAAGGTACCATATGAGTAATGTCTTGTTATTTTTATAAATATAAAAGAAAACAATATATAGAATTCCAAGCGCATCATAATCAGTATTCAGCACGATTGCTACTACACAGCCAGCTGCCGTGAAGGCAACTTCTGCTAACGTTGTATAAATGACTTTATCCGGGAACCTGCGATTGACATAATCGATTGCCGCAATGACTAAAAGTCCTATGAATAGGGTGAAAAATATATTCTGATGTGCCCAGATATTTACGCTCACGTTATTATTTATATTATTAGGATAAAACATATAATCAAATGGTACTTCGGATACAAAGGCAAATGCGAAAAGTCGTAGGAAGTATTTACCCAAGTTCGAGGTATGGGCTAATCCTTCAACGAGTAAGAAGCAAAAAATCGGAAAAGCCAGTCGCCCAATCATTCTAAGTATATGTAGGTCGTTAAATAATACAAAACCTGCATGGTCAATTAACATGGTTATGATAGCAATCCATTTTAATTGATATGATGTCAATTTATAGTTAGTCATAATAACTCCTTATGGTTTATAGTGGAATTCTAGTACATTCGGTGAATTTATCAGCTGTATTGATTTACCTATTGTGATCGTAATACAATAATTGAGCGAGCTTTTACCGCAATCTTACGCATATTCTCCTCTGATTGCTCCATTGATTTCTCTATATATCCTTCATTCGTGTCGATTAACACTTTCCATACGATACCCATTGGTAAAACTGGCAAGTCAAATTCATGATCTTCCCAGTGCATATTATAGGCAAAAAAGAAAAATGCATCTTCTTTTACTCGGTCAATACGGACATATTTGCCACAAAGCATTATACCCAGAACTCTGCTGTAATTGGTATAATCAGCATACCAGGATTTTGTTCCATGAAAGGATAAGTCTGGGAACCCACAGGATAGATAATCCATCGTGCGAAGTTCTTCCTCTTTGTGAAGGATGGGATGCTCTTTACGAAGCGCAATCAATCTTCTAACAAAAGCAAGCAATTCTTCATTGCTTTTCACCTGGTTCCAATTAAGCCAACTAATCTCATTATCCTGACAATATGCATTATTATTCCCATTTTGCGAATTGCCAAACTCATCTCCAGCAAGAAGCAAAGGAGTCCCTTGACTTAAAAATAGCGTAACGAGCGCATTCCTAGTTTGCTTATGTCTTAATGTCATCACCTTTTTGCGGCGCGACTTACCCTCCACTCCGCAGTTCCAGCTATAGTTAAACTCCGTACCGTCCCGGTTGTCTTCCCCATTGTCTTCATTATGTTTTATATCATACGAATACAAATCAGCCAGCGTAAACCCATTGGTATTCGTTATATAATTGATCTTCGCACACTTTATAGGATTAGATTTGAAGGCTGCTGCAAAAGCACTAACCTGTCCTTCATCACCTTTTAAGTACCGCCTCACCGTATTTTGATAATCCTCATTATAGATAGCTTGATTTCTTGTTGTGACCTGATTCTCTCGGTACTCTGTACGAACATTGTGCGTCAATAATTTGATGTCTGTTAATAGGGGGTCTTGTGCAATCAAATCCATTGACACGACATTGTCATTAAGATGAAAGCCATCTACGCCATACTGGGTCACCCAATAACGAAGACAATCAAGAATCAGACTCTGACTCACCTCCTGAGTGAAATTCATCTCAAGAATAACATCGATTCCATGTTTATGAAGGGACTCTATTAATTGCTTCATTTCTTTGACACTATCCTTATAGGCATAAGCATGCTTTGGTGCAAAATAATAACTTTTTGCCTGATAGCCCCAGTAGTTGAGTTTCACCTTTACATCAGGATCTAAGAACTGTTCCAATTCCTTTTTAAGGGTAGCACTTCGGTATCGGCTAAATGGATTAATATTCTGATCTTTAATAATCTCATCAAACTCATAGCAAGGCATTAGCTCAACTGCATTAATCCCGAGCTTTTTCAGGTAAGGAATCTTTTCCTTTATCCCCAAAAATGTACCCGGGTGCTTTACTTTACTGGAAGAATGCATCGTAAATCCACGAACATGCAAACGATACAGAATCATTTCATGATATGGAATCCGCATTCTAGGTTTCCTGCGGCTAGGCATTTCGTCTTCGTTAATTATTACCCCTCGAATGAATGCTCTTTTCTCACCACTTACGTATTGACCAAAGGTTTCTGGCTTGGTGATTCTAGCTGCATATGGGTCAATCCACTCTATGCCATTACTTTCATACATATATTCCAGATCTATATTAGGTAGATTATGAACGTATACCGAAAATACTGACCCGGTACGATAGGACTTGTCCATCTCAATTACGGCCAGTTTCTCTTTCGCTTTGGCAGCATATATATTGAGTCGTAATACCTCAGTATGATTTGCAGCCACAGAAAAATGTATGCTTTCTTTTACCTTTTTTACACCTAACGGGTAAATATCACCTTTTGTATACGTAATACTCCTATTTGCTGCTTCTGTCACAGGCTAGCCTCCTATGTTTCCTTCAATCTTTTACTTACCCTGCGCTGCAATTCGCTCTGCCAGATCATTTAGGTAAACCCATCGATCCATCTTTTCCTCAAGCTCTGCCCCTAGCGCTTCCTTTTTAGCCATTAACTCATTTAATTTAGTATAATTCGTTGCAGATTCTACCATCTCTTGCTCTATTAACTCTAGCTTTTCTTCTAAGCTGCTAATAATCTGATCTATTTCATTATACTCCTTCTGTTCATTGTAAGTAAACTTTAATTTGGCTTCTCTCTGGTTCATCTTCCAATTAGACTTGTTTACTTCCTTCTCCTGATTCTCTTTTTTCACTTCCGGATTTGATATATCTGAAGGTACTGCATTGAAGTAATCAGTAAAGTTTCCTTCGTATTGTTTGATTACCCCGCCATCTTCAAATGCAAAGATACGGTCAACGACACGGTCTAGGAAATAACGGTCATGGCTAACCGTAATGACAACTCCATCAAAGGTATCCAGATAATTTTCAAGAATGGTCAAGGTCTGAATATCGAGGTCATTGGTCGGTTCGTCAAGGATTAAGACATTCGGTGCTTCCATTAACACTGTTAGCAGATAAAGTCTTCTTTTTTCTCCACCAGATAATCTTCCGATCTCGGTATACTGCATCTGGGATGGGAATAAGAATCGTTCTAACATTTTGCTTGCCGTCACTTTTCCATCTGGGGTATCCAGATACTCGGCGATTTCTTTCACATGGTTGATTACAAGGGTGCTATTATTGAGTGCAATATTCTCCTGTGCAAAATACCCAATCTTCACTGTCTGGCCACAATCTATTTCGCCGCTGTCCGGTAGAATACGTCCGGTAATCATATTTAATAGCGTTGACTTACCACAACCATTTGGTCCCACAATTCCAAGACGGTCATTCTTTAATATGGTATAAGTAAAATGATTAATTAGCTCTTTATCACCAAACCGCTTGCTGATATCGTTAATCTCAATGATTTTTCTGCCTAGTCTAGATGACATACTTGTCATCTCTACCTGACCATCCTCTAGAGGACGTTCTCGGTCCTTTAAGTTTTCAAAGCGCTCAATTCGAGCTTTTTGCTTAGTTGAACGAGCTCTGGCTCCCCGTTTCATCCACTCTAATTCCATGCGAAAGATAGACTCATTCTTCCGCTCGGTTGCCAGTTCCATCTCTTCTCGTTGTGCCTTTAACTCCAAAAACTTGGAATAATTGGCATCATAGCTAAACAATCTACTTCTATCAAGTTCAACGATACGATTTGTTACCTTATCTAAGAAATAACGGTCATGGGTTACCATGAGGAACGCACCACGATACTTAATCAGATAATCCTCTAACCACTGGGCCATCTCATTGTCCAAATGGTTCGTTGGCTCATCTAATACGAGAATATCTGCCGGTGTTAATAGAGTACGTACTAACGCTACCCTCTTTTTTTGCCCACCACTTAGCGTATCACAATACGCATCCACATCCTCGATGGCGAACTTTTTAAGCATTGCCTTGGCTTCTCCTTCGATATTCCAATGCTCTTCTCTTCTGGTTTTTTCACTTATTACATTTTGTAATATGGTTTTACTCATATCAAATTCCGGATTTTGCGCCAAATACTCTACCTGTATCTTACTTCCTTTTACTACTTGTCCTTCATCCGGTTCGACTAAACCTGCTACCATTTTTAATAAAGTGGATTTGCCGGTTCCATTAATTCCAATGACGCCAATTTTATCGCCTTCATTAATTCCGAGTGTTATATTATCAAACAGCATCCGTTCTGTATAACTTTTTGACGCCTGCTGCACCGTTAGTAAATTCATTCTAGTTCGCTCCTTTGTTTCTTTACACTAATCTTCATTTTAACATAACCCTTTATATTTCATCAATGAATTATTTTAAAGCAAGAAGATAAGTAAAGAAAAGGCTTGCAAAATCGCTGATATACTGTAAAATAAGAATGATTGTAAACTGCAGATGTTATGTCCTGCAGCCTTTATACGACATGGAATCTAGTAATAGCGTACATGTCAGATGAAAATTAAGATGTTAATTTTAAAATAGAATTTAGAAAGAATAGAGGTTATAACATGATTCAAGCTAGTAACATTACATTACGAATTGGGAAACGTGCCTTATTTGAAGATGTAAATATCAAATTTACGGAAGGCAACTGTTACGGTTTAATTGGCGCAAATGGAGCTGGTAAATCTACTTTTTTAAAGATTTTATCCGGTCAGCTTGAGCAAAGCAAAGGCGATATCATCATCACACCGGGACAACGTTTATCCTTCTTACAGCAGGACCACTATAAATACGACCAATACGAAGTACTCCATACCGTAATTATGGGCAATAAGCGTCTGTATGAGATAATGAATGAACGCGAAGCAATCTATGCAAAAGAAGACTTTTCTGAAGAAGACGGAATCCGTGCCAGTGAATTAGAAGGTGAATTTGCTGAAATGAATGGATGGGAAGCAGAAAGTGATGCTGCGACATTACTCAACGGTTTGGGAATTGATACTGAGATACACTACAAACAGATGAGCGATTTAAATGGCTCTGAAAAAGTGAAGGTTCTGTTGGCGCAGGCATTGTTTGGTAATCCAGACATTCTATTACTTGATGAGCCTACCAACCATTTGGATATGGAAGCGATTCGTTGGTTAGAAGAATTCTTAATCAACTTTGAAAATACTGTAATTGTGGTATCCCATGACCGTTATTTCTTAAATAAAGTATGTACTCACATCGCTGATATTGATTATGCGAAGATTCAGCTATATGCCGGTAACTATGATTTCTGGTATGAATCCAGTCAGCTGATGGTAAAGCAAATGAAAGAAGCTAACAAGAAAAAGGAAGACAAAATTAAAGAATTACAGGAATTTATCCAACGATTCAGCGCCAATGCTTCCAAATCAAAACAGGCTACCTCAAGAAAGAAAGCCCTTGATAAAATTGAACTTGATGACATCCGACCATCCAGTCGTAAATATCCTTATGTAAACTTTGCACCAAACCGTGAAATCGGGAATGAAGTGTTAACGGTTACAAATTTGAGCAAAACAATTGACGGTGTGAAGGTTCTTGATAATATCTCCTTTATCGTGAATAAAGATGATAAAGTTGCTTTTGTTGGACCAAATACTCAGGCTACAACTACCTTATTTAGAATTCTTGCTGGAGAGTTAGAGCCAGATGAAGGAAGTTATAAGTGGGGTATTACAACAACTCAGGCTTACTTCCCAAAAGATAACACCAAGATTTTTGATACTGATCAACAAATCGTGGATTACCTAATGCAGTTTTCCTCTGAAAAAGACGTAACCTTTGTACGTGGCTTCCTTGGCCGTATGCTCTTTGCCGGAGAAGAAGGTGTGAAGAAAATGAACGTATTATCTGGTGGAGAACGTGTTCGTGTTATGTTATCTAAGATGATGATTGTTGGTGCCAATGTATTACTCTTAGATGAACCAACGAACCATTTAGATATGGAATCCATTACCGCAGTTAATAATGGTGTGATGAACTTCAAGGGAGCAGTGCTCTTTACTTCCCAGGATCATCAATTTGTGCAAACAATTGCGAATCGTATTATGGAGCTCACTCCTAATGGATTAATTGACAAAATTTCTACTTATGATGAGTATCTTGACAGCGATGAAATGGCAAGAAAACGTCAGGTTATGAGCATTCCAAGCGAAGATAATTAAGATAATTCTCTTTGAAATGATATAAGGGTCTGGTGCGACAACGATTATTATCGTGGTGCACCAGACCCTTATTATTAACTATTCCAGATCAATATACTTCTCTGTGTTTTTTAGCATCCTTTCAAATAATTCAGCCCCTTCTTCCTGAGACAGTTTCATTAGTGGATCATTCATAAACACACGGTATGCTAATCGTTTATCTTTCTTACGTGCAGCCTTTATAATACCCTCCTGATTTACTACATGACGAATTACAAGCTGTAGTATATCTTCAGGGAGACTTCCTGCAATGACTGGATTCACGGTATCTCGTCCAAATAAGGCATTGGTTTCTACCACTGCACCTAATGGAAGATTCGCTACTTGCCCACGGTTTGGCAGGTTTACATTGCTTATCATATCCCCTAGTCCAAGTAATGCTTTGATGAGCATGATTCCCTCTTCTCCAGAATCCTTTAACTCGACTTCTTCCTGTTTCGCAGCTAAGCGCTCACTCTTTGCCAAACGCTCTGCCAGATCATTTTTTCTCCAATCCACTGAAGTCAATCCAAACATCCACTCTTTCACTGTTTCTGGATCTTTGAGATACCATCCAGGCATAAACTCAGCAAGATGTCTGTCTCCAGCCGCTGCTATTAAGCCATAGTTACGAAATAGGTCCATCTTGATTCGCTCAGCACTTTCAAAGCTACTATTCATCCAGTTCTTATCCGCTTTTTCATTATAATAACCGGTCGTATGATACTTATCTACAAACTCTTGATAGATTGGGAATAGGTCGATTCCCTCATAAGATGCCTTGTCAATCCAGGTAAAATGATTGATTCCAAGTACATTCGTATGAATCTCCTGACGCTTAACATTCTCGATTCCCATGATTTCTTTTAATGCTAATGCCAACAGCTTTTGCGTACCAAATACTTCATGGCAGCATCCAAAAGCTTTGATTTCAGGGAAAACTTCATATAACGTTCTAACACAGACCGTCATCGGATTGGTATAGTTGATTACCCATGCTTTCGGTGAATAATCACGAATTGCTTCTGCTATCGTTACAAACATCGGAATGGTACGCAATGACCTTACTAGTCCACCAGGGCCAACTGTATCGCCAACCGCTTGATAGATCCCGTATTCTTCTGGAAGATGGACATCAGATTGCATCTCGTCAAATGTACCAGGCAATATTGAGATTACAACAAAGTCTGCCCCCGTTAATACTTCCTTAAGCGAGCTGGCCACCTCGTATTTCCAACTGCCAACTGTGTCCTCTCGCTCACTTAGATGGTTGCCTATGATGGCATTCACTTTAGCTGCCTCTTCATCAATATCATAAAGACTAACCACTCCACTTAACGCAGGTTCCATTGCCAAATCTGCCATAAGTCCCCATGCCCATCCTCTGGAACCGCCACCAATATAAGCAATTTTCAAATCTGAAACTGTTTTGTTTAAGTTATATTTCATAATTATGTCCTCCATATCCGAGATCATTTTTATCTACAAGAGATACTTTTCAAGTGTTCTCTTCCCTTTTCATTATACCCTACGTGCCTTGGAAATAGCAATAATACGGCCATCTCTCCATAATTTACCACTGCCATGCAACCCTACTTGACATTCATTCCTCTTCTGATGTAGAATAATCTATTATGTATGACATATGATAAATTGGTAATACTTAAAGAGATATCTAATGTATGTACTGAATAAATCAATTGAATACATAATCAAAAAAAATATAAATTATTAGGAGATGGTATTTTGGACCCGTACGTCACGCAATTAATTATTTTAGTTATTCTGATACTTTTATCTGGCTTTTTCTCTTCAGCTGAAACTGCGCTTACCACAGTGAACAAACTTCGAATGCGCTCACTGGCAGAAGAAGGGAGAAAATCCGCAAAGACAGTCTGCAAGCTTATCGATGATCCAACCAAATTGCTCAGTGCAATTTTAATTGGAAACAATATTGTTAACTTAACCGCTTCTTCTATTGCGACACTCTTAGCTACTAACTTAGCTCACGAAAGTGGGATTAATATTGAGAGCAGTCTAATGGTCGGGATAGCAACTGGTGTTTTAACAATTGTTATTTTGTTATTTGGAGAAATCACTCCAAAATCAATAGCAGCGATGAATGCAGAATCCCTCTCATTAAAGTATGCGAATGTCATCTATTTTTTTGCACAGATTTTAACGCCAGTCATTTATGTGGTTAATCGGCTATCCTTAGGTATTCTACTGATCTTTCGGATTGATCCAAACAAAAAACCACAACAAATTACAGAAAATGAGTTGCGTACTATCGTAGATGTCAGTCACGAAGAGGGTGTTATTGAAAGTGAAGAGCGTAAAATGATTACTAACGTGGTTGATTTTGGTGATTCTATCGTTAAAGATATTATGGTACCCCGAATCGACGTAGAATTTGCACAGGTTGATTTATCTTACGATGATATTGTAGAACAGTTTTCTATCAATAAATATTCCAGGTTGCCTGTATATTCTGAATCTATTGATGATATACTAGGAATCATTTATCTAAAAGATATCTTTTTTTATCAAGGTGAGAAAGAAGACTTTAACATCAGTTTGCTGATGAGAGAACCTTATTTTACCTATGAATTCAAACATACTTCTGAGCTTCTGAGTGAAATGAAACGTGACAGTATCGCAATGGCTATCGTATTGGATGAATATGGTTCAACCGTTGGCGTCATTACGCTAGAAGACTTATTAGAGGAAATAGTCGGAGAAATTCGCGATGAATATGACTCTGATGAAGAAGACGAAATTAAAATCATTAATGAAAATGAATATATCGTAGATGGTGGAACAAAACTAGACGATATTAATGAGATACTAGAACTTAACCTTACTTCAGAAGATTATGACTCCATCGCCGGACATGTAATCAATCTTTTAGATCACTTGCCGGAGGAAGGGGAAATCGTTACCGACAATTATGTTACTTATACGGTGCAACGAGTAGAGAAAAATAGAATTGATAAGGTTCATATTCTGATTCATGAACATGATGAATATGATGACAACGATGATTAGTTTAACTTTATGTAACTAAGCGGAAAGCGAATATATGCTCCACTTACGATATAGGAAAGCCATCCTGTTTACAGGATGGCTTTTTACATGTTCATTATTTAAGCTTTCTTCGGATTGCATCTGCCATCTGAAAATCATTATCAAGCTGGTGAATAAAAATCCAATCTTGAATCATGTCTTTTAACTTCTTAAGTTCCGGATAAGGATTCGCGGACAAAGCCGGCAAATCGATACTCTGAATCTTTTTCATAAAAGATGCATGCGCTTTCGCATGATTCTCATAACCTTCATAGCCTGTTCTCATCATCAAGGCTTCTTCCGAATAAAAGTGATAAGAGACAAATTCACGAAGTTCACATACAATATCCAGCAACTGTTGTTCTTTTACTCCAATACATTTCGTAACAAGAAGTTGTTCTATGTTACGTCCAATGCGAAAGAACTCCCTATGTTGTTGATCCAACACATCAATCTCTGTGTTCAATTCCTCACGCCAGTCAAAAACAAAATCAAACATTGGACTACCTCTTCACTTTATTTAATTATTATTCACAACATAATACTTTGGAGTAATTCCCCCTTTAGCTATAGTAAACCTTTTATTCTACAATAATAGTATTATATAATTAACTATATATCAATGCAAGGGACTTTCGTTGGCTAACATCCTTTCAATCTGCTCAGATGGCATTGGACGTGCTAAAAAGTATCCCTGTCCAACATCGCAGTGATGGCGAATTAAGAAATCTTTTTGTTCCAAAGTCTCAATTCCTTCTGCCACTACTATTAAATTCATATTATGAGCCAACTCAATAAGCGTTTTATAGATATAATCTTCCTTTAAATCAGTAATATTATTAACAAATTCACGGTCAATTTTTAGAATATCAAATGGTAGCATCTTCAAATAGTTTAAGGATGAGTAGCCTGTTCCAAAGTCATCCATAGCAATGGTAATTCCAAGCTTTTGCAAGCGCTCTAAGCTTTCTTTCGCTTTATCTAACTCCATCATGACTGCAGTTTCCGTTACTTCTACCTCAAGTTCGCCTGCCTTTAATTTAATACTTTCCAAATAGGAGTAAAATGATTCAAATACCATTTGCTCCGTAATAATACACCCAGAAATGTTTACTGACATTTTGATTGATGGATAACCTTTTTGCTCCCATTCTCTTTTTTGGTTAATCGCTGTTTGAAGAACCCACTCGGTAATCGGAATAATCTGCCCTGTCTTTTCAGAAAACGGAATAAATTCTGCCGGTGAAATAAATCCTCTTTCTTTGTGATTCCATCTTATTAAAGCCTCTACTCCAATCATTTTACCAGTTACTAGGTCATACTGTGGCTGATAATAAAGTAGGAATTCTTTATTCTCGATTGCTTCTCGTAATTGACTGCTCATTCGCATAAAATCAACACTTTTTTCATACATAGAATTCTCAAAATAGGAATACCCATCTTTTCCGTGTTCTTTTTGATGAAACATCGCACTCTCTGCATTCTTCATCAAAGCGAAAAAGTCTGTCCCATGTTCTGGATATATTGCGACACCCATACTTACTGTAATATAGAAGTTCTGTCCATTGTATAGACATGGGTTTTTAAATTCCTGAATAATCTTCTTAATATTTGCTAGGATAGCATCATTCGTTTCAGACTCAAAGAGCAATAATGCAAACTCATCTCCAATTAGTCGAAAAACCATAGCTGGTCTCTCAATCATACCGGTTAGTAACTTAGTAATATACTGAATAAAAGAATCTCCAAAGGTATGTCCTAATGTATCATTAATATGTTTAAAATTATCAATATCCAGGCTTACCATAGCAAACCTGCTTCTGTTATGTATAGCTTTCCAGACTTCTTCCTCTAGCGAAGCTCGATTAGGTAATCCGGTTAATGTATCGTAATAGGCAATCATTTGAAGTCGGTCTTCCATCTCGCGTCTTTCAGTAATATCCGTTCCAATGATGACAAATCCTTCCTTATCTCCTTGTTCATCATGTAGATGATTAGTATTCCAAAGTAGAATCTTGCATTTACCTTCTTTGTCAATGAAGTCAACTTCCCTGTCATATAAAACATTGCCATCCGCAATCTCTTTTACAAGATGGGAGAGTTCACGATTCGTTTCTGTCATAAATAGTTCAGTGCGATATTTACCGATTAACTCCTCTTTTTTATAACCAAATATCTTTTCTGCATATGGATTAAACTGGATAAGTCTTTCGTCTTTGTCAAAAACAATAATAATCATTGGTGCATCAAAAATAATACGACTCGATAACTCTCTCACAGCTCGTAGGGATTCCTGCAGATTCTTCTGCTCAATTAAGATATCATTCTGATTGTTCAGTTCCTCATTCATAGCCAGTAATTCTTCATGTACAGAACTCAGCTCTTCATACCCTGTAAGAACTCTATCAATTGCATGCTTATATAATCCTAATGTTCTCCTTATAACAGAATAAAAGATGCCGCCAGTAACGACAACATATAACCAACCTTTGTATATCTGAATTTCCTGACATATCTCCTCATTGTTAATTAACCACATAAGAAGGATATCCGATAGCAAAATCCACAATACCCCCACGACGACATAGATAAATATTATTTTTGCTGCGCCACGCCATGGTACAATCATTCGCTTTAGCTCTAAGAAAGCTTCATAGTCCTGTTGAACAAACTTCATTTTGGCATGAAAACTACGTATTTTTTCTTTGTCCATATATGCACCTTCATCTCCTATGTATCAATGCTACTTACATTTCACGTTTACCGTAAAGCACCATATCATTTGAATATATATCGGCTATTTCGGGTAATTTATGTACCTATAAATGTAAAAAAAAGAGTTTCTGTAAAAACTCTTTAGCAATTCCCTTCATATATGCCACACTACCTCAAAACGTTCTAGAGTTACTTCTTCCTTTTGATTTTATCCCACAAGGGGCGGTGACCCTGTACAGAGTCACCGCCCCCTTGTGAAGGCATCACAAAACCTATCCCGAAAGTGGATTTATCATGACCAATATCCATCGCATCTAGACTACTTTTCTTTTACTGGAATCCAGATTTCACTCTTATAGTTCGCACTTGAAGTATCCCCTTCATAATAGTACTCAATATCGAAATCAGGGATCAGTTCATACTTTGCACTTGGCAGCCACTCGGAATAAATGCGTCCCCACATTTTCTGAATCGCTTCCGGCATGGCGCCAGTGCAGGTAAAGATTGCCCATGTATAAGCTGGAATAGTAAACACTTCGAATCCGTCCGGAATTTCCTTTGCACATTCCTTTTCACATCCGATTCCGTATCTCCATTTTTTTTCGCTATTCATCTCTTGAAAACAGATTCCCATTGCACCGCATACTTTATCTGCGTACCCTTTTGCATAATACTCATCCCAAAACTTTGGAATCTCACCTTTTGAGGAATCACCATCCACTAATTTTACTAATGCTACCACTTCAAATGCTTCTTTGTTTACAATCTTGTATTCCATACTGTTACCACCTTCCAATGATATTTTAATGGTAAGTCGATTAAAAGATTTGAGAATCGTGCCCTCTTTTCTTACCTGACTAGGTGATACTCCGTGAAACCGACTGAATGCTTTGGAAAAACTCTCTGGTGTTTCATATCCGAGTCTCAAAGCGACATCGATAACTTTCTCATTCCCGATTAACAGTTCCTGACCTGCTATCGAGAGACGACGGTTGCGGATATATTCACCCACTGTCATGCCTGTTAGCATATAGAATGCTCTTTGAAAATGAAAACTTGATAGATACACCTGCGCGGCTACCTCTTCACAGTTGATATCCTCGCCAAGATTCTCTTCAATATATTCTATTGCCTGATTAAGAGTATGCGTCCATTCCATATCTTTCCTCTCCTTCCAAGTACAGTATAGCAAATACAGATTATCTATCATGTCAATAACTGCTTTGTTTTGTCTAGTCCTTATTACTCAATCATTTCAACATTATTATACCATAATTTGGTTGTTATTTCTTGTGAGTTATGTAAAAACTATTATTCAATACCAAAAAAACTCCCTCATATCATAGCTGTTTATTAAAAATCAACTATGATAAAAGGGAGTATAACTACTTTGAATCAATCTTTTTGGTAGGGATTCTAAAAATAAAGATATAGTTATGAATCAACAACGCAGCAATTAAAACAATTCTCATTGCCGAATTATCGATTGCCACAAAGGAGACAGTAACCATACAAGCAACTAACAACTGAATACATAGCTTCTTTTTTTGCGTTAGTGCTTTATCACGTTCATATTCCTCCAGATACTTTTTATAAAATCTAGTTTTTTGAAACCATGTGTTTAGGCGTTTTGAACTTTTTGTAAAGCAGAATAAGGTGATTAATAAAAACGGTGTTGTTGGTAGTACAGGTAGAACAGTGCCCACTATCCCAAGCAATAGAGCGAGCATTCCTACCATAATATAGATTAGTTTCAGCATATGGTTCTATCCTTTCCTTACTCTAATCTCTTATACTATATATATTTTTATAAGTTCGTTTTGTTATCATTTATATCGGCCGATTTTATTCTTAACTTATCCCATTGATCCTTACAAAAACTTGGTTAGGTCCGGACATACCCGGTTCCCAATATAACCTTCAAGTAAATGTGATTTTTTCAAAAGCGTATCATCTCTAAGTGCAGACAAAAAAACTCCAAATGGCATTCCATCATTGTTCAATCCATGTGGAATTGTAATAATAGGTAATCCAACATATTGAAAAATAAGATTTTGCCCAAAGAACATACAGACATCAACTCCCTCTAAAAGTTCTGCAATCTGAACCTTCATAGTTTCACGACCAGCAATTGCCTCTTTATATTGTTTATTATCCATATCACCAGTAGTATTCATTTCTGCATTCAACAACATACTCTGACCATACCGTAATGCGATCTCTTTATGTTGATCATTAAAATGAATGATATCACTAAGTGATCGAATTGGAAAACCATCTGGTAATCTCTTCAAATAACAATTAATACTATACTTAAACTCATGAAGCTTAATCCTTTCAAGGACATCAGTCGCAATCTGTGGCAGCTTAATTCGTTTTACCGTAGCTTTTGCATCTTTTAAAGTCTCAATAATCGTTGATACCCTTTTATTATCTTCCTGAGTCAATGCACTCATAGAGGTTTCATCTACCGCAATAATTGTGTTGCTGATATCTTGATTTGATATATCGGTTACCGTATCATGAAGTGCTGAATATAAGACAATCGTATCCTTCACTGTACGGGTTAATGGTCCCGCTGTATCTAGTGTAAAACTAATCGGAATGATACCCTTCTGGCTAAGTGCGTGGATAGAAGGTCGAAAGCCAACAATTCCATTTACCTTCCCGGGTTCAACCACCGAACCAGAAGTATCTGTTCCCATCGCAGCCATGCATAGATTAGCAGCAACTGCCACTGCTGAACCTGTACTAGAACCGGAGGGATTTTGAACTTTGACATAGGGTGAATATACGATTCCACCCCTTGAACTGTAACCTGGAGTCATATCCTTTGAGGTGTAATTCGATAGTTCGGTCATGTTCGTTTTACCAAGAATCACTGCTCCCTTATCCCGAAGCTTCTTAACAATGACCGCATCCTCTTTCGCAAAGGAATCCGCGAGAGCAAGTGAGCCTGCCGAAGTATGCATTCCATCCTTAGTATC
Organism: Bacillota bacterium; assembly: GCA_023434365.1. GTDB lineage: Bacteria > Bacillota > Clostridia > Lachnospirales > Lachnospiraceae > KM106-2. Next base: position 52,287 of record JAEYSV010000058.1, on the reverse strand, counting down.
CATATTATCTTTAAGTAAAATTGGTACCCCAAATAGACTGTTCTCACTGTCTAACTTATCAAGTTTCATCCCTTCTGCAATCTTTACCGCATCTGGATTTAACTCAAGGATTGCATTTAATTTCCCTGGTCCCTGATCATAGTGATCAATTCGATTAAGATATTCCAGTACAACCTCTTTTACAGAAACTCTTTTATTTTTATACATTTCATGTAACTTATCTATGGTCAATTCATCGATATTATTCATTATGTCACTCCTCAACTTGTTAAGTTATTACTTGTGGTAGTATCTCGATATTTTTTGTTTGTTATACCAATATCTCTCTCAAATGCTAAGAATGAGATTTATATCCTAATTTTTGGATATACTAAATTCGTGTTTAGTGTTAAGAATGCACTTAAGGAGGAAAAGAAAGTGACCTTACTATCTAATCAAATAAATGAATATACCAACCATGTCCTAAATCTAGGCATAGATATTGGCTCCACAACAGTTAAATTTGCAGTTCTTGATTACAAGGACACCATCATTTACAGCAATTATCAAAGACATAATTCAGATATATGGAAAACGTTAGAAGACACATTAAACATGCTTTATCAATTGTATCCAGACACTATGTTTCATCTTGCAGTAACGGGTTCTGGTGGATTAGCCGTCTCTGAACGGTTAGAACTACCATTTATTCAAGAAGTTATCGCAGGCAGCAAAGCAATTGAACGCTTTCTTCCCACTGTAAATGTCATCATAGAACTTGGTGGAGAGGATGCTAAAATCACCTTCTATGACAATGGAATCGACCAGAAAATGAACGGTATCTGTGCTGGTGGAACTGGGGCTTTTATTGATCAGATGGCCGTTTTATTAAAAACAGATGCCTTAGGACTAGATGACTTAGCAAAAGAAGCTACGACCATCTACCCCATCGCAGCAAGATGTGGTGTGTTTGCCAAGACTGATATTCAGCCTCTTCTCAATGATGGAGCCAGAAAGGAAGATATCGCTGCTTCTATCTTTCAGGCAGTGGTAAATCAAACCATCAGCGGGTTAGCGGGTGGCAAGAAGATCAAAGGAAACGTTGGTTTTCTGGGTGGGCCGCTACATTTTCTTCCACAGTTACGGCTTCGTTTTCAAAAAACACTGAATCTTAAAGACGAAGAAATGATTGTACCTGAGAATGGAGAACTGTATGTAAGTATCGGAGCTGCACTCGCTTCTAGGAAGCAGAATTCGACAGTCAGTATTAAAGAATTACTTACTCAAATTAATGAAAATAAAAATAATCCCTGCGGAAACGAGGACCATCTTCCTCCTCTTTTTACTTCTAAAGAAGATTATGAATCCTTTTTGTCTCGACATGCCAACCATAAAGTGACGAGAACACCCTTAGAGGATTATTCAGGAAATTGTTTTCTTGGACTTGATATTGGTTCCACTACTGCGAAGGCAGCTTTGATTGATTCAAAAGGAAATCTGTTATTCTCTCTCTATAGAAATAACGAAGGTAGTCCATTAGATTCTGCAAAAGAAATGTTATCGACAATTTATGAAAGACTCCCTTCTAGTGCTACTATTGCATACAGTGCCGTTACTGGATATGGTGAGCACTTAATTAAAGCTGCCTTTCGATGTGATATCGGTGAGGTAGAGACAATTGCTCACTATACCGCTGGCAGTTTCTTTCTACCAAAAGTAGATTTGGTGCTTGATATTGGTGGGCAAGACATGAAATGCATGCAAGTTCATGATGGTGTCATCGATAATGTGCTACTAAATGAAGCTTGCTCCTCCGGTTGTGGATCATTCATCGAAACCTTTGCCAAGTCGTTAGGCATGACCGTAGAGGACTTCTCGAAGGTCGGTCTACAGTCACAAAAACCAGCTGACCTTGGATCTCGTTGTACGGTATTTATGAACTCCAAAGTTAAGCAAGTACAAAAAGAAGGTACGTCCATTGGGGACATTTCTGCAGGGTTATGCTACTCTGTGGTAAAAAATGCTCTATATAAAGTCATTAAAATCAAATCCCCGGAGCAACTAGGACGCAACATCATTGTGCAAGGCGGAACATTTTTAAATAATGCCATTCTTCGTAGCCTAGAACTTCTGATTGGCAAAGAAGTAGTTCGACCTGACATTGCTGGACTTATGGGTGCTTTTGGTGCAGCACTCATTGCAAAAAGCACCTGGAAAGAGGGTATGACCTCTACACTTATCTCGTCCTATCAACTGAATAATTTCTCTTATGAGACACTAATTACAAGATGCCAGCACTGTACCAACAATTGCTTGTTAACAGTCAACCGTTTTAGTGACGGTAGTCACTTTATCACTGGGAATCGTTGTGAGAAAGCAACTGGTAGAGAAAGTAAGACCCAGGTAGCCAATTTATATGAATACAAATTAAAACGATTGTTTGATTATGAGCCACTTAAGCCTTCTGAGGCTAAGCGTGGTATCATTGGTATTCCACGCGTGCTTAATATGTATGAAAATTATCCATTTTGGTTTCGTTTCTTTACCGACTTAGGGTTTTCAATCCAGTTATCTCCCATGTCAACAAGAAAACTTTACGAGCATGGCATGGATACCATTTCATCTGATACGGCGTGTTATCCTGCCAAATTAGTGCATGGCCATATAATGAGTCTTGTCAATCAAGGGATTACCCATATCTTCTACCCTTGTATTCCTAAGGAACGTGTTGAATTCAAAGGCGTCAGTAACTGTTACAACTGTCCTATGGTTATCTCTTATTCTGAAGTGATTAAGGCCAATATGGATATTCTTAATGAGAAAAATGTGCGTCTTCACAATCCATTTCTTCCATATAACAACAAGAAACGACTTGTTAAACGGTTATTTGAAGAGTTTTCAGACTATGGAGTTACAATGAAAGAAGTGGATAATGCCGTCAATCATGCTTGGATAGAGGACTTAAAGTTTAAACAAGACGTCCAAAACAAAGGAGAAGAAGTCATTAAAGAGTTAAATGATACCAATAAACGTGGAATTGTATTATCCGGCAGACCATATCACCTAGATCCCGAGGTTCATCACGGAATTCCAGAATTAATAACCTCCTTAGGACTTGCAGTTTTGACCGAAGATAGCGTATCACATCTAGGTAAGCTGGAACGCCCACTTCGGGTACTTGATCAATGGATGTATCATTCCAGGCTATATGAAGCAGCAGACTATGTTTCGAAGCAGGATAACCTGGAATTAATTCAACTAAATTCCTTTGGCTGCGGTCCTGATTCGATAGCCTCAGAGCAGGCACAAGAGATTCTTACGAAAACCGGTAAAATCTATACAATATTAAAGATTGATGAGGTAAGCAACTTAGGTGCTATAAAAATTCGGCTTCGCTCACTTAACGCAGCTATGGAAGCGAGGTTATTAAATAGTCAACCTGCTAGTTTACTAAACCACCCTACTAATTTACTAAACCGACCTGCTAATTTACAAAATCCACCTACTAATTCAATAGCTCAAGAGAAACACTCAAGAGTTATCTTTACGAAACAGATGCGTAGTCAACACACTATACTTGCGCCTCAAATGGCACCAATTCATTTTGAATTAGTGCAGGAAGCAGCGCGTTCAGAAGGGTATCACCTTGAGATTCTTAAAACGGTGGGAAAAGAGGATATTGAACTCGGTTTAAAATATGTGAATAACGATTCCTGTTACCCCTCCATTATTATAATCGGTCAAATCCTTCGGGCCTTACAATCAGGCAAATATGATTTAAATAATACTTCAATTATAATGTCCCAGACCGGTGGTCCCTGCAGAGCAAGTAATTATCTATCTCTCTTAAAAAAGGCGCTTCAATCAACCGGACTAGATAATATTCCTATCATATCACTTAATGTACAAGGGCTCGAGAAAAATCCAGGATTTAAAATTACTCCTTCCTTAGTAAAAAAATCAATCATGGCAATGGTCTATGGAGATCTGTTAATGAAAGTTCTATTTCAGACCCGTCCTTATGAACTAGCTTCCGGGCAATCACAAAAGCTGTTTGAAAAGTGGCTCGAAGAATGTAAGAACAATGTGCGCACAGGCAACCGTAGTATTTTTCGTGAGACTTTAAAAAATATAGTTACAGACTTTGATCAAGTTCCAATCGAATTGAAAACTAAGCCTCGGGTTGGATTAGTTGGGGAGATTCTTGTTAAGTACCATCCAACAGCCAATAATAACATGGTCAAATTTATCGAAGACTCTGGTGCTGAGATGGTGGTCCCAGGACTGACAGAGTTCTTCTTATACTGTGCTTACGGTCGAGATTTAGACAGCCAATACCTCGAAGGAAATACAACAAAAAAACTACTCAGTAATCTGTTTATACACTATATGGAAAGCTTTCGCAATGATATGCGTATCGCGTTAAAAGAAAGTACCAGATTTAATCCCCCAGCAACGATTCATGAACTTGCTCAAAGTGTCAAATTTCTACTTTCACTATGTAATCAGACCGGAGAAGGCTGGCTATTAACCTCGGAAATGGTTGAACTAATTAACGAAGGTGCTCACAATATAATCTGCATGCAGCCCTTTGCCTGCCTTCCAAACCATATAACCGGAAAAGGAATGATAAAAAAAATAAAAGAGAATTACCCTCAAACCAATATTGTTGCGGTAGATTATGACCCTGGTGCCAGCGAAGTGAATCAAATCAACCGAATCAAACTAATGTTAGAACGAGCAATGACCAATTAATGGTTGCATTAAGAGTTCGCCCATGCTGGGCGCACCATAAAAAAGGAGAAGAGGCTGAGCCACTTCTCCTTTTTGTTCTATATTGAATCTACTCTCTACAATTTTTCTTAGTTTGTGAAAAGCTGAGCCCAGTAAATTGTTCCATTACTTGCCTGATATACACCAACTCCAAGTTTTCCAAAGCTTCCATTCATGATGTTAGCTCTGTGTCCAGGAGAATTCATCCAAGCTGTTACTACTTCCTGTGGGGTTCTCTGACCATAAGCAATATTTTCGCCTGCTGCAGAGTATTTCACTCCAAATTCAGTTAATGCTGTGAAGAAAGAAGAACCATTTGGTCTTGTGTGTGAGAAAGATTGCATCGTTTCCTGTGCACGTTTATTGGATGCACTTGTTAACGCTGATGCTGTTGTTAATGCTTTAAGACCTTCTTTGGCACGTTCCTGATTCACTAATTGTAATACCTGAGTAGCATAATTGCTGATACTGGAATTACTTGTTGTCGGAGTTTCAGTTTTCGCAGGTGCAGTAGTTTGAGGTGCTTTTGTTACTGGTGCTACCGTTTTAGGTGCTGCTGTTTTAGGTGCTACTGTTTGAGGTGCTACTGTTTGAGGTGCTTTAGTTTGAGGGGTTACCGCTTTAGGCGCTTGTGTTGCTGGTGCAACTGTTTTAGGCGCTTCAGTCTTAGGTGCTGTCGTCTTAGCTGGCTGTCTTACCTGTTTTTTCGCTTTTTTGGTAGCCTTTCTAGCTTCGTTTCGCTGTTTTGCTGCTGCAGCTTTCTGATTAGTAACCTGAGCTTCTTTCTTATTAGCCACTGCATTCTCATTTGCTTTCAGTGCTTCATTAGCAACTTGCTCTTCTTTTACTTCCTGTACCGGTTTTTGTTCTGCCTGTACAACCTTGTTCGCTTCTTGTGTATATGAAATATTTGAATTTGATAATAATTGATTTTGATTAGTTGCTAAATTGCTTGCTCCATAAACTCCTAATGATGATAGTGTCACTGTACATAATGTTGTAATTAATCTTTTCATAGATTACCTCCTATATGGCATGTCATTAATTAGCACGTTTCCATAAACTCGGTTAGCTAGTTTCTTCTTGCTTGACTCGACTAATTTGTGTCGCTCAAGCTGTACACATAATGTAACATATAGGGGGGTGACCTTCAATAGTTAGATAATGGAGCACTTGACTCCTGTTTCCATATTTATTCAAAATTTAACCATAATTTTTACCAATTATATAAAATACAATTTCCAATTTTCATCTCAGCAAAAACAGGATAACTATCATCTAATACCAATAAAACCTCGAACAACGAATCTCAATATACAAAAAATCTTTCCATTTTAGTCTCGATCAAATGGTAATTTTGTCACCAATATTCACAGGTCACTTTATTACAAACTTTTTTCGAATTTATTACAAAAGTATTAAATACTCTCGATTTATTCTCGTTTAGCCATGATCAATTCTCATCTAGTCCTGATTTATTCCGGGTTTTCCTGTTCCAATACTCTCGCTTTCTCAAGAACCATCTCTTCCAGATCCTTTTTATACTGAGCTACTGACTGATAAACCAACTCATCAGAAACACCAAGAATCTGCGCTGCTAAAATTCCGGCATTCTTTGCGCCATTAATTGCAACACTAGCAACCGGAATACCCGGTGGCATCTGAACTATAGAATAAAGAGAATCCACACCACTTAATGTACTAGTCTTCACTGGCACTCCAATCACAGGCAACGAAGTTAACGATGCAACCATTCCTGGCAAATGGGCAGCCCCTCCAGCACCAGCAATAATCACTTTAAGACCACGCTCCTTCGCCTCTGTCGCATACGAATACAAACGATTAGGCGTCCGATGAGCCGACACAATCGTAATCTCATACGGTATCTTAAACTCCTTTAACATCAACTCTGCTTCCCTCATCACAGGCAAATCCGAATCACTCCCCATAATAATCCCCACCAACGCCTTCATAAAAAACCCTCCTTCACTAATCTCTAATTATTAAATCTTATAATCACTCAATCACTTAATCACTTAATCTTTTAATCTTTATCTCTTCACACTTCACTCTTAGTTCTTCACTATCTTTTTAAATCTCTTCACTCTTCACTCTTCGTTCTTCACTATCTTTTTAAATCTCTTCACTCTTCACTCTTAGTTCTTCACTATCTTTTTAAATCTCTTCACTCTTCACTCTTAGTTCTTCACTGCCCTTTTGGGCAATTTTTTTCGCTTTCTCAAGCGACTCATTCGTTACGGTCAGATGGCCCATTTTACGATTCGGTTTTGTTTCTGCTTTTCCGTAAATATGAAGGCTTACCCCCTCAAGGGCAAGTGCCTCACTAACACCTTCCACCATCGCCTCACCATCATAACCTTCTTCTCCTAGGATGTTGCGCATTACGGTAGGGCACAGTAGTTTTGTACTTCCAAGAGGCAATCCAATGACAGCACGAATATGATTCTCAAACTGAGAAGTTACACAACCTTCTATCGAGTAATGTCCGGAGTTATGTGGTCTTGGTGCAACTTCGTTGACTAGAATCTCACCACTATTTGTCACAAACATTTCAATACAAAGGATTCCAACACTATGAAACACTTCACACACCGATTTTGCAACCGATAGCGCTTGGTTTTCAATCTCTTTTGTAATGTCAGCTGGTACACAGGTTTCAAAAAGAATACTATTTTTATGCACATTTTCAGCCACAGGATAGGTTACAATCTCGCCGTTTTTACCATAGCAGCAAAGTACAGAGATTTCCTTAACGAATGGAATAAACTTTTCCACATATAAAGGATTCGTATCTCCTTTTAGTCTGTCATAGCTTGTCTTAATTTCTTCTTCACTAAGAATTAAACTATTTCCTTTTCCGTCGTATCCGTCTAATGCGCTTTTAAGCATGATTGGATAACCATATATGCTAGCAGCTTCTTTGATTCCCTCTACCCCCTCTATTGCCATAAAGTCACCCAAGGGAATGTGATGTTTCTGTAGCTCTAACTTTTGATGATATTTATGCTGAATGATTTTTAATATAGAGGAACTAGGATAAACTAGATGGCCTTTTTCTTCAAGATAGGCAAGAGCATCGGTAGAAATATGTTCAAATTCACAAGTAAGTACATCGACTTTGTTAGCCAAATCAAGTAACGCCAACTTATCATCAAATCCTGCCACTATCTGATCATTGGCCAGGGGTCCCGCCGGGCAATCATTAGAAGGGTCTAGTATTACAGTTTTAATCCCCATCTTAGCTGCCTCGTTAATCATCATTTTTCCTAATTGGCCACCACCAATAATCCCAACTTTTGTTGAAAGCACACCTTTGTTCATTTTCTTACCCTTTCTTTTTGTTTCTATATCAAAACAGCGCCCATAGAATCGAATCATTAGATGGTCGCTGTTTCAATGCTCTATTTTACTTTTTTAAAACAATAAGCTAGATTTTTTCTTTAGGAGACGTGCCCCTGACACTATAAATACAACTCCTGTTGCAATGCCAAACACGATTGTAGTAATCCCTAAGATCAAATTAAGAATTCCTGACGTACTCATGGTCTTATAAACTTTTTCGTCCATATCCTATCAATACCTCCTTATTGTGTCTATCGGTTATTTTACACCGTATTGTTCATAATATGCATCGATAGCACTCTTTAACGTATCATCTATAATTATAACACCATTATAAGGTTTATTATACAAATGTTCAACAACTTCTTCCATCGTTACTACCGCAGTTGTCGCTAAGCCATAAGTCTCTTCGATTTCAGATAATGCGCTCTTTGTACCCTTTCCACATTCCATACGGTCCACACTAACAACTAAACCAAGTACTTCAACATTGCCCTGCGCTGCAAGAATTGGCATGGTTTCACCAATCGACGTACCGGCAGTTGTAACATCCTCAATGATAATTACCCGGTCCTTGTCTACAATTGGGCTCCCTAGCAGGATACCCGTATCCCCATGGTCTTTCACTTCTTTTCGGTTAGAACAGTATCTGATTTCTTTTCCATATAACTCATCAATCGCCATTGTTGTAGCGACACTTAAAGGAATTCCTTTATAAGCTGGTCCAAATAAGATGTCAAAATCAAGCCCGAATTTACTTTCAATCGCTTTTGCATAGTATCCACCTAATTTACGAAGTTGAGCTCCGGTCCGGTAAAATCCTGTGTTTACGAAAAATGGTGTTTTTCTTCCACTCTTTGTAACAAAGTCACCAAATTTCAAAACGCCACAATCTACCATGAATTCGATAAACTCTTTCTTGTATTGTTCCATATCGACATCTCCTTATCGTGTTATATTATATTTTATCATATATAAAACAATTATTAGTAACATAAGAATACTCTTACTTCACACATCCGATCAACTCATGAATATCCAAAATGTTGTTTTTTCTCATAAACTCTTCGATTCCAGCAGCAATCTCCACCGTTGCATAAGGGTTATAAAAGTTAGCCGTTCCAACACTGATAGCACTAGCCCCTGCCATAAGAAATTCAATGGCATCTTCCGTAGTTGCAATTCCACCCATTCCGATTATCGGCAGACTAATCGCATTAGCTACCTGATAGACCATTCGTACGGCAACTGGCTTCACTGCAGGTCCACTTAAGCCACCTGTTTTATTGGCAAGCGCAAATGTGCGACGATGGATATCAATTTTCATGCCAGTAAGCGTATTAATTAACGATACCGCATCCGCTCCACCAGCTTCCACCGCTCTAGCCATCTCTGTAATATCCGTCACATTAGGACTTAATTTCATAATTATCGGCTGTTTTGCTACTTTTTTAATCGCTTTTGTTACCTCTTGGGCTGCTTTTGCGTTTTGTCCAAATGCAATCCCACCTTCTTTGACATTCGGACACGAGATATTAATCTCAAGTAACGCAACCGAAGTATCACTAAGACGCTCCACCACTTCACAGTAATCTTCTATCGTTCTTCCACAAACATTGACAATAATCTTAGTATTAAATTGTTCTAAAAACGGGATATCACGTTTGACAAACACATCAACTCCGGGATTTTGAAGTCCAATTGCATTCAACATTCCACCATGTGTTTCTGCAATTCTTGGCGTTGGATTACCTGCCCAAGGAACGTTTGCTACCCCTTTCGTTACCACTCCACCTAGTTTATTCAGGTCCACGAATTCGCTATATTCCTCACCGGAACCAAAGGTACCCGAAGCTGTTACAACAGGATTTTTTAACTCTACTCCTGCAATGGTTACTGAAGTCTTCATTATAAGGTTACCTCCTCTGCATCAAATACCGGACCATCTTTACAGATTCGTTTGTTGTTCACCATACTATGAGAATCTTGGTTCGTAGATTTACATACACAGGCAAGACACGCCCCAATCCCACAGGCCATCTTTTCTTCAAGGCTAAGCTGCGCCTTAATTCCCCGCTCTTTCGCCCACTGTTTTACTCCGCGAAGCATTGGAATAGGACCACAACTGTAAATGATATCGCCTGTTACTTCTTGTTCCCTGATTGCATCAATTACATTTCCTTTTGTCCCAAGACTACCATCCTCGGTAGAAATAACTACTCTGCCTAAGGCTTCAAATTCATTATTCAAAAACACAGAATCGCGATAACCTAATACGATAGTCATCGAAATCCCTGCCATTTTTAGCGTTTTTGCAAGCTCCAACATCGGAGGAATACCAATTCCGCCAGCAATCAAAACTGCGTTCGTTCCTTCAATGGCAAATCCATTCCCTAATGTTCCTAACACTTCAACCGTATCACCGTCAGTTAGTTCACTAAACTCTTTTGTCCCATCTCCAATAACGCGGTATACCAGACGCAGACCCGACTTATGCTCATCTACTTCGCAAATACTAATTGGACGTGGTAACAACCGGCTTTGATCTTTGCAATAAAGGCTTACAAACTGTCCCGGCTTTGCCTGACTTGCAAGGTCCCTGTCCATGAGCCACATACTATATACATCATCCGTAAGCTTGGTTATCTTCGCAACGGTTACTTGCTTTTTCACTTTGTCCGACATGTGCAATTCTCCTGTCTGTATCAATCTAAACATGCTACCTAGCTTCTATCTATATATATCTTCTTATCAAATCATTTATCTCTTCGCAAGGGCATTAAATATATCTTCCTTCATGTCAATAACCGCTTGTCTGGAAGCATCTGCATAAGCAGCTTCTCCATACTTCTCATACCCAGGTTGTTTGTAAGCTGCAATAATTCCACGAGAACTATTCACAATCGCACCCAGCCCGTCTTGATTAAAGTAATGAACCAAATCTTCGCCTTTTCCACCCTGTGCACCATACCCAGGTACCAGAATATAGGTTTTTGGCATCATCTTACGTAGTACTTTGCCCATCTGTGGGTAGGTCGCACCTACTACAGCGCCAACATTACTATATGTCTCACCCATTAATGTTTCGCCCCATGCAGCTACTTTTTCACCAACAATTTCATAAAGAGGTTTTCCGTCCACTAATTGGTCCTGAAACTCTCCGCTGGATTTATTAGATGTCTTAACCAGTACAAAGATTCCCTTATTTTCTTCTTTACACACATTTAGGAAAGGAATCACTCCATCTGAACCGAGGTATGGATTCACAGTAACAAAATCTTCATCAAATCCATAATAAGATTTACTTCCTACCTGTACCTTTCCAAGATGGCCGATCGCATAAGCTTCACTGGTAGAACCAATGTCCCCTCGTTTGATGTCACCAATAATGACTAACCCTTTTTCTTTACAGTAATCCACGGTCTTTTTAAAAGCTATCAGCCCTTCAATCCCAAACTGCTCATACATTGCAATCTGAGGTTTTACTGCAGGAATTAAATCATAAGTAGCATCTACAATACCTTTGTTATATTGCCAGATTGTTTCTGCTGCACCTCTTAGAGTTTCGCCATATTCCTGATAAGCAGCCTGCTTAATATATTCTGGAATATAACTTAACATCGGATCTAACCCAACTACAATCGGTGCTTTATTTTCTTCGATTTTCTTCACTAATTTGTTAATCATCGTTTGATTCCTTTCTATATTCAATTTTTCGTTACCACTATTAAGTACTATATTAAATACCCTCTGGTACGTCAATCCAATCACCGCAAATGGTATTATGAATTTCTAATGTTACTTATAATCCACCCTGATAAACCACATTGCCCTCAACAATAGTAGTCAGAACTTTTCCGACCACTTCCTTATTATCAAACGGAGTGTTTTTGCCTTTTGATACGAAGTTATTCTTATCAATCTGGTATCTGGTTGTCAAATCAGCAATTACAACATCTGCAACACTTCCAACCTCCAGTGTACCTTTATTAATTCCAAGTACTTTGGCTGGTTGATAGCTCATCTTATCTACCATCTGCAGTTTGGTCAGCCAACCTTTTTCCACTAACTCAGTCATCGTTAATGCCAAAGCCGTCTCAAGACCTACAATCCCAAATGGTGCCTTCTCAAAGCTCTGATCATTCTCTTCCCATCCATGAGGCGCATGATCTGTAGCAATAACCTCCATAACTCCATCTTTTAACCCCTGTTTTAATGCTTCTACATCCTCTCTACTTCGCAAAGGTGGATTCATTTTGTAATCACCATGATTGGCCGCAATTTCCTCATCTGCCATAGCAAAATGATGTGGACATACTTCCGCCGTTACTGGTAGACCCATTTCCTTTGCCATCTTCACAAGCGTCACACTGTCCTTTGTAGAACAGTGGCATAAGTGCAACTGACACCCCGCTTCTTTAGCAAGTAAAATGTCTCTGGCAGCAATGACATCCTCTACTGCATTCGTAATTCCATTTAATCCATATTCCTTGGCTTTCGCTCCAGCGTTAATCACTCCACCTCTGACTAAACTTCGGTCTTCACAATGGGCAAATACTGGAATATTATTCTCTTTTGCCAGCTGCATCCCTTTTAGATAGAGATCCGTTGCCATCACACTTTTCCCATCTTCGCTTATAGCGCAGATTCCCTGCTTCGCCATTGCCGCAATGTCCGTTAGTGTTGTACCATCTTGCCCACAAGTCACTGCTCCAATAAATTCAACATTGACAACCGCTTCTTTTTTTGCTTTTTCCTGAACGAGCTTAAGAATTTGTACATTATCCGTTGCTGGATTGGTATTCGGCATTGCACAAATAGTCGTATAACCACCTTTAGCTGCCGCTGCTGCTCCGGTCTGAATCGTTTCCTTATATTCATACCCTGGTTCACGCAAATGAACATGCAGGTCAATTAGACCAGGCATAACATAGTTTCCGGCTGCATTAATGATATAATCCGCCTGCTCATTAATTTCATCCCCGATGTCCGCGATGAGCCCTTCCTCAATTAACAGGTCATATACCCCGTCCCGATTCGTTTTCGGATCTAATAGGTGTCCTTGTTTAATCAGTAATTTCATCGTTTTCTCCATTCCGCCAACTGGCTATGTGCTTACCTAAAGATAAACCAGTCATTATAAAAATGCTGGTTTATCCATAAAGTGGTTATTTGGTTTTGGATAAATTTTTTCTAGTATAACACACCTTGTCAAGTAGAACAAGACTTATTATGCACGTAATTTATCTCTTTTTAACTTTGTAACTACAAGGAATATGACAAATAATGTCACTGCAAATACTAGTTGGATCGCCATACTGAGAATGATTTCATTCATAATACCTTCCCGTCCATAATGATCAATCAAGTTGTTTGCTTTTACAAACCAGAAGGTTGGAAGAAATCTGGCAACCATTAAAACGCCGTCTCCTAAAAATTCCTGAGGTACAAAGATTCCTGATAAGAAGGCAATTCCAAGTCCAATGGTATTACTCATCATAGAAATTACATTCTCATTTTTCGCAAGATATCCTACAATTAATGCAATTCCAAGAGATACTAGTATCCCAATAAAGCTATTGATGATTCGTAATACTCCCCCTATGGTAAATGCATCTGATGAATACTGTACAAAGGTTACGATAATAAATAACGCAAATAGCAACATCGTAAAGGTAATACAGCCTGCCGTAATCTGCATATTCTGACTTCGTAAAGTAATTGCAGACGCATTGTTACGGTCTCTCAATTCTTTTTGATTGTACGCGATCAGAACAGGACCTAGACCGTTTATCAAAATTGCAATGAAAATATAAGGCAAATACTGATGAAAATAGGATAACGGTTTCTTTGTTTCTAGTACCTGATTATTCAGCACTTCCACTTTTGTTGTATTTGATAAGCTCTCTTTTGTAAGCTCCATAGCTTCATCGGCTTTGCTACCTGCTACCAGGTAAGCCTGCAATACCTTCAAATACTGATTAACCTGTTGATCAACAAATGCTCCTGTATAAGTATCCGGAACCTTAATATTTTGGATTAAGTCTACATTTTTACCTGCTGTTATGGCTTCTTCAAACCCATTAGATATTATCAAGACATATTCGACATTCCGGAAAAATAATTCTTCTTGAATTACTTCCATATCATCTTCTATTGAAGATATATTATGCTTTTCATCAAGGAATTCCATTAAACCTTTTGATAAAACCGAATTATCTCTGTCGATTACACATAATCTTACTTTACTTTCCTCAAAGTTAGTCACTTCATTACTCGAACCAAAGGAGGAAAATGCCATCGTAAGTACCATAAAGATTACAAAATAGATACTAATGGAACCTATATTCTTCTTTATAATTCGAAAAAAATTCTTATAAACTATCATAGGTTTCCCTCCTTATCACAACAAAACTACCAACACACAGTAAGACAGCCATTACGGATAAAATACTGAGGTTTAAAATATAACGGTCGTACGTTTCATAAATATTCAGACTCATAAAAGCGTCCGTCAGCAAGGCTGCTGGGTTAATTCGATTAAAAATTGGAAATGAATGCTCCACAATACTTTTCATATTGGATATCATCAAACCACTAAAGAAACAGCAAATCATCGTACCACCAAGTAAGATAGCCATCTTGATTCCTTGGGATTTGCGTAATAAACAGCCAACAAACATTCCGTTCAATACACCAATAACACAACCTACAAAACCGGCTAGAATAACGGCTGGTATCTTTGTACCAAAATCCACATTTAACACTAGGATCAAATAACCAAGTACCAACAAGATACTTGCAAACTGAAACAAAATGGATGCAATAGAATCCGCTAAGATTAGCTTTAGTCGATAGGTTGGTGTCACACTTCTGCGTGCACCCAGGTCAGTGATATTGGCCTGAATGGATTCACTTGATTCAAGTCCTACAAAGCAGCCATAAAGACAAGTCATTGCAATTAATGCATAAAAATACTGAAGCATAGAGTCCATATTCTGTTCCCCATTAGACTGAACTTGCTTGTTATAATCTACTTTGCCTGACAATGTGTTGATTGCATCATGTAATTTCCCAGGATTCGAAGAACTTACATTGGTAATTGTACTATTAATAATCTTTATTTCATCTACAATGCTTTTCACAATACTTTGATTTAATCCATTTTCATTAATCAGTATACTTACGTCTTTTCCTACGATGAGTGCCGCATCAACCGTTTCTTCTTCTAACATAGTCTCTGCTTCTTCCCTCGTCGCAGTCGTAATATCCAGGATCTTGTTATCACTTTCTTTAGATAACTCAGTAAGTACCATTGAAACTGTCTCATTCTCTTCCTCTGTTATAACTGCAATTGGAATACTGTCAAATTCTTCTACGGACGATTGAATATCACCAAAGGAAACAAAAAACAACGTTCCTAAGATAAGCGGAAAAGCAAAGGTCCAAAACATGATTTCTTTTTCTCGTAAAATAGTTAGTATTTTATATTTAAATAAATGACGAAACATATGCCCCCTCCTAATCTCTCAGTTCCTTACCGGTTATTTCTAGGAATACATCATTAAGTGTTGGTAGTTCTGAGAACACCCGGCCAAATGAGATATCATTCTCTTGGAAATAGTTTAAAATTCGAACTACATTATGCTTTCCGCCAGAACATTTTACTTTGAGCTGTCCATTACTATATTCCACTTTAAATACATGCTTCATTTGCTTCACTGCATCAATATGCTTTTCCTCAAATTCTCTTGCTTCTACTAAAATGGTTTCTCCGGTTCTAATCATCAGCTTTAATTCTTCTGTCGTACCCATCGCCAGATTTTTGCCTTTATCCATAATTGCAATTCTCGTACAAATCTGTTCAACTTCCTCCATATAATGAGAAGTATAGATAATTGTTGCTCCCTGGCGATTCAGCTCTTTAATTCCCTCTAATATATTATTTCTGCTCTGTGGATCAACGGCTACCGTTGGCTCATCTAAAATAATCAGTTTTGGTTTATGAGCAATACCGCAAGCGATGTTCAAACGTCTAAGTAATCCACCTGATAATTTTTTAGGATAAAACTTCTTAAAGTCTTCTAATCCGACAAATTTGATTGCTTCCTCAACCAACTTCTCTCTTTCTACTTTATCTAACACATATAAACCACAAAAATAATCAATATTTTCCTTAACCGTTAATTCCTTAAATACTGCAACATTTTGCATTACAACACCAATGTTCTTTTTCAAATGATAACTACTTGGTTTCATCTCTTCCCCAAATACTTCAACGGTCCCCTTATCAAAAGACAATAAAGATAAAATACAGTTGATTGTTGTTGTTTTACCGGAGCCATTTGGTCCAAGTAACCCAAATATCTCTCCTTCCTTAATATCCAGACTGAAGTGATCTAGTGCTACTAAATCTTTATAACGTTTTACTAAGTTCTCAATTTTTACCACACTCTGTTCCATTTTAATTCTCCTTTTCACATATTCATTAGAAAACTACTCGGTTTATACTCTCTTTACGTTCTGTCAGCGTTTCCTGTTTATAGCAATAGTATAGCTTAAGCCTTGCCCATACGGGTAGTGCCTACCGTCACCAGTTAATGTGACAATTGTCATTTATTCCAAATGAGATTTGTCAGATGCATTGACATGAGATATAATAGAAAACAGAATTACGTAAGTAATATCACAAAGAAATAACCAAAGATCTCTTATGTATTGAAGGACTTACATAACTAATATACGATTTGAAAGAAAAAGGAGGCTAAAGTGTGAATCTGATAGACCGTATTATTATGATGCTCTTATGCTCTAGCTATTTGTTTATTGATTCCATCGACAACACGCAGGTAATCGTTTTTCTAGTTGCCATCAGTATCAGCCTGCTAAACTTTTACTATGATAATACGAAGATACGTCTTGCTTTTGCTATTCTCTATTTAATATTATGCAATTTTTACCCAACGTATCTAACTTTCTTACCACTTGTGCTTTATGATCTTATCCTGCTGAATAAATGGTGGTATGCGGCAACTTCGACAGTATTTGAATTAATCCTATTATTTTTATACGATGTACCAATGTATTATTTCATCTTTCCATTAACCTTAGTTTCATATCTACTTGCTCACCGCACCAAAACTATATCAGAGTTACACGGACGGTTTAAGAAAATGCGTGATGACAGTACAGAGCTGAATATTCTGTTACATCAAAAAAACCAAGACTTATTAGAAAAACAAGAATACGAAATCCATCTCGCTACCTTAAAAGAACGAAACCGTATTGCAAGAGAGATTCATGACAATGTCGGCCATTTGTTATCACGGTCTATTCTGCAAGTAGCCGCAATGAATGCCATACATAACGCGATCAATGGAGAACAAAATAAAGAACTATCTGATCTAAATCAGACACTCAATCAGGCCATGACTAGTATTCGTCAAAGTGTTCATGATCTTCATGATGAATCTGTAAAACTATGTGATAGCGTGCAACGTATTATCCGAGAATTCCCTCATTTGCAGATTGAATACCAGAGCGATACCAATGAAATCACTAATCGTTCCATTCAATACTGTTTCATCATGATTATTAAAGAAGCGCTAAGTAACGTAATCAAGCATAGTAATGCGACGAAAGTACAAATCAATCTCTCCACCTATAATACCTTTTACCTACTTATCATAGAAGACAATGGAACAGAGAAAAAGCCAAACTCGGATAACTCAGGAATTGGACTATATAGTATGGAGCAACGAGTAGATGCACTGCATGGCTCCATCCGCATCAATAAAAAACAAGGCTACAAAATATTCGTTAATATTCCAAAAGAACCAGCCTTATAACGTTCCAAAAGAAACTTCCTTATAACGTTCCAAAAGAACCAACCTTATAACAGCCAACTATAGAATTAAGAGATTATTCAAACATATTAAGATATCTAAGATTGGAGTGAAGTTATGTTAAATATCATTATCGTAGATGATGACAGCCTTGTCTCGTTATCCCTAAAAACCATTCTAGAGGCAAGCAAAGAAGTCACTGTATTGGGTATGGGAAGCGATGGTTCTGTAGCTATAGATCTCTATGACGCACACAAACCCGATGTATTGTTAATGGACATTCGAATGGAGCCAATGAGCGGATTAGAAGCAGGTGAAAAGATATTAATGAAACATCCAGAAGCCAAAATCCTCTACCTAACGACCTTTTCTGATGACGAATACATTATCAAAGCATTACATATTGGAGCAAAAGGATACTTATTAAAACAAAACTTTGAAAGCATTCTTCCCTCCTTAAAAGCAGTACAAATGGGACAAAGTGTATTCGGTAATGAAATCATCACCAAAATTCCAACCCTGATCAAATCAGAAGAGAAACCCTCCGACCTCGCTTATGAACTATCCAAAAAAGAAAAAGAGCTCATCGAATTGGTGGCCCAAGGCCTGAACAACAAAGAAATCAGCGAAGCCCTATACCTAAGCGAAGGAACCATCCGCAACTACCTCAGCAACCTCCTCGAAAAACTAAACCTCCGAGACCGCACCCAACTCGCCATCTTTTACTACCAGCATAAAAACTAAAAACGCGGCCCTCGTTTTTCGAAATCTTTGAGACTGAGCAATCAACGCCCAAACTAACACTACATAGTACACCTTAAGCACACGACTATTAATAGATTAGTATGGAACGGAATGAACCTCACAATCTACATCGATCAATCTTTTGCTTTTTTCTTGATATCTTGAAAGTTCGGGCGTCAAAAGCCCAAGAATAAGGCTTCGTCAATTTGCTCCATTAAAGTAAATACAAACAGGATGAAACATATTTTGATTCGCAATACGCTAGTTAATATTAAATAAACTATGTTTCCTATTGCTACAATAAATATAAACTGTGTTAATTGGCGGCTCAGACGATAGGATTTGTCAATTTGCTCATTAAAGTAAATACAAACAGGATGAAACATATTTTGATTCGCAACCGTTATGACGTCGTCGGTACTTAGGTCATGTATTGTATGACCTTATGTACCGCTACGATGTCATCCGAGCGAGAGCGCGTTGCGAATGAAATATGTTTTATCCTGCTTGTCAAAAACATAAGAGCAAATTGACAAACTCAATTAATTCTAATCCGTCAATTTACACAGGCACTGAGTATAAACAGCAATAGGACACATAGTTTAACTAATACACCAAGAGCGTGTTGCGAATGAAATATGATTTATCCTGTTTGTCAAAAACATATGGGCAAATTGACGAATCAAGAAACTACAGGCTTTTGATGCCCGAACCCAAAACCCAAAAACCCCCCAACATCAACGCAAGTTGATGTTGGGGGGTTTTCTGCAGTTACATACCTAATCCACCCATTTTGCCATAAGAGGAACCGATTCATCGGCTCGATATGTACATTATTATTTTTCACCTAGATATTTGAGATGCTGTTGTTTACGAATCTTATCCATAACATCAAGCATGCCAAGAGTTTTATCCCGGTGCATTGCACTACTTTCTACTTTTCCCTGTCTGATGCTTTCCATCGCATCTAAGATTTGATACTCAAATCCATTGATCTCAACAGGCATTTCGATGGTATAGCTTTCACCATCATACAGTTTCACTTCAGCAGTCTGTGCTAACTGAAAGTCTGGTAATGTGATTGTGCCCTTCGTTCCATAGATTACACCAACCGTTGGCATTTTAGCACCAATAGCACAAGTGAAGGAAGCCGTTGACTGATTAGAATATTTTAAGACTGCAGAAGTCAAAGAATCTGTTCCTGCATCATTTTTTACCATGGATGATACAATCTCCTCTGGTTTTAACCCTAAAAACATTCCCGTAAATCCAATATTATAAATACCAATGTCTAAGAGACTTCCGCCGCCAAGAGACAGATCGAATTTTCTCTCAAGACGTTTCCCATGAGAAATAAAACCAAATTCACTACGAATATGCAATACCTGACCAATTTCCCCATCTTCAACAATAGACTGCACCTTCTTAAGTAATGGAAGATGCTGAATCCAAAAGGCTTCTGCTAAGAATAAGCCGGATTCCTGTGCAAGTTCGAATAATTCCAATGCCTGCTCTTTATTACAGGTAAATGGTTTTTCACATAATACATTTTTACCATGTTCTAAACATAGTTTTACATTCTGATAATGCATTGCATTCGGAGTAGCTATGTAGATAATATCAATGTTTGGATCTTTCACTAAATTCTCATAACTTCCATATGCTCTAACAATATCGTATTCTTTTGCAAATGCTTTGGCAACTTCAATATTACGGGAGGCCACCGCACCTAACGTAACCTGATGCTCATACTTCTTCATCTCATAGACGGTGGTAGCAAACTTTCTGGCAATTGATCCCGTCGCCATAATGCCCCACACTATTTTGTCATTCTGTCTGCTCATCATTCTCTCCTTAAATAAAGT
The DNA here is from genome assembly GCA_023434365.1 of Bacillota bacterium. Lineage (GTDB taxonomy): Bacteria > Bacillota > Clostridia > Lachnospirales > Lachnospiraceae > KM106-2. The sequence goes on along the minus strand of JAEYSV010000058.1, from coordinate 31,718 downwards.
AATCGTGATGACAATTATTTTTAGCAATTGTCAAAAGAGTCTGGTTACAATTCTTACATAGTAAGAAACGTTATCTATATTATACAATACAATCAAACATAAAGCTACAAAAAAATTAAAAAAGGCACAACCATTTGCATGTAGATTGCACCTTTTTTTATGCATATTATATCAACATTGTACTACTTCATACACGATTATACTTTATTCAACTTTAGAAATGGTTGAGCCATGTCTCAAACAAATCAATCCAAATCTGACATTCTTCCTGTATCCCATTGCCATCACCAAACATAGTATCCTCTGTTGCCAGGCTCAAGCCATGTACTCCAGTTGGGAAAATGTGAAGTTCATATGGTACTCCTACTTTTTGCAATGCCGAAGCAAAATACATTGAATTTTCTACAGGCACAACGGTATCATCTGCCGTATGCCATAAAAAGCTTTTAGGTGTTGCCGCACTAACCTGTTGTTCTAAAGATACTTTTTCTAAAAGTTCCTGTTTTCCACGTACTAAATTATCAAATGAACCCCGGTGCGCCTTTTCACCTGAACTAATCACCGGATAGCAAAGCATCAGACCATTTGGCTGATAACACTCTTTTTTCATTCCCATCAACTCTTCTAGGAAGCTTTCGCTCCAAAACACACCTAAACTGCCAGCCAGATGTCCACCAGCTGAAAAACCACCAACAATAACTCGATTCGTATCTACATGCCATTTTTCTTCATTTTGTCTGACTAGAGCAACGGCTTCTGCCACTTCTAACAACTGTGTAGGAAAAGTCGTCGGAGCAACATTATATTTAAGGTAACACGCATTAAATCCACGCTCTAATAAAGCAAGAGCAATCGGTTCTGCTTCACGCTCAGAAACATGCTCATAACCACCACCTGGACAAATAACGACCATCGGACGTTTCTTGTTCGGTGCTACCGTCATTAACGGATCACGTATGTAGGTTACTAATTCTGGGTCATATACCGCTCCTTCTCGTTTTGTCAGCTTTATTCTTTCATGAATCATAATCATTTCCTCCTATTATTGTACCGTTCATTCTTTTTCATACGATTAGCTTAACCACTCGTTGTAAACATTATAATGAATCCGTGAAAAAAGGACAAGTAGATTACTACTTGAGTTTCCCAATTTCAGCCTGATAATAAGTTGGTGTATTCTCCAAGGTTACATTCATCATTAATCTCCCTACAATGAGCAGCATAATTACCAGTCCACACAACATAAAATACCAGGCATATTGTTTTAACAGTCTCATTTTAACTCATCCTTTACTCCTTTTTTTCCACCTTTATACTATTCAAAGGTTCTTGTATTTATTCCAAAAGAATAAAAAAACTTTTAAAACAACTGGTAAAATTATTATTTGCATTCTATAATATCAAATACTCATAATTTTATATACACCGATGCTAATAGTAAATGACGAATAACATTTGCAATTGTATCGAAGTAGTGTACAATATTTTTAACAATAAACTGACTTGAAAGGAGACACATATGAATTTTTTGGATTTATGTAAAGAACGTTATTCCGTTCGCAAATTCTCAGACAAACCAATCGAACCAGATGTGTTAGCTCAGATTCTGGAAGCTGGTCGAGTAGCACCAACTGCTAAAAATAATCAACCTCAACGTATTTATGTACTGCAAAGTGAAGAAGCTCTTGCAAAAATACGCTCCATCACCCGTTTTTCATTCAACGCCCCTGTCGTTTTATTAATCTGCGGGGATATAAGTGAAGGTTGGATTAATCCATTCAATGATCGCAACGGTACCGAAATGGATGTCAGCATTGTAACTACCCAGATGATGCTTCAAACAACTGCACTTGGTTTAGGTTCCACATGGGTATGTTGGTTTGATATGGCCGTAGTAAAAGAACAGTTCAATCTACCAGAGCAGATTGAACCATATGCAATTCTACCAATCGGTTATCCATCTGAACAATCCATTCCTAGTCCTAGCCACGAGAACCGAAAAACCTTAGACGAAACCGTGCAATACCTTTAATTAATAAAATACCAATCAATACCCCGGCACTGTCAATCAAAACATCCGTAAGATTACCATCCCTGCCTGGAACAAAGATCTGGTGAATCTCATCACTAATAGCATATATCATACCAAATATTAAGGCAGCATACCCTATATGCTGTCTTAATTTTATCTTCCCAATCTGTAAAGTCGTATCCTTAAGTGCCAATAAAAAAAGCATCCCAAGTGCTGCATACTCAAGTGCATGAGCCGCCTTCCTAACAGCAAACTCTATAGCAAGCGCATAATCTAATTGTTCCTTTATAGTCCACGTCTCAAAAGAAGGATAAATAATACTACCAATCCGGTACCCAATCTCCACCGACATCTCCGAAGAAACCTCCGCCGGCTGCGCCGAAAACCAAAAAATAACCCCCATCCAAACCACCACAGGAATCCACCCAACTCTCCTCCAAAACCACATCTAACCATCTCCCCTTCACTCAAATTTATCACTATCTTTTTATCTCTTCACTCTTCACTATCTTAGAGGCTCTTCGCTCTTCACTATCTTTTCCGCTCTTCACTCTTCACTCTTAGTTCTTCACTATCTTTTAAAGGCTCTTAGTTCTTCACTATCTTTTAAAAGCTCTTAGTTTTTCACTATCTTTTCCACTCTTCACTCTTACTTCTTCACTCTTCACTATTTTTAGGCTCTTTATCACCGGTGCCTCAAAATCCCTCAACTTAATCTCTCTTAGTTGTTTCTTTTTCAAATACGGTTCCACCACCTGCTCAGGTAAAAAACTATAGCCCTTTCCTCCAATGAGATAAGGAACTAACTTAGTACTATTATCAATCTCAAACGAAAACTGATAATATGGAGGAAACAGCTCTCGTATAAACTCCCCAATCTCCTGTAACATAAAGTTACACATCAGATAATCAACCGTTATGAGCTGATCCCTTGTAATCCCCTCTTGATACTCCTGATTCTGATAATCCGTTACTAATTTGAGTTTCTCCTGGTGGAATATCTCACAGGAGTACCCCTTTTTATTTAGCGGAATGTACGTATAAACGATATCTTGCACCCCATCCTGTAGCTGCTGCAATAATTCTGCGGAATGTCCTAATGTCACCTTAATTGCTACTTCCGGCTGTTTATTTCTAATCTCCTGAATCTGCTCGCTTAGATAAGACTCATAGATGGTATTCGTCGTACCAATCCTTAGGGTTTGACGGTATTTCGATACTGTATTAATCTCCTGTATGGAAGCCTGCGTTAATTCCAGGATACGATTGGCATAGCTTAAAAAGACGATTCCTTCACTGGTTAACTCAATCTGTCGGTTGCTTCGTTCAAATAATTTCTTGCCAATTTCCTTTTCTAGTTCTGCTATACGATTCGTTACAGTAGATTGTGCGACAAATAAGTGTTCTGCCGTCTGGGTAAAATTCTTAATCTGCGCAAGTGTGACAAATGTCTTTAAAGTTTGGGTATCCATAGGTTCCTCCGATCCATACTGCATATCACTCTACATAAAACAAAACATTTATATTTAACCAATTACTATGCATTTATCAGATTAATCTTGTTGATATAATCAATTTTTTTAATATTATAGTCTCCGCCCCTCCGCAAGTCAAGCTAACTTGCGCAAGTCATCATTAGCTATCGAATAACTTTTTCTCCCTTGCTAATACTTGTAGTATTGGGATATCATTTACGGAAAGGAATTACCATGAGAGTTCGAAGAGAAATAAAACCAATTGTTGCTATTACAAAGAACGAGAATGAGTCAGAGGCTATTAAAGAAGGTCTGTCACTCATTCATTTTACCAAGATGATTCGCTCTGATGATGTTGTAGTCATCACCCCAAACTGGGTTGCCCCTGCCGATCCAAGTAGCGGACGGGTGGTCGGTCCCGAGAGTCTTCGCACCATTATCAGACTTGTAAAAGACTGTCACCCCAAACGTATCGTTGTAGCTACCGGACCCGGTGGGGAGGATGTCAATGGTTTGATGGAACAAGTTGGCTTTGCGCCAATTATAAAAGAAGAGCAAGTAGAATTTATTAACCTCAATCAAGGACCATTTATCAATATTGATATAGATCACTCCTGTCCAAGCAGGTTATGTTTAAATAAACTTTACGAAGAAATGACCTTCTTAATCTCCTTTACCCAGTTAAAGATCCATGAAGAAGCAACCGTTTCTGCTGCTATTAAAAACATTACAATGGGCTGGCCTGCTGGGGACGAACAGGGGTATCCAAAGAAAGACCTGGGAATCCATGACGAACTTCACGATTTTATTGCTGCCTTATTTGATAAATTCACCATTGATGTCTCCATTGTTAGTGCCAGTCCTGCCATGATTGGAACCGGCCCTCATAAAGGAACCGCTGTTGCATCTGACATGGTCTTATGCGGTACTGACCCGGTAAGCACCGATGTCATTGGCTCTCGCTTACTTGGTTTTAAGCCACAGGCGGTTCATTATCTGCATAAAATCACCAAAAAAGGCTTAGGGCGCAGCACCTTTGATGAGAAAAATCACACCGGCATCCAGTTTCCGGGTATGCCATTAACAATGGCAGAAGAAACCTTTAGCCGGTGCGCTTATCAAAAGGAGTTTGCTGTAGATAGCAATCGTGAATCCTCCTAGTCCTCGTTACAATCATAGATTTTATGAGTAACTTCTTTTGAATTCTCCCAAGCTATGTCAATCAGCTTTCCATTTTTAATGCGAAGCCCTTTGACATAGCCATTTTTAAATGCTTTTGGTAGTGCAGGTAATATCTTTAACTCACCTTTTCGATCCTGGACTAGCATATTGGCAATGCCCGCAGTACCTCCAAAATTGCCATCAATCTGAAATGGAGGATGGGCATCCCAAAGATTCGGATATGTAGAGCGAACTAGTAACGTGTGCAGGTAATCGTAGGCCTTTTCACTGTCTTCTAGGATAGCAAACATATTGATAATCCAGGCACAACTCCATCCAGTATGCCCGCCTCCATACTGTAACCGTCGCTCTAGGGACTTTCGCACTGCCTCAGTCATCACCTCATCACCGGCAAAAACTTCGGATGGGAATAAGCCATACAGATGTGAAATATGGCGATGACCTGCATCCACCTCACGAAACTCTTCACTATATTCTAACAGTTGTCCTTCTGAACCAATTAGAAATGGTGGTAATTTTTCAAGACGCTCCTTAATTTCTTCAATTAATTCATCCTGCAAGTCAAGAATCTCACAAGTCTTCATAAACTGTCCAAAGATGTCACGAATCAGTTCCAAATCCATAGCACTATTCATCCCCACGCAACACTCGTTTCCCTCCTGATCAAAGAATAAGTTTTCCGGTGAAGTGGATGGGCAGATACTATAGGTCCCATTATGTTCAAACATCCAGTCAAGTAAAAAGAGAACATTCTCACGAAGAATAGGATAAGCCGTCTCCTTAAGAAAATGAGTATCATTGGTATACTCAAAATACTTAAAGAATTCATCTGCTGTTAGCCACGCAAGTCCCATTGGCCACAACCCCCAAATCGCACTATGATAATGGTTGGTTCCATCATAAGCAATTCCCACTGGATTCGTATTACACCAATAATCAGCATTATGGTGATGGCAGCTTCCTCGTACTCCATAATGGTCTTTGGCTGTTTTTTTCCCTTCCTCACACAACATCTGAACAAACGAAAAGTATGGTTCTAAACACTCAGCTAGATTACAACTTAACGCCGGCCAGTAGTTCATCTGAGTATTGATATTCGTCGTCCAGTTCGAACTCCAAGGCGCTCTGAATTCCCAACTCCAGATTCCCTGAAGATTGGCTGGCAGGCTGCCAGGTCTGGAGGACGATATTAATAGATATCTTCCATATTGAAAATATAGTGCGTATAACCCATTGTCTTCTTCGCCAGCTTTTAAACGATTCAACCTTTCGTCAGTTGGTAGTGAACACTGTTCTCCAAGATAAAGCTCAGTACCGGAAAACAGTTTCTGATAGTCCCTTTGATGTTCGTTTACGATTTTCTCATAACCAATTTTACCATTTAAAACCTCACCATAATTTGGTTGCTTCACTGCCCAAAAAGAGCAGATAATTTCTGTAGCCTTCTCTATATGTAATATGTCATCTTCTATATAAGCCTGTCCATCCGTATAAAGTAACTCAAAAGTGCCCTCTACTTGCATTCCCCTGCTCCCCTGAATCACTGGCCGCTCACTTGAAAGATAGGATGGGTCGACGTGTTCTGGGCATTGAGCATGAAGTCTGATTTTACCATAACCTTCTTGTAGTTCTGTATTAATCATTGCTTGAAGCTCCGTTTCCAACCGAATTCCTACATGAAGTTTTGCCTGATTGGCAGTTAAGCGAGCAAAGATTGCTTTATGCGGATAGCTTGCAAAATACTCTCTTTGATAATTCACGCCATCTATTTGATAAGATATCGTTGCCATTGCTTTTTCAATATCTAATCTACGTACATAATCCTTTCCTTCCCCTTGATGGAAAAACTGCATTTTAAGCTTTCCAAGTGGCAGATAAGATTCATTATATTCTCCCAATAGGTGATTTTGCGCGACTTCCTGAGCCTCTTTATATTTGCCACTAAGTACTAATTGTCTTACCTCGCCCAGATATTCTTTTGCTTCTGGTCTATTTTTATCTTTGTAATAGCCCGACCAGATACTCTCTTCATTCAGCCCTAAGGTTTCCTCTTTCATTCCACCCCAAATCATTGCTCCAAGGCTGCCATTCCCAATAGGAAGCGTTTCTTCCCATGCAGTAGCCGGTATTATATATTTTAGTTCTAACATCATTTCCTCCTGTCTTAACAATCCTACTAGCATCGATTCTTACCCTACTCGATGCGATAATCTGGATCATTGTATTACGTCGTATCTTCCCTGATATTTTATCTTAGCCAATTCTGTGTATTTGCTAATAAGCTCCGTCTTGCTCTCTGTATAAGCGTCACGATTATGTTCGTATTTCTTCCATAATTTTAGTTTCAGTCCTTCATATTCTTTTGCTACCTCCGGGTGCTCCATCAGATAATCTCTAAAATATAACTCATTATGATCACCAAAGCGCCGAAGATGTACATGAAAGACTCTTTCGGCGAATCCATCAATGGTATAACCCCTACAAAAGGAGGCGCGGTTATCACTTTTGTTCATGCAATTATATCCACAAAACTCTATACTATGTTTTATGCTTTCCCAGTCAGTATCCTGCGGGATTTCAATTAAAATATCTATGATAGGCTTTGCCCAGATAGTAGCAATCGTCGTACTTCCAATGTGGCTGATACGAATCGATTGGTCAATAGCAGCTCCCATTTGATTATATGCAGCCTTACCTAATTCCTCTCGAAGTCTTTGTTCTTCCTCGGTATACCAGCCTTGCCATTCCCTCTTATGTTCAGTTAAAAAAATGGGGAACAACTGCCACAATTCTTCTAACGTCATTTCACCAAGTGTTTTTCTCATTGTTTTCCTCCCATCCAGATTGCAGTGCCTATTAGCGATTACCTCCATTATAACATTTCTTACGTATTTGGATAGATTCTGTCTTAATCTTATTACTGTATTAATAAAGTAATAATAAGTAATTATAATCGTTACTATCTTTGTTACATATAAACGTATTCAATTCAAAATATAAAGTGAATATTAATCTTTTTAATGTTAATATTAATATTATTAATCTTTACGTTAAAAATATTAATATTCAGTGTTGACATTTCATAAGAATAGGTATATATTGGTACTATCAAAAGAAAACATTGCAATGTTGATATAAAAGAAAGGAATGAATAACCTTATGAAATACAAAGCTCCAGGCAAGTGCCCTGTATGTGGTGAAAAACTCTCAATTATAAGACTCGGATGTCCCAAATGTACGACAACAATCGAAGGAAATTTTCAACCCTGTGAATTTTGCCGTCTTCCAGAAGAAGAGCTAGCATTTATCAAAGTATTTATCAAATGTCGAGGCAATATCAAAGATGTGGAAAAAGAAATGGGTATCTCTTATCCGACAGTACGCGGCAAATTAGATTCCGTCATCCGCAATCTTGGTTATGAGGTAACAACAAAAGAAACTTCCAAAGAAGAGGAAACCAAAAACGCTACCAAAGATGAGATCCTAGATCAATTATCAAAAGGTCTGATATCACCCAAAGAAGCAACCGAAAGAATAAAAAATTTATTATAACAGGAGGGAAAGAAAATGTCACAACAACAAAAAATATTAGAAATGATTGAAAAAGGTCAGATTACAGCAGCGGAGGGTATGGATCTTTTAGAAGCTCTAAAAGAAGCAACTCCAGCAGTAGATGAAACCACTGAAAATACTGACCTGGCAGTAAAACAACAGTATAAGTATCTCCGTGTAAAAGTAACCTCGGATAACAAAACAGTGAACGTGAATGTCAATATACCACTTCGGCTATTGACCACTCTTGGTACCGTAGCCGGCAGACTCACCACAATGATTCCAAAAGATGCAAGAAAAGGAATGGAGAACTCTGGAATTGATCTCTCCGATATTGATATCGCAAAAATCATTGAAGAAATCATTGATGGCACCCTTGATGATCCTAACATTGTTGATGTGGAAGCATGGGATGAGGAACACAATGCCATGATTAAGGTGAGAATCTATGTTGATTAAAAACTTTCGTATCCTTTGGATTAGAATAAAAACAACTGAGAAAGGACGCTTTCGACTCACTCTCCCTATCTCCTTATTTGCATTTGAGGAATTAATCGATTGTGTACACGACCTGCTAACCTTTCTCTGCTTGTTCAGTCCAAAATATAAATCCGGAAAACCTCGTCCCATTCACTCTGCAAAGGAAGTTGTTGCAATGACTTCTGACATCATAAGCATCATCGCAGACGAGGAACCCTACGACATCGTAGATGTAACAACCGAAACAACTTCGGTGTCAGTCTCAATCCGCTAAAGGGGGCCATATGAGAACACTATTATTAAAATATATCTCCATCATCGTCACGATCTATTTTTTATCCATGTTTACCGACATTTATATGAGTGATGCTAAGCCTTTACTGCTTATGGGATTCGTTCTAATTATCGTAAATATGACGATTAAGCCGCTACTCCTAATTCTTACTCTTCCCTTAAGCATAATAACCTTAGGTATCTTTACCTTCATCGTCAATGCATGGACCATTATGATAGCCGACCGTTTTGTGAAAGGATTTAGCATGGGAGGCTTTTGGAACTCGTTGTTAGCTGCATTAGTTATCGGTATCTTCCATAGCTTGATAAAGGAAGCCGATAAGCCCCATTACGATCATGAGTAACCTAATAAAACCCTAGAAATATCATTTTAACTGGCTATGTAACTGAGCAGATAAAATTGGTAATCTTCTAGGGTTTTTGTATTTTCACTATTGACTCTCCTGTAAGGGTAGGTTTTATACTCGTTACTGTCAGCAAGAAATAATCAAAATAACAGCAATGATCGTATAAAGCAAGCACAAAAACTTAAATCAATGGAGGTAACAATATGGAAAACATCATTGAAGTATCAAACCTATCAAAACGGTTTGGCTCAAAGACAGTCGTCGACAACCTAAGCTTATTCGTAACACAAGGAGAAACCTTTGGCTTACTTGGTCATAACGGCGCTGGCAAGTCAACGAGTATCGATTGTATCCTTGGCTTAAAAAAATGTGATAATGGCAACGTCAAAGTATTGAACATGGAGCCAAAGAAAAACCGCAAGCAATTATTTGAACAAGTCGGTGTGCAACTACAAGCTTCCCACTACCAAAACAACATTAAGGTATGTGAACTCTGTGAAGAAATGTCTGCCTTGTATGACAACCCAAGAGATTACAAGGAATTACTCGAGCAGTTCAAGTTATCGGAGTTTCTAAAACACCCAGTCGAAAAGTTATCGGGAGGTGAAAAACAGAAGTTATCGGTTCTACTTTCACTAATTCCTAATCCAACCCTACTCTTTTTGGACGAACTGACTACTGGATTAGATACGGTAGCAAGAAGAGAGGTCTGGAAAATGCTGTTAAACCTTAAGAAACAGGGTGTGACAATTTTTTTAACCTCACACTATATGGATGAAGTTGAGATCTTATGTGACCGCATCTTATTATTAAAAAACGGTTCAGAAGTCATAAGCGGAACGGTGAAGAAAGTGATCAGTGAAAGTCCTTATGATACGCTAGAAAACGCATATTTGTGGTATATGGGAGAGGAGATTGTTGATGAAGACTTATTTTAAATTATTACAGGTAGAATTTAGACTCATCCTTCGGTCCATTGATAGTATCTTTTTTGGAGTAGGAATGCCAGTCGCAATCATGCTGCTAATAGGACTCATTAATGGTAAGAATGAAGCATTTGAGGGTGCCGGTTATACCATGCTGCAAAGCTCCTTCGGTGCGTTAATCACCGTTGGAATCTGCGCCACAGCATTTATGGGCTTACCTCTGACCATTGCTGACTACAGAGACAAAAAAATATTGAAGCACTTTTTTGTTACACCAGTCAAACCAAGTATGTTATTATTAGTTCATGTAACACTGAATGCAATTCTTTCCCTCTTTTCCTCCTTATTAGTATACTTGACCGCAAAAATTGTATTTGGTTATGAGATGACAGGTTCCTTAGGAGGTTTTGTCCTCTCTTACTTCCTCGTAATGGGCTCCATGTATAGCGTTGGGATGATGTTAGCAAGCGTATGCAAATCTATCAAAAGTGCTAATATGGTATGTAGCCTGGTATATTTTCCAATGATCTTTCTATCTGGAGCAACGATACCATTTGAAATCTTTCCCGAGGCATTACAGAAGGTTGCTGGTTTCCTACCACTCTCTCAAGGTATCAAACTCTTAAAAAATTATTCTTTAGGGTTACATGAATCTACGTTATTCCCAATTCTCTTCTTAATCGTATTCATGGTTATCGGAGGATTGATCTCAATTAAAACATTTCGTTTTGAGTGATTATGAAAGGAGAATCTTATGAGTGAAACTTATTCTTGCGAAAAAGTTGATACAGTCATGTATAAAATCGGTATGTTTTCTAAAATGAATAAAATAACAATTAAAGCACTTCGCCATTACGATGACATCGGATTGTTAAAGCCCGCTTATATTGAGCAATTCACCGGTTATCGCTTCTACAACTCCGAACAACTTCCGATCCTACACAAAATTCTGGCGCTGCGTGATATGGGATTTACCTTAGAAGAAATCAAACAAATCCAAGATGGCAGTTCTGAACGCGATCTCCTACAGCGAAAGAAGGCCGAATTATTACGTAAAATAGCCGAAGACACCATGAAATTATCACAGGTAGAATGTTACCTTACCGGAAAACAATTAGATTCTGATTATCATATCATCGTGAAGGAATTACCAGAAGTTATTGTAGCCTCCATGCGATTAACCATACCAAACTACGATGCGCTCTTTCAGGTAGTTCCGCCAATGGGCGAAGAGATGGAACGATTAGGTTGTGTCTGTGCTGTTCCTGAGTATTGTTTCAATATCTATCATGATGGAGAATACAAAGATCAAGACATTGACGTGGAAGTCTGTGAAGCCGTAACTGAGATGAAACCAGGTTCTAACATGATCACCTTTAAAAAAATTGAGCGAGTAGAAAAAGCTGCCTGCGTATTACACAAAGGTCCTTATCGTGATTTCCCAAAAGCTTATAATGCGGTTCTTCGATGGGTTGAGGAAAATGGGTACGATATCATCGATAATCCTAGAGAATCCTATATCGATGGTGTCTGGAACAAAGATAGTGAAAATGATTGGCTTACGGAAATTCAATTCCCGATTATAAAACGCAAATAAGAATGAGTTTCACATGCGAATTTCTCCACCTAGCAATTATTTCTTTTTCCTCTTACCTAACATGAAAATTAACAAACTGCAAATAATATTATCATGCTGTTTACAGCATATCGCATAGCAACCATAGGAAAGGATTTCATATGGCAAACTATACTGGAACTGTAAAATGGTACGATTCTGAACGTGGATATGGATTTATTTCTGCGAATGACGGTCGCGATGTCTTTTTGCATCATTCAAAAATCAAAGAAAAAAGATCGGATAAAGTAATTAGCGAAGGCGATTCGGTTGGATTTGATATTCTTGAAGAGGGCAAAGGCCCTGCAGCTGTCAACGTGCACAGATACACCTAACTCATTGAACCTGCGGATTTAATTATCCGCTATGGAAGAAAAGGAGTGTTTATCTATGAATAGAGTCCACTATGATGTAGCTGGTATACAGAACACCCAGATGAAAACCCAGGTAAAGAACGCATTGAAAAAAGTCAAAGGAATTCAGTCGGTCGATGTTGACTTAGCCGACAGAACCATTGACGTTGGATACAATGATAAAGCGGACGAAAGCACTATCCGAAATTGCATTGAAAATGTATGCGGTAGAGTTGAATATTAATTCGAATACGCCATAAGCGTATTGTCCCCATTCACCGAAACAATTGTGGTTTCTATGCGATGATAGGGTTGTCGTACTATATTGTACGGCGCCCTTTTTGATTTATCTATAAAGACCACAGTTGCTATTACACAAATGTGGTCCATCTTAGTTAAACATCATTATTTTGAATTGATTGTCGTTTTGCATTTTTATTTTTCTGCATATTTTCCTGCGTAATTGGAGTCTGATAATTACATTTTTCCATTCTAGCTTGCTTGTTATCCGGTTGACTATCTTTTGCCATGATATCCCTCCTACAAGTTGTCAATCCTCATGCTACATAACTATCATGTCCAATTAGTGAAAACTTATGTAAACTCTTATTGCTTTCTTACTAGCATGTTTTTATTTACTCAGTTCTTCACAACGATCATTTACCAATTTCATTAACTCACTCTTTTCACTATCCGCAATCCATTCCCGTAGTCTGGCTGCAGCAACTGGCAATTCCCACTTAGTGATATCACCTATCTCTCTTTTCGATATCCGAAGATACTCTTTCAAATATATTTTACATATATGTTTTTGAAAGAGGGAAATAATTCGTTTTACAATCCAGGGTGCATGTTCAACCCCACCATACTTTAACATAATGCAGGTACGAGCAACATCAGCACAGGAATCACCCTGGCAAGCTGTCATCCAATCCAAAATGATAGCTTCATTATCATCAATCATAATATTCCCCGGATGAAAATCAAAATGACATAAAGCATTTCCATCAGGCAATCCCATTAAATAGTCAATTATCATTTTCTTTTTCTCATCGCTAAGCAGCTCTACATTTCTTATATCCTCTATAAGCTTCTCTTTCAGTGTGCATAGCCCATCCTCTATCTGCTTTTGAATATGTAAATGATAGTGTGCAAATTTTCTTGCATATCGATTGAGCTTCCAAGACGATGATATCATGATTTTCAGCATATCTTTACCGTTTATTTCTTGGTATACGATACCAAACCTTCCGTCTTCCTCTATCATTTCGTAGACCTTTGGAACACAATTAAGTACCTTCTGGACATATAACCCATTCTGGTATTCTCTTTCAATCGCTCCTCTAGGCATCCCATTTCGAAACAATTTGAGTATTTTATTGTCCGGTAAGCTGTAGACCTCAGCCGTATTTCCTTGAGCAATCATTTTTTCTAACTTTATATCCATCAACTTCTCCAATCATTACAACTATTTATGTAGGCTAAAAGCATATTACTTAACAAACTTTTGAATCTGAGGGAGCAGGGTGATCAGCTCATTGTATGTTTTCATCATCTTGAATTTGTTTTGCTACTTCCGTGGAATATATCACCTTTAATAATTCTTTACACTCAAGACTAGTGCGAGCATCAATTGTATACTCCTTTGTGCTGCCATCTTTATTATGTATCGTAAAATCGTACTGTGTGGATGCCATAGTAAGTTCATTGTCTACTTGAATATCTTTGTTATAAACCTTTTCGATGGTATCAACAATGATATGAATATTATCTTCCCCTGTAACAGTCACTTCTAGATTGCTACCTCTGCCTCCTGGAATCGGCCCAGTCATTTTAATCGCAATTTTGCTAATTGTATCCTCGGTGATATGTAGTCGGTTCATGTAACGCCAGACAAAAAATATACCTAATATAATTGTAATAGTGGCTATAATACTTACAATCATTCGACCTCTTTTTCTAATACCCTTTGATATCTTAGTTAACATATTACCCCTCCTTTAATCTTGTTATAATTTGAACCAATAATCAATGTTTTCATTTATTTTCTCAAAGCCCAACTTTGTTGACATAATATAAGAATTTGGATTCGATTCAACACAGTCCCATTGCGGAATATAACCACTTGAAACACTCGGAGTTTTATCATTTACGACATTGGTAACATCTTTTATCTTCAAATCACTTTGTACAAAAAGAATACGCTTCTCCTTTTATTACTTTATTACTTCTTAATCGCACGAACTGCTACATAAGAATTCATATACTTATCGAATAACCCTCCTCCTTCACAATCTTCAAATAAATCCGTGATTTCAAAACCAGCGTTTATTAATCCACCAATCTGTTCCGTAAGCGTATGACTGAATGCAAACGGCATCTTTTCTTCTAACCTTGCCTTCTTCTGTTCTTCAGATAAATCTCGAATCGAGCTATAGGGAAGTGAAAACCTTGATATAAGGGCATCTTCATTTTTATAATCTGGATAGAACATAAACACTTCCTCCACTCGGCCAGCTGACCGTCCGACTTATCCGTAAGACAGTCATTAATGTCACTCCATATATTAGTGTTAATCGTTTGATAATCATTTCCTATATCACTCACAATGAACTCCTTCTTGAACGTTTTATCCATATCGTATTTTATTATCCTATTTTGTAGTCTTATAATCCAAAGTATAAATATGATGCAGGTATGGTTCATTTCTGAATTGACAGATCTCTGTTTCTCCATGAAACGCAAAGCCAAACCTTTTTGCTATCTCAATTGATTTTGGGTTGTCAACATAAATATGCGCACGGATTTGCCCAACCTTCATCTCATTCTTCGCAAAATCTAATATGGCAGACAGCGCCTCACGCATAAGCCCTTGTCCCCAATACTCTTTTTGAAGGTCATAACCTATATCTACACAGTTTTTATTGATATCCCAGTAATGAAAGCCACAAGTGCCTATTTTTTCACCATTACTTTTTAATACTAGTATCCATCGGTGTTGCAAACGAGGTTCTGGCTCCAAATAAAAACCAATAATCTCATCTGCTTCCTCTAAGCTGCTTAATGGCTCTGCATCAAACAGGTATTGATTAACGTTATCATTGGAAAAATGATATAACATAAACTCTCGATCCTCAAATGAGAGATTCTTTAAATATAAACGTTCTGTTTCGATTTCTTTAAAAAACATTATGTACTCCTTTTAATCTTTCACTTTATTCAAATGGATAATTTTCAAAATCTAATTTGCTGTCATGCTGCCAACCTAATAAATTCCTTCAGCACAGAATTAATTACAATAATATTTTATTTATTAATTATATTTGATAATATATATGTAGCCAAGCTGAAAAAAGTTACCTACATTGAATCATATAGAAAGTAGGTGATTTCTATTACAATTATAGAAGTACTCACATTATTATTAGTGCTCTGTCATTTCATCGAAATTGTCATTGTACTAATATCCTCTTTAACTAATAAAAATTAACCTTCAGAAGGATAAGTATTAAAAATGTGGGGGCCTACAATAATAAGGTAACTGTAATAAACTTGGCATGGCAGGGGAGGATACACTCCCTTGCCTTAATTATTGCCAGAAGTCTTAATAATAAACCTAATTCATTATTCTTATGCTACGAATTGAAAAAGTATACATCCCCAAAAGTGCCATCAGCATACTCTGTTCTCTCCCAACACACTTCTGAATTCTTCCCCTTTTTCACTAACATTTTCACAACTTTGGCACCAATACTAGGATGCCCCTACTATTTTACAACTTCGTAATGAAGTTCGACAAACTGATTAATTCGATTGATACTTTTTAATGATAAGGGTGTTTGAAAGCTATTGTTTCCGAAAAGAGGAATCCCTTTACCAAGTAAAACTGGAGCAACCGTGACAATAAGTTCGTCAACTAACTTTTCTTTGAGGAAAGTGTCAAGTAAGTTTCCTCCGCCAACAAGCCAGATGCTTTGACCGTTTCTACTTTTTAATTCTTTTGAGAAAGGAACAACATCGTCACTAATAAAGGTCACATATTCATTATCCATCATCTTCGTTCTGGTAAATACATAGCATTCCTTCCCTTTGTATGGAAAATTACCTTTTTCATGCTCAATAATCCAATCATAAGTTACTCTTCCAATTAGTATAGTATCTACCGTATCATAAAAAGATGAATAACCGTTATCACCTTCCCCTTCGACTGCAAATAGCCAATCCAAATTGTGATCTTCAGTAGCAATATATCCATCTAGACTTGATGCTATATACAACACTAATTTACGTTGACTCATCATAAGCCTCCTTTTTTTACTAATTTCATTAATAATCTTTCTGCTTCTCATTTCATTAATAATTTCAATGACTTGTCCACTAACTAGATGATTCCCAATATTATTAATACTAGGGGTTTAATCATGAAAAATACATCATTACAAGTTAAGTGCGGTAATCCAAAAACATATAGCAGCCATAATAGAAAGTGGAGTTGCAAAATATTTCTCTTTTTTGCTATCTGATAAAATGTTCATAATGGTATTTAAGGACAAATATATAGCAAAAAATATACAGATATTCCTTGTTACTTTTGCAGAAAACCACCGTTCTAAAATTCCTCCTGACTGTAAAATAACAATGATTGCAAACATCTGAATGGCAAATGAAATTACACATACAATTCTAAGCCGTTTAGGTAAAATCTTATATTTTCCACCCATTGTAAACTCACCCAATGGAGCTCCACAAGCCACAAGAATCGTCATAACAGCTACTACAGCGAACAAGAAAGCACCAATTATTGCTATCATTTATCTCCCTCCCAAATCATATTAAAATGTACCCGAGTGGATACTCAACAATAAAACTATGTAAATAATTCAATAGAGTACACATCATCAATTGAATCTTTATATTTATATTCTCCAACCTTTTCCAGACTAGTATTATGTTCCTTTGCTATGCGCTTAAATAAGTTATAACTTGCCTTATTGTCGCAATTAATGGTTAACTCTAACTTGTTAAAACCTCTTTGCTTTGCCTCATCAATAATTCGATCAATTAATAAAGTTGCTACTTTTTTTCCTCGATACTCCTCGTCTATTACAATCTGCCATATAAAATAGCATTGTTTATCTATTGATGGGAGTGCACATATAAACCCAATAATCTTACTCTCAAATGTTACTACATAGTTACTTGAAGGAAAATACTCCTCCATTATCCAATATACATAGTCATGATGAGGAAGAACATATGGCTTTCCTTTGGAGAGCAACTTTATTACGGATGGAATATTCTCTTTTTTTAAGTTCATTACTATCATTTAAGTTCTCTCCATAAATATTATAAACTTTATAACAACCCAAAATGTGCACTCTCAATAATTGATTTCATTTGGCATAAGCAAAAGGGATGTCCGGCGGGGTCAATCATAACTCTCCAATTATCGGAAAATTGCTTTTCTGCAATCGTTGCACCACAATGAATTGCATATTGAACTGCTTTTTCTAAATCATTAACGGCGAAGTCTAAATGTGCCATTTGCTGTTGAGCTTCAGGCTCTTCCGGCCACACTGGCGGTTTATACTCAGGATTTCGTTGAAATAATATACAAGGATATGTTCCCTGATTGGTACCTGGAGCGTATACACATGCATAGTCTTCATCCAGAAACATCATTTCCCACTTAAGCAACGTCGCATAAAATTTTGCTAACTCATTCAGGTTTTTGCAATCTACCGTAAATGAGTACATTTTGATCTGTAATTCATCATCCATAACGCTAATACCTCCTTAAAAAAATTAATCTTCACAACAACTACGTATATGTTTATGTATTTACCTTTTAAATTCAAAGTTATGGGTTTTCGAAGCTCCGTTGCTAATTCAATGAATAGGAATATAACATCATTCCAGAATACTTTAGATAAAATCCGTTTCGTATTTTATCATATTCATCGGGCTGTATTCCAAAAGAAAATGCAGAGTTTGGCCCAAAGCCTTCTCGTCCAAAGCTAATTGACTCACTTGCTACATTATATACTAAAAAATCATCAGCATTACTATTGAATGTAAATGATCCATCTTCATTGAAAAGTCCATTATATAAGAATTCGCCTTTTTTATAATTCAAGTGATACGATGTATCAAAGGAAAAGTATATATCCTCTCCACGATTCCATACTTGAGTTAGAATAATATCTGTATTATTTTTCGTACATAGTTTTACATTTAATTTCATGGGTTTATCTGAATCAATAGGAATCCATTCAGGTTTAATAAATAATTCAATTTCAATAGGCTCTTTACCAACACTCAACGAATATCCTTCCCTATTTGCAGCATTTGATAAAATTGCTGAGTTTGTAAAATGAGTATAATAATAATATATCCCTACACCAAAAACTATTAACAATATTCCAATAACCATAAGTGGTGTTTTTTTCTTCATAAACAATCATCCCATTCTATTTTTATTAAACTCTTAAACTGCTGGTAAATACATAACATTCAATCAAGCCCGAGACGGAATTCGAACAAATCCCTTTTTTATTCCAAACCATCCTAAAATGGTTAATCCGGCAAACAAAATAGCACATACCCATAACCAAATATCATTAAAACCATTGCAGATATTTACTGCAACCCCTGCCAGATTAGCAACAATATGAGCCACAATAGGCGGTATCAATGAATTTGTCTTTTCGTAGGAATACGCCAGTATAATTCCCATAACAAACGCAGAAAGCACAAATATAGGACAAGCCATAAGATGAGCGATACCAAAAAAAGCAGCACTTATACCAATAGACAAAGTTGATGACATGGAACTGCGTAGTTTCGTCTGAATAAGCCCTCGAAATATAAATTCTTCTGCAATTGGTCCGATAATCAAAACACTCAGAACAAACATTACAGTCCCTCCTGACGGAAACAACTGTGAAAAATAATTTTTGCTTTCAGTAAGCATTGTATTGTAGCTATCCAAACTCTCTTTAATATTTATAGGAAGCACAATCAGCCTTTCAACAAATATGTTCCAGAACATAGAAAAGGAAAATGCTGTTAATACAGGAAATAAACAAGCTTTAAGAGGCACTTTGCAGAATCTGATTTGCTGAGATAATTTCCTCTTTTGCTTTTTTATTATTAACCAAACGATAGCCACAAACAAAATGTATGCGGCCATATTTACAAACAAAATACTATGTATGGACGCCTCGCTTATAACAGAATTCATACTTGAAGCATCTAAGCCTTGATTTTTAACAACTACTGGTATTATGCATGCAAGGCTCACAATCATTTGGATAATTAAAAAACCCAAAAAATATATTAAACATTTGAATGAACTATTTATTCCCGATTTCATCTTGACATCCTCCAATAAACACTTATGTAAAATTCTGTTTATCTAATTATACTTTTCCTAATATAGGAAGTCAAATCATAGTGCCTCCGTTGTTTTGGTGTCGGAATTATGATAACCGATAGATATGTTGAGATTAATAAGATAAAATGACCAAATAAAGTAACGAATACTTATATATTTTATACATAATAGTAGAATAAAGTTGAATAATATGGTATAATTGTAATAAAAATACATCTATACAGACAGTTGTGATTGGCAAAAATATATAATATTTTCTGATTTACATTGAAACTGACAAAATCGGAGGTAACAACAAATGAAGGAAGTAAAATACCCAAGGTTCAGTATCAGGAGAAAGAAAGAAAAAAAAGCGTCTGAGGGGAAAAAACATTTTATTAAAAAAAGGATGTTAAGCCTACAGATCGCTTTATCGATTGTTGTCGTAACAGTTGTCCTAACTGTGATACAAAGCAGCATAGCTTTGAATTCTATGAATAAGAGTACGGAGTATGCCCTAACATCATCATTGCTTGATATGGCACAAGAGACTTCATTACAGATTGATACCCAGATGAAGTATTACATATCGCAAGCAAATGCGTTAGGTAATGTGCTATGTCGTGAAGAGATGACTGATATGGATAGAAAAGATATCCTTTCCTTTATACAATCCCGATATGATTTTTCGAAAATTACGTTTATTGATAGTAATGGTAATAGCATTAATGACGGTAAAAATTACTCAGATGTCAATTTGTATAATGAAGCAATTAAAAATGGAGTAGCCTTATCAGATGCAACAATTGTTGACGAATCAAATGAACAAAAAAAATATACCTTCCAAATAGGAGTACATATTATTAAGAACGGCTTACCAGCCGGTGACCTCATGGGCGTATTATTAACTACTTCTGGTCGTGATTCGTTAGGAAATATGATTAAAAAGATTAAAATCGGAAATCATGGGCGTGCATTCATTCTTAACCGAAATGCCGATATCATTTCTGCACATAATAATACCGAAGAATCAAACTTGAACACACCAGAAAAGTTTGATAAAGAGAATGCACCTGACGATCTGAAAGCGATTTACGATAAAATGATTACTTTGAAAGCAGGCACAATCGATATTGGGCAATATGTTGATAAAAAGACAGGTGAGACAATATATATCGGATATGCCCCTATAGAGAACACCCCAGGCTGGAGTGTAGGAATCTATGCAGTAAAGAGCGATTTTTTCTCCGAAAGCGCCAAAATGACAAAATTTAATTTGGTCCTTGGAGCAATATTCATATTAGTAAGCCTTGTTACTGGTGAAATCATTTCTTTTATGATTACAAAACCGATCAAAAAGATAACCACTAAGATTAATAAGTTTTCAATGCTAGATCTGACTAGTGAAGAAAAGGATAAGAAGCTTCCTGGTCGTATGGATGAAATTGGGACGATGAATCGTGGGCTAGAAGAAATGCGTAATAACATCAATAATTTTATGACTGAGATCTATGATACCTCCAGGATTATTGATGAGAATGCCGAGAAACTAGAACAGATTGCAAAACAGACCTATAGCAGCTCCACCGACAACTCAGCTACAGCACAAGAGCTTGCAGCCAGTATGGAAGAAGCCTCTGCAACTACCGAAGAGATAAAGAGTGACATTTTTAATATCTCAAAAAGCGTAAATGAGGTAACATTCAAATCCATTACAGGTAAGAAGCTTGCAGAAGAAATAAAAGACAGGGCGGATATTGTAAAAACCTCAAATACAGATAAAGCCGAGAAGGCGAATGTCTTGTTCAACGATGTTAAGAAAAAATCTGATGCTGCTTTATTACAAGCAAAAGCCATCAGCAGAATTGATGCGCTTACGAATATTATTAAAACAGTTGCAAAACAGACTAACCTGCTGTCACTGAATGCTTCTATAGAAGCAGCAAGAGCCGGGGACCAAGGAAAAGGTTTTGCCGTAGTGGCAAGCGAAATCAGACAATTAGCAGGGACTGTGAATGAAACAGCAATTGAAATAGAGAAAATTATCGGAGAGACAGTTTCTGCAGTAGAGGGTCTTGCAGTTTGTCTCGGACAGTCCATTGATTTTATTGAAGGTACAGCAATCAAGGATCTAAAGGAAATTGTTGCAACCAGCGATCAATACGGCAAAGATGCCGATTCAATTAAGAATATGCTCCTATCGATCAATGAATCCATGGAAGTCCTTAATACAATCACGAAGCAGATTACCGCCTCAGCTGCAGGAATTAACACCATTATGGAGCAATCTTCTTTAGGAGTGACAGATATTGCTGAGAAGACCTCAGAGGTAGTTCATATGTCAAATGAAACCAACTTAACGGCGGAAAGAAGCATGAATAACGCGAGAAGCTTAAAGGAAATTGTTGAAAAGTTTAAGCTGGAGGAGAAATAGCTCATAGACTGAATCACATAGTCAAATAAATATCTGATGGAATAAAAACCACCTTCCGATGAAAATATGTAGATATTCATCGGAAGGTGGTTTTTTTAATCTTTGCGTAAGACGATATTTCATGCCCAATTAATAGAATACCCCAAGCTACATTTTTTCTGGACATTCATCTCGAATAGTTCTAAAAACCCATATCCCTTTTTACAAATTCCATTTGATGTGTTGAAGTCAATTTTTCTAATAATAAAAATGCGACGCCTGATGCAGTCTCAGGACAATAAGATGTAATAACATTCCTATCGACAACAATTGGTTCATTTACTACATCTACACCAAATTCTTTAAGCTGTTTTTGACGATATGCATCATGTAAATGATAGGTTGTAGCTTTCCGCCCTTTAAGTACACCACTTTTCCCGACGGGAAGTGCAGCAACACAAATAGTTGCAATTATTTTACCACACTTATCAAATTCGCGAATTAGATTTAGGAACCTCTCATCATATGCTTCTTCATAAAATCCATATTCTTCAAATCCGCCTGGAATTGCTAATGCATCGTAGTCTTTTACATCAATTTCTTCAATGGTTTTTTCAACTAATATAGGAATATTGAAGGTACTTACGACTACTTTTTGAAATCCGCAAGTAACAACAGGAACGTCATATCCATAATCATTTCTTGCCCATCCCATGACATCAACAAAAGCACTAAACTCCATTGTTTCGAATCCTTTTGCTAAAAACAACAATGTTTTCATAGAATCTCACCTCGCATGTTATTCGGTTAACCTATCTGGGTAAATCCAACAAATCAAGTTATCAATGGCAGGTTCATAAGAACGATATGTAATTTGAACTGTTTCATTGATATTGATTCCACATTTATTTTCTTCTAATATAATGCATCATCCTGTCTCATCAACCCTATTTTCGGCCCATTACCGAAATATTTTTTATATGCTCTATAAAAAGCTGAATAATCTCCAAATCCGCAGATGTCGCATGCTTGTTGAGCTGAACTACCGTTACGGATTTTTTCTTTTGCGGCTGTAAGCCGCTTAATAGTAATATATTCCCACGGTGCTGCTCCTGTTGCCTGTTTAAACACTCTGCCAAACTGTGAATCGCTTATATAAAAATGCTCTGCAAGCATAGGAATGGAAAGCTCGTCATACAGATGTGCATTCACATACGCTACAATCTGTTCCGACAGGCTCTG
This sequence comes from Bacillota bacterium, assembly GCA_023434365.1. Taxonomy (GTDB): domain Bacteria; phylum Bacillota; class Clostridia; order Lachnospirales; family Lachnospiraceae; genus KM106-2. The sequence goes on along the minus strand of JAEYSV010000058.1, from coordinate 8,432 downwards.
AGGCGGCATGTATTCCGATGCGCCTCTTTTCAGATATGCATTGTTTATCATATGCAATATTCCGAACAGATGCGTAAGTATCTTAAGACGGTTGCCATAATCATCATCATCATTGCAGCACAGCTCATGAAATATTCTGTCAAGGTACATGCCGTCAAATTCCGAGGGAGAATATAAATTTCCCCGTCCTAGGGGTCTGTCTACAAAGGGCTTAATAAGCCTGCGTTGAGGATCGATGCTGTCTAAAACGGAAGGCAAAAAATTAATGGCATAGCGTTCGTAAATTCTGCTTCCCAGTATTCTTGTTCTATGGGACTCGGAAGGGCGCATAATCAGCAGACTCCCCTTTTCAAGAGGATATTTCGAGCCCTCAACGATATATTCAGCATTTCCAGAAATAAAATAAAAAATTTCACATTTTTCATGTATGTGCATGTTGAAATTAGCATCATCAGGATGAGCGTCAACCGCGTGCCTGACATATAAATCATTCAGTTCGTATTCATCTAGAACGTTATTCATATTTCTCTCCGAATTGTTATATTTGAAGTAATTCAATAAGTACTTGCCCGTCATTCAAAGCAGGGGATATCATGCCATAATTATATTATTATATGCGTGAATTTGCAATATAAATAAGCTGGATCAACAACAGTAATGCATATTATTATCTGTTATAATAAGGCCAATAACATCACCATATATGAGTTCTGAGGAGGTTTATTTATGAGATTTAGAGTTTCTGCATTTGCCGATGAAGTAAGTGGCAGCATTGCAAATCAGATTACCGCAATGAGGGAAAATAATATTTCTTATCTGGAAATACGTTGTGTTGACGGCGAGAATATTTCGGACATTTCGGTTCAGAAAGCGAAAGAGGTGCGCAGTCAACTGGATAATTCGGGCATATCCGTCTGGTCACTCGGCTCACCTTACGGAAAAATCGGAATCAGCGAGGATTTTGAACCGCATCTCGATAAATTCAAGCACGGTTTAGAGCTTGCGGATATTCTCGGTACAAAGCACATCCGCTTATTCAGCTTTTATGTTCCTTCGGAGGAAGTGGAACGTTACACTGACGTGGTACTGTCCCGCCTTGATAAGTTCCAATCTGCCGCAAAAGGCAGCACAATTATACTCTGCCACGAAAATGAAAAAGGCATATTCGGAGATACGGTTTCACGCTGTGAAATTATACACAAAGAGTTCCCTGAAATAAAAGCCGTGTTTGATCCTGCCAACTTCATTCAGTGTGGACAGGATACTAAGGTTGCATGGGAGCTGCTCAGCCCGTACATTGAATATATGCATATTAAGGATGCATTGCCTGACGGCTCTGTCGTTCCCGCAGGAAAGGGTGTGGGAAATATACCATTCTTGCTTGAACGGTATACAGGCAAAATTCTGACAATCGAGCCTCATCTGACAGTGTTTGAAGGCTTTGAAATGCTTGAAGCAAAGCAGAAAACCAATATAGGAGAATACTGCTATCCGTCATCAAGAGCTGCATTCGACGCAGCTGTAAATGCTCTTAAGGAAATTATCGAGTAAAGGAGAATATGTATGAAAAAAATCAGACTTGGGATAATCGGTGTAGGTAATATGGGTAGCGGTCATTTACAGAATGTTTTGGACGGGCGGTGTCCTAAAGTTGAAGTTACAGCCGTTTCTGATATTAACCCAGAAAAGCTTGAAAGAGTAAAAGCAAAGCACCCTTCCGCTGAACGCTTTGCCGATACAATGAAAATGCTAGACAGCGGCCTGATAGACGCGGCACTAATCGCCGTTCCCCACTATGACCACCCCACTTACGCAATAGAGTGCTTCAAGCGAGGTATTCATGTGTTGACGGAAAAGCCGGCAGGCGTATATTCAAGGCAGGTTCGTGAAATGAACGAAGCGGCAGAACAATCCGGTGTAAAATTCGCAATTATGTTTAATCAGCGTACAAATCCACTGTTTGCACGAGCCCGTGAAATAGTGCAGAGTGGCAGTCTGGGTCAGCCGAAACGACTTGTTTGGATTGTCACTAACTGGTATCGTACGCAAGCATATTACGATTCGGGAAGCTGGCGTGCAACATGGAATGGCGAGGGCGGCGGTGTACTCCTTAATCAAGCGCCCCACAATCTCGATCTTTGGCAGTGGATCTTCGGTATGCCAAAAAAAGTCCGTGCATTCTGCAGCTTTGGAAAATATCATAACATAGACGTTGAGGACGATGTTACTATTTACGGAGAATACGAAAACGGTGCAACTGCGGTTTTCATTTCAACCACAGGCGATGCCTGCGGTACTAACCGTCTCGAAATCACAGGTGATAAAGGAAAGCTGACACTTGAAAACGGAACTCTGAAATGGTGGAAACTTGCAGTGCCCGAGCGTGAATTCTGCTTTACCTCTACCGAGGGCTTTGCTGTACCAAAAACAGATTATGAAGAATACACTGCGCAGGAGTCCGAGGGTCACCCCATTGTTCTTGAAAATTTTGCTGAAGCTATTCTTGACGGCACAGAACTTATTGCCAACGGTTATGAAGGATTGAACTCACTCTCGATATCCAATGCCGCATATCTTTCCGCATGGACAAATGATTGGGCTGAAATTCCCACAGACGAGGCATTGTTTGAAAAGTACCTTACAGAGCTTCGAACAAACGAAAAAAGTAAAAAAAAAGATGCTTAATGAATACAGATACCATTGAATTACTCCGTGAACGATGGAGGGTCAGATGGTAACTGTGATAATACTGTATTTCCCTGCGGTGCAATCGGAAACGTGGAAAAGGATGATTGGAGTGAGTTTACATTGCCAGATATAGTGCTTGAAAAAGGCGATAACTGCATTAGACTTTACAATGCCAACGGTGATTTTCAGCTGGATTGTATTTATATACTTGAGAAATAAATAATTAATGCATCGATATACACATAATTTATTGAAACAAAAACAGGAAAGCTTGATTTACTAGCTTTCCTGTTTTTGTTGTTAGTGGACATATTTTTATGTACTAAAACGTGACGTATTTTAAAATATATTATATATAACGCCCATGATAATTTTCAACTATGTTAGCTTTAAGTCAAACAAGAGATTTAAGCATAATGAGACAGGGGTTTTCATCATCCCACATTTCTGTTAGAGTTACAAGTGACTCGAATCCAACGCTTTTGTAGAATTCTCTTGTTCGTGCATATGGTTCATCACTTACAGCATCACTCAATGTTTTTACCATTACGTATTTAAAGCCCGTTTGGATTAAATATGCCTCCGCAGCGTAATAAAGAGATTTGCCTATACCACTGCGATGATATTCAGGGAGTACTCCACACACAAATATATCACCCGTATTTTCGTAATGCGTCTTAACAGCTAAAAAGCCGATACAATTATTCTCTTTATCTAATGCTGCCCAGTAGGGGAATTCGGCTACCCTTACAACGTAATCATCAAGGGCTTGCTTATTTCCAAACCATTCTGGTAATTCTTCGAGAACCTTTTTGGTATAAACCGATTTTTTTAAGCCGTCATTTACTTCAATAATTGATATATTATCTAAGCGCTGCATATATATTTTTTCTTCTGCACCCCAATATGCAATTTTTTTATCAATTACTGAAAAACCATATTTTTCATAAAGATTATCATGGTCACTGATTAAGTAAATTTTATCAAAGCCCAGCTTCTTAGCATAAGCCATCGCTTTTTTTATCAGTTTTTGGCTTATCCGATTGCCTCTAAATTTCTCTCCAACAAACATAAAACCAATATATGGGGTGTACGGTACATCTGGAATGCAATCTGTCTTTGCAACCGTACAATAACCAGCTATTTCATCATTTTCAATAGCTATAAATACGCGTTCCCACTCTGTAAACTGCTCATTTCTCATTGCATTCGCTAAATTAGCTCCTGCTTTCCAAGAGCAATTTTCAGCATAATCAATTACCTTCGTCCATTCACTATCAATTGATGTGATTGCTTTAATTTCCATTAATTTACCTCCGCGATATATGGAGGGCTATATTCTCTGTTCCCTCCAATGATTAGTTGCAGTAATATATAATTTATGCATAATTCATCATCCTTTCATCAATTGTTATAAAATGCTTTGTAGTTTACAGTTACGATATATATATTACCATAAAAACCATAATAATGAAATTCTTATCAATTGATTATATTTATATCTTCACTTATATAGGTTAATAAGATCCTTCACAAATATTTCACCATTTGTAAATTGAATTTTATTATTGCTTAAAAACCCATCGATGGATTGAATTGTTTTTTCGATAATAGAAATCTTCCATTTTTTGCTTAAATCTTTTTTAAAACTAATATAAATTTCATTTTTTAATGGCTCATATACTATTGAACACAGAGTATCCTCCTGACTAGTTTTACTTAAAATTTCAAAGGCTTCATTTATTCCAAAGCTATGAATATTATTATGAATATATTCATGAGCACAAATATATCTATCAGCACCTATACCATATACTTTATTATAATTTGCTTCCTTAAAATCCCCATTTGGAAAATTAGTCATAATAATAAAATCATTATGACAAGGACTTACTATATTTGTATCATTTCCTTCTTCCAGAATACATGCATCACCAGTTTTATCAGCGATAATAGTATGTAGCCCTAAATCTGGGAATAATGGATTTCTAGGATACGAGATTACTCTTTTATTAAGAATTTCAAAAAATTCAGATGTTTTTCTTGTTTTCTTTAGCGCCTTATCAAAAATATCAAAAGCAAACCAATCATTTTCGTCACAACTTGATTTAAAACCTGGCTTATATTCTACTGCTTGAGTACAGATAAAAAGACCCTCACTATTAAAACCAGCGATATCCCTGTATTTGTTATCTACTAAGCCTGAAAAGTAAAATAAGTTCATATCATTATAACTATTGACTTTTAGTTTTAAATCAATATCATCAGTATCGAAATTCATACCATAAATAGCTTTTTCTTGACTGTATACTGCAAAACTTGTACACATTTTGGAACCTCCTTTTAATACTCTAACCTTCTCCACATATTGTAACATAAATCCAAAAATAAGGATAGATTTATTGTATTAATTGGCTTTGTAACTGTCTACAATGCGTCAGCCAAGGTATCGTAAAAGAACTGTGCAACAGTATCCCAATTTTCGCAAATATCCATTGTTTCATGGCTTATGCGTTTTACTATACCATCATTGTTAATCACAACCTTATCGCCGTCTGCACATTTCGCAATTATAATTCCCGTATACTTATCTGTAAACAATTCTTCCTTTGTGATTTCCTCTATATAAACTAGAGTTTCCTTTACCGCTTCCGAATAAGATAAAAAGCAATATTCATCAGATAAATAACCACCATCTGAGATTGAATAATATGAAGTAAGTAACTCATAAGATGTTGCAACTAAGGTTTCCAACTTCTTTTTAGGTAAACTTTTCTTAAAATCTTCAGGTCTTAACCTTTTACTGTTCCTGAATAATTTTAATGCATCTTTTTCAGAAGCTTTTCTTTCAGGCCTTGGGTTTTTCTTAAGTTTATCATAATCTAATTCAAGTTTTTTTATGACTTCATCCGAAGGATACCGTATGTTTTCTGATATTTGGATATGATAGCCCTCAGGTTCGATATCATAGAGAACAACTGGTGTCAGATATTCTTTTCGGATTACCTTTTCAGATAATAAAATATCCGCTGCATGTTTTTTTATTAAAGCATAATGTTCAGAGTAATCGTATTTGTCGTAGTATATATAAGCAAAATCTGAATTTGGCATTTTAATTCGTGGTAGCTGAATCGGTAAATTAATGCCTAAGTCATAAAACATATGAGACAACTTCGGCAACATCCCACCCAATGCTAGAAATTTTTGGTAGAGAGGAGAACCAACAGAATGGTCATTGTTTTTATAATTTCTGTCCTTTAAATCGCAATAAGATAAATATCGGTCACATGCAAATTCAGGGATAATATTCTCGATAATTAATCCAAAAAACTGTGAAGCATTGTATCGGCCTATATCCCTAATCCAATAAAAATTTACACCACTAAATCTATGATTAATACAGGAGTTTCTGATATCTTCGTTTACATGTGGTAATTTCTTATCCCATAATGCTTGTATGAGTTTGGGTATTTTATATGCATAAACTTCATCGATTTTTAAAGGGTTCCCGTCTCTGTCAGTAACGTTCACGTAATTCCATTCGCCATTTGATAAGTATTTTGATTCAAGAAGATACCAATCACTGTCAAAACCCGAATATCTTCTAGAATAATTTCCTCGTATATATAACCCTTCTTTTAATGTAAAAGCATTAATTTCCTCCAACAAGTAATCGATATCAGGTCTGTTTAGATCAAGACTACACCATCCAACACTATCACACTTAAGCCCTAAAGAGTGTACAAATTCAATGTTTTTCTTGACTGTAGCTTCTTGTTTATTCCAATTTCTTTCTACCCACTCGCTTTTAGAGATGCTTTTATCCGTTACTTCCTCTTCATAGGAAAATGTATCTTTCTTGAAGTCCAGTATCCATGAAAGATGTTCTTCAATTATCATGTTAATCTCCTTCTAAATTCGTGTATATTATACGACTATTTATAAAAATAAATAATCTACAGTTCTTAAGTAAACGATTGCATATATATTTTTAAAATATTCGATATTCTGGAGGAGTACCCACTTTTTTTAAAATATAAAACTTGCCATGTGTTTTCTGTAAGCACTTGGCTTAGTACCATTCTTCTTTTACGTTTAAAACCTATATTTATATGATTGTCGTCTGGACACTCATATCTGTAATCCTTTAAAGATTCTTTTATTCTGAATTTTAGCTCTTTTAAAAATTTATCCTTACTTCCATTAAATTCAAACTTCATTTCTTGAAATTTTTTATAGATTGTTCCGATTCACCTCCACAAATATCGATTGACTTATACCAATTATATGACAATATCTCATCAAGTCTTGAAAGTTCATAATCTGTATCACAGCTTCTTGCAAAATTCAATTCTGGTAACAAAACTGTATTAGGTGCATATTGTTGATTTAAGCTTTTCATCGTTTGAATGAACTTTTTCATATTTTCATCATTAAATCCAATACTAGCTGCCAGTACACTGACATTATCACCTGCTGCTTGAACAAAGGCAGCTTGCAATCATCTTATATAAGGACAATATTTTTTTATATTCTCTTGAAACCACTCATCCATATGAAATAATGACTCAAATTTTTCAGGGGACATCTCTATTTTTTATATCTGATATCGACGCTATATATTTAATGTTTCCTCCTTTTCCAAAATGGTTATGCAAGTCACTTTTACATATTGAACTAAGACCATTTAGAGAATGATTTTGCAAATGAGTTTTACATAATTCATCCATGTTAATACTCCCCTAAATATAAGTTTTCTTCTTTAACTTATTAAAACTGCAAATCAACTATTGTCAGACAAAATCAAATTTATATGTAAATTATTAACTATAATACCATATTGAATAGAATAAATATAGCCACCCTAGTGAGTTAATACAGATTATCTAAACATAACGAATAGAAAATCATTTCCTGTAAACATCTGAAAACAGAAAATGATTAATAAAAAATCGTAACAAGTAGTACGCTTACGGTGCACATATCAGCGCAACAAAAAATCCCTTGAAATCAAGGGATTTCGTAACCGCGAGACGGTGCACGAGGTCCAGTGGACCTCGGTTCTGCACGGACCGGAGCAGAGCGGAGAAGCACGAGGTCCAGTGGACCTCGGTTCTGCACGGACCGGAGCAGAGCGGAGACATTCGAACTTCGAGTCCAGGATTGGACTCGAAGAACAAAAGAGGATATCCTAAAACGGATATCCTCTTTTGTTCCTGAGAGCGCGAGACGGCGTACGAGGTCCGGTGGACCTCGGCTTTACGCGGACCGGAGCGGAGCGGAGACATTCGAACTTCGAGTCCAGGATTGGACTCGAAGAACAAAAGAGGATATCCTAAAACGGATATCCTCTTTTGTTCCTGAGAGCGCGAGACGGGATTCGAACCCGCGACCCTCGCCTTGGCAAGGCGATACTCCACCACTGAGCCACTCGCGCATATTGTTTTTTACAGCCTGTATCTTACGCTGCTTTTGTTTCTTCGATCTAATAATCTTTATCAATAAGTAACCATAAACTTATTAAGCGCGAGACGGGATTCGAACCCGCGACCCTCGCCTTGGCAAGGCGATACTCCACCACTGAGCCACTCGCGCATATTATTTTTACAGCCTGTATCTAATGCTGCTTTTGCTTCTTTGATCGAATGATCTTTATCAATAAGTAACCATAAAACTTATGAAGCGCGAGACGGGATTCGAACCCGCGACCCTCGCCTTGGCAAGGCGATACTCCACCACTGAGC
>JAEYSV010000048.1 GCA_023434365.1 Bacillota bacterium | reverse complement strand
AGCTGCTAGCTTTATTAACCGTCATGTCTTTCGACATGTTTACTGTTTTAAGGTTGCTGTTTGAATCTTGCGATCCAAAAGCTGTTCTTAATTTGAAATCTCTTTGCGAACTCTATGTTTCGCTTTTAGAATTTTCAAGGTTGTTTCACTGTTTAGTTATCAATGTTCGTTGCTGACTGTTCGCTGTTATCGTGTCAGCAAAAACGATTATATCATCTGCGAAAGACAATGTCAACACTTTTTCTATATTTTTTTCGTAAATTTTCAAACCATTTTATACCACCTTCTAAACACCTTAAAAGTAAGGAGTTATGAAGAATTTCACTATAGTATATCCATCTAAAAATAATAATCATACTCGCAATTGTAGAAATTTTACACACAATTTCACGGGCCACAAGTTCAAACACATAAGAGTCGATTAATAACGCTAAAGTACACGTGTAATTAATCGACTCTTATTACTAATCATCTACGGCAAACCTATAGTATACTCTGATTAAAGCCCATAACATAGTGAACCAATAGATTATTGTTATATATAAAACTTAGTACCGGACTCTCGCTAACCATTTTAAATAGAGTATTTCCAAGCTCAGTACTACTAAGTATATTTAAAATAATACACAAAATCCATATTACTATAAGCCCTTGTATAAGCCCCACTGCTAAACCGGCCATTTTATTTACTGCATTTATTATTGGAAGCTTACTGATAATATCAAGTATGTTAGCTATTACTTTAAGTACAATAAATACCGTCAAGAATATAATAAAGTAAGAAAGAGCATTTAGTATCATTCGCGTAATGTATCCGGAGATATAATCATCAAAATTACTTATATTCATTTCATCATATATTACATTATTATTATTCTCAAATAAAACCTCTTTAAAATAATCTGGAAATGGCATATTGTCAATTGATAACTGTTCCTCCGCTTTGCTCTGAACCTCCTGATCCACATTAACAACACTATTCACCTTTTCTTCAATAAATCCATAAATACTTTCATTATCCTGAAGCACATTACTCAGAAACGGACTAAAAACAGTAGCTGCAATAAGTGCTATAATCATAGTAAAAATAGCAAACACAGTTTTTACCAACCCGTTATGGTATCCTCTCCAAACATAAAACCCTAATACAACTAATACCACCAAAAGCAACCAATTCATATTTAATCCTCCGTTAGTTTTACTGCCTCAATCGCAGCATTATTTATAAAGTAATATTGATCATAATTATTAATAGGCATTATGAAATCTACATTAATACTAAATGCATGAGAAAATTTATTAACTCCATTTAGTTTTATAATATTACAACTTGTGTCTGAATAAAAAATCACTTCTTTTGCTGACATAATAATATGATCATACTCATAATCTACCTTCTTCTTTAACACGACCCCTCCGTTTAAATTATAAACGATTAAAGTATATTCATTTGTAGTACTATCCTCAAATGTATAACCAATATAACTGTCTGAATAAAAACAACTTTTTATTTCCTCGTTAAAATCAATTCTAGCAATAGCTTTAGTAACATCTTGGCTAAGTTCTTTCATTTCAAATAATTCTAAAAAGTTTTCACCAAACACAGCTATTGTGTTATTATCAATAAACTGAATATCGGCTAATATCTCCTTCCCATACTCCTTCATTCCTACAAGACGATTCTCTACATTTTGCCATACCTCTGAAAAATTATAGAAAGTAAGCTTATTCTGAACTATTCCGTTTTGAATTGCCATATAACTTGTTACCAATTTTGTCCCATCTTCAGATAATGCAATATTCACGGGGAAACCATCTTTTTCAACTATTGTTTCAATATCTACTAAGCAGGCATTTACATTAGTATACGGATTGATAACCTGAATTCTATTTTTCGCCTCATCCTCCATAACTACCGCAATAACTCCCTGATAAGCCACTTCAATATCCACAATCGGAAAATCTACTTTTATTGACTTACCAGAATCGGAACCATTAAAGACAACCACCTCATAATTCCCAATATCAGCCACAGCAACATACTTCTGGCAAACTGCTGTTTTTGGACTCTTCATGCTATAACTTCCGTTCCACTCCACGCTACCGTCAGCATTTATAGCACTAGCTCCATCCCGGCTAACCTTTAAAACTTTATCGAGATAACTATGGTAGTTGGAATACTCTGTATCTTGCCTTTCTATTCGATTAACAACCTCATAGCTAGTATAAACTCTATTTATATAGGAATTAACCATATATACACAAACAGAGGCCACAGCCAATAAAAAAACAATAATTATTAATATTTTTACTCTCTTTCGTCGTTTAATCCGTTTATCGTAGTCGGAAAACCCTACGTTTTCTATCACTTTTGCCATGCTTTTTACTCCAATAAGTATTTTATACATACTATTTAATGATAAGTACGTGTCTTCTTACTATTATACAATATTCTTCCAAGATATCCACCATAATTTCTCTACTACTTTGTAGGAACTATAATCATTTGTCCCGCAAATATCTTATCATCTTCCAAATTATTCAGTTGCATTATCACTTTTACATTTTTCTTATTACCATACAACTCCATGCTAATTGCATTCAGTGTATCACCTTTTTTTATTACATATTTTTTTGTAGTATCTGCTGATGTTTCTTCAGAATTTGGTTTATTATCCTCTGAGTCAATTGGGTCAGTGTCTTCTACCTCAATCACAGGTTTTTTTGTCTCACTAGGCTTCTTCGTTTCTTTAGGGTCCTCCTCCTTTTGAATATCTTCCGGCCTTGGCGTTGATTTATTATCGTCTTGATTATTTTCTATTTGCTCCTTATCTGTTTCTGTTTTATCACCTTGATTCGTTCCCTCATTAATCTTAATACCGCCCTGAGATACACTAACTGTTGTATCATCAGGTTTTTGGGAACTTGTTACTCCATTGTTAGTTGAAACAGCTACTTGTTCGCCATGTAAAACATTCTGGCTCCCATTATTATCTAGAGAAGATATTACTGTGGCTGTTGCAACCAATGCTACTACAGCTACAACTGTGGTTGCAGCATAAGCAACGGTTGTTACATTCCTCTTCTTCTCCTTCTCTAACCTTTTTCGCTCAAGAACCTGCCTAATTTCCATACTTGTTTTATCTATGTAATCGGCTTCAATACTTTTTTTATCTTTATGATCTATCATATAACTTTGCATTGCATCATTTTTTTCATAGTAAATGTAGTAACCTTCTTGCTTTGCTAACACCTGCTTATTAAATAGATAAAAGGCTTCCTCTCTTTCTACACTATCGTATAATAATAAAACTTTATTTAGACCTGCAAAGTTATTCAAATGAATTTTTGTGATTCTCTCATTCACTTCCATTGAGAGCCCAGGTCTTGTTAGAAACCAACCAAGTACCTCTGCATCATCAAAATACTTTTTTGTATTTTCATATATTAAAGTCCATGCTTCATTAGTAAAGACCATATCCTCTTCAAACAATATGTCCTGCGCTTCCACAGCGCCACTAATAAAAATGTAATCAAAGTTATCATCCTTTTCTATATGTCCTAATAATACAGCTGCTTGATAAACCCCATAACTTTTCAATGCCATCTGCTTTATGTACGTCATTACATAATCTTCAATGAAAATATGCTTGTTTGTCTCTATAATGCCAACCTGTTTTATATTTTTTGGTAATTTCACCGAACTATTTTTATTATTAACGGTTTTTGCATGATCATTGTTATTAACACTTTCCATCATATCGATATCCGCCTTTCCTATTGCTCTGATACAATCAGAAATTTTCTAACCTATCGTAGCATATAGCGGACAAGTATTTTGTCATATTAGTTTCTAAGGACAATAATCTTTTCTACCTATTCTGAAAATATAAACATTTTTAACAACTTTTTTTACGTGTTCTTTTCTTATTTTTATATTCTCAACTTCATAATTTCCTTATTTTGTAATATCTTGCGACGAATTTTTATCCATCCTACGTCTATTTAAGGGTTACACGGTAATAATTATAATTAGATTTTTCAAAATAAGATTCTTCCTTATCCTTTTAGTAAAGAAGAATTCTTATAGAAAGGATTACTATGAATCAAACCGAGAATACAAAACAGAAGTTATACTATTTTAATTGTATGGATACTGATTCTGTGTATACATTTGCAGCTCATCTGCAGAATTTAGTACATGAGCATGTTTTACCTGAACAGACTATTGTTATACTTTGCATTGGGTCAGACCGTGCAACTGGAGACTGTCTGGGACCTATCATAGGATACAAAATAACTAATTCAGGCCAAAAAAGTATTCCTGTATATGGCACATTATCTTCTCCCGTCCATGCTAAAAACTTAGATGAAACCATTCAGCACATATATAAGAATCATCAGAATCCATTTATTATTGCCATTGACGCCTCTTTGGGTAAAGAAAGGCATATCGGATATGTTACTCTAGGTAGCGGTTCCTTATCACCTGGTATTGGCGTTGATAAGGAACTCCCTACAATTGGAGATGTCTTTATAACAGGAATCGTTAACGTATCCGGACTATTAAATCATATGTTGTTACAAACAACACGCTTAGATGTAGTTATGCATCTAGCTGATTATATATGTGTCGGTTTGCAATATCTCGTTCATACTAAAAGCCTGAAAAAACAACTATAGCACTCCACATTAAAACAACCAGATTGTATGATATCTCTAACGTCATATCATATAATCTGGTTTTCTATTATGACACTGGCTGTGTCACCCTATTCTTTTCAATTTCTAATGCCTGCCCAATTGTATAGCAGTCCTGCTCCTCCATAATTTTAATTAACCGATCAATTGCATCAATTGACATATAATTTTTTCCTAAGAAGGCTTCGTATTGATCTGCAAGACAAACTGTTAGCTCTTTAATTTTATCCTCATGTTGCTTTGTTCTGTTGTAAACTCGATCATACTCCTCTCTAAGCTTGTCGAGTTCTGCTTGATGCTTTTGCTTAATAGTATCCTCTAGCACTTTACTTGTCGTATTTTGAAATACTGCTAACGCTTCCTTTTTCTTATTAATTACATCAGCTATGCTAGCTTCAACATTATGAATTTCTTTATCATATTCCTCTAGCCCATATGAGCTTTCATCCTTATCTCTTCTAACTTCTCTCTTAATAGCATTAATTTTCCTGTTATTCTGCCTAATCTTATATCGAATTGCTTTTGCATTAGAAATTGCGGCCGGATTCTTTCTCTTCGTGGCGTTAAGTAATAGATAATAACTCCCACCTACAACACCAATAGCTAATAAATAATAAAGTATTGTAAAAAGTACTGGATGGCTAGCAAAAAAATATTGATATAATATGACTGGAATCATCAAAAAAATGCTCAACAAGAAAATGCCTGCGATCAAATAGTCTGATACTCCCTTGGGAGCAAATAAAGCAAAGTACAATCTATTATTACAAACACCTGTAATATGATTTTCATTTAATACTGCTTTTACTTCTAACTTTCTCTTTCTATTATCTTCTTGTAATGTTGACGTTTCCTGATTAATTCTATCTTTAATCTTAACATCTTTTGCTTTAATTTTTTTCTTTAGGATTTTTTTCATACGCATACGGCTTCGACTAATCTGCTCATCATATGTAATTGAAATTTCTTCTTCACGTTTCGATACGACCATATGAATCTCATCCTGAATCATTTTTTCAATTGTGACAATTTCCTTTTCAATACGATTTTCTTCTGCATCTTCACGATAGAAATTGTTCTTAAGCTCTTCTAGCGTCAGTATTTTATCCTTTAGTTTCTGAAGTTGCCAGACTCCACTTTCGAGAATATTTGAATTTTCCATGTTACTCTCCTTTACTGAAAGTATTTCTCATAAAGTTCTTACACAGTTAATATAACACTTCATCAAATCACATAGTAATTTTACCAAAAATGCTATTGGTTAACAATGCTAATTTGCAAAACAACGTCAGTTTCTGTATAACTATGTATAAATTAATGTTAATTAACTATTAATCTCTCAACATTTCCAAGTCATTATAAAAAAAGAGTAATTTATATTTTTTTCACATCATAAACATACAATTTTCACACTCTTTCTTTATACTTATATATGCAAGTATTTTCATACATTTTCTATACCCCCCTCATATGAACACCTGTAGCTTAAACCCCTTCAAAAAGTCTACAGGTGTTTTTTATTCTGTCAGCAAATGCTCCTAATCCTTTAAGACTAGAATAATACTACAATTGTCACCATTTTACAAAACTTTGAGGGACTAGAAAAAGTTCTAGTCCCTCAAAGTCTTTTTATAATTCAACTCTTCCTTCCAATGCACGAAGTAATGTTACTTCATCAATGTATTCTAAATCTCCTCCCACAGGAACACCGCTTGCGATACGGCTTACTTTTATTCCTGAAGGTTTAATCAGTTTACTAATATACATTGCAGTAGTTTCACCTTCCAAGCTTGAATTCGTGGCAATAATCACTTCATCAACCTCTTTTTGGAGTCGAAGCATTAGCTCTTTTAGCCTTATGTCTGCCGGACCAATTCCAAGCATAGGAGATATTGCCCCATGTAAAACATGATATACACCATCAAACTTACCGGTCTTTTCATAAGCGGCAAGATCTCTGCTATTTTCTACTACCATGATTACTTTATGATTGCGCATCTCACTCTTGCATATTGGACACAGTTCCTGATCAGTTAATGTACAGCAGCTGCTACAATACTTAACATTCCTTTTTGCATCAGTGATCACTTGAGATAAATTTATTACTTGATCCTCTGGCATATTGATTATATGAAAAGCTAGACGCTGCGCAGATTTTGATCCAATTCCAGGTAGTCTGCTTAATTCCTCTATTAACTTACTAATTTGTTTACTATAGTAATCCATTAGAAAGGAAAGCCTCCACCTAGACCACCAAGACCTCCGGTAATACCGTTCATCATTTTAGATGACTCTTCTTCCATCTGTCGAAGTGCTTCATTAGTCGCAGCTACTATTAAATCTTGTAACATCTCAATATCATCAGGATCAACTACTTCTTCTGATAGCTTGACACTCACTACTTCCTTCTTTCCACTAACTGCAACTGTAACTGCTCCGCCACCTGCTGTCGCTTCCCATGTTTTTTCTTCAAGCTGCTTCGTTGTTTCTTCCATTTGTTTTTGCATTTTCTGAGCTTGCTTCATCAAATTATTCATATTCCCAGGCATTCCTCCTGGAAAACCTCCACGCTTAGCCATTATAATGTCCTCCTTTATCTATTCTTTAGAATGCTCGCAGTATCCTAATCTTATCTCCACGAAAACACTCTTACTAACATATTACTTTACCTAACCACTTCAATATTCTTCATATTTATTATCTTTGACAAATCAGGTAATTTTCCATAATTATCATTTTTATTATCCACATATTTTAACTGTATCTCAACTTGTTTTCCAACAAATGAAGAAACTGCATTTGTTAACGTTGATAGTTTATCATCAAAGTTTGCTAACCCATATGCCGTCTCGTTGTCAAACGCAATAATTAAATTATTGCCTTCACCAACTGTTAGTTTAGCATCTGAGAGATAAGTTTGCAAAGGTTGTTTTATATTATGAATAATTTGCATCCAATTTTTTGCTACTTCTCTGACATCTTCAGGCAGGGCTTTTACATCAATTGTTGCTTTTACATTTTCCTCAACAATTTTTGTATCCGTCACTTTCTCCCGGTCTGCTGATATAGTTACTACTCCTTGCTCAACCTGTTTTTCTATACTTTTTAATCGTTGCAGTATTGATTCAAAATCCGTCTCCATCTGAGGCCGACATAACTTGATACACGCTACTTCCATCACCACACGTTTCTGCGATGCATATTTCATCTGATTTGCAAGTTCAGAAAAGATACGAATAAATCTAAATAATGTATCTAAATCTATCAACGTTGCAGTTTCCATTAATAAGCTTTGATTTTCTGATGACATCTCCAAAATGTCCAATGCTTGATCCGATGTTTTGATTAACATTAGATTACGTAGATACCAGGTAAAGTCTACAACAAATTGTGATAAATCACGTCCCGAAACAATTAATTCTTCTATCATTTCTATAACGGCTACTACATTTTGGTTTTGTACCTGTTTAAGCAAACGATCAAACACCTCTAGGTCAACAGCACCTAATACTTCAAGAACTTTGTCATAAGTTAATGTTTCACCCAGATAAAAAGCAATACATTGATCTAATAAACTTAATCCGTCACGCATTGAACCATCCGCAGCCTTTGCAATGTACTTTAACGCTTTTTCCTCAACTGAAATGCCTTCAATCTCCATCAGTTCTTTCATTCGTTCTGCAATTGTATCTATTGTTATTCGATGAAAGTCATATCGCTGACATCTCGATAGAATGGTAATCGGAATCTTGTGAACTTCCGTAGTCGCTAACACAAAAATAACATATGCTGGCGGCTCTTCTAACGTTTTTAGTAACGCATTAAAAGCTCCTGCAGAAAGCATATGAACCTCATCTATGATATATACTTTATACTTTCCTTCTGTAGGTGAATACTGTACTTCATTAATAATATCCCGAATATTATCCACACCATTATTAGAAGCAGCATCTATTTCAATCACATTCATGGAAGTCTGCTTCAATATAGACCGACACACTGCACACTCATTACATGGGCTTGAGTCAGTGGGATGTTCACAGTTGACAGCCCTGGCTAGAATTTTAGCTATTGTCGTTTTTCCAGTGCCTCTTGTTCCTACAAACAAATAAGCATGCCCTATACGGTTAGCATTAATCTGATTTTTAATTGTCTTCACAATATGATCCTGTCCTTTTACATCTTCAAACCCTGTAGGACGAAATTTACGATACAATGATGTGTATGACATAAGTTACCTTCCTTCTAATACTAATCTCCGAACTTGATTCCAAGTCCCTTTGCTTCTTTTATTATTGCATTATCTGGTTGAATACTCTTCAGCTTTCCGGCAACTTCTTCAAGAGGAATAGGTATTAATACATTATTTTGCACTCCTATCATATATCCAAACTGTTCGCTTTTAACCAACTCAGCTGCTGCCGAACCAAGTCTGGTTGATAGCACACGATCATAAGGACAAGGTGCTCCTCCTCGCTGAGTATGCCCTGGTACAGTAATTCGAACTTCCTGTCCAGTTCTTTCCTCAATTTCTTTTCCTATTTTATAAGATATTGAAGGATATGGCAATTCTTTTAATTTTGCACGGTATTCTTTCTTTTTTAAGCCTGAATCTTCCTTACTTATTGCTCCTTCTGCAACTGCAAGAATGCTAAACTTTTTCCCTTGTGAAGTTCTCTTTTCGAGTGCTTCTACTACTTTCTTAATATCATATGGGATTTCAGGAATCAAGATAATATCAGCACCACCCGCGATTCCTGAATACAAGGTAAGCCACCCTACTTTGTGTCCCATTATTTCTACAATAAAAACACGTCCGTGGCTGGCTGCCGTTGTATGTATGCAATCTATCGCATTTGTTGCAATATTAACCGCGCTTTGAAAACCAAAAGTAATATCTGTTCCCCACAAATCATTATCAATTGTTTTCGGCAAGGTAACAATATTTAATCCTTTTTTTTGTAATAAATTTGCGGTTTTATGTGTACCATTTCCACCAAGTATCACAAGACAATCTAGCTTTAGCTTTTTATAATTTTGTATCATAGCTTCCACTTTATTTAGACCATTCTCATCTGGAACTTCCATTTGCTTAAATGGCTGCCTTGAGGTACCAATAATCGTTCCACCCAAAGCTAATATACCCGAAAAATCTGAAGGCTTTAATTTTACATAGTTCTGATAAATTAGTCCTTTGTAACCATCCAAAATTCCTAAAATCTCTACATCTATATTACTTTGGTATAACGACTTTGCCACAGCTCTCATTGTAGCATTTAAACTTTGACAGTCTCCGCCGCTTGTTAAGAATCCGACACGCTTAACCATTTTTTATCCTCCACTTAAACATAGCGTCTTACCTTTGGAATTGTTCTAATGTAATATATCTTCTCTTTTATATTCAAAACTATACCATTATCATTTTACCTTATTTTTTTCATTTTTACTATAGCTTATTTTGCTTTTTACCTAGATGCGTATTTAATCAAAAACGGAGACATTTGTATCATATTGGTCATAATTCTTAAAAAGATAAAAAAGATAGCTATTTGCTAATAACAAATAGCTACCCACAATTATTATTCTTCGTACCATTCACATAGCACTTCTTCTGATATTTGCGTTAATCTATGAATTGTCAATCCTTCCTTTTTAAGTGCGTGTTTGTTAGCAAGTTCCTCGGTATAATCACTCAACTTATAGACAGAGTAATTCTTTGCATGGTTTTCGTAGTGCGTCACTATTGGTGTAATAGAAGCTTCCACTATCATTGGTTTTTCATCTCCTACTTTTTCCACTCTAATACTTGCCATACCCCCAAGCATTGTAGCGACTCTTACCTGAGAGGAGATATAATTACCAAGAGAATAATAAACCAACATTCGATGACCTGTTTCAGATATCTCCCACCTTACTGGCTCAATAACATGAGGATGAGTACCAATTACTAAATCTACTTCCAATTCCAAAAAAAGCTTCATCCAACTCTCTTGAGAAGTTGATAATTCATGACTATATTCTTTTCCCCAATGTGGAAAAACAATAATAAATTCTGCTTCCTGTTTGGCTTTAGCTATATCCTGCCGTATTTTTTCTTCATTAAGCATATTAACCATATATTTTCTGTTTTTAGGTAATGGTAACCCATTTAAACTGTATGTATAATTTAAAATTGCAAATCTAATCCCATTTTTCTCTATTACACGAATCCTATCCTGTTCTTCTTGTGTCTCATTTAATCCAGCTACAAGAACATCATGATGCTGCTTCCAATAATCAATGGTATTTTGCGCTCCTTTTTCCCCTTTATCCATAGAATGATTTGTCGCATGAAGAATAACATTAAAACCAGCTTTTACCAATGCATCGCCTACCTCAGTTGGAGAATTGAACCTAGGATAACCACTGTATCCTAAAGACTTACCTCCTAATAGGGTCTCTTGATTCATAACCGCTAAATCTGCTGCATTAAACTCCTCTTTTAGGTTTGCATATAAATGATCAAAATTGTAACTACCATTAGGCTGTTTGCCTGACGCAATCACTTGTGTATGTATTAAATCGTCTCCTACTGCAACTAAGGATACACTTCGTACTGGAACAGGAGTATGATTAACATACGGCTTTTCTGTTCCTGACGGCTTTTCAGACTGTATTGGTTCTTTCGTTTGAATAACTTCTGCAGTTTGATTTGCAATCGGTGAACTACTTGGCGACTGTGTTGAATTATTCTCAACTCTATCTAAAGTTGGTTGATATTCCTCACCCTTATTAAGTACGATTGTACTACCAATAACGACAATGGTCATCACTAATATACTAACTATAATAATAGACAGTTTTACTACTTTTCTCATTGATTTTTTCATAATTCACCATTTCATTTCTTATATTATTTTCTCTATTATAGTTACTTTTCAATAATACCGCAAGCTTTGTACATACCTATATTTCCATTTATTAATACCTATTATAACACTAATGTATATATGTCATTGTAATCACTCTTTATTCGCTATACAGTTTTCGCTTATCTACAAAAAAAAAAGACTTACCAAGTAATAATTACTCTACCTGGTAAGTCTTTTGATCCTACAATTCAAGTTTTAAATCTCCCTTTTTAATCCAGCCTTTTGCTCTCATTAACTCACTAATACCTAAACACAATATTGCAGGTAATACAAATTGTATTATAATAATTTTTATTATTACTATAATTGGAGCCTCAGTAGCAGTCATAACACTGTATGTTTGGAACTGTCCTACTAATCCAGCACTTCCCATTCCTGATCCAATCTCATTGTTTTCCATAGAAAACAGCATAGTTGAAACTGGTCCAAGAATTGCACTTGTTAAAATCATTGGAATCCATATAACTGGCTTCTTAACAATGTTTGGAACCTGTAGCATACTTGTTCCTAACCCTTGTGCTACTAATCCCCCTATTTTATTTTCACGGTAGCTAGTAACAGCAAAACCAACCATGTTTACACAACATCCTACAGTTGCTGCTCCCGCTGCTATGCCACCCAGCTTAAGTGCTATACCAAGCGCTGCCGAACTAATTGGTAGTGTTAATACCATACCCATGATTACTGAGATTACAACACCCATAATAAATGGCTGTTCTTTCGCTGCCCAGTTAATAATTTCACCTAATGTATTCATAAACTGAGAAATTGGTGGTCCAACAAATAATCCTACACAAGCTCCACTTGCAATTGATATAATCGGAGTTAGTAAAATGTCTAGCCCAGTTTTTCCACTTATCAAATGTCCAGCCTCAATTGCTATGTAAGCTGCCAAAAATGCTCCAAGTGGTTCTCCTGGTCCTCCTAATACAATGCTTTTATTAACTAAGATGGTACCCGCAGAAATACTCCCTGCATATGCTCCTATCATACCTGCAACAGAGGCTGATATCACGACTAATGGACTTTCCTTAAATTTATAAGCAACGCCACATCCAATACCAGCACCCGTAACTATAGTTGCCAACTTCCCTATAACGTATATCGTATCTCCAATACTCCCTCCAATAAAGCTAGAAACCTGTTGAATAATAGTACCAATGATTAATGTCGAAAATAAACCTAATGCCATACCACTTAGGCCATCAATAAAAACTTTGTGCAACCATTTTAATAACTTATTCATACTATCTCTCCTACTTTTCTTAATTCAATATATTGACAAGAAACTTTACATGTTTGTTTACAGCTGTCTTGTCAGCTTATTGAAAAGAATATCATATCCTTATTCGTTAATCAAGTATTTTTTACGTCTTAATTCATCCTCAATTCTATTTAGCTCAGCTTCTGATGCCGCTTCAACCGTATGATAATGAACACCATCTGTTAATTCTTTTAAAGGGACAGTCTTTTTATTCATAACCTTCTCTACAAAATCATATACATCCTGTCGATTCCTTATAATCAGATCTGCTTCTATCTGTCCATAAACATCATGCATTACGATAACATCTAACACTTTGCCCCCGCAATCCACAATCGTAGATAATTCATCTGCAATCTCCTCAGTAGTATGACGAACTAAGAAGCAACGATTTACTGTCTGTATTTCAGGATAATACATTAGGTACCCTTTTGTTGTCGCTAATATATTCTTATTTGTAGCACGGAGTAAAGCTATATCCTGTACTACAATTTGGCGACTGACTCCTAACCGTCTTGCTAATTCTGAACCAGAGATTGGCTCTTTACTTTCTATTAGATAGTTTGTCAATAATTCTCTTCTCTTAATACCATCCATACTCTTTCCTCTCTTTATAAATTATTCTTCAATTATTTAATGTTATACTTGCTAATCTCATATGTTATACTAATATTTTCTTACACTATGATACCAACTAACCTTACAGTTGACAAGACAGCCTTCTGTTTATTTCCTTAATTATTTGTAGAACAATTCAGATAAATTCCATATACTAAAAAAGAACTTTAGTAGCATACTAAAATTCCTTGAATGTTAACAAAATCACCAGTATAATAAAACTCAATATACATAGAATGCTGATTTAACTAGCACTCTACATTACAATAATACCGAAAGGGGAACACTAATGTTTCGATTATGGGCAAAACTTTTTAAAGATAATCGTATGCTACGTGATATCGTTATTGAAAATGATAACACTTCCTTAAATAGAACTCGAAAAATCTATCTAGCAATTGACAGTATCTGTTATGAATTTGATTTATCCAAACCAATTTGGCTACAGTCTACTATTGATGACTTTAAGCGACATGACAAGACGCGTTTTTCTCAAGATAACTTTATGGAGCCAATTGAATTTGATTATTTAGAAATTCAAGTGATAGAGGAGGACTAAGTTGCTACTATGCAAAAACTAAATCTTCGCTACCTCAGTATGGAACTAAAAACAAACCTTGACTCTATGAAGGAGCCAGGATCAGTTTTGCCTTATACAATTACTATCCCACAATTAACAGCTTGCTTTAATGCATATACCATTTCCCAAAATATAATTAAGAGAATTCATGGTATCTCATATCATGAGAATAATCATATTAGCTTCGATGACCTGGTATATCTACAAATTCCGCACTGGAACTTTCAACATGAGATAGTTATTGGGGAATTGATTGTTAATAAAAAAATCTACCCCCAAATACTAAGATGTATGCTCCGATTATTTAATGCCTGTTATCCTATAGAAAAAATGTTCCTCATTGATGATTATGATGCTAATGATGAACGTTCTATGGCGGATAACAATTCTTCTGCATTTAATTATCGTTGTATTGCAGGTACATCAAAATTATCAAAACATAGTCTGGGGTTAGCCATTGATATTAATCCACTATACAATCCTTATCTTACAACAATTAACCAAAAACCTGTTGTCTTACCAAAAGAAGCTACGCCATACATTAATCGTGAATGTTGCCATCCTTATATGATTCATGCTAATGATGTTTGCGTACGAACTTTTAAAAAAGAAGGGTTCGAATGGGGTGGCGACTGGTCTAAAACTAAAGATTATCAACACTTTGATATTAGTATATCCTGTTAAAAAGGGGATTGTCAGTGACAATCCCCTTTTTTCTATAATCTTTTTAATAATTCTTCACGTTCTTTTTCATAACCAGGTTTACCAAGTAATGCAAACATATTGCTCTTATAACTTTCAACACCTGGTTGATCAAAAGGATTCACTCCTAAAATGTATCCACTTACACCACAAGCAAATTCGAAAAAGTAAAATAATTGTCCTAACGAATACTCATCCTGTGCTGGAATTTTAATTAACAGATTCGGCACCTGGCCATCAGTATGAGCTAATAAGGTTCCCTTCATCGCACTTTTATTAATAAAGTCAACTGTTTTACCCGCAAGATAGTTTAATCCATCTAAATCAACTTCCTCTTCCTCTATTACTATTTCACAGGTAGGATTTTCTAATTCAAGGACAGTTTCAAACATTGTTCTCTGTCCATCTTGAATAAATTGTCCCATTGAATGAAGATCAGTTGTTAAATCAACTGCTGCAGGGAAAATTCCTTTTTGGTCTTTTCCTTCGCTTTCGCCAAATAACTGTTTCCACCACTCACCTACATAATGCAATGCAGGTTCATAATTTGCTAAAACTTCAATGTTCTTGTTTTTTCTAAGTAATATATTACGGATTGCTGCGTACTTTACAGTGTCATTATTATCAAACTCATCGTTTAAGCAGCGTGCGCGCATTGCTGCAGCACCTTCCATTAATTTTAAAATATCTGCACCGCTAACTGCAATTGGTAGTAATCCCACTGCCGTCAATACACTAAAACGACCTCCAATATCATCAGGAACAACAAATGTTTCATATCCTTGACTATCTGAAAGGTTTTTTAATGCACCCTTTGCTTTATCTGTAGTGGCATAGATTCTTTTCGCAGCTTCCACTTTCCCATACTTTTGCTCAAGCATTTTTTTAAATACACGAAATGCTATTGCAGGTTCTGTAGTCGTTCCAGACTTACTGATGACGTTAATTGAAAAATCACGTTCTCCAATTGTCTGAATCAGATGTGTAATGTAAGTACTACTGATATTATTACCAACATAATAAATCTCAGGAGTTTTTCTTACCGTCTTATCAACGCTGTTATAAAAGCTATGTCTTAAAAACTCTATAGCAGCTCTTGCTCCTAAATATGAACCTCCAATACCAATTACCAATAAAACATCCGAGTCCTTTTGAATCTTATCTGCTGCCTGCTGAATTCTTGCAAATTCTACTTTATCATAATTAACAGGTAGATCAATCCAACCCAAAAAATCATTACCGGCTCCTGATTTCTCTATTAATTTAGTTTTTGCTGCTAAAGCAATATCCTTCATAATTGCCATTTCATGTTCTGCAACATACTGTTTTGTAATAGAATAATCAAATGTTACTTGTTTTAACATATTGCTTACACTCCTTTTTCTATTCACATTTATAGTTATTCTATCAAATAGAATATTTATTATCAATAGAGAAAAGAATGCACAATTCATTAAATCATGTATTATGCTAAATATTCCTTTAAAATTTCCTCAATTACTTTAGCTTCTTCTTTACTAATTTCAAATTTATCCTCTTTATTATTCACTCTGTAATTTTCATTCTTACCTTGCACAATTTGAGATGAACTTGGATTCTGAATAATCCGAGTTGCGGCAATCTCTTTTCTTTGTGAATCACTATCTTTTCTATGACCTTCCTGTGATGACACCTGAAAAGCATTGATATTAACATTACTCTGCTTACTAAGTTCTTTTCTTTTCTTTGCTTCCGCCCGGATTATTTCCTTACGTTGTAACACTGTAAACCCTGCTTTATATCCTACCATTCCTTTTGCATTCGGTTGAGCTAGGTGGTATCTTCCTTTTGTCGCTTTATCAACTTTTTCAGAAAAATCCTTTAAGGTGTTCATATTATTAGACTTAGTATCTTCCACTCTCTTTATCTCGATAAACTCTTTGTCACTAATACCATCATTTGATTTTTTTGAATCAGCAACTGTCGTTTGTATATTTTTCTTAGTTTCTATGAAATTGCTACTTTGATTATGATTTTGCTTACTCTTACTGTTATTGTCTACCATTTCCTTTGGTTCAGCATTTAAAATAACTCCCGTTTTTATCCCTGTCGCAACGCCTGTTTTTTCCCCAACTTTTGTAACTGCATCTCTATGTAATGGAATAATATTACTCTTAGCTACGATAGGAGCTTCTTCGCTATGTTCTCTTTGCCTTCTATTTTCTTTATCTTCTTCTATCATTTTACGCAACTCATTCTTTTTAGCCTCTCTACGTTGCTCCGCAGGTTTTAATGACTTTTTCTTTTCCTTTACAGGCTTTTGTGCTATAGTTGCTGAAACCTCAGCTCCAACCGTAAGCTCTGGTTGTTTTCTAGCATTCTTTTCTTTCTTACGAGTCATTTTCTCCTGTAATTTCGCTGCTTTATGTGCTTTCTTCTTTTCAGCTCTAGTCATAGACGCTTCCTGTTGTCTTGGAAGTTCAAAATATTCTTTTCTATACTGCTCTAATACTTCTGAACTAAAGGTATCACTTTCAAGTCTAGCCTTTAAAAAATTCTCAAGATAGTCCTTAATATTAACCTTTAAAATTTTACGTTTCGTGCTTATTCCTAATAAATAATCAAAACTTATCAACATACCACATGTTAATAAACCAGCAATAAATGTGGACAGAATCTCAGTTCTTCCACATTCGTATATTAATCCCAAAACCGAGAAAAATGAACCTGTCAAGGCACATAATATAACTAGTTCTCCACTTATTGTATCCCATGTGCATAACAACAGTCCACAAAACCGATGACGATATACATACTTATCAACAAAAGTATCCACATTATTCACACCTATACGCAATTTGTAACAGGTTTCAAACTTAAGCCGTAAAACTCTCATTAATTTATTTGTAGAGGTTCCCATTTTTTTCGATGCTCGAATTAAAGATTTGTACTTAATACTCAACATCATCTTTACTAATAACCCAACTATGCATATGGCTATAATAATATATAAAAATATTTTTTGTTCAAACATCTCTGTTATCATGCCATAACTCCCTTCTTTAATACCATATTTTTACAAATGTATTATATACTAGATATTCATCTTTGAAAAGAGGACAAGCCGAAAAATCGTCTGACAACATTTTAGGTAATCTAGGTTATTCTTTGGTTTTTTTACAAAAAAAGACGAACTTGATTAATAGTTCGTCTTTAACCTTTTTAAACTTATTTATATTTTTCTAACTATCTTTTACACAATGCGACACTAAAACTTTGCAAGTATTCCTGTTACTAGAGCAACAGCATGGTTCACTGCTTCTCTTTCAAACTGTGGGTAATCGACACAGGCTGTATTGTCCGCCTTATCAGAAATAGCGCGAAAAATGACAAATGGAACTTGATTTAAATAAGCTACCTGAGCAATAGCCGCTCCTTCCATTTCAGCACAGCATCCATCAAAACTTTCTAGTAACCATTCCTTTTTATCTCGACTACTAATAAACTGATCCCCAGTCAACACTCTTCCTACATAGGCAGTAACCTCTGGCAATACCTCTGCACAGACATCCTTAGCTAATCTTCCTAGCTCTTCATCTGCCTGAAATACAGAACAGCTCATTTGAGGAATCACACCAACTTCATAACCAAATCCGGTAGCATCCATATCATGATGAAGAACATCTTTACTAATCACAATATCGCCTATATTAATATCTGTTGCAATTCCTCCTGCAATACCTGTATTAAATATTACACTCACATTAAAAACATCGACAAGAATTTGCGCACATACTGCTGCATTCACTTTGCCAATCCCACTACGAACAATCACTACTGGCTTATCCATTAGCATTCCTTCGACAAAATCCATTCCTGCCTTGGTTATTATCTGTTTATTACTCATTAACTCTTTTAATCGGGTCACTTCAATTTCCATGGCCCCAATAATGCCTATTTTCATTTTATCTCACCTTTTCGAATTTATATCCCATCTTATCATAAATTATCATAAATATCAAAAACTATACATAACTCTTTCTTTGAAAGAATTGCCAAACTTATTGTCGTGTTATACAATTAGAGCAATAAAACATTGTAAGTATATATTTACAGGAGGATTTCATATGAAACGAATTGTATTAACCGGTGGAGGCACTGCCGGACATGTTACCCCAAATATTGCCCTCCTTCCGGAACTAAAACGTCAAGGCTTTGATATTCACTACATTGGTTCCTATGATGGCATAGAAAAAAAACTAATTGAAGAATTTGACATCCCCTACTACGGGATCTCCTCCGGTAAACTACGACGATACTTAGATATTAAGAATTTTACTGATCCATTCAAAGTAATAAGAGGTTATCGCCAAGCAAGTAAACTACTTAAGAAACTAAAACCCGATGTTATTTTTAGCAAAGGTGGATTTGTTGCCGTACCAGTTGTTATTGCTGCGAGTAGACGTAAGATTCCAGCAATTATTCATGAATCCGATATGACTCCTGGTCTTGCCAATAGAATATGTGTCCCTCGTGCAACAACAGTCTGTGCTAACTTTCCAGAGACATTGTCTAAATTACCCTCTGATAAAGCAGTATTAACAGGTACTCCTATTCGAAAGGAACTGTTTAGCGGCAATAAAATTAAAGGAATTGAGTTCTGTGGATTTTCATTAAACAAACCAGTTATATTGGTTGTTGGGGGCAGTTTAGGTGCTGTAGCTGTAAATAATGCTATTAGATCTATTTTACCTACTCTATTAGACAAATTCCAAATCATTCACCTATGTGGAAAGGATAAGATTGACGACAGTCTTAATGGAACAAAAGGCTACGTACAATTTGAGTATATCAAGTCAGAACTAGCCGATTTATTTGCAGCCTCTGATATGGTAATCAGTCGCGCTGGTGCTAATGCTATATGCGAAATTCTTGCGCTTAGAAAACCAAATATTCTAGTTCCATTAAGCGCAGCTTCTAGTCGTGGAGACCAAATCTTAAATGCCGCCTCATTTGAAAAACAAGGCTATAGCTACGTTATTCAAGAGGAAAATGTGACAAATGAGTCGCTCTTAGCTGCTATTGAGACAGTATATGATAACCAGAAACAATATATAAAAACAATGTCAGATAGTCCAATGAATGATTCTATAAAAACAATTATGGAGCTAATTAATAAAGAAATATCACGAAATCTATAATTTATTTAACTCAATTAAATAGTCTTCACAAAAAATGACCAGTATTACAGAAAGTAATACTGGTCATTTCTTTATTCGATATGACTTGCAATTGCTCTTGCAGTTGCATCAAAGTCTTCGCCACTCATATTATTGCGTCGCCATCCAATAACAACTGTATCCTTTGTATATCTCGGAATCACATGAACATGTATATGGAAAAAGCTCTGCCCTGCTGCATCTCCATTATTTTGAAGAATGTTTACTCCATCACATTGAATCTCCTCTTTCACTGCTTTTGCAATTTTCTTAGCAACTACGAAAATCTTTGAAGCAAGTTCATCTGAAAGTTCATAGATATTAGCTGCATGCTCCTTTGTTAGAATAATAACATGTCCTCTTGCTGCAGGACTAATATCCATAATCGCTCTAAAATCCTCATCCTCATATACTGTTGCCGTAGGAATTTCTCCATTCGCAAGCTTACAAAAAATACAATCTTTTTTTGTCATATATATCCCTCCATTCTCATTATATCTTAAGATTACTGTAACACTTTATAAATTACAAATCTATCCTTGAATTATTTGGTATTTTCTAGTATATTTCTCTTGTAGATAGTATTAACAACTTGTTTTCATTTATTAGGAAAGGTTCGGATGTGTATGTATAATATTGAGGAAGAAGCAAGATTAAAGGAGTTATGCAATGAATCTCCTGAATTAAACCAATTAATAAGCTCACTCACTAGCGAAAACAAATTTCTTATCTCTCGTATCACTCATGAGATAAGAAACCCTCTCACTTTAATATTCAGCACATTACAGCTTATCCAAAGTAAAAACAGTTCCTTAGCAAGTATGCCCTACTGGCATAGTATAATGGAGGATATGAAGGACCTCTTTTGCCTTCTTGAGCAACTTTCAAACTATAATCAAAGCGATGTTCTAACTAGTGAGCCAACTGACTTAGGTAAACTATTAATGGACTTAGTAGTTAGTTTTCACAGTGTAGCGCAACTAAATGAGAATACTCTAACCGTAAAATTATTGGATGGCTCACATCCTTACATTGATAATTATACCTGCGACTATATTAAGCTAAAACAAGTTTTTACTAATATTATCAAAAATGCCATAGAGGCGGTAGACAAGAAAGGACATATTACTATTACGGCATTTCCACCAAAACAAACACCAAAAGGGGCTTATCTTATTATTTCTATAGCAAACGATGGTCCTCCAATTGAAAGTGATAGTCTCTCGGAATCTTTAAGCCAGTAAAATCAAGGCTTCTAGATTCCTTTTTTATTAAAATCCCCCACTTTTTTTGTTAAACCACTTGACAAGTAAATCGAAAAATGCGGCGCTTCGCGCCCTTA
>JAEYSV010000010.1 GCA_023434365.1 Bacillota bacterium | reverse complement strand
ATGAATATGTCAAAAGATATACGATTTTATTAGCTGAAGCACTAAACAATGTGAGGACTTACGAGAGTCAACTAGACTACGTAACTGGACTGATTGAGAACAACTTTGCGGATGGTAAGGTTAAGGCCACTATGTATAAACCGTTAAAAGGCCCTATAGTAAAAGATCCAACCTTATCAGAACTGAAAAAGCAGAAAAAGGAAGCGACGAGTAAGCTAAAAACGTGGCAGAACAAACTCTCGTTACGAGAAGATAAGCTAGAGAAGTTTATAGACAAGCAAACAGATTTTATAAACGAAGAAGAAATCTCAGCTTACGATGTAGAAAATCTTAACAAGTTGTTGGCAGAACATAAGCTAAAGCAAATCATGTTTATAGCGGATCAGTACGTTACTCAAAACGAAACACAGGCAGATCGTGAAAAAGCATATCGCGACATTGAACGCATCCAGGAGCAAATTTATCGAGGATATAATGAAATTGGAGAGTACGAGAGTCAGATCTCAGCATACGAAAGCGAAAACTCAGCACTAAACACTAAGATTAATCTATTAAATGATAATTACAATACGAAAAATGCTTTTTTATTGTCGGAAATCCGTAAAGATTTATCAGAGCAAGGATATGCCTGGCTTAATAAGTATAAGTACCCTCAAGTTAATTATCAAATCGGAGCACTAACAGAAGCAGAAATCGGCAATAAGATAGTTGTCGAAGACAGCAGATACAATATTAATATAGACACGTATGTTGTAGCGGTGACACATGATTGTTTACTTGATAGACATAAGAATGTCCAGTTTGGCAATACAGGATTTTCAATGAAAGAATTGCAACAAAATATAATTAATTCATCACAAGTCGCACTAGATCAGAAATTACAACAGTTTGACTTAGCGGTGAGCAACATGCAAAGCAAGTTGGCGGACCTTGATGGCTATGTTACAGCTATTCAAAACCTTGATTCAGCGAATGGCCAATATCAAGAAATTTTAGCATCTTTACAGGTAGCAAAAGGACTTATTGCAAGCAAGGTATCTCAACAGAGCATGGAGGGATATGTTTCTACCTCAGTCGAGCAAACAGCGAAAGAAATTACAACAACAGTAGTTGAGCAGGCAAAGGAAGAAGTTGCACAAGCTGTGGCAGGGACATATTATCTGTATGCAAAATCGGACAAAGGTTTTGTGTTTGATGAAACGACGACAAGCTTAACTCTCACAGCAGTATTACGTCAGCTAAATGTCGATGTGTCAGATCAAGTAGAACCTAATACATTTCGATGGATTCGACGGTCCTTAGATAGCACCGGAGATATAACATGGAATAACACAAGCCATATAGGAAGACATCTAACACTTACAAAAGCTGACATTACAGATTCATGCAGTTTCATATGTGAGGTGACTACAACTGAGCCACGTTATTTATGTCGTAGAGATGGAAATAAGATATTAACACGAAACGGAAATTATATTGTTGTAAGAGTACCAATGGACATGCTA
This sequence comes from Bacillota bacterium, assembly GCA_023434365.1. Classification (GTDB taxonomy): domain Bacteria; phylum Bacillota; class Clostridia; order Lachnospirales; family Lachnospiraceae; genus KM106-2. The sequence goes on along the minus strand of JAEYSV010000010.1, from coordinate 6,698 downwards.
TCTGTTGAGGTGCCAATCGTTGAAAGTTTTCAAGGATATAAGTCGAAAATATTACAGTTGTCAAACAAAATACTGCTATACATTAACTCGAGCGGAAAACTTGCTTATATCGACATGACAAACAACACCACTAGTACAATTACACTGGCAGCAGACAGCATTAAATTAGAAGGATTAATAACAGCAAATGGAAATTTCAAAATACTAGAAGATGGAAGTTTTAAATCAATCCTAGGTGATGTTGGTGGATGGAAAATTGCGAATTACGGACTCTATAACGATACTTTAAAAGCAGGTTTCTTGACACATCCTAATTCAGACATTGTGTTTTATGTTGGCAATATGACGTATGCCGGAATGATTCAAAATATCGAAGAGGGCGGAGATGAATATTTGCCGTTATTATGGGTGACAAAAGATGGTTCAATATTTACAAATGACTCATACGCTGAAGGAGATGGGGGAGTTACTGGAAACTATACAGTAGGCGGCAAGACTTATCTTAATAATGGCGTTACTCTTAGAAATTTACCAACTACAACATCAGCGGTAAATATGAGGTGTATGAATGATGGAGAAGTAAGGTTAAACGCTTCATCGTCTGTGAAATACAAAAAGAAGATAAAGACAGAAATTATTGATAAGTACGATGCCAATAAGCTTTACGATGTCAATGTTGTTCAATTTGAATATAAAGAGTGGTATTTATCTAAAACAGATGACCGCAAGTATATCCCTTTGATTGGTTTTATTATTGAGGACCTTGTTAACAAAGGCCTTGAATATGTTGTTGACAGAGGTGGACAAAACGGAAATGGCGAGTACGAAATGTGGAATGACCACTTAATGATACCGCTAATGGTTAAACTGATTCAGGAACAACACAAAGAAGATATCAAATTACAAAAGGAACTAGAACGCGAAAAAAAAGCGCGGAAAGCACTCGAATTAAGAGTTAAACTGTTAGAAGAAAGGATGATGAAGAATGGCTGATGTAAACCTACATAATTTGCAAGAGCTCACATTAACACAAGTTACAAATGACACAATTGCCGTGGTCGATAATGGAACAGTCACTGGTAAAATAAAGCTGAGTGAGATTGTAAAGTTTGTCGATACAAACTCAGCAAACAAATTAAAACAAGTTGTAGGTAGTCAATACGTTGACAACATAGCAGCGAACACGATACCCACTTATAATATTACGTTTCCGACAGGCACATTTGCGGATGTTCCAAACGTGTCGGTTAGCTTTACAGGTCCTACATCAGTACCACATCAAAGACAGTGTTTTGCCACATCTATCACAAAAGACGGTTTTACGATACAAGTATCTAATCAATATCCAAGTGGCACTTTTACAACATATGTAAGGTATGTAGCAATCGGGAAATAACGCTCAGGAGAGTGTTATTATATAATACGAGAAAGAAGGTATAAGAAAATGAAAGAAAATCAAATTAAAGTATTTTTTGTAGCATTATTCACCCCAATCTTTTCAGGAATCGGTATATTGGCGATTCCTGTATTGCTGCTCGTTGTAAGTAATTTAATTGACTACGCTACTGGCCTAATCGCAAGCAATTACAGAGGTGAAAAGATTAATAGCTATAAGTCCTTCAAGGGGATTGCAAAAAAGATTTGCATGTGGCTGCTAATATGTGTAGGCATTATGTTAGATGTATTCATAATGTCAGCCGGGGAGAAGTTTGGGATAACCATCCCGAGTTTGTTTATAATTTCGATAATTGTAACAGCCTGGTTATTTATCAATGAGGTAATAAGTATACTGGAAAACATAGTGGATATCGGAGTAGAGATACCCGCTTTTTTATTGCCTCTAGTGAAAAATATTAAGACAAAAGTTGATAAAACAGCAACGGATGAGTTAGCAGCATCAAAGGAGGCAGTTGAACATGGCAAGAATAATAGCTGACCTACATCCAAAACTACAAACAAAAGTAGCTGAATTAATTAAACGGTGTGAAAAAGAAGGATTACAAGTAAAAATCACATCCTGTATTAGAAACGAAGTTGAGCAGTTAGACTGCTTCAAACGAAAGACCTCAACACTTTTATACCCAAACAGTATGCATAACTGGGGAGTAGCATTTGACTTTTGTAGAAACGATGGCACTGGGGCTTACAATGATAGTGATGGATTTTTCGCTAAAGTTGGAAAGATTGGCCAGAGCATTGGACTGATCTGGGGCGGATCATGGACAAAACCAGACAAGCCTCACTTTCAACTAGCAGATTGGGGCATTAGTACAAGCAAACTAAAGAGTATGTATGGCGCACCGGAAAAGTTTATTACATCTTGGAAAACATCTAGTAGTCCGTCAAAACCGGTAGCTCCAAAGCCATACACATATAAAACCATGCCATCAGTGAAAACGAATGACGAATGGGTGCGTAAGGTGCAGATGGAATTGGAGAAGGATAAACGTAAAGGAGCCAATGGTAGAATCATTATAGTAGATGGATATGCTGGGCCTCAGACTGCTTATGCGTTCCCGACGATTAAACGAGGGAACAAAAACAAATATGTAAGATTAGTCCAGGAACGTCTCAAGGAATTAGGATATGATCCTAAAGGAATTGATGGAGTTTATGGAAAGAATCCACACAGGGGAATGTATGATGCTGTTATAGCATATAAAAAGAATGTGCTGGGATTGACATCTACTTCTGCAAAGTTTTCATCCGGTAAAGAAATGGTTTGTGCGCTATTACTAGGCACTAAGTAATCATATATGAATATTTAACATAAAGACGCATATAATGAACTGTGTAGTTGGTGAAAATATATATAAAAAAAGTATTGACTATATATTTTATATATGGTATCATCACTACTAGTGATCGCGTTGTAGAAACCTGCGGGACTACAACCTCAAAAAGCCCCTTCGGTTTAGAAGGGGCTTTTTGTTATAGTAAGAGGGGGGCTGTTATGCTTACATCTGAGAAGGAATTTTTAAATTACGATCAACAGATAGAGAAATTATTATCAAAGAATATGCAAATCAATGATGTTGATGAAGCAAAGAAAGTGTTAAAAACCACTAGCTATTATTCTTTGATATCAGGTTATAAGGATATTTTTAAAAAGGGAAATTCAAAAAACTATAATATCGATGTTGATTTTAGTAAGATATATATTCTGTATTTATTTGATGAAGCATTGAGAGAGTTATTAATGAGGGTAATACTTAAAATTGAAAGACATATAAAGTCTTTATATTCTTATGCGTTTACAGAAAAACATGGCGAAAAACAAGAAGCTTATCTTAATGTTAATAATTTTAAATACCTTCAGTATCAAGATGAAGTTAATAAATTAGTCGGAATACTAAGAAAAATTATTCAAGAAAATAGTAAATCTTATGATTACATTCAACATCATAAAGAAAAATATAGTAACGTTCCATTATGGGTTTTAGTTAATACATTGACGTTTGGTAACATGTCAAAAATATATGAATACTCTACAGATGATATACAGATAAAAATATCTAAAGAGTTTGTCGATGTAAATAATATTCAACTTGCATCTATGTTAAATGTAATAACTAAATTCAGAAATGTATGTGCTCATAATGAAAGATTATATAATTATAAGATTAAAAAGAAGTCTATTAAAGACTTGAAATTACATAAAAAGTTAAATGAAAATGGATTAAATAACGTTGGAAAAAATGATATATTTTCGATAATGATTTGCTTTAGGTATTTATTTAGTGATAAAGCGTTTAAGAAAATTCTTGACGATTTAGCTTACTTAATAGACCAATTGGACCGAATTGGGCAGAACTATAAAGAAGAGGTATTAAGACAAATGGGTTTTCCAAAAGAATGGAACAGACTATTGCTTTTGTAAAAAAACAGATATGAAATTAGTATATATTGACATAAAATAAGCCCATGGATAGTTATCCAGGGGCTTATTTTATGTTTACTTTTTAATTTTGCATCGAACAAGTGTAAGATAGTCTCCTTTTTCAACAGTAATATAAGCAGATTTACTAAAATTGTCATTTGAAATAATGCTTGTAAATGAACCAGAGCTATTTTTACATACTTCATAATATGAAGAGTATTTTGATGTACTTACTAATTTGTATTCGCCAGGTTTAATATGTTTACCAACTAAAAAGGTACCGCTTCCCGCTGTGTTAACTTTAGCTGCATTTATTGAAATAGCATAACATCTAGTGAGCTTGAGGTAATTACCTTTTTTGACTGTAATAATCGAGTTGTAATCAAAATTATCATTGGAAATAATACTTGAAAATGAACCGGAACTATTCTTACATACTTCAAAATAAGCACTATATTTTGAATTGGTAAATAGCACATACTCACCAGCAGGCATATCTTTACCAACTTTGTACATACCCTCACCATATTTTTTGGCGTTTTTCACTGTAACAGCGCAGGTATACTTCTTGCCACCGGCCTTTGCAGTAACCTTAGCAGTACCTGCCTTTTTAGCAGTTATTTTACCTTCTTTTACTGTTACAACAGACTTGTTACTCGTGCTCCATGAAATCTTTTTAGTTGTACCGGATAGTTTTAGTGTCAGAACATCACCAACATACATGGTAGCTTTTGTCTTGTTGAGTTTTGCAGCAGCATGACTAATTGATGGATTAATTGTGCTGACTACAAGAACAATAGTTAAAAGTATAACTGATAATTTCTTAATAAATTTCACAATATCCCTTCTTTCTTTTTTATTAACTTTAACATATATTGGAACTACATGCAACACATGTCTAAAAACCATGAATAAAAATAAGACCCTATGGAGTACTCCAGGGGCCTTATTGCGTTATATGATCTTATTGATCTACTCTGAATGTGTAATATACTTTATATTCGTCGAATTTAATAGATTTATAATTATTATTATAGCCTGATTCAACCTCAACATTTTTGCTTTTACCTGATTTTAATGCATAATCAACATCTGTGACAAAGGCTTCATTGTATGAGACGCACGCACCATCTTTAAAGAATAGAACAGTTGCTTGCAGAAATTGCACATCTTCGTTACCGTTGTTTGTTATTTTTATAATTACTTTATCTGCTTTAACTGAAATCTCTTCATATGATATGTTATCAATTGGGTATGAAGCATAATAAGATTCAGCATATTCACATTCCCATTCAAATTTATCAAAGTCTATATCTTCAGTCCAAGCCTTTACTAAAGTAACTCCATTGATATTAACAGCATTCTCAAGTGTTTCCATCACTGAAACGACTTCGTCATTCTTATATAACGTTATATCAAAATGAACTTCTAATGTATTAGCACTATTATTCCTAACTTCAAAAATTATATAATCTGATGCTTTATATGAATTAATTACTTCTATTGCTTCGGCCTGTGGAGTGGGTTCTGGAGTGGGTTCCGGAATAGGCTCAAGAGTAGGAAGTGTTGATGGTTCGGGTACCGGAAGAGGGCTAGGAGTTGATAATTTAGATTGTTCGTAATCTGAAGAAAGTTTGTTAAACTTTTCTTGGAGTTCAGAATACTTTGCATTGAGCTCGTCATAACTTGATTGAGTGACAGAATCTGAGGAGCAAGAGCTTAGGATTAATACAAATAACAACAAATAAACAATTTTTTTCATAAGAAATCCCTTCTTTCTACTTTTACATAATAATAGCATAATATGGTAAATCATGCAATGAAGTATGTGCCTTTAATAAGCAAAAGAAAAGCCCTCTAGAATGATCCAGGGGCTTATATGAATGATCCTTATATTTTTTTCCTGAATCCACAATCTTGACATACCATGAATGAATTGGTTTTGGATCGTGTACCGCCTCTTAATATTGGTACAATCCACCAAAGTCCACAAGTGAATATTATTAATGCTATATGTATCAAAGACATTAAACATCCTCTATGCTTTACTTCGTTCACAGCTTGTACATTAACGTTATTACTACCACATTTTTGACAAGTCATAATAAATAACCCTCCCTAAGTATTATAATTATATATCGGTGTTAGCAATAAAAATTATAACATATTTGATAAAATATACCATTTAATTTTGAGCTATATTATATAAGTACATAGGAGTAGAATATAAGAATGTTTAATTATACAAGAATATATTCAATGATTGTTTCAATGAATTTTATTCATATATTGGTTATACAAAAATTAATAGCTATCATAAAAGCTAGTATTTGCAGTAGTTTGAGTGAGTTTGATTAATCGTGAAAAAATATTGTTTTTCCATGGTAAGGAAGAGGTCGCCGGTTCAAATCCGGCAAGGAGCTTAATATATATAAGAAGAAAATTAATAAAAAGCCTAGTAAGATCAGTTGTTTCATTGATTTTACTAGGCTTTTTTATGATATAGGAAATTGCTAATTTCCTATATCATAAAAAACGCTCCGCGAGGATGCACATGACGCGCATATGGAAGTTTGTCACTATCGTGACAGCGCGTCAGCGCTAGAGTCTGGCAAGCCAGACTCTTTCTTGTGATATAGGATTAGGGCGTCAAAAGCCCTTCAGAATACTTGGCTTAGTCAATTTGCACATTTACAAAGTAAATTAAAGTGATACAAGACATAGTTCAATGAGCAACTGTATGAAGTCGTTGGCACTTTGGCCCTGTATTTTAGGGCCTTATGTGCCACTACGAACTTCATCCAAGCGAGAGCGTGTT
>JAEYSV010000036.1 GCA_023434365.1 Bacillota bacterium | reverse complement strand
TCGTTGGCACTTTGGCCCTGTATTTTAGGGCCTTATGTGCCACTACGAACTTCATCCAAGCGAGAGCGTGTTGCGAATGAACTATGCCTTGCATCACGATTCACAAACAGAATTGTGCAAATTGACGCCCTAATCTTTATAGTAAAAAAACAGAGTGTTTACAGAAAAGGAAGGTTATGGTACAATTGTTATAATAGTATGAATATTTATCATTTATGGTAAAAGATTAGGAGGCAATGAGATGGCTGGCTTAGGGTATAACCCAATTTGTAGTAGCAGTTCTTTAACGAAATCACACCTTTTTTCGTTATTACAGGACTACTGCGCCCTTTTTTAGGTAAGCCAACACGGATTGTCACCATAAAAAGATAGTAGTAGCTCTGATTAAGACATATGAATGATTCGAAGTTCATGTGTTTTTTTTGTGTTCGTCAAGCTTACTGTTTTAAGTAAGTATAAATTATGAGAATGCTAGGAGCAGAATATGAAAACGTTAATTAAATTAAAAACTACTAAGTTAAGAGATAAAAAAGAAAATGAGATTAGTAAAAACATACCGCTTGATTACCTTTATAATTTTACTCGAAATTTTGAACTGACTGGGGCAATCTGGGTACTTTATATGATATACCGTGGATTACCTCTTTGGCAGGTTGGCATTGCAGAAGGGGCCTATCATATCACCAGTCTTATATTTGAAGTCCCCTCCGGAGCTTGGGCTGATATATATGGCAGGAAGAGATTGATGATACTTGGGCGAGCCTGTAGTGCCATTTCGAGCATAATATGTCTTTTTTCTACGAATTTATTAGGTTTTTGCATAGCCTTTGTTTTTACTGCTTTAGGAAATAACATGAATTCTGGCTCAGAAGAGGCGCTTGTTTTTGATAGCTTGAAGCAGGCAGGGAATGAGTCACAGTATCTTAAAGTAAATAGTCGTTTGAATGTAATTATAGAAGTATCACAGGGATTAGCAACATTTTTGGGTGGTGCACTTGCTGAGATTTCTTTTGAGTTTTGTTATCTTGCATCACTCATTATAGTCGGACTTTCGATCATTCCTTGTTTTATGTTACAGGAACCGAATATTCATCAGAAAGAAAGTAAAGAGCGTATTTCTCTAAAAGAGCATTATTTACAATCATTTCGGGTAATTAAAGAAAACCGAGCGGTCCTTAATATATTAATTTATTATCCTATTGTGTTTTCTTTTCATACGGTTATATATTTTTATGGACAGCAGTATTTTAGTTTATATGGGTTGAGTAAAGTAGAGATAAGTCTTATTATGCTGCTCGCAGGAGCAGGTGGCATTGCAGGTGCTTTGTCATGTGAAATGATACTGAGCCATATGAAAAACTACACAAAGTATGTAGCCTCCATCTTGTTGGGACTTAGTATAGTACTAATAAGTATTAATCATGTGGTCATATCAATAATAGCTTTTATGATAATGAATTACACGAACTCACTATTATATCCGATTCAATCAAATTCCTTGAATCAGATAATTCCATCGAATCAACGAGCCACGATTATCTCAGTTGGCAGCATGATGTTTTCTGTTGCGATGATTGCATTATTTCCACTAACTGGATTATTGGCTGATGTGATAGGGCTTAATATCACCTTTTTAGGATTGGGAATCATGCTGATATTGTTCACCGGATTGCTAGTTCGAAAACGGTAGACATATATTCGGCCGTGGGAACAGGTATATACTTTTCTTGCGCTAATATGTTATAATAATATGATAATCATTAGGCAGGAGGAATAGCATGAAAGTTTTATTACTAAATGGAAGTCCCAATGCAAAGGGATGTACTTACACCGCTTTGACGGAAATTGTAACGGTACTTGAAGCAGAAGGGATTACTTGTGAAATTATACAGTTAGGAAAACAACCAATTCGTGATTGTACCGCATGCGGTAAGTGTGCGTCCCTTGGCGGGAAATGTATCTTTGATGACGACATAGTGAATATGGTGATTGAGAAAGCAAAAGAAGCAGATGGATTTGTATTTGGAACACCTGTATACTATGCACATCCAAGTGGAAGAATTCTTTCTCTGCTTGACCGAGTTTTTTATGCTGGAGGCAAGAACTTCTGGTTTAAGCCAGGTTTGGCGGTTGCTTCCGCTAGAAGAGCAGGCACTACAGCTTCCCTTGATGTACTGAATAAGTATTTCACAATCGCACAGATGCCAGTGGTATCTTCTTCTTACTGGAACATGGTGCATGGTAGTTGCCCAGAGGATGTAGCCAAAGATCAAGAAGGTCTTCAGACAATGAGAAACCTCGGAAAAAACATGGCTTGGATGCTTAAATGTATCGAAGCAGGGAAGCAAAATGGTATTATGCCACCTGCAAATGAGAGAAATCACCGAACTAATTTTATACGCTAAGGTATGAAGAAACATTGGTAAGAGAAATGAACACTAATATATAATATTGGCAGAAATGACAGAATAACAGTAGATGACAGAATAGACAAATGAAAGGTTTTTATATGGTAAAGGACTTAACTAACGGATCGGTAAAAAAGCAGCTGATTGGATTCTCGTTGCCAATCATACTCGGGAATCTTTTTCAGCTGACATATAATGCAGTGGATTCAATCATTGTGGGACGTTTTGCAGGGCAGGATGCTCTAGCGGCAGTCGGGGTTGGTAATCCTGTAATTAGTATTGTAATTTTAGGTATCAGTGGTATTTGTATTGGCGCCTCGGTAATTATGAGCGAATATTTTGGAGCTGGAGACCGGACAAGTTTAAAAAGAGAGGTAGCGACTACCATCTTATTTGGACTTCTTTTTGCCATCCTGATTATGGGTGTAGGATTACTCACAAGCAAAGGACTGATGAAGCTTTTGAATGTACCGGAGCAAATACTGTCCGATTCCATAGTATATCTACGCATCATATTTTTTGGAATACCCTTTACCTTTTTATATAATGCAATTGCCGCCTCACTTCGTAGTGTAGGAGATTCTAATACACCAGTCAAATTTTTGGCGATTGCAAGCGTAATGAATGCTTTATTAGATGTATTGTTTGTAGGTGTATTATCAATGGGAGTGGCAGGTGCAGCTCTTGCTACGGTAATAGCTGAGGCTACTTCTGTGGTATTATGCGTTATATATGTATATCGAAAGGTACCGGTACTGATTCTACGTAAAAAAGACCTTGTCATTGATAAGGTATTACTTAAAGTTACACTGCAACATAGTTCCATAACGGCACTACAACAGTCTGCTCAGCCGATTGGCAAATTAATTATACAATCTGTGATTAATCCGTTAGGAGTGGAAGCCATTGCTGCATTTAATGCGGTAAATCGCGTCGATGATTTTGCTTTTACACCAGAGCAAAGCATCTCGCATGGTATGATGACGTTTATTGCGCAGAATCGAGGGGCCGGAAAGAAAGAACGTGTGAGAAAGGGCCTGTCACAAGGTCTATTATTAGAGTGTTTCTACTGGATTTTCATTTGCAGTACCATATTCCTATTAAGAACTCCGGTTATGAATCTATTTGTAACAGAAAATAACGTTGGAATGATACCAATTGGAGTGGAGTATCTTGGATTAATGGCCTTTTTCTATGTGCTTCCTGCTTTTACGAATGGAATGCAAGGCTATTTTCGTGGAATGGGGAAGATGAAAATTACCTTAATTGGCACGCTCACTCAAATATCAGTCCGAGTATTGTTCGTCATTATATTAGTTCCTAAAATTGGCTTGATTGGGGTGGCTTACGCCAGTGCGTTAGGATGGATTTTGATGTTAATTGTTGAGCTACCATATTATTTTATTTTAAATCGTAAGTACCGTGAAACAACATAAGATGGTTGCATTTTAATAAGGGGGGATTCATGTGATTGATATGAGGAGATATGTTTTAGTTCACACTGGAACGGTTGCAATCGAGACAGAACGTTTGATTTTACGCCGTTTTAGATTAGAGGATAGTGAAGCAATGTTTCGTAACTGGGCGGGTGACCCAGAGGTAACAAAGTTTTTAACCTGGCCAACGCATACCGAGGTATCCGCCTCGGAAATGGTGATTAAAGCATGGCTGAAACGATATGAAGAGCTTACTACTTATCAGTGGGCAATTGAATTGAAAGAAATCGGCGAAGTAATTGGTAGCATTTCGGTCGTAGAAATTAAAGAGAACATAAGAGCAGTAGAAATTGGATACTGCATTGGAACACGATTCTGGAATAAGAAGATTACTTCAGAGGCATTAAAAGCGGTCATTGAGTTCTTTTTTGATAAAGTAGGAGCCAATCGGATTGAAGCAAGACATGATGTGAACAATCCCAATTCCGGGAGAGTTATGCAAAAATGCGGTATGAAGTATGAAGGAAGACGAATCATGGCAGATCGAAATAATCAAGGGATTATCGATGTAGATCTTTATGGAATAATTAATCCAAAAAAATTCGGTTCACCACTATGATAAGGGGTGTATGAGATCAATGCGTAAGAGAATAGCGATTTTATTGTCCAGACCAGATAATAATTTTCAAGCAGAATTTTTAGATGCAGTTTTTGTGGAGGCAAAAAAAGCAGACGTAGACATATTAGTTTTCACCTCTTTTTCTTTGGATGCAGGTTCTGAGGAATTTAGTATTGGGGAAGCGAATATTTTCAACCTGCCTAATTATGATATGATTGATGGAGTAATTGTGCTACAAGATTCCATTAATTATAAGGATTACAGCGTTAAACTTGAAGATTACTTATATGAGAATTATAAAGATAAGGTACTTTTTGTTGAAGGGGAAAGTCGTAACTTTCCTGTTGTTTCAGCTCCCAATATCTATGAGATTGAAACCTTGACAGATCATTTTATCGATGAACATGGTTGTAAAGAGATTGTGTTTATGTCCGGATGGCAAAATCACTGTATTGCCGAGCAAAGGCTACAAGGATTTCAACAATCTCTCACAAAGCATGGCATAGAGTTTACAGAGAAAAATGTTGTTTACGGAGACTTCTGGTATAATAAAGGAGAAGAAGCTGTTGAAACGATTCTATACCGCTATGAGGGCAAGTTGCCTGATGCGATAATATGTGCTTCCGATACGATGGCAATTAGTGTGCAGGATGCGTTAGAAAAGAGAGGTTATCACGTTCCAGAAGATGTCTTATTAGCTGGATATGACGCAAATGGGAATGGAATTACGAGAAGGTACTCGGTAACTTCTGTGATTTGTGATATTGAGATTGTTGGTATCACGGCTTTTCAAGCGATAATGGCAATATCTGATGGGAAAGTACCTAAACTAGAATGTGAAAAACGAGATGTCAAATTGGTGCTAACCAATAGTTGCAGCTGTCAGCAAAATCTTGATAATGGTGTGGATAAAAAGATAGTTTACAAAACAGCATATGAAGATGATTATGGATTTCATTCTGGATTTAATTTTATGATGGAAAGTATGATAGGTGCTCCGGATTTAGAAGAGTGCCTTTGGAAAGCGGATTGGTATACCCATTATATTGAGCGATTTGATGATTACTATCTGTGTCTGTGCGAAAATTGGGAGAATTACGAAGGAATTCAAGGAGTACCATATCAGGTAGATGGTTACGCTGAGCAAATGTTGCTGGTACATGAAAAACATCCGGAGAGTCATCGAGTTGATTTGGAGCGCACTTTTCCAGTATCCATTATGTTACCAGATCTAATGGAGGAAAAAGAGGAATCAAGAGCATATTTCTTTTCACCAATTCATTTTAATGATCGGTGTTTTGGTTATGCGGTGCTTTCTTACAAGGATGCTACGAAACGGTTTAGCACGAATTATTGTATGTGGTTGAGAAATCTTAACAACGTATTGGAATCAATACGAAAAGAACGTACCATTAATATGATGTACAAAAAAATTAAACGAATGTATGCAGAGATGCATGACAACGCCGTGCGAGATCTATTAACTGGAATCTATAATCGTAATGGATTTAATATTTATGCGAAACCAATGCTAGATAAGGCAATCGAAGAAAGTAAGAATATTATATTAATTGCAGGAGATTTGAACTGTCTAAAGTATATTAATGATACTTATGGTCACAATAGCGGTGATATAGCATTGATTGAGGTGGCCAATGCGCTTAAAAAGAGCTTAGAAGATTACGAGGACGATACCTATGCAAAGAGTTTTCGCATGGGTGGAGACGAATATACTCAGATTCTTGTAGGGAACTTTAATATGAATATGGCTCAAAAACAATGTGAAAAGATTAATGATTATTTGGAACAATATAATGCAAATCATAAAAGCAGCTTTCCAATCTATCTTAGTTTAGGGGCAATATGTGTTCAGCCACAGGAAGGGATGACAGTTGAATCTCTGGTCTCAATAGCGGATAAGAAAATGTTTGAAAATAAGAAAAAAATGAAAATAAAAACTGGGTTTAATTATTCGAGAAATGAATAGCGTAATAAGATAAGCTTCTATCATTATAGGTAGGAGCTTTTTTTTATATCACAGGAAATGCTTATTATTTTCTATGATATAAAAATGTTCCGCAAGGAAAACTCTTTCTTGTGTTATAGCAACTTATTACTTAATAGATTACTTTGAACATATACTATAACGACTTAACCTATCAAGAATAGGTCAAAAAGTTAGTACTTTGTGTTGACATAACTTATAGATAAGAATATAATAACATATGAACAATTATTCATATGAGAGGACGATTGGATGAAAGAAAAGAATATTGCACCTGAATGCTGTGAAGGAACAGAGATTCATCAAACAAGTATCGAAGCAGTCAAAGCGGTTATGCCGGAGGAAGAGATTCTCTATGATTTGGCCGAATTATTCAAAGTATTTGGTGATAGTACTAGAATTAAACTACTTTACGTGCTATCAGAGGCAGAATTATGTGTATGCGATATCGCAGAATTATTAAATATGACACAATCAGCTATTTCACATCAGTTACGAGTATTAAAACAGGCGAAACTTGTAAAGTATCGCAGAGAAGGAAAAAGCATGTTTTATTCGCTAGCAGATGATCATGTTAAGACGATATTAAAACAAGGTATGGATCATGTAGAAGAATAATGAGGAGGCAGATATAATGAAGAAGAAATTTAAACTGGAAGAGTTGGACTGCGCAAACTGCGCTGCAAAAATGGAAGATGGAATCCGTAAGATTGAAGGGGTAAAAGAGGTCTCCATCAGTTTTATGACTCAGAAACTAGTAATAGAAGCGGAAGAGAATGTAATGGAAGAAGTTCTTGAAAGAGCTCAAAGATTGATTACAAAAATTGAGCCAGACTGTAAGATTGTACGATAATGTCCGATTTGGAGGAATAAATATTCATTATGATAAAATTAACGAAAAAGCAAGAAAAATTATTATATCGTTTACTGAATGGGGTAATGGTATATGTGTTAGTAATAGTAGTACTTCGGCTTGACGTTACTGTGTTGAAACGAAACGAATGGCTTGTATTTAGCTTGTATCTGCTTGCTTATCTTATCATAGGGTATGATGTTGTGTGGAAAGCAGTTAAGAATATCGGAAAGCGTCAGATCTTTGATGAGAATTTTTTGATGACGATTGCTACGATGGGAGCATTTGGATTGCAGGAATATCAAGAAGCGGTGGCGGTAATGCTATTCTATCAAATTGGTGAATTGTTTCAAAGCTATGCAGTGAATCGCTCCAGACAGTCTATTGCCGCTCTGATGGATATTCGTCCGGAATATGCTAACGTTGAAGTGGATGGTATATTAAAAAAAGTTGACCCCGAAGACCTAAAACCAGGTGATTTTATTGTAGTTAAACCAGGCGAAAGAATACCTTTAGATGGTATCGTAGTATCTGGAAGTTCATTTTTAGATACTTCAGCATTGACAGGAGAGAGTGTTCCTAGAAAAGTAAAGGTAGGAGACAATGCACTCAGTGGTTGCATCAACCAGAATGGGTTAATTAAGCTTCAGGTGACAAAAGAATATGATGACAGTACAGTAGCTAAAATTCTTGAGTTAGTGGAGAATGCAAGCAGTAAAAAAGCACAAACCGAAAACTTTATTACCCGCTTTGCCAGGTATTATACTCCTGTTGTCTGCTTGATGGCTGCGTTTATGGCTTTGGTAGTACCAGCCATAGTTCACCAACCTTATAGCGAATGGGTTCCTCGAGCTTTAGTGTTTTTAGTTATCTCGTGTCCGTGTGCACTTGTAATAAGTGTTCCGTTAAGTTTCTTTGGAGGAATTGGTGGGGCATCTAAACTAGGTGTTTTGATCAAAGGTAGTAACTATATGGAAGTATTAGCCAATACTGACCTGATTGTATTTGATAAAACAGGCACGTTAACAAAAGGTACATTTGAAGTCGAACGTATCTACAGCAGCAAGCCAGGCCCGGATGCTAAGCAGCAAATCTTAAAAATTGCAGCACATCTTGAAACCAATTCGAATCATCCAATTGCGGTTAGTATACGTAAAGCATATCATGGAAGTCTAAAAGAGCTTATGTTAGACGAAATTCAAGAGCTCAGTGGATATGGAATTACGGCATTGTTAAACGGCAAACGATTATTGTTAGGTAATGAGAAGCTTATGCATCGGTATGGGATTAAGATACCACTGTTAGAGATAACAGGAACTGTGGTTTATCTTGCTGCAGAGAATCATTATATGGGATGTATCGTTATAGCAGATGAGATTAAGGAAAACACGGTGAACGCGGTTCGAGAATTGAAAAAGCTCGGAATAAGTAAAACAATCATGTTGACAGGAGACCTCAAAGCGCAGGCAGAAAAAATAGCAAGGAAAGTGGGCATTGATGAGGTGCACGCAGATTTGCTCCCAACTGATAAACTCAACATTTTGGAAAGTATACTTGCTAAACAGGATAATAAGCATGCAGTCGCTTATATTGGTGACGGAATTAATGATGCACCTGTGTTAACCAGGGCGGATGTTGGAATTGCTATGGGAGGAGCAGGTAGTGATGCTGCAATTGAAGCGGCGGATATTGTACTTATGAGTGATGACCCATTGCAAATCTATTCAGCAATTAAAGTATCAAAAAGAACACTGCGTATTGTAAAGCAAAATATTATTTTTGCCATTGGTGTGAAAGCAATTGTGTTAGTGTTAGGAGCCTTTGGATTAGCCAATATGTGGCTGGCTGTATTTGCTGATGTTGGTGTTTCGGTAATCGCGATATTAAACGCGATGCGAGCATTAATGGTGAAGAAAGTAAATGTCATGACGAAATAATAAAAATAATGTCACATTTTCATTTTTTTTATTAAGATTTCTGATCTATGATACGATATATATGTTGTTAGTTTATAGATACCTTTAATCGGTGAAGTTTGAGTGGATGTATGGGGATAGAACACTCAAGCTAATGGGACATCGGAGCATACAAAAGAGTAAGGTATTTATTAATAAAGTACAAGGATGGGCGTAACATGAAGGGAATCATAGTAGAATCCACACAGGCACTTAAGCAAATTAGCGATTATTATTTGAAGTGGGATCCGTTACAAATGTTTATTATGCTTATTCTGGTAATCTTTGCTTTGATATTACTTATCACATATATGTTTTATACAAAGAGAAAATATGTTAAACATACTTATGAACTAGCGTTTATTGATCCAATTACTAAATTGTGGAACTCTAATCGGTTTGAAGAAGCAATACCGAAGGCAATTAAGGAAGCCGCAAGTTCAGCTATTGTAGCAATGGATATCAATCATTTTAACGTCATTAATGATAATTATGGCAGAGAAACAGGCAATAAAGTGATTAATTTTGTCGGGCAGGAATTAAAGAAGCTGGGTATTTTCGGAGTGAAATCAGCACGTGTAAAAGCCGATCATTTTCTATTATTTCTTCCATACGGAAACGAGAAGGAGATAACGCAATTAATCTCAACCATTAATGCCAATGTGGCATTGTTTCAGGAAGAGGATAGAAATATTAAGATAAGCTGTAATTATGGTGTTTATATTATGTCCGATAAAGAAGTTTATATAACTAAGGCGATCGATTTTGCTGAGACAGCGAGAAGAGAAACACAGAAAGAGAATAATAAATCGATTGTGTTTTTTGACATGAATATTGAAAATCGATTGCGTCGGGAAAAGGAAATAGAAGACTCTATGGAATCTGCCTTGGAAAAAGGAGAGTTTCATGTCTATTATCAACCCAAATTTGATATGCGTGACAATTCCATCATCGGAGCAGAAGCATTAGTACGGTGGATTAGTCCAGATAAAGGGTTCCTTAATCCAGCTGAGTTTATCCCAATTTTTGAGCGTAATGGTTTTATCATTAATCTGGATGCCTACGTATTAGAGCAAGCATGCAGTCTGATGAGAACAATTATTGACGAAGGTCAGAGGGTATTTCCAATCTCGGTCAATCAATCAAGAATGAATTTTAAAGATGAAAGGTACTATGATCGGTTAAAATCGTTAATTGAGAAATACCGAATCCCAAAGAGGATTATAGAAATTGAATTAACGGAGACGCTATTTTCTGATAAGGAAACAATCATGGATGCATTACAGGCAATTCATGAGTTGGGTTTGCTTGTTTCTGTGGATGATTTTGGTTCTGGTTATTCCTCATTAAACCTTCTTAATAGTGTGCATGCTGATATCCTAAAAATTGATAAAAACTTCCTCAATATATCAACAAATTCTGTTCGTACGAGAACAATCATAAAGAAAGTAGTTGAAATGGCAAAGGAACTTCATATGGAAGTAATCTGTGAAGGTGTAGAATATCCTGAGCAGGCGGAGTTTCTTCTAAGTGTGGCATGTAACAATGCACAAGGATTTTTGTATGCGAGACCAATGCCGCAAATAGAATTTATGCAATTAATTGGACAAAAGAGTTAATAGAATAGATAAGAAGTATGTCGGGGATTCGAGTAATTTTGAATCCCCGAAACGCTATTAAGATGTTATAAAATGATTGGAAAAAAGTTCAATTATATGCTAAGATTAAATTACAGTGAATGTCCGTAATGAAAGGAGAATTTTATGAATCCTAACGAATCTTTTACACCTCAAACACCAGAGCAGGGCCAGCAGGTGAATTATGGTGCGAATCCACAACCCGGTCAGCCGATGCAGTATGGTGCCAATCCACAATATACTCAACAGCCAAACTATGGTGCAAACTCACAACCTAACCAGCAGGTGAATTATGGTGCGAACACACAATCTGGTCAGCCTATGAACTATGGAGCGAATCCACAACCCGGTCAGTCTATGAACTATGGAGCGAATCCGCAACCCGGTCAGTCTATGAACTATGGAGCGAATCCGCAACCTGGCCAACAGATGAATTATGGAGCAAGTCCACAACCTGGACAACAGATGAATTATGGTGCACAGCCAAATTATCAAACTACGCCTGGAGGATTTAATCAAGCAGGCCAGAATGCAGCGAATAATGCCTACGGTAGTCAGCCACAAAATACATATTATCAGCAGCCAGGTTATAATGGACAACAAGGTGCTTATACTCCATCACAGTACGGTGGCGGCAATTATGCACAAGGGGCAATGCCAAAAAAAGCTGTATGGCCTAAGGTTGTTATTCCAATTGTTGCAGCAGTGCTTGTTATTGGGGGAATTATTCTAGCGATGACGCTACTTGGTGGTGGAAGTGGTGATAGTAAGATCAAGTCTAAAATTAATAGTTTTGAAGCTGCAATTAACAATGAGAATTTAGAGGATATGGTTAAATGTTTTACACCTGATGTACAAAAGCAGTTTGACGAATTATTTGCGAACCCAGAGTTACTAGATATGTATGGTATGAGTATGAGTTCTATGTTTGCTCAATTTATTCCAGGTTATGATGGCACTGGCGAGATTCCGGATTGTAATGTGGAAGTGCTTGATATTAAATATTCCGAAGATGACACTGAGGCATATGTGGAATGTAAACTGGTTGTAGGAGACAATGAAGAAACAGATACTTTACCTATGATAAAAATTGATGACAATTGGTATATCAATATAAACTAAATGACAAACGCCCATGTTAGCAATGACATGGGCGTTTTATTATGAGTTTGAATTTAGAGCGGATAACGGGAGTCGAACCCGCCTTTCCAGCTTGGGAAGCTAGCGTTCTACCGATGAACCATATCCGCACAACTATTATATCATTATTATAATCCTTGATGAGACGTTGTCAATACCTAGATTTTACGTGTAATTGTGCAAATGATGTGAAAATGCACAATTACACTTTTTTATAGCGTAAATAAAGTTGTGAAATTTCATAAAAGTAATTGTTTTTCTGACATTATATGATACAATATTAATAATAAATGCGATGTAGTGGTAAAATATGTTGTGCTTTTATTGTGCAATATTTGTTAACAATATTAATATGATTGGAGGATGCTGGTATTGAATAAACGAAAAGTAAAGCAGCTGACACTGATTACAGCTGCTCTTAGTCTTGCTATAAGTAATACTGGTTGTATGTTGTTGCCAGAAGAACAGGAAGTAAAAAAAGTGACGGTGGTTCGCGAATTCGAAGAAGTAAAGTATGACATGGTCACTGTTAAGCAGGAAGATGTGACTGAGTTTAAGACCATTAGTTGCACTTATACGCAATTAGAGGACGAGGAATTAGCATTTGCTATGGGTGGTAAAGAAGTACATAAGGTTTATTATTCCCTCGGTGATAGTGTGAAAAAAGGGGACTTAATTGCAGAACTTAATGTGGAGGAGCTTGATAAACAGATTGAAGAAATGCTTTATACGATTGAGAAAGCCGAAAAAGAGATCCATTTCTTTGAAAAGCAGAAGTCAATCGAAATCAAGAAAGTGAAAAAGATGCATGAGTTAGGCAGCATAACAAAAGAATCCAGAGAAGAAAGAATCTCACTCATTAATGACAGTTATAAAACGAAAAAGTCCAGAGCTAATGATGTTTTGTATATTAACAAAATGAAATATGAGGAATTGCTGAAGGAAAAGGAAAAAAGTAGAATTTTTGCAGGGATGGATGGAACAATCGCCTTCCTCCAGCCGGGATTGTCTGGTTCTATAGTCGAAGCTGATAAAGTGGTGGTTAAAATAATAGATAGTTCTGAGTGTGCATTTAAAAGTACAGCAGCTGAGTTTATGGATTATTTTAAAAACCAGGAAGTGATTGAAGTTCAAGGTCAAAATGGAACAATATATCCAACCAGATTAATGCCTAGAGACCAAGAAGAAGACAGTGTATATTTTCAATTGGTAGTTCCGGATTTTGAATTGGCAGTAGGAAGCGGTGGAACGATAAAACTTGTAGTAAATGAAAGTAAGAATACCCTTAGTTTGCCAATTGCTTCAGTGCATAAGGGGGATGGTTTCTATTATGTATACTATCTTGACGAAAATGGTTCACGTGGAATGAAGGAAATCACCATAGGAATTGTTGGAAACTCAAGTATCGAGATATTAGATGGTCTTGAACTGGGAGACATCGTAATTAACGGTTAGGAGGCAGAAAATGAGAAGGAAACAATATATCATAGCTGTTATGATGATGGCAATCTACAGCTTATCCGGGTGTTCGCAATCGATACCAACAATAACCACGCCAGATTTGATCGATCCGGTGAATATCATTGAAGATTCTGTACGGGTGACTAGGGAAGATATTATAAATATGGATGTGATTGAAGGAATTGTAGAACCTGATTTGACAGAGCTAAACTTTCCGATATCAGGAATTTTTAAAGAGTGGCATGTTGTGATAGGGGATAGAGTAAAACAAGGTGATGTACTAGGTGAGCTTGATGAAACTGTGTTACTAGAAGAGGTTGAGAGGCTCAACACTGCGTACGAAGATCTGATAAAAGCAAACCAAGAATCCAATAACATGTTACATGAGTCCATTACGATAGCCAATCTTCAGATTAAGCAAAAAGAGGCACAAATAAAAGAGTTGAAAAAGACGAATACTTCCTCTGACTTGGAAGAAGGAGTTACCGATGAAACCAAGAACGAGGATGAGATAAAGAAACAGATTCTGGCGCTTACAACAGAAGTGGAGTTATTAAAGATTGATATTGAAGGTTATCAGTTAACTTTAAAGCAGAATGAAGAACTGCAGAACATGGAAACCGATAAGTTGAAGAAAGAGCTTGAAGCAGCCAAACTTAAAATAGGAAGTAATCAGCTCATAGCTCCTTTTGATGGTGAAGTTGTTGCAATGGTAGAAGTATGGGGTGGCAATCAGATTACTGCTGACAAACCAGTGATGGCTTTAGCTGATACAACTATAAAACAGATTAAAACACCTTATGTCAGCGAAGCTTCTCTGCAAAAAGTGGACCGCTATTATGCCATCATTAACGGAGTGGAAACAGATGTTACCTATGTTCCTTATGATGCCGATGAGCTTGCAGCATTAAAAGTAAGTGGAGCGACAATAAAATCAGGATGGCAAGTGGACCAATCAATTCCTCTAGAGTACTCCGACCTTGCAATGATTTGCATAGTAAAAGAGTATCATGAAAACACACTAACAATTCCAGCTGAATCACTTTATGTAGATAATACGGGAAGTTATGTTTACCGTATTAAGGAAGGAATAAGAGAACGTGTTCCAGTCGCAGTTGGTATTCGCAATGTTATGTCAGTCGAAATTCTTGAGGGCTTAGAGGAAGGAGATGAGGTACATGTTAAAAACTAAAAATAGACTGTTAGTAGTTGTCTGCTGTATTCTCTTACTAACTACCTCTTTTACTTTTAATGCTGGTAACAAAAAAGAAGAGAAACAGCCAAATGAAACGAAATTAGACGAAAATGATAAGCAAGATAAGAATCAGGAGGAAGAAGTACAGGAAGAGACGGAGTCGGTTGATACAGAGGTTTTGTTATTTGAAGGGGATAAGACGGAGAACAAACCTGATAACAATCAACAAGTTACTTACAAAACAGAACCAGTTACCTACGGTACCATCAAAAATACATATGAAACAAGAGGTCGTTTGGCATTTGTAGATTTTGACACGATCAGTTACAAAGTGGAGTATGGAACCTTAATCTTTGAAAGCTGGTTAGTGGAACCTGGCCAAATGATAAAAAAGGGAGACCCAGTAGCAAAAGTTCATGTAGAGGTGGATGAAATTGCACTTGAGCAGAAAAAGCTTGAGTTAAGCAGAGTCAAAGAAGAGTATAGGAATGGTGTGAATGACCGGAATCTGGCGCTAAAGGACAAGAAAAAAGCATTAGATGAGATTAAAGACAAATACCAGAAGCAAATAGATATGATTGCTTATAACAATAGCAAAAAAGAGCTTGATGCCTATAAAGAATCTATGGATCAAACGATCCAAGATCATCAAGATGAAATCAATGGATTATCTGAAGCGAATGGATTAGTGGAGATTATCAGCCCATTTCAGGGAGCAGTGGGACAACTTGCTGAATTTGTTTCAGGCCAGCAGATTACAGAATGGGATATGATTGCTCGAATTATTAACATGAGTAAAGTAATGCTTCGTGTTAACAATGAATCAGGTCTGTTGCAATACAATATGCCGATGGAAGTTAATGCGAATATTGGCGGAACGAATGTACAACTAACTGGTCGCGTAGTTTCTTCCAATGCGGAAGGATTATCAGAGGATTTAAAATCCCAGGTATCTTATATCAGGATTGACGGTGATTTAAGCGAACTTCTTGATGGTTATATGACAAACTACAGAGAGATACAGAACTTTGGCTTTAATGTATCGGTAACCTTATGGAGTGTGGATAATGTTCTTCTAGTTAACCGTAATGCAGTAAAGGAAATGGCTAACTATGCATATGCCAATATATTAGAAAACGGAAAGCTTAAAAAACAGAGTTTTATTATTGGTAAATATAATACCAGTTTCTATTGGTCAATTGCAGGGTTGCAAGATGGAATGCAAGCTGTAGTAGGTCAGTAAGATACCTAGGAAAGGCAGGAACATTATGCTACGATTAATGATACAGAAGTTAGTACATAAAAAATGGATGGTGTTTAGCTTGTTAATCGGTAATATATTACTGGTAGCAATAGCAGTTAGTCATCCATTATACCGGAACGCTTCATTACAACGAATGTTGACAGATGGATTTGAGGAAGTGTTTGACACAACAAACGTCTATCCTGGGACGTTAAGTATGTCAAGTGCAATGAAAAAGACGCAGAATAGTGCTGAGTTTTATAAGTTATTAGAATTATCCGAGAATTTTTGTGCGGATATGGAGCTACCGGAATATATGAGGCTTGCTCACTATCATGTACAGCCAAGTAAAAGTGTATTTGAAGTAGATCGTAATGCAGGAAAAAGGGAAGTAAGTGTCAAAATTGGTATGATGACAGAACTAGAAGATCATGTCAAGATTCGTACGGGTCAGATGTATGCTAATACTATGACTGAAGATGGTTGTTTTGAAGCAATCGTTAGTGAATCCACTTTAGTGAAACTAAACCTGATTATTGGTGATGTCTTAAACTTTAAAACATTACGTGGACTTAATGGGGAAAACGTTCGTGTTAAGATTGTTGGAACGTTTGAGAATGCGAACGAAAACGATGCTTACTGGGTAAATTCACCGGATGGATTTATAGATGAAGTATTTATTTCAGAAGAAATCTTTATGAGCAATTTTCTCGTTAAAGAGAAGTTAAATTATAATGTGACAGGCCAGTGGCATGTGATGTTCGATTACACCGCGATGAAACCAGAGAAAGTCGATAAATTACTTACCTTTACGAATAGCATTGCTGATGAGACAATCAGTTTAGTTGATTATGTACCACGTCCAGAGTATCTACAGGTATTGGAAAATTATAATAACTATGAAAAACGTGTTAGTGTCACCTTGATTATTCTACAGGTACCAGTTTTGGTTTTATTATGTGCATTCCTGTTTATGATATCGGGACAGTTAATCAATCTTGAAGATAACGAAATCTCGTTGCTTAAAAGCCGTGGTGCATCAAGATGGCAGATTTTCAGCCTCTACATGATGCAGTCAGGATTGTTGGCAGCAATCGGTTTTGTAACGGGGTTACCAATTGCGGCATATATCTGTCGTATTCTTGGTTCCTCCAATGCGTTCTTAGAGTTTGTTAAGCGGAGGCCTCTGGATACAGAGTATTCACTAGATGTATTGCTTATTGCTGGAGTAGCAGTACTTGTATCAGTATTAATGACGGTACTTCCAGCGCTGAAAAGCTCCAAATTATCTATTGTTAACCTGAAGCAAAAGAAAGCGCGAACTGGAAAACGATTCTGGCAAAAGTTTTATCTGGATATCGTGATTTTTGGTGTATCGATTTATGGATACTATTCTTTTGGAAATCAAAAAGAGGAAATGATTAAGCGAGTTGTTTCCGGTGGTTCTCTAGATCCACTCTTATTCCTTTGTAGTTCGTTGTTCATTCTAGGTGCAGGGTTGTTAGCATTAAGAATACAGCCAATCTTAGTAAAACTTATCTATACCGTGAACCGTAAGAGATGGAAGCCAGCAAATTACGCGTCCTTCCTTCAAATTATGAGAACAGGAAGTAAACAGTACTTTATTATGATTTTTCTAATTTTGACGATTGCACTAGGTATTTTCAATGCTACCGTTGCAAGAACCATACTGGCAAACTCAGAAGCTTATATACGGTATGCGAATGGAGCTGATCTGATTATATCTGAAAAGTGGAAGAGCAATCAGGCATTAGCTGCAGCAGACCCAACGGTAGAACTGACCTATAAAGAACCTGATTTTAGTCGTTATCTACAGTTTGATGAAGTTCAATCAGCTGCCAAAGTCTATATAAGTAACGATGCGTATATTCGAAATGGCAAAGAGCAAACGGTGGTTAATGTATATGGTATCCACACTAAAGACTTCGGAAAAGTAACAAGTATGGATAATTCGCTATTGCCATACCATTACTACGAATACCTTAATGTAATGGCGAAAAAATCAGACGCGGTAATTCTGTCCTATAATTTCAAGCAAAAATTAGGATACAATCTGGGTGATAAAATCATTTACTATAATAAAAAAGGGGAAGCAATCACTGCGAAGGTATACGGTTTTGTAGAATACTGGCCAGGATATGTTCCTACTTCAATGAAGGTAACTCCAGATGGTGGTGTAGTTGAAGAACAGAATTATATGATTTTGGCTCATCTTACTACAGTACAGACTAATTGGGGAGTCCTGCCTTATACTGTATGGCTTGATGTAAAAGATAGCACGGATTTCTTTTATGGATTTGCCGAAGAACAAAAAATTGATTTAAATTATGTAAAAGATACGAAAGTATTATTAATTGAGAATCGCAATGATACGTTATTTCAAGGAACGAATGGTATCTTAACGATGAGTTTTATTATCATTTTGATTCTATGTATCGTAGGATACCTGATTTACTGGATATTATCAATACGCTCAAGAGAACTATTATTCGGTGTGTTTCGGGCGATGGGTATGTCTAAGCGTGAAATCATACACATGTTAATCAATGAACAGTTATTTAGTGGAGTCCTTTCAATTGGAATTGGCGCATTAATTGGCGTAATAAGCTCAAGATTATTTGTGCCAATGATTCAGATTGCGTATAGCGCATCGAATCAGGTGCTTCCGCTTCGACTAATTACCCAGTCCAATGATATGGTACGGTTATTTACCGTAGTAGGTGTCGTATTTATCTTCTGTATGATAATTTTGGCATCCTTGATATATAAACTGAAAATATCTCAGGCATTGAAGCTTGGTGAAGATTAGTGGAAAGGATGGAGAAGGAATGAATACAGAATATATAATAGCCACAGAACAAGTGAATCGTATTTTTCCGGTAGCAGGTGGGGAGCAATTTCACGCATTAAAAAATATTGCCATACAAGTACCAAAGAATACGCTGACAATATTAAAAGGTCGTTCCGGTTCGGGTAAAACTACCTTACTAAATATCTTAGGAGCACTCGATTATCCGACCAATGGAAAAGTATTGTTTGCTAATGAGGATATTACTGAGTTATCAGAACGAAAACGAGAAGAATTAAGACGACATAAGATTGGTTTTATCTTTCAGTCAGTTTCGTTAATACCTAATATGACAGCCTTTGAAAACGTTGAGTTTGCACTACGCCTTGCTAATTATAAAGAGGATAAGAAAGCTCGTGTGGAAGAATGTTTAAAATTAGTGGGTTTGAATAATCGTATGCACCATATGCCGGCCGAATTATCCGGTGGGGAGCAGCAAAGAGTTGCCATTGCACGTGCGCTCGCCCATAAGCCGACTGTTATTTTTGCAGATGAGCCTACCGCAGAATTGGATAGTCAGACTTCATTAATTATTATGAAAATATTCAAAGAATTAGTTAGCAAAGAAGATGTTACGATTATTATGACAACGCATGATACTGGTTTAATGGATGCTGGTGACAAAGTATATGAGTTAGAGGATGGTGAAGTAGTGCATGAATAATGAATCGATGATTCTAGCAGATAACCTGGTTAAAATCTATAAAACAACAGATATCGAAGTAGTGGCACTGCAAGGCCTTGACCTCGAAGTAAAAAAAGGTGAGTTCATGGCAATCATCGGGAACAGCGGTAGTGGTAAATCCACATTCCTCAATATGATTGGTGGTCTTGATCGTCCCAGTGCTGGCAAATTATTCGTTGATGGAAAAAATCTTTTCAACATGACAGATAGCGAACTGGTTGATTACAAAAGAAATACGGTTGGATTTGTATGGCAGAATAATGCAAGAAATCTACTTCCATTTTTAAGTGCTTATGAGAATATAATGACGCCAATCTTATTCACTAACGAGAAGAATAAGAAAGAGAAGGTGAATTATTTACTTGATTTGGTCGGAATGAGTCACCGAAAACATAATAGGTTAAACCAACTCTCTGGTGGAGAACAACAAAGAATAGCAATTGCGATTGCGTTAGCCAATAATCCAAAATTACTATTGGCAGATGAACCAACCGGATCAGTAGATCGAAAAACAGCGGATTATATTCTTGATATGTTTCGTCGGTTGAATAAAGAACTAAATCTTACGATTGTTGTTGTTACCCACGATGTTACGCTTAGTAAAAAAGTAGAGCGTGTTGTGTCAATTAGAGATGGAAAAACTAGTAGTGAACGTATTTTGAAGCAACAATATGCAGGTGATTTTTTAAATAGTGACATTGACTGGAAAGAGGAAGCAACACAAGAAGAATATGCAATTATTGACCGTGCAGGGCGCGTTCAAATCCCTAGAGAAATTCTGGATGCACTTGGAATTCAGGGAAACAAAGTTCGGTTACAACTAAGAGATGGTCATATCAGCATAGAAAAACCTACGGAAGAAGTTAAATAATTGAATAGGTGATAATGTAATAAAACTGCTATAAAAGGAGAATGATAAAATAAAACTCATTGACATTTATAGCAGTTTTTATTATAATAAAATTATTGAAACGCTGTTTCATATTGTGGAACACAGATTCGTTTCTATCGTTAAATATAACTGTTGCATACCTTAACCTAAACCCATTTTGCCAAAAATGAATTACCTTTTCATGTAACAGTTTTATTTAACTTATCAAAAACGAAGCGGAATGCGAATATCTGCTTCACAAAACTAAGACATTACTACGCTAGGAGGCAGCCATGGAAACAACAAACAAATTCGATTTATTGGCATTAGGAGAGATCATGCTGCGTTTATCAGCACCAAACAATGAACGAATTATCAGAGGAGATATGTTTGAAAAGGGAGCTGGTGGTTCTGAATTAAATATCGTATCCGGTGTTTCGTTACTTGGACTTCGGACTGGTGTTATAACCAAATTACCGAATAATCAATTAGGAACATTTATTAAAAACCGTGTTCGATTTTACAGCGTAAGTGATGATTATATCGTATATGACCGATCTGCAGACACAAGACTAGGAGTGTATTATTATGAAAATGGTGCACACCCAAGAAAACCATGTGTAGTGTATGATCGTCGCAATTCTTCTATTAACACATTGAGAATTGAAGAATTACCAGAATCTATGTTTAAAAATGCGAAAATCTTCCATACTAGTGGGATTACGCTTGCATTATGTGAAAATTCCCGCAATTTAGCGGTTGAAGTGATAAAGAAATTCAAAGAAAACGGTGCTTTAATTTCCTTTGATGTAAATTACCGTGCTAATCTTTGGACAGAAGAACAAGCTAGAGAAACGATTACAACAATTTTACCTTATGTTGACATCTTATTTGCTTCAGAAGAGACTTGTCGTAGAATGTTCCAAATGAGTGGAACCCTTAAAGAGATGCAAAAGCAATTTACTACTACCTACCCAATTAGCGTAGTAGCTTCAACGGAAAGAAAGATAATAAATCCGCACAAACACAATTTTACCTCCACAATCTACTCCGCAAAAGACGATGAGTGGTATACAGAAAAACCATATATTGATATCGAAGTTGTGGATCGAATTGGGAGTGGAGATGCATATGTATCCGGTGTGTTGTTCGGCTTACTCAAATATAATGATGTTAAAAAAGCTTTAGAATTTGGAAACGCATGTGGGGCGGTAAAAAATACTATCCCGGGAGACTTGCCAGCTTCTGATTTTGATGAAATTGAACGTATTATTACTTCTCATAAAAATGTAGGTTATGAAAGTGAAATGAATCGTTAATAGGAAAGTGTATGGGGTATGATGGAGGAAAAGAATCCGATAAAAAGTGCGGAAAGAATTTTT
Organism: Bacillota bacterium; assembly: GCA_023434365.1. Lineage (GTDB taxonomy): Bacteria > Bacillota > Clostridia > Lachnospirales > Lachnospiraceae > KM106-2. Next base: position 17,857 of record JAEYSV010000036.1, on the reverse strand, counting down.
AATGTAATGGAACTGTTATGCGAGGAAGGGCCAATGGGAGTTACAGAAATAGGAGTGGCTCTTAATCTTAATAAAAGTACAGTACATCGGCTCTTAATGTCACTTAGTACAATGGGGTATGTAAATAAGTTGGAAAAGTCTGATCAGTATGCGATGACGTATAAGCTGTTAAGAATGGCCGAGCAAGTAAAAAAACAGCAGGATGTACTTCGTTTGCTTCATCCATTACTTAAAAAGTTATCGCAAACATGTAGTGAAACGGTGCATCTTGTGCAACGGAGTGGCGATATGATTATCTATATTGATAAGGTGGAATCAAGAGTGAACTCGGTGCAAATGGTTTCTCAAATCGGTTTAGCACATTCCATTTTTACTACCGGTGTTGGCAAGGCAATGCTAGCGGAGCTACCTAAAAATGATGTTATTAATCTGTGGGACAATCATAGAATTACACCATATACTAAATACACGATAACAAATAAGGAAGAATTCCTTAGGGAACTTGAGTTGACGAGAGAACGAGGCTATGCTCTGGATAACCAGGAAAATGAACTGGGAGTACGTTGCATTGCGGCTAGTATCTATAATTATGATCAAAATGTTGAGTACGCGTTTAGTATTTCAGTTCCAATTTCAAGAATGTCAGATGAACGTGTCGCAGAGTTATCTGAAATTGTTCTGGAATACAGAAAACAGTTTTCAGCACTGATGGGAACTGAGTATTAGTTCGTATAGATAAGATAGATATAATGTCACTGACAATTGTTAGTGACATTTTTGTTTAGAATTATTTAATTTGTGAAAGCTTATAGATGTTTGATATACTTAAAAATAACATCCGGGAAAGCGAGGAATACAAATGACATTTTTCATCATTTTAACAATCCTAATATTATTATCCTGTACCGCCTATCTGGTACATAAAATGAAGCAAGTCCCTTTTATAAAGCGTACAAAGCATAAGAAAATTACTTATGTAGCGTTCGTTTTCTTAATATTATCCTGTGTGCTGTTCTTACGTAGTATCTTCATGGGATTATTTATTTACCTGTTGCTCTTCTCCATTGTTGCAGATTTGATTGGGATAGGATTACGAGCAATTGGAGGAAAGACCTATCAGATATGGAACAAGATTTATTTTCATGGTTTGCTTGTAGTCTTTTTGTCGATATTAATCACGATTTATGGCTATATCTCGGCTACGAATCCTACGATGACTGAGTATACGATAGAGGTAACTAAGATATCAGAACAGGAGAAACCGATTCATGTTTTCTTCGTATCAGATATTCACTTAGGAACGGCTGTAAAAGAAAAACAGATGGATACCTTGCTCCAGAAAGTAAAGGACTATCAGCCAGAGTATATCTTTCTTGGCGGTGATATTGCTGATGAAAGTTCATATGAATCAATACTTGATTACAGCTTAGAGATATTTGACCAGATGCAAGAGATTGGAAAGGTATATTATGTAAGAGGCAATCATGAAGGTTATAAAGAAACCATTAATGACTATGTAGATGCTCTTAGTTCCATAGGTATCAAAGTGTTAGAAGATGAGACACATTTAGTAGATGATCGATTTTATGTAATTGGGAGAAAAGATGCAAGATATAACCAAGATATTCAAGTTCGCGCAGAGATATCGGACTTAACACAGGGAATCGATTCGTCAAAACCAATCATCTTATTAGACCATCAGCCGGTTGATACAGAGGCAGCCAAGGATGCAGGCGTAGATTTGCAATTATCCGGGCATACTCATAGTGGTCAGATTTTCCCAGGGAGTTTGATTTCCGGCCTTGTAAATGAAGTGAACTATGGGCATGTGAAGGAGGAAGACTATCAAATTCTAGTTAGTTCTGGTATGGGATGCTGGGGCTTTCCTATGAGAGTGGGAACAAAAGCGGAGATGTTATCCATAATAATAAAATAGTAAAATCAAGCGGGAGACTTATTGACAAGATAAAAAACGTATCGCTACAATGTTCAAATTGTAGCGATACGTTTGTTGTATTATTTATAAATAGTGATCATTTAATCTAAATGATAGTTTATAAATTAAGCAACTGTTACGTTAACTGCCTGTAAACCACGGTTTCCATCAGTTACATCAAAAGTTACTTCCTGGCCATCTTCTAAAGTTTTGAATCCGTCAGAAACGATACCGGAGAAGTGTACGAAAATATCATTTCCGTTAGCTTCGTCAGTAATAAAACCATATCCTTTTTCTTTGTTAAACCATTTAACTGTACCTTTATTCATAAAAGATACCTCCTAAAAAAATATTCGTATTCCGATGTGATATAAAACGCTTCATCAGATTACTCGTTTGTTGAGAATCATAATACCGCGAAAAAAAATCACATGTGTTTGCTTCTAGCCATTAGAAAATGACTTACAAACCATGTGAAATCAAAACTAACATCTAAAATACTATATTTAATATATCATAACTTGTATCAACTGTCAACGAAATAACATCAAAATAAACTTAGGAAATCATATCATTTCATGTAATTTATGGTTCGTTTAAAAAAAACTGGCTCCCCGTAGGCGTTATTTGATATAATAATAGTACAACTAAAAACTAGATTATCTTAGGCATATGAAGAGTCTGTGTATAAGATATAAGACGCATAAGGAGGAGCTACTAATGGTACATAGAATACATATTAAAAGAGTCTTGCCCTTGTTACTACCCCTAATTATCGTTCTAGTATCAGTCGGCATTAGTTTATTGTCACGAAATGTTCAAGAATTTGCTGATTGGTATAATCAATGGATTTACCCTATATTTATGAATGTGATAGGGAGGATTAGTAATCTAATTCCATTCTCACTAGTGGAACTGACGTTGTATGGTCTGATTTTGCTTATAGTTAGTTCGATCATATACGCAATCTATAAAATTGTGAAGAAACAGCGAAAAGTAACGGAAGTATTGTTAGGTGGAGTCAAAAAAACATCCTGGTTGGTTGCAGTATTATATCTTATGTTTGTGTTGTTGTGTGGAATTAATTATCATCGTACAAGCTTTGCTACCTTATATGAATTTCAGGACAGAGCTTATACGGTTGAGGAGCTTGAGCAAATTAGTGAATTGTTTGTAAAACGAATTAATGAAATTAATGAAAGTAGGGCGCTTGGACGTTTAGAGGATGGTACATATACGATAACTCGACAAGATATTGTTGAGGCAAAATTAACTTTAAGAAATATCGGACAGACATACCCTGTGCTTCAGGGATATTATCCGAATCCAAAGCCATTACTTTTTTCGGAAATATTATCGTATCAACAAGTGAGTGGAATATATGTACCATTTACGGTAGAAGCAAACTATAATGCCGATATGGAGTCATATGCCATACCATTTACAGTTATACATGAGCTAGCCCATGTAAAAGGGTTTATGAAGGAAGAGGAAGCTAATTTTATTAGCTTTTTAGCATGTACAAATTCATCGAATATCAAGTACGAATATAGTGGATATATGTATGGGTATTCTTATGTTATAAAAGAACTAAGAAAAATGGATCAGAATGCATACCAAAGGATTATTAAACTTTTGGGAGATGAAGCTAATGAAGATTATAGGCGTGGAATAAAATTCTGGAATCAATATAAAGGTGCTGTTGCTACAATTAGTACGAAAGTAAATGATACGTATCTGAAAGCGAATGCGCAGCCAGCAGGTGTAAAAAGTTATAATCATGTGGTAGGGCTGATAACTGCTAGTTATAAGAAGAATTCGATAATCCACTAAGAAATAACGCTTAAGATACGAAAAATTGATGAAGAGGATAAGAGGTAAATATGAACAAAAGGAATCTAATTCAGACATTAAAAATTACGATAGGAGCAATTGCTCTAATTCTAGGGAATTATTATTTTAAGTTTCCGAATAATTTTATTTTTGGAGGAGTTTCGGGTATTGCAGTTCTTGTAGGAAAGATCACTCCATGGAGTATTGGAACCGTAAATTTTGTTGCAAACTTGTTCTTCCTTTTAATAGGTTTTATTGTACTTGGCAAACGTTTTGGAATAAAAACCGCTTACGTTTCCTTATTAGTTTCATCAGGAATCTTTGTGTTAGAGCTCCTTCATCCACTAAGTGGACCATTAACTAAGGAGCCAGTATTAGATTTTGTGTTTGCCATTCTTCTTACTGCGGTAGGTGCCGGAATATTATTCCATAGCGATGCTTCCAGTGGTGGGACGGATATTGTCGCTATGATATTGAAGAAATATCTGGGTGGAGATATCGGCAAAATGGTAATGATCACAGATGCAATGATTACATTATTCGCCTTCTTTCTATTCAATACGCAAACCGTACTATTTTCTATTCTTGGTTTGATAACAAAGTCTATTTTGATTGATAACACAATTAATAATATAAATCGTTATAAATATCTGATGATTATCTCAGCAGATACAGAGCCACTTTGCAGTTATATAATAAACGACTTGAAAAAGGGTGCAACGGTGGTTGAAGCAAAAGGAGCCTATAGTCATAATAGCAAATATATGATAATTTGTGTGCTGCGAGGCAGGCAGGAAATCGCGCTTCGACATTTTATTAAGCAAAATGATCCAAGTGCATTTATACTTGTTTCGAACTCAAGTCATATCTTTGGAAAAGGATTTTTGGATAATAAGTAAAGAAAGTAAAGAAAAAACTTTTACTTGAGACAATTCTTCATAGAAATTAGTTTAAGTTATATAAGTACAATGCGATTAAAGACAGGGGGGTGGTCAAGTGTCTGGCGGTACTACTCAGAAAGAAGAGCTGAGACAACTGGTACAACGAAATAAAAATAATGTTTATAAAATGGCTTATCTGTATTGCAAAAATCACGCTGATGCGGATGATATCTTTCAAGAAGTATTTTTAAGGTATTGCAAAGCAAAACCAGAATTTCAAAGTCTGGAGCATGAGAAGGCATGGTTTTTAAGAGTAACAATTAACTGCTGTAAAACATTATTAAAATCAGCTTGGTTTAGAAAAACAACAGAACTTGATGTGGAACTGGTATATAATACACCGGAGAGCCAAATGTTAATAGAACATATTATGGCACTGCCACCAAAGTATAAGATAGTTATATATCTTCATTTTTATGAAGGTTATACGATCGAGGAAATATCCAGAATGTATGGCAAGAATTCCAGTACTATGCGAACCTGGTTACAACGTGGCAAAGCAATGCTCAAAGAGATTTTGATGAAGGAGGAAGAGTTATGGAACGAAAATTCAAAGAGCTTATAGACAATATAGTTGTTCCGGATGAGACAGTGAAAAAGGCTGAAAAACAACTCTTTGATGAATTTTTTGGTTCAAAAGTGAATCGACGAGAAAAACAATCTTCTAAATCAAATCATATAATTATTAGGAAAACAAGCGGTAGCTGGGTACAAAAAAAGAACACTTTCCGCTCTATTTGGGTTCCTGCAAGCGTTGCAATCATTTTACTACTTCTTATAATGGTTGTAGCTATTCGGTTGCTGAATGCGGGAGTGAATCCCGAAGGGAATGGATACATAGTAGGAGCCAATAATCCAGAAGAGGTTGACAAAAACCTGAATAAGGACCAAGATAAACCAATTGTGACAATAGAGCCTGAAGGAAATGAGGAGATAATACTCCCAGTCGTAACACCTGAGCCAATCATAAAAGAACCTGATACAAACAAACCTACTATTCCCGATGTCATTGTAACAAAAATCCCTAGTAGAACAAAAAGTCCGCAGGATTCACAAACGTATGTTCCGTCTGATCCAACAACGGAATATGAAGAATCACCAGATTCATCTGGTGAATCAGGGAATGAATCACAAAGTCCAGAGGAAGAGATTCCTGCAAATACTGAGGAAGTCATCATGAACAAGCTTTTGGCAGGAGAAAAAGTGGTCTTACAAGAGGAAGTCACATTAGATGTTAACGGAGATGGTAATACTGAGAAAGTGCTGATTCGTGATGAATTAGTAGAAGGTAAAGTGATTTACCATATTTTACTAGCTGGGGAAGAGGTGTATCGTTATGAGGCCTCAGAGGGTAGTTCCATGTATCTAATTATGCTAAATAAGGCAGAATTTCAGTTAGCGATTGTTTTGTCAGAGCAGACCGAGAAAGGAAACCAGCGATTCTCACTACTTGCGTTTGATGGAATGAGTGTAGTAATGGTTCAGACCTTTGATAATGCTTCTTCTCTTCGCGTTACAACCGATTCTACATTAGAAGTAATCTCTGAAGCCAAGATATTAAGCTCACTTAATTGCTATTATTCATATCACATCCAGTCAAAAAAGAATGATTCCAATCAATATACATCTTATGGATTGACACTTATAGAAACTGATAGTTATCTGTTAACTGGAGAGGCAAAGGCAAAGCTAGACTTTGCAGTATTTAAGACACAAGACGAGACGGAGACAATTACAATACAAAAAGGGATGACTCTGGAATTTGTCTCAACAGACAATAGCCAGTGGATTTATGTCCATATCATTGAAAAGGATACTTATGGTTATATAAAAGTAAGTCCAGAGACAAAGAGTGTATTAGTAGGTGGTAATTCAGCCACTGTCGATACTTTATGGGAAGAGATTCAGTTAAGTGAATAATAAGCAAAAGGAGCATTATTAGTAGCCGTTTACCAAAAAACCGCTAACTGCAATGCTCCTTTTAATTTCACCTCAAGATGTATATAAGGTAGTTATTTCTTTTTCTTAAACTTAAATTTTGGCTGATAGATTGTTTGATAAGTCTCGCTTCGTTTACTTCCTGTGTAATACAAATTAATAAACTGCTTGCGTTTTTTTGCTTGTAGAATAGAGTTGATATATAGCATGACAATACCGGCACCAAAAATATAAAAACCAAGCTTTATCTCAGGGAGCCCCTTTGCAACCAATGCATCAAAAGCTTCATCATTACCTTCAAATATATCTCTAGCCGTAAATAAATCGCTATAGTAGTTACGTGTTGTTACTACTTGGAGATAGAGAAAGCCAACATAAATTGTATTAAATAGGTTTGGCCATACGGTATAGGTATCTAGCCTGAAAAAGAGTAATACACCGGTACCAATCATCATCAGTATAAGAACATAATTATAGATACTGTCTGAAAAAAAACTAACCAATTGTCCATTATAGAGATAGAGAGGAAGAAAAAAACCAAGTAAAGATAGTAAAAGCCCGCTAATACCCAGTGCACCGTAATTCGGAGCCTGTTTTTGTTCCAATTTGGTAAGAGGACGTCGTCGACTCTTATTCACCTTTACTGGATCATTTTTTTCAGTCACGCTGTTTTTAGCCGCTGTAGAAGTTACTTGACCATTCGCATTATTAACATAGTTTGGGAAGTGTTTAGCCATCGTATTTGTCCTTTCAATATGTACTCCACTACGTTTAAGGTAATCTATTGTATCGCTACCTATTATTCATTATTTTACTACAGTGAAAGTTAATGTCAATGTTTTATATTTTTATCTCAGTCAGATAGACTCACATTTGATACTTAAACTTATTCGGAGAAATGAATGGGTTGTTGACGGTGGCAAGCAAATAGGATATGATTATAAAGATAGACAAAAGGAAAAGAATGGTAATTTGTTTATTTCTATCAAAATCTTGGGGCGTGATCTGATGAAAAAAAGAATGAAAAATTATTTGGCGAATATAGACAGACTGCTTTACGAAGATAAAGGCTATACCAATTGGAATCATTTGATTAATCAACATTTGATACAGATAAAGTTTTTTCAGCATGAGCGTCTCGTTCATCTGATTGTAACCGTCACCTTTGCTTTATTATTTATGTTATCCGTTATCCTACAATATATCTCATTTAGTATTGCAGGAGGGATTTTAAATGCGTTATTACTTATCCTTTTAATTCCATACATCAAGCACTATTATCTATTAGAGAATGGTATTATACGGATGTATGAGCAATATGATGAAATGCAGTTACGTTTATAAGAATAATTGAAAAGGCTTGTTCGTTAGAATAGCAAGAACCAGGAAATCTATAAGTTCCCTGGTTCTTTTTTTGAATCTATAAAAGTGTGCTGTAAAGTTCTGAAACTCAAAATAACTGTCAAATAATATTTAATCACTGATACTCTCAGTTTTAAAAAGAATACCGAGGGTGTTAGGACCGCAATGACATGATATTGTGCAACTTGCTCTTGTTACATAAATATGTTCAAAGTGCATATGCTCAATAATCGTTTTATGTACCAGATCAATATAGCTTTGATCGATACCAGAGTGAGTAATAAAAATATGGTCTTTGATGATATCAGGATATTGCTTTAATTTATCCTTAACATAATGAGGAAGTACTTTTTCAAGATTTCCACGGTATTTCTTTCCCACCTGCATTGCTCCAGTTTCATTATTTACTTCAATACAAGGTTTTAGATTCAAAAGATTGGCACCTAACGCAGCAACAGTAGAGCATCGTCCACCAGCATGCAAAAACTCGAGTTTATCAAGGATAAAGCTAGCGTGATAATGCTTATTGGCATCTTTAAGCTCTTCAAAAATACGATAAGCTTCAAAACCTTTCTGAATCATGATTGCTGCATCGATTACTTGCAGACTAATTCCGGTCGAGAGACTGCAAGAATCAATAACATAGACACCGTGTAACTCTGAAGCAGCGAGAACACAGTTTTGGTAAGCACTCGATAGAGCGCTACCTAAGCAAAAGTGAATGACATCCTTCCCTTGATCGGTAAATTGTTTGAAATATTCGTAGTATTCGCTAACATTAATCGCAGATGTTTTTGGTAGTAGTTTCTTACTCCAGTAAGCCTGATATAGATCATCCGGAGTGATATCAACATTATCTTGATACTGCTTTCCATCTAAAATAATATGATACGGATAATACTGCACGTCATATTTTACTTTTAATTCTTCACCTAAATCGCATGTGCTGTCAGCACTTAGTATAATATTATTCATAATCCACCTCTATTTGTATGTGTTTCCGATATGAAATATTATACCTTATTAAAACCAAAAAAGGAAGAGCGGGGAGAGATAGTGAAGAACGAAGAGTGAAGAGCGATGAAAAGATAGTGAAGAACTAAGAGTGAAGAGTGAAGAGCGCTGAAGAGATAGTGAAGAGAGAAGAGTGAAGAGATGATAAGATCAGTGAAGAGGTAAGAGTGAAGAGTGAAGAGATGGAAAGATAAGAGATGAAAGAGATGAGGTGGGAAGAGGTGATAGAAGGAAAAATGTGTAAAATTTTGCGTCATTAGGGGGGTTTTTGAATATAATGTAGAGAAGAAGTTATATCGGGTGATATCATATGGCTAAAATAATTATTGCGATTGATTCCGGTCATGGAAGTAATACTCCAGGAAAACGTACACCGCCTATGCCTAAAAATATAGATTTTGATAATGATGGTGTTATTGATGTAAAAAAAGGAGATTCGATACGTGAACACATTGCGAACACCGGTGTTAGTGTCAGATTAACGAAGAAGCTTGAATACAATGGATTTAAGGTTATTAAAACTGGTTGGGATGATGAGAATGCGTATGATGACGAGGATACTCCTTTATCAAAGAGACAACAGATTATAAGAAATAACAAATGTAAATATAGCATATCTGTTCATTTTAATGCAGCAGGATATGGAAAAGAGTTCAATAATGCTGCTGGGGTAACAACATATATCCATAGTGGTACAGGGTATACAAAAAAGAGTGAACAATTAGCAAAAGTAGTGCAAGCAGAGCTTATTAAGGGGACTCCTCAACGAAATAGGGGAGTGAATTCAGCTTTGCTTGCTATGTGCAACTGTAAGACGATGAATACCCAGGCAAGTATCTTAGTTGAACTGGCCTTTATGACAAATGAGCACGAAGCAGTGAATCTGATGGGAAAAAGCAGTTTTTGGGACGAAGCGTCAACCGAAATAGCAAGAGCGATCTGCAAATTTGAAAATAAAACGTATAAAGAAGAGAGTTCATCAAGTCCATCAGAACCATCAAAGCCAACAGAACCATCAAAACCAACAAAACCTCCTACTATTTATCGGGTCAGAAAAGATTTTGATGATCCATCTTCCCAGATAGGTGCGTTTTTAGATCTTGAAAAAGCAATCGCTTTTGCTGATAAACATGAAGGATATAGTGTGTTTAATTCTCAAGGGGAAAAAGTGTATCCACCAGATAAAACAGTTGAAAAAAACGGTATATTAAAAGATGAAATGAATATACGAGATAATGCATCTATGTCAGGAAAAATATTGGCTGTTTATCCTAAGAAGACAAACATAAAGATACTTGAAAGTCTCAGTAATGGATGGTTAAAGATTGTTTGCAAAGAAAGCAAAACTGGTTATGGCTATGTAAGTAATGAGAAAAATCGCTATGTTAATATCGGAAGTATTAGTTATCAGGTAAAAGAAGGGGATACCTGGTGGGGAATATCTAATAAATATCTTGGTGAGGGAAAGAGATATGAAGAAATTATGACGTTTAATCTGATGCAGATGAATGATTTGAAACCAGGTATCTTATTAATTCTTCCTAAGAAATAGTCTCTAGGTTATGCTGACAGAGAGGGTGGTCCACTCATTTACTCTGTCGGCATTTCCAATTATTCTAGAGAATTTGAGCCATCATCACGTATCTTGTAATGAATGGCATCCATAAGAATAAAATCATACATTGAGCATAGAGGACGCGACTGTAATTCCTTTACCTCTGACATAAAGGGAAATAATCTGTTCTTTCGCAATCGACATAAAAAAGGTTCTTTTCTGAATAAGAATTCATATCTCTATTCTTATCGGAAAAGAACCATTATTTACATGGGACACAATAGTATTTACACTCCCAATAAGATAGCTGCACATATACCACCTATGAATCCTATTATGAAACATAATAAAAACCAATTACCTACACCCATTATATTATCTGCCTTACCAGTTCTGACAGCTCCTGTGGACCATGACATAATATCTTCTGTCTTTTTTATACGATAAATCAGAGTTCCTTTTTCCACAGCACATACTACCTCAAGGCCATGTTTTTCTGCTTCTTCTATGCTCATTTCATACCACCATAAACTATTTCTTTCCCAATCTTTTTTCTCCTCTTTTACTTTTTTTCCGCTTTTTTTCATTCTTTTTTTCAATGCTTTTTTAGTATCTGCGTAATATATATATTGCTCAGAACTTTTTTCAAATAAATAAGTTTTACCCTCACAAGCAGTGAGCGTTAACCCTGTATTATCCATTTTCTGAAGTAATGATATTAGTTTTTCTACTTTATAAAATGTTGCTTTATAACTATGAGCTTTCCTGTTTACCCATTGTTCTCTACTCATTAACAAATCACGGTAAATATGTTCACCTAATACCATCAATAATAGCGTGCTGACTACTTCAAAAATAGCAGCAGCAATATAAACTCTCATCCATATAACCAAGTCGCTGATATCATTTCTAAGTAAAATAAACAAGAAAATATATATTATAGAAATTAACACCAATGAGGATAAGAGCATACGTGGTTGTTCGTATGTATATCGTCTATGAAACTTTTCTGCCCTCTGTCGTCTACTTTCATCATCATCATACAATTCATCACTCTCATCACCTGCTCTGTCTTTGACAAAATAGTAATTCATACTTTCATCATGTGTAACTATTTCCCACCCAGTCTGTTTCGCTATATCAAAAGCAGTCTTTCGGGCCAACATCTCTTGCTTTGTTGCATTGCCATTCATAGGAATAAGGAAATTTTCTATTTCATATACCTTTTGCGATGGCTCAATTTTTGTGAAATGGTAGCGCATGCCTATATCAATTTTTTCGAGAAGCCATCCCTTTTAGGCCATTTCCTCTAACCAGTCACGTTCCTTTAAAATACTAAAAAAAGCCTTCCATTTAATAACGTTATTTTTCATAATATTTTTCAAGTATCCTTTCTCCATTATCACATTGTTTTTTTAATCTCTCTTGTTCTGAAACTAATATCATTCTTCCTACCTCTGTTATCTGATAAGTTTTTTTTCCATCCTCTTCATTGATTACTATTATGATATTGTCTTCTACAAGTCTTCCTAGCATCGTGTAAAGAGTTCCTGTTCCCATTTTCACACGTTCTTCTGTCAGATCCCGGACATATTTCATAATGCCATATCCATGGTTCGGTTGCAAAAGTGCTAGAAGTGTGTAGAAAGTAGTTTCTGTCATAGGACAATACTTTTTTCTTAATTTCTCCTCCACAATCTTCCTCCTGACAATGTCGATTTTCGATATGTCGTTTGTCGACATATCATGTATTGACATATTATATGATTATTATTTCATTGTCAAGTAAAAATATTAATTTTATGATTTAGTCTCAGATAAGCTTTTTCTCTCTCATGAATAAAAGCAGGTCCTATGGGTGACCTGCTCTTGTTCATATAATTAGTTATGCGATAAACTGGTGTGCTATATTTAGTTTAATCTTGAATAACCAAAGCTATTTACCATTGCTTCAATTGGTGTCCCATTTTTGCAGAGAGGGCAGTTATGAGGCTCATAAGTTTCGTATTGGTTTAAATCGTTTGCCTGAAATACACTATGTACTGGTATAGAGTTAATCTGGTCTACGGCACTAAAGATTGCTGAGATGCCTGCAATACGGCCACCATAGTAGGTGATACATTCAAGCGCGCGCGCAATTGTTTTCCCTGTTGTGGCTGAGGCTAATAATAATAGTACATGTTTATTTTTTACCATTGGTTGGGTATTGTCTCGAAATATCATCTGATTACTAAGATTATATTCTGGGGAGATGATATAAATTGTCTTATGCGTATTCATGGACATGATTCCTGCACTGGATAGCTGCTCTGCAAGATAAGCCCCAATTACTTCGCAACCATCCATACATACGATGGTATCCACAATAGTTGTAGTCATATATTCTCTGGCCATTGCGGTAGCAGTCGCCATAGCTTCCAGCTGCCGTGTTTTTAGCATGGTCATATCAATATAGTAATTAATGTGAGAATGGTTAGTTGCAAAATGTCCATAGGTTACCTTTAAAGCGAGAGAGCGGTTGAACGGATAGTAGATTTTAGACGTTGTTTCCTGCATCATAATCCTCCTTTTCGTTAAAAGAAATCCGATTTTTGAGCCATAACCCGACGGGGTAAATATAAGTTGTGGCTAGATAGAAATAGAATCTTATACGTTAAGTTTAACTTAAATAGGAGAAAAAAACAATATTATCCAAATAAATCATAAGGAATTCGTAATCTGGTATGGTTAAATAAAGTCAAACTGGAACTTTTTTTGGAACCAGATGGGTGTTAGGATAAGAATAATAAAATATTTACGAGGAGAGTACATATGAGTATAGGAAATGAAACGACACGGAATAAAGCCGCAGTTCAATATTTGGCTCAAGCAGCCCTGTTGACTGCATTGTGTTATATCGGTTTTCAAGTTTTTCGATGGGATATCTCAGTGATGGGAGAAAAAACTGCTTTTCATTTTGGCAATGTATTTTGTGTATTAGCAGCATTGTTACTAGGACCATGGTGGGGTGGATTAGCTGGAGCAGTCGGCATGGGTATTGCTGATTTGACGTCGGGTTATGCTACTAGTACACCTAAAACTTTTTTGTTAAAATTATGTATTGGTATCATTGTTGGCTTAGTTGCGCATAAGATTGCAAAGATCAGTACTAAATCGGATAAAGCATATCTTTTTCGCTGGAGCTTAATCGCATCACTTTGTGGAATGATATTTAATATATTTGCTGATCCGATTGTTGGGTATTATTATAAAGCGTATATACTGGGAATTTCACAGGATGCTGCTGCCGCATTTGCTAAAATTGGCGCATTAACTACTTTTGTTAATGCATTAATGGCGGTTGCTTTTGCAACGATATTATATAATGCAATAAGGCCAGCCCTTGTCAGCACTGGTATGTTAAGAAGATTTCCATCAAATAAATAGTATCACAGTAAAAGAGGGCCGATGCCCTCTTTTACTGTTTTTAAAGATATAGGATTAGGACGTCAAAAGCCCTTATTAAAATTATAGTTCGTCAATTTGCACAATTCTGTTTGTGAATCGTGATGCAAGGCATAGTTCATTCGCAACACGCTCACGCTTGGATGAAGTTCGTAGTGGCACATAAGGCCCTAAATACAGGGCCAAAGTGCCAACGACTTCATACAGTTGCTTATTTCCTATATCATGAAAAATGTTTCTCAAGAATCTTTCTTATTTATTAAGAAAGATTGCCACTTGATAAGTGGGAGACTGTCACACATGTATGCCAAGGGCGTACTTGAATAGTTGGGTAAAATAGCGTATTCAACAAATAATTAAAGTGCGCTTCGCTTGCGCAGATAGGTGTAAGAATGAAAGAAAAAGCAATTAGTTTAATTACTCTTTTAGGCACTCTTATCATGTTTATGGTCGCCTGCTCTTCAAATAAGGGGATACCTACCGATGTAGAAGATATTATGGAAGAAATTTATCATAATATGATGAGTGTGGAAAGTTTTCGTATGGAATCTGAGATGGTATTGGATATGAATATGTCAAATAAGAATTCTTTGTCTAAAGTAGGAGCATCTCTTGTTGTAGTACAATCGCCTTTTGCAATGTATGTTCATAATCTTACTAATCTAGATGAAGAAGAGGTAGTAAGTAATGAAATGTATTGTGTAAAAGAAGAGGATACCTATTACATTTATTCAAGAATGAATGAATCCTGGGCAAAAAATAGTATTGATTCGGATTCAGTAGCAGAGCTGTCAAAGGACAACAAAAAGCCTTTGGACCTAGATTTGTATCTGACTAATCTAGAGAGTTTTTATATCGGTGAGCAAACAGAAATGTCAACAATTCTTATTGGAACGGTAGCGAAAGAGAATGTCCTTAATATTCTCATTAAAACCAATGCTCTCGCGCAGTTAGAACTAACTAGCATACCAGATGATATGCTGGCTAATCTTTCACAAATAAAATTAAAGATGGTAGTCGATAACGATACCATCTGCATTACTAAGTTTGAGGTAGATATGACAGATACTTTTAAAGATCTAATTCAGCTAATGTTTAATGAAGATAGTATCGTCAAGCCACAGATTAATGAATGTAAAATGATTGTTGATAGCATTATGATTAATCAGGATAGTGAAATAACGGTACCAAATGAAGTAACTAGTAATGTTATTAGGTAATTAAGCCAGTGTTATAAGATAATGATCCAATTTGCTCCAGGCAGCGGTTCAGTGCTTTTTTATATCCCAAAGTACAAGGTGATAAGTAGCATAGCACCATTAACTGATCAATTAGTTGGGCACATTTTGGTATGCTTTGATGAAAAATCTCAGGAAAAGTGGTAGTGTTCTTTTGGCTTGGGCGCCAAGGAGAAGACCAGCTTTTCCTTTTTAAGTTTAATACATCTTTTTCTGGATATAGATTATCTGTTGGCATTAAGCAGGTAATGAGGTTGCATCGTAGAGTATTCTTCTCAATAATGGAAAGAATTTTACGTTTCACACTTGGTCCAGTACTTAAGAAACGAACCTCACGAATGATTGAGCGCATTGCATTCAAAACAAATCTAGGTGTCGCAAAGTTAGCATCTTGGTATGTGCTTGTTATACTGCGGCTCAAAAATAGACTAATTTGATGTAATTCCTTTCTGTTAGCATGGATATAGCGATAGGCAGCAGCTTCGCTAGGTAGCTTGCCTTTCAAATGATAGAGCATATTAGCATCTAGAGTACTTTCAAATTCACAGTGTAATGCAGTGTCGGAAAAAGTTCCAACAATGTTTGGATTATAATGTGTCATAGCATACACGTAGGGATGCGTTGTACTGTCTAGCATATAGTGGCATAAAAATCCACTAAAGTAACTAAAGGCAACCTCTTTTTTTGCAGGGCATGAAATTGAGGTAATTGTGTTAATAGCCTGTTCGAAAAAAGAGCCAACCCTTTGTCGGTGCATGATACTACCGAGTTTGTTTTTTGAGGTAATATTATTGGGAATATAATAAAAGAAGATGTCTGGGCCTTGGGTACCAAGGTAGAAAGCACGTTTATGGTTAAGGATATATGTTTTGGCAATATTGTTCTTTAATTCAGGTACTACTTTTTGCCCATACAGGCAGTGAGTCAGATATCCAGGCATATTATTACCTCCTTCCCTGCAAACATGTGTTTTCTTTTGTTGTGATTTATGATATTCTATTATAAACCAATTAAATGAAAGCGTACAGATTCTTTGCATTAGTATCGGAAGAAAAGCTGTTATTTATGCAAAATAGGAAAATATAGTTAGGACGTGAATGGATGGATTTATTTGATTATATGAGAGAAAAGACGGCAAAGACGGAGTCGCCACTTGCCTCCAGGCTTCGTCCAAGGACGTTAGAAGAGGTAGTTGGACAGGAACACATTATCGGTAAAGATAAGCTTTTGTATCGTGCAATAAAAGCGGATAAGCTTAGTTCTATTATTTTCTATGGTCCGCCGGGAACCGGGAAAACGACACTGGCAAAAGTCATTGCCAATACTACGAGTGCAGTATTTACCCAGATCAATGCGACCAGTGCCGGCAAAAAGGATATGGAAGAAGTAGTGGCAAGAGCGAAAGACGAACAAGGAATGTATGGCAAGAAAACCATTCTCTTCGTTGATGAGATTCATCGTTTTAATAAAGGTCAGCAGGATTATCTGCTACCTTTTGTGGAGGACGGAACCATTATCTTAATTGGAGCAACGACTGAAAATCCTTACTTCGAAGTAAATGGAGCGCTTATATCCCGCTCTATCATTTTTGAGCTAAAACCACTTAGCAAAGAGGATATTAAGAAGTTATTGCTTCGTGCCGTTCATGATGAGGAAAGAGGGCTTGGAGTTTATCATGCCGAGATTACTGAGGAGGCTTTGGAGTTCTTATCGGATATGTGTAACGGAGATGCTAGAAATGCACTTAATGCGATAGAGTTGGGGGTACTAACGACGAGCCCGGATAGTGATGGCACGATTCATATTACTTTAGAAGTGGCTTCGGAATGTATTCAAAAGAGAACGGTTCGTTATGATAAATCAGGAGATAATCATTATGATACAATATCAGCTTTTATTAAGAGTATGAGAGGGTCAGATCCAGATGCAGTGGTGTATTATCTGGCACGTATGTTGTATGCAGGGGAAAGTGTTACTTTTATAGCTAGAAGAATAATGATTTGTGCTTCCGAGGATGTCTCCAATGCTGATCCCAATGCAATTGTTGTTGCGACCAATGCAGCTCTTGCAGTAGAGCGCCTTGGTATGCCAGAAGCTAGAATTGTACTTGCACAGGCCGCTCTATATGTCGCTTGCGCACCAAAAAGTAATTCAGCCATTATGGCGATTGATAAGGCAACGCAGATTGTAAATGCAGAGAAGACAGGCAAGATTCCTTCTCATCTCATGGATGCCCACTATAAGGGAGCAGCAAAATTAGGACATGGAATTGGCTATCAATACGCACATGATTATCCTTATCATTATGTAAAACAGCAGTATTTACCGGATGAATTAGTTGGGCATACTTTTTATCAGCCATCAGACAATGGTTATGAAAAGCAAATTGCAAAACACATGGACTTTTTGAAAAGTCTCGACAAATAACGCTACGCCTGCATGTGCCATGAACAAAAGCTCTGGCACATGTTTTTATATCATAGGATTAGGGCGTCAAAAGCCCTTATTAAAATTATAGTTCGTCAATTTGCACAATTCTGTTTGTGAATCGTGATGCAAGGCATAGTTCATTCGCAACACGCTCTCGCTTGGATGA
>JAEYSV010000051.1 GCA_023434365.1 Bacillota bacterium | reverse complement strand
CTTGGAGTTGTGAGGAACTTGGATTGTATAGTGAAGGGGGAATTATGATGAGGTTTTTTGAGTTTGGTTGGAAGAGGATGGTAGTGTGTTTTGCGGTAGTCTTGTTGTTGGTGACTGGATTCTTAATTTCGGGAGCGTTTGAGGGAGAGGATGATAGTAGCGAGGTTAAGGTTGTTAATGATGGAAAGGGAATTGACGATAAGGCAACTGACGATAAGTCAAATGAAAATGAGGCAGCTGTAGATTTGGCAGGGCATGAGAATAAGGCAGGGAATGAGAATAAGGTAGATAGTGAAGATGCAGATGTTGTTGATGTTGGTGACGGGAACGAGAATAACGATGATAGTAAGAAGAGCAATACTGAGAGCATTAAGAACCCAATTGTTTACTTGTCAGGGCGAGAGTTATATGTTTGTGACGAGGATGGAAGTAAGAAGGAATGTCTGACTAAAGATGCATATCAAAACATTAGCCAGATAGATTACAAAGATTATTATGCTACTAGTAGAATAAGTGAGGATAAAAGATTTGTCGTTTATCAGGATCATTTTTTCGATAGTAATACACTATGGGGGTTTTTCTCTGAGCTATGCATATATGATTTAAAGACAAAGCAGATTTATCATATTGATCATCATACCTCACAATTTAGAATTACGAATGAGAATATTCTGTTATTAGAGGATTATGGTGCAAATAGTATATATTGGATAGAATTAAATCAAATAGATTCTTATGTAAAGGAAAAAAATGGGAATGATACAGCCACTATTACTGTAGTACCGAAATCGGTTTCTTATGCGAGTACTAGTTCTGAATGTTGGTCTCATTTTGATGAGGTTTATATCTCGAAAAATCGTGAGGAACTGATATTTATTTGGAATGAATCATCTAATTCGTATGATAAAGAGAAGTTTGACTTTTTGGATGAAAATATTGATCTAACAGGGATGGGTAGCCCATCATTCATAGTACAAGTTAATCTAGATAGTCAGAAAATTACAAAAGAGTGGAAGGAAGTACATTCCTACCATATCGACTACGAAAATAAAGAGGCATATTTTTTACAAGAGAATGTACTTTACCATCTTAATTCTGACCTTGAGATTAGTAAGGTTAAGGAAGGGATAGATTACTTTTACATGGATAGTACTACGGATTATCGTGTGTATTTGACTGAGCAGAAACAGGAGAAAAAGTCCATAATATTAACTGATTTAGTTGAGATTGATGCAAAGGAAGAATATGCTGAGGATTTTTTAAATCAAGAAATGTGTAAGTATGGGATTTATGACCTCACGGTTGAATATCAAAATGAGAAGATATCGTATCCTTCGCTAAAACTTTATCCGGATTGTATCTCGATAGAGGGTGAAAGGGTTTTATTACTATATCCGCTAAGGGATTCATTTGAGAAAATAAGTATGGATGAATACTGGATGAATCAAGAAGGTGATGGTTTTTGGCCATTTGATGCATTTGACAGCCAGTATTTGATTGGAACTAAACTGTTTTCAGTGGATGAGCTTAAGGGATATACTGTTGCTAACTATCATGAGAAAGAGAATCAACTGACTGCTTATTGCAAAACGACTGAGTTTGATAAGAAAAGTGAAATAGCAAAAATAGTGAAAAAGGAAGGAAACAAGGCAACCCAATCAGCGATCGTCAACCTTGATATAAGTACTGGTAAGGTGGTTAATGATTATCTCTATGATGACAGCAACATTAAGTATGCCCAGCAGTATGGACAGGAATTTCTTGCCTTATACCATGATAAAGAAGTGCCTGGCTGGAATGAATCTGGTAAATTATATTATGGAACTAAACTATTAGATAATAATGTCTCGCTTGTTACAGTGCGTAAGATCAATAATGGAATACTATACTTAACTGATTATTCATTGGAATCTGGAATTGGTGATTTGAATTATTGTGATGAAAAAGGACAATCTCTATTAATTAATACAGGTGTTCTTGATTATTATGTTGCAGATAACGGTGTGATTTATTACTTAAAGGGTGTTAGTGAGAAGGATGTCAAATTATATAGTTACAATCAAGGGAAAAGTCTTTGCCTTAATATAAATGCTGATGCCATTATCATGCATGAAGACAAAACAATCTATAACAATGGCAGTGTCACGAATAAGTTTTATTTTGATTAGCGTTGAAAGGGCAGTGAAGAACGAAGAGTGAAGAGTGAAGAGCGTTAAAAGGGCAGTGAAGAATTAAGAGTGAAGAGTGAAGAGTGGAAAAGATAGTAAAAAGATAGTGAAAAGATATTAATAGAGGAAAAATGGGATGTGTATAGGGGGGAGACTATGCGATTTGTAAAAAGCAAGGGGAAACGAAAGGATAATACGAGTTTTTATCGGGATCGTTCTATGACTCAACCATTTGATTTGGATCAGTATCTAGGGAAGAATGGGAGTGATGTGGCGAACGGGGGTAAGGGTGCGCTGACGACTAGCAAACGAATGAAATGGGTGTTAGGAGTTAGCGTATTTGGTGCAGTTGCTGGGATTGTTTTGCTGGCTGTTGTTTTGTTTGGGTGGAAACCGTTTGACCATATTGATGAAGGGAATAAGGGCAATCTGGTTGATTCTGAGGAAGTGATTCATAATTATACTAATAATAACAATGAAGATAGCGTTGTTGGTAATGAAAGATATACGAATCCGATAGTATACTTGGCAGGACAAGCGTTATATGTTTGCGACGAGGATGGAAGTAAAAAGGTATGTCTGACAGAAGCAGCTTTACAAAGTAGCAGTCTATTGGAGTATAAGAATCGGGCTAACTATATGGTTAGCGAAGATAAGAGATTCGTTGTTTATCCTGAAATGATCATGTATTCAGAGGAATCATCTGAGCGTACGAGAACCATGTTATGCATTTATGACCTGGTGAAGCATCAGATTTTTAAAATCAATGAAGAATCACTAGATTTTAGGATTACACCAGAGAATTATCTGTTGTTAAAAAGTTCAAAAAATAATGCGTTATGCTGGGTGGCATTGAACGAGTTAGGTTCCTATCAGAATTTAGCCAAGGATAAGGAGTCAAACAAGAAAGAAATCCAACCGGAACGTGTTGAGCCTGGAAGAGAAAATTACATATTTGATATAAATGAAAGCTTTGTTTCTGAGGATGGCAATGTATTAGTCATTGTAGGAACGAAAAGTTATAGTAATGGAGAAGAAATAGAGTTCGTTGATCCGATTTTTGGTAAGGAAGGAAGTAGCCAGTTCATAGTTTCAATGATAGATTTACATCAGCAAATTACGTTAGGAGAATGGGCAGATGTGCATTCTTATCAGCTAGACAGTGATAAAAGAGAAGTTTATTTTATGCGAGAGAAGCAATTAGAGCATATTTCGTCTAATCCTCAAAGTAAAACAATAAATGATGTGGTTTACTTTTACTGGGATAGCGACTCTGATTATCTAATGTATTTAATAGAAAAAGACGACAAAATGAGATATATTAAGGCAAATGATTTGGTTGAGGATGGGCAAGACGATTCCAATGTGGATTCCTTAGCCGAACAAGAGGTATTCACATATGGTATCTATGATATCGTTATTGAAGATCAGAATAAGCAGATTCGCTTAGCAGATGTTAGCATTAATCCTAAATTTATGTCCGTTATTGATGAACAGGTTGTTGAAATGGAAGTGAAAAGAGATGTTTATAAGAAACTAAGCATGGAGGAGTATACCATGTACAGTGATAGCATTATACTTGATGGTACTGATGACCTGTTAAGTAATGCGTTTTCTAAGAGCTATCTGATTGGAACGAAGTTATATTCAAAAAGTGAACTAGAAGCAGAACGCGTTCTGAAGTATAATAAAGAGAAGAATCAAGTCATCATGTATAGTTACATTGATGAACTTAATCGTGAAGGAGAGCTCTACCAAAAAATAAACAAAGAGGGCACCAATGAAATGTCAGCTGTAAGCTACATTCTTGACTTAAATTCCGGGAAGATTATCGATTACGAACTTCTTAAGGATTCAGAGTTAGAGTACTATGGTATATTAGGGAACAAACCTCTTATGGCAGAATATGATGTTTATAGTTTTAAAGATAGGTCCCTGGTTTATTTGTATTATGGCAATAAGCTTATTGTTGAGGGAGCCTTACCGGATTCGATTCAAATGTTTGAGAGTAAAGAAATAGTGTTTATAGAAAATTATCAAGAATTAATCAACTCTGGAGATTTGTTCTATTGTGATGAGAATGGAGAAAAGCATTTAATAGATACGAGTGTATGTGATTTTTCAGTCACAGGTAATGGGATGGTTTATTATTGTAAAACAGATGCAACAAAGGACAGTCTACTATATTGTTTCCAAGATGGTAGTACTCGTTGTTTAGAGCTGGCGGCAGATCTTGTCCTTTTGTCAAACAATAAATAAAGCAAGACAGTTTAATCATTGCTTCAGGTGGCGATTAGTGCTAGAAGGATATGACAGAAACTTATGCCAAGGGGGATATTCATGCGAAATATCAAATTCAAAAAGATAAAGAAGAATAGTGCCAACATTTATCAGGATCGTTCTATGAGACACCCATATGATTTATCTCAGTATGGGGTGCGCAATCAGACAGAAGTCAGTGGAGTTGGCAATTCTATGGATAATAGTCAATATCGTGGTTCCTTTAGTAGCAATTCTGGAAAAGAGGAGGAATTCTCAAAGATAGCGAAGTGCGATATGAACTCCTATCGGGAGCAGATGCAACAGTATGAGGAACAAGTAAAGGCTATAAACTATAACAAGCCAGGTGGGATAAAGGAACAAACTACTAGTATTAAAACCCGAAAGCCAAGGTTTCTAGGCATCGCTATCTTCGTGACTATCACATTAGTTTTGTTTATTATATTTGTTTTTTTTGTATGGAAACCATTTACACATGAGGAACAGAATACAGAAGTTGATGTAACTACGTATAAGAATCCTATCGTATATGTACATGAGAAAGAGTTATATCTATGTGATGAAGATGGAAGTAAGAAGGAGTGTCTATCAGAAGAGGCTTATCAGGACGGGAATCTGTCAGTTTATAACAATAGGGCAAAGTATCTTATCAGTGATGATAAGAGATATATCGTTTATCCAAAGACTGTCACATATTCTGGAACAGAAGAGCGTACTAATGCTACATTATGTATTTATGATTTGTGGAAGAGACAGACTTATAATATTGGCTGTACGGCATTAGATTATAGAATCACTCCCGAAAATTATCTGTTGTTACAGATTGCAAATGACAATAAACTCTACTGGGTGAATATAAATCAGTTAGAGTATTATGAGAATGTTTCGGAAGATAAGGATTCCGCTGAGAAGGAGATATATCCAGAGAGTGCCATATTATTTATGGATGACTATGGCTGTAATATCGATGAGAGTTTTATTTCGCAGGACGGAACGGAACTGATAATCATTGGAGAACGAAACTATAACGTGAAATATGGAGATCTGGTCAACTATGGCAATTTGTTTGATGATGATCCTGTTTATGGAGAAAATAATATGCCTAGCCGCTATATCGTTAGCAGCTTTAATTTAGGGAGAAGGATGATTAGTAGAGAATGGGGTGATGTACATTCGTATAGTATGGATCTTGAGAAAAGGGAAATGTATTTCTTAAGTGGTAATGAGTTAGTACATCTCGAATCAGACTCTACTAGTAGTACTATGTCTGGAGTTGTTTACTTTTACTGGGATAGCAGATCTGATTATCTGATGTATCTCAATGAACATGAATCAGATCCGCAGTCCATTAAAGTCAATGATTTGGTTGAGGTCGGTGAAGATGAGGTATACGATGAGCAATTAATGAAACAGGAAGTATTCCAATATGGCGTTTACCAAATGACAATTGACTACCAGGATGATATTGTAACTTATTCGGACATTAAGGTAAACCCGAACTATATTACGGTTGATAATGGACAAGTCTTGACATTAAAGGTAAAACGAGATGAATATAAGAAAATAAGTAGGCATGAATATGAGGCATTGTCATTAGATATGATGCACCAGACTTCATATGAACTAATATACTCCGCGTTTTATGACCAGTGTCTGATTGGAACGAAGTTATACAAGAAAAGTGAACTTGAGGTTGACCGTATTCTAGAGTATGATAAAGAAAAAAATCAAATTATGGTTATCAAATCCATAGAGGGGCTTGATAAAGGAGGAGAACTCTATCAAAAAATAATGAGTGAGGGATATAATGGGGAACTTGTCGTAATCTATGTCCTTGATTTGTACTTTGGAAGGATAGTGGATTACTATTTATATGATTCATTTGATACTCAATACTACGCTAAATTAGGCGATAAACCTCTTGCATATTGCTATATGTTTGAAAACAACAATGACCAACCTCCTGCTACTTTATACTATGGAACAAAGGTAATAGAAGAAGAAGTTTTGCCTCACACAATATGGGCAGTAAAGGATAAAGAGTTTATTTATTTGGCTAATTATCAAAAACTATTAAATTCAAGCGATATGTATTATTGTGATGAGAATGGACAAACAATACTAATAGATACGAATGTTATTGATTATTGGGTCACAAATAAAAATACGATTTTTTATTGTAAAAACGATGGAATCAGTAATAGTCAATTATTTCGTTATCAAGATGGAAAAAGTATTAGTGTTAATCAAGATGCTGAAATCCTGTTAAAGACAGGGGTTAAAATTACTTCTTCGAGCTATTACTTTGGCCCTGATGAATATTTTTATTATTACTCTTATTACAATTCCGTATATTGGGAATAGTGAATACTAATAATATTGACAGGGCATACATTAATCGCCATCATCTTTTATGATTTTACAAATTACTTAACACTCGCAGTTGACTTTTATTTTGTTAATCAGTATAATGATTTATAATTTAAGTAGTGAGAGGGAACGGAAGTTTGAGACAGCCTGACTCTAGCACAATATTATTGCTTAATATTTCATTGTATTAAATCTTTATAAGATTGTCATTTGTCAGATTCTTGACAATTAATTATAATGACGTAACACATTAATAACCTGTGTAAATCGGAAGACGAGCTAAACTAGCGTGCTAGGTTGTAAGTAAACCGGTATTCATGCGTTTTTGCATGAATACCGGTTTTTTTGTTTCGCAGACAAGTGCTTTGCATTTTTCATGAACAGATAACCTAAACAAACAAAAACAGGAGATAGAGAGGTAAGCATATGTCAACAATTTTAAAGAAACTAAAACTAGAACAGGAAGTAAAGGATGTACTGTTGTCCTGTAATTCATTAACTTATCCAAAGAATCGTGACCAGCTGTTTCGTGATGCATTAGGTCATGAACAAATTGATTGCTACGAAGTTGCTTATCAGATTGAAAAGATGGGCAAAGTAGTGGAAGCTACGGTTACGCGCTGTAAAAATGGTATTGCGGTAAACTATGTTGAAGATTATATGAGAAGAAGAGATCCTAATTCTATGGTTATCGGTGATAACTTGCCGACTGACAAACCACAATATAAACAAAAGTTTGGTTCGGACTTTTCTAAGCTTAGAAAAGAAACTTTCAACTGGTTGAAAAAACAGGATTTACTTATTCTACCATTTATGGCTGGTGGAAAAGATTTTGGTTACGAAGCATTGTTGATTGTTCCAAAAAATGCTGCTTTCTTTGCTTGTGGAGTGCATGATTTACAAGGGTTTTTATCATATGATGAAGTCGAAGAAGGTTTTGAACCTAAAGCAATCGTATATGTAGCACCACCATTTCGTCATACTCACTTTAATGGCAAACAAGTGGTTGTTCATAATCGTGGCGACGTTCATGAAGTATTTTCCTATAATCTGTATCCAGGACCAAGTGCTAAAAAAGGTATTTACAGCGTGCTGTTAGACATTGGTGAAAGAGAAGGATGGGTAACCTGTCATACTTCTGCTGTTAAAGTAATTACTCCATATGATAATGAAATCGTTATTATGCATGAAGGTGCAAGTGGCGGTGGTAAGAGTGAGATGCTTGAGCCAATTCATCGTGAGATGGATCAGAGAATTGTAATGGCAAGAAATACAGTTACTGGTGAAAAAACATATCTTGATTTGAATGAAACCTGTGCATTAAGACCAATTACAGATGATATGGCACTTAGCAATAAAGCAATGCAACAGGAGAATAGTAAGTTAGTAATCAGAGATGCAGAAGCAGGCTGGTTTTTACGTGTTGACCATATTACGGAATATGGTGTTACTCCTCATCTTGAGAAAAGTATTATTCAACCTAGTAAACCACTTGTATTCTTTAATATGGATGGTGCTCCAAACTCCACATGTCTGCCATGGGAACATACATTGGATTCCGATGGAACACCTTGTCCGAACCCACGTGTTATTCTCCCAAGAGAAATGGTAAATGATATTGTGAATGATTGTGTGGAGGTTGATGTACGAAGCTTTGGAGTTCGAGTTCCACCAAGTACTAACAAAAATCCTAACTATGGTATTCTTGGTATTATGCATGTGTTGCCACCAGCTCTTGCTTGGATCTGGCGTCTTGTTGCACCTAGAGGATTTAACAACCCAAGTATCATTTCTTCTAAAGGAATGAGTAGTGAAGGTGTTGGATCTTACTGGCCATTTGCAACAGGAAAAAAAGTAACACAAGCGAACTTGTTATTAGAACAGATTATCAATTCTCCTAGTACGAGATATGTATTGATTCCTAACCAACATATTGGCGCATATGAAGTTAGCTTCATGCCTCAATGGATTGCAAGAGAGTATATCGCAAGACGTGGTGGTGCCAAATTTAAACCAGAGACATTAGTTGATTCTCGTTGTACGTTACTTGGATATTGTCTTGATTCGTTAAAGATTGACGGTCAATATATCAGAAAAGCATTCTTACAACCTGAAATGCAATCTGAATTAGGAACGGAAGGCTACGATAAAGGTGCGAAGATTTTAACTGATTTCTTTAAAAAGGAATTACAGCAGTTCTTAACTGATGACTTAAATCCACTTGGAAAAGAAATTATAGAATGCTTCTTACGCGATGGAAGTCTTGAAGAACTTACTCAATTCATTCCTATGAGATATTAATAAGAATTAATTTCTGATTTTTGGTTAATAAAAATAATTGGAGTAGTCCGAATTTCATCTTATGGAATGAGGACTACTCCTTATTGTTGTGATACCCAATATCATAATTTGAACATTTCTCAATCTCCCCATAACAATACTGTTATTGACAATTTAAGGAAAGTAATTATATAATTATTTTGTTATTGAATTTATCAAATAAGGGAGGATATGGAATTGAAAAAGAGTAAGTTGTTGGTATTTGCTTTATTATGTCTTGCTTTGGTGGTAGGGGTATTTGGACAAACAACACCAAAAGTAAAGGCGGATGGGGTACAGTTTATTGATACAAAACCATTTGTGATTGCGAATAAAGGAGCGACAGAAGATAGTTTTATAAAAAATATCAATCTGATTGCTACAAGCTCAATTTCGTATAACAATACTACTAAGCAGAAAAATAATACTTATTTTAAATTTACTTTACCTATTGATAGTATCGTTACTTTAAGGTACGGAAATGTTGATGGTGAGGGTTATCCAGAATATGCATATGACTTATATCCTAGATGCACTTTGTTTTATAACAGTGAAATGAGTTCCGTTGCTTTTGAAAGGGTAGGGCTTAGCAAAAGTGAGACTGTTGATAAAAGAGTCTTCCTAAAAAAAGGTACTTATTATCTTGAGGTACAGGCTTGTGTATATGGCTCATACTTAAAAGATATGAGTAATAAAGTTAGTTTTGCGGTGGGATATACACCTTGTACTAATACCACTAAGTTTACGGTGACTAAGAATATCACTAAAACTACGACAAGTAATGTTAAGTTAACGGTAAAGACATACGATCCAGATGCTGAAATTTATGTTAAAGAAGGAGTAATGGACGCCAAATCTCCATATTGGAACATAAATTATCTGTTGGACGGTAATACATATACTGTAAAAACGAACGGGAAATATACAGTTCGTATAAAAGATAGTTTGGGAAACTGCTCTCATAAAGTTATCGAAGTTACAAACATTGATAAAAAGAAACCAAAGACTCCAGTACCAACAGCATATAAAAAGGGAACTACTAAAATAGTAGGTAATGCAGAAGCGGGTGTATTAGTTTATGCGAAAATTGGAAAGAAGACCTATAAGGCGGTTACTAGAGATAATGGAGTTTTTACTATTTCAACACCAAAATTGAAAAAAGGAACAAAAATAATTATGCAGGCTGAAGATGCAGTTAAACACAAGAGTCAAACGAAAACAATTAAGGTTAAATAGGCAAAAGTCTTGACACCTGATACTTTGGGTGCTATAATACCCACAATTAAATAACCAATTATAAAGGCTATGAAAAGAATAAGTAGTGATAGGAACGGCTTACAGAAAGTTACCGGTTGATGAGAGGTGCAGGCAATGGACTTATTACGAATACCTCTTTGAGCTTCGCACTGAAACTTCTATCATTTACATGATGGGTATGGAAAGTAGGCTGCGACGTATCCTGCACACGTTACCGTGCTAGAGTATAACCTGTTTTTAACAGAGTACTTGAAGAGGCAAGCTGCGTAAGCAGTTTGTGAAGTTAAGGTGGTACCACGAGATTATGCCCTCGTCCTTATCGGACGAGGGTTTTTTTTGCGTTTGTGGCTATGGACGGTTTGATGACAAAATCCTAATGAGTTGTTGGCGGCAATTTGCACTTGGGTTGTAGTAAGCAGGATAAAACATATTTTATTCGCAACGCGCTCTCGCTTGGACGAAGTCGTAGTGGTACGTAAGGACACAAAGTACGTGTCCTAAGTACCAACGTCTTCGTAACAGTTGCGAATCAAAATATGTTTCATCCTTGCTTAATAGAGTTGGTGAGTGCAAATTGCCAAATTCAAGTTCTTGGTGGATTTTGCCCTCAAACCTGCATCGCGAGGTGTTTATAAACGGTTTGAAGCCAAAATTCTTGGGAGTTGTGGGTGGCAATTTGCACTTGGGGTTGTGGAAAGCAGGATAAAACATATTTTATTCGCAACGCGCTCTCGCTTGGACGAAGTCGTAGTTGTGTAGTTGGTTATGTAAGAAGTGTTATGATGAATATGATTAGAGATTAGGAAGGGATGTGTTGAAAGATGAATGAGAAGGATATGGCAAAGGAGAATGAGATGATGAATGTAAATGATAGGAATAATGAGAAGGTTGATAAGCTTAGTGGGAGTGATTGGTCATCTGAGGAGTTTGATAAGAGGGTGGAGGAGCAGTATCAGATGATTAAGAAGGGGGCCATCCAAGTGATTGAGGATGGGGAGTTGAGACGTAAGATTGAAAAGTCCTTAAGTTCTGGAAAGCCGCTTGTGATTAAGCTTGGCCTTGATCCTAGTGCGCCGGATCTTCATCTTGGGCACAGCGTTGTTCTTCGTAAGATTCGTCAGATGCAGGATATGGGGCATCATGCGGTAATCATTATTGGTGATTTTACAGGAAGGATTGGTGATCCAACTGGGAGGAGTAAAAAGCGTAATGCGCTGAGTGAGGAAGAAGTTATATTGAATGCTAAAACTTATGCAACGCAAGTTTTTCATGTACTTGATGAAGAAAAAACAACGATTCGATTTAATAGCGAATGGCTTAAGGAGTTAAACTTTGAGCAAGTGCTCCAATTAGCTATGACAACGACGATTGCCAGGTTGTTAGAACGTGATGATTTTAATAATCGCTACCGTGCGGGTGTGCCAATTGGATTACATGAATTCTTTTACCCGCTGATGCAGGCATATGATAGTGTGGAAATCAAAGCTGACATTGAACTAGGTGGAACCGATCAGACATTTAATATATTAATGGGAAGAAATTTAATGAAGAGCCTTCAGATGGAAGAGCAGGTAGCAATCTTTATGCCGATTTTGCCAGGTCTTGATGGAAAAGAAAAGATGAGTAAAAGTTTGGGGAACTATATTGGACTATACGAAAAGGCGGAAGTAATGTTCAAGAAAGTAATGGAGATTCCAGATGACCTGATTATCACTTACTATGATCTGGTGACGGACATTGCTCCAGCAACGATTAAGGAGGTAGCTAACAGACTTTCGATGGGAGCCAATCCAAGGGATGAGAAACTTATTCTAGCAGAGATTATCACGGGATATTACCATTCGAGTGAAAAGGTGTCAGAGGCTAAAAAATTCTTTGAGGAAGCCTTTTCTAAGAAAGGCAGTCCATCGGATGTTCCAGAGTTAGTGATTGGACTTGAAGAGGACCTGCTAATACAGATTATTCCTCTCTTAGTTCAGTACCACTACGTAGAATCAGGGTCAGCATTTCGCAGGTTAATATCTCAGGGTGGAGTCAGAATAAATGATGAGGTAACTACAGATTTGCAGACAGTACTATTTCATGGGGATATTATTAGAATTGGTAAAAAGGTGTTTGTTAAAGTAGTAAAATAGGTATTTTAATAAGCTAATAATTTGCTGAAGCTTTGCAAAACTATGAATTTCACATTGTATAATGATTCAAATTAGGTTATAATACATTATAATGTTTGAAAATAGTGCGTAGTGCTGTCAGGTATGAATGCCTCGATAGCATTGTATGAAAATAGCATATAACATATAGTATATAGTATATTAGAACTTGATAGAAAAGAGGATTATTATGGCAATCAGAAATATCAGAGTCGAAGGAGATTCTGTCCTGAATAAAAGAGCAAAAGAAGTGACAGAGGTAAATGATAAAATTAAAACATTAATTCAGGATATGTTAGAAACGATGTATGATGCTGGTGGCGTAGGGCTTGCCGCACCGCAGGTTGGAATCTTAAAGAGAATCGTAACAATTGATGTAACGAGTGAAGCAGATCAACCGATTATTCTTATTAATCCCGAGATTATAACAACGGAAGGTGAACAAACGGGATATGAAGGGTGCTTAAGTGTTCCTGGTAAGTTTGGAGTTGTAACGAGACCGAATTATTGTAAGGTGCGTGCGCTAAACGAAGATATGGAAGAATTCGAGTTAGAAGGTACGGAGCTGTTAGCTAGAGCTTTATGTCACGAAATCGACCATTTGGAAGGTCACCTTTATCTTGAAAAAGTAGAGGGTGAATTAATGAATACGACTGATTTGGAAGAGGAAGAATAAGGATAGAATCTTAGAATTTCCTAAAGAATGGTTGAATTCTTTGTGAACTTGTAGTATTAAAAAACATTATTTGATACAATATGAGTGTCTTATTGCCAACTTTCTTGAAGATTGCAGGCTGATAAGACACTCAAGTTTTTGTAATGGTATTTCATCAGTGGAGAAACCCTCCCCATTAAGACGGTGGGAAGATGTTTCTATTATATTAATTGGAAAAGAGGTTTTGACATGAGAATAGTATTTATGGGAACACCTGAATTTTCAGTGCCAACTTTAGAGGCATTAATAAAGGGCGGTCATCAAGTGGTAGCTGCAGTGACCCAGCCTGATAAGCCCAAGGGTAGAGGGAAGGAAATGCAGTTTCCTGCTGTGAAAGAAGCTGCCTTGCAATATGGCATCCCAGTACTTCAGCCAAAACGAGCAAGAGAAGAAACATTTATAGAGGAACTTAGATCTTATCAAGCAGATGTTATTGTGGTGATTGCGTTTGGCCAGATTTTGCCCAAAGCAATATTGGATATGCCAAAATACGGATGTATTAATATTCATGCCTCCTTACTTCCAAGGCTTCGTGGGTCTGCTCCAATTCAATGGGCGATTATAAATGGTGAAGAAAAAACCGGCATTACCACAATGTATATGGATGTGGGAATTGATACTGGAGATATGTTATTAAAAGAAGAGTATATAATTTCTCCTGATGAAACAGGGGGAAGTCTACATGATCGACTAGCTCATATGGGTGGCGACTTAATCCTTGAGACTTTAAAACAATTAGAACAAGGTACCTTGGTGCGTGAAAAACAAAACGATGAGGAGTCTACTTATGTTAAAATGCTTGATAAGGCGATTGGAAAGATTAATTTTGATGAATCAGCAAAAACAATAGAAAGACTCATACGTGGACTTAATCCTTGGCCAAGTGCTTATACGACGATTGAGGGTAAAACATTAAAAATCTGGAAAGCTGAAGTTATAAGTGATTTGAATGAAGCAAAAAATGGGGAGATTATAGACATTGGCAAAGATTATTTTGATGTTAAAACCGGTGATGGTATTTTGCGTGTGAAAGAGCTACAGTTAGAGGGGAAAAAGAGAATGAGTGTAGATGCATTCCTAAGAGGATATTCTTTGATAAAAGGGATAATGCTAGGGGTATAATACAGTAACTATGGATGACGCTTAGATTGGAGGCAGTACATGTATCCTTATTATTATTTTAACGACCCTACTTTCATTTTTATTATTATCGGTGCGGTGATTTCCTTACTAGCATCTGCAAGAGTTCGCTCTACGTTTAATAAATACTCACGAGTAAGTTCGTATTCTGGACTAACCGGAGCTAGTGCAGCGGAAATGATTTTACGAAATGCAGGAATTAGAGACGTTCGTGTTACACATATTCATGGGAACCTAAATGATCATTATGATCCTAGAAATAAAACATTGGCGTTAAGTGACAGTGTCTATCAGAGCAATTCGATTGCAGCGATTGGAGTTGCGGCGCATGAGTGCGGTCATGCAATTCAACATGCACACGGTTATGCTCCACTAGCAATTCGTAATGTCATTGTTCCGGTTGCTAACTTTGGAACACGAATCAGCTGGCTATTAATTATTGCAGGTTTATTTTTTAATTCTTCTGCAAGTAATACGTTAATATTGGCCGGAATTATTGCTTTTAGTACAGGCGTGGCTTTTCAGTTACTTACCCTTCCTGTAGAGTTTAATGCATCTTCGAGAGCGATTCAGATTCTACGTGATAGCAACATGTTACGAGGAGATGAGGTAGGACAGGCTAGAAAGGTATTATCTGCAGCAGCCTTAACCTATGTCGCTGGGGCAATCGCATCAATGCTACAATTATTAAGACTTTTAATCATATTTGGAGGAAGAAGACGTGACAACTAACAGCAAACAGGCGCCGATTCGGGAAATTGCCTTGGATGGAATCATCTTAGTCATGGAGAAAGGCGAGTATAGTCATAAAATATTGGGCGCCATGCTTGAGAAGTATCAATATCTTGAAAAGAGAGATCGTGCTTTTCTTACCAGATTATATGAAGGAACAATCGAACGTGCACTAGAACTAGACTATATTATTAATCAATTTTCTAAAGTAAAAGTGAATAAATTAAAACCATTAATCCGTAACCTGCTCAGGATGAGTATTTATCAACTAAAATATATGGATGCTGTTCATTCGTCAGCGGCTTGTAATGAGGCGGTAAAGCTGGCCAAAAAGAGAGGTTTTACTTCGTTATCAGGTTTTGTCAATGGCGTTCTTAGAGCAGTTGCAAGAAATATTGAGAACATTAAATATCCGGATCTTAAGGAAGAACCAATTCAAGCACTCAGCGTAGCATACTCAATGCCGGAATGGATTATCAGTCTGTGGAATAATCAGATGGGTGCTATGGAAACTTCTAATTTACTTGAAGGCTTTCAGGTTGAAAGAAGCCTTTCATTACGAATTAACCTAAACAAGGTGTCGGTAGAACAGTTTGTAAAAGAAGCTGAGGCAGCAGGGATTCATGTTACAATTAATGAGTATCTTCCTTATGCAGTGGCGGTTGACCATTACAATCATGTTCGAAGTATCCCTGGGTATCAGGAGGGATGGTTCGTAGTACAGGATGTCAGCTCCATGATGGTGGCGGAAGCGGCAGCAGTTAAGCCAGGTGATTATGTTATAGATGTCTGTGCAGCACCTGGAGGAAAGACGCTTCATATTGCCCAAAAGCTTGCGTCAACTGGTACGGTGGATTCCAGAGATATAAGTTATGCAAAGACAGAGTTAGTGATGGAGAATGTAAAGAGACTTGGTGTTACGAATGTTAAGTTTTGTATGATGGATGCCACAGTACCTGATACTGACAGTATTGAAAAGGCTGATATTGTAATAGCTGATGTTCCATGTTCAGGGCTTGGTGTGTTAAATAAGAAGAATGATATCAAATATAAAATGAGCAAAGAACAGGTTGCTGAGATTGTTAGTTTGCAACGTAGGATATTAGATGTTGTCGTAAACTATGTAAAACCAGGTGGTACTTTTATCTTTAGTACTTGTACGATTAACCAGCAAGAAAATGAAGAGAATGTAAAGTACTTGATTCAGAAGGGGCTTAAGCTTGATTCCTTAGAAGAGTACCTTCCAAAAAATTTGAACGAAACTACGAAGCTGCAAGGTTATGTGCAGTTATTACCTTCGAAGCATCAGACGGATGGCTTCTTTATAGCAAGACTAATTAAGCGTTAAATGGGAAATTGTGACGAATAGGAATTGTGTCTAAGTTAGTAACATAGAATACTTCGAGTTGCTTAATTAGCCAATGAGAAAGTGAATGGATAAAATGGATCAAAGTAAAAATAATGAGCAAGAGAAAATAGATATTAAGTCTCTCGATTATCAGGAACTTAAGGAGAAAATGAAAGCTCTGAATGAAAAAGAGTTTCGTGCAAAGCAGATTTACGAGTGGTTGCACGTAAAATTAGTTGGAAGTTTTGACGAAATGAGTAATCTCTCAATCGACTTACGAAGAAAGCTTCAAGAGCATTTTCACATGCTTTCAGGAGAAGTGGTTGATAGCCGCGTTTCGGCGAGCGATGAAACAAGCAAATATTTATTTAAGTTATGGGACAATCGTGTGATAGAAAGTGTATTAATGAAGTATAAGCATGGAAACAGTGTTTGCGTATCCTCGCAGGTGGGATGCAGGATGGGATGCCGCTTTTGTGCTTCCACTTTGGGTGGCTTAGAACGCAATCTTACCACATCAGAGATGTTGAATCAAATCTATCAGATACAAAAACAATCTGGCGAACGGGTATCTAATGTAGTTATTATGGGTTCTGGAGAGCCATTTGATAATTATGATAATGTGCTCAAATTCATAAGAATGCTCTCTGATGAGCATGGTTTGAATATCAGCCAGCGTAACATTACTGTTTCAACCTGTGGCTTGGTAGATCAAATTAGGCAATTAGCGGAGGAACAACTGCAGATTACATTAGCAATTAGTTTACACGCACCCAATGATACGGTAAGAAAAGAATTGATGCCGATTGCGAATCGATATACGATTAATGAAATAATGGATGCTTGTCGATATTATTATCAGAAAACAGGCCGTAGAATTACATTTGAATATAGCTTAGTGAAGGAAGTGAATGACAGTGCTGAATATGCACTGGAACTATGTAAGCGCTTAAAAGGCTTGAATTGTCATGTTAATCTGATTCCCGTAAATCCTATAAAAGAAAGAAATTATACACATTCCGACGTTTCATTTATTCAAAAATTCAAAAATATACTTGAAAAAAATAGAATAAATGTTACTATAAGAAGAGAAATGGGAACAGACATTGATGCTGCGTGTGGACAGTTAAGAAAGAGTTATCTGGATCACAACTAGTATTTTATGTGGAAAGGAGAGGCCTATGAAATCATTTTCTGTAACCGATGTAGGGATAAAACGGAAAGTCAATCAAGACTACGTTTTTGTCAGTGAAGAACCAATTGGTATTTTACCGAATCTCTTCATCGTAGCAGACGGAATGGGGGGTCATAATGCCGGAGATTTGGCATCTAAATACTGTGTCGAATCAGTTCTTGAATATATAAAAGTTTCCAGGGAACAAACTTATGTGAGTGTACTTGAGTCAGCAATTCAACATGCTAATGACAAGCTCCTTGAAAAAGCAGAAGAAGACAGTGAATTAGTTGGTATGGGAACTACGTTTGTGGCAGCGACGGTTGAGAATAATCAGATGTTAGTAGCTAATATTGGTGATTCCAGACTTTATGTCTTAGATGATAAGATAACACAAATCACCAAAGACCATTCACTAGTTGAGATAATGGTTGAAAATGGAGAAATTGAACCACAGGATGCGAAACATCATCCCAATAAAAATGTGATTACCAGAGCAGTGGGTGCAAGTATTAAATGTAATCCTGACTTTTTTGAAGTAGAACTTAACGAAGAGGATATCGTATTATTATGCTCCGACGGACTTAGTAATATGATGGAGGACGAGGATATGCTTCAGATAGTTAACGAAGCCACTCATGATTTTGAGAGAGCTGCGAAGACTTTGGTAGAGCGAGCAAATGATAATGGTGGTAAAGACAATATTGCAATCATTATTTTTAAACAATAAAGGAGAGTAAAGTTATGTTAAAACCTGGTATGTTCATTAGCGACAGGTATGAAATCATCGAAAAAGTCGGTTCCGGGGGAATGGCAGATGTTTATAAGGCACGTTGCCATAGGCTGAATCGTTTTGTCGCTATCAAAGTGTTAAAATCAGAATATAGCGACGACAAATCCTTTGTATTAAAATTCAGAGGAGAGGCCCAATCTGCGGCAGGACTATCTCACCCAAATATCGTTAACGTTTACGATGTTGGTGATGACGATGGATTATACTATATTGTTATGGAACTCGTAGAAGGCATTACGCTTAAGAATTTTATTGAGCGAAAAGGAAAATTAGAAATAAAAGAAGCTGTAGGCATTGCGATTCAAATTGCACAGGGCTTAGAAGCGGCACATGATAATCATATCATACACCGGGACATTAAGCCTCAAAATATTATCATCTCTAAAGAAGGTAAGGTAAAAGTTACTGATTTTGGTATTGCCAAAGCAGCATCTTCTAATACCATTAATTCGAACGCAATGGGATCAGTACACTATATCTCACCGGAACAGGCGAGAGGTGGCTACAGTGATGAAAAGAGTGACATCTATTCACTAGGAATCACACTATATGAAATGTTAAGTGGTATGGTACCATTTGCAGGAGATAATACGGTATCAGTTGCTTTGTTGCACATTCAGGGAGAAGCTATGCCTCTTCGTGAAATTGATCCTTCTATTCCATTAAGCTTAGAACGCATTGTACAAAAATGTATGGAGAAAAAACCGGAACGTAGATATCTTCGAGCATCAGAGCTTATTGCTGATTTGAAACGCTCAATACTTAATCCTACCGGTGATTTTGTTAAAGTTGCCGCTCCGTTAATTGATAATTCTCCAACCATCAACATTAGCGAGGAAGACTTGAATTCAATCAAACATGCTACCAGAGTTACTCCTCCGGTAGTGACACCAAGAGCGAAAAATAATACTAACTTTGATGACCTTGAGATAGATGAGGATTCAGATGTGGATCCTAAGCTTGATAAAATTTTTATTATTGGAAGTATTGTGTTAACTTTGATTCTAGGAATTATTGTTTTTATATTTGTAGGTAAGTTTCTTGGATTTTTCGGTGGTGGAGGTAGCAGTGTTGAACCAACAAAAACACCTGTTGTAACGATTGCGCCAACACTAGATCCAACTGCTAATCCAAGTATTGCGCCAACTACCTCACCTGAAGCTGATGTGATTATGATTAATGTCGTAGGGAAGAAGCTACAGGATGCTTTGGCTGAACTTAATGCTCTTAACCTAAAACCAACCTACACGGAAGAGACTTCAGACGAGTTTGAATTAGATTATATCATCACTCAGTCTTATGAGGTTGGAGAAGCTCTTAAACCGGGTACTGAAGTTAAACTTGTAGTAAGTGCTGGGAAAGAAGCAATTGCTATTCCAGATAACATTATTAATGTGCCTATGAATGAGGCTATGGTGAAGTTAGAGGACTTAGGATTTGTTGTTAGAAGAGAATATGTTCATGACCCTAAGATCAAATATGAGTACGTCGTAAAAACAGAGCCTGAAGTAGGCAGTATGTTACAAAAAGGTGAGTTAGTTACTATATTCTTAAGTCGTGGCCCTGAAAAAACGGTAATGCCGAATTTGATTGGGATGACGAGAGATGATGCAAAAGATGCATTAGAGGATGCTGGCTTAGTCTATGGAAAAGCGGTCAAAGAATTTAGTTCAGAATATGCTAGTGGCCAGGTTATTGGAATAACTGATCAGAGTGGCAATGCAATAGCAGTTGATGCTGAAGTGGATAAAGGAACTAAGGTCAATGTTATAATAAGTAAGGGGCCGGAACCAACACCGGAACCTACGTATGAATATGAAGCTGATATTGAGATTCAGTCACCATTTGCAGAGGGTGTAACTTCAGGCTATGTAGAACTGACTGTTGAATATAATGGTGTTGCTCAAGATATTTTAGGGAAACAGATGGAATCGACTCAGTTCCCGTATCGCACAAAAGTTAGTGCAGATGGGGAGGGTCCTGGAATTATTTATATTTTTGTAGATGGCGTTTCTTACGGAACACAAGCAGTTAATTTTAAAAAGGTACAGGTAAATTAATGCAAGGAAAAATCATTAAAGGAATAGGTGGCTTTTACTACGTTCATATACCAGGAAAAGGGGTATATGAATGTAGAGCCAAAGGGAATTTTCGAAAAGAGAAGGTAAAACCTTTGGTGGGGGACAATTGTTTCATTGATGTATTAGATGAGGATAAGAAACTAGGTAACGTGAGTGTTATTCTTGAGCGGAAAAACATGCTGATACGGCCTAACGTATCCAATGTAGATCAGGCGTTGGTTATTTTTGCCGCGGCAAAACCAACGCCTAATCTTAATTTACTCGATCGGTTTCTAATTATGATGCGTAAAAATGGTATTGAAACCGTGATTTGTTTTAATAAAAAGGATACTGTTTCTGATGCAGAAATCGATAATCTGTATCAGATTTATAAAAACGGGGGATATCAGGTTCTGTTAACAAGTGCATTGTTATCAGATGGTATTACGGATATTATGAAACTGATTGAAGGTAAGACAACGGTTTTAGCTGGACCAAGCGGAGTTGGAAAGTCTACGTTAATCAATGTCCTTCATCCGAATGCACAGATGGAGACAGGTGAAATTAGTGAGAAGATCCAAAGAGGAAAGCACACAACAAGACATTCCGAATTGTTCTTTGTGGATGATACGACGTATATCCTCGATACTCCGGGGTTTAGTTCCTTGTATTTAGAGGATATTGAAAAAGAAGAAGTGTGTATGTTTTTTCCTGAGTTTGAACGTTATGAACCTTATTGTAAGTTTCAGGGATGTGTGCATATCAATGAACCTTCCTGTGGCGTCAAGGAAGCTTTAAATGAAGGAAAGTTAAGTCAAATTCGATATGATAATTATGTTTCCATCTATAATGAAATTAAGGACAAGAAAAAGTATTGACGAGAGGAAGATTACAACATGTTTAAGCTAGCACCTTCGCTATTGGCAGCGGATTTTGGGAATTTGGCAGCTGAGGTTATTAAAATAGACAAGGCAGGCGCTGATTATGTACACATTGATGTGATGGATGGAATGTTTGTACCAAGTATTTCTTTTGGTTTTCCAGTCATGAAATCAATCCGTGGCATAACAGAGCTTGTTTTTGATGTGCACCTAATGATTGAGGAGCCAATTCGTTATCTTCAGGAATTTATTGAGTCTGGAGCAGACATCATTACTGTTCATGCGGAAAGTTGTAAACATCTGCATCGCACGGTTACTCGAATTAAGGAATTAGGGGCAAAAGCCTGCGTAGCATTAAATCCAGCTACTCCGATAGAGAATATAGAGCTTGTTCTGCACGAGGTGGATATGGTACTGATTATGACGGTAAACCCAGGTTTTGGAGGGCAGGCTTTTATACCATTTACGGTAAATAAAATCAAAGCACTTCGTGAAATGATTAGTAAGAAAGGGTTAGAAGTTGACATTCAGGTAGACGGAGGTATTACACCGGATAATGTCGGCAAGGTAATCGAAGCCGGAGCGAATGTATTTGTAGCAGGTACTAGTGTGTTCAAAGGTGATGTTGAAAGCAATGTAAAAGCCTTTAGGGAGGTATTTGAGAGTGCGTCTTCAAGACTTGAAGTTAGGGAAGTCAATTGAAATTATTCTTGTTCGTAATCAATACCGGTTACGATTGGTTAGTAAGATTGAATACGTCAAACTGGATGCTGTTTATATTTCTTTGATTGTTGGAAAAGGAAAACCGTTTAAGTTTGAAGATACGGACATTATTGAATTTATTTATAAAGACGACAATAAACTTTGGAAGTGGGAAGGAGTGCAAGGAGAGTTTGCTAAGCTAGATGATGAGTTAGTGCACTGTCTGAGAGCTCCAATCCATGGAATTAATTATAATCGTAGAGATTCTTTTCGAGTGTTTGTTGGTGAGGAGAGCTTTTTTCACTATGTACCAATGGAGCATAAAGATATTCTATTTGATAACCGTGATAACATTATGGAGTGCGAATCTCCTTATCTAAAAAAGAGTAAACCATGCCTTATAAAGGATATCAGCGAAACAGGGATAGGAATTTATACGAATGAGGATTTGAGTATCAGCGATATTGCGTTTATTCGCATGCAAACCAACTATGGAATGATTGAAGCAATTGCTGAAGTTGTTCGTAAGCAGTCAGAATTTGAGAAGACTTATCATTATTTTTACGGATTGCAATATAAGCAAGTTTCTAAAAATATTGGGAAATATGTTTTTGCTCTGCAAAGGGCTCAGCTAGCGAATAAAAAGTAGGTAATTAGTAAAGGTGGTTGGCGAAATGTTTAAGAAGAGAGCAATCATTGTTAGCGGTGGGACATGTAATAGAGAATTGCTAGCAAGTATATATAAAACGACACCTTTTCAATTGTTAATAGCAGTAGATGGCGGATTACATTGTTTTGAAGATGAGTATTTTTCGCCGAATATGATTGTTGGAGATTTTGATTCGGTTCATTCTGACTTGTTGGCACATTTTCAGGACACTAGTAATCGACCTGAGATTATCAAATTAAATCCGGTAAAGGATATGTCCGATACCCAGGCTGCTGTAGATATTGCAATAGAGCGTGGTGTTACCGAAGTAGTGCTTTTGGGTGCGACTGGAACAAGAATTGATCATATGTATGCTAATTTGCAGTTGTTAGTAAGAATGGAACGAAATTTAGTGAAAGGCGTCATTGTGGATACACATAATAGAATACGTGTTATCACAAAGTCTTTTCAGATAAAAAAAAGTGAACAATATGGAAAGTATGTTAGTTTTCTACCTTTTAACGGTCCTGTGACAGGAGTCAATTTACAAGGGGTAAAGTATCCGTTAACCGATTATACGATGCCAGTCGGAGATAGTATCGGAGTAAGTAATGAAATTAGCGGTGAAGAGGCAGTTATTAACATAGCATCAGGCATCTTATTAATGATTGAATCAAGAGATTAGATGGGATGGCAAAGATTATAGTAAGTGACTTTGCATTACCCATATGCGATAGATAGAAAGGAAGACATATATGAAATTGGGAATTGTAGGCTTACCTAATGTTGGGAAAAGCACTTTGTTTAATGCATTAACGAAAGCGGGGGCAGAATCTGCGAATTATCCATTCTGTACGATTGATCCTAATGTTGGGATTGTACCTGTTCCAGATTACCGTTTAAAGGTTCTGACGGATCTTTATAAAAGTGAAAAAACTGTACCAGCAACGATTGAGTTCGTAGATATTGCTGGTCTAGTAAAAGGAGCATCAAAAGGAGAAGGACTTGGGAATCAGTTCTTAAGTAACATAAGAGAAGTGGACGCTATTGTTCATGTTGTACGTTGCTTTGAAGACAGCAATATCATTCATGTAGACGGTAATGTGAACCCACTTCGTGACATTGAAACAATTCAGTTAGAATTAATCTTTTCTGATATTGAAATCTTAGAGAGAAGAATCAGTCGCGTTGCTAAGGGTGCAAAGATGGATAAAGCTCTTGCAAAGGAACATGAGATGTTACTTCGGTTGAAAGCACATCTCGAAGATGGTCAGTTAGCAATGACGTTTGAACCAGAGGATGATGATGAAGCAAGCTTTTTGAAGGAATATAATCTATTAACCGGTAAACCAGTGATTTATGCAGCAAATGTGACAGAAGACGATCTGATTGAGGATGGGGCTTCGAATGAAATGGTGAAAGCGGTTAGAGAATTTGCCGAAAAAGAAGGAAGTAAAGTATTCGTCGTTTGTGCGCAGATTGAGCAGGAAATCGCAGAGCTTGATGATGATGAAAAAGCAGAATTTTTAGAAGACTTAGGTATTAGTGAATCAGGTCTTGATAAGCTAATACGCTCCAGCTATGATTTACTTGGTCTACTTAGTTATCTTACAGCAGGGCCTCAGGAAACCAGAGCCTGGACAATCAAAAAAGGTACAAAAGCACCTCAGGCGGCTGGAAAGATTCACACTGATTTTGAAAGAGGATTTATCCGTGCGGAGGTAGTGAATTTTGCCAACCTCGTGGATTGTGGCAGTTATAATGCTGCAAAAGAAAAAGGTTTAGTACGCCTCGAAGGAAAAGAATATGTAATGCAGGATGGCGATGTTGTACTATTTAGATTTAATGTGTAAAAGACTCCAACAAATACACATGATTGGATAGGATGATTTTTAAGTAAAGAAAGGGGAAGAGTTTCTATGTTAATGGATGTTAGTGTTGCATTTCCCAATTTGGGAATTGAGTTTCAAAACTTAGGCAAATCTATAACGATATTTGGTATTGAAATCGCTTTCTATGGGATGATTATTGCATTTGGAATGGTGATGGGATATCTAGTAGCAGCTTGGCAGGCGAAACGAACTGGCCAAAATCCAGATGTATACCTTGACTTTGCAATTTGGGCCATTATCTTATCAGTTCTTGGAGCTAGACTTTATTATGTGATTTTTAATTGGTCCTACTATATCGAGAATCCAGGGCAGATTTTTAATTTTCGAAATGGTGGATTAGCTATATACGGAGGCGTTATTGTCGCTATTGCAACGGCATATGTTTATACAAGGGTAAAGAAAATATCGTTCTGGTTATTAGCAGATACCGGCGTTCTTGGATTAATTATCGGACAGGCAATCGGACGATGGGGCAACTTTTTTAATCGTGAGGCGTTTGGAGATTATACGAATAGTTTCTTTGCAATGCAACTTAAAAAAAGTGAGGTAGCCGCAAGTAATATTACACAGAATATGTTAGATAATATTAAGACTATTGATGCAGTTGAGTATATACAAGTGCATCCTACGTTTCTTTATGAATCCGTATGGAACCTTGTACTCTTAATAGGACTAATCATTTATTCCAAACATAAGCGATTTGAAGGAGAGATAATCTTACTTTATCTGGTTGGTTATGGAGTTGGTCGTTTATGGATTGAAGGATTGCGTACTGATCAATTGTTGATATGGGGGACGAATATAGCTGTTAGCCAGGCCG
Organism: Bacillota bacterium; assembly: GCA_023434365.1. Classification (GTDB taxonomy): domain Bacteria; phylum Bacillota; class Clostridia; order Lachnospirales; family Lachnospiraceae; genus KM106-2. The sequence continues at coordinate 13,744 of JAEYSV010000051.1, read as the reverse complement.
TGTCAGTGGTTGGAATTGTAATTGGTATTACACTAATTATTCTAAAACGTAGAAAAGTTTCTTCTGCAAAAGCGGCCTAATATAAATTCGATTTATCTCAAAGGAATACTGTTACGAATATAATAGATATTGTGATGTATTTAATTGTGCCACAATATATAGTAGAATAGGAAAAAGACAAATTTTTATAACAAAATTTGTCTTTTTTTTTGCCTTTTTATACTTGATATATTCCCTATTTTGTATTAGAATATCAGTAGAAGTGGAGCAAAGTGGTGGAAAGTGGTTTGAAATGGTGTTAAAGTGGTTTGAACACCATAAAACCTAAGATGAAGCAGGTGATAGTTTATGTTCATGGGAGAATATAATCACTCTATTGATACAAAAGGGCGTATCATTGTGCCAGCTAAGTTCAGAGATGAATTAGGGGAAGATTTTGTGGTTACCCTAGGTTTAGATGGCTGTTTATTTGCGTACCCTAATAATCAATGGGAAAGCTTCATTTCACAATTAAGAGGACTTCCAGGTAACAAAGAAGCAAGACAATTGCAGCGTTACTTTATGGCAGGTGCGGCTTCCTGTGAGATGGACAAGCAAGGAAGAATCCTAATTCCAGGTAAGCTTAGAGAACATGCAGCGCTTGATAAGGACATCGTGTTTGTAGGTGTTTTAAATAAGGTGGAAATATGGGATAAAGAACGTTGGGAAAGCAACAATACTTTTGATGATATGGATGATGTAGCAGACCGTATGTCAGAGTTTGGGTTAAGCTTTTAGGAGGAAGTTTGATGGAATTTAAACACTATTCGGTGTTACTAAAAGAAACTATAGAGAATCTGCTTGTAAAACCAGAGGGAACCTATGTTGATGGGACCTTAGGTGGAGCTGGACATGCCTTTGAAGTATGTAAGTTACTTGGAGAGAAGGGCAGATTTATTGGAATAGATCAAGACGAGGATGCAATACGGGCAAGTTCAAAAAGACTTTCCGAATTTGGACAAAGAGTAACGATTGTTAGAAGTAACTACAGTCAAATGCCAAATGTGCTGAAGGAACTTGGAATTAATCAAGTAGACGGAATTGTTCTAGATCTTGGAGTATCGTCCTATCAGCTCGATACTGTGGAGCGCGGATTTTCGTACCGAGAGAATGCGCCACTTGATATGAGAATGGACAACCGTAAGGAAACTACTGCGAAAGATATTGTCAATGGATACAGCGAAATGGAACTATACCGTATCATTCGTGATTATGGAGAAGACAAATTCGCAAAGAATATCGCAAAGCATATCGTTAGAATGAGACAAGAGAAGCCAATTGAAACAACTTATGAGTTGACGGAGGCGATTAAAGCAGCAATTCCGGCAAAAATCAGAATGGCATCAGGACATCCTGCAAAGAAAACATTTCAAGCGATTCGCATTGAGCTTAATGAAGAATTAGATGTGTTAAAAAACACATTAAGAGATATGGTAGAGTTATTAGCTCCTGGGGGGAGAATCTGTATTATAACATTTCATTCGTTAGAAGACAGAATTGTGAAAAAATGCTTTAAGGATTTGGAAAATCCATGTATATGCCCTCCAAGCTTTCCTATTTGTGTTTGTAACAGAAAACCGTTAGGGAAAGTAATATCTAGAAAACCAATCTTACCATCAGAGGAAGAATTGACGAATAATAGTCGATCAAAAAGCGCTAAATTGAGAGTATTTGAAAGAATATAGGTCTAAGAGGGGGATCTTATGAGTGCAGAAAGAAAGTATAATTATTATATTGATGGTAGTAATGTCAGACAATTAAATACTGCACCTGACTACGATAGAAGTGTACGGCCAGGGGAAAGACAGCGCGAAGAGTTTGAGAGACGGCAACGGGAACGCGATAATAGACAAAAACAACGTGAGAGAGCATCGCGCCTTAGAGGAATGGATTTGTTAGCATTCCTTACTTATAGTGTTGCATTTTTTGCAATTGCTTTCTTAGCAATTAATTATCTGAGAGTACAGGGAGAGATAAAGGCTAGTGCAAAAACACTGAGTACGCTTGAAACCCAAGTGATGAAACTGGCTGATGAAAATAAAGTAATTAGTGATTCAAAAGATGTGCCGTTAAACATGGATTTGTTATATGAAATTGCAACTGGTACCTTCGGGATGGTACTTCCTGAGGAAAATCAGGTAATTTCATATGAAACAGATGATAATGGGTATGTAAAACAGTATGGTGAGATACCGACAAACGGAGAGCTTAACTTATACGAAAAGCTGGCAGGTAAGTAGGTGGTTTAATGGCAAGATATAGACAAAAAGATAATAAGATAAAAAAAATGACTGACAAAATGCGATTATGGGCAATAATTGTATTTTGTCTTGTTCTATGTGGATTTATTTATGTAGCGATACATATGTTTTTAGGGCTTAACGAAGATGGAGAGAGATATCTAAGAAGTGCATTGTCACAGCAGACCTATAACTATAGTACGCTGCCATTTAAGCGAGGAGATATCTTAGACCGTAATGGCATGGTGCTTGCAGAAAGTGTGAAATATTATAACTTAATTCTTGATCCTGTGATTATTAAAGAAAAAGATACGTATTTGGAACCAACACTAACTGCTTTGGAAAAAGGTTTTAATATTCCTAGAGAGGATGCCAGAAAAGTCATCGAGGATAATTCGGAGTCGCGATATGTGATTCAACTTAAGAATTTGACTTATGAGCAAGTGACCGCTTATCAGGAGATGCTTCAGTCAGAGGAGTTCAAATCACTAGTGGATTATGTAAAAGGAGTTTGGTTTGAGGACAAGTATATCCGCACTTACCCATTAAAGTCTCTAGCGAGCGCAACAATTGGATTTACCTTTGATGGCGATCAGGGGAACAATGGGATAGAGGGGTTCTATAACGAACAACTCAATGGAATTATAGGAAGTCGATATGGATATCTAGATTCAGATAGAAGCATTGATCGTGTCCTGAATCCTGCAGTTGATGGTAATAATATCGTCACTACGCTGGATGTTAACATTCAAAGTATTATTGAAAAGCAGATTAAGAATTTCAATCAAACAATTGGTGCAAAAAATGTGGCGGTTTTAATAGGTAATCCACGTAATGGAGAAATCTATGCAATGGCATCAACGAATTCTTATGATTTAAATAACCCTAGAGATTTAACACCGTTTTACACAAAGGAAGAGATTAATACGTTACAGGCAGAGAAGAAAGAGTTGGATGCTTTGAATGCTATCTGGCGTAATTATATGGTAAGCGACAGTTATGAGCCTGGTTCAACATTTAAACCATTTACTGTAGGTGCAGCTATTGAGGAAGCTTTGTCAAGCACTGAAACTACTTATTTTTGTGATGGTGGCGAAGATATCTTTGGGTCACATATCAGTTGTGCCAATAAAAGAGGTCATGGTCTTATTACGTTATCTCAGGCAATAGCATTATCTTGTAATGATGCATTAATGCAGATAGTTGCTAAAATGGGAAAAAGTGTATTTCATGACTATCTAGATACATTCAATATAGGAAGTAGAACGGGAATTGATCTGCCAGGAGAAGAGCCTGGTATCAGTTTTAAGGAGGAACAACTTGGACCTACGGAACTTGCAACTAGCAGTTTTGGCCAGTCCATTCAGACTACCATGGTACAGATGTTTGCAGGTTTTTCCTCAACGATTAACGGTGGTTATTATTATACTCCACATGTAGTTAAACAGATTGCGTCACCGAATGGCGCTATTATTAAGTCTATGGATGATAATTTGGTAAAACGTACGGTATCGGAAATGACCAGTGAGATGCTGCGTTCTTATTTATATGAAGGTGTAGAAAATGGTACGGCCAAACCAGCACAGATTCCTGGTTATACGATTGGTGGGAAGACAGGAACAGCTCAAAAGTATCCCAGGACTGACGAAAGATTCTTGGTATCTTTTATTGGGTTTGCCCCAGTAGAGGATCCAGAAGTTGTTGTTTATGTTATAGTGGATGAAGCAAATGAAGAAAAAGTGGAAAAACAGGCAGATAGTAAAATAGCAACAAGACTGGCTCATGATATTATGAAAGAAGTCTTTCCATTCCTTGGGATCTATCCATCGAAAGAGGGGACAGTAACCAATCCACCAGTTAATCCGCCAACAACGAATGATAACACACCAGGAACGACAACAGATACGGAGAATACGGATACTGAGAATACGGATACTGAGAATAATGATACTGAAAATACTGATACTGAAAATACTGATACCGAAGATGCTGATACGGAGGATGACTCTTTAGAAGATGATGGTATAATCTTTGACGATGAAGAAGATGGATCTGAGGAAGATGATACAGAATCCATAGACGAAGACAATCAGACAGCAGACGAAGAAGATACAACAGAAAATACTGAGGAAGAATAACTAATCCATCGGCATAACCCTACTCTTTATGTAATAAAATAAATCAACAAGATATAGAGAGGTTAGGAAGATATGAAAAATAAAACATATTTCCGTAGGGGCTTTATCAGTATTTTTCTTATAATTGTTTTGATGACGTTTGGCTTATTTGGACGTTTGACCTATCTGATGATTTTTCGATCGGAGTATTATGGGGTAAAAGCTCAGGAGCTACATGAGAGAGAACGACCAATTAAAGCAGAGCGCGGTACAATATTTGATGCCAATGGAATTGAAATTGCTGCAAATAAACCAGTATGCACTATTAGTGTTATACATAGTCAGATTACGAACCCGGAGCAAGTAATTAGTGTTCTCACAAAAGAGTTAGGCCTCAGTGAAGCAACCATACGAAAGAGAGTCGAAAAGGTATCATCAATTGAGAGAATCAAGTCAAATGTTGCGAAAAATATAGCTGACAAGATTCGTGAATATGATCTTGATGGTGTTATGATAGATGAAGACTATAAACGATATTATCCGTTTGAGACACTTGCTTCTAAAGTAATTGGGTTTACTGGTGGAGACAACCAGGGAATTATTGGTCTAGAGGTCAAATATGACTCCTTTTTACAAGGTCAGAATGGTAAAATACTAACACTCACCACGGCTAAGGGAGTCGAAATCGAAAACGCAGCGGAAGCTAGAATTGAGCCGATAGCTGGCAATGATTTGTATATAAGTCTGGATGTCAATATCCAGCGATACGCCGAGCAGGCTGCAGCCAAAGTGTATGAAGCTAAAGGCGCTAATAGTGTTAAGGTAATCATCATGAATCCACAAAATGGTGAAATTATGGCAATGGTGAATTATCCAGAGTTTGATTTGAATGATCCTTATACTTTAAATTATTCATTAGACACTGAACCTACACAGGAGCAAAAACAGGAGCTTCTTAATGGAATGTGGAGAAATGCCTGCATCAGCGATACGTATGAACCAGGTAGTGCTTTTAAAATAGTCACTGCCACAGGTGCAATCGAAGAAGGTGTAGTAAAACTAACCGATACCTTTTTCTGCGGTGGGTCTAGAAAGGTAGAAGATCGTAGTATTCGATGCCATAAGGCAGGCGGACATGGCTCCCAAACCTTTGTTGAGGGAATTAAGAATTCGTGCAACCCGGTATTCATGGAACTGGGAGAGCGACTTGGCATTAAGAATATGTACAAATACTTTGACAGACTAGGCTTATTTGTGAAATCTGGTGTTGATTTACCGGGTGAAGCTGGTTCTATCATGCACAAAATAGAGAATGTAAAGCCTGTGGAACTAGCAACGATGTCCTTTGGACAGGGATTTCAGATTACTCCATTACAGCTGTTAACGGCAGCTAGTACGGTAGTAAATGGGGGTACGAGAATCACCCCACATCTGGGTGTCAGTATATTTAATAAAACAACGAATGAGTTAAGGACGTTGGAGTACAATACAGTACCAAACTGTGTCACGAAAGAGACTAGTGATACAATGAAAGACCTTCTTGAGCAGGTCGTAGCAAGTGGTACCGGAAAACGTGCTTACTTACCAGGTTTTCGCATTGGTGGAAAAACTGCGACCAGTGAAAAACTACCTCGTGGAAATGCAAAATATATCTCTAGTTTTATAGGATTTGCCCCAGCCAATGACCCTAAAGTGATGGCACTAGTTTTGATTGATGAGCCGGTGGGTATTTATTATGGGGGTACCATTGCGGCACCGGTAGTAGGTGAGATTTTTGATAATATCTTACCGTACCTTGGTATAGAACCAAACTATACAGAGGAAGAGATTGAAGCAAATAATATTGGAACAGTTGAAATACCGAACTTTCTCGGTCTGAATAAAAAGGAGGCAAAGGAATTAGCAACCTCTATTGGAATTGAGTCCATTTATTACCCTTCTGAAGGGGAGATTGTAACCGAACAATTCCCATTAAAAGGTGAGTTAGTAGACAAAAATAGCGACTTGATTCTATATATGGAATAGTCTATAATGGTGACATTGCAAAGTCGGGGAAAGACTGATAGAGGTGAAAAAATGGGATATGATTTCGCGATTCCGGTATTAATTGCATTTGCAATTAGTGTTTTATTGTGTCCAATAGTAATTCCATTTTTGAGAAAACTAAAATTTGGACAGTATATACGCGATGAGGGCCCCAAGTCTCATCGTAAAAAATCAGGAACTCCGACAATGGGTGGACTGGTTATCGTAATGGCAGTAATAGGTACTTGTATTTTATACATACGAGGAAACAGCAATATGATTCCTATCCTCTTTATGACTGTAGGATTTGGCTTAATCGGTTTTCTTGATGATTATATAAAAGTGGTCATGAAACGTAATCTAGGACTAAAGGCATGGCAGAAAATGTTAGGCCAGTTTGTTGTAACAGCAATATTTATCTATTATCTTCAGGAGTATACCGGGGTTGGGACTACAATTCTTTTACCATTTAGCGGTGGACTGTTTTTAGAACTTGGTTCTTTATATATTCCATTTGTTTTTATCGTAATGATTGGTACGGTAAATGGTGTAAACTTTACAGATGGACTGGATGGTCTGGCAAGTGGAGTCACGGTATTAGTAGGTACGTTTTTTACGATTATTGCGCTGATTGCGGATAGAGATGTTTCTGTAATTACGTGTGCCGTCATTGGAAGCTTATTAGGTTTTTTGGTTTACAATGTATATCCTGCCAGGGTATTCATGGGAGACACTGGCTCCCTTGCCTTAGGGGGATTTGTGGCATCTACGGCAATCGTATTGCAAATGCCGTTATTTATATTGATTGTAGGCTTCATCTATTTTGTTGAAGTAATATCAGTAATTCTTCAAGTGATATATTTTAAACTAACGAATGGAAGAAGATTATTTAAGATGGCACCCATTCATCATCATTTTGAGTTAAGTGGATGGTCGGAAACAAGAGTAGTTGCTGTATTTAGTATAGTTACGGCGATTATGTGTCTGATAGGATTTATTGCGATGAATTAAATCGTGAACACGAGAAAGGAATCAGGGTGAACAAGATGGAATTAACGAAGAAAACGGTATTAGTTGTCGGCGCTGGAATTAGTGGCGTATCAGCAACAAAACTGTTAGCAACGCTTGAATGCAATGTAATTCTTATGGAAGGAAATGTGAACCGAAACAAAGAAGAAATTCTTAGTCAGTTGACTGGAATCAATTCCGTTAACGTAATATTAGGGGAACCGGATGAAAACCTAATTGCTTTGGTGGACTGCGTTGTTGTTAGCCCAGGGGTACCTGTTGATACTCCTTTTATCACCCAATTTAGTAAGAATAAGATTCCAGTGATTGGTGAAATAGAACTTGCATCCTTTTTTGAACAAGGCAGAATAATTGCTATCACGGGTACTAATGGTAAGACTACGACAACGGCACTGGTTGGTCATATTATGAAACACTACTATCAGGAAGTGTTAGTCGTAGGTAATATTGGTATGCCGTATACAATGGAAGTTATGAAAACAACCAAAGATTCTGTTACTGTAGTAGAAGTAAGCAGTTTTCAGCTTGAGACAATTAATGAATTTTGTCCACAAGTAAGCGCGATACTGAATATTACACCAGACCATTTGAATCGTCATCATACGATGGAACAATACTTTCAGGCCAAATTAAATGTAACTAAAAATCAGCGTGCAGCGCAAACCTGCGTATTGAATTATGAAGATGAATGGTTACGAGGACTCTATAATAAACTACAATGTAACGTGGTTTATTTTAGTAGCAAGCAGCCACTTACCGATGGTTATTATCTGGACGGGAAAGATATTTGTATTGCATCGAAAGGTCAGTCACATAAGTTATTGAATGTAGAGGAATTATTGATTCTGGGTCTTCATAACTACGAAAATGTGATGGCTGCAATAGCTATGGCTACCGCTCTTGGGGTACCAATGGAGACAATTATTAAAGCAGTAAAAACATTTACTGCAGTGGAACACAGAATTGAGTATGTAGCAGAAATAGATGGTGTAAAATATTACAATGACTCCAAAGGAACTAACCCTGATGCTGCGATTAAGGCTATTCAGGCGATGACCGGACCTACGGTTTTAATTGGCGGAGGATATGATAAAGACTCTACTTATGATGAGTGGATTGAATCGTTTGATGGAAAAGTGAAAAAGTTATTGTTGCTCGGCCAGACACGCGAAAAAATCGCAGAATGTGCAAGAAATCATGGATTTAATGATTATCAGTTTGTAGATACATTAGAAGAAGCAGTAGAGATAGCTGCTGCGATAGCGGTGCCATTCGATAGTGTCTTGTTATCACCTGCGTGTGCGAGCTGGGGTATGTTTAAGAATTTTGAGGAACGCGGACAATTATTTAAGCAGTATGTAAAAGCGTTATCACGGTAAAATTATAGGGATCCGGGAGTGTTAAGATGAATAGGAACGAACGTGAAAAAGGAAAAAAAGTAAAATTTCATAGCTATTATGATTTCGGCTTATTGTTTCTGACATTATTCCTGGCCGGATTTGGACTGCTGATGATTTATAGTACCAGCGGTTATAATGCATTGATGAATGCGGGCGATGAATTTGCCTATGTAAAAAAACAATTGATTAGCGTGTTACTCGGTGTAGCTGCAATGTTTATTATATCGAGAATAAACTATCGGGTTTTCACAAGACCGATTAAGTTAATCCGGGTAACACCAATTACGTTGTTATTCATTCTTTGTATCTTCTTACAGATTATCGTATTGTTTGTAGGAAGGGAAGTTAATGGTGCAAAAAGATGGATTGATTTGGGCCCTCTTGGAACCTTTCAGCCATCTGAGCTTTCCAAAGTTGGGATGATTATGTTCACAGCTTACATAGTACAATTAGCACCACAAAAAATGAGCAAATTTATCGGATTTTTGAGAATTTGTTTGTTTACTGCACCATTGATAGTTCTAGTCGTAATAGAGAACTTAAGTACAGCTATTGTTTTGTCAGCTATCATGGGAATCATATGTTTTGTTGCAAGTAGAAAAAAACTTTATTACTTTATTGTTGGTATGATGGGTCTGGGAGCAGGAGCGGTGTTTGTAGCGCTTGAAGGATATCGTCTTGAGCGTTTTGATGTCTGGCATAACATTGAGACTCATGAAAAAGGTTATCAGATTCTACAGGGGTTATATGCAATTGCATCAGGCGGCTTATTTGGTGTGGGGCTTGGGCAAAGTATGCAAAAGCTTGGCTTTATTCCTGAATCACATAATGATATGATTTTTTCAGTAATATGTGAAGAGCTTGGCTTAGTAGGAGCTATTGCATTAATCATTATATTTGTTATGTTACTGTGGAGACTTTTGTTCAATGCAATTAATGCACCGGATTTATTTGGTGGCTTAATCTGTATGGGTATTTTGACACACATTGCAGTACAGGTGCTTATTAATATTGCAGTAGTAACCAACACAATTCCGTCTACAGGAATTCCTCTTCCATTTATCAGCTATGGTGGAACGTCAGTGGCTATCATATTAGCTGAAATGGGATTAGCGCTAAGCGTGTCAAATCAAATCAAATACGAACGATAAGTTTCTTAAGTTTCACACATATTTTCTCTTGACATATAATATAATATATTCTTATTGTCAGGGGTGTGCCAGGTGGCTCATATAGAAGTGATAGGTGGCAGGCAAATGCACGGGGAAGTGGCAATACACGGATCCAAAAATGCAGTCTTACCAATGCTTGCTGCTTCTGTACTGCATAAGGGCATCACCAAAATCAATTACTGTCCGAAAATAACTGATGTATATTCGATGATGAAATTATTAGAAAGCATTGGATGTATTGTGATTTGGGAAAAGAATAGTGTTGTTATAGATGCAACTACTATTTCTTTAAACGTTGTATCGGAACAGCATGTCAGCAGCATGAGGTCCTCCGTCTTTTTGCTAGGAGCACTAATCGGAAGAACTGGATGTGTAACCATTGCTTATCCGGGCGGATGTAAGATCGGGTCAAGACCGATTAATATGCATCTGCAGGCCCTAAGATTAATGGATGTTGAAGTAATTGAGAGTAGTGATCTCGTTTATTGTAACTGTACTAAGATTAAAGGATCAAATGTTAAATTCAAGACAATTAGCGTAGGAGCAACGGAAAATACCATGCTGGCTGCAGTGTTGGCAGACGGCATCACAGTAATAGAAAATGCAGCGAGAGAACCCGAAATCGTAGAACTTGCTAGGTTTTTGAATTTGATGGGTGCCCAGATTGAGGGTGCGGGCACAGATACAATTACAATTAAGGGTGTAAATGAATTAAAGGATGCAGAGTATGATCTGGTATCGGACCGGATTGTTATGGGTACTTATATGACTGCATTAGCCGGAGTAGGAGGAAACATCACACTACGTGGAAACTGTATGACAGATAATCTGGTAGTGGTCAACATGCTGAGAAAAATGGGTTGCAAAATTGGAATCGGGGAGGATTATCTTAATATTTCTACCTTTGAACGACCAAGGGCCGTTGATTTATTACAGACGAGACCATATCCCGGATTTCCAACGGATATGCAATCACAGTTTATGTCGGTGTTAGCAGTAGCAAAAGGGAATAGTTTAATTATTGAAAATATATTTGAGACCCGTTTTCATAATGCGTCACAGCTTATTAAGATGGGGGCGGATATTTTTACAGAAGGATCAGTTGCTCTTATAAAAGGAGTAGATTATCTATATGGTACTGATTTGTTTGCTGAGGATTTACGTGGTGGAGCAGGATTAGTAGTTGCTGCTTTAATGGCACAAGGAAAAAGTACCATTAACCAAATACATTATATTGAACGAGGATATGAAGATATCTGCGCAGACCTGCGTGCTCTGGGAGTAGATATTGTTAAGAAATAGGAGGTCATATGAATAATAAAGTACAAATGATTCCCAAAAGAAGAAAATCCCCGTGGTTTAAATTGCTGATATTGGTAGTAGTGTTAACCACACTGATTACGGTGTTTTATTATTCATTTCGCATTGAAAATATTCATATCGGAGAAAGTAAGTACTATACAAATGATAAATTATTAGAGTACTTTCAAGAACAATCTATTTATAATAATACGATATTAACTTATTTGGATGGACGGTTTGGATCGCATATCCAGATTCCCTTTATTCAAAAATACAACATCGTTTATGTGGACAAGCATACCATACGTTATGAGCTGTATGATAAGTCTATTATTGGCTGCGTACCTTATATGAATGAATATGTTTATTTTGATAAAGATGGAGAAGTTTTGGAGATTACTTCCGAGTATTTTAAAAATGTTCCACTGTTTGAAGGGGTATATTTTAAGGAGATGAAGCTCTATCATAAATTGTCAGTCAATAACGAGAATATTTTTAACATCATCCTTGATGTGTCTCAATTGATCAGTTTGTATGATATTCCGGTATCGAGAGTGATATTGGATAGTAGGCTGTCGGTTACTCTCGAATGTGACAAAATTAGGGTTATTCTTGGAAAAAAAACCAAATATGACGATACTATTGCAGAACTAGATAATGTGTTGCCGAGTCTAAAAGGGCTATCTGGAGAACTAAATCTTGAGAATTTTGTAAAAGGACAAGATAGAATAATTTTCAAGGAAGATTCCTGAAAAAAGTTTGATGAAAGGGTTGATTATTTCTCGAAAAAAATATATCATATGTATAGATTGAGGTTATATTTATCATAATTTACAGAATTTTCTAATTGTCGCAATTGATTAGAAAATAGTTAGTTAGCACATATTTGACAAAGAAACTTGTTAATGAACTTTAAGCATAAATCTGGCATAAATTAAGGGCTAAGAAGAGGGATAAATATTAAGTTGAAGGAGGAACTACTGTGCTGGAAATTAGAACTAGCGAATCAGATGCATCTGCAAAAATCCTTGTTGTCGGAGTTGGTGGCGCGGGAAATAATGCTGTTAATAGAATGATTGAGGAAAATATTGTTGGAGTCGAATTTATTTGCGTAAATACGGACAAGCAACATCTAAAAACGTGTAAAGCACCTACTTGCGTTCAGATCGGAGAAAAACTTACAAAAGGTCTTGGCGCTGGAGCAAAACCTGAGGTTGGGGAAAAAGCCGCAGAAGAAAGCAGAGAAGAATTAACAGAACTTATTAAAGGATCAGATATGGTTTTTGTTACCTGTGGTATGGGTGGTGGAACCGGTACTGGTGCAGCGCCTGTCGTGGCAGAGATCAGTAAAAGTATGGGGATTCTTACAGTAGGTATTGTAACAAAACCTTTCAAATTTGAAGCAAAACAGAGAATGTCCAATGCAATCAATGGAATCGACAAGTTGAAAGAAAGTGTGGACACGCTTATTGTAATTCCTAATGATAAGTTACTTGAAATTGTAGATAGAAGAACTACGATGCCTGATGCATTACGTAAAGCAGATGAAGTACTTCAGCAAGGTGTACAAGGTATTACCGACTTAATCAATGTTCCTGGATTAATTAATCTTGACTTTGCCGATGTTCAGACAGTTATGAAAGACAAAGGCGTAGCACATATTGGTATTGGTGTTGGAAAAGGTGATGACAAATGTATTGAAGCAGTAAAACTTGCAATTACAAGTCCGTTACTGGAAACTACAATTGAAGGTGCAAGTCACGTTATCATTAATATTTCCGGCGATATCAGCTTAATTGAAGCTAATGAAGCAGCTACTTATGTACAGGAACTTGCAGGCGAAAACTCGAATATTATCTTTGGTGCCATGTATGATGAGTCTACTCCTGATGAGTGCGTTATTACTGTAATTGCAACAGGTCTGGATACCGGTGCCAATGCAGGAAGCGTAAAAACACCAGTGTTTTTGAATAATGCAGCAAAACCAAACTTTGGATACAAACCTAATTTTACTTCACAACCAAATTATGCTGCTGCATCTTCGAGTAGTGCAGCCTCTCAGGTTGCTGCTACTGCTCCAAAAAGCACGAATCAAAACCCAACTTCGCATGAATATAGTAAACCACAATCCTATGAGAATAATAATGTAAAGGCATCTGGTCTTCAATTTGGTGCTTCGAAAGATACGGATCACAGTGGAATAAAAATACCAGAGTTTTTACAAAAGAACCGTCACAAATAAATATTTAATAGATTATGAGCCGTCGCACAAAAGTGCGGCGGTTTTTTTTCGTTATAGGATTAGGGCGTCAAAAGCCCTTATTAAAATTATAGTTCGTCAATTTGCACAATTCTGTTTGTGAATCGTGATGCAAGGCATAGTTCATTCGCAACACGCTCTCGCTTGGATGAAGTTCGTA
>JAEYSV010000049.1 GCA_023434365.1 Bacillota bacterium | reverse complement strand
GGCCAAAGTGCCAACGACTTCATACAGTTGCTCATTGAACTATGTCTTGTATCACTTTAATTTACTTTGTAATTGTGCAAATTGACTAAGCCAAGTTTTCTGAAGGGCTTTTGACGCCCTAATCCTAGTAGAGTTATGTTACTTAATATAATGGAAAAAAGAGGGTGAGATTATGTATAGTTAGCAAAACGATTAGTATAAAATATTTTCCAATTATGTTATAATTTATTAATTCATAACTTAATGATTGATAATTGATAGACTAAGGTAATTAAAGGATGTATAACATATGGTTTTAATGATAAGATGCATACAGCGTTATCTACCGGAATATATAAAAAGGAAAAAGCTACAGGAAGTATTCCTCCTTACTGCCAATGCGTTTGATGTGCCAATGCCTAAACTTAAAAGAGTTTCTTATCAGGAGTATTTACGCGAATATGCAGTATTTACTAGGAAACAGGCTAAGCGATGCATTAACGAAGGGGCTTGTGTTTTAGCGGTGAAAAAAAAGTTATATTATAGTGCCTACCAATTGGGGTTAAAGCTGAGAAAAGAGTTGCGAATAGTTACTAATAAAGAAGCGTTTTTAGCCTTAAAAGTAATTTATCAGATGCTGGGCATTCAGTTTGTATACTGTAAAAAAGGTGAGTTTTTGATTAATGGATGCTTTTTTAGTGATTATTATGATGGTGAGGTATGTAGATTAATCGAGTCTCTTGACCAGGGGCTTGTAGCTGGATTGTTTCATGGTGGCAAGCTTGCGTTTAGATATAGAATGACAGAGGGTAAAGAAAATTGTATTGGTTCTATAAGAGGAGGGCGTGAACGTGAAACGTGTCATAGTCGTTGGAAGTGGTGCAGGAGGTGCAGCAATTGCGAATACACTCAAAGAGAACTTTGAGGTAACTGTTTTAGAAGAGGGAAAGGCATTTAAACCGTTTTCTTATAATCTTGCCATGCTGGAAAAGTTAAGAAAAACCAGGATGTTTGTTGACGAACGTGAAATTCAGCTTTTATTTGCAGCGATGAGGATAAGGCGAACCGAAGATCATATGATTATGGTCAATGGAAGTGGACTTGGAGGAACAACGACGCTTAGCGCGGGTAATGCGCTTAGGATGGATGCTGGTCTGAAAAAGTTAGGAATCAATCTAGACAAAGAGTTTGAGGAACTGTATCAGGAAATTCCCATTACCACCGACCATCAGAACATCTGGAGAGATACGACCAAAAGATTATATGAAATCTGTGAGGAAATGGGTTTAGATCCACAACCGCTGCCTAAGTTTGGTGACTACAAAAAGTGCAAGAACTGTGGCAGATGCGTGCTTGGATGTCCTTATGGTGTCAAGTGGGATAGTCGGAATTTTCTTATTGCGGCAACCCCTTCTAAGATTAGGCTGGAAACAGGATGCAAGGTGTTAAAAGTGATAATGGAACAAAACGTGGTAACAGGAGTGGAAGCAAGAAAAGGAAGAAAAATAGTATTCTATCCGGCTGATGTTGTTGTTATTGCAGCAGGAGGTTTCGCAACTCCGGTGATTCTAAATAATTCCGGGATTGACTGTGAAGACCGGCTTTCGGTTGATCCGGTACTTTGTGTATTTGCAAGAAAGAAAGGTAGTCTACAGAACAAAGAACTTTCTATGCCATTTGTCGTTAAGCGTGAGCATTATATAATATCACCTTATTTTGACTGGCTTAGTTTTTTCTTTCATCGTAAGCTTAATTTTCCAGCATCGGAAGTATTATCATTAATGATTAAGCTTGCAGATACTTCACGCGGTAGCGTCGATGAAAAAAACATACATAAAACGCTCTCAAGTATAGATAAGGAGCGATTAGGAGAAGCAGTCGAGCTGTGCAAAGATATTCTAGAACGTGATGGGATTGAAAGAAAAAGTATATTTCTTGGAACAATCAATGCAGGCCACCCTGGTGGAATGCTACCATTGACATCCAAAGAGGCCCAAAATCTTCACCCATCGAGACTTCCAAGAAACCTGTATGTGGCTGATGCAACACTTTTACCAGAGTCAATAGGGAACCCACCAATTCTTACTATTATGGCACTAGCTAAAAAGATTGGTAAAATTATAAGCGAGGAATTTAAATGAATCGATATCAGTATATAGATGACAAAAAAACAGCTATTGCAAGAAAAAGAAGCCATTGTTCCTCTGTTCAGAGGGTTCTTTTAATGGGATATAATGGAGCGAATAATACAGGTTCTGAAGCCAGACTTTTAACTATTATTGATGAGGTTAGAAGTGTTTTAGGGGAGGCTGTAATAATTACCATACCAACAATGAATAGGGCTAATCTTAGTCGATATATCACAGAAACTAAAACGCTACGTATTGTAGAGTTTCCAACTGTTTACCTAAATGCATTATATCATCTGGTTTGTGATAATGACCTAATTCTCCTTGTAGAAGGGAGTTGCTATATGGATACCTGGAGTACTTTTTTATTATGGGCCTGGTTATGGGTAACTTGGGTGGCTGATAAAAAAGGGAAACCGGTAGTTGCCTATGCCATTGATTGTGGGCATCTATCAAAGATGAATCAATATCTGGTAACAAAAGTTGCGTCTAAGACAACGTTGATTATCACTAGAACTCGCAAATCAGCTCTTCAGATGAAAAAGTGGAAGGTGAAATCACCAATTATAGCAACTGCTGACTGCGCGTTTTGTTTTGAACCTTTAGGATATGAGAATACGCAATTACATCATATTTGGCCGGAAGCGAAAGATGGTGTAATTGGCATAGCACCGGTAGATTATTATCTATGGCCAGTCGTAATCAGGTTGTTTGGAAGAACCGATAGATGTTATCGCTGGCCATTTTATTATTCAGATTCGAGTACTCGTCGTAAAGCAAAGGACATACTAGCGCGCAATTATGCAGGTTTTGCAGATCGATTAATTGAAAAATATAAGAAACCAATTGCATTTTTTTGTATGGAACAACTAGATGAACCGATAGTAAAAGCAATTCAAGGTTATATGCGACATGATAATATGACGCGAATCATTTCGTCGGGTAAATATAATGCATTCCAGATGACGACATGTCTTAGGAGTTTGGATCTGTTAATTACTTCGAGATATCATGCGGCTGTGCTATCTTTAAAAGAACTGGTACCTCAAATTGCGGTGGGCCATGATAAGCGGCTGAAACATTTGTATCAGGAACTTAAGATGTATCCGCATTATTTTGTGGATAGTGTATCCGTGGACTTATTTGGTCAACTTGAACAACTTGTCAGTTCTTTACTTAATAACCCACAGGCGCAACGAAGAACGTTAATAAAGCATGGTCATGTTCAAGCAAAGCGTGCAAGAAGAAATCAGGTCATTCTTAGGAGATTGCTTGAGCGGGAGGTGTAGGATGAAGAAGGCTATTTTTATCACCGGGGCAACCGGTTTTGTTGGAACAGCGGTAGTCTGGCTAGTAATAGAAAAAACAGAACAACCTTTGATAATTCTCGTACGGGGAAAAGATGATAAGGAAGCATTTCATCGGTTAACACGAATCTGGTGGAATATGCCGGAGTTAACCAAGGAGATTGGTAGTCGCATCCAGATACTATGTGGGGATGTAACACTAACCAATTTTGGACTTAGCGAGACAAAGTATCAGGAGCTAATCCTGTCGGTTGACACGATTCTTCATCTGGCTGCAGATATTAATGTGATGAAAACTCTTGAGGAATTACGTAAAACCAATGTGACAGGAGTCAGTAATCTGTTAGCGCTAGCATATGCCATTCATGATCAGCATGGATTACATCGGTTTTCGTATGTCTCTACTGCCTATGTCGCTGGTAAGAGAAAAGGAGTAGTAAGGGAAGAGGATTTGACAGACCATTTTGGCTTTGCTAACTCGTATGAGCATAGTAAGTATGAAGCGGAAGTATTAGTTCGTGATGCTTCTAATGTGCTTCCAGTTACGATTTTTCGTCCAGGAATGATTGTCGGTGATAGCATAAGTGGAGCTATCAAAACCTTTAATACCATCTATTTTCCTTTGCGGCTTTATTTAACTGGAAAGTTACGGGTTTTTCCTGTTAATCCATCCATGAGGATTAATTTGGTACCTTGCGATTATGTTGCTTTGGCTATCGTTAAGTTAACTTTCCTGGAACAAGCGTTAGGGAAATGTTTTCATCTCACTTTGCCATCGGAGTCGCTTCCTACGGTGAAAGAGATGATAC
Source organism: Bacillota bacterium (assembly GCA_023434365.1). Taxonomy (GTDB): domain Bacteria; phylum Bacillota; class Clostridia; order Lachnospirales; family Lachnospiraceae; genus KM106-2. Next base: position 43,600 of record JAEYSV010000049.1, on the reverse strand, counting down.
AGTTTACGAAAGCGTGGGCATCGACTACTCTTCATGTGAAGCTTCCTAAACCGATATTTTTTCCTGTCCCGGTTCATCATTTGCAAGGGTTAAGTCGTATTATTACTAAAAAAAGAACAATTCGATCTCTCTTGGCTCTTTCTCCTTACTTTACGGAAAAGAGAGAATATCGTAGAGACAACCTGGATCAATGGTTGGGATCTTATCAAGGGAGTTGGCATGATTTCTTTGCCAATATACTTAAGTATGCGGTAGAACAGGGATTTATGCATCAGACTGAACGCACCGTACATGAACAAGTATTTTATAGAATGCAAAAAAAGAGTCGTCCTTGTGAGTATTATGATATTGTAAACGGAAAAATGATTAAGCGGGCTTCAAGTCAGGTGCGAGAGGAAGTTATTAATATTATCGACTCTTTGAAAGGATTGGGGATTCAGCCTGGTGACCGAGTAGCAATCGTTGGATACAACTCCTCTAGATATCTAAGCATTGATCTTGCTATTGGTCTAAGTGAAGCTATCAGCGTTCCTCTATATTATAGTAGTCCGGTTAAGGAAATTATTGAAATCCTCGATTCCTGCGATGCAAACCTGTTTTTTGTTGGAGTACCTGCTATTCTTGAGCAACTTGGTACGATTAAAAACAAAGTTCAGGTTGTGTCTTTTTGTCGCGAGGAAAAGAAGGAACATAAAGAAAAGAAAGAAAAGAAAGAAAAGAATGAAAAGAAAGAAAAGAAAGAAAAGAATGAAAAGAAAGAGCAGTATCTATCTTGGCTAGATTTCATTAAGCTTGGACAATCAGAGAAACAGTATAGTAAAACAATTGATAATGCTCCTAGACGAAAGGAAACTATAGTTCCAGTTCAAGTAGATAATAAGGGGGAGTTTCTTGGTTTTGACAGTACAGCAACGATTCGTTATACCTCAGGAACGACTGGTCGTCCAAAGGGAGCTGTGTTTGACCATTCGAATCTAAGGTACATGGCTATGTCACTAGCCTCCCTGCCTCCTTGGAAAGCCAGAACGAAAAAAATTGTATACCTATCCTTTCTTCCAATGAACCATGTGGTGGAGGGGATTCTGGCAACCTACGCTCTATATTATGCACCTGCGCCGGTTGAAGTATATTATCTTGAAAATTTTCACGATTTACAAGCCGTACTACCTAAGGTTCGCCCGACCATATTCTTTTCGGTTCCGCGGTTTTATGAAAAGGTTTGGGAACAGGCGCAACATAGCCTAGTAGGACGGCTTTATCAAAAAAGGAAAGAGGGACTTACAAAACGTTTCTTAGCCCATCTACTTCGCTATGGTATCAGACGGGCAGCAGGTATCAGTCGTTGTGCACAATTAATTGTTGGATCTGCGCCAATTAGCCAAGAACTGCTTATGAACTATCAGAGAATTGGAATTGAGATACATAATGCTTACGGGCTTACGGAAGCGCCTCTCATTACCCTAAACCGTTATAAAAGAAACCAGATTGATACTGTGGGCGAAGCATTGCCTAATACTGAGATCATGATTGCCAAGGACGGGGAAGTGTTAGTGCGTGGGCCACAGGTAATGAAAGGGTATTATCAGGAAGTAGTTTCTCCAGTAACTGCGGGGTGGCTTCAAACGGGGGATTTAGGAAGCCTTTGCGATGAGAACTATCTTAAATTGCTTGGGCGAAAGAAAGAAGTTATCATAAACTCATATGGGAAGAATATCAATCCAGCTAAGATTGAATTACTGCTTCGTGAAATTACTGGAGTGAATCATTTAATACTATGTGGAGACAAATTGCCATATTGTACGGCTCTTTTTTGGGTGGGAGACAATATTGTGGATGCAGATTTTCTGCAATTCATAAAACAGAGTGTCAAAGAGGCCAATCGCGAGTTGTCTCATCCTGAGCAGGTTAAAAAGTGGGCGGTGCTACCAGAAGAATTGTCTATTGAAACGGGAGAGCTGACAGCCAATCTTAAGATCAAACGAACAGCTCTACTTAGCAAGTACAATGAGGTAATTGATGCATTATATAATAATTTGGCAATAACAGATGTTTATCTAGGTAGTCTTGATTAGGATTGAATTATTTGCTTTCTCTCAGGAACTGTTTTGTTTTACCCATATGGTAGGCAAGACGAATCATTTCTTGTTCCTCTTTACTCAGCTTGTGTTCAAACATCTTTTCAAATTGTGCAATGAGACCTTCGTAATCAACGACTTTCTTAGGCTTCCGTTCTTTTGAAGTAATCTGATCTGGGTCATACTTTTGCGGTTCCATAAAGGTATGATAGATTACTTTAAAGATTTCTGCCGTGTAATATGCATCATTGCCAGCATCATGATATGGTCCGGTAGCCTGAATATTAAGTGCTTCAATCGTATACTGTAGTCGTAATAACTGTTTTGAGGGTAAGCCAAAATGAAGGGAAGCAAATGGTTGTATATTGATATAGGTAGAAGGCAGATTACTAATATCTAATCCATGGAATTTGGCTTCAATAAAGAGTTGCCTGATATCAGCCATTCCCCAGGTGACAAAAATCGTCTCCTCAGGTCCGATAAACTCAAGAAATGATCCATAGACTTCGTGAAATTGTGGCTCGTTTAGAAGTTTCGACATAGTGATTCCAGTCAGATCCGTTATAAAAGGACTAATGCTTGGATAAATGGTAGGCTTTACATAACGGTTAAAGGAAGCAATCGTATGAAAAGAAGCATCTAGTTTACACGCACCAATTTGAATGATCTCAAAGGGATATTTTGATGGATGTGCAGGTATGTTCTTGATAGAAGTTAAATCCTGATTCATTTCCAAATCAAATACGATATATTGCATTAGATAATCTCCTAACGTGAATAGTTTAAAATATCTATGTTCTACTTTACTATTATTTACACAGAATAACAATCGTTACTATCTATGTTTTACATATTTCTCTAAGATAATGCAATTCTTATATTTTTGAATCACTTTAAATTACTCGGTGAACCATGCAGTGTTTTATCATAGTATAATAATCATATGCCAGCAGATACTATGACAGTAGAAAATATAAACCGTAAAATGATTAATTATAAGGAGCACAATAAATGGAGCAAAATAAAGTAGAGATAGGATGGAATTTTGATAACAGTTATTCAAAGCTTCCAGAAGTCTTTTATAAAAAGATCAAACCAACGCCGGTGCGTTCGCCTCAAATGGTGGTACTGAATGAATCATTAGCGACTTTTCTTGGGCTAAGTAGTGATGCTTTATATCAAAAAGAAGGAGTGCAAATTCTTGCAGGAAACAGTCTTATAGATGATATGGTGCCGATAGCACAAGCATATGCGGGACATCAATTTGGTCATTTTACAATGCTTGGGGATGGTCGTGCAATTCTTCTTGGAGAACATCTGATGCCATCAGGAGAAAGGGTAGATATACAGCTAAAGGGTAGTGGTCGAACACCATTTTCTAGGGGAGGAGATGGACGAGCTGCACTTGGGCCAATGCTTCGCGAATACATCATTAGTGAAGCAATGGATGCACTCGGTATCCCGACTACGAGAAGCTTAAGTGTGGTGTTAACTGGAGAAAGCATAATTCGAGAAACTCCTTTGCAGGGAGCTATATTAACCAGAGTGGCAGCTAGTCATATCAGGGTAGGAACCTTCCAATATGCTGCTAATTGGGGGACTCAAGATGAACTAAAAGCATTGGCAGATTATACGATTCAAAGACACTACCCAGAGGTAAAGATAAGTGAAACGCCGTATCTTAACTTATTAAAGGCGGTAATCAAAAAACAGGCTGAACTAATTGCAAAATGGCAGCTAGTAGGTTTTATTCATGGCGTGATGAATACAGATAATGTGCTAATAAGCGGCGAAACCATTGACTATGGACCGTGTGCATTTATGGATACTTATGATCCGGAAACGGTATTCAGTTCTATTGATTCCGGAGGTAGGTATGCTTATGGCAACCAGCCACAGATTGGGGTTTGGAATATGGCTCGTTTTGCTGAAACACTGGTACCACTGTTGCATCAGGCGCAAAACCAGGCAGTTGAGATTGCAAAAGAGGCACTAAATGATTTTGTTGAGGTCCATCATGAGCACTGGTTAAATGGTATGAGAGCAAAGCTTGGTATTTTTAATGAAGAGGACCAAGATGAGGTTTTGGTAGTAGATTTGTTAGAAGCAATGCATAAGAATCAAGCTGATTTCACGAATACATTTTGCGAACTAACCCTTGGTGAGAGGAAGGAGAGTAAATTGTCTCAAAGTAAGGAGTACAATGACTGGTATGCAAAATGGCAGGCACGTCTTAGTCGCCAAAGTGAATCGACGGATGCAGTCAGTCAGCTTATGAAACGTAGCAATCCAGCGATTATTCCAAGAAACCATCGGGTAGAGGAAGCGCTTAGGGCTGCAGTCGAAGAAAATGATTTGAGCGTTATGCAAAAATACGTAAAAGCACTGAGAGAACCATTTGCTTATTCAGCAGAGCAAGAAGAATATACCTCTCTTCCAGCACCATCTAATTGTCGTTATCAGACATTTTGTGGTACCTGAGAAAATAAAGGAAGTTTTGTAATGAAAGATGAAGAATATGAAATCGTGGTAACCGGAGATCTCTGCGTTGCAATATTACAATGGATTACGCATCATCAACAAACGAATAGTTATAATTGGAAGCTACATCCAACCGTGCATTATAACATTAAAACAGGAGGCGCAAACTTACTGGCAAAGCTGATTGAATCTACCGGCAATGTCAAGGTATTAACTCCTAAGCTTCCTACCAATGAAATAGGAGCAAATAAGGAATTCTTAAGTACTACTGCATTACTTGAGCAGTTTCCAACTTCAGGACAATTAACCGGCTATTCTAAAGTATATCGAGTAAAGCAGTTTTTGGGCTTTTCTGATCCTAGTTCTGATTCTGCCAAAATGCTTCCGGTTCATCAGGATAAAAAAGACGTTGACTTAGTCGTGTTATATGATGAGAGTAATGGATTTAATATGAATCCGGAGTATTGGCCAGTGGCGATAACTTCGGAAAATACTTCGCCAATGATTATCTATAAAATGAATAATCCAACTCATACGAGTAAACTATGGAAGCATCTTGAACAATACCACAAAGAAAGAATGATAGTCGTCATTACTGGAGATGATCTACGAGCGAAAGGGGTAAATATCAGTAAAAGTTTATCCTGGGAGCGAACCGCCTTAGATTTTATGTGGCAAATCAATAACAACCCAGAAATCGCTTATCTTGCAAGGTGCCAACATCTCATTGTACCATTTGGCTTGGAAGGCGCAATTTATTATAGTTTTACCGGTACGGTAAAAGCCAGTTTGTTCTTTTTAACCTACGAGTTTGAAGATGATTTTGCAAAAGAGGATCTTGGAATGATGTATGGGCTTGCTTCCTGCTTTGTGGCAGGACTCGCTGGCACAATACGAAAACGAAGCCTATTAAAAGAGGAATTTGCAGAAGCAATTGCCGAAGGAATCAGGGAAGGAATTGTTGCATCACAAAAGTATTTTATGCATGGGTTTGGCTCTGATGTAGAAAAAAGCGAGTTTCCAAATCCTACACTTTTTTGTCATGAAGATAGTAGCTTTATAAAAAAAGATCATGTTCAGGATGTCTCAATACGTAACACTACGAATTCAAATTGTCAGGCTTGCTGGTATATCTTAAAAGATAAGAGTTCAGCCAGCTTAGCTGAGATTGCATACAATATTGTAAGATACGGAGAAAAAGATGCGCTCCAGTATATTCCAATCGCCAAATTTGGTAACTTGAAAACTGTAGATAAAACGGAGATTGAAGGATATCGAAGCATAAAGAATCTAATGCAGGAATTTGTGTCTTCTACCAATACTGTGCGTCCCCTTTCCATTGCTATATTTGGAACACCTGGGTCAGGCAAATCATTTGGGGTATCGGAAATAGCCTCTACGATAGCACCTGAGCTAATTCAAAAACTGGACTTTAATTTGTCTCAGTTTAGATCCATTACTGACTTGATTAATGCCTTTCATAGAGTGAGAGATCTGATATTAAGGGGGAAGATTCCGCTTGTCTTCTTTGATGAGTTTGATACTTCCTTTGAAGGCAGGCTAGGATGGCTTAAGTATTTTCTGGCACCAATGCAGGATGGCGTATTTCGAGAAGGGGATTCGATTCATCCAATTGGAAAGGCTATCTTCGTATTTGCAGGTGGGACAAGCAGCACCTATAAAGAATTTTGTGGAGAAGAGATAACCGAAGAAAAGGAACGAAAGCAATTCATCAGAGACTTTCAGATGGCAAAAGGGCCTGATTTTATCAGTCGGTTAAGGGGTTATGTGAATATTCTTGGACCGAATCAGACAAATGTGCACTGGGACCAGTTGTTTATTATTAGGCGTGCCATGTTACTTCGGTCTATGTTAGAGCGTAAAACTCCTCATTTGATTAACAGTAGTAATGTTGCACAGGTAGATAACGGGGTAATTCGAGCCTTGTTAAAGATCCCAAGATACAAGCATGAGTCTAGATCAATGGAAGCTATCATTGAGATGAGCAGACTGACGAGTGCAAAGAAATGGGAGCAGTCACATCTACCATCGAAAGATCAGTTAAGCCTTCATGTGGATGAGGAACAATTCTTGCGTCACCTGATGCATGACGCATTCTATGGAGAGCGAGTAGAAATAATTGCAAAACGAATCTATGAAGTCAAAATGACATATTGCAATCCAAATAATAGCGATTATTCTGGGTGTACTATCTGGGAAGAGCTAGACGAGGATCTTAAAAACTCCTACCTAGAGCAGGCTAAAAGTATTCCGAATGCTCTGCATCAAATTAATTATGATACGATTGCTGTTAGTATTAAGCCTGAGCCTATTACTTTTACAAAATCAGAATTAATGTCATTAGCTGCATACGAGCATAAAAGATGGAAAAAGCAAAAAAGGGAAGATGGTTGGCAGTTTGGAGAAAGAGTGGATATTCAGAAAAAGACACACCCTTATCTAATCTCATGGGATAAATTATCGGAAGAGGGAAAGTCAGAACTTGTTATGCGAGTAAAGTCATGGCCTTATATTCTGAGTGAAGCTAATTTTAAGATTGAACGATTAAAGTACCTGTGCTATTGTGAAAATGAGAAAGAAAATAATGAATTGTAAGTAAGTGAGGTAAGTATGAAAATTACAAAATCGAAAGTCGCTATTATTGGATGTGGTTTGGTGGGTTCTTCCACTGCTTTTAGCCTGGTAACCCAGGGAGTATGTGATGAAGTAATTATGATTGATGTGAATAAAGAGAAAGCGCTTGGAGAAGTACTTGATCTTCGTGATACGATTAAATACCTAGACCGTAATGTCAAAGTAAATCTAGGGACTTATGCTGATTGTGGTGATGTGGATATTATCGTATGTGCAGCTGGTGCACCGCCAAAAGCCGGACAAACGAGACTAGATAGTCTGGAAGCTAGTGCAACGATTGTAAAATCATTTGTACCAGAAGTGATGAAAAGTGGGTTTGACGGTATTTTTATTGTCGTATCGAATCCGGTTGATTTGATAGCACATCTTATTTATCAGATAACCGGGCTGCCTAAGAATCAGGTGATTGGAACAGGAACAGCTTTGGATACAGCAAGGCTGCAGAACTTTATCGCTGAAAAAGTAAATGTTGACCCAAGAAGTGTCTATGCTTATTCCATGGGAGAACACGGGGATTCACAGATGGTCCCATGGTCAACCGTAACGATAGCCGGTAAACCGTTCTATGACGTGATACAAGATAATAAAGAACTGGTAGGTGAAGTTGATCTAGATGAGATTGTAAGAAAAACTACACGTGAGGGATGGGAAATCTTTCATCGGAAAGGGACAACTTATTACGGAATTGCTTCAGCCTGTGTTGGGATTATTAAGGCAATTCTCTATGATGAAAATAAAATTATCCCTGTGTCAACTTTGTTAGATGGAGAGTATGGAGAGTACGGAGTTTTTGCTGGAGTACCTACAGTACTGAACCGAACTGGGGCATCGGATGTGTTAGAGATTCATATGCAGCCGGAAGAAGAGGTTAAATTTAAAAACTCTGCCGCTTTGCTTAGGGAATACTTGGGAAAGATAGTGAAGAACGAAGAGTGAAGAGTGAAGAGCGGAAAAGATAGTGAAGAGGGAAGAGTGAAGAGCGGGAAAAGATAGTGAAGAACGAAGAGTGAAGAGTGAAGAGCGGAAAGGGCAGTGAAGAACTAAGAGTGAAGAGGGGAAGAACGGAAAAAAATAGTGAAGAACGAAGAGTGAAGAGCGGAAATGATAGTGATGAGTGAAGAGTTCAGAGAGGATAAAAATATTTTTAATTGATTCCTGGGTGGTTTTCGTATATACTTTACAAAAAGCTTTGGAAGTAAGAGATTTTATGGATTGTGAAGAAAAACAGTAAAGAAAGAAGTGGGAAAAGGTAAGAGGTGAAGGATGAGAGGTTTTGATGGACAGGCTGAGCGTTATGACAAGAAGAGATGGGGTTATTTGTTTCTTAGTGTCTTGATTATGCTGTGTTTAGGTACGGTGTATTCGTGGAGTGTATTTAGGGGACCGGTGGAGCAGTTGTTTGGTATTGGTAAGACGCAAAGCGGATTCCCTTATATGGTATCGTTGGCGATGTATGCTGTATTTATGATGCTTACTGGAAGACATATTGATAAATATAATCCGGGTTATATTATCATGGTTGGAGCAGCGTTTGTGGCAAGTGGTTGGATTATTTCTTCTTTTGCACCGAATATCTATGTATTAACGATTACTTATGGTTTTCTTATTGGAGCGGGAGTAGGCATTACTTATGGTGTACCAATGACAATCATTGCAAGGTTGTTTCCTGAGAAGAAGGGATTAGCTGTTGGTTTTGTGCTTGGTGGATTTGGTTTGTCACCATTAATAACGGCGCCAATTGCAAACTATTTCATGAGTAGTTTTGGAATTAGGAGAACATTTCTAATTTTAGGTATCGTCTTCGGAATATTGATTCCGTTAATTACACTACCATTTTTCTGGTTTCGGTTTGAGAAATTAAAAGCGCCGTCAAATAGTAAAAAGAAGAGTTCTAATCATGCTAATCTCGATACAGTTAACATGATAAAAACAAGTAATTTTAAAGGCTTATATGTAAGTTTCGGTATAGGAACGATGATTGGACTAATGCTGATAGGAATTACCAGTAGTGTTGGCAGTGAACTGATTAAGATGCCACAAGGCAATGTAACATTACTCATGTCTCTTTTTGCAATCTTTAATGGAATCGGGCGACCTACTTTTGGTTTTATGACAGACAAGCTATCAGTAAAAAAATCAATGCTTATTTCCTTTTTATTAATTACTATTGCTGCAATATTGATGATTATTGCAGATGAGAGGGATTACGTATTGTTTGGACTGGCTTTTTCGATTTTTTGGTTTAATCTTGGTGGATGGCTTGCAATTGCACCAGCGGCTACAATTGCCATGTATGGTACCAAGCATTATAGTCAAAACTTTGGAGTTGTTTTTACGGCTTACGGTTTTGGTGCTATCTTAGGCGTATTAACTAGTGGATTGCTTCATGATATCTCTGGGGATTATAACAGTATCTTTTACTTAGTAATTGTGTTATGCCTGCTTGGTGGCATCTCTTCTCAATTTATGATTAAGGAATAATCAAACGTAAAGATAAAAGTATAAAAACAAAAGCATAAAGATAAAAAATATCAAACATATTATAGATCACAATAACGACAGTATATTGGGATTATAATATGTTTTTTGTTTAGGAAAGGAAAATAAAAAAATTAGCACTCGGCTCTTGACAGTGCTAAAAATGCGTGTTATATTACAGGTATAACAAAGGTAACTAATCTTTAAAACTTAATAACTGTGTTTACTTCTGCAAAAGAGAAATGTAAACAAAAATCTTACTACAAACATATTTTTATTTTTAAGGAGGAATGTTTATGTTAGTACCAAGAATTTTTGAAGATAATTTTGTTGATGATTTATTCAGTGAGATGTTTCGTTTTCCATTTGGAAGCAGCAAAACTCAGAAGATGCTAAGCACGGATGTTAAAGATTTGGGAGACAAGTATGAACTTGATATTGAACTTCCGGGCTTTACTAAAGATGATATCCAGGCGGAGTTAAAGAATGGATATCTGACTATCTCTGCGCAGCATACAGAGGAGATAGATGATGGTGGCAAGTGTGGACAATACATCCGTAAGGATCGTTATACTGGTCACTGTCAGAGAAGCTTCTATGTTGGAGAGCACTTAAAGGAAGAAGATATTAAAGCAAAATTTGAAAACGGAATCTTGATTTTGGTGTTTCCAAAAGAGAACAAACCCAAAATTGAAGAGAAGAGATATATTGCAATTGAATAAATAGTAATACCATATAATTGATCGTTAGTAAAAAAAGTGGCCATGGCGTGAAGCATGACCACTTTTTTCCATTATACATAGACAAAAACAATTTGATTATTAGTTAAGATGATGCGAGGAGGGTCCGATAATAAATTATGACAGTATCAAACATATTAGAGTGACAATTTAAGGAGACTGATGTATGAATCGTAATGTGTTTAAAGATTACATGAGAAGTATCAATAAGGTAGTAATACTAATATTGGTAGTATTAGCAGCTTTATCGATCGTTTTAGGGTTTTATTACCAGATGCCTATATTATTGGCTGGTGCAGGTTTGGTAGGATGTGTAACAGGGTTAGCTATTTATTCTGTATATAAGCAAAAGTTTGAAATCATTACTGCAACGGTAATTAGCTTTGTATTAAGTATCTTAATAATTAACAATATCAGCAGTGCGCAGAATGTTTATTTAGTTATTATTGCACTCAGTATTGCAACCTTGTATCTAAATATGAAATTATTTCTCTGGTGCTATTTATTTAGTATTGCCTTGATCGTTGGCAAGATGGCATACCTTGAGTTGCTTGATGTTAACTTGATTGTGCAATTAAGCATTGTGAGTTTTATATCGTTAATCTTATTTTTTATTACCAGGAGCGGAAGAAACCTTATTATTTCTGTTTCCCAAAAAGGTGATAAGGCAGACCAGTCCTTGCAGGAACTCAGTTTAACGATGAATGTGATTGAGAGTAATACGATGACATTAGACCAGAATATTGGTAGTGGACATGCGAATCTTGAAGGCTTAATGAATAATAGTGAAACGATTACAGCATCAGTGAGAGAAGTAGCGAAAGGTATCATGCTACAGGCAGAATCTATTGAACAGATTTTTTATAGAATTAATTTAATGGACCAGGAATCGACGGAAACAAAAAATGCTTCTGAACAGTTAGGACAGTTATCATCAAAAGCAAGTGAGATGGTTAATAGTGGATCTGAAAAGATGAAGCAGATGAATAATCAGATAGGTATTATTAGTAATGCAGTAACAGAATCAGTAACCACTGTAACAGAGTTGCAGAAAAATATTGATGCAATTAATGATTTTCTTTCTCATATTATTTATATCTCACAGCAAACTAATCTGCTTGCATTAAACGCTTCTATTGAAGCTGCCAGAGCAGGAGAAGCAGGCAGAGGGTTTACCGTAGTTGCGGAGGAGATCAGAAAGTTAGCCGAGCAAAGTGCTGAAACGGTAGATAATATAAATAATATCATGGGATTAATAAATGGTAAAACACAGCATGTGCTTGATAGAGTACAAAATGGATATGATGCTGTTCAGGTTGGAGAAGTTATTGTCAAAGATGTAGATGATAGTTTCGACAGAATACAGCTTTCTTTTAATGAAATAGATGAGAATATTGTTAAAGTTCAGAAAATGATTGAACAGACAAATGATACCTTTGGTGTAATACGCAGTGAGTCGGAAGGAATTGCAAGTATTGCACAACAAAATTCTGCGTTTACGCAGGAAATGTTATCAACGATTGAAGAGCATAACAGTAGAATCAGTGAGATTTTTGAAGTTATGAAGGAGATTCAAAATTCCAGCACAGCGTTAAGAAATGAAATTCTTACAAATAAGGAATAAATATTATAAAAGATGGAGTAATTGATTTGGACTAGAATGTTTTTCATAATCTTGGACATATTAACTATGGAATTATTACTATTTTAATTTTGGAGGTTAATTATGTCTAATAAAACGATGGAAAAACCAGAGGGACGTGTCAGTTACCACGACTCGGTTGAAGAAATGCTGATTCGAATCAGAGATGATGGACTATCTAGTGTCTTTTCAAGATGGGATGATCAAGAAAAGATACGTTGTACTTTCTGTCTGCAAGGGATAAGCTGCCAGTTATGTACGCAGGGACCATGTAGGATTTCTGAAAAAGTAGGAGCGGAAAAAGGGGTTTGTGGTATCGGACCAGATGCAATGGCTATGCGTAACCTTTTGATGCGTAATATAATGGGAGCAGCTACCTATGCTCACCATGCCTATGAAGCTTTCCGCACATTAAAAGCAACTGGAGAGGGAAAAACACCTTTCCAAATTAAAGATGTAGATAAGTTAAAAATGATGTGTGAAAAAACAGGGATTGATACCAATCAAGAGGTCAATCAAATGGCTATTCAGCTAGCGGAATTATTAGACCGCGATTTGAAATCAGATCCTGACCATGAAAGTATCATGACGAAAGCATTTGCTCCAAAAAAGAGAATTCCAGTTTGGAAAGAATTACACATCTATCCAAGTGGAGTACAGCATGAAGTAGAAAACAGTATTGCTAGTTGTCTTACTAATGTGGATGGCGACTACGTATCACTTGCGAAAAAAGCACTACGACTTGGATTATCAACCATTTATACCGCGCAGATCGGACTTGAAATGACTCAGGATATTTTATTCGGAACACCAATGCCTCATGAAGTAGATGTTGACCTTGGTATTATGGATCCTGATTATGTTAACATAGTATTTAATGGACATCAGCCATGGATAGGTGTGGCTGCACTTCAAAAAGCCAAAAAAGATGAATATCAGGAAATGGCAAGAAAAGTTGGGGCCAAAGGTATTCATATTGTTGGTTCAATCGAAACCGGCCAAGAACTTTTACAACGTTTTGAGGTAGATGATGTATTTGTTGGTTTAATGGGAAACTGGCTGTCAATTGAGCCATTATTAGCAACTGGAACAGTGGATGCTTTAGTAATGGAAGAAAATTGTTCTCCACCTGCAATTGATCAATATGCTGAAAAATATCAGCTAGCATTAGTAAGTGTCAGTACAATCATTGGTGTACCAGGATGTGAACATGAGATGCCATACTATCCAGCAAAAGCAGATGAAATGGCAGAAAATTGTATTCAGATTGCCATCGAGAACTTCAAGAAACGAAGTGGCAAAATCAAACCGATGGTTCCTAAGATGACCACAAAAGCAATCGCAGGTTTCTCTACAGAAGCAGTGTTAAAAGCAATAGGTAATGATTTGAATGTTCTGGTTGATGTCATTGTAAAAGGTCAGATTAAAGGTGTTGTTGCACTCGCTAACTGTTCAACACTCAGAAACGGTCCACAGGACTGGAATACTGTTAATATAACTAAGGAAATGATTAAAAAAGATATTCTTGTTGTTGCCGGAGGTTGTGGTAATCACGGACTGGAAGTAGCAGGACTATGTAATCTGGATGCAATTAAGTATGCAGGAGAAGGTTTACAGGCAGTATGTAATGCGCTGCAGATACCTCCAGTACTAAGTTTTGGTACTTGTACGGATACTGGCAGAATCTCGATGTTAGTAACTGCACTGGCAGACCATCTAGGAGTCGATATTCCGGATCTTCCAATTGCCGTAACCGCACCAGAATGGATGGAACAAAAAGCAACCATTGATGGATTATTTGCAGTGGCTTATGGAGCATTTACTCACCTTTCTCCAACTCCATTTATTACTGGAGCGCCAAAGCTTGTTAAACTTCTTACTGAAGATGTAGAGGGATTAACCGGAGGTAAAGTTGCATTGGGAGATGATCCAGCCCAGGCAGCGGCAGCAATTGAAGCTCATATATTAAAGAAACGTCAAAAGATGGGGATTTAGCCTATCAGCGAAGCTGAGTAATGGGTTATTAGAATTATGCTAGCGGAATAAGAGTATTTGCACGACTTTCTTAATGAAACCACTATCTATTTAATATATTATTAATGGATAGTGGTTTTTGTGTACGTATCTCTCTTGCAAAGCGATATTTGTCATTGTAATATAAACCTATCTGTATGGAAGGCAAAGCTTCCAGCAAGATTAAAGCAAAAGACTCGGAGGTAGTTAAAATGTTGAATTTGTTTGAAGCAAATGAACTCATAAAGAGTATTAAGGAGAGCAATGGAGCCAAGTTACATCTACATGACACCTGTGGCGGACAGTATTTTACAATAGATAACGGTAACGAAGAAACGATTTCTCTAATTATAGAATATCTTACGATAAAAAAGCAGAAATATAGTATACAAAAGGATAATATGAGTTTTACGGTCAAATAATAGTAACATTTTATATGAGTTAATAAAGTCAAGGGGGAATCAATATGCGAATAAACCATATTGCGTTATATGTGTCGAATTTGGAATTGATGAAGGAGTTTTACTGTACTTATTTTGGAGCTGTGGCTAACAATAGGTATCATAATCCTAAGACCGGGTTACAGACCTACTTTCTATCATTTGACGATGGAGCAAGGATTGAGATTATGCAAAAACCGGATGTTACCGAGAAAAAGGGAAACCTAAACACGCTAGGGTATATTCACATTGCCTTTTGTACAAAGAACAATAAGTGCGTAGATGAGTTAACGGATGTGTTAAGGTTGGCAGGATATCAGGTGATAAGTGGTCCGAGAACCACCGGTGATGGTTATTATGAGAGTTGTGTGTTAGACCCCGAAGGTAACCAGATTGAAATAACAACATAGAAAAAAGAAAAAAGTGGTATTTAAATAGTTTACAATTCATTATGCTTATGCTATATTAGGTAAGTCTGCATTTTTCGCTGGCATATTCATAAAGCCTGCATTAATATGCAAACATAATTCAAGCATATATTCCATAATTTACAACAATAGATAATATCATATAAAGACGATATACATATTAAAGTGCTACATCTATTGTTGCATCAGGCTACAGAAAACGATAAGAAACTCTTAGTTTAGGCAAGAATACAAATGAAAATTTTATGCATAGGAAACGAACATGAGACGATTAAGGAAAACAAAGCTATTATTACAAAAGCATTGCTACATTTTTGTTACCTTACTGGTACTGAATATAATGTTATTATATCTTGCATATATGGCCCAAGTTATCTTACGCGAGGAAGTATACAAAAAGAATATTCAGAGTGGCATTACAAAATGTGCGATTACGGTGAATGATCTGGATAATATCGTTTATTTTGGTGAGAACATTGTTAATTTTACCGAGAGAGATTTTAGCTATTTATCAGAGAGTGATACACATCCATCTACATATCGGGCACTGATTAATAATACATACCGTATGATTAGTGAAGGGTCTGATTATTATTATAATATATATGCTGCTTATGATGGTAAAGTTATCAGCGCCCGCAAAATTGATGAGGAAAAAATTGTGGTATCGGGAAGAAACTGGTATGAAAAGGCATTACATACAGAGGGAGTAGTAATAACTAGTCCATATGAGGATGCTGTCACGAATGAACCAGTAATTACTATTTCCAAGAGAATAGATAATACGAATAATGTTGTTGCGCTAGATATTTTACTTGATAAAATCCAACACATTTTAATTGACCAAGTATCGCAGGAAGATTCTATGGAGCTGGGATGTATCATTAATAGCGATGCAGTAATTATCGGTCATTCAAAGAATATGCAAATAGGCGTAGTTGCAACGGATGACAGTGTTAAGTATGGTGGTATCATGAAATTATTCATAAACCAGATATTAGAAAATGAATCCGGTCAGATTACATACGATACAAAAACGAATCAGTATACAATTCTTTATCAGAAAACGGCATCTGACTGGTATGTTATTTATGTTGCTAATAAGGATTTGACAAAAAAAGAAATACGCAAACTTCATTATGGTTTTGCAGCAGTATACTTTGTTATTTTTATGCTTATGAACTCATTTATTATAACACTCTATATGAAACGTGAAAAAGCAATGCTCCTTAAAGAAAAGGCAGAAAAAGCAGAAAAAAATCTGTTAAACTATAAAGACCAACTTGAGAAGTTGGTTGCAAAACGAACGGACGATGTGAAAAAGCAAAGTTTAAAATTAAAGCAACTGAATGCTTCCATTATTGATAATCTAGCTGATATTGTGGAGTTTCGTGACTTGGAATCCGGACAGCATATAAAACGAATCAAAGCATTTACTTATTGCCTAGCTAATAAGATGTCACAGTTATATCCAGAATATTCATTGGATAAAGCGAATATTGACTTAATGTGCCAGGCAGCAGCACTGCACGATATCGGGAAAATTGGCATTCCGGATCATGTACTTTTAAAGCCTGGAAAGCTTACTGTAGAAGAGTTTGAACTAATGAAAGATCACACTCTCATAGGTGATGAGTTAGTTACAAGAATCTTAACAAACTATGATCAAGAACTAACCAGATACAGCCATGATATATGCAAATATCATCATGAACGTTATGATGGACGTGGGTATCCTGAGCATCTGATAGGAGATGACATTCCAATCTGTGCCCAGATTGTCGGCATTGCTGATGTATATGATGCACTACGGGAAAAGAGAGTTTATAAAGATGCATTTAGCCATGAAGTGGCTATAAAGATGATAAAAGATGGCGAATGTGGTACGTTTAGCAAAAAACTGCTTCATTGCTTTGAATTGGTAGAGGAAGAATTTAGAGAGATAAGTCAGTCGTATACTGATTGATAAGGACAGCAAGTGAGAACTAGAAAGCAGGACATCAGAATGAAAAAAATCATGTTAAGAATGAATAAAAACAAGAAAGTGAAACAAGTAATAAGAAGAAGAGTTTTTACTGGGATTAAAGCAAAACTAATTTTAATTATCTCACCATTGGTCATAAGTGCAGTCGGGTTATTATTATTAGTAACTTATAATAATTCAAAAAAAATAATGATTGATTATGCAAATCAAATCGTTCAAGCGGAGACTGATTCAAGAGCTAAGGAAGTTGAAACCTGGACACAAGACATACTGTTTTCATTAAATCAGATTCATAATACACTCAATTATTTTGAAATGAAACCGGATACCATTCGTAGCTACTTAAAAACTACGATGAGTAGAAATGAAAGCTATGCTAATGGTATTTATATAGGACAAGATAATAATATTATCTTGTCACCAACAGAGTTCACACCTCCAGAGGGGTATATAGTAAAAGAGAGAGACTGGTTTATAAGTGGATTAAACAATAAAACATTTCAGTTTGGTGAAACGTATCTTGATGCTGAATCAGGTAAATATGTCGTTACTGCATCTGCTAGGCTAAAATCAGTAGCTGGATTAAATAGAGTTGCTGCCGCGGATATCTCGTTAGAAACTATCACAAACATGATTAGCACTAAAAACATTATGAATACGGGAAAGGTAATGATTGTAAATACAAAAGATCAAGTGATTATAGCGAGCCATGATAAAGAATATGTAAATACGGTTTTTGATGGAAACAATGAGGGTTCTATAATAGCAGCGATTGCCAATGAAATCAGCTTGGATAGCAATGAGTTTATAGAAATTACATCAAAGGATAGTACTTATTCCGTTTCAACGCAATCAATTTCTAATACCTCGTGGAAACTTATTGGATATGTACCTCACTCTGAGGTGCTGCATGAAATCTATAAGTTTCAAAAGTTCCTGCTCTTGATATTTGGTATTGCTATGGTTTTATTAATTGCTTTAATAGAGAGAACTACCCATTTTATCGTAAAGCCTATTAAATCATTAACAAAAGTAATTCATCGTATTACCGAAGGCGATTTTAGCGTTGATGTAAACGTAAAAGGTAAAGATGAGATTGCAGAGATGAATAAAAGTATGCAACAATTCATTGAAACAATGCGAGGTGTAATCAGTGAAGTAGTTATTACGTCTAGTAAACTGGAAGATCAGGCAGAGAGTAGTAATCAAATTGCTGATGCGTTACATGACTCCGCACAGATGCAATCTACGGCCATGAATGAATTAAATCAGACGGTAGATGAATTGGCCAAATCTGTATCGGAAGTGGCAGAGAACACAACATCGCTTTCCCAGGTGGTTTCCGAGACCAGCAATAAAGGACAGGAAGTCAGCAAAAAAATGGAGGATACAGTTATGGTATCTGAAAAAGGTAAAGAGGATATGGTTCAGATTAATGGCGCGATGAAAAATGTTGAACTAACCGTGTCAGAATTACAGACTGCAGTAAAACAGGTGGAAGAATCGAGTGAACGGATTAATGAAATCGTTACTATAATAGGAGAAATTGCAGATCAGACCAATCTGCTCTCATTAAATGCAGCAATAGAAGCTGCCAGAGCGGGTGATGCTGGAAAAGGATTTGCAGTAGTAGCAGAAGAAATTAGAAAACTGGCAGAAACTAGCCAGAGCTCAGCCAGAGGAATCTCAGAGCTGACTTCAGGTATTAAGGATGTAGTTGGCAATACGATTGAGAAAGCAAAAGATAGCAATCAAAGCATTCATGATAGTATTGAGTTAATTCATACTGCTAGCGATACTTTTAATAATATCTTTGTTACCGTAAATGAAACAAGTAGTATCGTAAAAGAAATGATAGAAAATGTTAATCGTGTGGACGAGGTAGCTACTGTGGTAGCTGCTATTACCGAAGAGCAGGCGGCCTCTGCTGAGGAAATTCTCGCAACAAGTGAGAATCTGGCAAGCCAGGCAAGTAAAGTGACAGAAAACAGCTATATCGTTGAAAAAGATGCAACCGAACTTGCGAAGACTGCTGAACAGCTAAATGAACAAATGAAGATGTTTAAGATGTAGAAGAATATAAAGAGAGCGCTCCCATAACAGTTAGCTGTTAAGGGAGCGTTCTTTTTATATTCTTAGCTTTCGCAAGTACTATTTCGATTCAGTTCGAGAGGAAGAAAGCAAATTGCTTCCTCCAAATGCATATCATGATAAAGCCATAATGAGTCATCAGAAAATGAATAGACTCGAATAACGTCGTGTAGTTCCGGTGTAGTGATATATTGTGTAGTAATAAGCTTTCCAAACTGATCTAATATATTTGGTTGAAAGGCGAGTGTCTTTTCATTCTCAAACAATGCACAGTAAAAGATGTTTTCTTCTACTAAGTCCTGAAACATATGACTACCGAAGGAAAGTTCTGGGCGATACCCTGCTTTACTATAAGATATCTCACAAATAGCACTAAATTCACTGATATCTCCAAAAACCACAGGAACTCCAAGCTCCGGAGAAGAAGTCCCGATTCGACCGGGAACAAATAGTATTACCGTAGAATTCCTCTTTTGAAAGCTATGGTTAATACGATGAATCGCGTTTGCAACATTAGGTTTTTGCTTATATGGCAATTCATAATATTTGTGTGGGTCAACATAAACAACCATAGAAACTACTTGCTTTATCGATGGCCCCATGGAAGAGGAGTTTGTATGAAATAGGACCTGTTCACGACCCAAAAGACTCGGCAGAGTAACTTGGCTGCTGTTACCGGCAATCTGTAACGGGCGGCATTGTAATAAGTTAATTAAGAACGTGCCATCAGTACTTAAGTTTATCGTGTATTCAATATCAACCGGATATTCGTATTTACTCTGAAGTAAAGCTAATATTTTTTTCAATGTCTGCATGAGCATTTCGTTTCTAGCAAGTCCCTGACATGAAATAAAATATATGTCCTTTCGTTGACCGCGATCAATAAAATGTTGCTCCGCTTCGTAATCATGCTCTAAGACTGATTTGAGCAGCGTAAATGGTACATAACTTATTATTTCATCTAACTCCTTTTCTACCAGACTGTTCTCTTTCACAGATATGACATCCAGTTTATGTTGGGAATATCGATGGCGCTCTGCAATATTGTGAGAGGATAGAGTAAGTGGGGAGTCCAGACTGATTAGCCTTGGATAATCGCCCTCTGTCCGGTCTACCGCCTTCGTACCAAGTCCCATTACGATGCGAAGCATGCCTGCTTTTGCATCAATCTCAGGGAGAAACCTGTACGGGCTAAAGGAATACCCAACACCAGCAGCCAATGGAAGATAGTAATCTGCAAATCTAGAACCGGATACTCGTTGAACGAGAAGAGCCATCTGCTCATCACGACCTGCTAGTCCTCTGCGTTTTCGGTATTCAAGGGCAGAGGCATCCATAGTACTGGCATAAACTGTTCGCACTGCTTTCTCGAAGGTGAAAAGACGTTCACTTAGAGTACCCTGATTACAGCAGAATACGGATTCATACTTACCAGCAAATGCATTGCCAAAACCATCTTCGAGAATGGAACTACTTCTTACGATAATAGGGCTTTGCCCATAGTAGTCTAACATCCTGCGAAACTGTTCTCTGATATCTTCCGGGAATAATCCATTCTGTAGTTTCTCTTGCAATTTAGGAGCCAGTGTAAAGTATTCTGATTCGGTACGTTGTCTTATGCGCAAATCCCACAGATCATTTTGTACTATGTAGGTATAGAAGACATCAGATCCAATATAAAACGAATCATGAGGCTCTAGGTTTTGATGGCAATCTGGCAAGTATTTTTCAATTAGTTTACGTGCCAGAAGCATACCACATGCTTTCCCGCCAATCATACCTGAGCCTATCATTTTCCGGCGTATTCCAAAGTAATCCTCTGGTGAAAAACTATGAATGATAAGAGCACGTAATTTTTCATCCCGTGTCATCATGATTTTGCACATGGTAATGCAGTAGGATTCGATAGGTGCGCCTTGACTATATAGGAGACGTACCATACTGAAAAAGCGGTCCAAACTGTCTGTATTATGCTCAGGAGTCATATTCGTATGCCTGTTAAGTACATGGTAAAAGGCACTCACTTTGATTCCATCAGTAAGAGGAAGAAAAGAGCCATTCTCAGCACAGAATTCGTGAGGTAAAAACATGGTTGCGGAGTAACGATTCCATATTTTTAATGGATGAACATAACAGTGATGGAATTCAGAATATACATCCAGCAGTAGTTGGGTAGTATCCCGGATTTTTGCAATAGCATCAAAAGAATGCTTGCCACGAAGAATAGGAAAGTAGGCGACGGTATCTAAGGTAAACAAGTAAGGGCAGGTGACCCGAAAGAAATTACCCATCATCATATCTGTTGACCAGGCGACTTGTAATTCACTCAGACAGTCAAAAACATAAAAAGCATCTCTTCCTTCTTTGGTAATCAAATTATGAATCTCAACAGTAAAGGTTTCAAATCGATGGGAGAGTTTCATTTCAACTATTTTTAACCCTTCTTGAGGAAAAAAAAGAGGAGGATGTGTAGCAAAACGTATGTAAATTATATTACGCTTATCAAGTATCGCCTGATTAACGAATGGTGTGGCAAACAGTTTAAATTCATCAAGCGTAGAAACCTGCCAGACAACATTGTCACCTAGACGAATGAAATCAAAAGCCTGATCTAACCTAGGGATTCCCGAATGAACTTTTTCAAAAGCTGACATAAAAACCTCCTTATCTTGACTTAATTCGTGTAAGGTTACGAGCAGTGAAGCAGAATGCGAATATCCGCTTCACTTTTATTATATAGGAGAAGTGTATGAATTTTGTCAAAATAAAAGGAAACTCATACTTTCTTCTATTTCTATCTTGGCGATAGTATTCTTTAAGGGGTATGCACAACGCCCGCTTCATATTATTAAGCGACTCATTAGGACTGGTAATTATAATAGTTATATATGGTCAGCGAACGGTTACGAGAATCGATGTTTTTATAACAAAAAAGTATAAAAAAAATATAAATTGTTCTTGACTTTAATTATAATCCCAGTTATAATCCATACTATCCTTATCAAATTAGTATGAATTAAAAAGAAGGAACATAAAATCCACTTCAAAGTGAAGTGAGACATAACAAAACGAAAGGTAGAGGAATCGTCTATGAAAAAAATATTAAGTGTGATTTTAATTCTTGTTTTATCTGTATCAGTACTTAGCGGTTGTGCATCCTCCAATCAAAATACAGGAGATGGACCAATAAAAATTGCAGTTGCATTTCCAATGACAGGAGATAACGCAGAATACGGCAAAAGCTTCTTATTGGCAGCACAGATTAAAGTGGATGAATGGAATGCCAATGGCGGTGTGCTAGGACGTAACATTGAACTTGTTAACTATGATGATAAAAACTCTGGCGAAGAAGCAGCTTCCATCGCTCAGAAAATAGTAAGTGATAATAGTATCGTTGGCGTACTTGGACATTTTTCCTCTGGCGTTAGTATGGTAGCAGCTCCAATTTACCAGGAGAACCAGGTAATTGAAATCTCTAACACTGCTTCCCATCCAGATTATTCTTCTATTGGTAACTACATTTTTCGTAATAACTCCGTAATCAGCAGTGAGTTTGAAGTAGTTGAAGATATGATTCAAAATGACCTTGGTCTGACAAAGGTTGGTATCGTGGCTATTAAGACAGACTGGGGAACAACAGCCGGAACGATCGCTTCTGAAATGATCAATAACAATAAAAATCTCACTTTAGTTGCACATGAAGAAGTGTTAGAAGGTTCCGATGATTATAGTTTAGCAATTGCCAAATTAAAAGAAGCTGGTGCAGAAGTAGTAATCAGCGTTGGAATGTATTCTCTTATTGCTCCTTTAGCAAAACAGTATAAAGCAGTAGATCCTGATATTCAGGTAATTGGTTTATCGAATGCCTATGCACAGCAATTAATTGAACTTGGTGGCGATGCAGTCGAGGGAGTTTTATTCCCAGTCAGTTTTTATGCAGATTCAGAAGAGGAAGCAGTTCAAAAATTCGTTACTGCTTACAAAGAAAAGTTTGGAAGTGAACCATCCGCTCTTGCAGCACAGGCATATGACTCTATCGGCATTTTCTTAGAAGCAATCAAAGCAAATAATTCTACGGATAAAGAAACCTTAAGAGATGCGGTTAATTCCATTAACTATTCTGGAATTACCGGAGAAACGAAGTTTAACGATATTGGAGATGCAACAAAAGTGTATACAAAATTAATCGTACAAGATGGTAAGTTTGTTCGTTATACTAAGTAATTAAAAAGTGCACAAATACGTTAAGTGCATAATACAAATCACGTAACCAGTCATTGTTATCTGGGCGCAGTAAACCTGGAAAGGAGATTCAAACTATGATATTACAACAACTTATCAATGGCTTAGCACTTGGTATGGCATATGCATTAATTGCAGTAGGGTATTCTCTGGTATTTGGTATATTGCGCCTTGTTAACTTTTCACATGGAGCGGTATATGCCTTCGGAGCGCATGCCATTATCTTTCTAATCGGCATCAATTTTGGTTTAATACCAGCAATCTTACTTGGTGTCGTATTTGCAGGGCTATTAGGAATTATGATTGATAAAGTGGCATTACAGCCACTTCGCAAGAAGAAATCGCCACCGATTTCCTCTCTGATTACCACTATTGGTGTTTCATATATTATACAGAATTTATTAATGATGGGTTTTGGAAGTGAGAAGAGACCATTTCCAAAGTTATTTGAAAATAAAGTATTTGGTTTAGCAGGGGTTGAGATTAATACGATGCAAATCGTAATGTTGGTTACCTCCATCGTATTACTAGTCGTGTTAACATTATTAGTAAAAGGAACAAAAATAGGACTCGCAATGCGAGCGGTAGAACAGAATGAAAAAAATGCAGGATTAATGGGAATTAATACGAATTTTATAATTTCCTTCACTTTCTTCTTAGGAGGGGTAGCAGCAGCCATCGCAAGTGTACTAATTAGTGGGTACTATGAGATTCTATATCCTACGATGGGTTTTATGGTAGGCTTAAAAGCCTTTGCAGCTGCAGTGCTTGGAGGAATCGGAAGTTTTCATGGTGCAGTAGTAGGAGGACTGGTAATTGGAGTAGCAGAAGGTCTGGCAGCTACCTGGTTTGGCTCCGAGTATCGTGATAGTATTGCATTCATCATTCTTATCCTTGTATTAATTGTTCGTCCAGCTGGATTGTTTGGTAAGAAAGGGATCGAAAAGGTGTAGCTTATGAGTTATAAAAACCGTTTACTGCTTAGTGGTGCAGGGATAGTGTTACTTGTTGCTTTTCCTGCCTTTGGGTTCACACAATATATTACACGCATCGTAATCATGATTGGAATTTATACCACTTTGGCTTTAGGACTTAATATTCTAACAGGGTTTACCGGATTAGTGAGTTTGGGTCATGCTGGGTTTTATGCAATTGGAGCGTATAGTACTGCCATACTGATGATGCGATTTAACATGAATTTTTTCTTAGCAGTACTAATTGCAATGGTGATTACCGGGATATCAGGATTGTTATTAGGGCTTCCAACGCTTCGCTTGACAGGAACCTATCTATCTGTAGTAACCTTAGGGTTTGGTGAAATCGTAAAGATGCTTATTATGAATATGGATTCAGTTACCAATGGAACATTAGGACTTCGTAATATCCCTAAGATTACTATTATGGGTAATCCAATGACACTAGCAAATAATGGATTATATTATATGATGCTAATTATGGTGTTACTTGTCACTTATGTTAGTATAGCGATTCAAAAATCTAATACAGGGCGAACGTTAAGAGCCATCAAAGCAGATGAGCTGGCTTCGTCGATGATGGGGATTCGTACCTCCAGGTATAAGATTATTGCTTTTGTTATCTCAGCGGTAATCACTGGATTGGCAGGTGGATTATATGCGACCTTAGTATCTTATATTGATCATAATTCTTTTAGTTTTGATGTATCTATTTTAATATTAAGCATTGTAATCCTAGGTGGTATGGGAACCATCCGAGGAATGTACCTGGGAGCATTAATCCTGATTGTCTTTCCGGAAGTGGCAAGACCATTAATGGAATGGAGATTTGTAGTTTATGGAGTTATCCTTATCGTAATGATGCGTTTCAGACCGCAGGGATTATTAGGCTGGAGATCAAAAGTTCCTTACTTCACACAAATAAATAATCCATTTACGAATTACAACGAACAGGAACAGTCCGGAAAGGAGCAGTAATTATGACGTATCTAAGTGTTAAAAACCTCGCGATTCATTTTGGTGGAATTACTGCTGTTGACCATCTGGACTTTGAAGTAAGACAAGGACAAGTAGTGAGTATCATAGGACCAAATGGTGCGGGAAAAACAACCGTTTTTAATCTGTTAAGCGGTCTTTACCAGGCAAATGAGGGACAAATTACCTTTGATGGCATCAATATTACAGGCAAGACAGTTCAAGAGATAGCAAAAGCAGGAATCGCCAGAACATTTCAAAACATACGGTTATTTTCTGATATGAGAGTGATTGAAAATGTATTGATTGGGACTCATATTCAAACCAAATACCGTTTATGGAATTCATTATTACGAAGCAAAAGTTTTCGTAGCGAAGAGGAAGAGAAAAAGAGATATGCTGCCAAGCTTTTAAAAGAAGTTGGATTGCAGGACCGCGTTGATGATTATGCAGATAATCTGCCATATGGTGATCAGCGCAAATTAGAAATCGTTCGTGCGATTGCAACCGGAGCAAAACTCATTTTGCTTGATGAGCCAGCGGCTGGTATGAATCCTCAGGAATCCGAAGAGTTACGTAAGTTTATTCGAAAGCTGAAAGAAAAAGGATATACGATATTGCTAATTGAGCATGACATGAATGTAGTAATGAATGTTTCTGATTATATCTATGTTCTTGATTATGGCAAAAAGATTGCACAGGGAAAGCCGGAGGAAATCCTTATGAATAAACGGGTAACCGCTGCATATCTTGGAGAAAGTGAGGTGGAAGAATGAGTTTACTTGTGATTGAGAATCTCTCGACTAACTATGGACGAATTGCCGCCCTAAAAGGTGTCGAACTAGTAGTGGAAGAGGGCGAGATTATTAGTCTGATTGGCTCCAATGGAGCCGGGAAAAGTACTCTGTTGGCTTCTATCACAGGAACTGTTCCTCCAGACAAAGGTCGTATTGTTTTTGATGGTAAGGACATTACCTCATTAAAGCCAAATGATATTGTACGCTTAGGTGTTAGCCTTTCGATGGAGGGACGAGGAATCTTTCCAAGACTTACCGTCGAAGAGAACTTAAAGATTGGTGCTTATACGAGAAAAGATAAGAAAGAGATTCAAACGACAATGGAAGAGATGTATCAGTTATTTCCAAGACTGTTGCAACGAAAGAAACAGTTAGCTGGAACGATGTCGGGTGGAGAGCAGCAGATGCTAGCCATTGCCAGAGCCCTAATGAGTAAACCCAAATTACTTCTTCTAGATGAACCGTCTCTTGGATTGGCTCCGAATCTGGTAAAGCTCATCTTTGATTTGATCAAGGATATCAACCGCCTAGGCATTACGATTCTATTAATTGAACAGAATGCCCATATGGCACTGAAGATATCGCACCGCGCTTACGTACTTGAAAATGGTCTGGTTAAATTATCAGGTCTGGCAAAAGAACTGTTAAGTAATGATGAAGTGAGAAAAGCATATCTTGGCGAAATCGCACCTACACAGAGTGCCTAATACTTAGCCCAAGGGGAATCTAAGGCATACGCAATATAAAAAAGGAGAGAAATGTATGATAACAAATAATAAAAAAGAACATGGACAACATATTGAAGAACTTCGCTCAGCGATTGAACATCGTGCAACCTGGTTTGCTCTTTTAGTTGATGAAGCAAAAAAAAGAGGTCTTGACCTTGAATTTGCGAAGGATGCTATCTTTCGTTGTGGCGCATTCCATGGAGAAAGCAAACTCCCTAGAACTGAAGATTTGAGAGTATTTACGGAAGCATTTCTTCCGGAAAATACACAGAAAATCTTTGATATGGAAACGGATGTATCAGAAGATCATCTTACGGTAACTTTCCATTACTGCCCACTTGTTGCTGCTTGGCAAAAACTTGGTGTATCAGATGAAGATATTGACTTATACTGTGACACCGCTATGGATGGGGATCGTGGAATTGTCAGTACGTATGAGAATTTTGAATATCGCTTAGGGGATACGATTGCAAAAGGCTGCCAGACATGCCAGATGTATATTACAAAGAAAAAATAAGTACGATTAAATAGTAAGGGTTGCCAATTGGCAACCCTTCTTTGTTGCATAAGCAACCCGCCACAAGCGTTTATGCCTCTACAAGCTGACTAACAGCGATTTCCTGGCTGTTATTTGGTTCATCTAGATAATGAACCGTTGCAGTATCACTTGCCACATTTACATCTTCGATATATACACGACCACCGTTGCATGTTACATCAACCATATCTCGCATAGTAATAATTTCTGCCGCGCGTTTAATGTCCATAATAAAACTCCTTTCAATGATTGCTACCTTTGTAGTTTAACCAGTTTGTATGCATATCATGAATGAATAGGAAAGTAATAAAAATCAAGAAGATATTCAATCCAATTAAGTAGCGGAATAATTTTTGATAGTAAAAATATTAGTTGAAATAAAAATAACTATCGACTATAATAATAGCAATTATTACTATTATAGATAAGTTACTATTCTTTGTATAACAAATTATTCACCTTTAAGTAAAGGGAAAGGAGTATTCCATGGAGCAGATAAGTAAGGAATTTCAAGAATTATTTGAACAAGAAAACAAAGAAAAGGCAGTGGAGTATATACTGGATAAATTAGCTGAGGGCAATATTGATGTCATCGATTTGTATACGAATGTTTTAACACCAGCGCTTAATCATCTTACCTGTGATCTGGAGGATAAGCGCATCTGTATCTGGAAAGAGCATGTGAAGACTGGGATTGTCAGAACCATAGTAGAGTGTTGTTACCCTTACATAATCAAGAAACGCAATCAACTTGGATTATCCAAAAAAGGAATTGCTGCTGTATTATGTCCGCCAGAGGAATACCATGATTTGGGTGCAAGGATGGTGGCAGACTTTTTAACCATTGCAGGTTATGAATCCATCTATGTGGGTAGTAACACACCATATCAGGATTTTTATAATGCGGTAAATGTAATTAAGCCAGAGATAATAGCAATATGTGTGAGTAATTATTATCATTTGGTTGCTACCAAAAGAATGATTGAAGAATTAAAGATCGCTACTAATCATCCATTCCATACGGTGGTGGGTGGACATGCTTTTGAATGGGATACTGAAAGTAAAGTACGGGCAGTGGGAGCACATTATTATGCAAAAACATTTGATGATATCTTAAGACTGGCAGATTGTGAGGGAACAGAATGAAACTTGGGTTACAGATAGCATTAAGATTTTTAAAGTCTAACAAAGGGCAGACATTTTTAATTATATTAGGAATTGCAATAGGAGTGTCGGTTCAAATCTTTATTGGTTCCTTAATTCAAGGATTACAAAAAGGTTTGGTACAAAAAACGATTGGCAATACCGCTCATATCAATATATTAGCAGACAATGAGGAACGTACCATTAGCAATTATCATCAAATTCAGAAATTGAGTAAATCGGCTGATCCTAGGATTAAAGCAGTGTCTGCTTCTTATGATAGTGCTGCCTTACTCGATGTAAATGGACAGACGCAATCACTACTTGTTCGTGGGGTATTCTTTGAACAAGCGGATACCATATATGATATTACCAATCGTCTGGTTGAAGGGAAGACTCCTGTAAATCCAAATGAGATTATTCTGGGAATCGATCTTAAAACAGAATATGGTCTAAATCTTTATGATCAAGTAAATATTACTACTGCCAATCAAACAGGAATCATCTGTAAAATAGTTGGATTCTTTGATTTTAAGGTATCGAACTTAAACAATAGCTGGGGATTTACACAGCTTGCAACCGTACAAGACCTGAATCACGTAACCGACTTAGTGACAGGGATAGAGATTCAAGTAAATGAGGAGGCTATCTTTTTAACAGACGAGATTGCAGATAATATCAAAAAGGTACTTCCTCTAGGAGAACTTAAGATTACCAATTGGAAAGAGCAGAATGAGTCATTATTAAGTGGACTTAAAGGGCAAAGTATCTCCAGTTATATGATTCAGGTATTCGTAATGATTTCCGTAGTATTAGGGATTGCTAGTGTATTAGCCATTACGGTAATGCAAAAGTCTAGGCAGATAGGAATACTAAAAGCGCTTGGAATCAGAAATCTGTCAAGTGGTGCAGTCTTTTTATTTGAAGGATTGATTCTAGGGGTATTTGGCGCTTTGCTTGGTATTTTATTAGGCCTCTTGTTATCGGTTGCATTTACGACGTTTGCGCAAAATCCTGATGGTACGCCAGTCGTCGAATTATATATTAGTGCCTCTTTTATTGCTACATCTGGTATCATTGCGGTGCTGGCCTCCGTGTTAGCAGCCTTAATTCCGGCGGTAAAATCATTTAAATTAAATCCAATTGACATTATAAGGAATAACTAAGGGGGAATGGGTTATGAATAACATTGTGCAGTTAAGAGACATCAATAAGATATATGGAACCGAAATCAAGAATCAGGTTCTGTATGAGATTAACCTATCCTTTGAAGAGGCTTCCTTTAACTCCATCATTGGACAGTCCGGTAGTGGGAAAAGTACGTTACTTAATATTATTGGTACCTTGGATCAGCCTACATCGGGAGAAGTGTTATTTGAAGGACAACAGATTAGTAAAATGAGTAGGAATCAGTTAGCGGACTATCGAAACCAGACCATAGGATTTGTATTTCAGTTTCATTATCTGCTTCCGGAATTTACTGCACTAGAAAATGTGTTGATGCCTTATCGAATGACACATAACAAGGTGACAAAAGAGGCCGTGAAACGGGCGGAAGAACTCCTAGCATTGGTTGGTTTAGAAAAAGTGAAAAATCAGATGTCAACTAAAATGTCTGGTGGTCAACAACAAAGAACGGCCATTGCCAGAGCGCTGATGAATCAACCTAAAATTATCCTGGCTGATGAGCCAACGGGCAATCTCGACTCTGACTCAACAGAAAAAATCTATGAATTGCTTCGAAGTATTAATGAGGAGTTTCAGACGACGTTTCTTATTATTACGCATGATAGAAGAATTGCAGAGAAAACAGATCGAATCATCGAGATTAAAGATGGGCGGATTCATATGGATGTAAGAAGATAGGAAACCTCCAGAATCAGTTGATATATTGCATGTAAAAGGTTATTATTAATGTAAATGAACCTAATAAATATGAAACAACATACAATTTTAGGAGGCGAGCTATTATGGCTTTATTACACGTTAATTTTTTCTCTGAGGTACTAGGTTTATCAATGAATATGGACGTAATATTACCCCAGAAAACGAGGGGGCAGATTGGCATGGAGGGACAACGTCACGATGGTAAATACCCGGTGCTTTATCTGTTACATGGAATGAGCGATGATCATACCATCTGGCAAAGACGAACTTCAATTGAACGTTATGCCGCAGATTATGGGATTGCAGTCGTGATGCCGACGGTACACCTTAGTTTTTATACAGATATGAAATATGGATTGCGATATTGGACTTTTATCAGTGAGGAACTTCCACAGATCATTCAAGAGTTTTTCCCAAATATCTCAGATAAGAGCGAAGATACTTATGCAGCTGGATTATCTATGGGTGGATATGGAGCCATGAAGCTTGGATTATTAAAACCAGACAGATTTGCTGCAGTTGCTTCGTTATCTGGTGCAGTTGATATGGTTGCACAGTTTCGTAACCCTGGGTCCCCAGAAGGCCTTAAGCTGATTTACGGTTCTGCTGAGGAGATGGAAGAGTCAGATAATGACTTAATTGCAGCTGCAACGAGGTTAAAAGAGAGTGGGATCGCTACACCAAGATATTATATGTGGTGTGGAACCGAAGACTTTTTATATGAGGACAACCTTCGGATGCGTGATCATATGAACGAACTAGGTCTTAAACTGACTTATGAGGAATCTGCAGGGGATCATCAATGGATATACTGGGATGAAAAAATTCAAAGAGTATTAGAGTGGATGTTTGATAAATCAATATAATAGATGACTATGATAAGTGCCATATGAGAGGAACACCACATATGGCACTTCATTTTATTATAAGTGATGAGCAAGAAAATTCTATCCGCACATGAATAACCTGCATTGAAAGAGGTGCAAGCAAATCTTTGGGTAATCTGCACAAATTGCACCTTGCATGTAATATGATACTTCCGTATACTATATGTAGTATTGTGAGCTGAATGGAAGAATTGTGCTATTTTATATATGGAGCAGAGTAATCATAATAGAAACACGAGAGAGGAGCATTCATGAGAATACATAAAGAAAAATCCAGGCGGATAGCCATAGTAGTCTGTTTGGTAATGGGGTTGCTTATCATTATTACTGATTTGTTATATTCAAAAGTGGACCATCCATTAGTAACAAGCAATACCCTTGAGGATTTTGGAGAGGATTGGCATGTTACCGTAAGCAATCATGAATTAAGCCGGGTGACATTGCCTATCATAGTGGAAGAAAGCAAACTCGATGATACAATGGTACTGACTAAAGATTTACCTAAAGTATTAGAAAATGATACTTATCTTTTTTTTCGTGCGAGTCATCAAAATGTCAAGGCATACATAAATGATGTAAAAGTACATAGTTTTGGTTGGGATGAACAGAGATTATTTGGAAAAAGTCCTGCATGTGCCTGGACGATATTTCCGATATCAAAGCAGCAGGCTGGTGAAGCTCTTACAATAGAACTAACAGGGGTTTATGATTTTTATGCACAATTAATCAATGAAATTTATATTGGAGACAAAAGTGCTATTATTCATGAAATAATCAGTAATCGCATTGGAAGTCTGTTAATCTGTCTTGTGCTAATGGTATTAGGTGTGACTATGATAATAATAGCACTTGTCCTGAAGAATGGAGAGAATACCACTTCCTTACTACGTCTTGGATTATTATCTGTGAATGTTGGTATATGGAGTGCTTGTGTACTCAATATCTTTCAACTTTTCTATGGGAATGTATTTGCTTTATTAAATATTGAGTTTTTCACCTATCATTTATTATTGCCAGTGGCACTTTGGTTTTTATTGTCGATAGAGCATTATAAGAAAAAGAAGATGATAAATATTTTATTCTGGGCATCAATTCTTTTTTTTGTCACGGTTCAGTTACTTCAGCTTACGAATGTGGCTGATTATATGGAAACGGTTGGTGCTAGCCATTTTTTGATTGGCATAAGTGTAGGATATTTGGCGACAACGGGATTTCGTGATCTGCTATGTAAAAACTCATTGCGTGAAGCGAGGCTATTTATTATATCTTTAATCGTAATGATAGCCTTTTTTAGTATTGACTTATTTCGTTTTTATCTATTTATCAACAAGGATGACGGCTTTTATACACGGATAGGAATATTATTTTTTATCGTTATGTGGGCGATCGAGATTATTAGGAATATGTCAAAATTAATTGTAAGTATGACGCGAAATCAGGTGCTGGAAATATTGGCATATCAGGATCAGATGACAGGGTTAAAAAACAGAACTGCATTTGAGATGAAGTGCATGGAATACCGAGAGAAACATATATCTGAGGATGCATATGTTGCAGAGTTTGATATGAATGATTTAAAGTATATTAATGATACTTATGGACATGCAAAAGGGGATGAAGCAATCATTGCTATCGCCAATATAATTGAAGAAAAATTTTGTGATTCAGGGGATTGCTACCGAATAGGTGGAGATGAAATATGTGTGATTATACCAGCAACAGGTGAGTTAACGGAGCAGATAGTCTATGATATTATTAAACAGACTTGCGAGGCTATAATGTGTGTCAGTAGTGAAATGGGTCTGGATTTTTCGGTAGCAAGTGGTTATTCCAAAACATCCTTTAGTGAAAATCATAGTATCGATGATGCATATAAAGAGGCAGATCAATGGATGTACGAGCGTAAATATAAAATGAAGCGTAAGCATAACACAGGAGGACATTATGCAGAAGATTGATTTAAAAGGACATTTTAGCTTTTGTTTGGATTATGAGAAGGAAGGGGTAGAAAAAAAGTATTACCAAAAAGAGTTCGAAGACGGTATTGTACTTCCTGCTACGGTTGCATCAGCTAAGAAAGTTAATCCTGACTGCGCCACGCACACGGGATATTTGACCGATCCATATCACTATGACGGGTATACTTGGTACTCAAAGACGCTAACATTGTCCGTAAAGGAAGGAAAAGAGTACTTTCTTGTATTAGAGAGAACAAGAATCTCCCATATATGGATAGATGATAATTATATCGGGAGTAATCAAAGTCTTAGTGCAATGCACCGATATCGGCTGACCCCTTATATAAGTTCAAAATGTAAACTAACGATTATGATAGACAACACCTCTTACTCGGTTCCAGGTGGTCATATGACTTCTCCGGATACTCAGACTAATTGGAATGGCATTACGGGTGATATCTATCTTGAGGAATGTAGCACGGCGTATCTGACGGGAGTGAAGATTTTTCCTGACGCAGTCAATAAACTGATTACTGTTAAGCTAGCGCTTCATGGAGTAGAGAATGCTACGGTAATGGTATCTGTAGCGGGTGAGACTAGTCAATATCAAGAAGAATACATTTTACATTCCGGTAACAATACCTTTACGTATAAGCTTGATGAAACTGTAAAAACCTGGAGTGAGCATACGCCAAATCTTTATCAGCTCAATTTAGTACTACAAAGCATGAATCAGGAAGAAAATGATGTGTATCAGTATTCTTTTGGCCTTCGTGACTTTAGAGCGGCAGGGAAATATTTTGAAATCAATGGTGTCAGAACATTTCTTAGAGGTAAACATGACGGACTAATTTTCCCTATAACAGCTTATGCTCCGACAGATGTAGATAGTTGGTTAAAAGTACTTGGTACAGCAAAAGAGTATGGGATCAATCATTATCGTTTCCACACCTGTTGTCCACCAAAAGCAGCGTTTGTTGCGGCAGATATGATTGGTATCTATATGGAACCAGAACTTCCTTTTTGGGGTACAGTAACGGAAGAAGGGGAAGAAAATCATAATGAGTTGGCGCAACAGTATCTGATAGAGGAAGGTTTTCGTATCTTAGATGAGTTTGGCAATCATCCATCGTTTACCATGATGTCATTAGGCAATGAGTTATGGGGAAGCAAAAACAAACTAAATCAGATCCTTAAAGGATATAAAGAATATGATGATCGACATCTTTATACACAAGGCTCCAACAATTTTCAATTTATGCCTTGTGTTCTTGAGAATGAAGACTTCTTCTGTGGGGTTCGTTTTTCAAGAGACCGTTTGTTTAGAGGCTCCTATGCAATGTGCGATGCACCGCAGGGGCATATTCAGACGATGCCACCGAATATGAGCCATAATTATGATTCTATTATCCGGCCTAATTATCTTAACGCAGAAGCAGTGTCTGGTGGAGAGGTAACGATTCAATACCAAACTGGAACTAAGACCGTCAAGGTGGATGCTTCTGATGAAATGATAGCAGAAGTACCGGTTGTGTCTCATGAGGTTGGTCAATATGGAATGTATCCCGATTTTTCTGAGATTGCCAAATATACCGGTGTGTTGAAAGCAAGAAATCTGGAGGTGTTTCAAAATCGTCTTAAAGAGGCAGGGATGCTTTCAAAGGGCGAATCATTTTTTAAAGCATCCGGAAGATTTGCTGCAGAATGCTATAAAGCTGAAATAGAGACAGCACTTCGAAGTAATGAACTCGCAGGATTCCAGCTACTCGATCTTCAGGATTTTACTGGTCAGGGAACCGCGCTGGTTGGTATTTTAAACTCCTTTATGGAAAGTAAGGGTGTGATTGAGCTGAGTGAATGGCAGCAATTTTGCTCGGATACGGTATTGTTAGCACAACTTCCTAAATTGGTTTTTGCAGCAGGGGAGAGTGTTCAGATTGGAATTAAGCTTGCTACGTTTCGTAATAAAGTCATTACTGCTCCAACGATTGAGTTTGTCATTACTAATAATAAAGAAGTAGTGTTCCATTACCAACTATGTTCAGAACTTGAGTGTGCGAATGGGGTTTATCATTTGGGAGAAGTGCTAGTTTCAATTCCAAAGAATATAAAACCACAACAATTAAAACTTACGGTGAAACTTGTAGGAACTAAGGTAAAGAATGAGTATCAGCTCTGGAGTTATCCAATTGATATAAATGATGATATAGAACAAGATTTAGAAAATAAGAATAGAGAAGAAGTTGTTATTACTAATTTAATGGAAGAAGCGATTGTTTCTCTAAATCAAGGGAAAAAGGTATTATTATATCCAGAAAACTTAAATGACAACAACTCGGTTCTGGGAACTTATTGCACTGACTTCTGGAATTATCCGATGTTTCGCTCTATTTCAGAAAGCATGGGAAGGCCGGTTCCAGTTGGCACGCATGGGCTGTTAATTGAGAGAGAACATGCTATGTTTGATTATTTTCCTACAGAATGTCATTCAACCCCACAATGGTATGATATCGTTTCAAATTCTCGCGCTATGATAATAGATGGTACGGAGATTGAACCAGTGGTATGGACTATCGATAATGTTGAACGTAATCATAAACTTGGAACTATCTTTGAGATGAAAGTGGGAGAAGGCAAATTAGTAGTATGTACCGCTAACTTGAGTAAGCTGAACGAAAGCGCCCCAGCAAAATGGTTAGAATACAGTATACTTTCGTATATGAATTCTGAGAAGTTTGTGCCTACTGTTGAGATGGAGTTAAATAGATTAAAAGAGCTATTCTCTGAATAATGACAGCGTAATAAACATAGGTTTAATTAAATCTTATTAGTATCGTAAAGTAACTTAGGAGTGTGATTCGATATTGATGCCCAACTTTGATAGTTTGTGGGAAGAGTTTAGCATACCATTAAAAGTATTTATTAAACGAAGAGTCAATCAGGAACAAGATGTAGAAGATATCTTACAAATGGTGTTTATAAAGATTTATCACAACCTTGACAGTCTGAACCAATCAAGTAAACTACATGCTTGGATCTATACAATTACAAAGAATACGATTGTCGATTATTATCGTACACATAAACAAGACCTTAGTATTTCGGATATCATTGAGGATATTACTATTGAAGAAGTCGAAGAAGAAACATTCAATCATGAGATTGCGCAGTGTCTTCATGTGATGATAAAGCGTTTGCCAGAGATATATAAGCAGGCAATCATATTAACAGAGTATGAGAATCTAACTCAGAAGGAATTGGCTTGGAAGATGGGGTTATCCATATCTGGTGCAAAATCAAGAGTACAAAGAGCTAGACGATTACTGAAAGATATGCTGTTAAATTGCTGTGATATGGAATTCGATTGCAACGGAAATGTAATAAATTATCATCATAAAAACAAAGATTGTAAATATTGTTAATGAAAAGGACGCATGTGTGCGTCCTTTTTTCGTTGCCTACGTCTTTTATTATGAATAGAAAGATAGCAAAGGAAGTAGAAGAATGAAAAATAGAAATGAGAATGCCAGGAATCATATTAGAGGAAATTATGCAAACGTAGCCAGACAAGGCATAAAACGAGGAAGTAGTAGTAAAAGTAGCAATGGGAGTTGTTGTGGGGGAGGCTGTTGTTGTGGTAGTTCATCGGATGTAAGTGCAATGACTGCGCAAAACGGATATACAAAAGAGGATGTCATGAACGCACCTCTTGAATCCAATATGGGATTAGGATGTGGTAACCCAGTAGCCATTGCAGGGTTAAAAGAAGGAGAAACCGTTCTTGACCTTGGATGCGGTGGTGGTTTTGACTGCTTTTTGGCCAGAAGAAAGGTTGGTGAAAGTGGATATGTCATAGGAGTGGATATGACTCCCGAAATGATTACGCTAGCTAGAAATAATGCTGACAAAATTGGATTTACCAATACGGACTTTCGACTTGGTGAAATTGAACATCTTCCGCTAGCCGATTCGTCAGTGGATGTCATCATTTCAAACTGTGTTATCAATCTATCGCTTAACAAACAACAGGTGTTCAAAGAGGCATATCGCGTTTTAAAAGAAGGCGGAAGGTTATCAATCTCTGATGTAGTTGCAACAAGACCTTTGCCAGAACATATCAAAAATGATCTGGAACTGGTTTCCTGCTGCATTGGAGGCGCAGAATATATGGAGGATATGAAAAACATGCTAGCAAATGTCGGATTTGAAAAGATTCGATTACATCCAAAAGAGAATTCAAGCGAAATGATAAAGTCGTGGTTTCCTGATAAGCAGTTGGAAGACTATGTTTGTTCTTGTGAGATAGAAGCATGTAAGTAAAGAATTAAGTGATTTACTGCTTGACGAATAAATACCCCATTGGATAAGATAATTGTCTAATGGGGTATTTTAATGAAAGGGAAATCATAGTAATAACTAATAATTGTATCCTTAGATACAAAGACATTACTTTGTGCATGCTATACTACTATTAATAAAACCGTGAGATTAACAAGGAGGATTCACTGATGGAAAACAACTTATTTGATATAAAAGACACCGTATACAACGTAACAGAGAAATATAACGAAGCAATCGAAGTATTGATCTCCTTAGGATTTGATAATCTAAAAAATGAAGTAATGCGAAAAAGCCTAGGAAAAGCAATTACAATTGAGGCAGCACTAAAAATGAAAAAGATTGATCCTAGCACATTTGAAACCGAATTACTTAATAAGATACAAGAAAGAAAAGAACAAGGAGAGAAGCTGCAAAAAGAAGTGATTAGTCTAGCAGGTGTACTGCCTTGTCCAGTTAAAGTTCCGTTAATGGAAACATTTGAAAAATGGTTAGGTGAACAAGACTTTTCATTCGAACTTAAGCATGAATTCAAAGCGGCATCAATGGGGATTGACTGGATGATGGAGTCATTAGAACAGCAATCCATTCATGAGATTCCTGATTTCTTTCTTTCCGCTGGCTTTGAGCTATTTTTTGATCAAAAGTTATTTGGGAAATGGAAAGCAGAGGACCTCTTTGTAGATGTTGCCGGGTTAGAACACTATCACCAGGATTTTGAGAATGATAAAATATCATTAAAGGACCCAAAGAAGCAGTATTCAATCTTAGGAGTAGTTCCCGCGGTATTCCTGATCAATACCGAAGAACTGAATGGTAGAAGGATGCCAACGAGTTGGAGTGACATCTTAAGTAAAGAATTTGAAAACAGTGTAAGCTTGCCAATTGCAGATTTTGATTTATTTAATGCCATCTTACTAAATATATATAAAAACTACGGAGAGGATGGAGTAATCCGTCTTGGGAAAAGCTTAAGTCGCGGGATGCATCCATCGGAAATGGTAAAGTCACATATTAAGAAGAACAATCGACCAGCAATTTCAATTATGCCATATTTCTTTTCCTGGATGGCTAAAGTAGATGGGCCAATGAAGGCAGTATGGCCAGAAGATGGAGCCATAATCAGTCCGATCTTTATGCTTAGCAAAAAGGAAAAGAAGGAAAAGTTAGCTCCAATCGTACAGTTCTTTGCCTCAAAAGAAGTAGGGGAAATCTTAGCGCACAATGGAAGAATGCCAAGTGTCAATCCAGAGGTAGATAACCAGATAGAAAAAGAGAATAACTATATGTGGCTAGGTTGGGATTTCATAAAGGAACATGATATTTCTACACTAATAAAAACTTGTATCGAACTATTTGAGAGTGGATCGAAAGGAGAGTAACTATGAATTTGGTAACAGTATCAGGACCTCCTTCTTCCGGGAAGACTTCTGTTATATTAAAAACGATTGAAGCTGTAAAAAAACGTGGCTTATCTGTAGGAGTAGTAAAGTTTGACTGCTTATATACGGATGATGACTTGTTATATGAAAAGGCCCAGATTCCAGTAAAAAAAGGTTTATCAGGTTCCTTGTGTCCCGATCATTATTTCGTGAGTAACATTGAAGAAGTGACGGAGTGGGGAATGAAGCAAAATCTTGATGTATTAATTACGGAGAGTGCAGGATTATGTAACCGCTGTTCCCCGTATATTCAGGGAATTAAAGCAATCTGTGTTATTGATAACTTAAGCGGAATCAATACACCAAAAAAGATTGGACCTATGCTTAAAACAGCCGATATAGTTGTTATTACAAAAGGTGATATTGTTTCTCAGGCAGAGCGAGAAGTATTTGCTTCCAGAGTCAATTCGGTGAACCCACAAGCAATCATTATGATGGTAAATGGTTTGACAGGGCAAGGTGCATTCGAACTTAGTACTTTGTTGTATGAGGAAGAAAGAAATATCGACACGGTGAAAGGGAGAAAGCTCAAATTCCCTATGCCATCTGCATTATGCTCTTATTGTCTTGGAGAAACGAGAATCGGAGAACGATATCAGATGGGTAATGTAAAAAAAATTAATATGGGGGATCAAAATGATTAGAATACAGGATATAGAAAATAAAAAGTTGAGTAGATTAACTGAGGAATATCCGTTTCTTATTTCCTTTTTTGATAATAATAAACTAGATATGGAAGCATACTGGGACTTCTCATTGACTGACTACTTTAATCATTTTTCAGAGGAAGACATTGAGGAGTGGGCCATCGATATTCCTAAAATGAAGAGTGACCTGGAGGCATATCTGAATCAGATGCTTGCCTTTCTTGGGCTTGAAAAGGATAGGGTAGATTCAATTACCATTCTAGCAGGTCAGGACAAATATGGTAATAAGGAGAATTTTGAAGAATTAGTGATTCAAAAAGGGCAGATTGTATCCATTGTAGGTCCTACCGGTTCAGGAAAAAGCAGGTTATTAGCCGATATTGAGTGGGCAGCCAATCAGGATACACCGACGAAACGTACGGTTTTAATTAATGGTGAAATACCAGATAAGAGTCTTCGTTTTTCTACAAGCAATAAGCTTGTGGCACAGTTATCTCAGAATATGAATTTTGTCATGGACCTTAGCGTAAGAGAATTCTTAGAACTACACGCTCAGAGTAGAATGGTAGAGAAGGAAGAAGAGATCATCAATCGAATTATTACTGCCGCTAATGAACTAGCTGGTGAAAAATTCAATCTGGAGACACCAGTAACCGGACTCAGTGGCGGTCAGTCAAGAGCACTTATGATTGCAGATACTGCTATCTTAAGTACTTCACCAATTATACTGATTGACGAGATTGAGAATGCTGGAATTGACCGCAAAAAGGCACTAAAGCTATTAGTGAATGAAGAGAAAATCGTATTAATGGCAACTCATGACCCATCCTTAGCATTGATGGCGGAAAAACGGATTGTTATTAAAAATGGTGGCATTTATAAGGTTGTAAAGACCGAAGAGGAAGAAAAAGAGATTCTTTCAAAGTTAGAAAAGATGGATGCAATCATTAATACGATGCGGGCTAAGCTAAGACAAGGCG
The DNA here is from genome assembly GCA_023434365.1 of Bacillota bacterium. Lineage (GTDB taxonomy): Bacteria > Bacillota > Clostridia > Lachnospirales > Lachnospiraceae > KM106-2. Next base: position 3,037 of record JAEYSV010000049.1, on the reverse strand, counting down.
ACGTCTTAACGGAGATAGAAATATAATAATATGTTATGAGAATGTGGCGAAACGGAATGCGAATTTCTGCTTGACCTTATCAAGAAAGTCAGACTCCAGCAATTTAAGTGGGAGTCTGACAAGCCAGACTATTTATTACAATGGTTAGCAATGCTCTCTACGTTTAAAGAATGTTTCTAATATTGGTGCCATCACAGTTGCAACAAGTCCGGAGGAAAAGCCGGTATTATAAAGATTCATACCTCCATGCCATACCCCTGAATTAAGAACGACTGCGGAGTTAATATACCCAGCCACCATTCCAAAAAACCACCCATAGCGATCGGTAATTGGTGCTAAAGCTGTTCCAAATAAGGCAGCAAATAAAATCCCTGGATCGTTAATGTGTGAAATATTCGTTAGATTTCCTAGATAGACACCAATAAAGATTGGAAGTATGTTTCTAAAATGCTTTCCATAGGCTCCAAATCCAGCAACTGTTAGAATTCCACCAATAGTAGGACCATTCAGTGGCCCTTTTACAAAAAGTACATAAGCAGTTGCGATCGCACCATTTAGAGCGATGTTCATTAGTGCAACACCAAATGTTTCAAGTCTTTGAAAGTCTTTCTCACCTCGACACGAAAAGGAAAGAATATGGTTTACATGTAAGAAAGTATTATGATTTAGAATGTATCCCAGAATAAACATCAACAGCAAGAACGTAATCAGGAATGGTAACAGAATATGGTTGTTCCCACTACTAAATAATAACCTTGGTTCAGATACATAACCAAAGGAACGAAAGATGGAAAAGTAGATGGTTCCTAAAATACCAACGGTAAATCCAATATTATATAACGTCAGTCCATGATGAACTTTGGCAAGATGAGCAGAAAGAGGTACTGTTAAAAAGCCAAAGCTTGCACCAACCATGATGCTAAGGAAAAGTCGAGCATAAAGTGGCAGGTCAATAATAAACAAAACCTCTGTAACCATTGGTGCGATGCAGGTTGATAGGAGCGCAGTATGAACATAACTTTTTAATCTTTGTTTTGTTGCGAGTGCATAGAGGAACACACCGGCAATTACAAAGGAGGAGTTGACTGGGTTTTTTCCAAATAGTGCAAAGCTACCCATCAAAAAGACGGCAGCAAGAGATAAACCATCTATATCTACCTTTAAAACAGCCAGTAGTAAGATGGAGAGTATCATTAATAAGCCGGCATTAATAAAAGCAGCACTGATGCCTCCGACAACGAAATAATCAGTAATTAGAATGTCCTGAGACACAATAATCTGATATAAGCCGTCATAGATCCCGATTGGAGAATCGACAATCAAACCGAACACAATAAAAACGGAAGATAAGGTAACTAATACCAGATATTTGATGAAGTTTGGTGTGTGGGTTGAAAACTGGGTATGCTTCAAATCAGGGTCTCCTTTCGTAGTATTGAGTATGATATAAAGAGTTTGCAACATTGGCAAAAATTATGAGGAGTGAGCAAATATGGTTGAATATTAACTTTTACTTTGGTACACTATTCCTAATAATAAACAGGTTTTGACAAAAGCCTTCTAAGTTGTTTGTCAAATTATAACTGTTTTAGAGAAAGGGTGTCAATATGCTTAAGGAATTTAAAGAATTTGCTTTGAAAGGCAATGTAATCGATCTTGCAGTAGGTGTGATTATTGGTGGCGCATTTGGCAAAATAGTAACTTCATTGGTAAATGATGTTATCATGCCAACAATTGGTGTTTTGCTAGGGGGGATTAATTTTAGAGATCTTAAATTTGTTATTACTCCAGCTAGCGGTGATGTCGCAGAATCAGCTATATTATATGGTTCTTTTATCCAATCAATTGTGGATTTCTTAATTATTGCCGTATCTATTTTCTTTATGGTTAAGCTTTTGTCTTTTAAAAGGAAAAAAGCAGAAAAAGAGGAGGAGAAACCCGAGGAAGTTAAGCAGGAAGTGAACGAAGAGGTAGAATTACTTAAAGAGATTCGAGACTTATTAAAAACAAACTAGATATATTTTGAAAGACGGATTGTTTTTTTGGTAGAACAATCCATCTTTTATGATATAGGAAATTGCTAATTTCCTATATCATAAAAAACGCTCCGCGAGGATCGCACTGCGGCGGAAATGAAAAATGTCGCCTAAGCGACCCGCCGCAGGCGGAGAGTTTCGCTAGCGAAACTCTTTCTTATAATTATTGTTGTAAAAACAACAGAATTTAATAGATACATAAGTTATAATATGAGTATAAAAACAATAAAGGAAAGAAGGAATAAGCATGAAAGCATATGTAAATCCAGATTTATGCATCGGTTGTGGGTTATGTGCCAGCATAGAACCTCAGGTATTTAGAATGAATGAGGAAGGTTTGGCAGAGAGCTATAGTGAAGCTTCTGAAGATATGAGAGCTAGTGTTAATGAGGCAATTGATGGTTGTCCGGTAGCAGCGATTGAAGAAGTAGAGTAGTAAAATTAATTGGAGGTGTGTGTATGGCACAGGTTTATCTTAAAAACATTAATCACGAAGAAGTGTTATCATTAGCTGATCAGGTGATGATACAAAAGGGTCAGGTAGTAAGTAAAACTCTGGCGCAGAATAAAGCAGTTAGCATGACCTTATTCGCTTTTGATCAGGATGAAGAAATCAGCTCCCATGATTCTTCTGGTGATGCAATGGTTACAGTACTTGAGGGAGTTGGGAAGATTACAATCGGTGCTAATGACTATTTAGTCGGTGCTGGAGAAACGATTATTATGCCAGCTAAGATTCCACATGCAGTATACGCAAAAGAGCAATTTAAGATGCTGTTAACAGTTGTATTTCCAATGAATAACTAAGTACATTCAATTTAACTATAAAAAAGACATTTTGTTACTGGTGCAGTAGCAAAATGTCCTTTTTATATTATAGGATTAGGGCGTCAAAAGCCCTTATTAAAATTATAGTTCGTCAATTTGCACAATTCTGTTTGTGAATCGTGATGCAAGGCATAGTTCATTCGCAACACGCTCTCGCTTGGATGAAGTTCGTA
>JAEYSV010000019.1 GCA_023434365.1 Bacillota bacterium | reverse complement strand
ACTACGAACTTCATCCAAGCGAGAGCGTGTTGCGAATGAACTATGCCTTGCATCACGATTCACAAACAGAATTGTGCAAATTGACGAACTATAATTTTAATAAGGGCTTTTGACGCCCTAATCCTATATTACAAAAAAGCTTACCCCTTATAGATTCTCATTCTATAAGATGTAAGCTTTCATGTTAAAAATATTTACGGTTTCCCCATAGATTACTCTTTTTCAGATAAACATATTCATTATATGCTTTATCTAGGATCTGTTTTTCATTAGTGAATCTAAGCATATGATAAGCTTCATGAAACTTATAATAGCCGGAATCCATAAAATATTCTTCACGTTGTGGTTTACTATAATAACTATCAGACATCATCAAATACCAATGAACATCTTTTAACACTGTATCTGCAGGAGTATTAAAGGTATACTGACTTTTACCAATATACTTAATAATAGAGGCTGTTACGCCTGTTTCTTCCAAAACCTCACGCATAGCGGTTTCTTTATATTCTTCACCTTCCTCTACGGTCCCTTTTGGGAGTACCCATCCTTCATACTTGTTGCGATAATTTTTATACAGTAATAAAATTTTTCCTCTGAAAATAACCACACCGCCACAGCTCGTTGCCTCAACCATTGCAAATCCCCCTGTTTTATTTGGTGTGTTTCTTTACTTGTCCATTAGTATAACTCTTTTGGAACTGAATTTCAACCTAGCGGCCTTTAAAATACTCTGCAAATATCTTTTTTGCAATCGGAACCGCTACATCTGTACCTGTTCCAGCTTCCTCCACTACGATACTTACAACTATTTCAGGTTCTTTATCCATAGCATAACCTATGAACCAAGCATGCGGTTTTTTTGTAGAATCATGTTCCGCTGTCCCAGTTTTTCCATAAGCAATATAATTTGATTGTTTTTTAAGAGAGGTGGCTGTTCCATCCGTTACTACCTCACGAAGCATGGTAGATAATATCTTGGCTTCTTCCTGCTTCATGACTACTTTATAGATTTCTGGATATGTCTTTTCCACGGTATGATTATCATAGCCAATAATTCGATCTACAATATATGGCTTCATGATAGCCCCTTGATTGGCTATTGCTGACATAATCATTGCATTATGCATTGGAGTAACTAGTGTGTTGCCTTGACCTATAGCCGTTTGCATTGTTTCAGCCGTATTCGATGTTTCTGATAAAGTAAAACTAGAATTATTCACAGGCACCGTTAACTCCATTGTCGTATTAAATAAAAACTCATTGGCTAAGTTTCTGAAAGCGGCTTTATTAATATGATTACCAAGATAAGCAAACGCACTATTACAAGATTTTGCGATAGCCGTGCTTAAGTTAATCTTTCCATGTTTTTTATTATTATAGCAGCTAATCTTGACTCCCTCGATTAATTCACTTCCCCTACATTCATATTCAAATTCCTGATGATTATCATTTTCCCTCATATATTCTAATGCAGTTAGAATCTTAAAGGTCGAACCAGGTGAATACAACCCCTGTGTAGCGCGATTTAACAATGCACTAGACTGTTCCTCTTCGCCAGATAGCTTCTCCCAGACATCAGATATTTTATTTGGATCATAATCTGGTTTCGACACCATAGCTAAGATCTTGCCTGTGGAGGGCTCAAGCACTACAATAGCACCGTCCCGATTCCCAAGTGCATCATAAGCAGCTTTTTGCAGTTCAAGATCAAGTGTTGTTACCACATTATCTCCAGGGCTGCGCACACCACTAATATCATTCATCGCTTTCGTTAGAGGATTAATGCTAGTTGTAAGTAAGGGAAAACTCTGAAGAGATTCCAGACCCGTTTTTCCTTTTTCTACTCGGCCTACCACATGCGAAAATAGATTTTTATAAGGATAATACCGGGTTACATTCCCGTTTTCGTCTTCCAGAGACTCAGCAAGTATCACATTATCTGCGGATAGTATTTTACCTCTAAGTATCGTTTGCGACAATAAGTCCTGACGTTTATTATAACTATTGTCGATTACTTCTTGTCCTTCAAACAATAAAAAGGAAGTATAATATCCCACCAACAGTAAAATGAGCAACGAAAACACATAGGTGACTTTAAGGATTCCTTTGTCTACCTTCTGTTTATTAGTCTGCTCCTCATTCTGTTTCATATTGTTGTTTTGCAACTTGTTCTTTTCTTTCTTCAATGGCCTCAACCTCATCTTGATTTAATACATACATACCCTGAATCACACTAAAAATGATAATGGTACTGATAACGGAACTCCCCCCATAACTGATTAATGGTAAGGTCACTCCCGTAGAAGGGATAAATTTGGTCACTCCTCCCAGTGTTAGAAATACCTGAAAGATATAGACTACACTTAATCCCAATGCAGTTAACTTATAAAACTCCGACTTCATTTTCATTGCTATATTGACAAACATAATAAAACAGCTTAAGTAAACAAAAATTAGACAAATGGCAAATGCTCCACCCATTTCCTCTGCAATTGCGGAAAAGATAAAGTCGCTACTAACTACTGGAATACTAGTTGGTAGTCCTTTTGTTAACCCCATACCAAACCAGCCACCTGTACCGATGGCAAATAAGGACTGTGTAATCTGGTAGCCTTGATTATCTATCACTTTCCATGGGTTTAGCCAGGCAGTAACACGAACCTGAACATGAGAAAATACCCGATATGCAAGAACTGCTGCACCAGAACCCGCTGTCAATCCTCCAAACAAATAAAAAGGTTGGCCAGTGGCAACATAGAGGATAAATAAGTAGGTTACAAAAAAGATCAATGCCCCACCCAAATCTTTCTCTAATACTAATACAATAACATAAGCCCCGGCAAGAACTGATATTTTGATTACATCCAATAATTTTTTCGATTTACTCAAGATTGCAGCCAGGAAGAAAACGAATATAATTTTTACAAACTCCGATGGCTGAGCACGAAATCCGCCAATTACAATCCAGTTTTTGGCTCCATATTCCTCTTTCCCAATTACAAGTACTAACATTAATAATAATAATCCAAGGACTGCATAGAGCCAGCCTAATCTTCTAAGAAACTTAAATTTACGAATGATTGCCGGAACAAGTAAACAAAGTAGCAAGGCTGCACATACGTAGACAAACTGCTTCATTGCCTTATCAAAGGAAAGACGTGTCAGCATGACAAATCCAATACTAAGTAATAATAACATATTATTAAGCACTAACCTTGATAAATTATAATAGATCATTTTATAAACAAGAATCGTTAGTAGCATAACGATTACCTGCGCTAGATAAAATAATACTACCTTTACCAGATCAAAGTCGTCATTCTGATACATGCCAACACATATGCATACATAGCTGAAAGCATGAATAAAAAACATAATCATATTCTGTTTTCTAAAAATCCATTTCTGCTTGTTCTTATTCTTTCCTCGAAATACAATGAAAGCATAAAGCGTATAGAGTACCATAAGCAAACATATGACATACTTTGATACATTAATTATTATTTCTTCCATTCTTTCTCCAACCTCTTGCCTCTTTTCGAATTTTTCATAAGGAATTGGAAGGTATTCTATGCCTATTCAATTCCCCGATGGAAATGTCCCTTTGTATAATTTGACAATGTAAAATCTACTTTTTCACCCTTGGAAAAGCCTCTCACAAAGGCAGCTATGATCTCCTGCATTTGATTGCCAGATTCCGTCGTAAACTCAAGTCGAACTGATTTAGGTTGTAATTTAAGAATATTAACACTTTGATTAAGTAACATCAAAGGGTCAGCATTATAAATCACATTATAACAAGGACCACAATAGTTTTTCACAATAAACTCCTTATTCAGACGGTCCTTCAAATGATACACTGCTTCTTTTTTAGTACAGCCAATACTGTTTTTCACTAAACAATTAGCAGTAATCATTAATGGTAAGTGTCCATAAACAACAATTTCACTATCTTCACAGCCTAGAGTTTTAAGTTCCTTTTCTGTCAATTCAACACTGGCAGTAAAGTCGTCTACTCCCAATTCCTTAAACAGTGCCTTAGCTTCCCGGTTAAGCGTATACATCGTATAATCAAGCTTTAGGTGCTTATCAGACAGACCACTTGATAATAAAAATTCATATTCTTCTATATTCTTGATGATAAAACCAGTAACAAAATCTAAGTCTTCTTTACTGATATGCTCTAACTCGTTTTGGTATTGCTCATAAGTCTCCTTGCGAAAAATATGAGGTAACACAAGATAAAAATCTTTAAAAGAGCACCGTTTGGCCATAAGAACTCCCTCGGAAAGTGAGTATTGATCAAGCCGAAGATAAATTGCTTTCACCTCTTTTGATTCCATAGCTATTCTTATTTGCTCTCTATCAGAAACCAAAACATTGACATCACAAGTCGCAACATTATTAGTAGTATGTTCCATTTTTGGCAGAGTCATACTCCTGTCTTTTTCATTCTCCGCACTGTTCTTTTGATGGGAGTTGTAGATATTAGTATAACTGGATTCCTTTCCTAGCTCCCTCTGATATGACTTGGTAATCTCATTGATTAAAGTGTCAATCGCATTCCTTCTCAATTCATTCAACCATCCATTTGGTAAGAACAAGCCTCCATCCAACGTAATGTTAAGTGGCTCAAACGTAAAATTTGTCTCTGCCGTTTTCATTAGTTGTTTGCTGATGCCTTCGGCTGTAGCCTCAGCTTTCTTCGCAGCATCAGGAATATTACCATAACAAGTAACTCTTTTGTCACCAAGTACAAGCGTCAATTGAATTGGCTTCCCCTCTTTAGCTACAAAGGAAGCTTCTAACTCAATTTTACGAACCTGTTTGATAAAACGTTCACTAATGCTATCTAACATACTTTGATTTTTCGTTCGAAATATCGCACCACCATTATTAAATTTAAGTCCTGGTAAAATATTAGATATAATCTGCTCTCCCTTTTTCGCAGAGTCTTTTAGTGTATACTCGTAGACATTATGGTTCGTCCCGCGTATTTCAAGTAAATCCTGCGCATTCACCTGCTCACTAAAGGTTATCCCAACCTGGTTCTTCATCACTTTTGTGACTTTACCTACCATTACTCCGTTATGATTCGGCCTTGACTCTGACATCATGTTCTTGCCATTATGCTGATTGTAGTACCCGGTTGTAAAACTACCCCGATTATAAATATCCATTAACATCAACTGATCTCGTTCATATTCGTCATGATGCTTCTTTAGATATTGTTGATATTTTTCTTTTCCAAGGTTTTGGTACAAATCAATATATTTACGATACAAATGTGAAACTAGTGCTGTGTACTCAGCACGCTTCATTCTTCCTTCTATCTTAAAGGAATCAATTCCGCTATCTACGAGTTCACCAATCATTGAAAGTGTACAAATGTCTTTAGGACTTAATAGATAAGGAGAGCTTTTCTCTGTCAGAACCTGTTCCTTTTGCCTTAGCTCGTATGTCATTCGACAAGGTTGCGCACATCTGCCACGATTACCACTACGCGTTCCAAGCATACTGCTCATCAGGCATTGTCCAGAAAAACAGTAGCATAGGGCACCATGAACAAAGGATTCAATCTCTAAATCCGTATTGTTTCGTATTTCTTTGATTTCTTCAATCGAAAGTTCTCTTGCCGTAACTAATCTCGTCACTCCATACTTCTTTAGTAGGTTTACCCCATTGGCCATAGTAAGCGACATCTGAGTAGAACAATGAATTGGCAAATCCGGAAAATGTTGATGCACAAAGTGTAAAACTCCCATGTCCTGAACTATGACAGCATCAAGTCCTGCCTCGTATGGTTTCTTCAGATAATTATAAAGATACTCATTCAGTTCCTCTTCTTTTAACAATGTATTTACAGTCAAAAATAATTGCTTTCCATATAGATGCACATAGCCGATTGCCTCTATCAGCTCTTCCTCACTGAAGTTTGCAGCAAAGGCCCTGGCACCAAACATGCTGCCTCCTACATAGACTGCATCACAACCCGCATTAATTGCAGCTTTTAAACTCTCCATTGACCCCGCTGGGGCTAAAACCTCTATCTTTCTCATATTACTCCATTCGTTTTTCTATCGTATTAATATTCTCTTAATTTTCCAAGGCATAATCTTTACATTTCTTTATTAATACATTAATTAATGCCTTCGTGATAAAACTCCTTAAAAGATAGGAAAGAGCCTGTAAGGAAGATTCCCCCGACAGCCTCTTTTCTTTTATATACTATATACTATTTTTATCCTAATGCGAAGCATTTTACAATTATGAATTAAGTTTTGTACGAAGTTCCACTATCGTCTTTTGCGCTTCCTGATACTCTCTCATTAATGATTCATACTGACTGTTTAGCTCCTCAAGGTCAGTCTGTTTTTTTAAAACCTCATGCTTGATATCGAACAAGTCATCATTAGCACTGTTTCGGTCTTCTTCAAGTTGCTTCACCTGATCTAACGCCTTAAAATAATCATCAACCAGATTAATGTTTAACAGTATATTTTTCATTTCAGGATCAAGGTGTTTATACTGATCCTGTGCCTTTAACTGATTTAATCTCTTATTAATATGAGATGCAATCCTTTCCAGGTATTCCGGGCTTTCATAACCACACATCACATACTTCTTATTATTGATCATCACTTCGATATCATTCTTTATCTTCATACTATCGCCCCTTAAGAGTAACTCTTTGGTACCATCAGCAAAATTATACCATAAAGCAATTAGAGCATGCAATCCTTTACGTAATTATTCTCGGAATTCTTATAATCCAAAGTGTTTATATGCCAGGTCAGTTACCATTCGTCCTCGTGGAGTTCGCTGTAACAGACCATTTTGAATCAGATATGGCTCATAAACCTCCTCAATTGTCCCTGAATCTTCTCCAATTGCTGCAGCAATCGTATCTAAGCCAACTGGTTTCCCAGCGAACTTCTCAATCATTGTTAATAAAATCTCCCGGTCAATATTATCTAGACCTAGTTTATCCACCTCTAACAGGTCTAGGGCAAAATTAGCTACCTCATTCGTAATCTTTCCATCATATTTCACCTGCGCAAAATCCCTGACCCGTTTTAATAACCGATTGGCAAGCCTTGGAGTCCCTCGACTTCTTCGGGCCATCTCAACTGCTCCCTGTTCTTCAATCGGAACGTTTAACACCTTGGCAGATCGTAGTATAATTTCTTTCAAATCCTCGTGTGAATAGAACTCTAACCGATTTACCACTCCAAAACGATCTCGAAGTGGAGCCGTGAGCATACCTACCCTCGTTGTAGCACCAACCAAAGTAAACTTTGGTAATTCCAAACGAATGGATCTGGCCGTTGCCCCTTTTCCAATCACAATATCAATCATATAATCTTCCATTGCAGGATATAACACTTCTTCTACTTGTCGGTTGAGACGATGTATCTCATCGACAAACAACAGGTCACCATCCTGTAGATTATTGAGAATCGCAGCCATCTCTCCCGGCTTTTCAATTGCAGGGCCTGATGTAATCTTAATATTAACATTCATTTCATTAGCAATAATACCGGCTAATGTTGTCTTTCCAAGGCCTGGAGGACCATATAGTAATACATGGTCAAGAGGTTCCTGTCTCTGTTTTGCCGCTTCAATATATATTTTCAAATTATCTTTCGCTTTATTTTGTCCAATGTAATCCTTCAAAAGCTGTGGACGCAAATGGTTCTCAATCTTTAAATCATCTTCCATCAACTCAGTGGATATCATTCTTCGTTCCATACCGGTTTCTTATCCTTCCCTTGCAGGCAGTAACCGCCCTAATAATCTATCAAAATGCCATATGTTTTAAGCTTTGCTTCAATAATTCTTCTACGCTCATCGTATCGTTAATTGATACCTGACGTACCATTTTCGTAGCTTCCGTCTGAGAGTACCCAAGAGCAACAAGCGCCTGAGTTGCTTCAAAACGTTTAGCCTTTGCCGTATCATTCCCATATGGAAGAGTCATCTGTGCTTCATTTTTCTCTTCCTTCTTAAAACTCAGTTCAAATGCATCTTCTAATTTTATTTTATCCTTTAGCTCAAGAATCAGCTTAGAGGCAGTTTTTGCCCCAATTCCCGGAGCTTTGGAGATTGTCTTGGCATCCTCCGATAGTATGGCAAATCTAAGGTTGTCCGGTGTAATCGTAGAGAGTATTCCAAGTGCTGCTTTTGGTCCAATCCCGTTGACCGTAATCAATAATTTGAACACCTCCAGATCCTCCCTGGTCAGAAACCCATAAAGATTCAGCGCATCCTCCCTAACATACAGATAGGTATGAATACGAACCTCTTTGCCAATTGTGCCAATATCTTCTATTACGGAATAAGGAACTCGTATCTCATAACCAATCCCGCAAGTTTCCACAATAATCATATCCTCACCAATATATTCAAGTTCGCCTTTAATAAACGATATCATAATGCCCTCCGCATTTCATTATGCATTACAACATGCATTTTACCTACATATCTCTAGCATAACATTCTATTACTATATTAGAACAATAGTTCGATATTGTCAACCACTCCAGAATGACTCAGCGTATTGACAGCTGGCAACCTACCATATATGAACAATTATCTACGCTCTTGGGGTGGATTTGATTGACACAAAATCTAATAAATTGTATAATAATTCCATATTTATTACGTATAATTTACATATTTCTATTTATAAAAATGTGCTTATTTTGAGCCGTTTTATCTTCCTGTACTATAATAATTATAATTAAAGGAGTGTGTCAAATGGAAAAAAAGAAGTTATCAATTAACAGTTCAGGATCAGCAATAATAACTGCTATTATTGCACTTATTACAATGGTTGCTTATCTTGTAAAAACCTATCTGGTCGAAATTAAAGAAATGGACAGCCTAGGTGCCTATTTTACAGAAACAACGCTACTTTCCCTGTTTGAAACCATCATACCAACGATATTATTACTGCTGTTTGCTATTTTTCTCTTCACTTCACTACGCAGAGCAAACGGCTTATTAGCTTGTCTAATTATTCTTATAACAATTAGCTTTACATTGATTCATACACGTCTAACTTACTTTATATATTTAAGTTCTGAAGAGTATACTGACTTGGGTTTATTGGATTTTCTTAATTCAATTTATGCTTTTGATTACTATAATCGTTTGGAAATCATGATTCAATCAGTATTAATGCTAATAGTGACTATTGGTGTCTTCCTAAGTGGTTTCTTTTTGTTTTTAAATACATTGAATGCAATAAAGACCAAGGCTTTCACATATCTTTTTCTGATTTTTTCAATCTCCGGTGAAATAATATTAAGTTTGTATAAGCTCATTAAGGGTGCTTTTCTTAGTAGCCCATTAGAAGGTTCATTTGATCAGATCGAAAACATCGCCCCATTATTTCTACTACTAACATTCCTCTTTTTTACTGTAAGTCTCTCAGTAAAAAGAGGCATAGGATATCTGAATACAGGAAACCGAATGATGCCACAGCCACCATATCAGGTTCCTTATCAAACAGGTAATCAGACTCCTGTAGGTCAAACTTATTATAACCCACCTCAACCCCCTTACAGCACCAATGCACAGACTCCTTATAATGTGAATACACAGACTTCTTTTAATGCAAATACACAGATATTAAACAATGCTAATTCTAGTGTTAGCAATACTACTCCTATTACAGAGGAACTTTCGGATTCAAATAACTATATAAATTCGCCAAATACTTCTAATTCTAACGAATCTACCTCACATACTGATAAAACCACTACATACGAAACGAGTAAAAATGAAGACTTTGCAACTTTTGAGCAACCTTTGGATTACACTGATTCACCTACCTCAAAAGATACTTCTATATTCGAGGAATCTTCTGAGGTCGAGGATTCTTATTCATCCATGGATACACCGACCATCGAAGATTCATTTTTATCTAAGGATACACCGGTAAACGAGGATTCTTTTTCATCTGAAGACTCTATGACAATTGAGAATTCTTCTTCATCCGAAGACTCAGTGACAATCGAGAATTCTTCTTCATCCAAAGACTCACTGACATCAAACGAATCTTCTATGTGGGACTATTCCACAGCACCATATAACAAGCTTAATGATACCATTACACTAACAGAAACGAAATTAGAAGAAAGTCATCTTACAGACGATAATAAATCAGAAGCTACCAATAATAATAATCAAGCAGCACCAAATCCTTTTATGCAAAATAACTACCAAGCAGCTCCAAATCCTTATACACAAAATAACTTCCAAGCAACTTCAAATCCTTATACACAAAATAACTACCAAACAACTTCAAATCCTTATACACAAAGCCAGATGCCAGCGACAAAAGCTCCTTATTCACAGAATAACTATCAGCCGCCTACAACTCCTTACCATCAAGGTCAGACTCCTTACCAGCAAAATACTTACCAGGTACCTCCAACACCTTACCAACAACGTCAAACTCCTTACCAACAAAATCAGACCCCTTATCAGCAAAATAACTTACAAGGAGCCCAGACCCCTTATCAGCAAAATAACCTTCAAGGAGCCCAGACCCCTTATCAGCAAAATAGCTACCAGGTGCCTCCAACTCCTTACCAACAAAGGCAGACTCCTTACCAGCAAAATAACTATCAGGCAACACCGACTCCTTATCCACAGAATAACTACCAGGTACCGCCGACTCCTTATCCACAGAACAACTACCAGGCACCACCGACTCCTTATCCACAGAACAACTACCAGGTACCACCGACTCCTTATCCACAGCATAACTATCAGATATCTAATTCAAATACAACCAATAAACCAAATTAAAGTCATATAAATAAATTCATAATTAATAACATAGAGCCCATCTTCCATTGTATGTTGGAAGATGGGCTCTATCATATCTACTGATGATATGCCTTGTCGTACTTTATTATACTTTTCGTTTCATAGTTTTTAACGCTTGTTTATCCTCATTCGTGATACGAAATGATTCTATCATCTTCTGAATCGCTTTATTATAGGTCCAATGATCGAGATCATTCTTTAGCATAAAGGCATGAGTTTTTTCTGGGTATTTTGCATACGCTGTTGCAATACACCACGCAACCCCCATTTTCGTATAATAACCAGGATGCTTTAATCCATTCATGGCCTCAAGTACAGAGTCAATAAACTCGTCTACCAAAAAATGACTCATCAACATTACCGCAACCACCCGCTGCAAGTACTCGCCCTCTGAATCACGATATTGCATTAACCATTCAAAAACTCTATCCCGGTTCTTTCTTGCAATTATAAACGTCTGACAAAAGGAATCACTAACTGACCAGTCCTGAATGTGTGGAACATAATCTCCTGCAAATGATAGAATTGTTTCAATCTCATCTTTTGCATATCCAAGAACCAGTGCTTTTAATACCTGCTGTTCGTAATACTCTTCAGGGCAATGAGTAACAAAGTACTGATAATCTTCTTTGGCCAGCTTTTTAGCAAGGTTACGAAGATCAGGGATTCTGACTCCAATGATTGGTTTACTATTCGGAATCACATTACTACTATATACTTTTATATTTGTCCTACTAAGTTCTTGCAACTCATCCATTACTTTTGTTAAATTCACTTTTTCATTCTCCCTCACCTTATTGCTTCCTAGTTTACTATTTTTTTCCTTACGTGTCAAATTACTCAACTCTTGGTTAGTGCTTGTACTCATCCACCTAGGCATAACATCCTACAGTCAATTTTGATTATTATCTTTTTCTTCATTCACAAGAGCTTCATCATGCACTGCCTGTTCAATGACCTCATTAATTATGAACTCATTTTTTACCTGTCTTACTTTCTTTCTAACAATCTCCTCGATTTCATATTCCTTTTTAAGCCCTGCATTTAGTGAATATATCATCATAAGAACAATAATAGCAAAAGGAAGTCCTGTAATTACAGATGCTGTTTGCAACGCCTTTAATCCACCCCCAAGTAATAGCGTAGCAGCAACAATTCCTTCCATAGCTGCCCAGAAAATTCTTTGTGGCACCGGAGAATCTAACTTTCCACCAGAGGTTAGATGGTCTACTACTAATGAACCGGAGTCAGATGAGGTAACAAAAAAAACAGTAACAAGAATAATTCCAACTGTTGAAAGAATCTGAGTCCATGGAAGATTCCTAAGCATTGCAAAAAGTGCTAGTGAGATATCAGAATCTACCACAGAGACAAGATCTGAAATTCCATTCAGCTGTTGAAAAATTGCTGTTTGTCCAAACACAGTCATCCAAAGAAACGATAGTAGTGTTGGAATCAACATTACGCTAAGAATAAACTCTCTTACCGTCCGTCCTTTCGAGATACGTGCAATGAACATACCCACAAATGGTGACCAAGAAATCCACCATGCCCAATAAAATATTGTCCATCCTCCTTGCCAATTAGTACCTCTGAAAGTTTCGGTCCACAGACTCATTTCCATTAAATTAGAAAGATAAAATCCCAGATTCTGTGAAAAGCCACTTAAAATGTAAACGGTAGGTCCTGCAATCAGAATAAATACCAAGAACACACCCGCCAGTACCATATTAATCTCACTTAATCGCTTTACCCCTCCATCCAATCCAAGAACAACTGATGTTGTAGCAAAGGCTGTGATGATCACTATCAGAATCACCTGTACTGTAGGACTAATACTAATACCAAAGAGATAATTAAGACCTGCGTTCACTTGTGTCACCCCAAGTCCCAATGAGGTAGCAAGCCCTGTAAGTGTTGCTAAAACTGATAAAACATCAATGATATTTCCCCATAAACCATAGATCTTATTCCCGATTATTGGATAGAAAATGGAACGTATTGTTAGTGGTAAACCTTCATTATATGCAAAAAATGATAACGCCAATCCTACTATTGCATAGATTGCCCAAGGATGCAGTCCCCAATGAAAAAAAGTTGTGGCCATAGCTGCTTGCGCAGCTTCTGCAGAATTGGTACTAATACCTCCAAACATCGGAGACGGGGTTCCTAGATGAGTAATCGGCTCAGCAACGCTCCAAAACAAAAGACCAATCCCCATCCCTGCACTAAGTAGCATCGCAAACCAAGCAAACTTACTAAATTCTGGTTCTGCATCACTTCCACCAATTTTAAGGTTCCCATACCTACCAAATGCAAATACCAACGCAGCAATTACAATAATATTAACCACCACCACAAAAAACCATCCAACATTGATTGTAATACTACTCATAACACCTTCAAAAAATGTTTCAGCTCGGTTAGGAAATACGAGTGTAAGACTGATAAACAATACTAAAAATAAAACAGAATAAATGGTCACCTGAGGGTGCAAATCAAATCCATAACCTGACCAGTTATTTTCTCCAGGCTCTATCATTTTATCTTTATCAAAAAGTGACACAGTTGGCCGAATCTGTAACCCTTTAAAGGGAGGTCGTTCCTTAATTGCTTTCTTTCTAGCTTCCCGTTCCGCTTTTCTCAGCCTCTTTGCCAATTCCTGTTTTCTCATCTGTTCCTCTGTTCTTTTCTCGTTCATAATAGACCTCCGTAATAATTGGTTTAATCGAGATATCTGATGTATGCAATTTGCATAATTGTGATTATCCTTATTATTCTATCCCATAGTCTATCCATCTGAGCAGATTTTCTTTCGTAGCATTTTCTTATAACACAAGAAAGAGTCTGGCTTGCCAGACTCTAGCGCTGACGCGCTGTCACGATAGTGACAAATTTCCATATGCGCGTCATGTGCATCCTCGCGGAGCATTTCTTATCTTATAAACATTTATTCGCGTTCAATAATTATTCTACTTATCAATATCAAATACACTGCGAAGTTTTAATGTCTTAGGATTACCACTTAAAACCGTAATCTCTTTTGTTCCAGCATTCATATCAAAGTAATTATCGGATAATCTAATCTCACAATCCTCGCACTCAATTTCTATATATTTTGCATAGGCATCTGCAGATATTATGACACGTTGTCCCTCGATACGATAGCTAAGATTAGGATTCTCAAATGGATAATGCTTCGGATTGGTGAATAAACAAGTTCCACTTGTCACTACGTCACCAGCCACCTCAAACTCATAGCTAATGTAATGTTTCAGTTCATCATACTTAGTAAAGTCTAACTTGGAAAGCCAATTAGATGATAAAGCATCTACGGTTATCGTTTCTTCCCCATTTACTACGATAGAAGCATCTGGATTACGCAGTGCCCATCTGACAACTCCAGTTACCGGTGTCAAAGTTTCATTGGTCACACATAAGGTAGCGGACTTTTCAATTTCTTTTGGCTGCATGATGCAAAATGGTCTCTCAGAAACCTCTCCAACCTCATCACAACTAATCATAATTGGGTTAAAGAAGCGTTTCTCAGCATAGTGAAGCGCCTTCCATCTTCCGAAATAATCAATACTTGCCCAGGAAGCAACTGGCCAGATATCATTTAACTGCCATACCACTGCACCCATACATCTTCCACGATTTCTTCTCCAATGCTCCACTCCATAACGGATTGCTTCTGCTTGAAGTAGCTGAGAAGTATATACGAGGTTGTCAAAACTGCTTGGATAAAGGTAAGTTGCTGAAACATAGTTTAATATCTTACCATTGGCAGCCTGATTACGCTGATGCATTTCCATAATTCTAGAGAAGATATTACGGTCCTTTTCCTCGGTAAATGTCTGAATCGTCTTCATAGAAGGGAAGGACTGAAATCCGAACTCAGATACATAACGGAAGTAGAACTTACGAAACTCAGTAATTGGTTTGTTACCATGCCAAACATCCCAGTAATGAGTATCTCCACTGTTTTCATCCCATGGATTATCAAAATTACCACCAGAAGAAGGGCTGGATGGCCAGTAAAATGTATTCGGATCCTCTTGCTTTACTATTTTAGGAATAATATATTCAAAAATCTTAATATAGTCGTAACGTTGTTTTTCGCTAGGCTTATATTTGTTCTCCATCGTCTGAGTTTCCATCTCATTATTACCACACCATAATGCCAGACTGGCATGATGACGAATTCTTTTAATATTTTGCTCAATCTCAATGGAGATATTTTCCTCAAACTCATCATCTAATTCATATAAGGCACAAGCAAACATAAAGTCCTGCCATACCAATAATCCAAGTTCATCGCAAATACCATAAAAATAGTCATCAGGATAATAACCGCCGCCCCAGACGCGAACACAATTATGGTTGGCTTCTTTGGCAGACAGTAACAGACTTCTTGTTCTCTCTTCGTTAATTCTGCCAAATAAATTATCCTCAGGAATATAATCTGCGCCCATCGCAAAGATTGAGACACCATTAATCTCATGACAAAAGCTTTCGCCCCAGCTATCTTTTTCACGTTTCACCGTAATCGTACGCAGACCAATTTTTCTTGTCCAAGTATCAAGCACCACATTTTCCTTAGATACCAGTACTGCTTCTACTTGATAGAGTGGTTGCTCTCCCAGATTATTCGGCCACCAGAGTTGTGGATTGTCAATTACCATGCTTTCTGTAGCTAGGCAAGTGTAAACTGTTTGATCAGGAGCGGTAACCTTGATAGTAACCTCCCCTTCAAAGCCACCTACAAAAGCAGTGAGCTCCGGTTTAAAGTTTAAGACTACACTATCAGCTTCATGTTTTTGCGTTACATAAACACTGTCAATTCTTCCTTCTTGATAACTTACTAATGAAACATCCCGATAAATTCCTGCATCCGGTAGTCGTGGGCCCCAGTCCCATCCAAACATGCAGTGAGCTTTCCGCAAATGAGGATATCCTTTCATAGCATAAAAGGTTCCTCCGACAAATACTTTTTGGTCTTCTTTCGCTATATAATCAGTTGGAGAATGAAGTACAATCTTAAGCTCATTTTCACCTAATTGTACCTTATTGAGCACATTGTATTCAAACTTTCGAAACATATTTTTTACACTGTCAATAAGTTCCCCATTTAGATAAATATCGCCAATGGTATCAATTCCATCAAATGCTAACATCAGTGCTTTTGCCTCAAGTTCCTCTTGGCTCACCATAAAAGTCACTTTGTACTCAAAATCATTTTCCATTAGCTTTAACGCGGTAAGTTCATTGTCCCGATAGAATGGATCAGGCATTCTCCCTGATTCTACAAGTGTCGTATAGACTGTTCCCGGCACCAATGCATCCATATAATCACTTGGAATACCATAAACATTGTCACCCAGAATTCTCAACTGCCAAGCTCCATTTAAAGATCTGCTACTTTTCATACCTGTCATAACCTCTCGCCTTTCTTATGTACTATTCCTATGCACTATTTCGATATCTCCATTTAAGCACTTTAAGTCACCTTAATATACACGTTTGGATACCCTAAATAAAAACGTTTGGATACCTACATAATGCACCTTTATGATACCTCCATTATGCTCCTTTTCAACAAGATTGACAATAGACTATCTTGTATCAATTCAACTTAAGTAACAAGCCGCCACAAATTTGTCATACCATAATTTAGCCCCCTAATTAGACCAAATTCTTCCTCACTTTACTATCAAAAAGGTCGTAACAAATTAGGCGCCCTCATTAGACCAAATTCTTCCTCACATTACTATCAAAAAGGTCGTAACCAATTTAGGCGCACTCATTAAACCAAATTCTTCCTCCCTTCACAATCAAAAAGGTCGTAACAAATTAGGCGCACTCAATAAACTAGAGCGTTTATCACATCACTATCTAAAAAAGAATAGCATGTAATTATTAATCCAAAAAGAGACCGTATGTCGCCATCGGTACTTAGGTTGTGGCAGATGCACATCTGTCACGACCTTACGTACCGCTATGAGCGACATCCGAGTGCAAACGTGTCTCTGTTGGATAATAATTACATGCTATTCTTGTAGTCTATAATGTGATAAACGTCACAACCTCAATAGGGCGCCCCACAGACCTGCCACCATCGGTACTTAGGTTGTGGCAGATGCACATCTGTCACAACCTAAGTACCGCTATGAGCGACATCCGAGTGCGAACGTGTCTCTGTTGGATAATAATTATACGCTCTTTCATGAAACCTAAAGTGTGATAAACGTCACTAACCAGATGGGCGCCCCCAACCAAAGCCGCCTACATTAGTGTGGAGAACATATTTAGTACAGATTGATATAGTTTTAAGCTCAATGGCCTGTTTTTCCATTCTTCATACGTAAACTCATGACACTCTTTGAAGGTACTATCAAAATCATCTCGCATGGACTGAATTGTAGCAGCATCCGCCATCCATAACCCACATTCATAATGCAGATAGAAGCTACGATAATCCATATTAATCGTTCCAACAATACCACAATCCTCATTCATTATCATTTTAGAATGAATAAATCCAGGTGTATATTCATAGATACGAACTCCTTCTCGCAAAAGAGCACCATAGTTATAATTAGTCAGGCATTTTACATTCTTTTTATCCGGAATAAATGGGGTAATGATCCGAACATCAATCCCACTCTTTGCAGCAGTGATTAACGCTTGTTTCATATAATTTTCTATAACGAGATAAGGCGTTGCAATATATACATAATCGGTTGCCTGTTGAATCATTTGCATATATACATTTTCAATTGGGTTGTTTGGATTATTGGCCGGCCCATCACTGATGACATGACAAAATGCATCATTTTCTTCAAACTCTTGATCAGGTCGATATGGATTGTAATCAATCGGATTCGTCATAGAGCAAACCTCCCACATTTGAAGGAAGGTTACAGTAAGTCCCCAGACCGCATCGCCAATTACCTTTATTCCATTATCCTTCCACTTACCAAAGCGGTCAATCAGATTCGCGTATTCATCCGCAATATTAAATCCACCCGTATATCCTATATTTCCATCAATCACTACAATTTTTTGGTGACTGCGGTAATTCATATATAATTTTTCCGTATACTTGTGCACCGGATTAAAAACTCGCACTTCAAAACCTTCCGATTCAAGCCTTCTTTTAAACCCTTTTGGCGTACGAAGCATTGCTCCAAAATCATCATACATAAACATGACTTTTACACCATTCTTAATTCGGTCAAGTAAGATATCATGCATATGATCCCAGATAGCACCTTCCCCTACTATAAAGAAATTAAACAAAATAAAGCGTTTTGCTTTACTTAGTCCATCGAAGATATCTTCAAATGCATCCTCTGCCGTATTAAAATACTGCATTTTATTGTTTTTAAATAGTGGAAATTTCTCTGTTTCCATATAACGCGACATTCGTGCCTTGTTCGGATACTTTTCCTTAAACTGCTTGGCCACATCCTTATTATACGAATAGAAAGTGGCTCCATGATTTAATCTGAGTAATATCTTTTGTTCAATCTTTCTTTTCGAATCTGCCTTACCCCATAAGGCAAACATGATATGACCCGAAAGTGGTAATGCCAAGACGATACAAATCCACGATATTATGTAGGAAGGACTCCGGCTGTCATTAACTAACATAATAATTATAATTAGACTAAGTACTACTAATATCACATAAAAATAGACCGTATACTGGGCAAAAGCAAACGGCAAAATGATAATAAAAATAAATTGAAATATTACTAAAAGTCCAACTACAAAAGCTCTTAAAAACCCACTCAAACTGCTTTGAATCCGTCCTTTCACCTTTTTACCAATAGGACTTAATAAATTATCAGTTTCTTTCATATGTTCCTCTCGTTCTATATGAAAGGAGGGGACCTATCACAGTTCCCTCAAATTCCTTTCATAAATATATACTTATCTAAAGTATATCATATTAAGTGGTAACGTCAAGGCATGAGTTTATTGGATATTAGGACATCGTATCTTTTTAATAGATTCCGATTTAAGAACTTTCCTACTGGGTATAAATATGCTATTCTTTTAATAGCAATACTGAACATGAATCAGGAAGGATTATGCCTATGTTGACCTTTGAACAAAAGATATCACTCTCCTTGCCCTATAAGGTAGATAAACGATATCCAATAAACGAAATCCTCTTTTTTGATATAGAAACAACCGGCTTTAGTGCTGATATTTCGAGTATTTACTTAATCGGATGCCTTTATTACCATAATGGGATGTTCCATATGACTCAATGGTTTGCCGATGATTATCATAGTGAAAAAGCAATACTACAATCCTTTTTTTCCAAATTGTCAGAGTTTAAATACCTTATTCACTATAATGGAACCGGATTTGATCTTCCCTACATCAAAAGAAAATGCGAACTACTAAACCTCCCTGCTGCATTTGACCAAATTGTAAGTATTGATTTGATGCGTGTAATAAAACCCTATAAAGAGATGCTTAGACTCGCGAATCTGAAGCAAAAAACAGTAGAGCAATTCCTACAAATAGCCAGGAAGGATCAATATAACGGCGGTGAATTAATCAGTGTGTATGGCGATTATATCAAATCCAAATTTAAACAGTTAGATACTGATAGCTATCTGGCACCACTTCTTCTTCACAACAAAGAGGATTTGATTGGAATGACGATGTTAACTGCTCTCTTTCATTATTCGGATATAATGGAAGAAGAACACACGCTATTAATAAAAGAAGCAACCCAAGAGACACTTCGCTTAACCTTTTTACTAAGTCACAGCTTTGAGTCTCCTCTTATGGTAAATGATAGCTCCTTTGAACTTATGGTACAAAAGGATCAGCTAACGTTAACCTTTCCGATCTATCAGGGCGAATTAAAATACTTCTATCCCGATTATCAAAATTATTATTATCTCATCAGCGAAGATGAGGCGATTCATAAAAGTGTCGCAGAATATGTAGACAAATCCAATCGCCGGAAAGCGAAAGCCTGTAATTGTTATAAACGCGTATCTGGAAGTTTCTTAAGACAACCTCCTGACGTTACAGCCCCTGTTTTTTATCCTGACTACAAAAGCAAAGAAGCTTATCTACTTATGACAGAAGCTTTCTTTAAGGACGAACAGGTCCTTACCAAATATGCAACAAGCTGGTTACGTCGGTAACCAGCTTGTTTTAATTAATTCTTATCCACAATATTCTCTTTTAGTAATTGTTCTGCAGATTCAAATGGTTTAAGCGCTCTTTCTAAAATCCCCATAACATAAGCAATCAGCATTCCATAATTCGTTATAGGTACTCCCTGCTCCTTAGCCTCAGCTATTCGATACTGAATTTCCCGTTTATTAAGCATACAGCCACCACAGTGTATAATTAACTTATATGGAGTCAAATCCTTAGGATACTGAACGCCACTTACATGGTCAAAAAGCACTTCTCCACCCGCAAGTTCACGAATCCATTTCGGTATCTTAACTGTACCGATATCATCAGACTGTCTGTGATGGGTACATCCCTCAACTAATAAGACCCTGTCAGAAGGCTTAAGTTTACCTGCCTGTAAGGCACCGTAAAGCATTGGCTCAAGTTCTCCCTTTTGCCTCGCAAACAAAATAGAAAAAGAGGTCATTAAGATATCTTCGGGTGTTTCCTTACTGACTTTTGAAAACGCTTGCGAATCCGTGATTACTATTTTGGGTTTCTTTCCCACGGAGGCAAATGTTTCCTTTAATTGATGTTCTTTTGTTACTATTGCAATTGCATCTTGATCAAGAATATCTCGAATCGTCTGTTGCTGTGGCAATATCAGTCGCCCCTTTGGGGCAGCACTATCAATTGGAGTCACCAATACCGCTATATCGTCACTATTAATTAATCCATGTACCAAGGAAAGCTCTTCTTCCAGACGGTATAACGCAATGATTTGTTCTTTGATTCTATCAATTGTTTCCTGTTCCATTACGTTTCCGATTACGTGATTCCACTTATTTTGTCTTACTTCCGCTATGATATCACTGTTTACTTGTTCACACTCATTAATAATAACTAAAAATGCAAGATTCCTCTTGTGAAGCTCTTTTATAAATTTAATCTCGGCTGTTTGCATGTCGCTTCGAAGCACAACAAGAGCAAAGTCCGTTTTTCGAAGTACTTCAAAGGACTTCTCCATTCTTTGCATGCCAAGCTCACCCTCATCATCATAACCAGCCGTATCAATAAATACGACAGGACCAATTGGTAAAAGTTCCATTGTTTTATATACCGGATCGGTAGTCGTTCCCGCTACCTCACTGACAACAGAGATGCTTTGCCCGGTAATACCATTCATCAGTGTAGATTTACCTGCATTACGGTTACCAAAAATTCCAATATGGTACCGATTAGCCATAGGTGTCTGATTCAAATTTGTAACCATTTTCGCTTCCTCCGCTTTCCTATAAGAACAAATCACGTTCTCCCTTTTTGATTCGCTCAATATTATCCTTTACCAGATTACGCACCTTCTCATTTTCAATCTTAGGGAGTTTACTCCTAATAAGACGTTCTGTCTTTTGTCGAAAGGCTTCATCTCCATAATCTTGGGAAAACTCCGTCAATGTCATAAGTGCATTCGGAAGACAGACATTTTTTATATTTCCTGACTTGGCTAACGACATAAACCGGTCTCCGGTTCTGCCACTACGATAACAAGCTGTACAAAAACTTGGAACGACATCCTCCTCCATCAACCATTCCACAACACTCTCATTTCTTCTCGAATCTGCCAGGGTAAACTGAGGTTCTTTTCTCTCCCTCGCACTGTAACCACCAACATCCACACTAGAACCTCCACTAATCTGACTAATACCGATTTTAATCAATTCTTTTCTCATCTGCGGAGTTTCTCTTGTCGAGATAATCATTCCAGTAAATGGTACCGCAATTCTTACAATTGCAACCAGTTTTTTAAAGGTACTATCATCCACACCATTATCCATTGTATCTTTAGCCACACCTTCAGCTTTACAGATTCGAGGGGAGGAAATGGTATGGAAGCCGACGCCAAACTTCTTCTCAAGATGCTCATTATGTAGCATTAGCCCAATTACCTCAAAGTAAGGATCCTCATGTAGGCCATATAAGACTCCGCCACCTACGTCGTCAATACCGGCTTGCATTGCTCGGTCAAAGGCTGTGGTGTGATACCAGTAATTACTCTTAGGCCCGAAAGGATGCTTTTTCTCATAGGTTTCCTTGTTATAGGTCTCCTGGAATAAGATATATGTTCCGATTCCTGCTTCCTTTAACATTCGGAATTCTTCCACTGTTGTTGATGCAATATTGACATTGACACGACGGATTTCTCCGTTCGTTTTCATATCATAAATCGTTTTGATACTCTCTAATATGTACTCAATCGGGCAGTTCACGGGATCTTCTCCTGCCTCTAATGCCAGTCGTTTATGCCCCATTTGCTCAAGGATTCTTACTTCCTCCCTGATTTCCTCCATCGTAAGCTTCTTCCTGCCAAATTGATGTTTACAATTAAAGCCGCAATAAGTACAACCATTAATACAATAATCACTTAAGTATAGTGGAGCAAACATCACAATACGGTCTCCATATATATGTTCCTTAATCTTCCCAGCAATTGCGAAGATTCGAGACAAATGTTTAGGATTTTCATTCGTTAATAACGATGCTACTTCAAGATGAGTTAACCCTTCAAAACGCTCCGCTTTATCAAGAATCCGTTCAATTTCCTCATCGGGAGTTTTTCTCGATTCTTTGAGTAGCCTCCTAATATATTCACCATCAATAAACTCTTCTTCTGGCACAAATCCATCATGTTTTAACATTTATAATACCTCCTTTTGTGAAATAGCAGTTTTTACATAAACTTGTGATAATCGGCCTAATTTGCCTGTCAGTGCATTGATTTGATCCATCGTTGCGATTACCGTCAACGAAACTGCAGCTATATTTTCTTCATCAAAAGGAATTCCCATTCTACCTCTGACGATCCCATGGTAAGAACTGATGATGTTATTAAACTCCTGTTGTGAATTCGCAGGGTCTTCTAAAATAGCACAGATTACAGCAATTTTCTTCATAATTTACCTCCAATTTTTTTGCGTTCCTCTCGGAGCATTTTTATATCATAGGACGTAATTTCCTCGTAGATATAAAAAAACTCTTGCCCGAAAGGCAAGAGTTCTGATTCGATAACCGAAATATAATCTAAGCGCAAAAAATTGCATTCATAAAACACACTGCAACTAGCTAGGATATATGGAATTTGGCTACCTTGTGAATCAGAACGTATCTTTTTCATCAGGTTACATCCATTATAACACATTCGTAACTTTTTTCCATCTTTATTTCGTTACAAGTAACAATCATTCTTATAGATTCATCGCTATCTATCATTGGTGATTAGAGCCGACTTCACTTATGATATAATCTAAATATCTCCCGACCAGATTAATATTTGTATTCGCATATAACATTCTAGCCCCTACGACATCTTCAATCTCATTCAGTAATAACTCCTCTCCATCGAATAAAAAATCTATTCCTACCAATCCAAAGTCAAACAATTCAATAATTTGATTCACCATTTGGGATTGCTTTTTTGATAGTTCAATCACTTCTGCCTTCCCACCTAATGAATAATTACTCCTGAACTCTTTGTCAGAAGAGCGTAAAATTGCTGCTACAATCTGCTTTCCTATCACATAAACCCGCAAGTCCTTTCCAATCTCTTTGGCAGGTCGTTGTAAAACGATGTCATCGCCTTGGATTGCTGATAATGCACGTAAAAATTCTTCTTCCTCTTTCACTAAAAAGACGTTGTTCCCTCCATGACTAGATGCCGGTTTTACAACAATCGGAAAAGCGAACGGTGGTTTACTAAATGCTATTTCCTTCGTCACAAATACCGTATCCACCATTTTAATCTGGTGCTTAGCCAAATATTGATGCGTCATCAGCTTATTATTGCAATATTCTGCAACTGTTGAATTATTATATACTGGTATATTAAGTGCCTCAAACTGTCTTGATAACAATAAGTCTACAGCTCTCATCACTACGAAATCCGGTGCTTGAATCGAATTATTCTGATAGCTTATATAATGTTTTCCATTGGCAATGCCAAAACTAAGCTCTTCCCTAATAATTAATTCAAAATGAATCCCACGCTTTTCTCCTTCGTCAAAATACATCTTAATATAGCCATCGTTCTTTATAGCATCCTCACTACGATAGATAAGGAAGGCATTGAGTGGCTGCACTGTTTCACTTTCTACTTTCCCGAGTTTTTGCTTCACATGCTGCATAATCTTCTCAGCCATATTTACCCCAGTGCAATCAAATGTTGTTTTAAAATGAGCATTGGAATTCACCTCACAGAGTACCGGCTCCTCCCCATCTCCAAACATAACATCAACTCCACCAAAATCTAGCCCAATCTCTTGACAAGCTTTAATGGCTAATTCCTTTTGTGCTTCAGTAGCTTCATAGGTGGCGAAGGTTCCCCCTATCGTTAGATTCGAACGAAACTCCTCCCCCTTACTGATTCGTAGCATTGATGACACTACTTTACCACCTACAACATTAATTCGTATGTCTCTCCCTTTGCTGCTCTCTATAAATTCCTGCATAAGAAAAGGTCGTCCTTCAAAGGATGCTACGATTGACTTAGCCTCCACTTCGTCATGCGCAAGGTGCACTTGCATACCAAAGGATCCAAAACACTCCTTAATTACCATAGGGAACTTAAGCTCCGCTGCTGCATGTTCTACAAAAGTCAGATCAGTATAACCGATGTTTCCAAATGTCTTTGGTGCTATAATTGTTTTTGGCTGCTTAATATTTGCCAGGCTAAGTGTTAGATGCGTAAGTGCTTTGTCATCACATATTGCAATTGCATTGGCATTATTAAATAATCGCACCCCCTTCTTCTCAAACCATCTTGCCAGGTACGTATCTTTATCCCAAAACAGCACAAATTCAGGAAGTAGTAATTCATTATCCACAAACGATTCATCCACGATGCAAAGTAACTCAGATGTCGTTTTTAAAACAAGCTCAATCTCTTCTTTTAAGGAAGCTTCCTTAAGCCAATCATATATCTCATCAAATTTGTGTGACTGCAAAAAAGCATTCACTACCAACCATCCTGTAATCATTATATATCCTCATTTCTTCTTTCATCATCAGGTAGTTATTATATCGCTACTATTTTAATATTCATCCATGTAATTATACCATTCTCTACTATCATGGCAAGTGTTGTTTTGCTCTTATTACAGGCTGATAGCATTGAATAAAATTGTATAAATTGAACAAATTTCATATAGTTTTATGATTAAATTTAAAAATATTGCTGTATTTTTTGTCGATATATGATAGAATAAAGTATAGTGTATTGTTTGGGGGAAACTATATGAAGAATGTATTAACTGATGATCTGCGTCCTGGCATGATTGTTGCAAAAGACATTTATCTTTATAATGATACCTTATTTTTAGGTGAAGGTGCTATGCTCACGGATAAAATTATATCCAGTCTTTACATCCATAGCGTAATAAGTGTTTACATAAAAGAAGATAAAAACAAGATATCGTTGGATCAATCCGAACGTCCAACTGATTATTTTACAAGAGTTCGTGAACAAACCGAGTTCCGTGAATTTCAACAGAAATTTGAGATCAATGCATTTCACTTAAAAAGAGAGATTAATAATGCAGTCAAGAATAATGCTTCACTAAATTTGGATATGTTGTATGATTATTCTAATACCTTAATACAAAATAATCATTTAAAAAGTAGTATGTTTGATATGCTACATAATATGAGAAACTATGATGATACCACCTATATTCATAGTCTTAATGTATCTCTAATCTGTAATATCTTTGGGCAGTGGCTAGACTTAAATGAGTATGATCTACAAACATTGACCTTAAGCGGATTACTTCACGACATCGGAAAACTCAGAATTCCAGACCAAATTATTAAAAAGCCAGGTAAATTAACGCAAACAGAATATGATATTATCAAAACTCATACGACCAATGGATATAAAATTCTTAAGAATCATGATATTGATCGTAGAATCATTAACGCTACATTGATGCATCACGAGCGAATGGATGGAACCGGCTATCCATTTCATCTGGATGGTACCAGTATTCAGGACTTTGCTAAAATTGTATCAATAGCGGATGTTTACGATGCCATGACATCATCCCGAATCTATCGTGGCCCTCTTTGTCCATTCAAAGTACTATCAATTATGGAACAGGAAGGAATGCAAAAGTACGATCCCAAGTACTTTCTTATTTTTATGGAATATATCGGTAGTACCTATCTTCATACTTCGGTATTACTTAGCGATGGCAGAGTCGGTGAAGTTGTGTTTATCAACAGTAATACTCCATCAAGACCTTTAGTTAAAATAGGAAACACCTGCATCGACTTATCAAAGACAAGCGATATCACAATTGAAAAAATACTATAATAAAAAGATCCAAGACACTATTTCTAGATTAAGTGACTTGGATCAATTTTTATATCATAGAAATTACGTCCTATGATATAAAAATGCTCCGCAAGGATCGCACTGCGGCGGAAATGAAAATTGTCACCTAAGCGACCCGCCGCAGGCGGAGAGTTTCGCTAGCCAGACTCTTTCTTATTTAATTGTAACCTTTATCTTTTTGTATTTTGTTGTATCATACTTGCTTCGAATTGTAATATAAGTCGTTCCTTTTTTTCGCGCTGTAACCAAACCAGTTTTTGAAATTGTTGCTACTGACTTTTTACTTGAGGTAAAGGTTACGCTTGAATTAGCAGCACCATATTTCTTTACTATATACTTGATATGTTTCTTAGTACCCTTTTTAAATGATTGATTGGAAGCACTGATACTTACGGTTGACTTTTTAACCGTAACAGTTATTTTTTTATAGATCTTTGTATTTAATTTACTTCGAACGGTAATCGTAGCCTTTCCAGACTTTTTCGCTGTTATTAAGCCCTTGGAACTTACGGTTGCCACACTCTTATTACTAGATGTATAGGTTACACTTTTACTCGCTTTTGATGGTGTAACATTAAACTCAATTCTCTTCGTCTTTTTTGTATACAGCGTGAGTTTACCCTTGCTAATGCTTTTTAAGCTGATTGCTGTTGGCTTAATTGGTGCGACTTTTTTAACACCACTAACGGTTAGCGTTACTGCAGATAGGCCTGGCAATTCATATGTAAAACGATTATCCGTAATTTGCGATACTTTAGCCATAGACTTAATCTGACTGCTATACTGGTTAAAGCCATAAACAGAAGCAGATGTATACCGATAACTATCATTAGGAATTGAGACAGTTACCTTGGTTGGTATTGTATTCTTATTCGTTAATACCATTTTTACGGTTGAGGTATCGGTATTGGTAATGGAACTATACGCTGATACTTTCGAATCATCACTTATATTAGTTTTCACTAAGGTATTACCAAATTGTTTCCCCAAGCCATCGTAGTTTGTGAATAGATTGATTGCTGCTTTCTGATAGGCAATTTCTTTTTCACTCGATGCTTCTGGCCATAGTGTTGCTAGATATACCTCATTGGAAGCAAAACTTCCCAAAGCATCTACTTCAGCAATACCACCGGAGACATGTCCTCCACCTCCAAAATTATATTCCGTAATCGATAACTTTGTGCCTTTATAATACTTTGCTATAGATTCCTGAATCGTTGGAATAATCGGAAGAAACTGTTGTTTCCAGGTGCCAATCCAACTATTTTCCTTGTATCCATCTTGCCATAAGGTTCTTGTAGCTTGCATTCTTGCATTGTTGCAGGCTGTGTGCGAATAATTTGTACATTGGGTGACCCGTTTACAACCAGGTGCACTATGTTCAGAGTAATAATGTATGTCTAGTACGTCAAGTAATCTTACATTGGCACTCTCACTAGCTTTTCTCATCTCGTCAAGATAATAATCAATAAACCATTTGTACTTCGTTTTCACACTATTTATATCAGATGCATTTTGTAAAGTTTCATAAGCATTAAACCCATATAGGGCAGGACCATATACCATCGCATTGGCATCTACCTTTTTTATTACTTTCGCTAAGCTTGTACTACGCGCAACAAGCTCCTTACTGGTTAGTCCATTAGGATGAAGTGCTTGATTATATAACAAACTATGAGTTTGACTCCATAAGCCAGGCTCATTATCCAGAGAATATCCTTTGATTCCAGTAGGAGTTTTTGAATTGCCAAGTTTATTAATCAGGTAATTCAGATATTCCTCCATGTATACTTTACCATCATTAATATCAGGACTTAGACTTAAACTTCCTGGCTTATCAAAAATCACTTCTGCCCATCTTGCAGAAGGAGCTGCTTCATTTGCTAGCACCTCTCGGTTCATATCATTTGCAACATAGCCAGCCATCTGTAAAGTAGCAATAGTATATGGAACTTTATTAACGGCTGCTTTCTTTGATAAATTAAGCGTAACAATTCCAGGCATCTTCTGTTCACTTAAAGACAAACCGCTAACCAAATAATTATCATTGTAATGATACCAGTCGCTTCCAGCATTGGAAGCATTCGTTTCCCAATTATATCCCGTCATTCGGTTTCCACCTTGACGAAGTGCAGTCGTAGTTAATCCACTTAAACTAACCCAGTCATTGACACCATAGATATAGGGTGAGATTGCTTTTCTTCCTTCTTTTACTGATACAGTAATTGCCACTGTACTCGATGTGGCAGCACTGCTTTTGCTTGTCACATTAACAATTCCCGGTTCAAGTGGTGTAACAAGCAAGACTAAAAACAAGCATATTGCAACACACCTTCTATAAAACCCTTTTCGATTAGACAGATAAATACCTAATTTATTCCGCATACACATATCCTCCCTACAATCACATTTTTATCAATTGGAGTACATATCAAGTCAAGCGGGTATTCGCATTCCGCTTCGCCACATACTATAATATGGTAAGTATTACTATATCATATATCGGCATAAATGTAAGTAAGAAAGAGTCTGGCAAGCCAGACTCTAGCGCTGACGCGCTGTCAAGATAGTGACAAACTTCCATATGCGCGTCATGTGCATCCTCGCGGAGCGTTTTTTATGATATAGGAAATCAGCAATTTCCTATATCATAAAAAAAAGGTGTCACACAATTAAGTGTGACACCCCATGCAAAGCGGATATTCACATTCTGCTTTGCTACTTGATAGATTAAAATTATTCTGCAGTTGCAATAATTTCTTTTTTGTTGTAAGATCCACAAGCTTTACAAACTCTATGTGGCATCATTAATTCACCGCATTTGCTGCATTTTACTAAGTTTGGAGCAGTCATTTTCCAGTTTGCTCTACGGCTATCTCTTCTCGCTTTAGAAGATTTATTCTTTGGACAGATAGACATGGTCACACCTCCTTAAAATTGTTAAAGATATCGCGGATTGCTGACATTCTTGGGTCTAAACTTGTACTCTCACAGTCGCAGGAGCCAGAATTACGGTTCGCGCCACAGGTATTACAAAGACCTTGACAGTCTTCTTTACACAGTACTTGTATAGGAAAATCAATCATAATCTCATCGTGAATCAATACGTCCACGTCTAGATCATATCCACTAATATAATTTGTTTCATCTAACTCCTTGATCCTATCTTCATCAGTATCGTTGAAATCCAATGTTTTTGATACGTTAACATCAAAAAATGTTTCCACGTCCTCAAGGCATCTACTACATGGAATCTTAAGAGAAAGGGATGTCTTAGCCTCCACCTCCACTTTTCGATTACCAAGGTGGGTAATGACTAGTTGCACTGGTTTTGATTTCACGATCTCATACTCTATTCCATCTAGCTGAA
The DNA here is from genome assembly GCA_023434365.1 of Bacillota bacterium. GTDB lineage: Bacteria > Bacillota > Clostridia > Lachnospirales > Lachnospiraceae > KM106-2. Next base: position 259,486 of record JAEYSV010000019.1, on the reverse strand, counting down.
AACTCATTCTTGATAGTGGAGCCTCAATGTGTTCAACTTTGTCTTTGACAGACATTATCGTTGCTAAATTTATGAGCATAGTTATCTCCTAGTCTCCTAAAATTCACACTTTGTATATTATACCGACAATAAGTGTGTTTGTCAAGAGATACATTTCTTAAAGTAATTCTACAGTTTCACGAGCGATTGCCAATTCTTCATTGGTTGGGACAATCATAACTTTAACTTTAGAATCTTCAGTAGATATTATCTGCTCTTTTCCACGACAGGTATTTTTTTCATTATCTATAGTAATTCCTAAGAAACCTAAATAATCGCAGGTTTTTTCACGTACAACTTTGTCATTTTCTCCGACACCAGCTGTAAAAGCAATAATATCAACACCATTCATTGCTGCTACATAGGAGCCAATATATTTTGCTACTTTATAGGAGAAAACATCTACCGCTACTCTTGCTAACTCATTTCCTTCGTTAGATGCCTGATCAAGATCTCTAAAATCTGAGGACAAATTACCAGACATTCCATATACACCTGATTTTTTATTTAATACATCAAGCACTTCTTCAAGTGATAAATTTTCTTTTTTTGCAATAAAGTCAATGATAGCTGGGTCAATTGTACCACTTCTAGTTCCCATTACAAGACCTTCAAGTGGAGTAAGTCCCATACTTGTATCTACACTTTTGCCATTCCTAACTGCTGTTATACTTGCACCATTGCCTAGATGACACACGATAATCTTACTATTCTCAAGAGGAATATTCGCTATTTCAGCAGCTCTCTTTGATACAAAGCTATGGCTAGTTCCGTGGAAACCATATCTTCTTATTTTATATTTTTCATAATACTCACTTGGCAAACCGTAGAGGTAAGCAACTTTTGGCATTGTCTGGTGAAAAGCTGTATCAAAAACCGCTACCTGAGGAACACCTGGCATAAGTGCTTCACAAGCACGAATACCAATTAAGTTAGCTGGGTTGTGTAATGGAGCTAATTCATTGCAATCTTCAATTGCATTAATAACTTCCTCATTAATAATTGTGGAATGAGCAAATTTTTCGCCACCATGTACAACTCTGTGTCCTACTGCCTTAATCTCATCAAGAGATTTTATCACACCATGATTGGCATCTGTTAATGCATCAAGTACCATTTTAATTGCTACATTGTGATCTGGCATAGCTGCTTCAATCACAATCTTTTCTCCACCGTCAGGTTTATGATTCAACCTTCCGTCGATTCCGATTCTTTCACAAATTCCTACAGCTAAAGCTCTTTCTGTTTCGGAATCGATTAACTGATATTTAAGGGAAGAACTCCCACAATTTATAACTAAAATGTTCATTATCATTTTCTCCTTTTAACTTTGCTACCTATTTATTGGCACTGGCCTGAACTGCAGTTATCGCAACTACACCAACGATATCCTCCGCACTGCAGCCTCTGGATAAATCATTAACAGGTTTTGCAATACCTTGTGTAATAGGGCCATATGCTTCTGCTTTCGCAAGACGTTGTACTAATTTATATCCAATATTACCTGCATCTAAGTCTGGGAAAACTAATACATTCGCTTTTCCTGCAATCGCACTGTCTGGTGCTTTAGAGGAAGCAACACTTGGAACAATTGCTGCATCTAACTGGAATTCGCCATCTATTTTGATTTCAGGGTATAATTCATTGGCGATTTTGGTTGCTTCGATAACTTTAACTACATCACCATGTTTTGCACTACCTTTTGTAGAATGGGAAAGCATAGCTACAACTGGCTCCTGTTGAACTAATAATTCAAAACTCTTAGCAGAGCTTCCTGCAATCGCTGCTAATTCTTCAGAATTTGGATTTTGGACTAATCCAGAATCAGAGAAAATAAATGTACCATTGGATCCATATTCGCAATTTGGTACAACCATTAAGAAGAATGCGGAAACTAATTTAGTATTTGGTGCTGTTTTTAAGATTTGTAAAGATGGACGAAGTACATCTGCAGTAGAATGGCACGCTCCTGCCACCATACCGTCAGCATCTCCTGATTTTACCATTGTTACACCAAAAGTCAAATAATCTTTTGTCAGAAGTTCCTTTGCTTTTTCTTCTGTCATCCCTTTGCTTTTTCTAAGTTCCACTAAAAGGTCAATATATTCTTGCAATTTCTCATAATTATCAGGGTCTATAATAGTTGCTCTACTCACATCATACCCTTTGGCCAATTCATTAATTGCTTCTTCCTTACCCACTAAGATAATATTAGCAATATCCTCTTTTAAAATTTGAGCGGCAGCCTCTATTGTTCTAATATCTCCAGATTCAGGTAATACAATCGTCTTTTTGTTTTGTCTTGCTCTCTCTTTGATTACTTCGATAAATCCCACAGTAATACTCCTTTCGTATTTGGCATTGATAATGTAAGCACTATCATTTCATAACTTCCATTATAGTCCATCATATTTTTGTATACAAGATGGTTTTTACCAAATAAAGTACAAAATTAAGTACAATATTAAAATCATCCTTTATTTTAACCTTTTTTGGATATGCTTATTCTATTCTTCATTAGTACAAAGGATAAATACAACATTTTTATGTTATTGGACGTATAACCTATGAAATAAAAAACCCTCGCCAATTGGCGAGGGAATCTGATTATTTTCTTAATCCTAAACGTTCGATAAGATTACGATATCCATCAAGATCAGTTTTCTTAAGATACTCAAGTAAACCTCTTCTTTGACCAACCATTTTAAGAAGACCTCTTCTTGAATGGTGATCTTTTTTGTTTTCTTTTAAATGCTCAGTTAACTCAGTAATTCTTGCAGTTAATAAAGCAATCTGAACTTCTGGTGAACCAGTGTCATTCGCTGTTCTACCAAAAGCAGCAATAATTTCTTGTTTCTTTTCTTTGTTCATCATGTTTGTTTCCTCCAAATTTTTATTGTATCACCTAAAACTAAGAGATGGTCGGAGTTTCCAACCTCTGGGTTTTGGCTCATTACTTGAACATGGTACCATACTCAAAACTAATTGTAAAGGTTTTCAGTAAATTTAATTGTATCAATCGTAGGAGCTTCCATTGCCAATATGCAAAAATGGCGCTTACGAATCTATCTTGGTCCTGGATTATGTGGGTTAAATTGTTGTGGCTGACCTTGCATCGGTTGTCCCTGCATTGGTTGTCCTTGCATTGGTTGTCCTTGCATTGGTTGACCTTGCATTGGCTGTCCTTGCATTGGTTGTTGATACATTGGCTGACCTTGCATCGGTTGTTGGTACATTGGTTGTTGATATACTGGATTTGGATGTTTTACTGGTGCAAATCCATCAACAACACGGTAAACTGGTCCAATAAAGAAATCTTTCTTTACCAGGATTGCAATGATAAAAATAGCGAAGAAAGTATATTGGGCTATGCTGATTAATTTTTCAATAATCGTAATCATACCTTCTAATGGCTGAACGGACATAGCATCAATAATATCTTTCCATCCATAGGAATTCCCAAATCCAGAAACTCCGGTTAATACTGTAATTGCTCCGAAGAAATATGTACTAGCCAAGAAGATTAATGTGATACCAACTGCCTGAACTGCTGTTTTCTTTACTCTCGATTCAAAATTTAATGCAAATACAGCAACCAATGCTGCTACAACGACATATAAATTACTGAAAAATGCCATTGCATAAATCGAGATACAGAGTAACCCAGCAGGAATTCCATAGTTTTCCTTTTTCATAAGATAAACCTCCTAATTAAATATCATTTTATTAGATAATAGTAGCATAAAATGACATTATAGTCAATATCGTCTAAATAATGAGTGAAAACATATCAGATTAATAGACAATTTTCGCAATCTATGTTATTTTATAACTGGCACAATCATTTTCACGCATTTTAGAAATTACACAGTGCCAGAGGAGGTTATGAATGCTTACAATACCAATCAGCCAAGACAATAAAGTTCCTATGTATGAACAGATTTATGATTATATAAAAAAAGAAATTCTATCCGGTCATCTAAAAGCTGGTGAGAAACTTCCTTCTACGAGGCAACTCTCAGGACACCTTTGTGTTAGCCGTAATACAATAGATATGGCATACGACCAGCTAATTAGTGAAGGATATATAGATTCCTATCCAAAGCGAGGTTATTATGTAAATGATATTCACTGGAGTATGGAAGCTCCTCTCCACAGAATACTACCTACCGAACAATCTGCAAATGGAGTAAAATCAATAAAACAACCTACTAAAGCTACATATTCAGGCAATCTTACTGCAGGCAATCCTACTGCATCTAATCGCTATACGTATGACTTTTCTCCATTTGCCATTGATTTGGAGCATTTTCCTTATCATACCTGGCAAAAACTTTTAAAAACTAGCCTTAAAGAGCGACAAGACCTCTTTTTACTTGGTCCGAATCAAGGAGACCTAAGTTTTCGAAAAGCTCTGCAAACCTATCTTAGAAGGTCCAGAGGGGTTCTCTGTGAGCCCGAGCAAATTATCATAGGCGCAGGAGCCGACTACCTATTACAATTACTCTGTCAGATTTTCGAAAAAGATAGTATCATCGCACTCGAAAACCCAACTTACATGAGAGCCTATCGCATTTTTAAGGGATTTTCGTATAAGACGGTTCCGATTGAGCTGGATGATTCTGGCATTAGTGCATCAGAGTTAGTAACAAAACGTGCTAAAATCGCTTACGTTACTCCTTCGCACCAGTATCCTCTAGGTATCATCATGCCAATAAAGAGGCGCAAAGAACTATTAAGCTGGGCCAATGAATCGACAGACCGTTATATTATCGAAGATGACCATGACAGTGAGTTTCGGTTCAAAGGAAAGCCAATTCCATCGTTACAAAGCATTGATCCTCTTGGTAGAGTTATATATATGGGTACATTTTCCCGTTCGATAGCCCCTGCGATTCGTATTGCTTATATGGTACTTCCTACTGCCTTATTACAAAAATACCAACAACTGCTTCCTCACTATTCCTCCACGGTATCACGAATTGATCAGGCAATCATGACTGAGTTTTTGACAGAAGGCTATTTTGAACGGCATTTGAATCGAATGCGCACTCTTTATAAAACAAAACATGATGTGATGCTAAGTGCTCTACGTCAATTTGGTAAACACATCACTTTACTTGGAGAACAGGCAGGGCTTCATTTGGCAGTTCGATTCCACGTGTCCATAGATGAATCAACAATCCTCTCCCTAGCTTTCAATGAGGGGATTAGATTATACCCGCTAAGTAAGCATCTAATTGGGCCAATGAATGAATCTCATCCTTGCTTTCTAATGGGTTTTGGAAGCCTGAATGAGGAGCAGATACAGGAGGGAATGGAAAAGCTATATTTGATTCTTAAACCTTACTTTTTATAGCATCCGTATGTCATTACTAAGAATACTGGATAACACATTACGCAAAAAGCAGATATGACGTATCGTATCATCGGAAGCTACCAGATTATTAATTATTAACTGTTGAATCGATAGTCCTTGAAGTTTAAGTTCTTGCTCAATCCACTGAATACTATCCTCAGTTAAATAATGAGCATGCTTAAGTACCATTAAGATACCTGGAACTTCCTTTTCCTGTCTTTCTTTCAGGCCCATACTTTCAATAACATAAGCGAAAGCTTTGAGTAAGTTAGGGAATTCCCCTTTTAGATATCCTTTGCCAACAAGCCAACTTAGGAGTTCCTCTTTCTCTGGCACTTGACTCAATACTTTCTTATCAATTAATCCAGATGCTTTTAAAAACAGGTTCATTATCAGCTTTCCTCGATAATATGATATAATAAAATCCTCCCTTTCATCATCCGTTAATCGACTATAAGGAGTATCCAGGTTGTTCTCATCTTCCTGATTTATCTTATTTTTTTGTATAGTTTCAAATCGTTTTAACGTTTCAAAGATAATCGATGGTTTTGCAGCAACAAGAACAATTTCTTGTTGAAACATATCTTGTAGAGCATTCTTTATCCCCTCACGTGTGGCTTCGCTGCTAGCAATGACCAGCCTTCCATCTCCCCGTATACCTAACGGAACTGCCATCAGAGTTCTGGCCTGTTCAATGCTCATCACGTCAAGCCAATTAAAGTCCTTCGCTGCATAGTCTGGATTCAATTCATAATAATCGATTCCTTTTTGTGCAGCTAAGGTACTATAAAGTGTAGTTTCTTCGATAAACCCGAGGGCAATCAGACTCTCTCCTAACTTACTTCCCATCTTTTTCTGATGGTAAATGCCAATTTCTAATTGTTCAGGTTTTATTAATCCTCGCTCTAATAATAGCTTTCCTAGTTGCTGGTGTTTCCCTATCACATTGTCTTTATACTGCCTGTCGTAGATATATACGATATCTTCTGTTAATACATAATATTTGATTACGCGGGAATCATATATTACCCGTTTATCTAAATCAATGGCCAAATCTACAAGCCCTTCCAAGGTTAGTATATGAATACTGAAACGATTCGTCTGCTCCACACTACCCTCAGTTATCCATTCTTTATAACGTTGATGTTCTTTATCGTCGTTTCCCTGTCCATGTTGAAATAGCAAAAGAAGTCCAAGCAATAATGCTAAGACTGCGTCAATACTTATTAACCACCAATTGGACCTTACAAAATGCCATAATGAGGGGGATGCATCTGCTTCTTCAACTTGCATTTGTGTAAACGCCACTTCCACACTGGCATCCATTGCTCTAGGTAGGGTAAAGCTTAAAGGCATTAAGGTAATTACTAGCTCCTGTGATAAAGCCTTATCAATAACTCCATTATTTACCTGACCATTTACTGCAATATCACTAACGACAACCACTCGAAAAATCCCGTTTTGAAACATTAATTCATTACTAATCTGGGTTACCAAATCATTAGTTTCAGCCATATCTAAACTAATCGTTTCAGCTGAATGGATTATTTTTCGTTCTTGTTCTTGTTTTTCTGTGTTAATATGAAAGCTTTGCTTCGGTGTCTGCTTCAATTGATACGACCAATACACCTGAGATTTGTCATCGATTGCCTGAAGTAATACCCTTGTTTTTATTGTGCCCTCTACCTCACCTTGATCCATTCCCGTTACATCTATGGTTGGGGTTATCGTTAATTGAGGCAGAGCAGCATAAAAATAAGCCGCCATTCCCTGTTCAAAGACGGTTCCTTTTGGCCAAACCGTTAAGCTCTTATTCGAAATAATCTGATAATCTGGCGTTACAGTCAGCACAACATCCTTTCGTTCACTTGTCGATGGTCGCTGTTGTAACCTTTGATACGTCAAAAAAAGTGAAGCAATTAAAGCCAATGAAATAACGAAAGTCAAGCTTTTATGCATCCAGTTGCTTATCATTTTTCCTCCAAACCGCCATAGAATCATTAAAGGAACTCGTAAAAAGAGTATTTAGTAAAGATTAACGCGACGTGGAGTACGACTGGTACTATTTAGCCAAATTGCAAAACTGCCAGTCCCACTTGTAGCCGTAATATCAAAGTCTACCGGAATTACTCCCCACAAATTTTGAATTAGGGTTCCTTCAATCGCAATCTCTTCTCCTGGAGACAATACCGCAGAAACTTGTTTTGGGGAAGAAGAGCGATAACGAAACTCATTGGCTGATGGTCCAATTTTTATACTAAGTTTACTAAAGATATTATATCCAAAGTCAGGTTTTACCGTGACAGATAGTGTAATGGTTTCAGTAGTATTATTTTTCACAGAACCTAAGTTTTTATACTTATGGTCAATGTCATGTGATATATCATCTAATCCAATGATTTTAATAATCCCCTCAGAATCCTTCACTATTCTTGCACTTACCTGCCGTTCCAAGCTACCCTGACTAATCGCAGCACTTAACGGCATAGAAAGAATTGCGAAAATAAGACTCATGAAAAGACAAATAGAAGTAATGTGCTTCTTGTTTCTCATCTACTCCTCCTCCTTCCAAACATTTTTGCTATAATACGTTTTCTTCGTCGACTCGCAAGTTTATCTTTGATTGCACGAAGTGGAATAAAGTCTTCAAAGCCATGAACCAAATTAAGCATACGAAATAATATAAAAACCAGAAAACCAGTCATCAAACCACAACTTGTAGTTGCAAGCACTGGATTAATATGATGTAGTGTTACCACCAACGCTCTAGGAAGTAACATCGGGTAATTGTAAATCCGTACATAGCCATAATATAAGCCAGTATTATTGTGAGCGGTTACCTCAAGGGACAGAGGTTTTGTAGTCCGGGGCCATAGATAACTTGGTGGAGTTTGTACTTTAATGGGTGCAATCCCTTCTGCTACTGTCCAGACTGGTATGAATCCATAATTATCTACTTTCATTTTTAGTTGTCCAGGTTTTCCTAACTCAATCTGATCACCCAAAGTTCCTGGATATTCGCTAACCAGATATTTAATCTGAGAAACTCTAGATCCTAAGAAAATACTGAATATAACGATTAAAACAGCAATTCCTGTTATCAAACGATACACATGACGCAAACGCCATCGATTCCTTGATTTATTTTTACGTATTTTTTTTCGCTTTCCAACTACTGCGGACAGTATCCCTAAGAACAAAAAGACACCCGACAGGTACTTGGTGTAGCTGCCTAGTTCCTTTTGAAGAAAGGACGTAAGATAGCCAAGTCCCGGAATAATAAACGGCTGTCCTTGAAAAGTAGCTACCTTTCCAATTATCCTATCACTCGTAACCTCTGGCTCTTTGTTATCCTGATCCTTGTAAGGTGAATTATCTCCTTTCGTAATATACCCCTCCTCACCCACCTCTATGATTCGATGAGTAACATAAGAAGCTTCAATCACAACCGGACGAAACATGATAATATCACCTATTTGATATTCGCTAGAAGGCATAACCAAAAAGGCATCATTTACCTTTATTAATGGCTCCATACTTTCAGAATATACATATGTTAGAATAGGAGCACCAAAGGTATTGGTACCTGTAAATAATAAAATTATTATACAGATGAAACCTATGAGTGCTCCATACATTATTTTCTTCATAAACTTTTCCCTTGATCTGTTGCGTCAAGTAGAGTATTATCCTTTAATTTCAATTAGTTTGTTTTCACCTGAAGTACTGCATTAAGGTTCGTTAACGCGTCTTGACCATTGGTGTTAATCGTAAAATAATAATCTGCTGATGCTCCAGCTCCTATTGTTGAACTGGAACTGTTAGTAGGATTTAATGTAATAGCATTACTACTTGACTGATTTGCTAAAGCTACTGTAACTGCTACCTCTGAATTATTTTTAATTTTAACTACACCACTGTTTGTTGTTCCAATTGAAAAGATTGCATCTGTATTAAAACCACCGGATTTATTTGTATTAATTGCTTCATTCAGGTTTAAGGAAACTTTCCCGTCTGCTTCTGTCTTTACAAGATTGGCATAATTGGATATATTCGTAATCTGAATTGCAACATTAGCATCAGTATCAACAAGTACTTGTCCAGCCGATACAGTACGCTCAAAGGCTACACCAGAAAAGGCAGCAGATCCAACTGCAGCAATACTTAAAGAAGCAACAAGTAATAGGGCACCTAATTTAAATTTTCTCATATCTTTCCTCCATTATTATGGTTCTTACACTCATGATTTATGTGTTTTGTAATTATTTACTGAATATTGTAAGCGCATTACTTACTGTATGCATTAACAATACTAGAAATGATTATTAATTACAATGTTGAATTAATTCCAAACATTCCATTGTTTTCATTGGATAAAATAAAATTACTGCGAAACTCTTCGCCTGCAACATGCTGCACAAGCAAAAAAAAACAGAACAACTTATTCCATTGTTCTGTGTCTTTCTTTAGCTTCTTTAATATCAACTAACATTTGTGCCTTTAACTCCTCTACACAACCAAACCTCATTTCTGGTCTAATAAAGGATAATAACATCACTTCTACTTCTTTGCCATACACATTCTGATCAAAATCAAATAGATAAGTTTCAACACCAAGAATTTGCTCATTACTAACGCTTGGTTTGTATCCAATATTCGTTACCCCTTGATAGATTACTCCATCAATCAATGTCCAGGAAAGATACACTCCATTTTTTGGTAATAACTTATCTTCTGAAGGAATGATATTAATTGTTGGCAAACCTAGTGTTCTACCTAGTTTTCTGCCATGCATCACCGTACCAGTAATGGAAAATGGTCGACCTAGCATTTCCTTAACTTCTATCATATTACTATTAACAATCTCGTTACGTATACGGGTACTACTCACTACTTCACCATGATAAGTTACCTTATCATAACAATATACCTCATAACCAAATCTTTCAGACAGACTTTTTAGTAATGCTACGTCTCCTTGACGGTCCTTGCCAAAGCGAAAATCAGAACCTACGACAATAGCCTGTACATCCAATTTTTTCACCAGTACTTCTTCTACAAACTGAGGTGCAGTCATCGAAGCAGTCTCCTTAGTAAACGGGTAGGCAATCAGTACGTCAATTCCAAGTTTTTTTAACTGCTCGTGTTTTTCCTCTTCTGTATAAATTAACTTAAATTCCTCTTCATGTAACAAGTTATTAGGATGCATATGAAAAGTGAACATTACCGCCTGATACCCACACTCTTTTAATTCCATAATATGGTCAATTAGCATTTGATGGCCTATATGGAAACCATCAAATTTACCTAATGTCACAACACTGTTTTTTAGTTTAAACTCTGTACTTTCAGCGATATACTGCATATGACTACCTCATTTATTTCTAACAAAACTTACCCTTTTAATCCCCTCATAAGCAATAATCTTATATCTATGATTTATCGAAACATTTTATACGGTTTCCACTCACCACCATGTGTTTTTTCATAAAGAGCAGCAAATTCTCCTCCCGAATCATATACTCGATAAATACTTCCTTCTTTCACATCGGTAAGCGTTGTAAAAGTAATTCGATTGCCATTACTTAGTAGCTTCATCTGTTCTTCTTCAACCACAATTGAAGGAAACTGCATAAACATATGATCAATCGGAATTAAAACCTTTGAAAGCGTACCATTTTGGACATATTCACTAATCTCGTTAAGAGTATGGCTTTCCTCAAGAGTGAAGATACTAACTTTCGTTCTTGTTAGATGCTCCATACATGCTCCACAACCTAGTTTTTCACCAATGTCATGGCATAATGTTCTAATATAAGTACCTTTGCTACAACTTACTCGAATTCGCAATCTATTTTGTTCTAATTCCATAGACAGAATACTAATATCATGTATCGTAATCGGTCTAGCTTTTCGTTCAATTACTTTGCCTTCTCTTGCCAACTCATAAAGTTTTTTTCCATTTACTTTAAGTGCCGAATACATAGGGGGAATCTGTTCACTCTCTCCTACAAAAGACATAACTGCCTGAGTTACCTCTTCGCTGGTGACTTTCACATCACTCGTACTTAGTATAGTACCTGAAGTATCTTGGGTATCTGTTACCGTCCCAAGTAAGATTACTGCTTCATACGTTTTATCTTTGTCCGTCAAAAGATCACATAACTTGGTTGCTTTCCCAAGGCAAACAGGAAGAACTCCTATTGCATCTGGGTCTAACGTCCCCGTATGTCCTATTTTTTTTTGTTTTACAATCCCGCGAAGCTTTGCGACTACATCATGAGAAGTAAAACCCGCTTCTTTTTTTATATTAAGTATTCCGTTAATCATCATTTCACCTAGTGTTTATTTCAATTTTTCCTCTGACCTAGTCAACCAAAAGCCAGAATACAATCTAATTGACAAACTGCGCGGTAATTATAGCAATCAGCTCATTAATTATCTCTTGGCTGGTTCCCTTCATCGTACACCCAGCTGCCCGGATATGTCCTCCACCGCCAAACTGCTTGGCAATCTGACTTACATTAATGATTTCATTCGAACGCATGCTCACTTTATACTCTAGCGAATTCGTTTCATGAAGTAAAATAGCTACTTCAACTCCTTTTGTGATACGAAGCTGATCTATCGCACCGTCAATATCTTTAGATCCAGCACCATAAAGATCAAGTGTTTGCCTGCTAATTACACTGGCAATCACCTTTCCTTCAAGTAAGAGTGAACTTTCTAGTAAACAACGACCCAAGATCTGATTCTGTATAAAAGTTTTCTGATAAAAGCTCTCATCAATAATTTTTGAAAACGGAACTCCCTTTTCGATAAGCTTACCCGCTATCTCCATAGTATGTCTTGTCGTATTTGAATGCTTAAACACTCCGGTATCATGAATTAATCCAGTATAAAGCGACGTTGCAACCAATACATCAATGTAATCGTCCTCCATTAAGTCGAATAATACCTCACAGGTTGAACTTGCATCAGAAATAACATGATTAATCTCTGCAAATTCTGTATTACTAATATGATGATCAATGTTAATCGTCTTTTTTGCTTCTGCAAATATCGTTTGCGCTTGTCCGATTCGCTCTAGATCACCACTATCCAATGAAATTACCAAGTCATAGGGAAAAGAAGTCGAATACTGTGAATTAATCTTATCTGAATTTGCTAAAAATGCAAAGTTAGGAGGTAGGCTTTCTAAAAATAAATCAACCTGCGTCGTTTTAAAAGCATTGGTAATATAGGTGTACAAAGCAGTACAAGACCCGATGCAATCTCCATCAGGTCTTACATGCCCGGTAATAGCAACGTTTTTTACCTTTGATATTTCATCAAATATATTATGCATAGCTATTCCTTCTTTCTATTATGTAGAGGCCTAGGGCCTCTACGTTACTCTTTTTCAGTCTCGTCTTCAGACTCTTCGTCGTCGTCTTCATACTCATCTTCGTCATCATACTCGTCTTCGTCTTCGTACTCGTCTTCAAACTCAGCTTGTTTAGTGTTCTTTGCATTAATATCATCAATCAAGCGCGACATGTTTATACCATACTCAATGGATTGGTCAATCACAAAATGAAGCTCTGGTGTATTCCGAAGATTGATTGATTTTGCAAGCAAACTACGAATATATGGGGCTGCACTACGAAGTCCCTGGCAAGTAGCTTCCCTTTCCTCTTCATTACCAAGTACACTGATGTATACTTTGGCATGTTTTAAGTCAGGAGCAACTTCTACGTTAACAACACTAGTCATTGGTTGGATGCGAGGATCCTTAATTTCTTGACTGATAATTCTTCCCAATTCCTTTTGCACTTCACCATTTATTCTTGTATTCTTAATACTGTTCTTTCTCATATAGCCTCCAATACGACTATGGGTATCTCTATCTTGGTACTTCCACCATCATATAGAGTTCTACCATGTCGAATTCTTTGATATCATTGAATTTTTCAAATACCAGACCACACTCATAACCAGTTGCAACTTCTTTTACGTCATCTTTAAAACGTTTCAGAGAAGCTAGATTGCCATCAAAGATCAATGCACCATCACGAGTGATTCTTGCCTTGGAGTTTCGAACCATTTTACCATCTAATACATAGGAACCGGCGATATTACCAAGACCAGAAGCCTTGAATACCTGACGCACTTCGGCATGACCCATAACTTTTTCTTCAAATACTGGTTCAAGCATACCCTTCATCGCGCTTTCGATATCCTCAATAGCGTTATAGATGACTTTATAGAGACGTAAATCAACTTTCTCGCGGTCAGCAATATCTTTTGCTGCATGATCCGGCCTTACGTTAAAACCAATAATAATTGCATTCGATGCACTTGCCAACATAATATCGGATTCGTTAATTGCACCAACACCACCGTGGATGATGCGAATTGCAACTTCTTCATTGCTTAATTTTAATAAACTCTGTTTCATTGCTTCAACGCTACCCTGAACGTCTGCTTTGATAATCAGGTTCAGTTCTTTAATATTACCAGCCTGAATCTGTGAGAACAGACCATCTAAGGATAATTTCGCTTTTGTATCATCAAGCAGTTTTTCTCTGCCCTTCTTAATGTACATATCAGCAATATTTCTAGCTTCTTTATCGTTGTCAGTAACAACAAATACTTCTCCCGCCTCAGGTACATCATTTAATCCTAAGATTTCTACAGGAGTAGAAGGTCCGGCTTCTTTTACTCTACGGCCTTTATCATCCATCATCGCACGGATCTTACCAAAAGAAGCACCGATTACAATAGAATCACCTACATTTAAGGTACCTTTCTGTACCAGAACCGTAGCCACACTACCTTTTCCTTTATCTAGTTTTGCTTCAATTACAATACCACGTGCATTACGATTAGGATTCGCTTTTAATTCTAATAATTCTGCCGTAAGATTAATCATTTCTAATAACTGTTCGATACCCTCTTTAGTATGGGCACTAACTGGTACGAATACTGTACTACCGCCCCAGTCCTCAGCAACTAACTCATATTCTGTTAATTCCTGTTTTACGCGCTCTATGTTAGCACTTGGTTTATCAATTTTATTAATAGCTACAATTATTTCAATTCCAGCCGCTTTTGCATGATTAATTGCTTCTATCGTCTGTGGCATAACACCATCATCAGCAGCAACTACTAAGATAGCAATATCCGTGGATTGAGCCCCACGCATACGCATGCTGGTAAATGCTTCATGACCTGGAGTATCAAGGAAAGTTATTGTCTCAGTACCTTGCTTTACTACGCTGGCACCAATATGCTGTGTAATACCACCCGCCTCAGTATTCGTTACATGAGAGCTTCTGATGGCATCGAGTAAGGAAGTTTTACCATGGTCTACGTGACCCATAACACATACGACAGGAGAACGTTTTACTAATTCTGATTCGTCTTCTTCCTCTTCTTTCAGCACTTCTTCAATGACATCAACTTGCTTCTCAATAGAGCATTCGATGTTATATTCTAACGCGATTTCTTCCGCTTCTTCAAAACTGATTTCGGAGTTCATCGTATACATTTTTCCTTGAAGGAATAACTTCTTAACAATCGCTGCAACTGGCTGTTTCATTTTGTCAGCAAGATCCTTAATCGTTAATACTTCAGGGATTTCAATTGCTGTGATGACCTCTTTTTCTACTACCACAGGCTGTGGTTTAATGAAGGCACCCTTACGATTAGGATCTTTAACTGGAATATCATCCTGTTTTGCACCCTTTTTATTACGTGAGTTGCGTCCACCAAATTTATCATCCCTATTTAACTTATCATTCTGAGTTTTACTATTTTTACGAGTATTTACCTGATTAAAACGACTTTGACCTAAACTTGCAATAGGATCTGGGGTAGCACTAGCTGCTTTATCTTTTGAACCATAAGAGCCACGGCTGTGATCTTTATTATAACCACCATCTTTGTTAAAACCGCCATCCTTATTAAAGCCACCGCCACTACGATAACCCTGGCTACGACCTTGTGCATCCTTGTTATATCCGCCTTGGCCACCTGCTGGTCTATTATATCCACCTTGACCGCCTGCTGCTGGTCTATTATATCCACCCTGACCGCCCGTTGCTGGTCTATTATATCCACCTTGGCCGCCTGTTGCTGGTCTATTATATCCACCTTGACCGCCCGTTGCTGGTCTATTATATCCACCTTGACCACCTGCTGGTCTATTATATCCACCTTGGGTATTGCCACCTTGGGTATTATTACGGTTATAACTACCCTGATTATTATCACGGTTGTTGTTATATGGTCTGTTTTCTCCGGTAGTTCCTCGGTTATATCCACCCTGGGTATTATCACGGTTGTTGTTATATGGTCTGTTTTCTCCAGTAGTTCCTCGGTTATATCCACCCTGAGTATTATCACGGTTGTTGTTATATGGTCTGTTTTCCCCGGTAGTTCCTCGGTTATATCCGCCCTGGCTATTATCGCGGTTGTTGTTATATGGTCTGTTTTCTCCGGTAGTTCCTCGGTTTTGTCCTCCCTGAGAATTGTCGCGATTATTATATGGTCTGTTTTGGCTGGAATTATTACGATTATATCCACCCTGACTATTATCACGATTAGTCACTGGTCTCGTTTTTGCGTTATCAACATTATTACTATTTGAAGATTGCACAGCAGTTGCTTGCATCTCATCTTTTTTTTCTACTATTCTATTCTCTTGCACTTTCACATCCATAGATCCAGCTTTTTCTGAGATCTTTATTTCTTTTTCTTTTGTATTATCCTGATTTATTGTTTTATTATTCATAGATTGCGTTCTACTTTTCCCACTCTCTGTTTGCTTTGATTGATTTGCGTCATTTTTATGCGTTGGTAATCCGCCAATGGCCTGCGCCTTTGCCGGACGACTAATCGTTGTAGCTTTACTTGCTTCAATCGGAGCCTTACCACTTACTATTCCTTTCAGTGGCGCCAGCTTAGGTCCCTCCTCCTTAGCTTGTTGTTTTGCAGCACCCGCAAATTGTTTGCGTACAATTTCTACGGTGTCACCTTCAATACTATTCATATGGCTTTTGACTTCCATTCCCTTTTCCCCCAAGAATTTAATAACATCCTTCGGCGCAATGCTTAGGTCCTTCGCCAATTCATATATCTTCATTTTCGCCATACTTACACCAATCCTTTCCTGGCACAAGGATTTGATAGTTCCTTGCTAAATGTCGTCTATTAGTTTCCTGCTACATCCAATTGCTTTATTATTGCTTTTGCAAAGCCTTCATCATTAACAGATAAAGAAGCTCGAATCTGTTTACCCATTGCATGACCCAGGATTTCCTTTGCTGAAATAAAACAAATTGGCACTTGGTAAAATGAACACATGTTTGTGAACATTTTTTTGGTGTTATCACTAGCATCCTCAGCCACAATCACCAAACGAGCTTTTCCATCTTTCACAGCTTTTTCAGTAGAAAATTCCCCACTGGAAACCTTTCCCGCTTTCGTGGCTAACCCTATATAAGATAGCACCTTATTTTCATTCAAGGTCGGTCAACTCCTTTTCAAGTAAATCGTAAATTTCGTTAGGTATGGTAACCTTTAGCGAACGCTCCAATGCCTTTCTTTCTCTGGCTTTTTTAAAGCATTCAATCGATTTGCATAGATATGCTCCTCTACCGTTCTTTTTTCCAGTAGAATCCATGATAATCTCTTCTTCAGGGGTTTTAATGATGCGAATTAATTCCTTTTTCCCTTTCATCTCCCCACATCCAACACATTGACGCATCGGTGTTTTTTTCATACTAACTCAAACCTCATTTCTATCGGAAAATATAGCAAGACGTTATGCTTCACCCACTACCTGTGATTCACTCTTAATATCAATCTTGTATCCTGTTAAGCGGGCTGCCAGTCTTACGTTTTGCCCTTCTTTTCCAATTGCAAGAGACAATTGATAATCAGGAACTACCACTCTTGCACTCTTTTCCTCTGCATCAACCTCTACACTAACCACTTTGGCTGGACTTAATGCATTCTGAATCAGAATTTCCGGATTGTCACTCCACTCTATTATATCGATTTTCTCCCCACGAAGTTCATCAACAATAGCACTTACTCTGGCACCATTCATCCCTACACACGCTCCCACTGGATCAACATCAGGATTATTGGTTGCTACAGCCATTTTGGTTCTAGAGCCAGCTTCTCTTGCAATGCTCTTAATTTCTACTGTGCCATCCTTAACTTCTGTTACTTCCGCTTCAAATAACCGTTTTACCAATTCTGGGTGAGTACGGGAAATCGTAATTTTTGGTCCCTTAGGTGAATCTTTTACTTCCAGCAGATATACTTTAATACGTTCAGTTGGTCTAAAGTATTCGCCTGGCACTTGTTCTTTTTCAGTTAAAATGGTATCTACTTTACCAAGATTAACACTAATATTATTATTGACATAACGTTGAACAATACCAGTAACGATGTCTTTTTCCTTTTCATAATATATATTATAAAGAACTTTTCGCTCTTCTTCACGAATTTTTTGTACTACTACCTGCTTTGCTTTTTGTGCGGCAATTCTACCAAAGTTCTTAGGAGTTACCTCTACTTGAACTACATCACCAACACTATACTTTGGAAATTTTAAGATTGCTTCTTCCTGACTGATTTGTATAATTGGATCTACTACATGTTCCACAATCTCACGTTCAGCATACACTCCCACATCACCAGTTACCCGATCAATCGTTACTTTTATATTATCTGATTTGCCAAAATGATTTTTACAAGCAGCATGTAATGAAGTCTCAATTGCTTCTAGTAAAATATCTTTGCTGATATTTTTCTCCTTTTCGATCTGCTCAAGAGCATCGATTAGTTCATTATTCTTTGCCATTTTTTTATCCTCCTATTAATTATGACAACTATATATTATTGTTTCACTAGATTCCTAAAAATCAATTGCAAGTCTAACCATGGCAATTTCACTACGCTTAAATACCACTTCACTAAGGTCATCCATCTCCAGAGTTAAGGTCTCTTCATCAAATGCTTTTAACACGCCCTCAAAATCTTTTTGTTTATTGATTGCTTTATACAATTTGATTTCAACTACCTCGCCAATGCTACGTTTAAAATCTTTGTCCTTTTTTAACTGTCTTCCCAGTCCAGGCGAACTTACCTCAAGAATATAGGCGTCAGGTATAAAATCATTAACATCAAGAAGGTCACTCAACGCTCGAGAGACAAGCTCGCAGTCATCAATTGTAATTCCACCTTCTTTATCGATGAATATACGCAAAAACCAGTTAGAACCCTCTCTTACATACTCTACATCAACAAGTTCATAATTATGCTGTTGCATTAATGGCATCACAAGTTGTTCCGTCTTCGCTTCATAATCTTCTTTCTTAGCCATTGTCATTCCTCTTTTCTTTGTAATCATAACTTCAGACTCTCTATTGGTACCAAAGAAAACCTTGTATCTTTATCCCATAGCATAATATAAGGAGTGGACGTTTATCCACTCCTTTAGTCATACCATATCATTCACTAAAAACTATTGTAACATTATTCCATAGTAAATGCAAGTCTAAAATATAACTATATTATAACCAAATATTGTACAAAATGTACCTAACTTATTAATTTGAGTCATTATTTTTTTGCACCAAAAGACTTGCTATTAATTATGTAGTGACAAGAACTGTGTAAGTAGTCGAAAATATTCGAAAAATAGAAAAAATAATAGTTGCATTCTTTCTCAACCTATGATATAGTATATTTTGTTGATACGGTCCGTTGGTCAAGCGGTCAAGACGCTGCCCTCTCACGGCAGAAACAGGGGTTCGATTCCCCTACGGACTGCTAAATAATAATTATTAAAAGCCTTAGCAAATGCTAAGGCTTTTTTGTTATAGGAAATTGTTTGCTTATACGCCCCGCCACAGGCGGAGAGTTTCGCTAGCGAAACTCTATCTTATATTACTAAACATCAAGATAAGCTTTAATTAATTCAAAGGTGTTCATTACACCATTCACATGTGTTCTTTCGTATCCATGGGAAGCATAAACACCTGGACCAATCAACGCATGTCTTGCATCCACCCCTACTTTCATTGCAACCTGGGCATCGGATGAATAACGAGGATATACATCAACAGCATAATCAAGTTTTTTACTTTTTGCTGCCTGAATTAACTCATTCACCATATCAAAATGGTAAGGCCCTGCACTATCCTTAGCACAAATTGATACCATGGTTTCTTTACATGTTAACCCCTCTCCAACACATCCCATATCTACTGATAGTATATCATCAATTTCCTCTCCAATACCATAGGAAGCCCCATGTCCAATCTCTTCAAACACGGTAAAATACATCTGCACATTACGTTTCAACGGCTGATTCATCTCTTTTACGTATTTGGCTAAACCAAGTAAAATAGCTGCTGATGCCTTATCATCTAAAAACCGGCTCTTAATATAACCCTTCCTTGTCACTGTGAATCTAGGTTGCACCGCTACGATATCACCTGCCATGATGCCTAGTGCTTCTACTTCCTTTTTTGAATGTACATCCTCATCCAGAACAACCTCTAAGGTATGAAAATCCCTAGCACGGTTGATTTCCTCATTCACATGGATCGACGCATTAACTAATTGAATGGTCCCCTCATACCGTTTGCGATCTCTGGTAATAATGGTTACATTCTCAGTTTCAATATTATTTGGATTCAGACTCATATTCGAGATAGCCAGACGGCCATCTGATTTGATATTACCAACAAACGCTCCAAGAGTATCAATATGAGCAAGTAGCATTACTGGATTCCCACTTCCTCCAAGGTCTACTATGACTCCACCTTTTTTTGGTGAATATGGCTCATAACCCAGTTTTTTTAATTCCTTTATTAAATACTCCTGTGCTTCATAATGGTAACCCGATGGACTGTCGGTATCAATTAACTCTTTCATTTTTGAAATGATGTATTCTTTCATCGCATTATCTCTCCCATCTACTGTACTTGAATCAGTTATTACACTAATGATAGACGTTTCGTTTTTCTTTGTCAACAAATGCAACTTATGTCGTTTTGATAAAAATAGACAATAAAATTTTGAAATTTTCTAATAATAGTGTTGACTTTATACTAATACTATGTTAATATCATATTGTATTTTGATGTTAGTTTTGATTCACATATTTTTGTAAGTCAGTAACTTATTTATTGATTTACAAAAATATGTGATTTTTTATTACATACAAAATATAATAAGTTTTAGGAGGTATCTTTCATGAATAAAGGTACAGTTAAATGGTTTAATGCACAAAAAGGATTTGGTTTTATCACTGATGAAAGAGGAAATGACATTTTCGTACATTTCTCTGGCATCGCAGTTGATGGTTTCAAAACATTAGAAGAAGGCCAAAGCGTTACTTTCGATGTTACTGATGGCGCTCGCGGTCCTCAGGCTATTAATGTAGTTAATGCATAATTAAAACCATAACAAAAGACGGAGATTATTCTCCGTCTTTTTTATTTGTCATATAGCAAAACACTATGTGAATATCCGCTTGACTTTATCTATTTAGAACCACCACATACGTGCCTTCCACAGCGGAAATCTCATATTCCTTCTCGATCTGATAAGCATACTTACGAGCACCTTTTTTTACTAATTCTCTATCATGCGTGTAAAGAATCATCACAGCCTCTTCTTTAAGCACTTCCCTGCTCTTATCAAAAAACCGGTCATAAATCTGGACTATATTGGCCTGATTCGTTTTGCCCATTGCAAATGGCATATCTGTAATAATCTCATCAAACAGGTAATCATGTGTAAATTCAAAGAAATCCTTATTGATATAATGAATCAACTGATGAGCCGCTTCCGTATTGGCTTTTGCTAGCTTAATTGCTTCTTCATAACAATCAATTCCATAGGTTGTATTAGCCTTAACTGCCTTATGGCGTTCAATTAACATCGTTCCTACTCCACAAAATGGGTCTAATACCTGTGCCTGCTCTTTCATATAGGACTTTGCCAAAGCAACTGTTAAGGCTGCATTCACTGGACGGATACTGGTAGCAATACTTTGGAGACGATAATCAAATCGATGATCTGGTAAGGTATATAATTTTAGTAAAAGATTAATATTTCCATCTTTTCCTTCAATCAAACGTAACTCAATCTCATAGTCTGAAGGGGAATTGACCATTTCCCTCATCGTATTATTCTCGATCTCCTGAGCCAGTTTCTTAGTAAACGCACTCTTCTTATCTAAAGGTAGTTTCGTCTTATATTCGATGCGAAAATAATAAGGCGGTGTTCCACTGTGCCGTTGTTTTAGAAACTTTACAAGGCCTGCCTTGTCTATTACTTTTGCAATTTCAATTGGATCATTACCTGCCTTAAGCATTCCTGGTACAGCAAACAATAGCTCTGTATAGGTCCGAATAGGCAACACCTCTTTTAGCTGATTGGTTTTCACCATGACACCTGCACCGAATGCTTTCTTACTCTCTGAACTCAACTGATTAAGCGTGATATCTATATGATTGCGGTTGGTTAAAAGTATCAAATCCTGTTCCATAGAATATCCGGTAAATTCATGCTTTTTAATTCCTTCTGCCATAACAATCAGTGTGGATAACTCTCTCATTTCCTCGCTACGATGCTTTTTTTCTTCCACTGTAAACTCTGCTTTTGATAACTCATGAAGACGTTCCTTAAAATCAGGCAGATACTTAATGAAATTAAGTTCTTTCATCGCAGTTAGGTAGGAGGGCTTCACAAACAGCATCTGCTCAGCACGATAACACTGATATAACATATCAACCATAGCCTGGATCCCTAGTTCTCCTATGAGAAGTGCTGTATTTTTACGCACTTTAGCATCCTCGTTATTAAGAAGTTCGTGAAAAAGGCGATAGTCATCACCAATACAATAAAGCAGTGCATGTCTATGACTATAATCTTTACACAGCTTACGTAGCTCACCTAAAGTAGGACGCAGCTCCTGGTTATTTTGTAGTTTTTGATATAATTCACGTATCATTTTATTTTGCATGTAAGATAATACATACTTTCCTTTCTTAGTTCTGGTGTATAAAAAACGTTATTTTTGAAAAGAAACACCAATAGACTTTTCCAATTTTTTACTTTATAATAAATATGATTCAGATAAATAGGAGGCTACTATGGACAACCCAGTAATCTACATTAATATGCTCGGGGAATTTTCCCTCTCCTACCAATCGAAAAAGATTGATGATAACACCTTTCATTCCAGAAAAAGCTTTACTTTACTGGAATTTTTAATTGCGAATCGTCATAAAGAACTGTCTCAATACGACTTAATCGATATTCTTTGGCCTGATAATGAGATTGAGAACCCTATGAGTGCTCTTAAAACTCTACTTCACCGTTTGCGAAAACTGCTGACAAGTCTTGAATTCCCAAAAGAGATTCCACTTATTATACAAAGTCGTGGCTCCTATGGATGGAATCCTTTAGTCAATGTCAGTGTTGATACCGATCATTTTGAAACCTTATGCCGACTAGTAGAAAAAAAACCATCGCAAGAACAGCAGTTAAAATTACTCTCCCAAATACATTTGCTTTATAAGGGAGACTTTCTTCCTAGGTCAGCCACACAGTTTTGGGTCATTCCAATCAGTGCTTATTACCATTCGTTATATCTGAAAATGATGCATAAATACCTAGAATTGTTAGTCGAATACCATGATTATGAAACATGTTCCCGTGTTTGCTGTGATATTCTTTCGGTCGATGCCTATGATGAAGTTGCAAACTTTAATCTGACCTTATCATTATACAAAGCAGGCAACGTACAAACCGCATTGCAACAATACCAACACAGCATGGAGCAGCTATTCAATCAGTACGGAACACCTGTAATTCCAAAATTCGAGAAACTACATCAATTACTATTGCGCGATTTAGAGCAAGCTGATACTACCCTCGCTGCAACTTTAAGTAAACCAGATACAAATATTGGCGCTATATTTTATGATTATCAGATTTTTCAGACACTATACTCCCTTGAACTGCGTAAAGCCAAGTGTAACAACGAACCAATCTGTCTTTGTATCATTACGATTCACGCCTCATCACAAAGTATGGAAAAACAGTATCTAGTGAAACAGATTTTTATTAATACCATCCTTCCGTATTTACGTTCTGATGATTTTCTTACTTTGACCAATGACCAAAGGCTGTTTCTAGTACTTCCAAAAGCCTCAGTGATTAATAGCCAGAATATACTACGTAGAATTAAGCAATGTGTTGCAAATAATAAAAAGCTGAACTTTTTAGACATAACATATCAGGTAGTTCCATTACATAAAAATTATGATAATAACATGATTGGCCTGTCAACACTATAATTTCAATTACGCCTCCGCATACTTGTGCATCGATCTCATACTGAGCGCAGCAAGTTAAATTACTTATTATGATTGTACGCATTCGCGGAGGCTTTTTGTATGACTTACATTACATAAACTTTGTCTCATTCAAATAATCCAAAATTGTTCTCTGATTAGAAACTGGCAGATCACCAAAGATGCCCATTTCAGCCATCTGATCAACGACGGTTTTTGACACTTTTGTTCGCTCACGGAAATCATCCTGCGATAAAAACTTTCCATCTTTCGCTGCTTCAACAATCGCTTCTGCTGCCTTATCACCAAGACCGTCAATTGAGCTTAGCGATGGCATAAGTTTCCCATCAATGATTTGAAAATGATGTGCTTTTGCCAGATAGATATTAATAGGTAAAAATTCAAATCCGCGGGCATACATTTCCTGAACGATTCTCATGTCTTTATACATATCCTGTTCTTTTTTAGATAAATTATTATAATCTCTCTTATATTCCCTCATAAGTCCTTCTAGCTTATTCTTTCCAAGACACATCTTTTCATAGTTAAAAGCACTGGCACGAATACTAAAATAAGAGGCATAATAAGCAAGTGGATAATATACTTTAAAATAAGCAATTCGAAATGCCATCATGACATAGGCAGCGGCATGCGCCTTTGGAAACATATATTTGATTTTCTTGCAGGATTCTATATACCACTCCTCAACATTTGCTTGCCTCATTGCTTCTTCCATATCAGGAGAGAGTCCCTTTCCTTTTCTGACACTTTCCATTATCTTAAAGGAAAGACCATTTTCTACCCCTTTATATATTAAGAAGACCATAATATCATCACGGGTACAGATTGCACTAGAAAGAGTACAGTCTCCTCTTTGAATGTAATACTGCGCATTATTAAGCCATACATCGGTTCCATGCGATAATCCCGAGATTCGGACTAAGTCCGAAAAATTCTTTGGTTTCGTATCTCTTAACATCTGCATAACGAAGTCCGTACCGAATTCAGGAATTCCCAGACATCCAAGATCACAATCCATCAAATCCTTTGGTTTTATCCCTAAGGCTTTCGTTGACTCAAATAATGACAATACCTTAGTATCATCCAGGCTTATCTGTTTGGCATCTAATCCCGTAAGATCCTCTAACATACGAATCATAGTCGGATCGTCATGCCCTAGAATATCTAGCTTTAGCAAGTTATGATCAATAGAGTGATAATCAAAGTGTGTTGTAACTGTTTTAGTATTCATATCATTAGCAGGACGTTGTACCGGCGTGAAGGAATAGATTTCCTCGCCATGAGGCAGCACGATAATTCCACCTGGATGTTGGCCCGTTGTTCTTCTGACTCCGACACAGCCTTGTACGATTCTGTTTATCTCAGCATTCCTCTTCGTTTGCTCATGCTCATCATAATACTTTTTCACAAATCCATACGCCGTTTTATCTGCTAATGTACCAATGGTTCCCGCACGGAAAGTATGCCCTTTTCCAAAGATTACCTCGGTATACTCATGTGCTTTGGCCTGATATTCCCCTGAGAAGTTAAGGTCAATATCTGGTTCTTTATCTCCGTAAAATCCAAGGAAAGTTTCAAATGGGATATCATGTCCATCTTTACATAACATAGTACCACAGTCAGGACATTCACGGTCTGGCATATCACAGCCTGAACTTCCTGCATATTGTTTGACAATATCAGAGGTAAAATCACTGTAATGACAATTCGGGCAATAATAATGCGCCGCAAGAGGATTAACTTCTGTAATTCCTGCCATTGTAGCGACAAAAGAGGAACCAACACTCCCCCTGGAACCCACCAGATAGCCATCTTCATTTGATTTCCATACTAGTTTCTGTGCAATAATATACATCACGGCAAATCCGTTACTTATAATCGAATTCAACTCGTGTTCCAGCCTTGTTTGAACTTGTGGCGGCAAATCAGGACCATACATAGAATGTGCCTTATCATAACAGATTTTACGCAGTTCTTTATCAGAGTCTGCAATTACCGGTGGACACTTATCCGGACGGACTGGACTAATTTTTTCAATCATATCAGCAATCAGATTCGTATTCGTAAGCACGACCTCTTTTGCTTTTACTGGCCCAAGATACTCAAACTCTTCTAGCATCTCTTCTGTAGTACGATAATATAGAGGTGCCTGATTGTCAGCATCCTTAAATCCTTTTCCTTTCATGATAACTGCACGGTAAATACTATCATCCGGATCTAAAAAATGGGCATCACAGGTAGCCACCACCGGTTTTTGATATAATGTCCCCAAATCAACAATACGCTGATTATGTGCTTTCAGGTCCTCGATGCTAGTTACATCATAGCGATCATCCTCAATCATAAACATATTATTACCAAGCGGTTGAATTTCCAGATAATCATAGAAGTTTACAATTCGTTCAATCTCGGTATCTGGCTTATTTCGTAGAATCGCCTGGTATAATTCTCCTGCTTCACATGCTGTTCCAAGAATTAGTCCTTCTCTGTTAGCCGTAATCAGACTTTTTGGTATCCTTGGCCGTCTTGCAAAATATTCAATATGGGAAAGAGATACCATCTTATATAGATTCACCCTGCCTATGTCATTTTTAGCAAGAATGATTCCATGATAGGTAGGCATTTTCTTAACTGTCTCAGGCGAGAGCTGATTCATACGATTTAGCTCTTCAAGTGTAACAACTTCTTTCTCTTTTAACATTGTGAGAAAGTGTATAAAAATCTCTGCTGTTGCCATAGCATCATCTACCGCGCGGTGATGACTTTCTAATGAAACTCCCAGATCCTTGGCAATGATATTTAATTTGAAATTATTAAGGTGAGGCAATAACACACGTGCCATATTAACGGTATCTAAAACCGTAAAATCTGTTTCTATTCCCTGCTGCTCAGATTTCTTTCTGATAAACCCTACATCAAAGGAAGCATTATGTGCTACCAGGATGCAGTCTTTTGAAAAGGAAAGAAACTCAGGTAGTACTGTCTCAATCAATGGTGCGTCACTAACATCAAGATTCGTTATACTTGTAAGTTCCGTTATCTTTTCAGGAATCGGTATCATTGGGTTGACAAAGGTGGAGTAGGTATCGACAACCTTACCATCTACCACTTTGACTGCGCCAATTTCAATAATCTTATCATGTACAGGACCAAACCCAGTAGTTTCTAAGTCAAATACAACAAAGGACGCATCTAAGGTCTGCCCCTTATTATTCTCTACAATATTTTGTTCATCATCTACGATATACGCTTCCATTCCATAGATAATTTTGAATTCATCATTTTTAACTAAGGCATGTGCCGCTTCTGGGAAAGACTGCACTACCCCATGATCTGTGATGGCTAATGCTTTATGCCCCCATTTTTTCGCACGATTAATTAGAGATTTTACATTAATTACACTATCCATATCACTCATGACAGTATGACAATGTAGCTCAACTCGTTTCTGGGCACTTTGATCCATTCTGGTAGTTGTAAAATCAGAAATCAATTTAACTCCGGTAACACTACCAATCGTAATCTCCTTCTGATAATTATCATACATTGCTACTCCTTTAATGAGTAGAAATGAGTCTTTTTTCACCTTTTCTTTTACATCATTATATTGTTCTTCTTTACAGAAGAGCTTTACGACGATACTATCCGAAAAATCAGTGATGGGAATATTGAAAATGTATAAGCCATTTTTTGTAATACGTTCCTCCACATCAAGGACTTTTCCTTGTACAACTACTTCGCCAATCTCTTCTTGTATTTCCTTAAGGGAGAGCACCTTCCCTTCAAAGTTACGTCCATAGATAACACTTGGATCTTCAGGTAACTTTCTTTTATTGTAAAATTTCTCTTTATGCTCCTTCAATGATTTGAACTTTTCATTTGCTTTCGGTTCTGTTTCTGCAGCCGAAACCTTTGATGGTTCTACATTACCAGAAGCTTCTTCACTAATATTTATAACGCTGTCTTCTTTTATTCCATTACGGTACTGAATCAATTTTTCCTGATAGGTATCCTTTTCATTCGTTTCTTTATCCACCTTTTCATAATAGGTGAAGTCTACTGTAATGTCACGCTCAAAATGAGTGTTCATAAATTGGACCAAAAAGGCACGTAACTCATTGGCCAGATTCTTATAGATAAAATTGTCCTCTAATTCGATAACAAGCGTATTCTCAGTCACGGTACGCTTTGCTTTAAAATAGGTCGCATAGGCCAGATGCGATAGTTCTTTTAGTTCACATAAGATGGATTCATTGGTAATCTCCAAAAGCTTTGAAAGTGTCATTTGCTTGGCAAATGTATATTCATCAATAATTCTGACTCGAAATTGAGATTGGGAAAAGAACTTTTTCTTTATTTGAAACTCCATACTGCTAATATCAATATAAGAAAGATAGTTTTCACTCATTGTATAGATTTCTATGCTTTCCGTACGTTGATTTACTACAAAACGAGTGACATCAACATATTGAAATACCTGCGTCAATCTTTTATTCACTTGTAAATCATTCCATGCTTCAAAAAATACCATTTCCTATCCCTTCCTTTATGATCTCCTCTTTTACGTATTACTTCCAGTTACTTAATTCTGTTCGCAGCTCATCTAGCAACCTTGCTTCAGGTACCTTCCTTACAATTTCCCCTTTTTTAATAATTAAACCTTCTCCAATTCCTCCAGCGATTCCGATATCAGCTTCTCTTGCTTCCCCAGGACCATTCACCGCACAGCCCATAACAGCAACTTTGATATCTAGGTCATATTCCCTAACCATCTCTTCTACTTGATTCGCTAACTCAATCAGATTGATTTGTGTTCTGCCACAAGTCGGGCAACTAACAACCTCCACTCCGCCTTTACGCAGACCTAACGTTTTTAAGATTAATTTTGCTGATTCAATTTCTTTCACTGGATCACCAGTAAGGGAAACACGAATAGTATTACCTATTCCTTGGTGCAGGATGATCCCTAGCCCAACAGCTGACTTGATATTACCGGAATAAATGGTTCCTGACTCTGTAATCCCGACATGAAGAGGATAATCCGTTTGTTTTGCTATTAACTCATGTGCTTCAACGCTCATTAATACATCGCTTGATTTGATGCTAATTACCATATTTTCATATCCTAATTCTTCAACCCAACGAATTTTATCAAGAGCACTTTCCACGATACCTTCTGCACAAACACGTCCGTATTTTGCTAACAGATTCTTTTCAAGAGACCCACTATTGACACCAACCCGAATTGGTATCTCACGTTCCTTAGCCATGTTAACGACTGCTTTTACCTTATGGATATCACCAATGTTACCAGGATTAATTCTGATTTTATCCGCACCATTTATCATGGCTTCCATTGCCAGGCGATAATCAAAATGAATGTCAGCCACCATTGGGATCTTCACATGTTTTTTTATCTCACCGAATGATTTTGCTGCTTCCATCGTTGGTACCGCCAAACGAATGATATCACAGCCCGCTTCCTGTAATCTTGCTATCTGATCAATCGTCCCTTTAACATCTTCTGTCTTGGTATTGGTCATTGATTGTACTAATATAGGATGATTTCCTCCTATATACCGGTCCCCAATTCGAATTACTCTTGTTTTTTCTCTTAATAATGCCATGATTTCTACCTCATTTTTTACACGTTTTACTTTAATATTGTCATTATAGAAAGCTGCTGTCGGTTAAGAAGTAACACTCTTCTAATTCCAACAACAGCTTAAGTTCACCTGATACACTCTTAATTAACCAAAAATCCTCATAATATCATTAAATACAACAAATACCATCAACAGCATCAATGCAATAAAGCCAATGACATGTACAATACCTTCTTTTTCCGCTGGAATTGGTTTTCCACGGATTGCTTCAATAATCAAAAATACAAGTCGCCCTCCGTCAAGAGCTGGAATTGGAAGCAAGTTCATTACTCCAAGATTCGCACTTAACAAGATACTGATGTACATCATCTGCAAGATTGTCATAAAAACACCTTCATCCTTGGTGTTTTCATAGCTATCTCCAATGATATTCACAATCCCTACCGGACCGGCGATATCGTCTTTACTAACATTGCCCTGAATCAGTTGGCCAAGACTAGCTACCGTTGTCTTAATCCAGAACTTCACTTCTGTATAACTATATTTTAACACTTTTAGTGGATTCTTCTCTGTACCGGTGCGTTGCATATTATAGCCCATTCCAACAACATAATTTTCGCTCGAGTATACCGGAGTAACCTGAACAGTCGTCTCTTTTCCATCACGAGAATATGTTACCTGAACTGGTTTCTCAGTTAACGGATTAGCATTAAAATAATCATTTAATTCCATTCCGGTTTTAACATCGTTACCATCCACATTAACAATGATATCCCCCGCCTTAACACCAGCTTTCTCCAATGCACCACCAGGAGTAATCGCAGTCATTACTGCAATCTTATCGTCAGCAGTATAAGAAAAACCAATCAAATACCGTTTTATAAGTTTGGGCTCTATATTCGCTTCATATTCTTTTCCATTCCGTTCATATGTGATTTCAATTACCTCACCATCTACCGGATGAAATTGAAAATACACATCAATATCTCTGGAGATATCTACTCCTTTACCATTGATTGAAGTAATCAAATCCCCTACTTTAATTCCTGCCTCACTCGCTGGTTGTCCGTCTACAACTCGTGCCACCGTTGCAGGGTCGTATCCTGCACCCGTAATGACAAAGATTGCAAGAACAAAAGCCAATATGAAGTTGAAAATAGGACCTGCCGCTATGACAGAGATTCTTGCCCAAACACCTTTGGAATTAAAGGTTCCTTCCTCTTTTGAATCTTCATCCTGACCAAGCATCAGGCAGGAGCCACCTATAGGGAACAGTTTTAGAGAATACTTAGTTTCATTTTTTTGAAAACTGAATAATCTAGGTCCCATACCAAGAGAAAACTCAGGAACTTTAATCCCATTTTTCTTTGCAAGAAGAAAATGACCAAATTCATGAATGATAACAATAACACTAAATATAATTAAAGCAATAACAATGCTCATAAACCCTCC
Organism: Bacillota bacterium; assembly: GCA_023434365.1. Classification (GTDB taxonomy): domain Bacteria; phylum Bacillota; class Clostridia; order Lachnospirales; family Lachnospiraceae; genus KM106-2. Next base: position 228,635 of record JAEYSV010000019.1, on the reverse strand, counting down.
TACCTGACTATTAACGTATGATTTTGAATACTTATCTTTCCTCTATTTAAATGATGCTAATATATCATATGTTAATGCTTCTGTTTCTAGAATTTGCTCAAGACTTGGATGTTCTATCAAGTTATGCTTTTCCATTGCAAATTCTATCATCTTAACGATATCCAAATACGAAATCTTCTTTTCTAAGAACAGAGAAACTGCTAGTTCATTCGCTGCGTTATATACCGTTGGCATACTATGGCCAATCCGACCTGCTTCATAAGCAAGTCGTAACCCTCTAAAGGTCTCAAGATCCGGTTCTTCAAAGGAGATACTTTTAAGCGTTTTAAAATCAAGACGTGACCCAGCAAGAAAACGACGCTCTGGATAATATAATGCGTACTGAATTGGTAGTTTCATATCCGGCGTTCCAAGCTGTGCCATAACCGATCCATCCATAAACTGCACCATAGAATGAATCACACTTTGAGGCTGTACGACAACATCGATCTGGTCATAACTTACATCAAACAACCACCTTGCTTCAATTACCTCAAGCCCTTTATTAACCATAGTAGAAGAATCAATCGTAATCTTTCTTCCCATCGCCCAGTTTGGATGCTTCAGCGCATCTTCCACTTGAATATGTTCTAAGTCACTAAGCTTCTTACCACGAAAAGGTCCGCCAGAAGCAGTTAGGATAATCTTGTCTATTTCTTTCCAATTTTCACCGTTCAAGCATTGAAATACTGCACTGTGTTCACTATCTACCGGATAAATTCTTACGTTCTTTTCTTTGGCTAATGGCATAATCAGATGCCCAGCAGTTACAAGTGTTTCCTTATTCGCAAGCGCAATATCCTTGCCAGCTTCGATTGCACTAATCGTTGGACGGATTCCAATCATTCCAACCACAGCAGTTACAACAATATCTACGTCTGCATGTGTTGCGCAAAGAATCAACCCTTCCATACCGTAGACGATCGTCACATCGTAAGGGATCATTTGCTTAATCTTACATGCATTCTCCTTAGTCCAGACACAAATTAGCTCTGGTTTAAATTCCAATGCTTGTTTCGCTAGTAACTCAATATTATTGCCAGCAGCTAATGCCACAACTTTTATATCCTGATTGGTTCGTACAATTTCTAAGGTTTGAGTCCCTATAGACCCAGTAGAACCCAGTATACTTATTCTTTTCATTCTTATTTCCTCAAGTTATCTATTTTACCTTTTACAGTATAAATTTTAGTAAGACAAAGCAGATTGGAGCAGTAAAAATAATACTGTCAAATCTGTCCATAATTCCACCGTGGCCTGGTATCAGATTCCCATAGTCCTTAATATTATGATTTCTCTTAATACCACTCGCGGCAAGATCACCTATCTGAGATAATATACTACTCACACCACCAATTACCGCAAACCAGAGGGTTGGATTACTAATAGCAGTAATCTGCTCTCTAAAAACAGTTGCATAAGCAAAACCTAGGAATGCTGCTCCAACTACCCCTCCAATACAACCTTCTATCGACTTCTTTGGAGACAGTTCGTTCGGAAGTTTATGTTTTCCAAATAGCATACCAACACAATACGCACAAGTATCAGAACCCCAGGCTCCAATGAACACCAGCCAAATCATATAGGCACCATTTTCTAGCATGCGTACTTGATACAAATATGATAACATAACAGCAACATAAAAGAAACCAAAAAAAGTCATAGCAATTTGACTTGAATGATACACTGGATAACGTAGCACAAAGACTATCATCAGTACTAACAATAAAACGACAAGAAGCTCAAACAGATATTCCTGTCTGTTAAAATAAAGTAATGCATAGTAAACAGCGCAAGATAAATATCCAACAATACCTGGTAACGTTTTATGAAGCTTGGAAAGGCGATATATTTCCATCAATCCTATCAGCGAAACGATTGCAGTTAATAAAAAAAGCGCTTCTCCTCCTAATACTACAGTAGTGATTATGACTGCAAGTAACACAATACTACTAATCAATCTTTTCACAAACATAGTAATCCCCCTAAACCTTTCCGAATCTTCGATCCCTGTTGCTATAATAGCGAATCGCTTTTTCTAATTCGTTTTTATTAAAATCAGGCCACAATACATCTGTAAAATAAAACTCTGTATAGGCCAACTGCCAGAGCAAATAATTGGATAACCTTTGTTCACCACTTGTTCTAATTAAAAGATCAGGATCTGGAATATCATGTGTGTCCAGATAAGATGCAAATAAATCACTAGTGATATCGTCAGGTTTTAACTGTCCCTCTTGAACATTGTTTGCCACTTTTTTAACAGCCCGAATAATCTCATCCCGACTGCCATAATTTAAGGCTACCTGAAAATTTAGTCCAGTATTGTTTTTAGACGCTTCTTCAAGAACGTTAACACTCTTTAATATATCCTCCGGAAGACTTTGTTTGTCTCCAAGGATACGAACTCTCATATTATTTTTTTCACTAGTTTTCACACAAGTCTTCAAATAATTACGTAAAAGCTTCATAATAGCCTGAACTTCTTCAGAAGGTCGGCTCCAGTTTTCTGTACTGAACGCATATACTGTAAGGTATTTGACACCCATGTTAAATGCATCTTCTATGATACGTTCAACATTTTTACTGCCTTGTGCATGACCATAATTGCGTGGCATAAAACGTTTTTTGGCCCATCTTCCATTCCCGTCTAAAATAATGGCAATATGGTTAGGTATAATTAACCCATCCTCCTTGTTCTCACTCATCGCTATCCTCCTAAACATTAAGAATAGGACGTACCTTCCAGCAAATGAAAATACGTCCTTATTATGGCACTTACTATACAGTAAGAATTTCTTTGGATTTTGCCTCAACTGCTTTATCAATATCTACAATATACTTGTCAGTTGCTTTTTGAATCTGTTCCTCAAGTGATTTTAAATCATCATCTGTAATTTCACTGGATTTATTCATCTTCTTAAATGCATCATTCGCATCACGTCTGATATTACGAACTGCTACTTTAGCATTCTCCGCTTTTTTCTTAACATCTTTTACTAAATCTTTACGACGTTCTTCGGTCAATTCTGGGAATACAAGACGAATTACTCTGCCATCGTTTGAAGGAGTAAGACCTAAGTCCGAAGTAAGAATTGCTTTCTCGATTTCCTTAATCAGTTTACTTTCCCATGGTTGAATCATAATAACTCTTGCTTCAGGAACACTTATGTTAGCTACACTCTGTAAACCTGATGGCTGTCCATAATAATCCACTTTTATTTTGTCTAACACATGAGGATTCGCTCTACCTGCACGAATAGTAACATATTCTGCCTCTAGCGCCTCTAAAGATTTTCTCATTTTACTCTCAAATTGTTCAATTCTTGAATCCATGTATGAATCCTCCTACCTATATTTTTATTAAACTTTATTGTTGTTATGCATTCAATTACTGTATTCTTATTCCACAACCACTTTAGTTCCATTAAAATGGCCCGATACACTATTTACAATACTATTCTCTTCATTCAGACCAAATACCAACAATGGCATCTTATTCTCCAAACACATAATTGTTGCAGTAAGATCAATTACCGCAAGTTTTTTATCAAGCACTTCATCAATAGTAATCTGATCATATTTTTTTGCATTAGGATTACTCTTAGGGTCACTGTCATAAACACCATCAATCGCTTTGGCACATAAAATAACATCCGCGTCCATCTCAATTGCTCGCAATACAATTCCTGTATCAGTTGAGAAATAAGGATGTCCGGTTCCACCGGCAAAAAACACAACCATGCCTTTCTCAAAACATCGGTTGGCACTGTCTTTGGAGAATTGTTTTGTCATAGTACCACATTCAAATGGAGTGAAGATTTGTGTCTTCATTCCGACAAACCGGAAAATCTCAGATACATAGATACAATTCATGACTGTCGCCAACATCCCAATCTGATCTGCTTTTGTACGATCAATCGTTTCACTTGTACGCCCTCTCCAGAAATTACCACCACCTATAACGATACCAACCTCAATTCCTTGGTCCGTCAACTGCTTTACCTGCTTTGCTACTGCAATACATGTCGCTTCATCAAAACCAGTTTTTTTATCACCAGCTAATGCTTCGCCACTTAATTTAAGTAAGACTCTTTTATAATCACTCACGTTGTTCTTCATGCCTTTCTGATTTCTATTTTAGTACAACACATTTGTGCTAAAACCTATATAATAATGTACCACAAATGAATCAAATGAACAACCCTTTTTATGGTTTTTGAGTCTAGCTTTCCACAACAAAAAGGATGTGCCAGCTTTATCTCCAATGATACCCGCCATCACATCCTTCTATACACTTTGCTTAACATAGATTTTATACAGTATGATAATTAACAATCTTATTCTACGTCGAATACATTATCAATATCTACTGCTGCATAGGTTAAGGAACAATAACCATCAACTACTGCTCCATTATTAATCTGCACAGATTTTGCCTTAATGTTTCCTTTTACAATTGCTGTAGAATCTAATACAACTGCACCATTTACATCAATTTGACCTTTTACAGCTCCCGCAATAACACCAGCAGTAGCATTAACATCACCAATTACAACAGTCCCCTGGCCAATCTTAATATTACCTTCACTTGTAACATTACCTTCTAAACGTTTTGCATTTATGAAAATTTCGTGCGCGGTAGAGTTACCTTTTACCACACCACTAATGGATAGTTTTCCAAGACAGTCAATATCACCCTCAACAGTACCTAAGATTTCAACACTACCCTCAGAACTAATACTACCATTAATCTTAGTTTCTTTTCCGATTACCGTTACTTCTTGTGCAACTTCATTCTTTTCAACAGTATCCATAAGCCCTCCTACTAAACCATCATCCGTTTTATCCATCTCAATAATCATTTTATAATCCTCCACCTTACTTTCCAAATCACTCTCCATCAAATTATCTGAGGAAGCTACGGTAAACAACTCTTCTTTGACTGTCTCTTGCTCCTGGGCTTCTTCTTTTGACGGCGTTAGTTCGGCGTCAGCCAGGTTTTCACTCTCCATCGATTCATTTAAGGTATTGACCTTAGCAAGGAAGTCTATTACCTCATTATCTTCTCCTACTTTAGCCTCTTCAAGATCATCATACCACTCTGTTGATTCCTCATCTGAGATCTCTTGATCCATAGCATTCATTAGTAAGCCATCGTTAGTAAAAAGGTCATCATCTTCCTCAAACAGCATCTCATCTTCTGGTAATAACTCATCTACTGCCTGATTCAGATCTTCCTTAAAATCCTTGAAAAAACCCATTGTTCTTCCTCCTCATTCCTTATATATTTGATATCATTCTTCCACATAGCGATGCTGTATCGGCTCAGTTTGCTCAGTAATTGGAAGAAAAGTTACTTCCATCTTGTTTAGTGTTTCAATCAATTTAGGCAACGATTCTACCGTATTATCTTTGGATGCAGCATCATGCATTAGTACCATTGAAGTCTGATATTTATTGACCCCTGTAACTACATTATCAATTAAAGTATTCACCTTAACTTTATAATTGTAAGCATCACCATTCATGATATTCCAGTCATAGTGGACGATTCCTTTTTTATTGAGCACGTTAATGAATTCATGAATATCAATTTTCGTAATCGTATTACTGCTTCCTCCAGGGAATCGGTAAATGGTTGGCTTTACCCCAGTAATCTCATATAGGTATTCACTTATCTTTTTAACGTCTTTTTCAAATTCTTCTACTGAACTATATATCGTAGCATAATCATGAGAATAGGAGTGCATTCCAAGAGAATGCCCCTCTTTCACAATCCTTTGATATATTTGCTTCGCTCCGTCAAATGATTTGCCAAGCACAAAAAATGTTGCTTTAATGTTATACTTATTAAGTATGTCTAGAATTTCATTCGTATTAGAACTAGGTCCATCATCAAACGTTAAATAGACCGTTTTCTTCACAACCTTTGGAACTGCAATACTCTTGTCACCCGTGTCACTTTTGTCATTTTTATCATTTTTGTCACTTTTATCGCTTTTGTCACTTTTGTCATTTTTATTCCCAACAACAACTTCTTTTTCTTCGTTTTGCTGACTATTCTTTTCCTTTATGGCTTGCAGTTGCTCTTCTAGCAATACTATCTGATCTTGCAATGCAGCAATCTCATCATCTTGCTTATGTAAATCTTCACCCTTGTTAACGAGCTCGACAAGCGCATTATATTTACTTTGTACTTTAAAAATATGTATAAAACTCATCGTACTAAGAACAATAGGAATCAGTATAGAGCATCCGATTACGAATAGTATAATACGTTTCAGCCTTTTTACGCGGCGCTTACGAAACGGCTTCTCCTTTGCATGCTCATCCATTGTATGAACTTATCACCCCAATCTTAACTTATAACTATTATTTTAGCACATATTTCCACGTTTTCCAAATAATTTATCACTAATTTTACATTTATTTTATCATCTTATATCGCAATTCAGACAGAGATAAAACGCTTCTGATATTCTAATTATATAGAATTTCAAAAGCGCTTTACTATCGTGACTAATATCTCTTTATTGTAACACTCTTCTGACACTGTATGGTGTACGGTAATTATAATTGGATATCTTTATCCCTTCATCAGGATTGCTTGCATGCACCACTTGACCATTGCCCATATAGATAGCTACATGATTGACCGTACCTTCACTGGCATAGAAAATCAAGTCTCCAACTTTCATATTCGTAGTACTGACTTTCGTACCAACCTTCGCCTGTTGCCTAGAAGTACGAGGCATGCGAACTCCAAACTTTTTATAAATAGTCTGCACATATCCCGAGCAATCTGCTCCATCCGTCAGACTGGTACCACCCCATACATAAGGGTTTCCTACAAATTTTTTTGCATAACTAACTAGTTGACTGGCAATTGTACCTTGATTAGCAACCATGGCCTCTTTGGCCTCATTCTTATCTTTGCTTACTATTTTCATTGCCACTTTTGATTTCTGATTATCCGCCCGGCTCATTCTTTCTGCCATAAGCCGTTCTTTTTCTTCTTCAATTGAGATTGCACTTTCAAACTCATAAGATATCTTAACATATTTTTTTGCTACATAGCCTTCATGACCTTCAAACTGGATCTTTACCCAGCCCTCATACTCACTTAATACAGTATAGCTTGAACCTTCGGGAACTAAATAAACCGTTCTCGACTTTATATTCATATCATCTCTGACACGTAATGTCGTAGTATTAACAGTAGCTAATTTTAAACCATACTTATCAATCAATTTTTTTGCATCTTGTCCTGTGGCAAGATATTCATTAAAAATAAAACCACTTACCTTGCCCGATTTAATACCAGCCCATTTTCCATCCACTTTTGTAATGGTTGCTGCACTTCCTTCATATAGTTTTCCTACAACTTCACTATCAATATTTGGTTCTTTTCGAATATTAACATACGAATTCGCTATACTAATGCCAATATTCTGATATGAATTTTGACTTTCTTCTATCTTTTGTAATTGTATTCTTTGTGTATCAATAACTTCTTGTCCTAAAGCATTTACCGACAATGTAAACAGATTAGTGGCGCTGGCCAGCTCACCCGATAGTAATGGGATCGTTATACATATTACTGTCGCTACAATTGCTTTCCTTAACATATATCATGCCTCCATTTAATTCCTAATACATATGATGTTACATAAGTTTTAAAATTATTACAAAATTGTTAATATTTTTGTAATACCAGTTAGAATCAAAACTGTCAACTATTAGTCATTTATGTAGTTTAACACAAAAGAGGCGATTTTATGTATTATCGCATAAAATCGCCTTTAGATATATTTTTTAACAATAGTTCCACACTAATAAAACATAATTATAAGTCTATCTATATTACATAATTTGATTAATAATTATGTAATATATGTCATATGCACAAATATTTTTACAGACTTTTATTTATAGCTTAAACTCATCAATTACTTCCTTTAACTGAGCAGATAAGCTATTAATTGTCTCACTTACCTCAGTGATGGCATGCATACTAGATAAAATAAATTCTGCACTAGCACTGGTTTCCTGAGTTGCAGCTGCATTTTCCTCTGCAGATGCAGATAAGTTGGAGGTAATATCTACAACAGCAATACAACTTGCTTCCATTTGTTTTGAGATATCTTCTAGCATACTGATCTCCGAATTAATGGTATCTACTGTATTTACTATTGCCTCATATTTCACCTTTGTCTGTGCTACACTAACCACCTGGTTATTAACAGCTTCTTTTACCAGATTACTTTGGCTTTCTGCCTGTTTTGCATTATTTTGCAATTGAGTTAACATTTGATCAATGGTATTCACTGCGGAAGATGACTGTTCAGCTAATTTTCTAATTTCATCAGCAACGACTGCAAAACCACGACCAGCCTCTCCAGCTCTCGCCGCTTCAATACTAGCGTTTAAGGATAACAAGTTAGTCTGTGCTGCTATTCCTGAGATAAGGGTACTTGCCTCCCCAATGTTATATGCACTCTCATTCATCTGATGAATCCGAACAAAGATTGCATCAAACGCTTCTTGATTCTTCTCTGTGATCTCTTCCAGATCATTTACCACCATCATACCTTCACTCGTAGCATTTTGAATAATATCACTTGCTTCGGATAGATTATTGGCGCTAACTGTACTCTTCTCAATGATGCTTTCAAGCATGTGCATCTCTTTTACCGCACCCTCAGTATCCGCTGCCTGGCCTGATACGGTTTTAGCGATTTCATCTACAGCATTCGCTATCTGAGTTGACGTTGCAGTAACTTCTTTTGCATTTACATTCATCTCATTAGCTGCACCAAATAAATTCTGTGTTGTATCATTTAATATATTAATAATCTTCTTAAAGGTATTGTGAAGTTCACCACCTGCAGCTGATAATTGAGCTATTTCATCAATTCCTTTTAACACATAAGGCTCAGTAACGAGATCCTTTTGTTCAAGCTGTTTTATTCCTTTTGTTGCTTTATCAATATTCTTTTTAAAATACCAGCCAAGACGCAAATCAAAGAATACAATCAAAAGAACAACAAAAGCAATTACACCAACCATGCTAAAAATGAAACTATCCATTGTTTTTTGCTGTTGAATAATATCATTTTGTACATATAAAGTCAGAATTGATTGAATATCATCTATCTTACTACGTAAAATATTAAAGCTACTTCTTTGTGCAGTAAAGTCATAACTTGCTGCATTTACATTATCTAGCGCTTTATACCATTGGTCTAATCCTTTAAAAAACGAAGTGGCTAGTGCCTCGTAAGTAGCATCCTTTTTTAGATATCCCTTTTCATCAGCTGCACTTGGTCCATTAAGCTTGATAAACAGTGATTTTAAGGAACCTTTTTCAACTAAACCATCTAATTCTTTTGATAACGTCACCGCTTTCGTTACCCCTTCTTTTACCTGATCAAGATTCTTCTTATAATCTTGCATAATGCTATTAATCTTCTTCTCATCTAATTCACTATTCTTATTTTCTAACTTTTCAATCCCAATCATTGCAAGGCACAAATCACGGTCACTATCAAGAAGATTTTCATTAATAGCATACATTCGGTCATAAAACGTAGTTTTAGTTTCTTTGTAAATAGTTGTAGGTATAAGATACATCAAAAACAACATAACACCTATTAAGATAATTGACGGAATAATCATCATAAGTATTTTTGTTAGTATCTTAGTGTGTTTTATCATTGTGAATCCTCCTCATTATGTTTCTCAAGTTGTGGAAACCAATATAATATTGGTAAAATATATTTACAATAAATATATCGTAAGATATGCTTATTTACTTAACCTATTTGCCGACTATTCTTGCATGGTAGTGCAAATATTTATTCCCACCATAACCAGAACTAACCAGGTAGTTTCCGTCACAGTGCGATACCTTCGAAGCATTTTTATATCATTGGAGATTGTTTACACGCTCCTATGAAATGCATCCCCCGGAGTGTTTTATTTCATAGGACGTAATATACTATGATATAAAAAGTCCTTGAAAACATATAGCTTTCAAGGACTTAATATTACATTGAATTTCTTGTTAGGTTAATTACATACCCATTTGTTTTGCTACTTCTTCAGCAAAGTTTTCTGATTTCTTTTCAAGCCCTTCGCCAGTTTCGTAACGAATAAATCTCTTAATTGTTAAGTTGATACCATTAGCTTTTGCATATGCTTCAACGTAAGCGCCTACTGACTGTTTTCCATCTTCAGCTTTTACATAAACCTGATCTAAAAGACAGATTTCTTTTAATTCTTTTTTAATACGTCCCATTACCATGCCTTCGATAATTTTATCAGCTGCATCTGGTTTTTCATTTCTTGCCTGAGCCATTAAAATTTCTTTTTCATGAGCAATGTAGTCTTGATCAACTTCTTTATCAGAAGTATATTTAGGACTTAAAGCTGCAACTTGCATAGCAACATTCTTTAAACATTCTTGTACGACATCACTGTCAGCATCTGTAATTGCTTCAACTAGAACACCGATTTTACCACCTGCATGGATGTAAGAAGCTACTGCACCATTTTCAGCAACGATTTTTTCAAATCTTCTGATGTTCATGTTTTCACCAATGATTGCAATCTGAGAAGATAATTCTTCTGCTACTGTTTTGGATGCATCTAAAGACCAAGGTTCTGCTAAGAAAGCTTCAATATCAGCTGCGTTAGTTTCGTTCGCTTGAGCAGCTACCTGAGCTACGTAATTTCTGAAGGTATCATTTTTTGCAACGAAGTCAGTTTCAGAGTTAACTTCTACGATAGCTGCAGTTTTTCCATCCGCACTGATACTAGTAGCTACTAGACCTTCTGCTGCAATTCTTCCCGCTTTTTTCGCTGCTGAAGCAAGACCTTTTTCTCTTAAAAATTCTACCGCTTTATCCATATCACCGTCAGTTTCGGTTAATGCCTTTTTACAGTCCATCATACCTGCGCCAGTCATTTCTCTTAATTCTTTTACCATTGCTGCTGTTATAGCCATTACAATTTACCTCCGTTATTATGATACTCGATACTTTCAATTTATATAAAATTACTCAGCAATTACTTCTTCCACAGCTTCTTCTGTTTCAACAGGAGCTTCGCTCATAGACTCACCCTGGTTTGCTTCGATTACAGCATCAGCCATTTTAGCAACGATTAATTTAACTGCACGAATTGCATCGTCATTACCTGGGATAACATAATCTAATTCTTCTGGATCACAGTTAGTATCTGCAATACCGATAAGTGGAATACCTAAAGTGTGAGCTTCTTGTACACAGATTCTTTCTTTCTTAGGGTCAACAATGAAGATTGCATCTGGGATGCCGTTCATGTTTTTGATACCGCCAAGGTTTTTCTCAAGTTTTTCCCATTCTTTCTTAAGAGCAATAACTTCTTTTTTAGGAAGAACTTCAAATGTTCCATCTTCGGACATAGTTTCGATTTGTTTTAATCTGTTAATACGTGCTTGGATAGTTTTAAAGTTAGTTAACATACCACCTAACCATCTTTCATTAACGTAGAACATACCGCAACGTTCTGCTTCAGATTTGATTGAATCCTGAGCCTGTTTTTTAGTACCTACAAAAAGAACTTTTCCACCATTATCTACTACATCTTTAATTGCGTAGTAAGCTTCGTCTACTTTACCTACAGATTTCTGCAAGTCGATAATGTAAATACCGTTTCTTTCAGTGTAGATGTACTCAGCCATTTTAGGATTCCATCTTCTAGTTTGGTGTCCGAAATGTACACCTGCTTCAAGTAATTGTTTCATTGATATAACGCTCATAATTTACCTCCAATTGGTTATTCATCCGCATGCCATTACATATATCTAACTTTTCTATAAAAAAGCACCAAGATAAACGCTAACATGCGTGTTTTTTGTCAACGCGTCGATTATAACATACTTCGGGCATGCATAGCAAGCCCTTTTTCATTTTTTCTAACATCTTACTCGTATCTTTTCGGATATCTGCTAATTTGCTCAGCAATTTGCTTAAAAGATGCTCCTACTTTAATCTGATGTGTCCCTACCTGCATCTTAGATTGCATATTACGTTCTTTTAGATATTCATTAAAATTTCTATAGTCGTCGATTAACCCAGCTCCTTCTAGTTTTCTTGAGACTGCCTCACTAGTATCGCCATCCACTATTTTAACTATAATAAAATCCACTGTTGTATCAGAGGATTGCCCATTTGGTTTCGTTGTCTTCACCGGGGCTTTTGACTCCTCTGGTTTTGTCGTCTCTTCTGGTTTTGTCGTCTCTTCTGGCTCAATAGTATTCTCTGGTGCTTTCGTATTTCCCTCAAGTCGGTTAAGTGTATCATCTAACTTTTCAACCATTCCCAATTCTTTCGCTCTTTTAACAATCTCTGCATCCGTTATCTGTAAGGAATTTCCCTTTCCCCCTTTAATTAGAATAAAGCAAAAAGCGGTAAATAAAATCCCCATGCCAAGACCACGTATAAAATATTTTATTCGCGTCGTACTATTCAACATGATTTACTCCTTCACAAAACAGATTTATTACTAGCATGACTTCCCCTTGTCCCATATTCAGTTCTTTGCTGATTTCAACAATGCTTAAGCCCTGTTCATATAATGCTAGTATTGCCTCTTTGCGATTGATATAGAGAGAATCATAGTCCTCTCCTTTTTCATAAAGATTTCCTAACCGTTTGATATCTTCTTTTTCCTTTTGCCGTAGCCAGGCCAGCTGACTTGCCTGATCTGGCACCTGGGCCTCTTGTTCCATTAAAGAATTGTGACTACTGTCAGAGAAATTCTCATAAAGTGTCGTTACATCCTTCTTAGCAAATTGCCCAGCCTTTGTTACGAGCTGTTTCAATTCCTCTTCTTTATCATGAAGCATGCTGTACATGAATACGACTTCCTCATGACAACGCCTTATCTGCTCCATTACCATATCACTATATTCACTAAACGACATCATTCTTTCATTAAACATACTAGAAAGTTCCTTCTCTGTCCTTAGTGCTGTATTCTGGCATAACTCATTAACTTCGTTCATTACCGTGGTCTTCTCATTTACACCAAAAGAAAGAGGGTTTTCTCCCTCTCCCTCATACCCAGCATTCTTTTTTAAGGAAAGATGCTCACTAATTCGATAACTAATAAAAACCAGAAGTACCCCTGATAAAATAATCAATATTTCATATGGATCCATTATTATTCTCCTAAACTTTTGTACTATTTCAGATGCGAATGTCAATTGAAGTGGCAACATGAGTATCGGCTTTATTCTTTGTGCTCATAGCATCATTATTTTTCTTCTTTTTTTCACGATTCTTCTGATACTCTCTACCGTTTCCCTCTTCTTTCGCATCATAACGAAACTCATTCATCTCAGATTTTACAGTTTTTACAGTCTTACTACTATTGCGCTGTAATTCCTTCCCGTACAAATGATTGAGTTGTTGTTCATTGGTCGCGGCTTTTTGAAGTTTCGCTACATTCTGATTCGATGCTTCCCACGACTTATTTGCCATAGATAATTTTTCAATTGGCGTTATCGACATATCTTTCCCCCCATCTGAAAATAGACCACTTTAATTGTATCTAAGAATAATTAACTAATCATTAGATCTATCTTATTTCTATGTGAAGGCTTTAATGACAATATCTTCTCCTTCTTTTTGGAAGCGACAATAATGTGTTTCGGCTTTAATATGGCGAAATGCGTTACAAATGGTAATTTTAACACCAGGATACACCATATCTTCCACAATTATTATGCCATCGCCTGACTGTTCCATCTCATTTTCAATTGCTGAAAGCTCACTCGACAACTCCTCAACCTGATGAATTACGAACTTTAACTGTTCTGCTGTTTTTTTCGCAGTAATCAATTGTTCAGCACTGAATTTTATACCTTTTTGAAGTCGTTGATTAAATAGCTGCATCAGCTGCATTAACTGATCTTTCTGCTTTTCAAGTACTGGCAACTCTTTTTGTATATGATTATATTTTAGCTTATAATCCGGATTAAGCCCTACTTCTAAATTGGTTACGGTTCCTACCCTAGAACCTGCCAATTTCAACGTAATAGACTCTCCTGCCTTTGTTTCTCCGCCTACGATTAATCCTTTTTTACCGTTTACGATGATTTTATTCTTTACATAAACTTTGCTATGCATAATAAAATCGGCCTGCAAATCACCTCCAGCATATATATAAGCATTTTCGATATACCGGATTGTTACATCATTCTGACTGATTATTCTGCCTCTTTCGCGTCCTTGAACTCCACCATTGATAACGATTGGTCCATCAGCTTCAATCACTGCATCCTCGACCATACCTTCTACAACAATGGTACCCGTAGCTTTTATTTTAAATCCTCCGGTGACATTGCCTTTTACCAGAATATCTCCATCATATATAATATCTCCAGTTGAAGCATCTACATGGGAAGATACTTCATAAGTATTAGATACCATAATCTTATCCTCAATCAGATAAACATGCCCTGCCACTAGTGCATACATCGTATGTCCATCCTCAGATAATCCTGTGTATTTTGATGGTGTGAATTTAGGTTCTGTAACTTTATCTGGCTTCACTGTTTTGCCAGTCACCTTAAGGCCTGGTTTTCCCTGAATTAAACGAATCCATGTTGCAAGTTTATCTCCTTCTTTAACATTACTGATTGCATTCATCTGATGATAATCTACTCGTCCATCCTCTAATAATGTTGGATGTGGTTTGGCGTTCACGTTAAAGAAATATTCTATTCGTCCATTTTTACCCTGTACAACTTTTTTCCCACGAGCCACTTCTACTTCGGTAAAGTACACCCTCTGTTGAAGTAATTCGCGAATCACCTGTTCTAAAAGACAAGCATGTACACCATTTTTCTTTAATATGATAACCAAATCGTCATATTCAAGAAGCTCGCCACCAGGAGTAGGAGGAAATAACGTTACTACCGCACTGTAATCCTCATTACGTAGTTCAACTCGTATATTCTCCCTTGCTGGACTTTGTTTATTTCCAGATAGCTTAATGAATTCTTCAGCATTGCTTCCCATAGCTTTATAAAGTGCTATTTTATCATATCTGTCTACGCCGATTGCTTTCAAATAAGATATAACCATTTCAATCGTTAATGCACAACCAGATTCAGTTGCGGGATAAAAATGCAAGTAACTTCCATCTTCCCTATTTTCCACCTTACAGTATGCATTCATTTGATTCACTCGAGCCCCTCCTTCGCTGTAATCAGCCTAAAGCTTCCCAATCCGATACAAATTCATTATTCTATGTTACTGTTAGAAAACCTGCAATAATTCTACATTACTTCCAAGTTTTAATCTTAATTTACTTAATGCCTTGGTATGAAGTTGAGAGATACGTGATTCGGATACCTCTAATACATTACTAATTTCTTTAAGCGTTAATTCTTCATAATAATATAATGCAATTACTTTCTGCTCATTTTCTGTTAGATTACTCAATGCTTTTTCAAGTATTACCTTCAATTCCTGTTTCTCAATCACTCGCTCTGGCTCATCAAATGTTTGACTCGCCCGGCTGTCCATCCTAGCTTCGCTTCCTTGTTCCATATATTCATCAAGCGATATCAGACTCATATTGAGGGTCTGGTTCTGCCAGTTTTCCAGTTCTACTATTGATATATTCAGTTCTTTTGCAATTTCCTCATCAGAGGCATTTCTTCCATATTCATGTTCAAGCTTTTGATAGGCCTGCTCTAGTTTTTTCTGCTTTTGTCGAAGTGTTCTTGGTATCCAGTCAAGGCGACGAATCTGATCTAAAATGGCACCTCTTATCCGCAAACTTGCATAGGTCTCAAATTTGACACCCTTACTATAGTCATATTTATCGATTGCATCAATTAAGCCAAAAGTACCGTATCCTATTAAATCGTCGTATTCCACAGTGTAACCTAAATACATACTAAGACGCCCTGCGACAATTTTAACTAAACCAGCATATTCCAAAATGATCTTTTCCCTTACCACAGAGGTTCGCTTTTTGGAATACTCAAGCCATAACTTGTTTCTTTCCTCTTCGCTCATTATTTTCCTCCAATAGAATCTTGCTTAAGTACATTACTCTAAAAGTCTTTATTCGTTTTCTAACTGCTCGTCCTGGTTATCGATAACCTTCTGTTGCTTCTCTTCCTTAAGCACCAAGCTTATGATTTTACCACCAATTTTTCCAAGCAGATAAAAAACAATGCTTACAATGAGTATAATAACCAAACTTTCAATTACGTCTCTTTGCTTTGCTATACATATTATTGTAGATAGTAAAGCAGCGACTAATGTAACAATCGCAGGTAACATTCGACCTTTCATCACTCTTCCTCTTTTACAAGATTTTCAGTGTTTTTCCCACTGATTTAATATAAAGTTCGCTCGTTTCCGGATAAAATTCTATTGTACGACCATATGATTCTCCCGTATCTTCGGCTACAATCGGAATCCCGAGGTTCTTTAAAATATATTTTGTCGCCTCCACATTCCGGTCACCCACTCGTAATAGTTCGTTATTGGACTGAAAGGAAAACATCTGTGCTCCACCGGCTATTTTTGCTTTTATCTGAGTCTTAACTGCCCCACGTCTGATCATATGATTTAATGTTTCCTGGATTCCAGTGTCTGCAAACTTAAATTTGTTTTCGTTATGCATTATTTTCGTGCTATCCGGAAGCATAATATGAACCATTCCTGCGACTTTCTTATTAAAATCATATAAGACAATGCCAACACAAGACCCAAGACCAAGAGTAGTAAGACTATCCGGTGCAGTACAGGTCTTCATGTCGGCCATTCCCACTCTAATCATTTCACCCATATATTCTCCTACAATCCTAATGATGTTAGTATTTTTTGATAAGACTCTAATGTAGGTATCAGGATAAAATATCCGTTAACTTCCGTTTCATCTTCACAAAACTGTGACTGTATCAATAAAGCATGGTCTCCCAATTTACCAAACTCTATTGCTGGCACACTAAGAATCGCTCCTGCCATATCTATAGACAGATATGGAATCGATGCGGTAATACATAGATTAGTCAGAGTAGCTAATGAACTCAAATACGCACCTGCAATAATATTGCCAATTTCTTTTAGGGCGGACAAATCGATTTCTGTGAAATCGCCAAAATCATCCAAACTTTTATTCATTAAGATATTAACAAGATAATGAGCAGAAGACTGTTCCAGAACAAACATCATCATTCCCTCAATATCGTCACATAATGTAAGCAATATTCCGACTACCAAGTTCTCTGCGCCGCCAACAATATCAGACAACGCATCGATTTGGATTAACTGAACCTTAGGCACGTTCATATCGATTTTACTGTTAATCAGTTGAGATAAAGCGGTTGTTGCATTGCCAGCACCAATATTTCCTATTTCTTTTAACACATCAAATTGAACATCGTTAAGATTATTTAGATCCAGATTGCCCATGTATGCTCCTATCTAAACCGGAACTTTTTCGATGACAACACTTTGAACACTAAGTAATGAAATCAGTGTGTCCTTATACTTTCCGATTCCCTGCAAATATTTATATTTATCGTTGTTAACAGTATAATTCACTTTCTCAATTTCATCCTCTGTTAACGTAACAACTTCACGTACTTCATCGACAATTAGGCCAATCGCATCATGACCTTCTGGCTTCATAATAATAATACGCGTATTGTTTGTATACTCATCTTCTTCTAAGTGAAATTTACGGCGCAAACTCATTACCGGTACGATTTCACCTCTTAAGTTAATTACACCCTTAAAATACTTCTTTGTTTTAGGAACGCGCGTAATTCGTTGCATTCTTACAATATTATCAATATAAGTAATATCTATTCCAAATTGTTCTGATCCAAGCATAACAACAATAAATTGCTTTGCATCAAGTGTTTGCTTATCCTTCTCGTTAGCCATCCGGTTGTCCTCCTTAAATTAAAGTATTTGCATCTAAGATTAGTGCAACTTCACCGTCACCAAGAATAGTCGCTCCACCAATCATTTTATTGGTTTCCATATACTTACTGATTGACTTAATAACTACTTCCTGTTGTCCAATCAGATTGTCCACTACAAGCCCTGCATATTTTTCGCCCTTAGATACTACAACAACAGTAAGACTTTGAGGCTTCACTTCAAGCGGATCTACATCAAGAACCTTTTCCAGATAAATGATTGGAAGTACGTTTCCACGTAAATTAATCACTTCCTGTCCATGTACATGACGAATTTCATTATACTGAATATCTTCGATTGTCTGAATATTGCTTAATGGAATTGCATATTTTTCTGTTCCAACTTCCACCATGAGCGCTTGAATAATTGCTAATGTAAGTGGCAGACGAATAATAAAGGTACTTCCTTCAGAAAGAACTGTCTTCGCTTCAATATCTCCACCAAGTGCTTCAATCTTAGTTTTTACAACATCAAGCCCTACTCCCCTGCCTGACAAATCAGATACCTGTTCTGCAGTTGAAAAGCTAGGACGGAATAATAAACCGATAATCTCTTTTTCAGTCATTGAATCTGCTTGTTCTTCAGTAATGACACCTTTTTGAATTGCTTTATTACGCACCTTTTGAACATCTATTCCGGCGCCATCATCTTTTACTTCAATTACAACATTATTTCCATCCTGATAAGCGTTTAGATACACCGAGCCGCTTGGATTTTTTCCTTTTGCGATACGTTCATCACTACTCTCAAGACCGTGATCAGCTGCATTACGAAGTAAGTGCATTAAAGGATCCCCGATTTCATCAATTACGGTACGGTCAAGTTCTGTTTCTTCTCCACTCATATATAGTTCCATCGGCTTATTCAGTTTCTTGGAAATATCACGAATCATACGTGGGAAACGATTTACCACACTTTCAATTGGAACCATTCGAACTTTCATTACAGATTCATGTAGATTTGTTGTAACACGCTCTAAGTATTCAATCTGTTCATTAAAGCTTGTCTGACTAGACTCCGTCTTTTCTGATGTATTGATGCTTACGAGACCGTTTTTAGCAATAATCAATTCACTAACTAAATTCATTAATACATCTAACTTTTCGATATCTACTCGAACTGAACGGTTAACGACTGGTTTGGACGTTGTTGCTTTTGCATTTTTGTTGTCCTTACCGCTTGCATCTGATTCAGCCTTATCTGTTTTATTGCTTCCTATCTCAACGTTACGCTGTGTATTAACAGGGGTAGTTGTTTTTACCTCTTCAATCACAACATCCTTTACCTCAGAAACATTCATAATTTTACTTCTTACAGTTTCCTTAGAAGCTTTTGTGATGAACACAATACTAAACTGTAAATCAAAGCGCTCATCTTCTATTTCCTGAACACCTGGCTCTGATTTAATAACGGTTCCAAGTTCCTCTAGGTTCTTAAATACTAAAAATGCTCTTGCAGATTTCAGGATACATGTTTCACTAATATGTACCGTCATTCCAAATACATTACTGCCTGCTTTTACCGCTTCATAAGCAGCATGGTTTTCATGCTCAGCTAAGGTTAGCGGAGTGTATGCAGCTTGCGGGGTAACTATGGTCGCTGCTGTTTCGACTTTGGCCACATTCACTACTTGCTGTGAAAGACCATTCTTTAAGATATCATTAAGCGCATTAATAATCGCTTCATTATCTTCGGATCCCTCATTTGCATTAGACTGAATATTTGCAAGATATCCTTCCAATGCATCAAGTCCTTTGAAAAGAATATCCACTAATGAATCATTCACTTTCATCTTACCATTACGTATTTCTTGGAAAACATTTTCAAGATCATGAGTTAAGCGCTGCATTCTTTTATAGCCCATAGTTCCAGCCATTCCTTTTAGCGAATGAGCCGCACGAAAGATCTCGTTAATTGTCGCCTCGTTTTCTGGCTCTTTCTCTAATATGAGAATTTGCTCATTAAGATTCTGTAAATGTTCTTTGGTCTCGTCAATGAAAATATCTAAATACTGATTCATATCCATCCTAATGCACCTCCATAATTTTTGTTATTGCCTTCGTAATATTGTCAAGCGGAACCACTTCATCAGCAAGTCCCTCTTCAAATATAACTCTGGGCATTCCGTATACTGTGGATGACTCTTTATCCTGCGCAATTGTATATACCTTCTTTTTACTCTTTAACGTACGTGTTCCCTCCGTACCGTCTCTTCCCATTCCAGTCATAATTACGCATACAATCTCATCGTAGGATGAGTTTACTAAAGATTTTATAGTAATATCTGCACAAGGCCGCAAACCATACATTCCTTCTTCATCACTAAGCACTGCTTTGTGACGGCCACCTTGTGAGGTTATTCTTAACTGATTACCACCTTTTGCAATGTAAACCTTCGAATCCTCAATAATATCATTATCTTCCACCTCTTTTACTTCTAGCTTACTTAAGCCATTAAGCCTGTTTGCTAAAGATACCGTGAAACCAGCAGGCATATGTTGAACTATCAACACCGGACATGGTATGTTCTTCGGCAATAATGGTACGACACGTTGCAGTGCTTTCGGCCCGCCAGTGGAGCTCACTATAACTAGTAGTTTTTTCATGTCATATCAACCCTTTTTCTCTTCTACGTTGTTTTCTATCTTCCTCGAATACAAAGCGAATTATTGTTTCTCGTTGTTTTATATCGATATTACTAAATTCAATATGGTTTTCATATACATTCGTCTTATTTAGTAATTTTATAGAAGCAATCGTCACAGCTTCGAGTACATATATAAACTCTCCGCCTTTTGTGTTAAGCGTAAGCTTCAGTTTAAGATATTGCCCTTTCTTAAGCTGGTCAGCACAATTAAATCTTGCACCTCCGCCACTGATATCTGTCAAAATAGCAGGTTTAAACTCCCTCTTTAAATCATTCAAATGATTATAACAATCGATTTGTTCTTCCACACTCACAAAACCACTCAATTTAAGCTGATTTTTATAATTTATTTCTTCCTCAGAGTATTCACGGTAATAGATATCCATCAGAGTTTGTAACCGATAATACTGCCTACGTTGTATTTTAATAAGCTCCTCAGTCAACTGTACAACGCAGAGAAAGGCGTTGCCTTCCTTCAGTCTCTCTTTAACAATACCTTCTGACTGATATATGCCTTTTTTAGAATAAAAACAGAGACCTAATTGTTCTCCGATAGAGAGGGGAATCAGTTGATTATTTTCAATCGGCATTGCAATATGCAAAATATCATTATCTATACAATCAAGTACTGTACTGATATATTGTTTATTCTCCGACTTGTTGTTGTAATTATCATATCTCGTTAACATTAACTTATCGCCTAACATGATAATATTATGAACCAAATAATCACCTCTTTATGAATTCCGGTTGCCAAACAATGTATTCGTAAACAAACTCAGAATTCCTTTTCTTGTATTTTGTTCTTTCGTAAACCGGCTATCAATGATAGCTGCAATTTCATCATACTGTTTTGATGAATTTGAATTAGGAGCTAATAGCTTCACTGGTTTTTGATCCATCACAGAACGTGATATCAGCTTATCCTGAAATATACAGCCAATATACTGCGGCTTCACCAGCAAAAACTTGCTTACTACTGTATTTAGCTTCGCAAAAAGTATCTCTCCCTCGTTATAACTTTCTACCCTATTAGCTAGCATTCGAATATTATGCCTGGATGCTTGTTCACTAGACATATTGTTGACTGCTTTTAACATTGCGTAAGCATCTGTAATGGAGGTAGGCTCTGGTGTAGTAATAATTAATGTAATATCACTTGCATAAATAAACTGCAAAACACTATCTGAAATACCAGCACCGGTGTCTATAATAATATAATCGGCCAGTTGGTCTAATTTCCATAATCGTTCTGAAATATTTCTTATCTGATCTCTTGATAAATTTGCTAACTCCTGAATACCAGAACCCGCAGAAATGAATCCGATATTACTTGGACCTGGGGTTATGATGCTATCAATCTCCATTCCACGGAAAATAACATCTGCCAGAGAGTACTTTGGCCGTATTCCAAACATTACCTCAATATTAGCTAAGCCAAAGTCCGCATCAAGAATAATTACTTTCTTACCAAGTTCACTTAGTGATATGGCGAGGTTTACTGCTGTACTCGATTTACCAACACCACCTTTACCGCTGGTTATCGTAATACTCATGGCTTTACGCGCATTATTAGCCTGCCCAAGTTCTCTTACTTGCTGCTTTTTAATTATATTTCTTAATTGTTGCGCCTGGTCCACTAATCATTACCTCCCAAAAGTTGTTTCGCAATTTTTCTTGAGTTCGCTTTACTTATGTCATCCGGAACGTTCTGACCATAAGTAGTGTATGATAATGGTGCTCTTGTGAGCATTCTGATGTTAAGCAGATTGCCTAACGTGCTTGTTTCATCTAGCTTGGTAAAAACGATACGGTAATCTGTCAAAGCTTCATAGCTGCGAATTATTTGGAGTAAATCTTTGTATTTTGTTGTTGCGCTCAAAACCAGATATACTTCTTTTTCTTTGTCAGGAAACTCTTTTATCATATCCGCCACATCCATAAGCTGTTCAATATTCTTATGGCTTCTTCCGGCTGTATCAACGAGTACAATATCATAATCACTATATTCCTCGCGGCAATTCTTTACCTCATCTACCGAATAGATTACCTGCAGCGGAATTCCTAAGATATTAGCATACGTTCTTAATTGTTCTACGGCTGCAATTCGGTAAGTATCAAGTGTAATCAACGCCACTTTCACCTTATGTTTAAGTTTTAAACTTGAAGCGATTTTCGCAATGGTAGTCGTTTTCCCAACTCCGGTAGGACCAACAAAAAACACAAATTTGGTAGTTTGATTATTAATTGTAATCGTCGCAGGTTGTCCTAATTTAAGTATGATTTTCTGATATACATTGGAAAGGACATTGTCAACGGAGGAATCTTTACTGATACTCTTTTGAATTTCCCGAAGTATCTGGTCTGCTACTTCTTCTGATACTTCATTGTCAATTAATTGTTTCCTTATCAGCTTTACAGTAGGGGTGTCAAATATAGAATCTTTCTTTTCCTCCTCATTCACCTTAACAATCTGCTTTTCAAGGAGGCTTTGAAGATTATTTAACTTATCCTCTAACTCGCTATTGTTTTCTCTTTTGTGTGGCTCTTCCTCCGAGTCGTCCAAAAGAATATCTCCACGATTCAGCGCATCCTCACTGACTAAGCGCACTCTCTCTTTTTCAAAAGTCGTCAGGAATACTTCTTTCGTCTCTTTCTTTTTATCAGGGTAATCATCTACCGCTGCAGTAATCTCAACAATTGGTTTTTTAAACAAGCGATAGATTCCTTTTGGACGAATGCTTTTAACATTTACTACAAGTGCATCTTTTCCTAGCTCTTCTTTTGCCAGTATCATCGCTTGCATTTCTGACTCAGCCTGGTATTTTTTTATTATCACTATACAGTCACCATCCCTACTGATTGTAATTCAACGGAAGCATCTATTTCATTGTATGATAAAACGATAAGGTCACCAAAATGGTCGCTTACCAACTTTTTAAAATACATTCGTACAATTGGAGAAGTTATAATTATCGGATTCCTTCCCAGTTCTTCCAATTTATTTACCTCATTCTTTAATGAATTAAGGATTCCTTGTACTTTGCCCGGTTCTAATGTCAGATAGGATCCCTGCTCGGTTTGTTTCACACTTGCCATTATTTCTTGTTCAATCTGAGGATCCAAAGTTACCACGCTGTTGGTTTCATTGCCAGGGAAATACTTATTAGTAATTGCTCGTTTTAAACTTTGTCTGACATACTCAGTTAACACATCAGTATCTCTGGTCGCCGCTGCATTATCTGCTAATGTTTCAAATATAGTAATCAAATCTCTAATTGAAATCCCTTCACTAAGAAGGTTCTGAAGAACTTTTTGGATTTCTCCTACGCTTAAAAGTTTTGGTACTAGTTCTCCGATTAATGTAGTATTAGCTTCGTTAATATTATTTATTAGGTTCTGCACATCCTGTCTGGTTAGTAGCTCAGCTAAGTGCTTTCTAATCACTTCCATCAAATGCGTTGCCATGATGGATGGTGGGTCAACAACTGTATATCCCAGTGATTCAGCACGTTCTCTAGAAGATTCAGTAATCCAGACGGCTGGTAAATGAAATGATGGTTCAAAGGTTGGAATTCCCGTAATCTCATCCTCAACATAACCAGGATTCATGGCCATATAATGATCAAATAGAATCTCACCTTCACTAACAGGAATGCCTTTGATTTTTATTACATACTGATTTGGATTCAACTGAATATTATCACGCAAACGAACCATCGGCACAACACTACCTAACTCTAAAGCTACCTGTCTTCTGATCATGACAATTCGATCTAATAGATCGCCGCCCTGATTTACGTCTGCTAACGGTATAATCCCATATCCAAATTCCAACTCAATTGGGTCAACCTGCAATAACGATACCACATTTTCTGGACGTCTGATTTCTTCCGCCCCCTCTTCTTCTTCTGACACCTCTTCTTCAATGGCCATGATACCCATCCGTTTATTCATCGCATAGCCGGTGTATACAAATGCTCCTCCATAAATGAGAAAGACGATTGCCGGAAGTGGTGTTACCAGGCCAAGAAATATCATACTGCCTCCCACCATATATAGAACCTTGGGAATAGAAAATAGCTGTTTAATTAAAATATCTCCAATATCAGCTTCCTTACTAACTTTGGTAACCAAAATACCGGTTGCTAACGATATCAAGAGAGATGGCAACTGACTTACCAGACCATCACCAATCGTAAGTAACATATACTTATCGATTGCTTCATTCATTGGAAGACCCATCCTCATTACACCGATAAATAATCCACCGGCGAAGTTGATCACGGTTATAATTAAACCCGCAATGGCATCTCCCTTCACGTACTTTGTTGCACCATCCATGGCTCCAAAAAAGGTGGATTCCATCTGAAGGTGCTCTCTTCGTTCCTTTGCTTGTGCATCCGTAATTGCCCCGGTATTTAAGTCAGCATCAATTGCCATCTGCTTTCCCGGCATTGCATCAAGGGTAAACCTTGCTGTTACTTCAGAAACACGTTCAGAACCTTTATTAATTACAATAAACTGAACCAAGAGTAATATCAGGAATATGATTGCTCCTATTACAATATCATTACCACCAACAAAACTACCAAAGGTTTTTACAACCTGTCCAGGGTCTCCATCACTTAAAATAAGTTTCGTTGAGGATACATTCAACCCTATTCTAAAAATGGTGGTAAAAAGTAATATACTTGGAAAGCTTGCCATATCCAATGCTTCCTTTGAGAATAAGGCATTGAATAAAATAATCATCGATACTGAGATATTTAAAGCAAGCATAAAATCTAGAAACCAGTTTGGGATAGGAATAATTAGAAAAATAACGGCTGCCAATACATACAAACCTATGAAAATATCCGTTTTTTTCATTCCAATCCCTCCCTGAAATTTTTATCTGTCCATTTTGATTTAAACTTTATTTTTAATCCGATATACATATGCCAGAACCTCCGCTACCATCTGGTAAAGTTCACTTGGTATTTCGCCACCCACCTCAACATTTGTATATAGCATTCTGGCTAACGGTTTATTTTCCACAATAGTTATGTCATGCTCCTTTGCTACTTCTCGAATTTTTGCTGCAAGAAAATCTGCACCCTTTGCTATCACGATTGGAGCTTCACTTTTTTCTTTATCATACTTTAAAGCTACCGCCAAATGGGTTGGGTTGGTAATAACCACATCCGCCTGCGGCAATTGCTGCATCATCCGTCGTTGTGATACTTCACGCATTTTACTACGAATTCTTCCCTTAATCTGAGGATCACCCTCAGTTTGCTTAAACTCATCCTTTATTTCCTGTTTTGTCATTCTCATATCTTTTTTAAACTTACGTTTCTGATAAATATAATCAGCTAATCCTATAATGAAAAACAAAGCGCTAATTTTTAACGCCATATTAAGGACAAAATCACCAATAAAAAAAATAGCCTGCATAAGAGTTAGGGAATATAGCTGCTCTACTGTTTCGATTTGATCATCAATTTCACTATATACCATATAGCATATGATTCCGATTTTGACGACCGCTTTGATTAATTCCATAACCTTATCTTTTTCAAACATTTTCTTAAAACCCTGTACCGGATTAAACTTAGAAAACTTCGGTTTTAGTGGTTTTGTGGATACTTTCCATTTTACCTGAACAACTGTAACCACAAAAGAAGTGATTAAAGTGATTGCTAAAAATGGAAACATAATAATCATAATATCAATTAGTACATCAGCAAGCGTTACCAGAATCTTATTTTCATTATTTCTATCTTGTGTTATGGATCCAATATACCCATAATACTTTATAAAACTCTCAGTAAACTGATTCCCAATGCTGCCAATAAAAATCTTGGTGCATAAGAACATTACAAACAGGCTGACGCCAATGTTCAATTCATTACTTTTGGCCACCTGGCCTTCATTTCTAGCATCACTTAGTTTTTTTGCGGTAGGCTCTTCGGTTTTTTCCCCTCCTGGCCCCTCCGCAAAAAACTGAAGGTTATATTTCAATAAAAATCTTGTTTCTTTCACAGCATCCAACCCTCTATGCTCCAGATAACCTAGCTACAACAGTTTGAACCATTAATCTGATTTCATCAAATATAAAACTACCTATTCCCGGCAAAAGAGTTGCCAACACCAAAAACATAATTAAGCCAATTAGTATTTTTAGTTGAAACCCAACAACAAACATATTCATTTGTGGTGAAACCTTTGCCAGTATGGCAAGAACAACATTCACTACCAGTATCGAAGCAAAGACCGGTAAAATGATACGAAATCCAATAATAAACATATCAGTGATAAACTGTAACATCACAAGGTAAAAATCAGGTGCAAGCTTTGCTCCTCCAATCGGTATTATCTGAAATGTCTCAATAATTGCCCGTATAAGATAATGATGCAGACCAGATACAAGCATAAGCAGCATAACAAAGTAGGAAAACAGACTTGCCGAGATAGTTACCTGCATACTAGATGCAGGATCAAAGATACTTGCCATCGAAAATCCAATTTCGGTATCAATCATATGACCCGCAAAGTTGATGATATGAATGCAGATATTCGCAAAAAAACCGATGATTAGGCCGGTAAGCAACTCTAAAATAATTAGCCCGGCCATTTCATATACTGTGTTGTATGTTAATGGTGAGTAGTCTATTGTTGATGCAACTACAATTGTTAGAAATCCACTAATCCCAGCCTGTACTGGTCTAGGAATTGAAGTAGCACTAAATATCGGTGCAGTAAATACAAAAGCTGAAATGCGGACCAATATAAGTAAATAAAATTCAATGTTTTCAACGGTAAATTGCATAACTGCTCCTACTATTTTGCTCTCTCATCTAATAAATAAACTGATCTAAATTCGTCATCAGATCTGTAAAAAAGGTAGCAATGCTATTTAAGATCCAATGACCACAGATGATAATGGTGATAAAGACGGCTATCAGCTTCGGAACAAAGGTAAGGGTTTGCTCTTGAATTGAGGTCACTGTCTGAAAAATACTGATAATTAACCCCACAACTAAAGAGACAATTAATAACGGGGCCGATGTTTTTATAATAATCATAATTGCCTGATAGGCGATATCCATAACCGTTGTATCTGTCACTTTGTGCTCCTCCTTAGCTTACTAATAAAAGGTTTTTACAACCTGACCGATAATAAGATTCCATCCATCTGCCAGAATAAACAGAAGTATTTTAAACGGCATGGAAATTGTGGTTGGTGGTAACATCATCATTCCCATCGACATTAATGTAGAAGCGACCACCATATCTATAATGATAAAAGGAATATAGATTAAAAATCCTATAATAAATGCAGTCCTTAGCTCACTAATAATAAACGCTGGTATTAAGACGGTAATTGGAATATCTTCTTTTACCTCTAATGATTCGGTGCTGATATTAGCGATTTCAAGAAATAATTTCAAATCTTTTCGGTTCGTCTGTCCATACATGAAGTCTCTGATTGGCACTATACCGGCTTCAAATGCTTCTTCAGCGGATATTGTTCCCTCATTCATTGGTTTCAGCGCTGTTTCATTCACCTGTATAAACACAGGCGACATAATAAAGAAAGTAAGAAACAAAGCAAGCCCTATCAACACCTGGTTAGGAGGGGTTGACTGAGTTCCAAGCGCCGACCTGGTAAAATGCAGTACAATCAGTATCCTCGTAAAGCTGGTCACCATAATTAAGATAGAAGGTGCTAACGAAATTATGGTTAGTACGAGTAATATTTGCAGTGTACTTGATAAACTGGCACTTCCTGCATTCGATGTGATATTAAACTGAAAGTCATCCTCTGGGTTATCTGTTTGTTCCTCCCCAGTTGTTGTTTCAGTATCCACTCCAGTAGCATGTATCGTATCTGATCCTATTAAAAGGACAGTTGCAAATAGCAAACCAATAAATGCACAAAAAGAAACATATTTTCTTAATCGCTTAAATTTCCTACTCATTCTTAAACTCGCTATCTTTATTTTCTGCATTCTCTTTAGAAACAGCTTCATTTTGCTTTCTAAACTCATGATCCATGAACTGATCAAACTGTGAATTTTTCTTTCTGTTAATTAGAAGGGAAAGAAAAGAACTTGATCTCATTTTATCCTGCGTTTTAACTACTTTTAAATCTGCCTCATTGACTTCTGTCAGATATTCAATCTTATCTTTAGTAATCCCAAGGGCTACCGTTTTATCAGCAATCTTAACCAAATAAATATATTTGGTTTGATTTAAGCGATACATTTCTAATACTCGAATATTACTATTCTTTTGCATATTAAGACCTGCATTACCAACCCATCTTGTAACAAAATAGGCTCCTACCATAATCAGTATAAAAATAAACACCAATACGATAAGCTCATAATAACTTGTAGATGGTAACTTTCCCGAAGGACTTTTAGTAGCATTGCCTGCTAAAAATAAGATTCCCGACACGTTTTTTTCCTCACTTTAACCTATTGCCTTTTTAACCGCCTCAATTACACGATCAGCCTGAAATGGTTTAACAATAAAATCTTTTGCACCACTTTGAATTGACTCAATAACCATAGCTTGTTGTCCCATTGCAGAACACATAATTACACAGGCACTATTATCTATTTCACGAATTTTTTTAAGAGCTTGAATCCCATCCATTTCTGGCATAGTGATATCCATCATAACCAAATCAGGTTTTGATTCATTGTATTTTTCAATTGCACGAAGGCCATTCTCAGCCTCTCCAACCACATTATATCCATTCTTTGTTAGGATATCCTTAATCATCATTCTCATAAACGCTGCGTCATCACAAATAAGAATATTTTTAGCCATACGTTAATCTCCTTCTAGTAAGTTATTTTATAATTTCAGTTACTCTGATACCGAAGCTTTCTTCGATAACAACTACTTCGCCTTTGGCAACATACTTACCGTTTACCAAAACATCAACAGGTTCTCCGGCAAGTTTATTAAGTTCAATAATTGTTCCCGGTGCAAATTCCAAAATTTCCTTTATGGACTTATGGGTACGTCCTAACTCCACCGTCACTTCTAATGGAACATCCATAATCAGCCCAATGTTTTCCTGCTGCAGTACCGGGTTTAATGTGCTGCGGAAAGGTTGGAACTGGGCAGCTGAAACATTTACCTCTTGTTCCGGCATCTGTGCATAACTTAGATTACCTGAATTATTCATCATATTCTGATTTCCTCCCATGTTAATCGGAATCTGATTCATTTCAGTCTGTTTAACGCTTGCTGCCTGAGGCATACTTGCTGTAGCAAGAGCAGCCTCATCCTTTATAAACTGCTTATACAAATCTCTGGCAAAATCCACGTTATAAAGTTGCATTATCTCACTGTCTACCACACCCTGAATTTCCATTCGAAATGATACCTTTACAAACGGCTCACTTACTAATGGGAACATATCATTCAGTGGTTGATTTTTTTCAATCAGCTTTGCAACTGGTGGACTAATATCTACGATTGTTTCAAGCATTGATGATAATGAGGTTGAGGAGGATCCCATCATTTGATTCATTGCTTCACAGATTGCTGACAAATGGAATTCACTGAATTCTCCATCCACATTCGTCCCATCACCGCCCATCATCAGATCTGTAATGACCTGACTGTCACGCTGTTGAATAATTAGGATGTTATTACCTGACAATCCTTCTTTATAATTAATCTGGATAAATACACAAGGTTTATCAAAACCCGAAGAAACCTTTTCCCAAGTTGCTAAGGATACCGTAGGTGTTGTTATGGTAACCTTACGATTCACTAAAGTTGACAATGTGGTTGCGGCTGTCCCCATACTGATATTCGAGATTTCTCCAATGGCATCCTTTTCCTCATTTGATATCTGCTCGACACCATTATCAGATGATGTGGAGGACGAGTTGCCTGACATTCCACTTAATAATGCATTAATCTCTTCTTGAGAGAGCATTCCATCCATATCTATTCTTCCTCCCTGATTATTGATGTGACTCTAACCGCATAACGATTTGATGACGACCCTGGTGACGCAACAAATTTTTTCACATTTCCAACGTACACATCAAGTTCATCCTCAACTCTTGTACCTATCCGGATAATATCACCCACTTGTATGTTAATGAAATCGTTTACGGTAATCATGCTTCGCCCAAGTTCTGCACGAATTGGAATCTTCGCTCTACCGAGTGAACTTTCTATGATTGCTTTATATTTTTCACTATCCTGTACCTTCATAGTAGAGTACCAGAATTTTGTATTCAACTTGTCAATTACTGATTCCAAACAGTTATATGGTAAGCAAATATTCATAAGGCCTTCCACGGATCCGATTCTGATATTCATCGTAACGATTGAGATCATTTCATTCGGTGAAATAAACTGTGCAAATTGTGAGTTTGTTTCGATTCGCTCCAGTCTCGGATGCAAATCTACAACACTTTGCCAAGGTTCACGAAGAAGATTCGTACAAACATTCATGATTCGTTCTAGGATACCCAATTCGATTTCTGAAAAATCTCTGGATTTTTCAAGTGGAAGTCCATTGCCACCAAGCATTCGATCAATCATGGCATAACCTACATTTGCAGCCAATTCAATTATTATATTACCTTCCAATGGTTCAAAATTAACAATTCCAAGTAAAACCGGATTAGATAATGCATTGGTAAACTCCGAGTAAGCTACTGCTTCCGAATTAATAACATCTATCTGCACATTCTTTCTTAAATATGCCGGTAAATTGGTAGATAACAACCTGGCATAATGCTCGAACATAATATCTAAAGTTCTTAGGTGCTCCTTGGAAAATTTTGAAGGCCGACGGAAATCATAATTCTTTACGGATTTGTCATTAGAGACTTTCATCTCTTCAGCATCCAGTTCGCCACTACCTAGTGCAGCCAGCAGACTATCTATCTCATTTTGAGATAAGACATCTCCCATTCCCTTCACCTCCAACTACAAAAAAGTAACCAATATGCTATATTTCGTATGTCAATTATATATTACCACAACATTTTGCAATAATAAAGAAAATTATATGCAATTTGCTCTATTGAAACACCAAATTACCGAATGCGACATTCAAGATGCAATCAGTTTCAAACGTTACTTTTAACTGTTCTAAAACCTTGTTTTTTACCTTATCTCGGTTACCATTTGCCTCTGCTAACGTATACTGTGCAAACGTATTATTAATGATTTCTGTAATCTCTACCGTTCTTTGAGAAAGAAGGGCCTGTACCTCACTAAAGTCCTCTGCTTTTTTATTGAGGGTGATAGAAATGGAACTAATTCCAGCATAGTGTAGGGTACCTGAGCCATCTGCTTTGAGATTAATATTAAACGGACTATCAATCTTAAGTGTCTCTGTATCTGCGATGCTGATTTCTTCCTCTTCTTCCACATTTGGATCTTCAAGTTCAAGATGAATCACCGCAGCGATATCTGTCAAAAGATTATCCATCTTATTCATTGTAGGCATCATCACAAAAATAATTAACGCTGATAAAACCACATTAATTGTCACTAATGCCATGATCAGAATTGACACCATATTCTTCTTCATTATTTTTCTCCTACTCCTTAGTTGTTAATATCATTGTAAATTTTTATTTCGACACGCCGATTTTTTCTTCTGCTCTCATCAGTTTTATTATCTGTCACCGGATCATATTCACCTTTTCCAATTGCTTCTAAGTTCTTTGGACTTAGGGTTTTTTCGCTTATAAAATATTCAAGTACATTGCCGGCTCTAGCTTGAGAAAGCCACCAGTTATTTTTAAAGAGTGTGGCATTCGTAATTGGTACATTGTCTGTATGTCCTTCAATCCCAATTCGATACTTCTCATATTTTTTTAATATATCTCCAATCTTTGATAAGATTCCAACCGCACTAGGCTTAATCTCTGCCTTTCCTGAGTCAAAAAGAATGGCACCATACATGCTAATCTTGATATACTGAAATTCTTCATCCAAACCAACACTGATATATTGCTCGATTTTATTTGCTTTCACAAGACCTGTGATTTCATCATACAGTTTCTCGCCTGCCTTTTTTTGCTCTTCCTTTAGTTGTTCCTTATATTCATCAACCGAATCAGGTGTTTTATTATTCTCATCATTACTTGTATTACCCATGTCCTTAAAATAAGTACCCAGGTTCTGTAACTGACTCACCCCATTATTAATCAATCTTCCGTCTCCTATCCCAGCGCCACCATCTGGGAAAATAGTGAAACTGTTGGTTAGCGATGCCACTACCTGCTCAAACTTAGCAGCATCAACATTAGACATGGAAAACAACAATACGAAGAAGCAAAGTAAGAGATTCATTAAATCACTAAAGGTGGCCATCCATTCTGGTGCTCCCTTTTTTCCTTCTTCTGCCTTCTTTCTTCTAGCCAACGTTCTCACCTTCCTCTACTGCACCTAGAGACTTGCGTTGTGTTGCATCTAAAAATGACTTTAATTTTTCCTCAATAACACGAGGGTTTTCTCCTGCCTGAATAGATAAAATGCCTTCCACCATGACTTCTTTCATCATGACTTCCAATCCATCGTTAACTTTAAGCTTATTTGCAACCGGAGTAGCCAGCCAGTTTGCTAATAAAGAACCGTATAGAGTTGTAATTAATGCTATTGCCATATTGGGCCCGATTGCTGCAGCATCATCTAACATTTTTAGCATGTTAACCAGACCAAGTAATGTACCAATCATACCCCAAGCTGGACCCATAGAGGCAACATTTTCCCAGAACTCAATACGACTTTTATGACGAGAAGCCGCACAATCAAGTTCAGTCTCCATAATACTACGAACTAGTTCAGGGTCCGTACCATCAACAATAAGTAATATTCCCTTTTTTAAGAATTCCTCATCAATGTTATTGGCTGATTCCTCTAATGCTAATAATCCTTCTTTTCTTGCAGTATTTGATAACGTAATAATCTGATTAATCGTTTGAGATATATCATATTTTGACTTTTTAAATGCCAAAGAAAAAGTTTTCATTGATAGAATAAAATCCGGGATACTCTTTGACATTGTTAGCATCGTGGCGAAAGTACCACCAATCGTAATATATACTGAAGGCATGTCAATAAAGTTATATATGGCACTAACACCTTGATCCCCTCCAATAATACCATAAACAACTAATGCAAAACTTATTATGATACCTAATATAGTTGCTATATCCAATCCATTCACCTGCCTAATTCATTATTTCTATTACCAGGTTAGCTACAAAGTAACTAACCTGGTAATTATACTTATCCTGGTATATCGAAACAGGTGTTTAGATACCTCCTGCCCAATATTATATTTTGATATCTAGAAACTATCGCTTCAGATTAATCAGTTCTTCTAACAATGAGTCTGAAGTAGTAATGATTCTTGAATTTGCCTGAAATCCTCTTTGCGTAGTAATCATTTCAGTAAACTCAGCAGAGAGATCTACGTTAGACATTTCAAGGACTCCCGTTGTTAAACTTCCACCACCTGCGGTTGGGTCTTGTCCTATTCCATTAAACTCACCGGAGTTTTGAGTAGCAGCAAACATATTATCTCCTACAGCTTCTAACCCGGTTGGATTCGAGAACGTCGTAACTGCAATCTGACCAAGTAGTATATTATCACCATTGTCATATCTACCAAAAATCTTGCCCGCAGCATCAATCGATATTCCTGTCATATTTCCAACCTTTTTCCCTGCATCATTACCATCTACAGTACCCATTACTGCTTCAACACTTGTGTTAGCACTATATTGAGTCAAAGGCGAAAAATCAATATCAATATCTTCAAACGCATCTGGAGTTGTTCCGCCTGGATTAATCGATAATTTCAATGAGATATCATCCAGAGTTGCACCAGCTTGACCTACACTGACAAATTTACCAGAGGTAGGGCTAAATGATAAAGTATCTGGTGTACCACTTGGGGTAAAACTCAATTCATTGTTATTATACTGTGCTGTATAAGTCACACCCCCCAAGGTGACCGTAGTCAAATTGGGATTAACGCCTGTTGTCTCTTGTCCAGTCACAGGGTCAACCGTTGTTACAAGAAAGATTGATTTGCCATTCACATCGTTAGTGACATCAGAAAGGCCAACAGTATAGTTATTCTCATTGCCAGGAACTTGTTTAATCGTTAATTTTGCGTTGAACTTATTGCCCATGTTATCGTAAAAACCAACCGAAAGATTTCTTCCTGGGTTTGCTAACGTCTCATCTTTTTGATTGATATTTCCATATATATTGGCAGCTTTTGTTGCTTCAGGAGGGGAGTATAAGTTCTCACCAGACATTACACGTAATTCCTTTACGGTATCTACTTGAATCTGTTTATCATTGTTTGGGTCAACACCCCACCCCATAACCATTGCTCCAGAATAGGTACATAGATTACCATTTGCATCAACATTGAATGCACCAGCTTTTGTGAAATAATTTGTTCCGCCACTTTTCACTATAAAGAACGCGTCTCCATTAATCATAATATCGAATGGATTATCCGTTCTTTGTGAGCCACCAGTTTCAGTAATAGAAGCTGTTATGGAAGCAACATTGGCACCAAGTCCAATCTGCATAGCATTCGAGCCAGCTGCTCCGGTTGCTTCATTCGGTCCTGTTGCACTTTGTGTCGTTTGATAAAATACATCACTAAATCTTACCGTACTTGACTTAAAGCCAACTGTATTAACGTTTGCAATATTATTACCGATTACATCCATTTTAGTTTGATGTACTTTTAATCCGGATACACCGGAATATAATGATCTCATCATAATGATTCACCATACCTTTCAACTGTTTATGTTAACCTTCTCATTCAATCAAAGGCTACGGCTTCCTAAAAGGTCCAGCCGTTTCACTGTTATGTGATAATTGCACCATCAATATTCGTAAAGATTTGCTCTTCTGCTTCATCGATGGCTGTGATTACTGTATTGTTCTTAACACTAACTATAAAAGCTAGTTCGTCAACCATGACTAAGGACTCATTGATTCCTTTCTTTCTTGCCTTATCTGTTGCATTTTGAAGTCGTTCTAACTGCTGTGGTGTCAATCCGATATTTCTGCTTTGCATCCTCATGCTTGCATGTTTCGAAAACTTCAGACCTTCAACCTTCTGCTCCTCATTCGCAGCAACTAATATCTCCCCGAAGGAAGCATCCTTCTGATATGGCTTATTTATTTGAGTTCCTTTTTGTCGTAGCTGGTCGCGCATTTGTTCGATCGACGTAAAGCCGCTTGAAGAAATATTCATTTTACCAGCTCCATTCCTTGTTTAATTGTTTTTACACTGCATTAGTCACTGTCAGACTGACTTTATTACTCACTGTAGTTTCTAATTCATCATTAAAGAGGAAAACCATGTTGTATGTTCCATTACCGAGTTTCTCAAAAGCCTCACCTTTAATCGTAAGAGCTCCATTTTCCAAGGATAGATGAGATGAATCGATCACATTTCCATTTATCACTACTGCTAATGCATTAGCCACACTTGTAGTTCCAAGATCCACCTTAACGCTAACATCCTTTGGATTCTTCGCATCAAAGCTTAATTCTTGCTGCTCTACGGTTGGTCTTCCAAGACTCTTTAAGTATTTTTCGTCATATACCTCTACCAAATCTTCGATACCAAATAATTTATCATCGATACTTAGTTTTGCTTTCCCATTTTGCAGCGTAACATAATCTACAAAACCATCCTGATAAGTAACCTTTCCAGTAGCATCCGTCATTTTCACGACAACTTGTTTTCCAACTAAGGAAAGTGCCTGTGAGTTAGTATTCGTAGCATTCAAGTTCTGCATTTGCTCTAACTGACTAAACGTAGCTAATTGGCTGATATACTCGGTATCTTGGGAAGGATTTAAAGGATCCTGATATTTCATCTGCGCAACAAGCAATTGCATAAATGCATCTTTTCCTAGTGCATCCGTTCCTTTCGTTTGCGTACTAATTTGTAAGTTTTTTGTTTGATCTGATATAATATCAGATACAGACTTAATAACTTCTGACATTCATATCCTCCTTTCACTATGCGGTATAGTTAACGCTTGACTCCTCCATATACATTCGGTTTCTAACCTCATCTAAGGTAGCAATCATATCGCCTTCCTCACCAGCATCATATCGAAATGCTCGTTTTTTTGACTGTGCCTCTTCGTATTGTCTTTGGCTTTCTGATTCAGAATTAAACTGGTGGCTATAATTACTAATCGTAACCTCTACTTCATTTACCTTAATTCCCTGCTCTTCAAATTGCTGTTTAAGCAGATTCACAGAAGCTTCGATTGCTTCTTTTGCTGCCTCATTCCCAACTGCAAATTGTGCTGTCATAAGGCCGTTTTTCGCAGCTACAGTAACATGGACACTACCAAGATGTTCCGGGTTTAAAAGTAACTCCATCGAAGTCTGGTCTGGTGACAAAGATATCTTAATTCGATTCACAATCTGATCAACAATTTCTCTTGGACTTACAATTTCATCAGTTTTCATCAGACTTTCTTCTAACTGAGCATTCACTTGCTCTAAGAAGTTCACTGCCACTTGTTGATTCGCTTGTGTACTTACAGTCTCCTGATTATTATCTGTCGCCCGATTTAACAATCCGTCATCGGTTGAATTAGCAAACTGCTCTTTTACAATAATAACCTTGGCTGCCTCATCCTCTGTAGCTTTTGGCACTTCCACCGTAAACATATCCTCTGATGATTCTTTATTATCGCCTTGCAAAGCGACTGGATCACTCATGATTGAATCTGGATTTGGCATTAGAATATTAACTTCCTCAGTATACTGCATCACAATCTCATTAAGCTTATCATATAAAGATTGTAACTTATCTGCTAACTCTTCATTAATCAGAGCCTGTCCGATATCTGATGCTTGCTCACTTTGTAAAACCAGATTCACTAGGTTATCCTGATGTAACAAATCACCTACAACTAATCCACTTTCAGCCATTAATTCAGTAAGCTCTTCATCAGAAATATCTAAAATTTCCTTAAGCATATCTTGAATGGAAAGACTCAAGTCATCTTCTTTGCCACCAAGCTGCTTTAATTGTTGATACAATTCACTTACCGTTTTGGTAGGGCCCATATCCTTAATAACACTTAGGTCCTCAGTAGGCTCATTCAACACAACCTTACTTGTAGCATTCATAGCCTTATTAATTCTATCCTTACTGATTTCAGTTGTTTTATTAACATGCTCCTTCGCATTTGAAGAACCAGTTACCTCATTCATGACCGTACTAAATTGTTCCTTTGGCAAAGACATTTTTGCTTTCATGACTTTGTCTGGTGCTTTGTTAGGTAACATACTATTGACTACTTGCGCTGTCATTGTTATTCACCTCCTTTCACGTTTACTATATGTCAAAATGGTTTCCCATCTTTAACCTATTCCATGATAGAAAGCTTCTTAGTTATCTTAGCTAAGAAGTTTGGATCCATCTCTTGCATAATCGCCGAACTATTAGCAATCTTCATTGATTTAAGCAAGTTGCAAACAAGGTCTAAATCTCCTGTCATAATTTCCATTGCTGCTGCTGCACTTGCTGGTTCCATTTTTGCAAACCGTTCTGCCTGATCCACTATCTGCTTGTCAATGGCAAGCTGCTCTATCACCTGACGATAGATTTCAGCTGCATTCTCTTCATTGATTTCTTCATAAAATGCCTGGTACTCATTAAGTTCTGGTGCTTTCTCATTAAATACTACATTAGTATCAAATTCCTTTTCTCTTTCAATGAATGCCTGTTGATTCTCTTCAAATACCCTGAGACGGGCAACCTCTTTTTGCAACTCATTTATGGTAGTGCTGTCAGTGCCAGAGCCCTCCTCAAGGAGCTTTAGCTTGGCTTCTAATTCCCGAATAGCTTTCATAGCTTCCGGGAGACTTGAGTAAGGATAATCATTTTCCGTAGCCAAATCTTCGGCAGAAGCTTCCGGCAGTATCATATTAAGTACCGGAATATCTTTTATGGCCGGACGTAATACCTTTGAACCAAGGTTACCAATGTCCAGCTTGATGCAGACGATAAATGCACCTAAAATGATTGCAAAAATCAGAATTCCAATTAGCAAAGACAGAATCTTTGAGCCTTTTGATTCTTCATTATCAGCAGTCAACTCATCCATCAACGTATCATCTTTTTTGGCCATTTTTACACATCCTCACTACTATTGTTATACTTAAAACTCACAAGCTCATCTGTTTCTTTGTTTTCAGCCGATAAAGTATCTTTTATAAATATACCAAAGGCATTCTCTTTTAACTTTTCATGCGTTTTACGCTCAATCATTGCTTCACTCATCTTTTTGCTGGCATAATTAAGGCGCTTTCTTATCTCCTCTAGTTGCCGATTGATTTTTTCAACATTTTCTTTCAGTCTCTCAATTCCATTTCGACTGATTCGAATCTGAGAAAAGTCAAGCCGCTTGGACATCAGCATCTTTAGATGTGCTTCTTCAAGATGGAGTTTTTCCTCCTCCAAAGTTTTCAGCTCAAGAGTATCATCATACATTTTCTTTATTATGGCGTATTCATTTTTTGCCTGATCTTCTAGTTTCAACTTAAGATTTAATATATTTTGAAGACGATAAACAAACTTAGCCATAGTCTTAGCCCTCTACCACATCCATTAACATTTCTACCACTTTACCAAACTCAAACTTTTCATCTACATCCTGAGTAAGATACTCATTTACAGCTTCAATTTTATTGATTGCTAGGTCAATTGACTTATTGGAGCCTGGTTTATATGCACCAATATTGATAATGTCCTCTGCCTCTGCATAGGTTGCCAGTATGTTTTTCAATTTCCCTGCAACACTTTTGTGGTCTTTGTTAACAACCGCATTCATAACACGCGAAATACTTTGCAAAACATCAATCGCTGGATAATGATTTTTATTGGCAAGTTTTCTAGATAACATGATATGTCCATCCAGAATGCCTCTTGCAGTATCTGTAATAGGTTCGTTAAAATCATCTCCATCTACCAACACAGTATAGAGTCCAGTAATGGAACCTTGTTCTGCGTTGCCTGCTCGTTCAAGAAGTTTCGGCATTTCAGCATAAACGCTTGGTGGATATCCCCTTGACACAGGAGGCTCTCCACTTGCAAGACCTATTTCACGCTGAGCCATAGAAAACCTTGTCAAACTATCCATCATCAAAAGAACGTCTTTCCCCTGGTCACGAAAATATTCTGCAATACTCGTTGCAGTTTTGGCTGCCTTATTACGAATTAAGGCTGGTTTATCCGAGGTAGCAACAATCACAACTGATCGTTTCATGCCTTCTTCTCCAAGATCACGTTCAATAAATTCACGCACTTCTCGCCCACGTTCTCCAATTAACGCAATCACATTAATGTCCGCAGCTGTATTTCTTGCAAACATACCAAGTAAAGTACTTTTTCCTACACCACTACCTGCAAAGATTCCAATACGCTGTCCTTTTCCAACTGTTATTAGCCCATCCACCGCTTTTACTCCTAGTGGCAAAACCTCATCGATTAGCTTTCGTTTCATTGGATCGGGTGGCTGTGCTTCTACACTATACATCTCATTACAACGTATAATGGACTCATCAAGTGGATTACCAAGTCCATCTAACACCTTTCCAAGAAGGCCATCCCCAACAAACACTTTCAATGGTTCATTCGTTGTTTCAACCGTACTCCCAACACCAATTCCTTCAACATTGTTATAGGGCATCAATAGAATCCGTTCATCACGAAAACCAACAACTTCGGCCATAATAGATTGCTTTCTATCTTTACTGACAATAAGACACAGGTCATTCAGTTTCGCATCTGGTCCAATCGATTCAACCGTCAGACCGACTACTTTAACCACTTTGCCGAGTCTTTTTTCATAAGATTTATTATAAAGGTTTCGGTATTTATCAAAATCTATCGTTACCAATGCTTTGCCCTCTCTATTTCTTGATAGGTTAAACGAAAGATATACATAAGGAGAAGATTCCCTTCTCCTTATGTATATCGACATATGCAAAACTAACATTTAGTTTTTCACCGTATTTTGCTTATGCTTTGATATTTGCTAATAATCTCAAATCCATTATCAAATTGCTTAATTGGATATCCAGACTACATTCAATAATTTGATGCTCACATTCTATAAAACACTGGTTTTTATTCAAGGACACATCTTCATGAACATCAATTACCACATCTTCAGCTAATGAAGAATGTAAGCGTTCGAGATTACTTTTCACAAATTCGTAGTCCTCTTTTGATACTTTAATCAAAAACTCCTTTGATTTTTCTGTATTAAGTATAGCCCGATGTATTAAATGAGTTATTACATCCTTCTTATCCTCAATCAGAACTCCAGTAATATTTTCTATTAACCCCACCATCACCTCTACAAACATAGGCTCAATATTAGTAATTGCGGTTTCATATTCCATCTTTTGTGCTAACGCCTGCTCTTTTAGATTGGTTTCAAGCTCTCTGATTGCTTTGGCTCCCTCTTCAAAACCTTTTACATATCCAGCTTTTTTACCTTCCTCAATTGCAAGTTCTTTTAAGGACTTCGCTTCTTCACTGGCCTTGGCAATAATTGCATTTGCCTGTTCTCTCGCGTTTCTCAGCATACTATCTACTTTTTCACCAAGTAATTCCTGCTCTTCCTTAAGTAAGCGCTCCATTGAAGATACTTCCATAAGATTTTGAATATTATCTGCTGTGTTTAAAGGATCCTCAATCCCAACTGTATTTCTTAAAGCTGTAGCACCAAATGATTGAGGAGTCTTTTGCTCAATAATTCTTTTTTCACGATTAATGTAAATGACATTAGATTTAATCAAATTAGACAATAATCTCGTCACCTCCACCTCGGGATATGATAATTTCTGCAGAATCTTCTAGTTTTCTAATTACATTAACAATCTTCTGTTGTGCTTCTTCAACATCCTTTAAGCGAACTGGTCCCATATAATCCATATCCTCACGAATCATTGTAGCCAGACGTTTTGACAAGTTGTTAAATATAATATTTTGAACATCTTCATTGGCACCCTTAAGCGCAACAGCAAGCTCATTATTATCCACTTCACGCAGAACTCTTTGAATAGATTTATCATCAAGGCTGAGAATATCTTCAAATACAAACATCTTACGTCTGATTTCATCTGCCAATTCTGGTTCTTCAATTTCAAGCGTTTCCATGATATGCTTTTCAGTACCACGGTCTACTGTATTAAGGATATCTACGATAGAGTCTACACCACCAACAATGGTGTAATCCTGATTAACTAAGCTACTTAGCTTGCGCTCTAATACTTTTTCGACTTCTTTTATTACATCAGGACTAGTACGGTCCATCATCGCAATACGTTTTGCAACGTCTGCCTGTTTATCAGGCCCGAGCGAAGAGATTACAGCACTCGCCTGCGAACTTGGAAGATACGACAGTATCAGTGCAATCGTTTGAGGATGTTCATCCTGAATAAAGTTAAGAAGCTGCGATGCATCCGTTTTTCTTATAAACTCAAACGGACGTACCTGTAATGATGCTGTAAGCTTACCAATTACTTCTTTTGCTTTATCTGAACCTAACGCTTTTTCAAGCAACTCTTTCGCATACGTGATACCACCCTCTGCGATATACTGCTGAGCAAGACAAATTTCATAGAACTCCTTTAACACATTTTCCTTCATTTGAGGGGAGACACTTCGCGTATTCGCAATCTCCAGTGTTATCTGTTCAATTTCTTCTTCCTTTAGATATTTAAACACATCGGCCGACTTTTCAGGACCTAAGGTAATCAAAAGAATCGCTGCTTTTTGCATTCCACTAAATTCTTCGTTTTTTGTTAATGCCATTATCAATTACCCCCAATCATCACTCAGCCAGTTACGAAGTAAAGAAGCGACTGCTTCCGGATTCTCTTCAACGAATTTTTCAATCAACCTGCGTGTTTCTGACTTATCGCCATATTCAATATCATCAAGATTCTGATTTTCTCTTGTAGTTGCAAGCATTTCTTCCACGGATAACTCTGGTTCTCTTTCCGTAACCTCAACTGGTTTCGTACTCTTAAATACGACAAATACTAGTAATGCCAGGATTAGTACTGCTAGTACAACCATAATAATATTGGAATAATCCGTTGCTTCCTCGATGATACTTTCAAAGATTGGTTGCTCCCAAGCAGTGATTGATATATTTTTCTTATCGATACCAGTAGCTGCTGATACAAGATCATAAACCTGGTCATCAACTTCTGTTTTAGTTTTTACATCAGTAGCAAGCACATAATCTTCCCAAGTCGTTTCCTCAAGTAACCCTTGTCTCTCTACATCCTCTTGACGATAGGTTTTGTAGCTCGTCAGGATAATCGCCATCGAAGAGTCATCTGGTAAAACCGCTCCGACTTCTTTCTCGATATTCGTCTGGGTCTGATTTGGCAGAAAATCTTCCTTCACTGTTTCAACTTTTCCACCGCCTTGCGAACCGTTTTCCACCTCATATTGTGTATCATCTTCATTGGTATCGGTTCCCGGTGCACCACC
The DNA here is from genome assembly GCA_023434365.1 of Bacillota bacterium. Lineage (GTDB taxonomy): Bacteria > Bacillota > Clostridia > Lachnospirales > Lachnospiraceae > KM106-2. Next base: position 185,371 of record JAEYSV010000019.1, on the reverse strand, counting down.
AACCGCATTATCGCCTTCAGCTTTATACGTATATCGACTATTTAATAAACCTTGCTCCTGCCCCTCGGCTGGTGTATACTCTGTCACTAACTGAGTAACAACATCCATGTTAAATTTGATATTCGAAGCCCCTACTGTAACATCATTGTATGTACCATATTTTAATAGCACCTGTTGAACATTATTTATGATGTTATTAGTCAGCTTCTGTTTATATTCTACATTAGAAGTGATTGTGCCTCCGAGCAATTCAGAAGTTCCTCCAAACAAAAGATTGCCGGTAGAATCAATAATCTTAATATTATCTGTATTACTATTACCCACTACATTGGCAAGAAAGGAGGCAATATAGGAGGCATTCTCCTTTGTCATCACTGTATTGGAAGTCATTGTCAAAATCGCACTCACACTAGCTTGTGCGTTTTCTGTGATAATAGTGAACCGGTCAACTGGCTGGTGCACATATACAATAGCATCTTTAATACCTTCCATATTCATTAACGACTGACGTAATGTATTTTGAAGTGCTAACGTAAGCTTCGTTTGTTTTTCACTCTCACTTGTGCTCATATCGTTATTCAAGGCATCTTCATAACTCATTCCAGACCCAGCTATATCACTTTTACCAATCAGCAAAACAGCATCTGTATACTTTGTTTTATCAACACTGACTGATAGATTATCTGCACCCACCTTATAGGTGATTCCCTCAGCTTCTAGCAAGTCAACTACCGAACTGGTCGCTTTGGTGTCTTCTGCTTTTATTAATGGTACATAGTCAGTCTGGGACAACGTAAATGATAGAGCCAGAATAGCAATTGTTATTACCGCAATAACACTAATCGTAATCGTTTTCTGCTTTACGCTATACTTATTCCAGAACTCCACTATGCGGGTCCATATTTGTTTTAATCTTTCCTGCATATATACGCTCCTTACAATTCACTAGAATTGCATATTCATTATTTCTTTGTAAGCATCAAGTACGGTTTTTCTTACAGCGATAGTATAGTTAAGTGCTACAGTAGCTTTCGATTGTGCAATTGTTAAGTCATGTAGATTATCAGATGTACCAAGCGCAAACGCTATTTCCTGTTCTTCGGCAGCATTTGTTAAGTTCTGTGTTTCCTTCACCATACCTAATGCAGACTCAAATAACGACTCAAACGTTTTATTATTATCTGTACTAACCTTTTTAGTTGTGAACTCAGTTAATCTTTCAAATCCAGTTATTCCTTGTATCGGTGCTATACTACTCAAAGCGACCCCTCCTATTTCTCATTTACTTACCAATCTCTAATGCTTTAAGAGCCATTGATTTACTTGCATTAAACGCTGTCACATTCGCTTCATAAGCACGTGAAGCATCAATTAGATTGGTCATTTCTTCTACACTGTTAATATTAGGATATAGAACATACCCTTCCTCATCTGCATCCGGATGAGCAGGATCAAAAACCTTACGCATTTCAGATTTTTCATCTTCGATAATCGCCGCTACACGAACTCCTATCCCGCCCTCTTCAATTTTTCCATTTAAAATTGATTGAAATGCACTAGTGCCTTTCTCTTGGAACAATACAGTTTTTCTAACATAAGGCGTGCCATCTTTTGTTCTTGTTGTATTAACATTGGCAATGTTTTGTGCTATGATATCTGTTCTTAATCTCTGCGCTGTCATTCCTGTCGCGCTTATATTCATTGCTTTAAAAACTGACATAACTCTTCCTCCTATATATTCGTCAATACACGATTCAATCGATTAAACTCTTCATTGATTGCATCTACTAGTGCATTATATTTGATCTGGTTTTCTGCAAAGTTTGCTTGCTCTTGATCAATATCTACATTATTACCATCCAGTCGGTAACTGCTTAATGAATGATCTGTATAGATTTGTGGAGACAGAGAATTTACATCTAGCTGATTTACTGCTTTGTCTAGGTCAGGTGCTGCACTTAACGCACTGAAAAGAACCGACTCAAAATTCACATCCTGTCGCTTGTAATTCGGTGTGCTAACATTGGCTATATTATTGGTAATTAGATTCCCCCTAAGCCAACTAGCGTCTGCTGCCTTCTCTAGCACATTTATGTAATTAAAAGCCTTCGAATTAATCATATAATTGGTCCTTTCTTGCTTCATTTTTCATGATTTTTTCAAAAAAATAAACTATTGATATTAACCTTCCATTTTACTCCATTATAACCATACTTACACTACATTTGCAAGACATAACTCACCATAATGCAAGAAAAAATCTCCCAACGTTTGTGCTTTTACAATTCTTGGACACAACATAATGTGTTTTTTCAAGTTCGATTTGTCATTTATTTACATTAATTGACATCTCGAACCAAGATTTAATAGGAAAAACTTTTTACACTTATTTTATTAAAAAAAAACCGCTTTCGCTGTTTAGATAATATGTCATTTTTTATACATTGTTGTCAAAGCAATATTACCATTTTCAAGCGTTCTTTACAAGCACCAACTCTTACCAATCAAACTTGATACTTTTCTTTCCATTTCCTCTAGTCCCCTTAAATAAAGCACTTCCAAGGATTTTGCAATGTTTTACAAGCCGTCACTAGGACTATTTACCTATCTCTAATTTTTCCAGTTTTACCAATTCCATTAAACTCTACTCGCTTAGATATCAACCTAATACTACATAGTTTCGCACACTACTCGTCTGCCAAATGGCTTACCCCTCCAAACATTTATAATTTATCCCAAATATTATTTAGTAAAAATGACAGAAAAAAAGCACGACCTAAGCCATGCTTTCTGTTATATATATACCATTTATTTTGTTTTCATTTTTTTTAATTCATCAAAAACCACATCATTTAAGACCTTAATATAAGTCCCTTTCATTCCGGAACTTCTAGACTCTATTACACCAGCACTTTCGAATTTACGTAATGCATTAACTATTACGGAACGAGTAATCCCAACACGGTCAGCAATTTTACTTGCTACAAGAATACCTTCGTTGCCTTCAAGTTCTTCAAAAATGTGAGTAATCGCTTCTAACTCAGAAAAAGATAATGTACTTATCGCAGACTTTACAATCTGGATTTTACGGTTCTCTTCAGCATTTTCTTCGTTTACAGAACGCATCATCTCTAATCCAACAACCGTGGTGCCGTACTCGCTTAGTATAATATCATCAATTATGTACTGTGAATCACACTTGTACAAAAACAAAGTGCCTAATCGTTCTCCTGCAATATCGATAGGTGTTATGATTGCCTGATAACGGTTGATATCAGATATTTCAAATCCTAAGGTTGCTAGATTTACATTCTCTTTTGTGGAAAGAACATTAAGAAGTCGTTCATTTAACAGAGTATCAATGTAGCCCCCAACATTGTCTTTTATTAATTCTTTAATTTCGTCAATATCTACTCTGTTGCGTACCCCAAGCACTTTTCCCTTTTTACTTATAACAAGGATATTTGATTCCAAAATATCACTCAATACATCACAGATATCATTAAAGACTACCTTATGAGAATTGTTGTTATGTAACAACTTATTAATCTTTCGTGTCTTATCCAACAACTGAACGCTCATTACAATCCTCCCAGCATATTTGCAAGAACCCCTTGCCCGAAATTTTCATTCTTCTACACCGTATTTCATAAAATGTCTCAATAATTGTAGTACTTTATCAATTCTAGCATATTTTTTAAATAAAAACAATAGTATTTGCTTATTTTGCCATAGTTTGGATTAATTTTTTATTTTATTCGCTAATTTGCAATACTCATAAAAAAAGCCACTAATCATGTATGATTAACGGCTAATTTATATGAGTTTCTTCTATATATCAAGTATTTCTTACTCTTCATGTACATCTTGTTTTAATTCAGTATAACCACATTGCTCATCAAAACATACTAATTTGTTACCCTTTTCAATCAATATATTACCACAATCCGGACACATTTTAGAGGAAGGTTTCTGCCATGACATAAAATCACATTCTGGAACAGCTTCGCAACCATAATACTTACGGCCCTTTTTTGTTTTACGTAGTACGATGTCCTTTCCGCAGATCGGGCAAGCAACTCCGATTTTTTCCAAATATGGCTTTGTAGTACGACAATCTGGGAATCCTGGACAAGCAAGGAATCTTCCATGAGGACCGTATTTGATCACCATGTTTCTGCCACATTCATCACAAGTTACCTCTGTAACTTCATCTTCTATTTTTACTTCTTTAAGTTCTTTATTGGCAGCAGTCACTGCTTCCTCAAGATCAGGGTAAAAATTACGAATAATTGTCTTCCAGTTAATGGTCCCTTCTTCTACGCAGTCTAACAACCCTTCCATATTCGCAGTAAAATTCACGTCCACTATACTTGGAAATGCTTGTAGCATTATCTTGTTCACTATTTCTCCAAGTTCCGTAACATACAGATTCTTTTGTTCTTTTGCAACATATCTTCTCTGAATGATTGTTGTAATTGTCGGAGCATACGTACTTGGACGACCAATGCCTAACTCCTCTAGTGTCTTTACTAGACTTGCTTCCGTAAAATGTGCAGGAGGTTGAGTAAAATGCTGTTTGTCGTCATATTTTATTGCTGTTAGCTTAGAATCAGTATTTAAGGAAGCTGATAGCGTATTGGTATCAATCGAATCATCTTCACTAGAATAAACCGATAAAAACCCATCAAATAGAACTTTAGAAGCCGAGCAAGTAAAGCGATAGTCGCCTACGTCAATTTTAACTGAGGTGGTTTCATAAAGAGCCGGTTTCATACGGCTAGCCACAAAACGTTTCCAGATCAGTTGATATAGTCGGTACTGGTCACGACTCAAAGAATCTTTAACTTCAGATGGTTCTAAGTCAACATAGGTAGGACGAATTGCCTCATGTGCATCTTGTATTTTTTTCTTTTGATTTTCTTCTTTCTCGATTTCTTCTACATAATTAACGCCATAATTCTTACCGATATAATCCTTAGCAGATTCTTTCGCTTCTAATGATATTCTTGTAGAATCCGTACGAAGATAAGTAATCAGACCGACTAATCCGCGCCCTTTTACCGTGATACCTTCATATAGCTGCTGTGCAATACGCATTGTTTTCTGCGTGGAAAAGTTTAATACTTTTGCAGCTTCCTGCTGCAATGTACTTGTTGTAAAAGGCTGAGGTGATTTTTTCTTTCTCTCACTCTTCTTAACATCGGTAACAGAAAATGGTTCTCCATCAATTTCTTTTAAAACCTGATCCATCTCTTCTCGACTCTTAATGGTCATTTTCTGATTCTTTGTACCATAAAACTTTGCTACGATTGGTTTCTTTTCATCGTCAACTTGTAAATTAACATCTAAGGTCCAATACTCCTCTGGGATAAAGGCATTAATTTCTTCTTCACGGTCACAGATAATTCGTAACGCAACCGATTGCACACGACCTGCACTGAGGCCTCTTTTTACTTTTGCCCAAAGTAATGGACTTATTTCATATCCCACCATACGGTCAAGTATACGTCTCGCCTGTTGAGCATCCACTAAACCCATTTCGATATCCCGTGGATTTTTTATACTATTCTTTACAGCATTTTTTGTTATCTCATTAAAAGTGATACGATATGCTTTTTTATCTTCTAATTTTAAAGCTTTTGACAAGTGCCACGATATTGCTTCCCCTTCCCTATCAGGGTCAGTTGCCAAATATATTTTTTCCGCTTTTTTAGCTTCTTTACGAAGTTTTGCTAATAAATCCCCTTTTCCTCGTATTGTAATGTATTTCGGTTCAAAATCGTTGGCAGTATCTATGCCTAATTGACTTTTTGGTAAATCCCTGACATGCCCATTGGATGCCAAAACCTCAAAATTACTCCCAAGAAATTTCTTGATCGTTGATGCCTTTGCAGGTGATTCCACTATAACCAAACTCTTAGGCATTTCACCACTCCCTTACATTCTTAGTAATCACTCTTTATATTCCCTATCTTAACTAGACATAACCTTGCAAGCACTCTATATGTACTTGTTTTTCCATCAAAAATAAAAGTTTCTGTCAATTTCCTGTCAATATAACGCTTTATACAATATACAAATAAAAGTATAAAAAGTCAATGTCAAAATAAAAAGTCAATGTCAAAATAAAAACACGTACCTACAAATAGTGCTTATCTGTCATATTATCATACCCAATATTTCGAATATAATAATTCTTAAACATCTCTTTTGCCACCTGCTTTAGCTCTAGTGAGATCAAAATAGACATGAGTTCTCCTATTTCAAGATTCGTTTCATGAGCAAGCATACTGATATGTTTTGGTTCCAAGCTAAGATATGCAATGACTCTTTGTTCTAACACACTTAATTCCTGATAACTATCCTTTGTACTTGTAGTAAGGATCTCCTGGTGAAATACTTCTAAAATATCATCTGGACTTATAATTGGCACAGCACCTACTTTGATCAAGTCCAAACATCCCACCGATAACTCGTCTGTTATTCTACCAGGTATTACAAAGATTTCTTTACCGAGCTCAAGAGCTTGGTCAACCGTTATAAAAGTCCCACTTTTTCTTCTAGCCTCTACGACCAGCACTCCATCCGACATAGCAGCTATCAAACGATTTCTTTTCGGAAAATTCCCTGGCTTTGGTGCAATGTTTCTTCCGTATTCCGACAGAATACCTCCACTATCTTCTATGGAGTGATACAATCTAGTATTACTTGTTGGGTAAGGGTAGTTAATCCCTGAGCCTAGTACTGCCAACGTATAACCATTTGCCTCCAATGCACCAGTATGACTACAACCATCGATTCCCATCGCCATTCCACTTATGATTTGGACTCCTTGTTTGGCTAATTCTCTGGCAAAATACACTGCAATTTCCTCCCCATAAGTCGTGCAATTTCTAGCCCCAATGATGGCAATCGACAATGATGATTCCTTAGGAAGTGTACCTTTCAGATAAAATGAATAGGGAGGATCATATAGCATCGAAAGACGTTTCGGATATTTATCCTCCTCATAGGTAATAAACTCAATATTTTCTTTATATAACTGATCATACAGCTTCTTAACCTGTGACTCATCATGGCGTGTCGCTAAGTATTCACGATCCTTGTTAGTTAAAATCTTAATTTGTTCAAGCTGGTTCATTTTTGCATAAAAGATACCTTCGGGCTGTTCAAAATAAGAAAGTAACTCAGCAATCTTTTTTTGCCCAATCCCATTAATATTACACAACCAAAACCATAGTTCTTTCCTGCTTAACGTACAAAGCAAAAGACTCCCTCCCTTTGTCTGATTCCTGTTTATTGTTATCCACGCTTAAAGGATATCTCTATGTTAGGACCCCCAGTATTTCATGTCTAAACTACGATAACAGATGGCTTCACTCAAGTGTTTTTTGCTTATCTTTTCGCTTTCATCTAAATCAGCAATCGTTCTGGCTACTTTTAGTATTCGGTGATAAGCTCTGGCACTCAAATTCCATTTTTCAAATACTGATTCTAATAATTCCTGTTCTTTTTTGCCAAGAGAGCAGTATTTTCGGATCATTTTTGGTGTTAACTGCGAGTTAAAGGTAAAGGATTCCTCCTTATAACGTTCTAATTGCATCTTTCTTGCCCTTTGAACCCTTTTTCGTATCAATGCACTACCTTCTGCTTTTTCTTTCGTCTGAAGCTCTTTAAAATCCATTCTGGCTGCTTCAATCACTACGTCAATTCTATCAAGTAGTGGTCTTGATATCTTATTTAAATACCGCTTAATCTGATGATCAGAACAATTACACTTTGTTCGGTCCGGGAAATATCCGCAGTTACATGGATTCATTGCAGCCACCAACGTGAATTGGGTCGGATAGGTATAGGTTCCTCCGAGCCTTGCAATTGTTACACTTCCTTCCTCCAGTGGCTGGCGAAGTAGTTCAAGAGTAGTTTTTGAAAACTCCGGTAACTCATCTAAAAAAAGAACACCACCAGTGGCTAAACTTAATTCACCTGGTGATGGGCTATGACCTCCCCCTACTAAAGCGGTATTCGTGATTGAATGGTGAGGGCATCGAAATGGCCTCTTAGTAATTAACGACTCCCTATCTTTAATCAGTCCACAGATACTGTGTATATTCGTAATTTCAATACTTTCATCAAAAGTAAGTTCTGGCATAATACTAGGAATTCGCTTTGCCATCATCGTCTTCCCCGCACCAGGTGGCCCAATCATAAGTAAATTGTGCTGGCCACTGACCGCGACTTCTATCGCTCTCTTTACTGTCTCCTGCCCGGCTACCTCCATAAAATCAGGTTGTCCCTCCTGCAAGGAATGAAATAGCTGATTTATATCCACATATGCTGGTTCTAGATAAAGTTTTTGGTTTAAGTAGTCTACTACCTGGCTGATGTGTTCTACTCCAATAACCTCAATTCCCTCAATGACAGCTCCTTCACACTCATTTGATAGCGGTACAAAACAACGCTTAAATCCATTCTTTTTCGCAGCAAAAACAATGGGTAATACACCATTTACCCGTTCAATATGACCATTTAAACTTACTTCACCAATAATTAATGTATCTGTTAGTTTCTCTTGGGGGATATATCCGAAAGCGGATAGAATTGCAATAGCGATAGGGAGGTCATAAGCAGTACCTTCTTTGCGAAGATCTGCTGGCGCCAGATTAATTGTTATTCTCTTTGGCGGAAGGGAAAACCCTGTATTTTTTAGGGCTATACGTACCCGCTCCTTAGCTTCCTTTACTTCAGAAGCAAGATAACCTACCATTGAAAAAAGTGGAAGGCCATCACTGACATCTGCCTCCACCTGAATTGTTATACCATGAATACCTAAAACTGCACCACTGAACGTCTTACTAAACATTATTCCTCCTTTCCTCTAAGCTTTGTTGCCACATATAGCATACGTATTCTTCTATTGTAAAACAACTGCTCTGTACCAAATAAGTCTGCTCATGAAAAAACACCTTGCAATATACATGCTATTGCAAGGTGTAATAATCTTATACTCTGGTAACATCCAATATCTTTTTTATCTCATCCATAAAAGTGTTCACATCTTTAAATTCACGATAAACACTTGCAAAACGAACATAGGCTACTGCATCTAAGTCTTTCAGTTTGTCCATCAGTATTTCCCCAATTTTAGAGCTCGGAATCTCTTTTTCTTCAAGGTTAAATATCGCAGTCTCCACTTCATCCACTAAATTATTTATCTGATCCACGCTGATAGGGCGTTTATGGCAGGAACGAAACACTCCCGCTTCAATCTTAGTACGATCATATTGTTCTCTAGTATTATCCTTCTTAATTACTACCAAAGGGATAGACTCTACTTTTTCATACGTAGTAAACCGTTTTTTACACTCATCACATTGACGTCTACGTCGAATCGAACTATTATCATCAGCCGGTCTCGAATCAATTACCTTCGTGTTTTCTTCTCCACAAAATGGACACTTCATTGCTTATCCTCCTATGTATTCCTACACCTTTCCTTATATTACCTACTACTATTATATTGAATGAAAGAAGATTGTGTCAAGTGTTTTCAATCCACCTTATCTAGTATTTGCATTTTTGAAGACAATCTTCTACGTTAACATCAACTAATATAATATCCGGTCCTATCTGTCTGATACAACACCAATCAATGACATACTCTGTATCTCTGCCGAGGACTCCCCATAATTTACACGGTCCTGGTACAACAACACGCAGAATACAGCCTGTTTCAATGTCGATTTCTACATCACATACAAAACCAAGCCGCTGACAATTCGTAACACAAATAACTTCTCTTTGACGTAAATCGTAAATCCTCATCCTATCCCTCCTCATAATGCCAGATGATAAGCATCAAAATACTTACTATCTTGGATTATATAGAATCCTTCCGATTAATTATATTCTATGGGGTAATGAGTTATTCGTGCATACTTATAATAAAAGAAAGAGTTTCGCAAGCAAAACTCTTTCTTTTATTATTTTGTCCTTAATTTTGTTATATTTGCTGATATATAATTTAGTGGGATAAATAACTTCTCATATTCCGCAGAGCTGACTTCTCCAGTCTTGAAACTTGTGCTTGAGAGATATCTATCTCTTTTGCCACTTCCATCTGGGTTTTTCCCTCAAAGAAACGAAGCTTAATGATGTTATGTTCGCGTTCAGGCAACTTATCCATCGCTTCTTTTAAAGATATTTCTTCAATCCAGTTTTCTTCTTTGTTCTTCTTATCACTTATTTGATCCATAATATATAAGGTATCTCCACCTTCCGAGTATACAGGCTCATATAATGACACCGGATTTTGAATGGCGTCTAATGCAAAAACGATATCTTCACTACTTATTCCAATTTCCCTGGATATTTCATTCACTGTAGGTTCCTTATCGTTTTTCTTCATCAATTCCTCTTTGGCATAGATTGCTTTATAAGCAGTATCCCTAAGCGATCTACTAACGCGGATACTATTATTGTCTCGCAGATAACGTCTGATCTCACCAATGATCATGGGTACTGCGTAAGTAGAGAACTTAACATTTTGAGTTATATCAAAATTATCGATTGCCTTCATCAGACCAATGCACCCAATCTGAAATAAATCATCCACGTTCTCATTACTATTAGAAAAACGTTGTATAATACTCAGGACAAGTCTAAGATTCCCTTTGATATAAAGTTCTCTAGCCTCTTTGTCACCATCTAGAATCCGTCTGAATAATTCATCCTTCTCATTGTTCTTCAGCAAAGGTAGTTTTGATGTATTAACACCGCAAATCTCCACTTTATACAAAGCCATAACAAGACCTCCTGGCAACATTATTGCAATCATTTTATACAATAATGATTGACCACTTGAGGATGATTTATACTTTGCAAAAACTTGTAAAAATTTCCTTATTCAAAGCGAAGCATCTCTTTTTTTAATCGTAAAATGATCTTTTTTTCTAGTCTAGAGATATAAGATTGAGAGATTCCCATCAAATCTGCGACTTCTTTTTGCGTCATTTCTGTGCCGTCAGCCGTGTTTAATCCGAACCTTCTCTCTACAATTTCACGATCTCTTGGTGGTAGCTTATCTAGTGCATTGATAAGAAGCCTGTGATCCACTTCATTTTCTATATTCTTACTAATAATATCCTCGTCAGTCCCAAGAATATCACTTAGCAAAAGTTCATTGCCATCCCAGTCAACATTTAATGGTTCATCAATTGACACTTCCATTTTCGTTTTATTATTACGACGCAAATACATCAGAATTTCATTCTCAATGCAGCGGGATGCATAGGTAGCCAGTTTGATATTTTTGCTTGGGTTAAATGTATTGATCGCTTTAATCAAGCCAATTGTACCAATTGATATTAAATCCTCTACACCTATTCCAGTATTATCAAACTTTTTAGCTATGTAAACAACCAATCGAAGATTATGTTCAACAAGAACTGATTTTACCTCCGTATCGGAATCTGTTCCCAGCTTACTAATTGCCTGTGCCTCCTCAACCGGATCAAGTGGCGCTGGTAATACTTCCGCACCACCGATATAATGAATATCACCACGTTTTCGGAAAATGATTTGCCGAAAATCAGGTATGATACGAAATTGAAATTTGTTAGGTATTGAAATTTTTAATAACATATTGCTCCCTCCGCTAATTTCTCTATTCTAACACTCCATCTTGTGAAACTGTAACCAGCCAAGTATAACCTAATAGCTTATGGTAACAGCATTTCTTCATGTAAAATCATCTGATACTCTTTCGCTCCTGACAGTACTCCTTCATAGTATCCCATAATTACTTTTTCATGACTTACCTTACCATCTAGAGTAACGATCTCTATCCTATCTACCACCAATGCGTACAAAATACCTTTTGATTTACCAAGCGAATGATATGGTATCACCTTAATTCTTTCTTCATAATCCATTAAGCTTTTGTCCATAATCTGCTCTAAAACTTTTGATTCTACAATTGAAACAGGTTTATGACTAATTACATCATACAACCGATTCCCGGTATCCATTAACGCGCTGACTTCCACTTTGCGCCCCTCTAGAGAAATGGTAACGCGATAAATCGTATTCATCTTGTGGCGAAACTGGCTAACGATACTTACCAATACCGGAGTGGTAAATCCTATCAGTGATACAACAATCACAACCATAAGAAAAGACAGATTCTCCTCAGGTTGACTGGGTTGACCGACCTTAGTGGTATTAAACATAGATAACGTTACTAATAGTACTCCTCCAATCAAAACCGCTACCCCATAGAGGTAACAGAAGTCGGATACCAATTCACGTATTCCATAATGTGGATATGCAATAATAAGCATTCCTGCTGTAATCAAAAGATATCCTAAGAATAGCTTTATTATTAGACTATTCCCAATATAAACCTGAAAAACACAAGCAGATAACGCACCAAATATGGCGCCTGTGGTGATTCTTAATCGGTTAATATTATACTTTTTCAGTTTGGCCGTGACATAAAGCATTAACCAATCAAGAATTACATTTGTCAAAAAGTAAATATCAATATAAACGATAACGTCCAAACGCCACCTCCGACATCCCTGACAAACACTATTGATATTATATCTCATGGGACTTGTTAACTTTGTCAAAAATTGGAAAGGTAATCTTAAAATTATGCCCTATCTTTTTACACAATTTCATGTTATTTTTTACACTTCATTTTCTTGAAAAGTGTTAATAACTAAAAAAATTCCTATTTATGATTAAAACTAAGTTTTTCTTGGGATCATTTACACGATATATGTCATAAATAATTGTACTATTCTCGTCATTATTTTTATCTCTGTTGAATAAAGCGTTCTCGGCGCGACATGTGCATCCTCGCAGAGCGTTTTTTATAATATAGGAAATTAGCAATTTCCTATATCGATTAGGGCGTCAAAAGCCCTTCAGAAAACTTGACTTAGTCAATTTGCACAATTACAAAGTAAATTAAAGTGATACAAGACATAGATCAATGAGCAACTGTATGAAGTCGTTGGCACTTTGGCCCTGTATTTTAGGGCCTTATGTGCCACTACGAACTTCATCCAAGCGAGAGCGTGTTGCGAGTGAACTATGCCTTGCATCACGATTCACAAACAGAATTGTGCAAATTGACGAACTATAATTTTAATAAGGGCTTTTGACGCCCTAATCCTCCTATGATATAAAAAAGTTGTAGACAAGTATGTTTTAATTAGCCTTACAGCTAATACTTCTCTACAACTTATTTTGTTATCTATTGAAGGTAATTATCCCAACGCGACATCTAATATCATCATAAGAACAAAACCAGCAGCAAAACCTAGGGTTCCCAAATTAGAATGACTTCCTTGTGCTGTTTCAGGAATCAAGTCTTCTACAACAACATATATCATTGCTCCTGCAGCAAAAGCTAGTAAATAAGGCAGCGCAGGTAAGATTAAAGATGATAGTAATATCGTGATTACTGCACTAAGTGGTTCTACAACACCCGTTAAGGTCCCATAGCGAAATGCTTTTCCCCTGGTAAGTCCATTTTCTCGTAAAGGTAAAGCAATAATGGCACCTTCCGGAAAGTTCTGGATTGCAATACCCAAAGCTAAAGCTAACGCAGCCGCAAAGGTCATATCGCTATCAGCTGACATACTACCCGCTAAAGCTACACCCACCGCCATTCCTTCTGGAATGTTATGTAAGGTAATTGCAAGCACCATCATCGTGGTTTTTTTAAGTTTGCTTTTTGGCCCTTCTGGTTCGTCGGCGTCCATATGAAGATGAGGAATAGTTTTATCAACAATATATAAAAACATTATCCCTAGTAAAAAACCTATCACAGCAGGAATAAACGCTAGTCTGCCCATTTCTTCAGACATATCCATTGCAGGAATTAATAGTGACCAGACAGATGCTGCAACCATCACCCCGGCTGCAAATCCTAATAACAATTTTTGCAAGGAGGATCCGAGTGTATCCTTTACAAAGAATACACAGGCGGCTCCTAATAAGGTTCCTACAAATGGTGTAGTAATCCCAATCCATAATTCCATTGAGTCCTCTCCTTTCGCGAACGCTGTCTACTTCATGATGGCATCTGCGAGTTCTTCCATAGCTTTTATCGTATTCCCTTTCATCGCTGATTTGATTGTAACAACTGGCTCAACTAGAGTAATCTCTTTCATCGTCTCTAGCATTGCCTTCATATGCTTTGCTGCCATAGGAGCCCAGGTACCATTTTCCATCAAAGCCACAGTACGTTTTTGATAATTCTTAGCTTTCAAATGCATAATATAGTTTTCCATACAAGGGAATAATCCAGTATCGTAAGTTGCGGAAGCCAACACCAGCTTATTATAACGGAAGGCATCTTCTAACACTTCTGCCATGTCTGCTCTTGACAGATCACTTACCACTACTTTTTTAGCTCCTCTTTCTTTTAGCATCTCTGCGAGCTTTTTAGCTGCTGCTGCGGTATTTCCATGAATTGAAGCATACGCAATTACAATACCTTCGTCTTCCGGTTCGTATTTGCTCCAAATGTCATATAAGTTAATATAGTAATCAGTATTTTCAGTAAGCATTGGACCATGCAGTGGACAAATTGCTAAAATCTCGTAATTTTTTAGCTTCTTAAGGAGAGCTTGTACCTGCACACCGTATTTTCCGACAATATTAAAATAATATCTTCTCGCTTCACATACCCATTCCTCTTCTACATCCAAAGTCGAAAACTTACCAAAAGCATCCGCTGAGAAAAGTATTTTTTCAGTTTTTTCATACGCTACCATAACCTCAGGCCAGTGAATCATTGGAGCCATTACAAAGGTTAATGTATGGGCTCCCAGACATAACTCATCATACTCTTTTACAACTAATTTGTTATTTGACAAATCGATATCAAAAAATTGACCAATCATATCAAATGTCTTCGTATTACCTACCACAATCGTATTAGGATATTTATCTAAGAATACCTCGATATTGGAAGAATGGTCTGGCTCCATATGCGTAATTACCAGATAATCTGGCTGCCTGTCACCTAATACTTCAGTGAGATTCTTTAACCATTCCACGGTAGTACGTTTGTCAACGGTATCCATTACCGCTATTTTTTCATCCATGATTACGTAAGAATTGTAAGAAATACCGTTCGGTATCACATATTGGCTTTCAAACAAATCCAGATCTTTGTCATCCACCCCTACATATTTTACTGTGTCACTTTTCAAAAAATTGCTCATTTTCATTCCTCCATTGGTGTTCTGTCTTTTATTAATAACGTAACTATTTATACCATTTTATATTCATTATTAAATCTATACTTATTTTATGAAAATATTGTAACTTTTGCAACTACCATATCTTAAATTTATGTGAAACGAGTATTCACGCTCTGCGTCTCTTCATGTTCATAAACCTAGATAATAGGTAGAAATGATAAAAGTCCCGCATTGCGAGACTTTTATCGTTTCTATGAAGTTTTGATTATTATTTTTATACTTCTGAGAACTGATCTTTACCAACACCACATACAGGGCATTCAAAATCATCTGGTAAATCCTCGAATTTTGTTCCTGGAGCTATTCCATTTTCTGGAGAACCTTCTGCTTCATCGTATTCCCATCCACAAACATCACAAACATATTTTTTCATAATAATTGTCTCCTTTCCATTGGTTTTACTTCGGATTCAAACCAAGTTGTTAGTACCATAATACTTGTAAAATATCTCATTTGTCAAGACCCAACCATAGATTAATGATTTTATTTAAGTTATACTTGTAATCCTCTTTTAGTACCGTATCCTTCGAAAGAATCGGAATACTCTGATACAAATTGCCATTAATATAATAACGGGCATAACCGATGATATCACCTTTGGTTACTGGCGCCATCACTTGCTCAGGTACCTCATATTCAATCGTCACCGTATCGTGTTTACTCATTAATAATGGGATGCTGCCCTCAATAGACAAACTGATATGTGGCAACTGCCCATCAATCACAGGAACTTCATAGAATGTTTTGCTCCCATCAAAGATATCTACTAAACCATATTCGGTAAGACCGTAATTCATTAGCTG
This sequence comes from Bacillota bacterium, assembly GCA_023434365.1. Taxonomy (GTDB): domain Bacteria; phylum Bacillota; class Clostridia; order Lachnospirales; family Lachnospiraceae; genus KM106-2. The sequence continues at coordinate 169,281 of JAEYSV010000019.1, read as the reverse complement.
TTTTGTATCGTTCCATTTGTACTGTTTATGTGGAGGCCAACCTGAAGCTAATACAACAGAAATAAAGGTTTTGTTATCTTGCTTTAATGCACCAACAAAACAATAACCTGCTTTACTGGTAAAACCGGTTTTCACACCAAATGCACCATCCATCATATATAAAAACCGATTCTTGTTCGAAACCATATAAGACTTATTTTTGGTATTCTTAAAGGTATGATTGGCTGCATTGGTGATGGCCCTAAAATCTTTCTTTTTCGTTGCATAGGAAGCAATAATAGCAAGGTCATGAGCAGTGGTATGATGCCCTGGGGCGTCCAGTCCATTTGGCGTAACAAAGTTCGTATGATTAAGGCCCAAATCTTTGGCTTTCTGATTCATCAACGCAGCAAAGCCTTTGACACTGCCTCCAATATGTTCTGCAATTGCAACTGCGGTATCGTTATGCGATTCTAGCATCAGAGAATACAGTAAATCTTCGAGACGAAAGGTCTCTCCACTTTTTGCATTTAACTGCACATCAGGCATTCCTGCGGCATTCTGACTGAAGGTGACTAGATCATCTGGATTCCCTCTCTCTAACGCGATAATTAGGGTCATGATTTTTGTCGTGCTGGCCATAGCTACTTCGTCATTACCATTTTTCTCGTATAAAACACGGTTATTATCCGCATCAAGAAGTAAAGCATATCTGGCATTTAGCTTAATCGATGGCTGCTCTGAATCATTTTCTAAGTTATCCTGATTAGCCCCCATTGAATTAGAAGTCTTCTTCTGCCAGTCATAGGTTACCGTTTCGGCATTGCTTTTATATAATGCACTCTGCCGCTCAAGCCCTTCATAATACTGTTCTAATTGATAATACTTAAAGTACCCAAGGATAAGAATTCCAATGATGCAAAGGCCTAGATACCATTTGTTAAAGTTCATAACATTCCCCTTTAGTTTGAATCACATCTTCATTAATTCATTGTATGCCACAAAGGGGACAGACATGACTTTGAATTCATCCTATCATCGAAAGCGAATAATTGCTTGACCCCATCAAGGAGTGTAGCCTAATTCAAATACTTGGTTTAATTTAAAAAACTAAGCTCTTCTACTCTTTTTACCGGAGCATCCTTTGTACTATAAACAAGTTCACCCTCTTCGGTACTGACAAGTAAGATACAGTTTGATAGATAGCGATTAAGCTCTTCTACAAAGGTCGGAAGATAACTATTATTCATAGCATCCTCTACAGTAAAGCTAATATTATCTGAATAAATCATAAGTTCATTGCCCTGTTCATCAAGAGAAAACACTTTATAATAAAAATTGGCTTCGCCATAGTACATGCTTGGCTGGTATCGAACAAAAAAGTTCTGTCCCTCCATAGTTCCATAATAGATACTATTCCACCCAGCATGTGCTGTATTGAATTCTTCCTTCCAAATTATACGTCCTTCGTCATTCACAACAGAAAGCGTCACTGTTCCCTCAGATTCATAGAGCGATTCATCCAGAACAAAATGTTCCTGCACTCCATCATTCGTAATGTCACCATCAAACAACTCTTTGGATTGCTCCTTATTCATAGTGCCACTACTCTCAGCAGGTTCACCAACTGTATCAGATGGATTCTTGGACTCGTTGGAACTACTCGTAGAAGTTGGCTGCATGGTTTGACTAGGCGTGGACTGCGACTGACTTGTATTGGTTGTTTGCGCTTGACAACCGCTAATCAGAAGTAATGACCCCATACTGATTAGAAAAGGTTGCAATATCCGTAATGTTTTCATACTTTCTCCTTTAATCGTACTGTGAATGTTATCTCATTATTTTATCATAGTTTGTTGGAAATCGCATCTTCCTTTTATTGCCTAACATAACAATCTGGCTCCTGCCTCTTAAACAGGAGCCAGACTTTAATTCTCTGCCTCTTAATATACTTTTACGTCGACAATACATTCCATACGAAGGTCTTCAATGAATTGCTCCGGTTTTGACTGATAAGACTGAAATACTTTGCGGTTTTTGTATCTGGATAATCGTAGCAGATTCAAATAGTCTGTTTTTTGCTTTTTACAAAACTCATTAAACTGCGATACGATTTGTTCTTTCATATAATTATTTACCGTACTAATTATCCTCTCCGTAATCAACCGAGAAGCGTCAGCATCAGTTGGGTTCGTATCCCCAGCACCTTTTTCAACAATACATTGGGACCGTAGAATAAACCGAAAAACAGGTTTACCGTTTTCCATTATGATTTCTGAGTTTTGATTTAATTGACCAAGTCGAACGATAATATCCTCCTGTTGATTATCGGGTGAATTAATAATAATTCGAGCATTTTCTCCGTACCCACTTAACATGTCATAATAGATCATTTGAGAACCATCAAAATGAGTTCGGTACATACTATCTTCCACTAAAACAGCACCTTCTATCATTAATTGCTCCTCAATAATCTGTAAAACGGGGATGGTAACCGATAAATCATCACTGTTTTTTTCATTGATCAAATCGCCAAGATATACGATATCCTTTTCGCTTTTCACGATGTTGTTATTGTATAGCCGAACAAGGTATTCACCAATGTTCCCTCCCACCTTTTCATTGTATTCCATGATATCCGCAATGGAGGACAGGCTGACAAGAACATACGTATTTTTCGATATTTTGTAGTTTTGCTCCACATACTTAATAAAATCAGAGAGCATATTTGGTTGCTTTAGAAACTCACTATCTATAATCACCGCTTGCAAGTGGCTAAAATCAAGCTTCTTAGAGGCACTGAGTTTATAATTTTCTTCAATCTCATAAAAATTATTGCCGGTATATTCTTTTACGAGTAATTCTTTGTTCGTTTCTCCTCCATCCTTGCTAAGCTTCTTTAAGTCAGGAAAGACTAAAGTTGTCTTAAGGGAGCCGTTATCGTAGTCCAGGCCAATTGCCTGTACGAAATCACGGTCTTCTACCTCCACTTCATTGCTACATCCTGTGAGAAACAAAGAACCGATGACAAAGAATAAGAATATTCCTGGTTTTGTTGCTAATTTACGTGGCCCCTGTTCGCGACTCTTAGTCGGTTCTCCACTGCCTCGAATTTTACCAATGATTAATGCAAGTATAGGCAGGACTAAAGAGACCGGAACTCCGATAATGCCCATATACCAAATATAATAGATATAAAACTCCTCCAGATTCACTGGTACTGCGGAACCAAGAATGAGAATGATAACAACAATTGGAATATAGCAATTGGTCATTTTACTCTGATATAGAATAGCTCCTAATCTTGATACACACAAAATGATTCCACCTAGGAGTGAAAAAGTACTTAATAACCAGAAGGAAAGAATAATAGAATCCTGGCGATTTAGCAAACTTCCAGGGAACTTTAATATTTGCATAATGGAAACACTCGACCAAAGTGAATCTTTTGCTCCACTCGCACTTACCATCCCAATCGTTAAGACAAATATTAAAATACTGATAATAAATGTGATACCAATTCCCTGCAATCCGTAATTAACCGTCTTTCGATGCAGTTTTTTAGCAATCTGTTCCTTAGACAATCCTTTCGATTGCGCATGATTTAACTTGATATATGGTCTGATGAAAACAATAAATTCCACATAACTACATAGTAGAAAAATAATGTATCCGGCTCTGACTGGCTGAACGAGACCACTTACAAAAAGTGGTGTAAGATTGGCCAGATCAATGTTTCGAAGGCCAGTGACTAACATTATCAGGATTGGAGCCAGGATAATAAAATAAAGAATCTCACAAACCCTCGCTCCAACCTCAAGACCTTTCATTGCGGCGTAGGCACTGACTAAGACGAAGCAACTGATTACCAATAACCGGCTACGGTCTGGTAACAGCGTACTTCTTATTACCTCTGAAAATATGCGTAGTACGAAGATTCCGCAAAACAAGTATTTTGTAATGTAGAACAACAAAATGAATCCAGCAATCCATTTTCCAAGATATTTCGTAAGATACGCCGGATACGAGGTGGGCATCGCAGAAACTAACCTCGTTAGTATGATATAATAAATGCTACATATGATAAAGCCAATCAGCAGGGCAGGTATTCCATCATGCGAAACTTCCGAAACCGTAGCATACGGAATCACAAGCAACATAATGCTGAACATATTTAACACAATTAGCCGTTTCCACTGTCTTAAAGAAATCATTTTATTATTTACAAACATAATTTCACCTTTATTCGTAAGTCATAGTTTTGAATTATTTCGTCTTTCACGATTAAAACGCAGCCTAGTTCGCTGATTCGCATTTGCAAAGGTAGGACGCTTGTCCATCTCCGTGATTGGTGCTTTGATAATGGCATCCTTACCTTCATTGCCCTCACTAATTCCAGTCGCTACAAATGGTAATAGATAAGGAGTACCAAAGCTTGTTAATCCTCCTAAGTGGATAAATACAAGCAATACACTTAATATAAAGCCAAACATACCAAGGAAAGCACTTGCTATAATAATAATGTACCGTATCAAGCGAAAGGCTGTGGTAAATTCCTGGCTTGGAATCGCAAAGGCACTAATGGCGGTTAAGGCAACAATAATGACAACCATCGGACTGGCTAAATTCGCATTAACGGCCGCATCTCCAACAATCAAACCACCTACGATACCGATTGTGTTACCCATTGGACCCGGCAGCCTAATACCGGCTTCCAATAAGAATTCGAATGATATCTCGATAATAAATATTTCAACTAGAATTGAAAAAGGGATGTTTTCTCTGGAAGCTGCAAAATAAAGACTTAACGAGGAGCTTAATACCTCCGGTTGAAAATTAACAACTGCAATATAGAGACCCGGTAAGGCAACTGCTAAGAACGAGGCAATAAAACGTAATATTCTAGAAAAGGTTGCAACCTCCCATTGATTATAGGAATCCTCACTAGCGTGATAAAATGTATTTAATGTAGTTGGTAACAGCAATACCATCGGAGAATTATCAACTATCACAACAATGCGCCCTTCGGCCATCGCCGAAGCGGCTTTATCCGGACGCTCGGTAGACTGAAACTCTGGAAACGGCGAATAATGGTTTCGCTCAGTTAATTGTTCTAGTCCGCCACTGTCAAATATTCCATCAACTTCAAAATCCTTTAACCTGGCTTCTAAATCATGTAAGATTTCGGGTTTTGCAATATCTTCAATATAGCAAATGGCAACATCCGTCTTCGTTCTGGTTCCGATTTTCAGCTGTTTGATCTTGAATCTCGGGTCCTTAATTCGTTTTCTAAGTAATACTCGATTGATAAAGAGCGCTTCACTAAAGGCTTCTTTGGAACCACGCACCGTAACTTCATTGTCTACCTTAGGAACACCACGATTGGCCATTCCACGGTTAGAAATCTTTAATGCCTTTGCATATCCATCAATAAAGATAATGGTATCGCCACTAACAAGCGCACCAATAATTTCATCAAGATCTTTAAGCTCAGCGGTATCTGCAGAGCGAATCCCCTTATTTTTAATATAATCAAACTTGTCCTGCTCTGGTAGTTCCTCCATTTTATAAAGAAGATATTTGAGCGTATCTTCTTCAACTAACTCCTTGTTAATCATATTGTCGATATATATAAAGTAAATACTGACCTTGTGTAACCCACCTACTTCAAACCGACGCTTCACAACATCTGCACAGTCTTTAAACAAGGTTTCCATCAATACAATGTTTTCTGATAAAACACTCGATACTTCCTGAATACCCTGAGAAAAGTCGCCTCTTTGCTGCTTCATTCATTCACCCTCCTTGTCGATGTCGACTAATAATCGCTTTTAGTATCTCCAACAAGCCAGAAAATATGAAAACAATAAAGAATGACCACAAATAATCGCAGCATCTAAATCAGTGGTACTTGATAGGTCTTCGTTCAAACTAAACAAAAAGTATTAAGGATATCTTTAAAGACGCTTCACTTCAGAAAATAACGAACAAAGACAGAATTAATATCTCAATATATCAATCCCCAGCAAAGAAATACAGCGAAAAAAAGAAACACCGAAAAAAGCCTTCAACAATAAAACAAAACATACAGAAGACTAACACAGATAACAAACTGAAACATTTAACAGACTAAACAGGTAACAAACTAGATCATAAAACATAAGACAAACTAGATCATAATACAGATTAAATCAAAGAGAACTTACTTCAATACAACACTCCCCCGAAAACTAAAACAACGTCAATTTGTACCTCAAGAGTCATATTTTAAGTACATTGAGCAAATTGATAAATCACGATCAAAACACGCCAATTTGCACCTCAAGAATGATATCTCAAGCACGATGAAACATATAGTACTTCGCAACGCTTACCCACAGTATAAAAACTATGTTTCCTATTGATCGAAGACTAAAAACTGTGTAAATTGGCGAGAGAAACTCCAAATTTGTCAATTTGCTCACCTAAAAGAAAAAAAAAGCAAATATGAAACATATTATAATACGCAACCGTTATGACGTCGTCGGCACTTAGGTCACGTATTTTGTGACCTTACGTACCGCTACGACGTCATCCGAGCGAGAGCGCGTTGCGTATATAATATGTTTTATATTGCTTTCTACAACTATAATGAGCAAATTGACAAATCAACAGTATAAAACGCCAATTTACACACATGCAAACTTCATAACAATAGGAAACATAGTTTTCCGTACCAGCTAAATATCCAGTTTGAGCTGAACTTCTTCCTCGGCCTCAGTTTTGAAGTCATTAATTTTTTCTTGATTCAAGATAGGTAAATCCTCAATAGATTTGATGCCAAAGTTCCTTAAAAACTCCTCGGTAGTACCAAACATAATTGGTCTGCCAGGTGCATCCAGTCTGCCAACTTCACAAACTAGGTTATACTCAATAAGTTTATTGACAGCGTGGTCACATTTGACTCCACGAATTGCTTCAATTTCCGCACGTGTGATAGGTTGCTTGTAAGCAATAATGGAAAGCGTTTCAAGCATAACTTCAGTGAGGACATGCTTTTTGGGAATATGGGTAAGTTTGATCAGCGTCTCATACATCGCTTCTTTTGTGCAGAGCTGATAAGCACCATTAAGTTCAATAATCTGAATTCCATGCTCTTCTTTTGCATACTCATCCATCATGGAATGAATTATTCTTTTGGTTGTTTCTTCATCATGTTCAATCGCTCCTGCAATACGAACAAGTTCAACTGATTCCCCCATTGTAAAAAGTATAGCCTCGATACGTGCTTTGATAGAATTAAGTTCCAAATCGCGTCTCCCCTTTAGTTATAATTCGTTTCGACTGTTGCAGCTGCTTCTTCTTCTGCCACGTCGTTACGATAGGTGATGAAGATATCATCAAAAACATTCTCCTGACTGATAATGAGCTTTCCAATCTTCATTAATTCTAATACGCCTAAGAAAATAACTATGATCTCCATTTTGGAGGTCTGACTTTCTAACAGCTTACGAAAGAGAAAGGTCCTGTGTGTCCTGCCATATTGCTCAATAAAGACAAGTTTATCTTCTAAGTTGACCACTTCTTTTTCAATCTCACCGAATTTGCTTCGGATTTGGTCCACCTTATCAACTTGTCGTTTCATTACGGATTCAAAAATCGCATTAAGCTTTGCTAACGTCAGATTAGCCAAAATCTGATCCACACTGATTTCTTCTCTATATCCTTTAATTTCATTTGGAATGGACGATTCTTTGAATATCATCTTAGAAGCGTCAAACTGTCGGTCTTTTAATTGGTAGGACATATATTTATACATTTTATACTCAAGTAAACGCTCGACTAGTTCTGCTCTAGGATCTTCCACTTCTTCCTCAGAAGTCTCTTCCTTTGGAAGCAGCATTTTCGATTTAATATGTAAGAGTGTTGCAGCCATGACTAAAAACTCACTCATAATGTTTAAATCTTTACGCTCCATATGCTTAATATAGTCCATGTACTGCTCAGTAATCAGTACTATTGGAATATCATAAATGTTTACTTTATTTTTATCTATCAGATGTAGCAGGAGGTCTAGGGGCCCCTCAAAAACATCCAGTTTTACCGGTATTCCCATGGTACACCAAACTTTCTATTACGATATATTTTGGTACCTAAAAAGGCACTGCTTACTAATTGCATACTTACTTATTCTACTAATTTATTGAGTAATTAGCAAGCAGAATTTGTATCTTAGTATCTCTTAAGGGTTGCAACAACTAACTCAGCCCGATTAAATAAACGTATATGAATCGTATGATTGCCAAGTCCTCTAGAAAGGAGTAACGTTGCATCCTCTTCTTCAAACATCCCTGCATCGTATTTAGGAAATAGATGTCCCTGCGTTGACATGATTCCACCCAGAAGAGGAATATTAACAAGACCTCCATGTACATGTCCAGAAAGAACTAATTTTGCCCCCCATTTGACATATTCCTTAAAATAAACTGGATTATGGGCAAGTAAAATACTATACTCAGGTCCTGCCTTGCCAAGCATCTGATTAAGGACTTCTTTATCGAGTGGAGATTTTTTAAACTTTTGGTAAAAGGAGTCATCCAGATTAAGCCCATAGATTACCATGGAATCAGAATCTTTTTGTAGGCGGATTGCATTATTTTTAAGAAAAATCACACCCAACTCCTTTAGCGGATTCTCGTAAAGATTACGATATGCTTGTTTCGTTTCTTCCTGTTCTTCTAATTTTGCTTCATGATTACCATTGGCATAATAAATCGGATAAGATGCAGCAAGTTTTGTTAGCAAATCGAAAACAAGCTGATACTCAAGGGAATCACTTTTAACAAGCATATCACCAGCAATCATAATTCCATCCGGTTGTTGATCTTCAATTGCTTTTAACAGTATGCAATTCTCTTTTCCATAAACGTAATTATGCAAATCAGTAAGTAGTACCAGCTTATACTCATCAAAAGCTTCTGGAATAGTGCTATCCACCACAGTATAACAGGTAACATTGAATTTTTTATTATTGTGGTGCATGACGTAACCAAATAATAGTAATAATAGTATTGTTATCGATAAGATAAGTAAAAAAACTTCCATCGTTCCTCCGAATGCTGTTAATTGTGTTCTTATCATACTATATGTTTCTTAACCTAGATACATTAGTAGAATCTTATTTAATCCTAGAACACCTCTATTTATCTACTATAACGGAGTAAAAAAATACTGTCAACGCATTTGTCTTAGTAGGAATGGATTAACGATTAAGATGAATGCTATTTGATTGAGGAGTATACCATGATCACTCTTATCCTATACAATGGTGTCGTTTTGCCTTTAGAAAATGAAATGGAACAATACGAGGCAATCTATGTTGAAAATGGAACCATTAAACGTCTCGGTACAAATAAAGATATCTTAAAACTAAAAAAAGATGACAGCGAAATGATAGATATGCAAGGGTCATGCTTAATTCCTTCTTTTATCGCAGCCTATGTTACACTTCCTTCTGACGAAACTCTCCAAAATGAGTTTTTAAACACGCAGAATAAGTATGCCTCTTATGGAATCACAACAATACTTGAAGCGAATACCACGAAGGAGACATACCATTTACTCACCGATGCTTCCAAACAATATGAACTTAAACTGGATGTAGTCTCTTACGTTACAGATCAGATGGCGAAGGAATTATTAGCAGGGCATTACTCTCCCGATACGTCCTACTATAACCATTATCGAATTGGAGGACTCATTGCTCATTTGGATGAAGCAACTCTTAAGACTGAGAAGAAAACAATATTTTATCATAGGTGTTTGTATTATTTAAAACGATACTGGCAGATGAATATCCATTGTAACTGCCAAGAAGCTTGTGAACAGTTTCTTGCAATCTATGAAAAAGCGAAAAAAACAGTTCCAGTATCTATTGGTCTTCGACCTAACATAATGCATACCCCGTATTTAAGAAAAGAATTATTAAGAAAGATGAAAAAAAATGGCATTCAGCCAACATTTTGTCTCGATGAAGATTTATTGCTAGATGCCAGTCATGAGGACTACGTTTGTTGGCAGCGAAGATCTTGTCATACAAATCCTGTAAAAACTGCGCAGGAGCTCGGGCTTTCGTTTGGATTTTATCACGATACTTTATCCGATATGCCCAATATCTTATATAGTGTGCATAACATGGTAAATGGGTTATCGTATTCCGGCAAAAAAACAAGTTTACATCAAGTTCTTACCCCATTTGAAGCATTACGGGCTGTGACTTTCAATGCTGCGTATCAGATTTTTGAAGAAGAGTTAAAAGGCACGTTAAAACCAGGAAAATTAGCTGATTTTACACTATTGTCTGCGAATCCCCTAACCTGCAAACAAGAGGAAATCAAAGATATTAAAGTACTTGCAACCTTCAAAGAAGGGACCAAGATATTCCCAAACAAAACCGAATGACTGTCTGCCAATGGATAACAGGAAAAACCATAGTAGGTAGAGTCATTCGGTTTTATGTAGTTATTAATCTATAAAGAACTTGTCAAACATCTTAAATAATGCATCGGCATAATTCATCTCCCGAATATCCTCTTTTGCACAAATTGGTATTTTACCGATAACCTCTCCATCCAGTTTATAAGTAATTTCACCAATCGCATCGCCAACAGCAATAGGTGCTGGCACTTCTTCATAAAGCAGGATTTCTTTACTAATATCCTCTGGTGATTGGCCATCAAAACAAACATACGAGAATATGTCATTGACACTACCATCCACGGTATCAACAACACCACCTTTAACATGAACAGGCTCAATTACCAGATCTTTATTATCATCTTTATAAAGTTTAACGGTAGCAAACCCGTAATCAAGTAGTTTTGCTGCATCCTGGAACCTTACTACCGGTTGTGGAGCGCACATAATGACGGCGATTAAGTCCATGTCACCACGTTTTGCCGTTGCGCTTACGCAGTATTTGGCTTTGCTTGTCGAACCAGTCTTTAACCCTGTAATTCCATTATAAGTGCGAACCAGTTTATTCGTATTCGTTAATCCAAACTCACTTTCTCCTTTTTTTGTGACATGAACAAAACTATCCATCCAGGTCGTCGTATATTTTTGAACCTCCGGATGCTTTGTTATCAATTCACGTGACATTAATGCAACATCGTATGATGTGGACACGTGGTTTACTGTTGTATCGTCTAATCCGCAGCAGTTTTCAAAATTAGTATTCATCATGCCAAGCTCTTTGGCACGCGCATTCATTCTAGCCACAAATTCAGTTTCTGATCCTGCCAAAAACTCTGCCATAGCCACCGATGCATCATTCGCGCTGGCAATACTGATGCATTTGATCATCGTATCTACGTTTTGCGTTTCATATGGCTCAAGATATACCTGACTACCACCCATACTTGCAGCATGCTCACTAACACTTACGGTATCTGTAAGTTTAATCTTTCCTTCGTCTAGAGCTTCAAAAATCAATAATAACGTCATGATTTTAGTAATACTAGCCGGTTCCATCTGTAAATCCTTCTCCTTTTCAAAAAGTATTTTCCCGGTAGAACCTTCAATTAACACTGCTGATTTTGCTTCAATCACCAGTGTATTCGTATTTACGGTTTCTATTGCATCCTCGTTCGTTCCAGCATCTGTTTCTTGTAATCCTGTCTCATCTTCCTCTCCACCACCAGCGTTAATTAGGTAACTATTCGAAGGTGAGCATAAAACGAAACACAACACCAATGCAATCACAGAAAAAATTGTTTTTTTCATGGTCTGCTCCATTTGTTCACTGTTATTACATTTTAAGCTAGTACCCTGAAAAATATGCCATATCTTTTACTTCTTTTTCGAATTCATTATGTTTTGTCTCTACTTCGAAACCTTGATTCTACAGGATAATTTGGCCCCCTCCACTTTACCAGTTACCGTAGCACTTCCAGTTCCTACAGCAATTACGTTTCCCCGCTCATCTACCTTGACTACCGAAGTATCGGTACTGCTCCACGATACTGTAGAATTCGTCCCTTCAATCTTTAACTTGTAGGTTTCCTTTAGTTTTAGCGACAATTTTTCTCTATTAATATCAACAACCGTAATTAAGCACTGGACTTTTTCCCCATCCACATTGGCATTTATTACAGCTTTTCCAACTCGTATAGCAAATACTTTACCGTTAAATAACACGTAAGCTACCTTAAAATCAGTTGAAGAATAACTAACCCGTTTATTGATGCCAAAGACAGATAATTTGACAGTATCACCGACCGGTAACACGACACTTTGATGATTAAGACGAATTGAAAACGGAACAAAAAATGGCCGGTAATAATAAAACCTTGTCTGTTGAAGAATCAAATTGGATAGTAATGCTACTAATGCTATGTAATAAGTGATTCGCACAAAATAAACAAGAAGTCTCTGAGTTGACATTGCACTACCCCCAAACAAGTTCTTATAATAATATATGGTTTCGTGGCCATGTCATTCACAAGAATCTGTTGACATGGCCAATTATTAATGGGATAATCTTAACTATACGTAAAAAAGGTGGCATAATATGACTATTTTAATTAACTTAGCATTACTTATGGTAGGGTTCGTACTCTTGATTAAAGGTGCAGATTATTTTGTTGAAGGTGCTTCTAAAATTGCCGATCGTTATCACATCCCCCAAATTGTCATTGGATTAACGATTGTTGCATTTGGGACAAGTGCACCAGAAGCAGCAATCAGTATTACGTCGGCGCTACAAGGTAATGCTGGCATTGCCATTGGCAATGTAGTGGGAAGTAATATAATGAATATCCTTTTAATTATAGGGATTACCTCTATCATTCTCCCATTGAAAATTCAAAAAAACACATTACGCTTCGAACTTCCTTATGTAATTTTCGTGACTACTATTTTACTATTACTAGGAAAAGCGGACGGTATACTCAGTATAGTGGATGGACTAATTCTTTGGGGATTGTTTTTAATCTTCTTTTCCTATCTGTTCTGGCTTTCCAAAAAAGGTGAAGCAGTGATTGATGAAATTGAAGAAGCTGATGAAAATGATACACTTCTTAAATTACTGTTCATTACTGTAGGTGGTTTGGTAGCGATTGTACTTGGAAGTCGATTAACGATTGATGGGGCAACTGGCATTGCTGAAATATTTGGTATGGATGAACGTTTTATTGGTCTAACAATTGTAGCATTTGGGACAAGTTTACCAGAATTAATCACTTGTATCACTGCGGCCTTAAAGGGCAAAGATGATATCGCTATTGGAAATATTATTGGAAGTAATTTATTTAATATCCTGTTCGTAATAGGTACTACATGTTTAATTCAACCAGTAGAATTCGCATCTGGTTTTCTATTTGACACGCTGATTGCAGTGGCTTCTGCGGTGTTATTATTCCTATTCGTATTACCAAAACTAAAAGTAAGCAGAATAAGCGGGTTCTTAATGCTTGTTGCATATGCCGTATATTTTGTACAACTATTTATCACAACTATGAATGCACCAATATAGTAGATGAATCACATTAATAAAAAAGAGGCAACCGTATTGTTACGGTCACCTCTTTTTTATTAATGTGATTATGATTTGCTTCTGTGTTGCTTGTTCACATACATCATCGTATCAGCACTTTGGATACACTCCTCTAACTGAGTATCTTTAGTGACTGCAATGACAGAATAACCAAAAGTAACAGACAAATGGAAAGGAAACTTTTTCGTTTTATTGTAATCAGACAAGCGTGAAATCAGTTCGCTTCCAAAATCGTGGATTTGCTGTTTTGAGTCTATTGCACCAAGGACAACGAACTCATCACCGCCATAACGACTTGTAATGAATTTTCCCTCTCCGATCTCCCTTAGCACATTTGCTACGGCACATATTGCCATGTCACCCGCTTTATGACCAAAATCGTCATTGATATATTTCATGTGATCCATATCAATAAACAGAACACCTATTTTTTGTTTATCTATCAGACAGTTTTCTTTTAGTAGTTGATAAAATCTCTCTAGTCCAAACCGGTTGTATATTAAAGTTAATGGATCACGCACATACATATTATCAAGTCGATTCACTGCAGCACGCAATAAAATCTGTTTTCTTACACTTTCCAGACTGTTACCGATATTAATCACCCAGTTAATGAACAGTGGATTAATACAAGGAAAATGACTATCTACAAATATCATATATCCAAAAGTTCGGTTACGATAATGAACCGGCATAAAGATATAAAGGTGCGGTTCGTCCAGCGGAGTATTCAAGTCTGGAAAAACCTGTTGTTTTGGATAATCTAAATAGTCATAAAACTGGCCATTCTTATACGCAATCGGTACTTGAATCAAATCCGTATAAGGAATCCCATTTACTGCTTCACTATTCATCAAAAGTTCCAAATTATGACTATCTCCATCCTCAATAAACATATCTGTATTAAGGCAGAAATAGAATTCTTTCGTTTCGATACGTAAGATATATTTTTTCATAGTACTTAAAAAAACATTTAGATTGTCGCATTCGTTAAACTCAGCTGTTAAATCAAGCATATCACCTAGTATGATTCGGTCTTGAATATAACTGTCACTATTGATCTTACGAAACTCATTGAGACCGTCCATTGTTACGCATTTGCATCCACAACTCTCCCCAAGAATCAACTCAGTACTTATCGTTTCATCTTTCACAACGGTTTCCCCACGTAATGCAGCTAGTACTTTTTTACAAGCAGACTGCCCCATTGCATAATAATTTCTTTTGATCGTTGTAAGACTTGGATAATTATTACGCCCTTCATAAATATAATCATATCCACTGACACAGATATCCTGAGGCACAAGGTAACCTAGCTGTTTTAATTCTGAACATACACTTAGTGCCGCGATATCATTGGAACAAATGATTACTTCAGGGAATTCTACAGTTGCTTTCTTAAATTGCTCAATAGCCAGTCTCCCATCAAAGATATAAAAATTCCCATAGAAAATTCGCTGTTCCTCATACGCAATGCCATGCTTTTCCAAAGTATCACGATATGCCTTTAAGCGCATGTTACTTTCGGTATTCGTACTAGGACCAGTAATAAAGTTCAGTCTGGTAAACTTATGGTGGAGAATAAAATGCTCAATTAGTTCAACCATGGAATAATAATTATCAGAGACAAAATTGTAGGCACTATCCATAGGATAATCTACACTAACAACCGGCTTATCAAGGGCAGAAAGCTTCTCAACAAGTTTATATCTTGTTTCGGGATGTGCAATTGTGTTTAAAGAAGCAATAACACCATCATACATCTGAAAGTCCGGTAATTCGTATATCGCAGATTCCCCTATATTATGCTTCTGATTACTATCTGTATTGGAGAAGCTAATAAACGCAGAGACATTACAATTATGCTCCTTGGCATAATCATAAATGCCATCTAAGATATCAGATTGTGCTTCTGAATCTATTGCAGCAATTAGCGCTGCAATATTAAGTTTTTGTGATTTCATTATAATCTCCTTATCTTTTGATTGAGACAAATTTAAGCACAATAAAGAGTACTATTCTTATAATGATTATTCGACAAAAAAACTTAAAAAGTTAAGAGGTAAATCCATAAAATCTTAAAAAAATACTATAGTTCATTATTGATTTATTGCATAAGCTGCTTCCTTGTCAAAAAATGCAAACCCGCAAGCTTGTAAAGCGTGAATTCCTTTCTTAGTATCGGAAACCTTTAACACAATAGAGGCATTCTCTCCAGTAGCTAATGTATACATATATTCAAGATTAATATCTTCGTTGCTCAGTGTTTTTAACAATTCATGTAGCATACCGACCTTACTTGGAAGTTTGATTGCAATAACATCAGTTAGCATTGCCGAAAAGCCAGCTTCTTTTAGAGCTGCCTTTGCTTTCACAGGATCAGATACAATCATGCGAAGCATCCCGTATTCCGAGGTATCTGCCAAACTAAAGGAAACAATATTGACCCCAATATTACTTACCGTCTCCGTCACTTCTTCTAATCGACCTTCCCTGTTTTCCAAAAAGACAGATAATTGTTGAATAAACATAACATCCCTCCTGCTAGATTAATTTACGCTTGTCAATTACTCGTTTTGCCTTACCTTCACTGCGTACAATCGTTTTCGGCTCAACTAGCTTAACTTTTGCCGCAATCCCCAAAGCACTATGTAGCACATGAGCAATTTTATTCGTTAGTTTCTCAAGTTCTCTGATTTCATCGGAGAAGAATCTCTCTTCAACCTCTACTAACACTTCAAGTGTATCCAGGTTATTGACACGGTCTACAATTAACATATAATGTGGACTAGTTTCTCCAATCTCAAGTAATGCAGATTCTACCTGGGAAGGGAAGACATTTACTCCACGAATGATTAACATATCATCAGAACGCCCCTTAAAACGACTGATACGAGGCAGGGTTCTACCACATTCGCACTTATCATACGTAATGCTAGTAAGGTCTTTGGTACGATAACGAAATAACGGAAGTGCTTCCTTCGTAATGGTAGTGAATACTAATTCCCCTAGTTCTCCTTCCGCTACTGGTTCTAACGTATCAGGATTAATTATTTCTGGGAAGAAATGATCTTCATAGATATGTAAGCCTTTATGGTACTCGCAGTCAGCTGCAACTCCAGGTCCCATTATCTCACTTAATCCATAAATATCAAACGCTTTAATCCGCAATTTTTCTTCAATTTGCTTTCTCATATTATCCGTCCAAGGCTCAGCGCCAAGAATTGCACACTTTAAATTGATGTTGTCGATGGCTCCTGCTTCTTCTAAAGTCTCAGCAATATGTAACAAATACGAAGGTGTACAGGCAATTGCAGTGCAACCAAAGTCCTGCATCATCGTTATCTGCTTCTGTGTGTTACCTGATGACATAGGAATTACCGTTGCCCCAAGATTCTCAGCACCATAGTGTAATCCTAGTCCGCCAGTAAAAAGTCCATACCCGTAAGACACTTGAATTTTATCATGTGCCCCAATTCCAGCCATTGCAAGCACTCTCGCAACACATTCCTGCCAGATTTCGATATCTTTTCTTGAGTAACCAACAACCGTAGCTTTCCCTGTCGTACCGGAGGAAGCATGCACGCGAACTACCTCCGATTGTGGTACAGCGAATAAGCCAAATGGATAATTCTGTCTTAAGTCATCTTTTGTAGTATATGGGAGTTTGGTAATATCTTCGATTCCATTAATATCGCCAGGTTCAATTCCCATTGCCTGCATTTTTTTACGATAAAACTCTACATTATGATATACTCTGCTAACAGTTTTACGTAATCTAGCGCTTTGAAGAGTTTGCATTTGATCACGACTCATGCACTCTTTTGTTTCGTTCCATATCATCAAAAAAATCCTCCAAACATAAATATTTATCACTTAGGTGATCGCATTAGGAATGTAATTCGGCCTCTCCTACTACTTTTAGTCCATGTGCTCTTAAGATCTCAGCAGCCTTAGCCATATTATCTATATTAAATACCATTAATGGGGCATTATCTGTTCGTATTACAAAAGAATAGATATATTTTAGATTCAGATTCGCCTCAGCCAAAATGTTTAGTAGATCGTCGAGCGCACCAGGCTCATCATTTAATTCAACCGCAAGCACCTGGGTAATCGTCACGGCAAATCCTTGTTCTGTTAAAATCTGTTTTGCCTTGCCTGGATTATCCACTACAACTCTCATAATTCCGTAGTCTGGTGAATCAAAAGCACTTACTGCACGAATATTTATGTCATTTTCTTTTAATACTCCAGTGATTCTTTTAAGACTTCCCACTTCATTTTCAACAAAGATAGATAATTGCTTAATCATAATTACACCTCCATTATTTTGAATGTAAATGGTATCCGGTATCAAACGCTTTTTTATTTATTTCAATCGTCTTAGGTGGTACAGTAGTTTCAATCACTTTAATCCACGTATCATAGCTAAAGTCCATATGTTGAGCCGCTATACCAAGTACAATAATGTTAAATACGCGAGTATTGCCAAGTTTTTTAGCCTCAGACATCGCATCCACACTGTAAACTTTATAGGTTTGGGTCAGCTTCTCTATGATGTTCTCTGGATAAGTTGCAGCACCAATTACAACAGGCATCGGATCAATACGCTGGTCATTGACAATCAGCACACCATCTTTTTTCAGAAAATGCGCATACCGAAGTGCTTCCAGTCGTTCAAAAGCAATCAATACATCCGCAGTACCCTCTTCGACAATTGGCTCATATACCTCATCTCCATAACGAACAAACGTAACAACACTACCACCACGCTGTGCCATCCCATGCACTTCTGATAACTTAACATCATAACCCTCATGAATCGTGATGCCACCAAGAATTCTACTAGTTAATAAGGTACCCTGTCCCCCAACACCAACAATCATAATATTCTTTGTCATAAACGTCTCCTCCTATCGCTCAACTTTGTCAATGGCGCCAAATTTACATAAAGTACTACATAAACTACAGCCCGTACACATCGTTTCGTTAATTTTAGTAAAACCATCGGCAAGCTTAGTAATAGCAGGACACCCAGGTTTTAGACACATTCCGCATTTCTTACAACGGTCCTTATTAATCACATATTGTGTCTTAACCGGTGCTTTACTTAAAAGAACGCAAGGAGATTTCGTTATAATGACGCTGACCTCTTCACGGTTAGTTTCTTCTTTGAGTACTTTCTCTAATGTGCTAGTATCAAAAGCATTCACTTCAATAACATGATGTATACCCATCGCTTCACACATTGCTTTTAGATTAATAGGATACGTTGATTCACCCATCAATGTTTTTCCAGTTGCAGCATGATCCTGATGCCCAGTCATACCCGTAGTGGAATTATCAAGGATTAATACAGTACCTGTAGACTTGTTATACACCATATTCATCAAGGAATTAATCCCTGTATGAAGGAAGGTGGAATCACCAATCACAGCAACCCAGTTTTTAATATAATCCTTTCCTTTTGCCTTCTCCATTCCATGAAGTGTACTAATACTAGCTCCCATACAGACAGTAGTATCAACCACACTAAGCGGCGCAACGGCACCTAACGTATAACAACCAATATCACCGGCACCATGAATTTTTAATTTGTTAAGAACCGAGTAAACGCTGCGGTGAGGACATCCTGGGCATAAAATCGGTGGACGGTTTGGAACCTGTGCGGCTGGTGTAATCGCAAGCGTCTCCTTTAAGATTGCTTTACGTAACAGATTGGCACTGTATTCACCCTGTATCGTAAATATCTCTTTCCCGACAGCCTGAATGCCCCAGCTTTTTACCTGTTCTTCAATAAATGGTTCTAATTCCTCAACTATGTATAATGTTTCTACCTTTGACGCAAACTCTTCAATCAATTTTTTAGGTAGCGGATTAACAATTCCCAATTTGAGTATTGAAGCATTTGGTAATACTTCTTTTACATATTGATATGGAATACCCGAAGTAATGATTCCTATCTTCGTATCATTCATCTCAACTTTATTAATAGGAAAATGAGTACCGTCCGCAATCAAACGATTATTTCTCTCTTCGACAAAGAGATGTCTCACTTTAGCATTGCCCGGCATCATAACATTCTTCGCAAAATTCCGCTCGTATGCCTTATCCTCTACTTCTTCGCGTTCCTCTAACGTAACCATACCCTGAGAATGACTAAGCCTAGTAGTAAGCCTTACTATAACCGGAGTATCATACGTCTCACTCATATGATAAGCAAACTTCATAAAATCCTTTGCTTCCTGACTTGTCGATGGTTCAATCACCGGAACATTCGCTGCACGCCCAATCAAACGGGTATCCTGTTCATTTTGGGAACTGTATAAGCCTGGATCATCCGCAACAACCACCACAAGGCCCCCATTGGCACCAATATAAGACACCGTAAAAAGAGGATCCGCTGCCACATTCAAACCAACATGCTTCATCGAAGCCATTGCTCTGACTCCACTCATCGAAGCACCAATTGCAACCTCCATTGCAACCTTTTCATTCGGTGACCACTCCGAATAAATCTCCTTATACTTTACAATATTCTCACTAATTTCTGTACTCGGAGTTCCTGGATAAGCCGCAGAAACCTTAACTCCCGCCTCATAAGCCCCCCTCGCAATCGCCTCATTACCAAGCATGATAACCTTTTCCGCCACGTAAAAATCCACCTTTCATCAAATAATCAACCCAAACCCTATGTACCAAACCAAAAAACCTAATACCAAAAACCTAATACCTAAAAACCTAATAACTAACATCTAAATACCTTAATAACTAAATACCTTTATATCTTTATATCTTTTGATTTTCCACTCTTCACCCTTCACTCTTACCTCTTCACTATCTTTTTAACGCTCTTCACTCTTAGTTCTTCACTGCCCTTAAATCGTTGACTCTCTTCGCTTTTCCTTCAAACCTTTGTAAACTTCTTGGCGCCACTAACCGAATGGTTGCATCTAATCCAAGAACTACCTTAAGCTTAGAACGAATGTTCTTCTCAAGCTGTTCAAGTGCCGTATACGAATCAAGCAACTCCGCACTAAGTAACTCCA
The DNA here is from genome assembly GCA_023434365.1 of Bacillota bacterium. Lineage (GTDB taxonomy): Bacteria > Bacillota > Clostridia > Lachnospirales > Lachnospiraceae > KM106-2. The sequence goes on along the minus strand of JAEYSV010000019.1, from coordinate 148,716 downwards.
CGCGAATTAACATTGTATCCAGATGATTTTTACGATTCACTTCAATCTCATAATGAGGTCCAATTCCTTCAAGCCCAAGTAACACTTCTTCTATCTGACTAGGGAAAACATTAACCCCACGTACAATTAACATGTCATCAGAACGACCAGACAGATTTTCCATGCGAACAGTTGTTCTGCCGCAGGCACATTTTTCATACATGAGCCGACTGATGTCTCTTGTACGGTAACGAATCAGAGGAATTGCCTCTTTCGTGATACAAGTGATTACCAACTCTCCTTTTTCTCCAGGTGGCAGCACTTCTCCTGTTTCAGGATCAATAATTTCCGGAATAAAATGATCCTCATTAATATGCATACCACAAAGCATCGGACACTCACCAGACACGCCCGGTCCGATTAATTCACTCATACCATAATTCTGGGTAACAACCATATCCTCGCCCCAGATTTTATACATCTCTTTTCGCATCGGCTCAGTCATACCCTCACCGCCGAACAGACCAATCTTAACTTTTAAATCCGTAGCAGGATTAACCCCCATAGAAAGTGCCACTTCACCAAGATGTAACGCATAAGAAGGAGTGGCAACTAGTAAAGTGGTTTCGAAGTCTTGCATATACATAATCTGTTTTTTCGTATTCCCACTTGAAGTAGGACAAACCGCTGCGCCAATTCGCTCTAGCCCATAATGCAACCCTAATGCTCCGGTAAACATTCCATATCCAAAACAGATTTGCGCCACATCATCGCTAGTTGCACCCCCAAGAGTGGCGATTCTTGCTACCATTTCAGTCCACATGTCTAGATCATTTTTCGTATAACCTACAACGGTTGGTTTTCCAGTGGTACCACTGGAAGCATGAACACGAACTAGCTCTTTTTTATCAACAGAAAACATTCCAAATGGATAATTATCGCGAAGATCACTCTTTACGGTAAATGGTAACCGCTTCAAATCATCAAGCGATTTGATATCATCTGGTGTGATTCCAACCCCCTCCATTTTCACTCGATAAGCAGTCACTTTGTCGTAAATACGACGAACGGTTGCTTGTAATCGTTCTAACTGAAGTGCATTCATCTCATCTCGAGTAAATGTCTCTTCTTTCGCCCATATCATACCTATTCCTCCAATTTCACTCATTTTTAAGAAGTGAATTTTAACACTTTAATGCATTAAATTATAGTATAATTATCCATTTGTGTCAATGTTTTAACGAATATTTAGGTTGACGAATAGTAAAAAACAGATTAGAATAGCATAAAGTTACGGGTATCGACTTAGGAGAATGATGGAAATGATTCACGATGCCTGTAATCCTTACATTGGAAGTGGAGGAATAACATGGGACTAAAATTTGTAAAAGAGGTAATCTCCCCGGCTGAGTTACTTTCAGAATATCCATTAAGTACAGAGCTGGTTAACATGAAAAAAGAAAGAGATCAAGATATCAAACAGGTATTTACCGGAGAAAGTGATAAATTCTTAGCTATTATCGGACCATGTTCAGCTGATAATGAAGATGCGGTATGCGATTACATCAATCGTTTAGCTAAGGTGCAAGATAAAATTAAAGATAAGGTAATCGTGATTCCTAGAATCTATACGAATAAACCTAGAACAACAGGCGAAGGTTACAAAGGAATGGTACATCAACCAGACCCTGAGAAAAAACCTGATTTGCAAGAAGGCCTAATTGCAATGAGAAAAATGCATATCCGTGCAATGAAAGAAAGCAATCTTACTGCCGCTGATGAAATGCTTTATCCAGAAAACTGGGATTATCTTCAGGATATCCTCTCCTACGTAGCAATTGGAGCACGTTCCGTCGAAAATCAACAGCATCGACTCACCGTTTCCGGGATTGATGTTCCAGCTGGGATGAAAAATCCAACCAGTGGTGATTACTCCGTTATGCTAAATTCCTGTATTGCCGCCCAAGGCAGACACACCTTTCTATACCGTGGATGGGAAGTAAAAACAGATGGTAACCCACTCTCCCATACCATTTTACGTGGTGCAGTAAATAAACACGGACAATGTATAGCAAACTATCACTACGAAGATGTAATGCGACTTGTAGAAATGTATGAGCAACGAGATTTGGCTAATCCAGCTGTCATTATTGATGCTAATCATGCCAATTCCAACAAATGCTTTGACCAACAACCTCGTATCGTAAAAGAAATTCTTCATAACCGTACCATTAGCCCTGAAATCAAAAACCTTGTAAAAGGTGTTATGATTGAAAGCTATATTGTCGAAGGGAATCAAAAAGTACACGAAAGAATTTACGGTAAGTCCATTACTGACGCTTGTATTGGATGGGAAGAAACAGAAAAACTGTTATACTACATCGCAGATCATGTGTAAATTGTGAGTAGTTAGTATTAATCATATAAAATATCGAAAAGGGATAAAAACGTGAAATATTTCATGTTCTTATCCCTTTATTAATGACGCAGGCACAGAGTTTCGCAAGAAAAGTTCTTACTTACGCTCTTGGATGCGCTTTAATGTATTCATCTCGAATTCTTGCATCCTTATGGTCGGTATAAGAATATGCCATAAAAGGATCCATATAACCCATCATTTCTCCAACACTACTAATCTGTGCACCATTTTCAATAAGATGCATCGCAAACGAATTACGAAGAATCTGAGGAGTTAGTTGATTAAGATTCATCTTCGCCGCATAACCCTTAATAATTTTCCACAACCCTTGCCTCGTCATCGGCTGACCATTACGGTTTAAGAATAGCACCTCCGAATCAGCGACTCGCTGTAATTCAGGCCTGTGTACCTCCATATAAAGATGAAGAATCTGATGAGCAGCATGTCCAAATGGAATCAGCCGCTGTCTCGTCTCGCCGCGACAGGTTAGAATGTCATGATTCAGATTCACGTCCGACACCTCAAGCGTGATTAGTTCCGTCGGCTTCAGTCCAGTAGCATACATTAGCTCAAGGATTGCTTTATCCCTCACCCCCAACGTCGAATTAACGTCTGGTAGTGACAATAACTTGTCCACCTCTTCTACCGTTATCTTTTGTGGTGATTTGCGCTCGATTCTAGGTGCTTTAATCGCACCAACCGGACTGACTTTGATTTGATCAATATAAACCATATAATCAAAAAATGAGCGAAGCGAAATAAGGTTCCTAGCTATGGTTGCAGCGGAAAAATGATTTTTCTCTAAAAATAACAGATATGACTGTATTGTTGTATCACTAATTTGCTGAATATTATTAATCTCAAGTTTACTAAGGTAAGAAAAAAAACGCCCCAAATCCTGATCATAAGAATGAACGGTATTCATACTCACTTTTTTCTTCTGTTTTAAAAATGTCAAATAACTGCTTTTCAGTTCCTCCATTAGTTATCCTCTACTCTCCTTGAATCTTACCGCTTTGGCTGGTTCTAATATAATGATAACATAATTTTTTTCATTAAACCAGCATTGATACTTGCCTCCAGATACGAAGCAATCCCAATAATAATTAACACAACTAAAATAATCGGAATATATTTTGAAAAACGAACAGAATGCGTTTCTGTTTTCTGATAAAGCGCTTGGTTTAAGGCAATTCCCTTATAATACATATAAACCCACAATGGTCCAAGTAATAGATAATGTGGCATACAATAGCAAAGGAAAAACAAGATTCCCTGTATACCAAAACGCATCGTTGCCGTACTAATAATAAATCCGATACAAAATCCTTTATAGAAATTATGTAAGAATAAACAAGGAATTCCGATGATTGTTGTTGAAAGTAACCCCATTAAGAAAAATTCTTTGAGGTATTTTAACAAAGCCATCTGAAACAGAATTAGCTGGTCCAACTGCACGGTAGTCACCGACTCTACATAAGAGTCATCAAACAAAAAAAACTGATCAATATAAAGTGATTGAAAGGCATTGGCAAAAATAACACCTGCTACTAATCCTGGAATAAACAGAAAAAGAAGTACCTTAATCACTCCATACTTGGCAATAAATGCGTACATTTTCGACAAATAATCACACCTTTAGTGGCTGTATTTCTGACAAAACTCTGTCAGAGTGCTTGTTCCATATTATAAAGATATGTTCATTTTAAGAAAATATGAGTAACACTTTTTTAAGCTTCATTTTTGACTATAATTTTGCCTATGAAACAAAGAAGTAAGTACCCACTTAATCATTAAGAATTAACGTTGATACCCCTTATCCTTTAGCACTTTATAAGACATAATGGCACTGATTGTTTTCCCATCCTGAATCGTTCCATTATAAACCATAGCAACCAAATCATCCAAACTATGTTTTTCAACATTCACATACTCGTCCTGGTCAAGATTTTGCTCACTTTTCTCAATCTGGTTCGTATAGTAAATCCCTATTTTCTCATTACAAAATGCTACGGTTGTAAAAAGATCAAAAAGATGATGTGCTGTAATTGCACGATACCCCGTTTCCTCTTCACATTCTCTGATGGCAGCAGTTTTACTATCCTCTCCCGGATTCGTTGCTCCAGCCGGAATCTCTAGTGTATATTTTTCAACAGCATTGCGGTACTGACGAACCATGACAATCATACCATCCTGATCCTCCACCACGATAGCCGCTGCACCCTTATGAGCCACAAAATCCCACTCCACCTGATTCCCATTCGGCAAAACCATCGTATCCGAATAAAAATCCACAATATTGCCCTTATGCTCTAATCTACGATCTATTCTCTTAATCTCATCCATATTCGTTCCTCACTTTCTAACATAACCTACCTAGGCATACTTTTTCTACGATTGTAAACAAACAAAACCATTAACTCCTATAAAATATATGTTAAGCAAGATGAAACATATTTACAAGTGAAAATATAAATAATATCATCACTACTTCATATTACTCTCTAACTATATACTACATCAACAAAAAATTCTCGCTGTCCTTGACAATATTACATAGTAATAACTTAGTAATAATATCTGACAACGAGAAGTAACAATAAATTTCTTTTGAATATCTACAACCTATCAAAAGCAATGCGTTCTATATTATATAATCACCTAAGAATTCATAGGCAGCATCTACTATTTCGTCTTGTAATCGACGTCTTTCATAATCAAACTTTTCACCAGATTCAAAGTCTGTTTCCTTTATATCATCAAGGATTTCAAATTTTCCGAACAAAGCTTTTGTTGCGATTCGTAACTGATGCTCAAACTCGCTTTTTTTATCACCTAATTTAGCAAACTGTTCTGCATAATCCTCACGAGCATAGTATGACCACGTTGAGTTACCCCCTTCTAAATAGGCTGAATGGTCAGCATTTAATAAATCATATATTTCATCTTCACTGAACACTTTATTGTTCATATATACCTCCTGGATCGTTCTTAAACCCTTATTTAAAATTCCCTAATATTGTTCTTTCATTATTCTATTTAAATAACCCGGTTAGAAATACTTAATATATTAAGCTTTAAGATATTTTATCACTTGATATTTATAGTAATTTCTATCTAAAACAAATATTGGTTTGCTTTGGTATGCAATATTAACTATAAATATTTATACTTAAGTGATTAATATAAAAATAGCTTAACCATAGAAGATAAAATAACACAGGAATATTATAGCTTATATGACATTTAATAATTCCATACACAAACTAATAATCGGTTTCACTCTCTTATATATTGAAAATCCCCCACGAACAACCCATTGAGCCAAGATGTCAAAAGCCCCAGAAAACTTAAGTTCGTCAATTTGCGCCTAAAATGTATACTGCAAGCGAATGTAATACATATTTTGATACGCAACCGTTATGACGCCGTCGGTACTTAGGTCACGTATTTTGTGACCTTACGTACCGTTACGACGTCATCCGAGCGAGAGCGCGTTGCGTATGAAATATGTATTATATTAGCTTGCCCATAACACCCCAGCGCAAATTGACGAATCAAATTTATACAAGGCTTTTAGAAATCCCCCACGAACAACCCATTGAGACAGGATGTCAAAAGCCCTCGAAAACTTAAGTTCGTCAATTTGCGCCTAAAATGTATACTGCAAGCAAATGTAATACATATTTTGATAAGCAACCGTTATGACGCCGTCGGTACTTAGGTCACGTATTTTGTGACCTTATGTACCGCTACGACGGCATCCGAGCGAGAGCGCGTTGCGTATGAAATATGTATTATAGTTGCTTGCCCATACCCCCCCAGCGCAAAATGACGAATCATAAATCACCGAAAGGCTTTTGACATCCCCACCCTCAAAAACAAAAAAAATAGCGAAACTCGGTGAGTTTCGCTAATATTTTCTGACTGTTATTTTGCGTAATCAACGACTCTTGATTCGCGAATTACATTAATCTTAATCTGTCCTGGATATTCTAATTCAGATTCAATTTGCTTAGATAAATCACGTGCTAAAAGAATCATATCGTCGTCAGAAATCTGATCTGGAACAACCATAACTCTTACTTCACGTCCTGCTTGAATCGCAAAAGATTTATCTACCCCTTTAAAGCCATTGGTAATATCTTCTAATTGTTTTAATCTGTTAGTATAAGTCTCTAACGTTTCCCTTCTTGCACCTGGTCTTGCAGCTGAAATTGTATCCGCTGCTTGTACGATACAAGCGATTAATGTTTCAGGTTCAACATCCCCGTGGTGAGATTCCACTGCATTGATAACAACTTGTGATTCTTTGTATTTTCTACATAAATCAACACCCAATTGAATATGGGATCCTTCCATATCATGATCTACTGATTTACCGATATCGTGTAATAACCCGGCTCTCTTCGCCATACGGATATCAACACCAATCTCAGCAGCCAGTAAACCGGCCAAATGAGCCACTTCAATGGAGTGTTTCAGAGCATTCTGTCCATAACTGGTTCTAAATTTCATTCTACCAAGAAGTTTAATTAACTCAGGGTGAATTCCGTGAACGCCAACTTCTAATGAAGCAGCCTCTCCTTCTTCACGAATCATTACTTCTACTTCTTTCTGTGCTTTCTCTACCATTTCTTCAATTCTTGCTGGATGGATACGACCATCTACAATTAATTTTTCGAGCGCAATTCTTGCAACTTCTCTTCTGATAGGATCAAAGCCTGATAAAATAACTGCTTCCGGAGTATCATCAATAATTAAGTCAACACCGGTTAATGTTTCGAGGGTACGAATATTACGACCTTCACGACCGATAATACGGCCTTTCATTTCATCATTTGGCAACTGTACAACACTGATGGTTGTTTCAGCTACATGGTCAGCAGCGCATTTTTGAATCGCAGTAACAACATAATCTTTTGCCTTTTTCTCAGCTTCTTCTTTGGCTCTGTTTTCAAGTTCTTTTACTAATTTTGCGGTTTCATGTTTTACTTCGTCTTCCACAGTCTTTAAAAGATATTCTTTTGCCTGTTCGGAGGTTAGTCCAGAAATTTTTTCAAGCTCTGTTAATTGCTTATTGTGAATACCTTCTACCTCCACACGAAGTCTTTCTAGTTCGGCTTCTTTAGCATTTAGCTTGGATTCTTTCTTTTCAAGTGCTTCAGTTTTTCTATCTAAAGTTTCCTCTTTAGTTAGAACCCTTTTTTCATAACGTTGTAAATCGGCTCTTCGTTCTTTTACTTCCTTGTCAAGCTCATTCTTCGTCCGCAAGGACTCTTCTTTTGCTTCAAGTAAGGCTTCCCGTTTCTTAGTTTCAGCGGTTTTCAATGCTTCATCTATGATTTCTCTTGCTCTTTCTTCAGTACTGCCAATTTTTCCTTCAACATACTTGATGCGATGGGCAGTTGCTGACTTCCAGGATACAAGAGCTGTTACGGTTAAGAGTACAATACCACCAATAATTACACTAACTATAATCCATGGTTCCGGCACAGGAGCACCTCCTTATTTAATTTTCATTGTACAAACTACAACAATAAAATTTTATACTGTATTTACTAGTATGTCAAGTATTCTCGATTTATTTTTATGCAATATGTCATTCTAAATAAGAAAAGCATAAGATCAACTTATGCTTTTTGTGACAATTCATTAAATATAACCAAATAAAAACCTAGTATTTATCAACAATATACAAAAAATAACGTTCTTTATATAGTCCATTCTTAAAATTATCGTTATATAGTCTAATAATTGATTTATAGTTGCCAGATATAAGAATATTCGCGACAATTGATACATACAAATTACACTTGTGACTCAATATCACGCATACACTGCCTTACTTTCTCGTAGGAAAATCCTTTTCTACAAATCGATGCAATGATTTTATTTTGCTCTTCATAAGAAAGCTCTCCCGGATGGCTGCTCTTTTTCAAAATGAGACGACGAATAGCCTTTTCCTCTTCTTGATAATCAGATAACAAATCCTCAATGGTGGAGGCATGGACTCCTTTTTGTTGCAGCTCATAGGCTATCGCACGCTTTGATTTGGTGTGCTTTTTACTTTCAATAAAGTGAGCAGCATATCGATGATCATCCAGATAATGATACTGATACAAATATGCAATTGCCTGATCTATGGCATCCGGGCTAAATGAATGTCTAGTAAGCTTACTACGTACATCCTGTTCACACATATCCATACGAATCAGAAGGTCCATAGCTTTCTTTTTGGCACGTGGATATTCAATCTCAACCTTGATTCTTGCTAGTTCTTCCGGGGTTAGCTCTGACTCTTCGGTAATCTCTAATTGAACCAGTTCCCGATAATAAAGAAACAGCGCAAACTGATCCTCAATAGAGATTAAATACTTTTTATTCGGACCTAATTCAATCTTTGTTACCCTCATGGTCTACTCTTCGTCTTCCACTTTTGTAGCTGCAAGATCAGCCGCTGTAGAATTTAAGTTAAAGTGTGCACGCACTTTGGCTTCCACTTCGTTAAATATCTGTGGGTTTTCTTTTAGGAATAACTTCGCATTCTCACGACCCTGACCAATCTTAGCGTCATTATAAGCATACCATGCACCACTTTTATTGATGATATCAACCGACGAAGCGAGATCTAAGATATCACCTTCTCTGGAGATTCCCTGACCAAACATAATATCAAATTCTGCTTCTTTGAATGGAGGTGCCACTTTATTTTTTACGACTTTAATTCTCGTTCTGCTACCTACCATCTCTCCGCCTTGCTTTAAAGATTCAATTCTTCGAACATCCAAACGAATGGAGGAATAGAATTTTAATGCACGACCACCAGTAGTCGTTTCTGGATTACCAAACATAACCCCTACTTTTTCACGAAGCTGATTGATAAAGATAACGATACAGTTTGATTTGCTAATTACAGCAGTAAGCTTACGAAGTGCCTGAGACATTAATCTTGCTTGTAAGCCGACATGACTGTCACCCATATCGCCATCGATTTCTGCTTTTGGTACTAACGCAGCTACGGAGTCAACGATGACAATATCTACTGCGCCAGAACGCACCATAGTTTCGGTAATCTCAAGCGCTTGCTCTCCGTTATCTGGCTGGCTGATGTACAAATTATCAATATCTACTCCAATTTTTTTTGCATATACCGGATCAAGTGCATGCTCTGCATCAATAAATCCAGCAATTCCACCAATTTTCTGCACTTCTGCTACCATATGCAGGGCAACCGTTGTCTTACCACTAGACTCTGGTCCGTATATTTCAACTACTCTTCCCTTTGGTATACCACCAAGGCCAAGAGCGATATCAAGACTAATAGAACCGGTTGGGATCGTTTCTATACTCATATGAGCATTCGTATCCCCAAGTTTCATAATCGAACCTTTACCGTATTGTTTTTCAATCTGAGCCAATGCTGACTCTAATGCTTTTTGTTTGTTTTGATCCTTAACCATTTTTCTCCTCCACTCGAACTAATGTTCTGATACTAATAATATACTAATATACTTCACTGCTTCTGTCAATCATTTTCTAGTAAAATTTCAAGTACTTCTTGGCAACTTTCTCACTAATCTTGTACCCGAAATTCTTGTCTTCTTATTGTAGCACAGGAAAGCCATATTTACATGCCGAAATAAAAAAAACACAATACACTGTAAAAAGAGTGAAAAAATCACAGTGTATCATGTTCGTATCTTATCATTTATGAATTATTAACGAATGTATGACATAATCCGAAGTATTTTAGTACACGCTCTTTGGCTGCACAATCTTTGGATTATATCCATGATTCTTAAGGGCACGGAAGATAGCGTCCTTGTGTTCGTGACCAAACGCTTCCATGGTAATCACCAACTCTACGGCTGCGTTACGGTTAATGCTGACGAACTGGTTATGGTCAAGACGGATAACATTGCCTTGTTCCTTTGCAATTATGCTAGCCACGTTCACGAGTTCGCCTGGTCTGTCCGGTAACAACACAGAAACGGTAAAGACTCTTCCACGTTGAATCAGCCCATGCTGAACCACACTGGCAACCGTAATGACATCCATATTGCCACCACTTAATACAGAAACGATTTTTTTATTTTGCACATTCAGATGCTTTAAGGCAGCAACGGTAAGTAATCCGGAATTCTCCACGACCATCTTATGATTTTCAATCATATCTAGAAAACAAACAATTAGCTCCTTATCTTCAATTGTAATAATGTCATCGATATTTTCCTGTATGTATGGGAAAATGTTCGCTCCAGGTGTCTTAACTGCGGTTCCATCCGCAATGGTTTCTACTCCTGGCAGGCTAATGACCTTTCCTGCTTTTACAGATTCCTGCATACAATTTGCTCCGGCAGGTTCCACACCAATGACTTTGATATTTGGGTTAAGTAATTTGGCTAAGGTGGATACGCCAGCCGCCAGACCGCCCCCGCCGATTGGAACTAGGATAATATCTACGGTAGGCAAATCCTTAAAGATCTCCATCGCAATTGTTCCTTGACCGGTTGCAACTACCTCATCATCAAACGGATGAATAAAGGTATAGCCTTTTTCATTTGCTAAATCTAACGCGTGTTGGCAGGCTTCGTCATACACCGTTCCATAAAGAACGACTTCAGCACCATAGCTTTTCGTACGATTGACCTTAATAAGCGGAGTTGTAGTAGGCATTACAATAATGGCTTTCGCTCCATATAATTTGGCTGCATAGGCAACTCCTTGTGCGTGATTGCCCGCTGATGCAGTAACAAGACCTTTTTGTCGCTCTTCCTCTGATAACGTACTGATTTTGTAGTAAGCACCTCTGACTTTGTAAGCCCCAGTATATTGCATATTTTCAGGTTTAAAATAAACTTTATTCCCACAACATTCACTATAGTACTCGCTGTAAATGAGTTTTGTACGTAATATAACTTTTTTAACCGATTCGCATGCTTCTTCAAATTTGTCTAATGTTATCATTGCACTAATCTCCTTTTAGTTTGCGGCGGTTTCGTCAAATAACGCATTTACAAAATCGTCAGCATTAAATTTTTGTAAATCATCGATGGTCTCACCCACTCCGATATATTTTACCGGAACGCCAAGCTCTGATTGAATCGCAATTGCGATACCACCTTTTGCAGTACCATCTAGTTTCGTTAGTATAATACCAGTGATTTCGGCAATCTCATTAAATTGTCTTGCCTGTGCTAAAGCATTCTGCCCAGTAGTACCATCTAAGACAACAAGAGTTTCCCGATAAGCCTCCGGATATTCTCGGTCAATCACACGGTTAATCTTACGTAATTCTTCCATCAGATTCTTCTTATTGTGAAGACGCCCTGCAGTATCGCATAATAACACATCTACATTCTTGGCTTTTGCACTATTCACCGCGTCATATATAACCGCGGCCGGATCAGAACCTTCCTGTTGTGCTATAATATCCACTTTCGCACGGTTTGCCCACTCAGTTAACTGTTCAATTGCTGCCGCACGAAAAGTATCTGCAGCGGCAACCATGACCTTCTTATTCATATCCTTAAGTTGTCCCGCCAGTTTTCCAACCGAAGTCGTTTTACCAACTCCATTGACACCAATCACTAACACAACTGATTTACGATTCTCAAACTCGTAAGCCGTTTCGGTCACGGACATCTGATTTTTAATACTTTCAATTAAAAACTTCTTACACTCATAAGGCTCTTTTATCTTAAATTCTTTTACCTTTGCTCGCAAATCATCAATAATAGCTGTAGTTGTATTAACTCCAAGGTCTGCCATAATCAGAAGTTCTTCAATTTCTTCATAGAACTCATCATCAATACTGGAAAAACCACTAAAAATGTTATCAATTCCTGACTTGATTGAATTCCTGGTCTTCGTAAGTCCGGTTACTAGTCTGCTAAAAAATCCTTTTTTTTCTCCCATGTAGGCACCTCTCACTTTGTTTCTAATTCATCCTGAATAAGGTTAACACTTACCATTGTACTAACCCCTTTTTCCTGCATGGTGATACCATACAGACGGTCTGCCGTATTCATTGTACCACGTCTGTGGGTAATGACAATGAACTGTGTATTTGAGGAAAGTTTCTTTAAGTACTTAGCATAACGCACAACGTTCTGCTCGTCAAGTGCCGCTTCGATTTCATCGAGTAAACAAAATGGGGAAGGTTTTAAACTTTGAATTGCAAATAACAGACAGATCGCAGTAAGCGCCTTCTCTCCACCAGACAACTGCATCATATTCTGCAGCTTTTTCCCTGGCGGCTGCGCATTAATACGAATTCCGGCCTCCAAGATGTCTTCCTCTTCTACTAACTCAAGCGTTCCCTTACCACCACCAAATAACTGCTTAAACACTTTATCAAACTGTGCCTGGATATAACCAAACTTGTCCTCAAATTGTTTGCGCATCTCGGTATCTAACTCTTCAATTATGTCAAGCAGGACCTTTTCTGCTGCCACCAGATCATCCCGTTGCGTCTTTAACAGCTCGTAACGCTCCAGCAGATTTTTATAGTCGTCGATGGCATTGACATTGACATCACCTAATGCTTTCATCGAAGCCTTAATGTCGGCAATCATTTTCTTGATTTTACTCAGTGAAAATTCTTCCTCTAATTGCATCGTTAATGCAACACTATAGGTTAGCTGATATTCTTCCCACATATAGTTAACGCAGGTTTCTAACTGCTCCGTCAACTTATCAAGCTGATTACCAAGTCTAAATAACTCCTTGTCCAATGTGGCAATACGGTTACTTAACTCTTCCCGCTTATTAAAGAAATCCTTATATTCTTTGTTTAACTCCTCGCGTTTTACAGAATCTGTGGCAATAGTCTCTTCTAAAGAAGCGATGGAAACTGCATAATCCCGAATCTGTTGTTGCAGTAATTCAATGGATTGCTGTTTTTCGCTAATGGTTTCTTCAAACCCTTTCATCGTATTGAAAATGGTTTCCTGCTCATTTTTAAGACGATTCATCTCTTCTTTGACACGTTTTACATTCTCATTGTTAAATTGTAGCTGTTGTTCGGCTTTATTGGCTTCCATCAGTAATTCTGAATACGATTGTTCAAACGCACTAATTTCTTTCTTAATCTCCTCAATACGCCCATTTAACGTCTGAATATGTTGCTCTTTATTCGTAATCTCACTTTGAATCAGCTCCTGCTTGTCGGTAAGCTCACCAAGCATTCGCTTTAATTCCTCTGCCTGCGTATCGATCTCTATATTTTCACGGTGAATCTCTTCATAATTGTGTTTTACATTAGAAAGATCTACGATTGCTTGATTGAGATTCAGTTTCTCCGTATTTTGCTTAAGCATCTGTTCTTGATAAGATGCTTTTTTCTCATTTAACAACTTCTCTGTATTAAGTCTCTTTGCCTGACAAGACGAATACTGTTTATCGAAGTTACTTAACGTAACTTCTAACTTCGAGAGATGTTTCGTGATATCCTCAAGTTCCCGTCTTCGACCAAGTAAGTTACTGGAGTTTTTAAACGCACCACCAGACATCGAACCACCAGGGTTTAATTGCTCTCCTTCAATCGTAACGATTCTGAGTGAATATTTGTATTTTTTGGCCAAAGCAATCGCATTGTCAATATGGTCAACCACAAGTACCCTGCCTAACAGATATTCCACTAGATTTTTATAGTCAGAATCCGACGTCACTAGCGTAGAAGCTAGTCCAATCACACCAGGTTCGTGTAAGGCATCTTCGTTGTAAAACGTGGATTTATTGTGCATGCTTGTTAATGGTAAAAAGGTAGCACGGCCAAAACGATTTTTCTTTAAGAATTCAATCATACGTTTTGCGGTATTTTCATCTTCTGTAACAATATTTTGAATACTACCACCAAGCGCTGTTTCCACAGCAACTTCATATTCTTTGTTCACTTTGATAATATCAGCAACGACCCCATGAATTCCAGGTTCTACATCTTTTTGCTCCATTACTTTCCGAATGCTGTTGCCGTATCCTTCGTAACGCTCCGTCAGATTCGACAGGTAATTAAGACGGGACTTCTCCTGATGAAATTCCTGCCTTGTATGGTCAATTTCATTGCCTAGATTTTTTTCCTGTCCGACTAACGCAGTTATCTCATCTGAAAGTACCTTCATCTCCTCAGTCAAAGCAGCAAGATTAACCGCAATCTGTTGTAATAACTCTTTTTGATTTTGGATTTTCTCTTCACAAACTGCTTCGTCACTTTTTGCTTTTAATATTTTCTGAGTCAGAGAAACACGTTTTATATTATTTTGTTCAATAATCGTCTCATATCTCTTGGCGTTGGCGTTCAGACTTGAGGTTTCCCCCATCAACTCAAAAATATCGCTCTTTAATTTTTCAATCTGCTGACTGGACTCATTTAATTCCTTTTGTTTCAGTGACAACGCATGTTGTTTCTCTTGTTTTAATACATTCAAGTGTTTGTATTCAAGCTGCTTTGCTTCATACTCGCTAAGAAGTGTCTGATAAACGCCTTCGCGCTCGGTAAGATCTGCTTGGATTGCAGATAAACGGTTATTATAATGAACATCATTTTGCTGACTGGCATTAATTTGCTCTTTAATAACCTTAATCTCGCCTTCTAGTTCCTGCATCTTTAATTTATTATTATTTAGGTCATTCTTTTTCTCATCAATGGCCTGATTACTACTCTCTAATGCTTCCTCCAACTTAGAATATTCAATCTTTGCTAATTCCAAGCTGTCTTTTGTGCTATTAAAGTCATTCGTTGTAATCTGAACTTTTTCCTTAAGCTGTGTTTGTTCCTCTTCAATGCGGTTATATTCCATTAAAAACATTTGTGCATCTAATGATCTAAGTTCATCCCGGTAATGTAAATATTCCTTGGCAACCTTGGACTGCTTCTCTAACGGACCTACCTGCTTTTCGATTTCGCTTAAGATATCATTGATACGTAATAGATTAGCGCGTTCTCCTTCTAAGTCCTTAGCGGCTTGCAGCTTACGCTTTTTAAACTTAACGATACCGGCTGCTTCGTCGAATAATTCTCTTCGATCTTCCGGCTTACCATTAAGAATCTTCTCAATCTGACCCTGTCCGATGATTGAGTAGCCTTCCTTACCGATACCAGTATCCAAAAATAATTCCTGAATATCACGAAGTCGACAACTTGTTCCATTAATCATATACTCGCTCTCTCCGGAACGAAATACTCGTCTGGCTACTTTTACTTCCTCATAATCAATGGGCAGTTGATGATTAGTATTATCCAGTGTAATTGCAACATAAGCAAACCCAAGTGGTTTTCTTGCTTCGGTTCCGGCAAAAATGATATCCTCCATCTTATTACCTCGAAGCTGCTTTGCACTTTGTTCCCCTAGTACCCAGCGCATTGCATCACCTACGTTACTTTTACCACTCCCATTAGGACCAACGATTGCAGTAATACCGTCATGAAATTCAAACACCATTTTATGTGCAAAGGACTTAAATCCCTGCACCTCAATACTCTTTAAATACATCCTTACTCCCATCTATCCCATTATCGATTTGTATTTTTTACCTAGCTATCCTTCTTCTCTCTTTTTAAAGCGACAATTGCCTGATAAGCAGCATTCTGTTCGGCTGCCTTTTTCGTTTTGCCAATCCCGTTACTGATTGGTTTGTCCCCTATTCTGGCTTCTACCGTAAACTTCTTGTTATGATCAGGGCCCTCTTCTGAGAGTAGTTCATAACTAAGAACCTCTTTTGATTCACTCTGTATAATCTCCTGTAAGATAGTCTTGCTATCAAAAAAGAGCTTCTTATGTTCAATATCATTTAGAATGAAACGGAGCACGAACTCTTTTGCATTAGTAAAACCACCATCAAGATAGATTGCACCAATTACTGCTTCTAAAGCATCCGAAAGGATGGAATCGCGGTCTTTACCACCTGTAGCCGCCTCCCCCTTGCCAAGCAGGATATATTTACCTAGATTAAGCTCTCTTGCACAAAATGCAAGCGTTGGTTCGCAAACCATACTGGCACGAAGCCTCGTCAGTTCACCTTCCTGCATATCTGAATGCTCTACAAATAAAAACTCACTGCTCACCAGTTCAAGTACAGCATCTCCTAAAAACTCTAACCGCTCATTGTTAAGAAGCTTGTCAAATCGGCGCTCATTGGCATAAGAGCTATGAGTTAACGCTTGTTTAATAACCTGTTTTTCCTTGAAACTATAGCCTATTTTTTCTTCAAATTCATGAATATTGTCTATTGATGTCATATTACTCTCCTTGTACGAAAACAAATGAAAAGGCTGCCCACTAATCGGACAGCCCTATTATTGATTAGTTTATTGCATTTTTGATTTGTTCCACAGCATCTGCAACAGAAACAATCTTTTCAGCTTCCTCAGTAGGAATTTCAATATCGAATTCTTCTTCAATCCCCATGATAATCTGATAAATGTCTAATGAATCAGCCCCCAAATCGTCTACAAAAGTTGTATCCATTGTGATCTCGTCTGCATCTACTGATAATACTTCACTAATAACCTGTTTTATTTTTTCAAATTCCATAATATTATATTCACCTTTCTACATTTACTCTTCATTAACAATACTTTCTTTTATTTTATCGTTAATACCTTGGCTTTTGAATGTTATACATTGAATAATAGAGTTCTTAATTTCATTACTATTGGAACTACCATGTGTTTTTACCACAAGACCTTTCAGTCCAAGCAATGGTGCTCCTCCATACTGTGATGCGTCGAATGATTTTAATGTTTTCTTTAATGCAGGCTTAACCAGTAATGCACCAATTTTACTTTTAAATGTACTCATCAGTCCACCTTTAATCTTACTGATTAAAGCAGAACCCAAACCTTCATACAGTTTCAAAATAACATTACCAACAAAAGCTTCACAGACAATGACGTCTGCTTTTCCATAAGGAATATCTCTTGCTTCAATACTTCCAATAAAATTAATATCACTACTATTTTTTAGTATAGGATATGTTTCTTTTACTAACATATTCCCTTTTTCCTCTTCTGCGCCGATATTGACAATTGCTACACGCGGATTCTCGATTCCAACGACATTCTTCATGTAAATAGATCCGATTTTCGCAAATTGAACTAAGTGTGATGGTCTGGCATCCACATTAGCTCCACAGTCAATTAATAAGGAAACGCCATTGATTGTCGGAATCAGTGGGGCTAACGGAGGGCGTTCAATCCCTTTGATTCGTCCAACAATAAGTTGCCCGCCAGCTAAAACGGCTCCGGTGCTTCCGGCAGAAACGAATGCATCTGCTTTTCCTTCCTTAACCAGGTTCATGGCGACTACGATGGACGATTCCTTTTTACGGCGAATAGCCATAACAGGTGCCTCATCATTAGAAATCACATCAACAGCATTTACGATTTCAATCTGATTCTGATTATAGTTATACTGCTTTAACTGATTCGTGATGACATCTTCCTTACCTACAAGTAAGATATTGATGTCAGGACGTTCCATAACAGCTTCCACAGCGCCCTTAATAATCTCATCAGGGGCGTTATCACCGCCCATAGCATCAACTGCTACATTTACTCTAGTCTGCATTATTCATCCTCCCTGTTATTATCTATCTAACAATATACTAAATATCCTTATAGAAATCAATAATATTTTTTACAAAAAGTAACGGCAGGAAATCTAAGACCCCCTGCCCATTTATCTCAGTTGAAGATGTCGCCGACATAGAGAATTACCTCCAGCAGATGTGTACTACCGATTAACGTTTTTTATAGAAAAAAGAACGCATTGAATCAAAGCCTAGCTGTCCAGCTTGAATCATCTGTTCGGTGCTCCCTACAAATAGTACTCCGCCTGTTTTCAATGACTGGTGGAACTTCTGATATATGATAGTCTTAGCCTCTTCTGTAAAATATATCATAACATTACGACATAAAATCAAATCACACCCCGTATGATAACTGTCCTTTAATAAATCATGCTGTTTAAACTCCACACATTTCTTGATTTGAGGAGCTATCTGCAAAGTTTGTTCGTTCACCTTACTAAAATACTTATCAAGATATTCGTTCGGAAGACCTTTTAAGTATTTCTCCTGATAAAGTCCCATCTGCGCTTTCTCTAATATCTGCTTATCAATATCCGTTGCAATGATATGTATTTTATCAAGCGGAAGATACTTTGCTAACATCATAACAAGTGAATATGGTTCCTCGCCAGTAGAGCAGGCAGCACTCCAAATCTTCAGCTTATTTCCGTTAGCTTTAATCAACATAGGAATCACTTCTTGCTCAAGAATCTTCCACTGCTCTGGATTGCGAAAAAACTCCGACACATTGATGGTCAGGTAACTGACAAACTCTTCTAACAAATCCTTATTGGTCCTTAATGCCTTAACAAATTCCGTATAAGATTTCATCTGGTTTCTTGTAATCAGCGCATCGATACGGCGTTTCATCTGTCTTTCTTTATATGAATTCAAATCTATCTTCGTCAACTGGTATACTGCCTCTATAAATTCCTTGTAATCTCCCAATGTCATTCTCCTTTTTGGTTGGTTGACCCCTTGTAGTTTGGTGCACGTCAATTTGCCCTTGATGCTATGTCAAGCAGCTGTAAAACATATTTCATTCGCAACACGCTCTCGCTTGGACGACATTCGTAGCGGTACGTAAGAACCCACAATACGGGTTCTAAGTACCGACGATGTCGTAACAGTTGCGAATCAAAATATGTTTCACATCTGCTTGATTGAAGTGTCAATGGCAAATTGACGATTTTCAGACTACGAGGGGTTTTACTCACAAAACCTATATCATCAGTGGGAATAAACCTGTCCATGATATAAGTTTCTGTGTAAATAAATAAGTAATATTGTCTAGTTATATCAACAATAACATATCAAATTAAAAATGTGAAGATGCATTAAATGGTATTATGTGTCAACTAGAATGTTTGGGATTAATGAAGAATATTCTAGTGGTTGAATGTTCTTTCATCACTTGGCAAACCCCATAATTGATTATTTCTTTCTTACAACAATTAATATGTCTATTCTCTATATTAATGATTTACTTATATAGTGCAAGTAAATTATACAAACTTTACACACTCCTTTCAAAGAAAAAAGGAGTAACCGTAGTCACTCCTTTAACATCTGTCTTATGAAAGGGAGGCCGCAGCCTTTCCCTTTCTATGTACCAACCAGAAAACTGATTGGGGTTGTAGTTCCGTAGGTAGCTACAACGCGATCACTTTTATTATCTAGCTAATGTGGTGATGGCAAGCCATATCACACCATCCTGCTCCATAATCACTATAGAAACTTCATTGATATCCTTATCAAGCATCGCAGCACCGTGGCTGTCCTTACCATTACCAATCATAGCATCAATTAACTGTTTTGCGGTATCTCGATCAGGCCCGGACTTTAGCACCAGCTCGGAACCACCCTTACGGTCAATACCACACCATACATCCTTAGCACCCGGTAATCCTCTAGAATGCATGAGACATCCAAAACTGTATTTTTCTCCGTATGCTTTCCAAATAGAACGACTCTGCTTGTACACTTGGGCATTCACCTTTAGTGTTTTTAATCCTTTAGAGCGCCTTACTTTATTAAAGTATGCTAAAGCTTCTTTTTCCTTCTTAGTTTGAGAAACCACCTTATTATACTTCGCAGCCTCTGCTTTAGACTTTGCGTAGTTCCCTGAATTAGGTTTCACGTATCCAATCGTGCCATCCGGCGCCATTACCTTGACGAAAGGATAACCAATAATACCCTTTTTCACATACATACTCTTTGAACTTTTTCCTAGATCATTATAGTACTTATTATCTAGCCGCACTAACTTTGTGTACTTAGGATAATATCCCGTCTGCTCTTTAGGGTCTGTAAAATTTCTTCCAAGGTAAAATTCTACCAAATTAACTCCTAAATTGCCGCTGCTTGTTTTTAAATTAGAAGGTAACCCCGTAGCGTACCAAGTATAGTAGGTACCATAACTCTTCACAGCTTTTGCAACCTTAGAAAAACTCACGTTGCTTTTTAACACGTAACCAGTCTTACCTTTTGCGTATTCTACTTCATAGTAAGAACCCGAAGAGTAAATACGTTTTAACTGTGTACCCTTTTTAACGGTAGCAATTTTCTTTGACTTAGAAGCTGTCCTGTATACCGTAATGGTTGCTTTGCTCCAGATAGCGGCAGGCAATTGTGTGGTGACAGAAGAAGCTGGTAACCATACTTCATCCCCCATCGGCGTTTTTACCTTGTATCTATCTATTATACCGTTCTTTTTGTGGTTTCCTAAAACCGTACACTTGGAACCCAAATTCACGGTAAAACTATTTAAGCTTCCAGTAGCACCACGATAGCTTCCAGTCGTCTTTTTAGTGTATACGTATGTAGGCTCAGACTTTGTGATAGCAGAAGTCAGCACCCAACCTTTTTGTTTGCTAATAGTCACCTCGGTGTAACTACCACTCTTTTTCCCAGTGACAACCTTCGTTCCCTTTAACAGCTTAGCCATTACTGAAGAACTTTTTGCACTCTTGTATAACTTGGTATCCTTTGTGGTGAACATAACCCCAGCAGTAATCTCCTTCACAACAGTAGCGTCGTAAGTTACGTAGTCAGCATATATGTAACCAGTACCAATACCTTCAATCTCCACCTTATGATATATTAAACCATAATAATTGACATTTTTCTGTAACATTCTTACTCTAGTGCCTGCTTTGAATGGTGTACGTATAAACTCCCAGCTTAGATTGTCGTATCCCTGCCTGTCCCTTAAGACACGCCCATCCCAATAACTATCTGGTTTTGTTGTTCCCACAGGACTCGCTGCACTCACCGGACTAGCTGCACTAGTTGGCGTTTCACTAAAGAAATTCATATCTTGTGTTGTAACACCCTCGTTCAACCTTTTTACCACATTTACTTCCGCACTTGCAACGGCGTCTAAATCTGTGTCCGTGTATTCCTCAACAAGCGAAGCAAACTCCTCAGATTCTGTATCCACCTCAACACCAGTAGCCACTGGCAACTGTGCGGCGTGTACTTGTCCTAACGGTGTTGCTGTAACTTGTATTGCAATAATGAAAGACAGTGTCGCCACTGTTAATACTTTCTTTGCAAGCCTTATACAGTACTCTTTAATCTTTGCGTAAGCCACATTATCACTCCTCTCTCAAACCCCATGTATGTATTCTTAAACACCTGAATAATCTTAAGTAACCCTCTATCGCAAGCTAAATTCTATATTCTATTCATTTATGACATACTTCAATTCATTCACTTTCTAATCTACTAATTATATCATAGTATAACAGGAAAATAAATCCTTACTTATACTATCACTCAAACAAATTAGTATATAATTCATTATTAGAGATAACTCTAACATATAACTTTAATAGATACCAATGTGTTATTTGAAAAACTTTGAACAAACCATATAACATTCTCAAACGCCCAAATAAACAAACGTATACCAATGTCAAAGTGATACAGCAAAAGACAACATTATAACCAATCAACCCACAAAAACACAACAAAACCCTTCCACACCCCACAGCCTTTCTATCGAGACGGTTCGTGGTCAAAAGCCTCGTAAACTTAAGCTTCGTCAATTTGCGCACAAACAAGATTGCAAGCAAATATAAAACATATTTTAATACGCAACTGTTACGACATCGTCGGTACTTAGAACCCGTACTTTGGGTTCTTACGTACCGCTACGAATGTCGTCCAAGCGAGAGCGTGTTGCGTATGAAATATGTTTTATATTGGCTTGCCCAACTAGTCAGAGTGCAAATTGACGAAGTCACCACCCACCGAAGCTTTTGACCACGAACCACCCCTCACCCAAAAAAACAGGGAGAAACCGAAGGTTTCTCCCTGTTTTTAATAATCTATTACTCAGAAACTTCCTCGTCAGAAGGTTCCTGGTTTGCTAACTCAAGAGCTTTGATGCTTAAGCTGATTTTCTTATCGTCAAGGTTAAAGTCAACAACCTGAGCAGTAACTTCTTGTCCAACTCTTAAAACATCCTGTGGTTTTTCGATGTGATCAATGCAAATCTGAGAAACATGAAGTAATGCATCAACACCTGCTTCTAATTCTACGAAAGCACCAAAGTCAGTCATTCTTGCAACTCTACCAGTTACGATGTTACCAATCTGATATTTTTCATCTGCAGTGATCCATGGATTCGAATTTTCGAATTTTAAACTTAATGCAATTTTGTTTTCATTGATATCTTTAACTAATACTGTGATTTTGTCTCCAGCTTTGTAGATGTTTTCTGGATTGTCTACTCTACCCCAAGACATTTCTGAGATATGAAGTAATCCGTCTAAACCACCAAGATCGATGAAAAGACCAAATTTGGTTACGTTTTTGATAACACCTTCTACTGTATCGCCAACTTTAATACGATCTAAAACTTCTCCTTGAAGACGTTTCTTCTCAGCTACTAATAATTGTTTGCGATCGCCAATGATTCTTCTCTTCTTAGGGTTAAACTCGCTAAGTACAAATTCAATTTCCTGACCTGCATATTTCTTTAAGTCTCTTTCAAATACATCAGATACTAAACTTGCAGGAATGAAGATTCTTGTTTCATCAACTACAACGATTAAACCGCTGTCCATAACGCTAGATACTTTTGCTTTTAATACTTCTTTGTTGTTAAATGCTTCTTCAAGACGTTTGCTTCCTTTTTCCTGAGCAAGACGTTTGTAAGTTAAAGACACCTGACCTTCGCCATCGTTAACTTTTACTACTTTCGCCTGCATCTTCTCCCCTACGCTAACCATAGTTGTTAAGTCAACGTTAGGTACATTGGTATATTCACTTCTAGTGATGATACCATCTGACTTGTATCCTATATTTAAGACGATTTCATCTTCTTTAACACTGATAACAGTGCCTTCAACAACCTCTCCGTTGTGTATTGATTTGATTGATTCCTCTAATAATTGTTCAAAACTCATCTCTGACATGATAGTATGAACCTCCTCAATAATATTATTTGGGGTCGATGCCCCGGCGGTAATACCTACGCTACGAAAAGATTTAAATCGCTCTAAATCTAGGTCACTAAGTGTCTGTATATAGAAAGTATTTGGACATATTCTTTTACTAATCTCATAGAGCTTTTGTGTGTTTGAACTGTGTTTTCCACCAATTACAATCATAGCGTCAGATTCCTTAGCTAATTTACTAACCTCAGACTGACGTTCCTCGGTAGCGTTGCAAATTGTATTTAAAGCAAGTATATCATACCCCTTTTTTGAAATAATTTCAACTATATCTTGAAATTTCTTGTAATTAAATGTCGTCTGCGATACGATACACAGCTTTAATGCTTGATCAAGGGTTATACTTTCGGCCTCTTCTGTCGATGAAACCACGTGGACCGGAGTCTGACTCCAGCCTTTGATCCCTTCAACTTCGGGATGGCTGATATTACCTACTATAATAATTTCTCGGCCATTTTTGCTTTGTTCTTTAACAATTCGATGAATCTTTTTCACAAAAGGGCAAGTTGCATCAATAATGTCGAATTCATTCGCCTTGATATCTTCCATTTCCTGCTCCGTAATTCCGTGGGAACGTATGATTATTGTGCCCTTAGGAGAGGAATTTAATTCTTTTGCTTCTTGGATTATATTTACACCTTTTTGACTCAGATCATTTACAACTTCTTCGTTATGAATAATTTCGCCATAGGTATATACATTATCCTCGGATTCAATAGACTGATATACTAATTTAACTGCTCGTTCAACTCCAAAGCAAAAGCCGGCTGTTTTTGCTAATTTTACTATCAAACGTGTATCCTTTCTAAACTCACAAAGTTTGTATTACTCATGCACAAATAAATTTCTCATCCGAATAAAAACTACTCTGAAGAAAAATTTTATTCAAAATTACATTGGTAATCTTGAGAGTTCAATAATTTTTTCTACGACTTCATCAATTGTCATATTGGAACTGTCTACTAAGACAGCATCTTCTGCTTGTCTTAATGGAGTAATCTCACGGTTCATATCCTGATGATCTCTGGCAATAATATCTGCTTCAATCTCATCAAGATTACAGTTTACTCCTTTGTCCGTTAGCTCTTGATATCGTCTGTTAGCTCGGGTAGCACTCGAAGCAGTCAGATAGATTTTGAGATTCGCATTAGGGAGCACATGGGTGCCAATATCACGGCCATCCATAATTACTCCGGTGGTCTTAGCTAACTTACGCTGTAACTCAACAAGCTTTTCTCGCACTTCCTTTAATTTGGCTACATTAGATGCCATTTTCCCAACTTCTTCAGTACGAATTAGTGTGTTGACTTCTTCTCCATTTAAAACGACAATTTGCTCTCCATGGCGATATTCAATCGTGATATCTGCGCTTTCACACGCTGCCTGTACTTCAGAAAGGTTCTCTACATCAACACTCGTACGAAGAAAATATAGTCCCATCGCACGATACATTGCACCCGTATCGACATAGATTAATCCTAATTTTTTTGCTACTAACTTGGCTATCGTACTTTTTCCGGCTCCTGCAGGTCCGTCTATTGCTATACTATAACTCATATGAACTCCCATCCGCCTTTTAGACACTATGTTTTATACCGGTTGCAGCCGCATAAGCTGTAGACCAGGCTATCTGTAGGTTATACCCTCCGGTTAAGGCATCTAGATCAAGTACCTCACCTGAAAAATGCACATGCTTTACTAATTTAGATTCCATCGTTGTTGGATTTACCTCATTTACTTTTATTCCACCCCTTGTGATAACCGCTTCGTTATATCCTCGTAAGCTGTTAATCGTAAGTGGAAATTCCTTAATCAACGTAACAAGAGTTGTACGCTCCTGTTTGGTAATCAGATTGACTCTTTTGTAAGGATCAATGCCTGACAGACTGATGATGATAGGAATCATTTTTTTCGGTAGTAACTCATCAAGAGAATTGGCAAATTGCTTGTTGATGTTTCCCTCAAAATCACGAAGTACCCGTGTGTCTAGCTGCTCCATTGATAACGCAGGCTTTAAGTCAATCAACATAGAGACACCACTTTGCTTTTTCCCACCGGCCAGATAACTACTTGCACTTAAGATCAATGGTCCGCTCACACCAAAATGCGTAAATAGCATCTCACCAAAGTCTTCAAACAAGGTTTTCTTGCCATCTTTAATACTAACTTTCACATTTTTTAAAGAAAGCCCCTGCAACTCTTTGCAGAATGATTCTTTTATATTAAACGGAACCAACGAAGGATAACATTCCTTAATTGTATGTCCCATATTTTTCGCAAAACGATATCCATCTCCGGTAGAACCAGTGAGAGGATAAGAAAGTCCACCAGTAGCAATAATGACAGCATCTGCGGCTTCCACCTTATTATTTACCTTAAGACCGGTGAATATATTATCTTTTACGAGGATTTCCTCGACATTGCTTCCAAACATGATTTTTACATGAAGTCGCTCCATTTCCTTCTGAAGGGCATGAATGACATCCGAAGATTTATCAGAAGAAGGAAATACTCTCATTCCTCGTTCTACTTTGATTGAAAGACCTATCTCACGGAGAAAATCCATCATGTTTTCATTGGTAAAGGTGTAACAACAACTGTACAAAAACTTCTTGTTTGCCATCATGTTCTGAAAAAAGGTATCCATATCACAGGCATTCGTGACATTACATCTTCCTTTACCAGTAATGTAAAGTTTTTTCCCTAGTTTTTCATTCTTTTCATAAACTGTTACCTGATGCCCATCCCTTGCTGCAAAGATTGAAGCAAGCATTCCGGCAGCGCCACCACCTACAATTGAAACTTTACTCATGTTAATTTCCTTTTCTTTGTCATGCATTCTGATAAAGAGTCTGTGATAGATACCACAGACTCTTTATGTAGGCAATCTTATTTTTCATATTGTGATAAAATGAGGCGTCTTAACATATCAAGCGAAGCATTGACACTGCTTTCCCTGATTTTATTACGGTTGCCGATAAAATTGAAACGCTTTATTTTGCATTTCTCATTTGCATAACAACCAATATAGACTGTTCCAATAGGTTTCTCCTCTGTGCCGCCCTCAGGTCCAGCAATTCCTGAAATCGCGATTGCGGTATCTGAGTCAGTTCCTATTGCAGCTCCCTTTACCATCTCTTTGACAGTTTCTTCACTAACTGCACCATACTTTTTCAGAGTCTGTTTATTGACATCAAGATATTTACGTTTTGATTTGTTGGTATAGGTAATAAATCCTTGTTTTAATACTTCCGATACTCCCGCTACATTGACTAGTCTGCTAGTGAGCAGACCACCGGTACAGGATTCGGCGGTACTAATGGTCAGATCGTGTTTCTTTAATAGTTTGACGATGACATCTTCTAAGTTTTCTTCTTCTTTTAGTGAATAGATGTTTTCACCAAATCGTTTTTTGAATTCTTTTACCACCGGTTTAATTAACTGCGTAGCTTCCTCCTCAGTTTCAGCACTTGCAGTGATTCTAAAGTGAACCTCTGACAATTTGGCATATGGCGCTATCGTTGGATTGGATTGATTTTCAATTAGGTCACTCACCATTTCCTCAGCAGCACTTTCACCAATTCCAGCTATTTTAATCATCACAGAAACTAAGGTCTGTGGCTGTTTACTCTTAAGATACTCTAAGACGCTGTTTTGGAACATCGGTTCCATCTCTCCTGGAGGTCCAGGAAGTAATACAATACACTTATTCTCTTCCGTTTCGACGATGAGCCCTGGAGCAGTACCATTAGGATTCTCTAAAACGATTGCTCCTTCGATTACATCGGCTTGTTTCCAGTTGCTCTCTGGAATTACTTTACTACCACGTCGGCTCATGTATTCTTCAATGGTAGCCTTAATCTTCTCGTCTCGAACCAGATTCCGATTCATCACTTTTGCAACGACCTCTTTGGTCAAATCATCCTTAGTTGGACCTAGACCACCGGTGAGAATGATAACATCACTACGAGACAGGGATGTTTTTAACGCTTCACTAAGACGCTGTTCATTATCTCCGACTACCGACTGATAATACATGGATAACCCAGCTTCTGCACACTTAACAGCAAGATATTTCGCATTCGTATTGACTATATTACCTAGTAAAAGTTCTGTTCCGACACTAATAATTTCTGCTACCAAGTCTTATTTCCCCCGTTCTTTTAGTACACCTTTATTTTTCGCCATATAATCAATCAGCGAAATCACTGTGAGTAACAAAGCTGCGTAGATTAAGATTTGTTCTAGAATATTCATTAAGCTATAATCAAAATCAATAATCAGAAAAATTGCCATGAACATCTGAACTACCGTTTTCACTTTGCCCCACATACTCGCGGAAATAACGACACCACTCTCCGCTGCAATTAGTCGAAAACCACTGATGATAAATTCACGACTAATAATAATAATGGTAATCCAGGCAGGTAATGTGTCAAGCTGCACGAAACAAATCAAAGCCGCACAGATTAAGAGTTTATCTGCCAGCGGATCCATAAACTTTCCAAAGTTTGAGATCAGATTGTTCTTTCTTGCCAGATACCCATCCAGAAAATCAGTAATACACGCCACGCTAAAAATAACGAGCGCTATGATATTATTATATGGAATATTATCAAGTAATAAAAACGCTACAAAAAATGGAATCATGATTACCCTTAACACCGTTAATTTGTTAGGTAAATTCAATCTCATTTTATCACCTCGCCGATCAAATCGTATTCTCTTGCTTCTGTAATTCTTGCATTCACAAAGTCACCGGACAATAGCTCATCCTCTGAAGTAACAAATACATAGCCGTCGACATTTGGTGCATCTTTATAGGATCTTCCGATATAGATATTATCTTCTGGAAGCTTACCTTCAATTAGTATTTTTAACTCTCTTCCAATCATTCTTTCAGCATTATCCAAAGAGATTTCCTGTTGTAAAAGCATAATATCTTCTTTACGCGCTTCTTTTACCTCTTCGTCAATCTGATCTTCTAATTTTGCTGCTGGTGTGCCTTCCTCCATCGAGTACGTAAATACACCAAGGCGGTCAAATTCCATCTCATCGATGAATTCCATCACTGTCTCATGATCTTCTTCGGTTTCACCAGGGAAACCGGTAATAATTGTGGTGCGCAGTGCGATATCTGGAATATTTGCTTTTAATTTTGCAATAATAATCTCTAACTCTTCTTTTGTCGTACGTCTTGCCATACGCTTCAGAATATTATCGGATGCATGTTGTATCGGCATATCCAGGTAATTACAGATCTTCTCTTCTTCTTTAATAACCTGAATTAATTCATCCGTGATTTCTTCCGGATAACAATAGAGTAAACGAATCCATTCTAATCCTTCAATCTTAACCAGTTCTTTTAACAGTTTTGGCAACTGCTTACTACCATATAGATCTACTCCGTATAGAGTAGTTTCCTGTGCGACGAGAATCAGCTCCTTAACTCCTTCTTTGGCAAGAAGCTCTGCTTCTGCTACGATATTTTCCATTGGACGGCTCTTATAGCTGCCACGAAGAGTAGGAATGATGCAATACGTACAGTGTTTATCGCATCCTTCGGCAATTTTGATATAGGCGAAATATCCACCTGTTGTCATAACACGTTTTGCTGAGGAACCTTCTGCGTCCTCCATGGAAAAGATTGCACGATGATTCCCTGCGAGTGCTTCATCAATTACAGAAGCGATTGCTTCATAAGAACTTGTCCCAACCATTCCGTCAACTTCCGGAATCTCTGCCGTAATTTCATCATGATAACGTTGCGCCATGCAACCGGTTACAATTAACACTTTACAGCGACCGGTCTTTTTATATTCAGCCATCTCAAGAATCGTATTAACGCTCTCTTCCTTGGCATCATTGATAAAACAACAAGTATTTACTACAATAATATCTGCCTCATTCTCATCATTAGTGATCTGATAGCCTCTGTCTCGGACAATTCCTAACATTACCTCACTATCCACAAGATTTTTATCACAACCTAACGATACAAAAAGAATATTCATTTTAATCTCCTAACATTTTGTCATTCTACATAATCATTTTTATTCTAACAGTTTTATAATAAAAAGAAAACCTCTAATTTAAGATTAAATTCTAAAATTTCTATTACGCACATACCAACCTTTGACATTTTCGCTAATCATGGTATGATAGATTAGTATAAACTAATTGTTATGAAGCAACGGAATCTACCCTTCATAAACATCAAAGAATGGAGCGTAATATAAAATGAAAAAAGTAAGAAACATCCTACTTGCCATTATTTTACCAATTATTGCAATCGGTATCTATTATTATAACACATTACCTGCAATAAATATTCATGCTGTCGGCTTCTGGTATACAGCAATTATTATCGCACTAGTAATCACTGCTATTGTGATCTTCCTTAAAATGAAACAAAAAAGTCCTGTTATTGATATGGCTAATCTGAAACCGAAGGCATTTATGAAAGAAGCCTTACGTTATTCTATCGTGAAGATTTGTGTCATCATTACCGTGTTATTGATTCTCGTTTTTATAGGAGGCAGCATTTTATCCTCTCCTATTGTAAATGCGGACGATTATCGTAACCTGATTCAAGTAAAGGAAGCTAACTTTACGGATGATATTAAGCAGATTTCTTACAAAGAGATTCCAATTCTCGATAAAGACTCTGCAGTCTTACTTGGAACAAAGAAAATGGGTAACATGATTGAATATGTCTCTCAATTTGAGGTGAGCAATGATTATACGCAAATCAATGCCAATGGCTCTCCTGTTCGCGTCAGCCCTTTAGAATATGGAAGCGTAATCAAATGGTTTACCAACCGTAAGGACGGCATCCCTGCATATATGAAGATCGACATGGCTACTCAGAACATAGAATGTGTCAAACTAGAACAAGGGATTAAATACTCCAAATCAGAACATTTTGGCAGGAACATTTATCGTTACATTCGATTCAAATTCCCGACCTACATCTTTGATGAACTCAATTTTGAAATTGATGACAATGGTGTCCCTTACTGGGTTTGTCCAGTGAAAGCTTATACGATCGGTTTATTCGGTGGGGAAACGATTAGCAATGTTGTATTAGTGAACGCAATAACCGGTGACTATACCGACTACAAAATTGATGAAGTGCCTACCTGGATTGACCGCGTCTACTCCGCAGAACTCTTAATTGATTATTATGATTATTATGGAACATTGAAAAATGGTTATTTTAATTCCATCTTTAGTCAGCGAGATAGTTTACAGACCACCGATGGATATAATTATATCGCCCTAAATGATGATGTATGGGTATATACTGGTGTAACCAGTGTAGGACAGGATCTAAGTAATGTGGGATTCGTTCTTATGAATCAGCGTACTGCCGAAACGAAGTACTATAGTAATTCAGGCGCCGAAGAATATAGCGCGATGGGTTCTGCTGAAGGAAAAGTACAGCATCTTGGATATCAGGCAACCTTCCCAATTTTACTAAACATCGCTGGCGAGCCAACGTACTTTATGGCGTTAAAAGACAGTGCCGGACTAGTTAAACAGTATGCTATGGTTAATATCGAAAAATATACAATCGTAGCGATTGGCGATAGCGTGACTGCTTGTGAGAAATCATATATTGAACTATTAAAGTCCAATAACGTTACCGTAACCGATACTACCAACATGCCAAAGGTTACTGGTATCATTAGTAAAGTCGCAGAAGCTGTCATTGATGGCAATTCACATTACTATATTATGCTTGAAGGTAACAATACCATCTTTGATGCCTCGCTAACAGACTTAATTGGAATTATCCGTTTTAATGTCGGAGATACCATCTCCTTTACCTATAGTGAAGGCTCTGAATATAATACGATCTTGCAAATAAATTAGTCATACCGACAAAGAAGAAGAGGGCAACGCATAAGCCCTCTTCTTCTTTGTCGTTTAATACCCCTATTCCTCTACAAAATCATCCGGATGAATCTGATAGCAGGTTTTTCCATCCAAACCATCTAATACATAATCTTCTGCATAGATGAGATTGGTGATTTCGTATTTATTATCTGCATTTCGTTTATAATCAATTTTAAGTACCCCGTCTGTTAGTATATGTATGGTGGTTGGTCCATCCCCATTAGATATTTGGTGTTTTATATCAGAATCTGCAAAGCGATTCCACATATCCTCAAATTGTGGAGATACTGCAGGTTCAAGCTTTACTACCTCTTCATACAAATCTCCCGGTCTTAAATGTCTATAATCCGCATAAGATCGTTTTGTGCTCATTTTCACGGCAAAACCGTCCATAACTTGATAATTATGCTTTTCCTTCGAGTAGAATAAAAATAACCGAATACCCATCTCAGTATCATACATTAGATATACATAGCTTTTATCCTTGCCTTCGCCTATTGCTGTTGTAGGAAGGCTTTTTAATACAATAAAAGCTCTTCCGAATCTACTATATAAATCAACAGATTTTTTTGAATCTGCTCCTGCGTCTAGGTTAAATAAGATTTCATCTCCCGCATCAAATAATTCTTCCTTTGGATAGATAGGCACCTCAGGTCTTAACTTATCATTCCAAATTGTTTTAGTACGTTCTATATAGTCAAGATAATCATTAAATGGATTGAACTCACCAGTCTCCTCATTCACGTATGATTGTTTTTTAAGTATTTTCCCTGGTTTCTTTGTTTTAGTTGGCTTCTTGGTTGGTTGCTCTGTTAGAGTAGAAGGTAATTCTGATGATAAATTACTATCACTGTTTACTTGTTTTGATGAACTCTCAGCCTTTTGTAGTACAAGATAGGTAATTCCAATTATGGCTATTACAACTACGGTTACCGCTATAATAAGTACTTTTAAATGTGATACTTTTTCCATGCCCCTACTCCTCTCAACATAGTGTAATCCAACTACTCCTCTACAAAATCATCCAGATGAATCTGATAGCAGGTTTTTCCATCCAAACCATCTAATACATAATCTTCAGCATAGATGAGATTGGTGATTTCGTATTTGTTATCTGCATTTCGTTTATAATCAATTTTAAGTACCCCGTCTGTTAATATATGTATGGTAGTTGGAGCCATGCCTTTCTTGGTTGCGTTATCTATATCTTTTAATGATGCTTGATTCCACAATTCCTCAAATTTAGGAGATACTGCAGGTTCAAGTTTTAGTACCTCCTCATACAAATCTCCTGGTTTTAGGTGCTTGTAATCAGAATAAGAACGTTTTGTGCTCATTTTTACGGGAAACCCATCCATAAACCGATAATTATGCTTTTCCTTTGAGTAAAATAAAAATAGCCTAGTTCCTTTCTCTGTATCATACATTAGGTAAATGTATGTTTTGTCTTTATTTTCACCTATTGCTGTTGTTGGTAAGCCTCTTAAAATTTTTTCTGCTTTTCCATCTCTTTGATAGTATTCATCACTTGGATCATGTCCTGCATCTAAATTATATGTGATTTCTGCTTGACTATTTAATAATTCTTCTTCAAGATACATTGGTACCTCTGGACGTACTTTATTAATCCATGATGTTTTAGTACTTTCTATATAACTAAGATAATCATCAAACGGTTTATACTTACCGGTCTCTTCATCCCAGATTGGCTGCACCTTGGATATTTGCCCTGGTTTCTTTGTTTTAGCCTGCTTGCTAGTTGGTTGTTCTGTTACGGCTGCAGGTGATTCTGATGATATATTGCTATCACTGTTTACTTGTTTTGATGAACTCTCAGCCTTTTGTTGTACAAGATAGGTAATTCCAATTATGGCTATTACAACTACGGTTATCGCTATAATAAGTACTTTTACATGTGATACTTTTCCCATGCCCCTACTCCTCTCAACATAGTGTATATCCAACTATTCCTCTACAAAATCATCCGGATGAATCTGGTAGCAGGTTTTCCCATCCAAACCATCTAATACATAATCTTCAGCATAGATGAGATTGGTGATTTCGTATTTGTTATCTGCATTTCGTTTATAATCAATTTTAAGTACCCCGTCTGTTAGTATATGTATGGTAGTTGGTCCCATACCTTTTTTTGCGTTATTTATCTCCCCTGACGATATATGATCCCACAATTCTTCAAATTGAGGAGACACTGCAGGTTCAAGTTTTAATACATCCTCATATAAATCTCCTGGTTTTAGGTGCTTGTAATCGGAATAAGAACACTTTGTGCTCATTTTTACGGGATATCCATCCATAAACCGATAATTATGCTTTTCCTTCGAGTAAAATAAAAATAGCCTAGTTCCTGTCTCTGTATCATACATTAGATAAATAAATGATTTGTCTTTATTTTCACCTATTGCTGTTGTTGGCAAGCCTCTTAAGACCATTTCCATTTTGCCGTTTCTATAGTCGAAATAATCTCTCGGAGCTTCTCCTGCATCTAAATTGAATACCATGTCTTCAAAATTGTATAAATCTTCTTCAAGATAAGTTGACACCTCTGGTCGCACTTTATCATTCCATGATGTTTTTGTACTTTCTATATAATTAGGATAATCATCAAACGGTTTATACTCACCGGTCTCTTCATCCCAGATTGGCTGCACCTTGGATATTTTCCCTGGTTTCTTTGTTTTAGTTGGCTTTTTGGTTGGTTGTTCTGTTACGGCTGCAGGTGACTCGGATGATATATTGTTATCTTTGTCAACCTTATTTACCGAATTGTCAGACTTTTTCTGTACAAGGTATACGGTTCCAATTAACATTAATACTACCAATAATGCGATAACTCCAATCCTAACTAGCAATAATCTTCTCATATCAATCGCCCTCCTCAATCAAGTGGTGATTCTCATTTCGTATAGCTACATGCTTATATCCAAAAAATATGTAAAAAAAGCGGACTCCATAACATAAGTCACGCAGTCCGCAAGTCAATTATCAATATTAATAATATAAGCTTATCATTCCTATCATTTTTAATCAACCATCATTTTACATCTTTTTCAATTTGTATAACTTTCGTTTCATATCACGGTTTCGAATATGCTTTTGATAATTATGCAGATAACTTTGATAGATAAAACGACTCATTACTCTCATATCTTTGGAATTATCGATACTACGAAGCCCAGTTTCGATGTTCTTTCTGATTTTGACCATCGTTTTGGAATGGTCTACGCAAGTAACAAGCACACCATTTTCAAATATCAACTCCAATACCTTGTTGTAACTATAAGGTTTTTCTTTATCAATGACATCCACATTCTTAATGTCTACGATATCTTTGGCGATAATTATTCCGCCGGTGTAACTTAGAGGGGCATTGACCTCACGAAACCAATCCATCTTCGTTACTTCATCGTATTCTGGTTCCACTGTTAATAACTTCTCATTATGATTAATCATCTTAGCATTCAGGCTAATATCTTTCAAATGAAGCTTCCTATCTTCCATATAGTAGTCAGCATATACTTTCCCAAGATATGATTTCCAAAGTTTACGAGGCTTATGTTCATCAATTACATCAATCATGATATTATCTGCTTCACGGTTAATTATGATATAATTTTCCCCTTTAAACTCAATGTTTTCGATAAATAGCATGATAACATCTCCTTTTCTGTCAGTATTACTTTAGAGTAACAGACTCCGTAAGATTGTGCATGAGCATGGCAATCGTCATTGGGCCTACACCACCTGGAACTGGTGTGATGGCGCTCACTTTGTCAACCACACGCTCAAAATCCACATCTCCGCAAAGCTTATTGTTTTCGTCACGATGAATGCCAACGTCGATGACTACGGCGCCATCTTTGACATACTCTTCATTAATGAAGCGTGGTTTGCCGATTGCAACTACCAAAATATCTGCGCGCTTCGTGATTTCTTTTAAATCCTTGGTACGAGAATGGCAAATGGTTACAGTACCATTTTCTCTTAATAACAGAAGTGCCATCGGCTTGCCAACAATATTACTTCTACCAAGAACGACACATTCTTTTCCTTCAATACTGATGTTGCTGCGCTTTAACAATTCAATCACTCCGGCTGGAGTACAGGAGACAAATCCCTTTTGCCCAATACTTAATGCTCCAACGTTTTGTGGATGGAATCCATCTACATCTTTTCTATAATCAATCGCTAATAATATCTTATCTTCGTCAATGTGGTTAGGAAGTGGAAGTTGTACCAAAATACCACTTACATCATTGCGCTCGTTCAATTCCTGAATTAATTCTAATAACTCTGCCTCGGTAGTGCTTTCTGGTAATTCATACGATAACGAACCAACTCCGACATAATCGCAAGCTTTCTTTTTATTATTAACATATACGCTAGAAGCTGGATCATTGCCCACCTGAATTACTGCAAGAGTAATCTGATGTCCTGCTTCTTTTAACTGTGCCACTCGTTCTTTTAATTCATCTTTGATCTGAGCGGATATCATTTTTCCATCGATTAACTGTGTCATGTCCTTCTCCAATCTATCCTTATTCTTTCCATTTAATTTACAGGAAGTATTAGGTACTTACCAGTTTTAATCTATTTTATCTTATTTTATGTGGAATGAAAAGAAAAATTTCACTCTTTCCTTTACAACAATATAAAACCGGCCTGCAGTAAAAAGGCAAGCCGGTTTTATATTGTTCGTATCTATCGAAAATTTTTTTTAATTCATACTACGTAATAATAAGATAAGTTTCATATCCCGCACTATTAAGCATATCTTCAACTTCTCTTGCTTCTTCGAGTGTCTCATATTGCCCTACTAACACAGCGTAAAGTTCGCCGAATTGCTCAACCGTTGCATCAAACTGATCCTCGATTAGTAATTCATATACATTTACCGCATTATCATAGATTCTAAATAATCCAACTTGAATTCGGTACATTGGAGCTTGCTCCATATCTATTCCATCATCCATTGTGAATCCGTTCTCCATTGGCATTCCATTATTCATTGGCATTCCATTATTCATCGGCATTCCGTTATTCATTGGATAACCCTCCTCTCTTGCAGGCATCTGACCTGTCGATGGCTCCATTCCTAACATTGATTTGGCAATACCATTTGCGATAGACTCAGCAATCATATCAAATCTATCATCGAAGATTTGATTATCTCTCTCCGTATTAACAAATCCCACATTAATAAGCACTGCTGGCATTTCGGTTCGTTTTAATACTGCAAGGTTACTTCTTTCATCAACACCCAAATTATCATAACCACATTTTTGTAGCTCTTTACTAATATTTCTAGCCATACGTTCTCTTTCCCCTCCTTTTCTATATATTAGTGCTTCAACGCCACTGTACGTATTCGGTACAGGACTGGAATTACGATGGAAGGATATGAATATATCGGCTCCATTCTCATTGGCAATCTGAGCTTTTTCATTCGGGCTTTGGTATACATCACTCATTCTGGTATAAGCTACCTCTATTCCTTTATCTCTTAACAATTTTCCTACTGCAAGAGCAAGCTTCAGATTATCATCCTTTTCGCATCGTCCATTATAAGTTGACCCATTGTCATACCCACCATGGCCGGCATCAAGGTATATCTTGTATGACATATCTAAATCTCCTAATAAAATCTTCTTTATATTCTATGCACAACACCAACACTTGGTTATTGCCAAAACCCTTTTTAGTTGATATACAAAAGCCCATACCTAAGTCAGGGTATGGGCTTTTGTGGGTTATAGAGCTTCGATATAGCTTATGAGTGGTACTCGTATTGACATTGCATCGAGGGCAAATAGATGGATTGGTTCATTTACTGTGGTGCAACAATCCGATAACACTTTTACAGTATATTTTTCAGCTGCTTTTGATATAGCAGTATGCGTAACACAATTTTGTGTCATCATTCCGCAGACAAGAAGTTCCTCCACTTCAAGTCGTGTTAAGACCTCTTCTAATTCAGTCTTATAAAAGCTATCTGCATGTGATTTGTTCACAATTTTTGCACTAGGAGCGACATTTAAGATCCTTGGATGAATTTGAACCCCTTCGGTGCCTTTGCAAAAAAATGACGAGGAACTCTTTGATATATGCTGAACTAAAATCACAGGAATATTATCGGCATTCGCTTTATCGATAGCATTCTCTATATTAGCTAAAACTTCTTCTGTATTCCATAGCGGAAACTTTCCGTTTTCAAAGTAATCATTTTG
This sequence comes from Bacillota bacterium, assembly GCA_023434365.1. Lineage (GTDB taxonomy): Bacteria > Bacillota > Clostridia > Lachnospirales > Lachnospiraceae > KM106-2. Next base: position 111,133 of record JAEYSV010000019.1, on the reverse strand, counting down.
TATATCAATGACTAATAATGCTTTTCTCATTTTCAAAACCCCCGTGTTATTATAATTTCTTTTTATATTACTTATAATAACACGGATTATATTATAACAAAATTACCCACTTTTTTGTGTGTATACTTTGAACATATCATTCACATCCCATAATTGCATCGAGGCGTCTTACTATTTAGTCTGGTTGCCCATTATTCGCTTGTTCGTTCAAATAATCTTTTCCTACTTCTTGCATAATCTCTAACGCTTCTATGATTTTCTGTCCTCGGTCTGGTGTCAAAAAATACTCTACTTTCAGAGGGTATCCCTCATACTGTATCTTATCAACTAACCCATATTCACGTAACTCACCTAGTTGCTGTAATAACATCTTCTGACTGATGCCCTTAATATCCTTTTCAAGTTGAGATAACGATAGTTTACCATAATGTTTTAACTGGTAAAGAATAACTGTTTTCCACTTACCCTTTAAAATATCATGTGTAATCTCTAATGGACAAGTGCATTCTTTACGAATTTTCATAGTTAACGCTCCCCATCAAGGTGATTAAGCCCTGCATCAGATTAGAGTCGTTTACACAAAACTTACTCTATATCTGACGCAGAGCCCATATATATACCTAGTTCATTGTATAGGTCCACAAATCGCCATTATTATTGAATATAACACTTTTATCGGAAACGGTTGCTTCTTGTCTGTTTCCGCTTGAATCTGTAACATAAAAGATACCACTTGTATACTCCCAGCTACAATTTTCCTTTACGCTTCCCTTTGTAATAATTACAGATCCATCTGATTGGAATACCACAGATATATTTTTAAGTTCCTCACTTAAGTCATTTACATTTACTTCAGAACCATCTTTTAATTTACCGGATGCTAATTTATATTCGGCATCAAATAGTAAGCCGCTTTCATGAGCATTTCCACCATTAGGAGTCCCACCCAAAGGCATAATTTCGGTAATCGTATAGCCAGCATTCTGAATATTATAAAGGATATCTTCTACTGTCTCAGATGAACGAATGTAGCTGCTTCCTTGTGCCACAATTTTACCCGCAGCGTCTTTATAGATCTCATTAAGCATAACACTTATATAAAATGTTAGATTAACACCAACCTCTTCTTCAATCTTAATCGCAGACACATTACATTGATACACATTAACATAATTATTATACTGTGCACTACTTCCGGTACCAAAATAAGATGCAACTTGTTTAAGTTCTAATTCATGTCCCTCCACAAGTGTACCAGCCAGGTCACTTATGTTCATACCAAACATGATATCAACCGTACCATTTTCTTTTTCTTGCTCAATCGTCTGGTTTATTAACTCATCTAACATCGTTCTTGTTGTTTCGTCAACCGCAGACAAATACTCACTTTGTTGTTCAACCGTTACCGTCTTTACTTTATTGCTAATAATATAGCCCTGACTTAATGCAACTTCATCATCAATCTGAGCTTCAATGGTAAGCTGATCCCCATTTTTCAGAGAATAATTCGGATTAACACTAAAGTACACATAGTCTTTGACGAACTGCTCACATGCATCGGTATTAATCGAAACATAAAGTTCAGGACTTATACCGTCATAAACCAACACAATATCCTTAAATACATCATATTCTACTGCTTCGGCAAGACCAGAAACCGTAATCTGTTTTTGCATCGCAGTTACCTTATAATTATTTGATTTTAGCAACTCTTCCGAAACATCCGCATAAATGGTAACCGTGTCCCCATTTTTTAGATTGGAGCCATTATCATAAGAATAGTATACATTGTTTTTACAAAACTCATCGAGATTATCGTGATTAAGTGTTAGAGAACCGTAGCCACTTGTACCAGTAAACTCAATACCCAAATCCTTGAACAAATCGTAACCAACGCCATCCTTTAGTCCTTCCACAGTAAAACTAAATTCGGTATTGGTAAACTTGATCTTCTTATCCTTAAAGGCATCTACATCATAGATTGCTTTCACTTCAATCTCATCCCCATTGGCCAGATTACTGTTTTTCGATAGTTCAAAATCAATACTGTCTAACAAAAGTGGAAGAGATATATCTCCAGAGAGCAGAGAATCCATAACATTATCGGCATAATGTTCCGCCAGATACTCTGCTAATTCTTCCTTTTCAAGATCAAGCTGTACCTGCACGGTTGCTTCTTTATTAAAGCCATCATATTGATATTTTACAAGTTGTGACATATCGAATCTTGTATAGGAAAAATAGATAAACAAGAAAATCGCCAAACCAATCACCGCAACTGCACCAGCAGAAATAGCACTAATCAGTATCGATAATTTCTTCTTTTGCTGTGGCGTTCTTGGTTCTTTCGGTGCTTTCATTGCATTGGCCGGATAAGGCTGTTGTCCATTCTGGTAATATCCCTGATTGCTATATCCGACATTTTGATTATATGCCTGATTGTTGTATCCAGCATTCGGATCAAATCCTGGGTTCTGATTGTATCCCGGATCCTGATTATATCCTGGATTCGTATACCCAGCATTTTGATCAAACCCTGGATTCTGATTGTATCCCGGATTCGCATAGCCAGCGTACTGATCAAACCCTGGATTCTGATTGTATCCCGGAATCGTATACGCAGCATTTTGATCAAACCCTGGATTCTGATTGTATCCCGGATTCGTATAGCCAGCGTACTGATCATTAGTTGCATCATTGTTTTGTATATAAGACTGATACGTTGCTGTATCCGTTGTGTTATCTACACCACTGTATGTAACCGACTCCGCTGATTGAGTTGTCTCCTCCATCAATGTATCAGTTCCTGTCCCTTCTCCTGTCATATCAGAATCTTTCTCTGTCATTACAGTAGCTTCCCCTCTTGCATTAGTAATACCATCTTCTTTTTCTTCAGTATTGTTTGATAATCCTTCTTCATTCGTAACCGCATTCATCGGTTCCCCTGTTCCTGTTTCTACCGATGAGATTCTTTGACCACAATTCGTACAAAACGACGAACCTGGTTGTATCAAGGAACCGCAGTTCGTACAGAAATTATGGATATTCTCAGAACTAGTTGAATTTTCCATATTAACCTCCCAGTTATTTTCTACTCAGATTATAGCATAGCACCTCGCACTTTACAAACATATCTTCGTACGCAATTAGATATAAAACTCTATTCATGTACTCGGTAACGTTTTAATCTCAATTCGTGTGCTCTGAAGCGTTTAAATTTCTATTTTCAATTGAGATTTATTATAGAATGTAAATTACAACTCAAAGAATAAAATCTAATGGTATCATTCATAATAAGTGCATAGGTTTACATTGAAACAATGTAAACCCAATATATGTAATCAAAAATTGAGCTTAGGAGGTTGTTATGAAAGCTTATGTAGATCCAGATCTTTGTATATCCTGTGGACTATGTCCATCCATTTGCCCTGATGTATTCAGCATGGATGATGAAACAGATAAGGCAGTCGCAATTGAAGGTGAAATCCCATCAGAAGTACAAGATGCTGCTGTAGAGGCTAGAGACTCATGCCCAGTTAGCGCTATCGATATTAACGAATAACAAAAACACCTCAGAAAACATTATATTTATGTTCTCTGAGGTGTTTGTCATTGTGATTTATGCTTCTTTATAGTAATTAATCAAGCAACCTTTTAAGATAATGGATCTCTCATCTTCTGTCAGTTCCCCAACACTAAGATCGAATTCCTTCATCTCTCCATCACGAACGATGTATGCTTTTACAATACTGTCCTGATTTATGATTGCGGATTTGATATCTTTGATGAACAGATAGTCATCTTTTTCAAATGGTATCTCTTCTGATAATACAAATGGTAACATACCCCAGTTGATCAGATTCGAACGGTAACGCTTTGTAGCATATTCTCTTGCAATATTGGCTAAACCACCCAGAACCTTCTGGCAGCTAGCTGCTTGTTCTCTGGCAGAACCATCACCAGGTTTTACCGCATAGATAACACTACCGATTTCCGTTTGTGCTGGGTCTACCGCAAACTTGCTGTTAATCGTTGCAAATACTTCGGCTACCTCTGCATTATCTTTTAAGAAATCATCGCCTTCCACTCTAGCTTTTTCGATCTTATGCACTTCTTTTGCTTTACCAACATAAGCTGGATCTTTTCTGGATAAAGTAAACTCCGCAAGACCAAGTGGATTGGAACGGTATGAAGAAGTCTCTCCAGATGGAATTAATTCATCCGTTGTGGTAACTGGATCATGAATGACAGAAACCACTTTTAATACCATATGATCTGTTAATTCAGACATTGCTGGCCAGTCCACGATATTAGGACCAAATTTAATTGGTAGCTCTGGCTCTGGTTTACCAAGACCGTTATATACACGGTTTTCATAAATGGTGCTATCAAAGAAGTATTTTGGTTTCGTAAATTCTACGTCAATTTCGGTAGCTGGAGTTAAATAACCCTTATTGGCAGCCGTTGCTGCAATAGAACGCGCATCCATTAAGGCAACCGAAGCAATCTGGCCACTTGTTAACTTAGAACCTTCACGGTTAGGGAAGTTTCTTGTAGAGTGACGGATACTTAAGCCATTGTTAGCCGGAACATCACCAGCACCAAAACATGGACCACAGAATGCTGTACGAATTGTCGCACCAGTTTGCATTAACGAAGCCACGCTTCCGTTCTTCACTAATTCCATGAAAATAGGCTGACTGGCAGGATATACACTCAAGGAGAATTCATCACTTCCAATATATTTGCCACGTAAGATATCAGTTGCATCGCAGATATTCTCATATCCACCACCAGCACAACCTGCAATAACACCCTGTTCTGTATATAATCTACCATTGTGAATCTTGTCTTTTAGTGTATATTTGATTTTCGCATTATCTAAACTAATCAATGCTTTCTTTTCCACTTCATCTAAGATGTCATAAAGATTCGCATTCAATTCTTCGATTGTATAAACATTGCTTGGATGGAAAGGCATTGCAATCATAGGTCTGATCGTAGACAGATCGACATAAACCATACCATCATAGTAAGCAACTGCTCCAGGAGCCAGTTCCTTATATTCGTCTGAGCGGTGATGAATCTCATAGAATTCTTTTACTTTCTCATCTGTCGTCCAGATAGAAGAAAGACAAGTCGTTTCTGTTGTCATAACGTCAATTCCCATACGGAAATCAACGCTTAAGTTATTAATTCCATCTCCGACGAATTCCATTACTTTATTTTTTACATAACCATTGGCAAATACTGCACCAATAATTGCAAGCGCCACGTCCTGAGGACCAACGCCTTTGACAGGTGTACCAGTTAAGTATACACCAACAACTTCTGGCAGGTTAATATCATAAGTTTTACTCAACAACTGTTTTACGATTTCAGGACCACCTTCACCCATTGCCATCGTACCAAGGGCACCATAACGAGTGTGGCTATCCGAACCAAGTAACATTTTCCCGCCTCCGGCAAGCATTTCTCTTGCAAACTGATGGATAACTGCTTGATGAGGTGGAACATAGATTCCGCCGTATTTTTTCGCACAAGATAACCCAAATACATGGTCATCTTCGTTAATTGTACCGCCAACCGCACATAAACTGTTATGACAGTTCGTCAAGGCATAAGGCACTGGAAACTTTTCAAGACCTGAAGCTCTAGCAGTTTGTAATATACCAACGAAAGTGATATCGTGAGATGTCAAACGGTCAAACTTAATCTTCAGTTTGTCCATATTACCGGAAGTATTATGACTTTCTAAAATACCGTAGGCCATCGTATTTTTCTTTGCATCTTCTTTGGATACAGTAATCCCTTTTGCACTAAGCACCTGAGTACTCTCAGCGTTCTCTTCCACAAGTTCTGTACCGTTTAATAAATATGCACCATTTTTGTATAATTTAACCATTGCTACCTCCTATAAAACATTTATTATAATCCACAGCATACCAATTTTTGCTATTTTTAGCTGCTCTTGGTATCCATGAAAACGATCGTACTAGACAAAAAAATGTATATTAGTGTGGATATTTACAATCCAAAACACCAAATTACTGTTCCTATTATAAAAGTTATGACCATAGATTGCAAATGCTTTTTTCCACCAATTATGTTTTTCTCTTCTTTTTTCATATCAAATTTCTTATAAATCTTATTAAAATAAATTAGTTGTAAATTAGAATTCCCTATATTAGAATATATAGTTGAATAAATGAACAAATAGGAGGCACTTATGAAACACTTAATCACTCCAATGGATCTGAGTATGAATGAACTCAGTGAGATTCTCTCCTTAGCCGAGGAAATTATTGAAAGTCCGAAAAAGTATCGCGATGTTTGTCAGGGCATGAAACTGGCTACCCTATTCTATGAACCGAGCACTCGCACAAGACTAAGTTTTGAAGCCGCAATGTTGAATTTAGGCGGTAGTGTTCTTGGATTTTCTTCCGCAGATTCCTCTTCTGCAGCAAAAGGCGAAAGTGTTGCCGATACCATTCGTGTCATCAGTAGTTACGCTGATATCTGTGCCATGAGACACCCAAAAGAAGGTGCCCCTCTAGTGGCTTCGAGGTTCTCTTCTATTCCGGTCATCAATGCCGGTGATGGTGGTCATAACCACCCAACTCAAACTCTTACCGATTTGTTAACAATTAAAAACTTAAAAGGACGCCTTGATCATCTAACCATTGGTTTTTGCGGTGACTTAAAATTCGGTCGAACCGTCCATTCCTTAATTAATGCCATGGTAAGATATGAAAATGTAAAAATTGTGCTCATTTCTCCGGATGAATTAAAAATTCCAACCTATATCCGAGAAGAAATCCTTCAGGAAAATGGGATTGATTTTGTTGAAGTAAGAAGACTCGAAGACGTTATGCCAGAACTCGATCTGTTATACATGACAAGAGTGCAAAAAGAACGTTTCTTCAATGAAGAGGATTATATCCGATTAAAAGATAGCTTTATCTTAGATAGAGAAAAGTTAAAATCAGCCAAAAAAGACATGCTCATCCTTCATCCACTTCCACGTGTCAATGAAATCTCCACCGAAGTGGACAGCGACCCAAGAGCAGTATACTTTAAACAAGCTGAATATGGTGTTTACGTTAGAATGGCACTTATTATGAAGTTATTGGAGGTGGCAGGATGTTAAATATAGGTGGACTTAAACAAGGTATCGTAATCGATCACATTCAAGCCGGTGGTGCAATGGATATCTACCATTATCTCGATCTTGAAAAAACCGACTGTAGCGTAGCCATCATCAAAAATGCAAAAAGCAATAAAATGGGCAAAAAAGACATCATCAAAATCGAAGGCCCCGTACAAGTAGATGTCAATATCCTAGGCGTGCTTGACCACAACATCACCATCAACATCATAGAAAACGGTATAATCACACTAAAAAAGAACCCAGAACTTCCGCACAAAGTAACCAATATCATCAAGTGCAAAAATCCTAGATGCATCACTTCCATCGAGCAAGGATTACCACACATCTTCAAACTCACCAACCGCGAAAAACGCCTTTACCGCTGCATCTATTGCGAACAATCCTTCAAAGGAAAGTAGTGTCTATGTTTCCTATTGCTTGGGGGGTTGCGCCTGTGTAAATTGGCGGTTCTAGTTTTGATAATTTATCAATTTGCTCTATTAGGTTATATAAAGCAATGTAATTCATATTACACTCGCAACGCGCTCTCGCTTGGATGACGTCGTAGCGGTACGTAAGGCCACAAAAAACGTGGCCAAGTACCGACGGCGTCATAACAGTTGCGAGTCGTAATATGAAGTACATTGCTTTTCTTAATTTCTTGCTGAGCAAATTGATAAATCTCTAATACTCTCTCGCCAATTTACACATTTTTCGCACTACGATGCAATAGGAAACATAGACAGTGAAGAGCCTTTTAAGGGCAGTGAAGAACAGAAAAAGACAGTGAAGAACGAAGAGTGAAGAGTGAAGAGATATAAAAAGACAGTGAAGAACTAAGAGTGAATTGTGAAAAGATAAAAGGGGCAACTTCGATAGTGAAGAGTTAATATCTCCTCATCTCTTGACAGCAAGAAAAATGAGTGTCTCGGCATTTCTTACGGGTGTGAGGATACGTTATTACTGGTAGGCGGTATTTTATGATAAATCGCTATATTTACATGCTGCGCATATTTCTCTTGCTTTTTCAATATCCTTTATCTGTTCTAGCTCTTTTGTTAACTCAATCTTAAACATGCGATTCAAACACATTAGAAAAGGAGTGCCCAATCAACCGACACTCCCATCAAACTTAATAATTTACTGCATACAAAACCCTCATCGCTTCATTTCCGTTCTTCGTTCTTCACTGCCCTTCCAATCTCTTCACTATATTTTCGATTTTTCCACTCTTCACTCTTCACTCTTCGTTCTTCACTGATTTTCAAGGCTCTTCACTCTTCGTTCTTCACTGCCCTTAATAGTCTCTTCACTCTTCGTTCTTCACTATCTCTTAAGAAGCTCTTCGTTCTTCACTGATTATTAGTATATCTTCTAACGATCATTAAAATACCAAAGTTTAAAACAAAATATGTGAAAGCAATCGTGCCATATAATGCTGAAATTTGAGGTAAGGTGATGGCATACTGTCCCATGACAATTGAACTGTTTGTCATGTACTCCGCAACGTTAATTGCTTTTAAAAACGAAGTATCTTTAATGATGGTGGTAACTTGGGATAATAAAGCTGGAATAATGCTTCTATACGTTTGTGGTAATATAATGTAGATTAACGATTGATAAAATCGAAATCCTTGGGAAGCGGCACCCTCAAATTGACTGGTGGGTATTCCATTCAATCCTCCACGAACAATTTCTGCTACAACAGCGGATGTAAATAATGTAAACGTAAAGATACTAACATAGATGGCATTTCCCTTCATAGTAAAATAAATCATAAGAATCCATAGAAGATTCGGCGTACACCGGAATAATTCGATATAAATTCCAGCAAGTATAGATAAAATCTTATATTTTCCCTTACAATAATTACGAAATAGGGCCAAAAATGTTCCAATAATCAGGCTAAAGAAGATGGTTGCTATGGAAATGATGATCGTCATTTTTAGACCATCCAACATAAATAAGAGATTATCCAATGTAAATATCTGAGCCATTAATCCACCTCCTTTTGGAGAAGATTTTGTTTACTCTTCTTCACTTTCGGTGGGTTTTTCTGTCTTTGTTCAAACTTTCGTGCTGCCACAGATAGCGGAAAGCAGATAATAAAATACATAACTGCACACAATAGATATCCTTGCAAGTAGCCAGTCTTACTTACAAATACATCTGCCTGATACATGAGATCCATTCCTGCAATCAAAGCCAATACGGAAGTATTCTTCACTAGATTTAATGCTTGGTTGGTCAATGGAGGCAAAATGATTTTGAGTGTTTGAGGTAGGACAATATATCTCATCGCTTGCATTCTTGTAAATCCCTGAGAATAAGCTGCCTCATATTGGCCCTTTGGAACAGCCTCTAAACCAGTACGTATTACTTCTGCTACATAAGCACCATGATATAAACCAACACTCATGATTCCAAGTGTAGTTTTAGGGATGCGCACTACTCGCTTCGTTTGAAATAATATTTTAAGTAACTTAGGAAGACCTGCCCAGTAAAAGAAAACTTGCACTACCAATGGAGTATTTTGAAAAAATTCCACATAAACTCTTGCAATGATACGAAGTATCTTCAATTTAGATGTTGACATCAATCCAAAAATAATACCAATGGTCAATGCAAGCAGGATTCCAAAGACTGCTATCCATAGTGTCATGTAAAAGCCATCAACGAAAGTTTCTAAAACATCACTAGAAAATAGCGCTTTCCAACGTTCACCATTAAATAATCCTTCTAACATATGTTCTCACCACTTTCGTATCCATTTTGATAAAAAACTAATAATATTGTTTGCTACGGCATAGGGCCTTTTATTTATTCGATTCCCCAACCAGTAATCATAGTCTTTAATTCACCACTACTCTTTAACCCATCTATTACTTCATTAATTAGGGCAGCCAGACCATCATTGCCAAGTTTTGAAGCAATACCATATTCCTGAGTGCCAAAACGTTCTGGCAAAATCATCGTTTTATCGGTGTTATAACCTGCTAATATCGCACGATCCACACTGAATACATCAATATTTTCTGAACTTAAGGCAGCACTCAAAGATGGATAATCTGGGAACTCCTGAAATTCTACTGTAATATCTAGTCCCTGTTCTGTTATGTAAGCAGAGATTGCATCTTTTGTTGTTGAGCTTTGAGCAACTCCTATAATACATCCGTCTAAGTCTTTGATCGAAGTAAATCCTGATGAAGTTAAGCACATTAATCCCAAAGCATCCTCAATATAAGGAGTAGAAAAATTCCACTGTGTTTTTCTTTCTTCTGTTATAGTAAATGTTGCGGCAACGATATCAATTTCACCATTATCAAGTAATGGTCCCCTCGTCTTAGCATTGACCGCTTGGAATTCACATAAGTTACGATCTTTTGCTTCCTGCATCGTACAACCAAAGATTTTTCCTGCAATTGCATAGGCCAAATCTACCTCAAGACCCTCGAATTTGCTTGTTGATGTATTTTGATAACCAAAGCTAGGAACATCTGCCTTACACCCAACCTTTAGTACCCCTGCATCTATTATCTTTTGTATATCAGCATTTGCCCCACTTGCTGGACTCGCTGAACTTGCTGCTTTGCTCGGTGTAATCGAACCTGACGCCTTACCCTCTGTATCTTTTGTTTCTTTGCTCGAGCATCCACCCAACAAAACTATGGTCATAATAACGGTTAATAGTACGATTGATTTTCTTTTCATCTTTCTTCCTCCTTTATAACAGTGATTTTAAGTTACTTTATTTCAATTCAGGACTCTCTCCCAATACCGAAATCAATAAAAACTCTAGTGAAGAAACTTACTTAAGAACACTAACGTAGAATCTTGCTGAACTCTACCGTAAAATCTTACTTAAGAAAGCTTTTGTACGTTCATTCTCCGGATTAACAAAAAAATGCTCCGGTGTTCCTGATTCGATTATTTTCCCATCATCCATAAAGATTACGCGGTCAGCTACCTGCTTAGCAAATCCCATCTCATGGGTTACACAAATCATCGTAATATTTTCATTAGATAGTTTAATCATAACATCCAGTACTTCCTGCACCATTTCTGGATCTAGCGCACTTGTTGGCTCATCAAATAAGATAATCTTTTGCTTTGTACACAAAGCACGTGCTATTGCCACTCGCTGTTGCTGTCCTCCTGATAAATTCTGTGGGTATTCATGCGCTTTGTCAGCAAGACCTACACGTTCCAGATACTCCATTGCTGTCTTTTCTGCAGCTTCTTTTGGAATCTTTTGAAGCTTTATCGGTGATAACGTTAGATTTTTCATAACCGTCATATGAGGATACAGATTAAACTGTTGAAAAACCATGGAAGTGTAGGTTCGATTGAGCAGATGACGATTTTTACGATTCATACGTTCCCCATTGATGTGAATGACACCACTCGTCGGTTCCTCCAAATGGTTAATACAACGTATCAGAGTGCTCTTACCGCTACCAGAAGGTCCGATAATAACAAGTTTCTCTCCCTCTTTTACCTCGATATCAATATCTTTCAAGATATGTGATTCACCAAAAAATTTATTCAGTTTCTCTACCTTAATCACATCAAACCCTCCTGTCAAAAAGTAAGCAAAAACGACAAAAAAGGCGCCTATGTAATTTCACATAAGCACCTTTGCCAACTTTTTATTTATATTTTACTATATTATATATTTATTACCTTTGTCAATATAAATTTTGGAAAATCTTATTATTCAAGACCCTAATGGAAAAGAACCAAGCATTTGAGTGACAGCAAAGATAGTCGAATAACTTTAGGCAATGTCAAATAAAACTACTAAGCTCATTAACAAATTTTCTACTAAGTTCTTAACGCTCTTCTCTCTAAGTTCTTAACTATCTTTTCAGAGCCTCTTAGATCTTCACACAGTTCTTTTCCGCTCTTCACTCTTCACCCTTAGTTCTTCACTGCCCTTAAGAGCCTCTTCGTTCTTCACTGCCCTATATATCTCTTCACTCTTCACTCTTAGTTCTTCTCTGCTCTTTATATCTCTTCACTCTTCACTCTTAGTTCTTCACTATCTTTTCAGAGTCTCTTCACTCTTCACTCTTCGTTCTTCACTGCTCTTTATATCTCTTCACTCTTCACTCTTAGTTCTTCACTGATTTTATAGCCTCTTAGTTCTTCACTCTCTTTTCAGAAGAGTCCCGTAATCATCCCGTCTTCATTCACGTCAATTCCCTCTGCTGCTGGTTTCTTTGGAAGGCCTGGCATGGTCATAACGGTTCCGGTGATTGCAACGACGAAGCCAGCTCCGGCGCTGACATAGACTTCACGGATGTGAATTGTAAAGTTTTCCGGTCTGCCAAGTTTGGTTGCATCATCGGAAAGGGAGTACTGATTTTTCGCCATACATACTGGCACTTTGCCATAGCCAATCTCAGTAATCTTCTCGATTGCTTTTAGGGCTGCGCTATCATAAGTGACACCGTTTGCACCATAGATTTCTCTAGCGATTGTTTCGATCTTTTCTTTGATGGAAAGATTGTCGTCGTAAAGAGGGGTAAAGTTGCTTTCCTTCGTTTCAATCGTACGTACCACCTGTTTTGCCAGAGCGAGTCCGCCTTCGCCACCTTTTTCCCAAACTTCAGATAAGGCAAAGTCGCATCCGCGTTTTTCGCAGAATTCTTTGACATAGTCTAACTCGGCATCCGTATCGGTCATAAAACGGTTTAGGGTTACCACGACTGGCACTTTATATTTTTGAAGATTTTCGATATGCTTTTCTAGGTTGACGATACCTCTTTGTAGGGCATCCAGATTTTCCTTAGCCAGCTCAGTTTTTGGAACGCCACCGTTATATTTTAGGGCACGTACTGTTGCTACTAGAACTACGGCATCTGGTTTTAAACCAGCCATACGGCATTTGATATCAAAGAATTTTTCCGCTCCTAGGTCCGCACCAAATCCTGCTTCGGTCACTACATAATCTGCAAGTTTTAACGCCATCTTTGTGGCACGAACACTATTACAGCCATGTGCAATATTGGCAAATGGTCCACCATGGATAATCGCTGGGGTATGTTCGAGTGTCTGAATGATGTTTGGACGAATGGCATCCTTTAGGAGTGCTGCCATTGCACCTACCGCATTGATTTGCTTTGCAGTTACTGGGTTACCGTCATAGTCATAAGCAACAATAATTTTACCAAGGCGTTTCTTTAAGTCTTCCATATTGTCCGCCAGACAAAGAATGGCCATAATTTCAGACGCTACAGTAATGATAAAATGATCTTCTCTTACCACGCCGTCTGCTTTTCTTCCAAGGCCTACGACGATATTACGTAGTACACGGTCATTCATATCGACGCAACGTTTCCATACTATCTGATTGGTATCGATGTTACAAGCATTGCCTTGCATGATATGATTGTCTAGCATGGCAGCAAGTAAGTTATTGGCGGAAGTTATGGCATGAAAATCACCAGTAAAGTGAAGATTCAAATCTTCCATTGGTACTACCTGTGCATATCCTCCACCGGCTGCACCGCCTTTGATTCCGAAACAAGGTCCAAGAGATGGTTCTCTCAGCGCAATTACACTTTTTAGATTCAATTTGCCAAATGCCTGTCCAAGCCCAACACTGGTGGTCGTCTTACCTTCTCCAGCTGGAGTTGGATTAATTGCAGTAACAAGAATTAATTTGCCATCGTTTCTGTCCTTTACCTTATCCCATAATTCATCGGCAAATTTGGCTTTATATTTCCCATAATAATCAAGGTCTTCTTCTGTAATATCTAATTGTGCCGCAACCTCTCTAATATGTGCTAGCTGTGCTTCTTGAGCAATTTGAATATCTGTTTTCATCAAAATATCCTCCAAACCTAGTTTCTTATCTTTATCATCTGACGTTAGCCAGTATAATTCAATCATACACACTCTTCAACATAATTCTCAAACTCATCAGGGGACATCAATACCTTTCTAGGTTTCGTTCCCTCTTCCGGACCAACGACACCGGCTTCACACAGTTGATCCATGATACGAGCCGCGCGGTTAAACCCGATTTTGAACATTCGCTGTAACATTCCAATGGAAGCTTTATCCTTATCTATTATGATTCTTCCAGCTTCTACAAAATATTCATCCCGTTCATTATCCTTTGCCGTCCCGGTATCTGCCAAGGAATGATTGGTGATCTGACTTTCAATGTCGGTACTCGTTTGCGTCTGCGTGGTCTGCGTCGATAAGAATTCTACAACCGAGGACACTTCTTTGTCTGACACAAAGGCACCCTGGATTCGAACCGGTTTGGCATAACCGGAAGGGAAGAATAACATATCTCCTTTACCAAGCAGTTTTTCCGCTCCAGAACCATCGATAATCGTACGAGAGTCAATGGCACTCGATACACTAAAGGCAATACGGGATGGTACATTGGCCTTAATCAGACCGGTAATGACATTGACACTTGGCCGCTGCGTTGCAATGATGAGATGCAATCCGGCAGCACGCGCCATCTGAGCCAGACGGCATATCGCCTCTTCCACTTCTCCTGGTGCAACCATCATCAAATCGGCTAACTCGTCGACAATGATGACAATCTGTGGAAGCTTTTTATAGTTCGGATCCTGATTGTCTTTGATCTCACCAATCTTCTGGTTATAGCCTTTGATGTCTCGAACGCCTAACTCCGCAAACTTCTTATATCGGTCAGTCATCTCCGCAACTGCCCAGTTAAGAGCACCGCTTGCTTTCTTAGGATCGGTAACGACTGGAATTAAAAGATGTGGAATTCCATTATAGACACTTAATTCTACCACTTTTGGGTCAATCATAATCAATTTGACGTCATCCGGTTTGGCTTTATATAGAATACTCATAATTAAAGTATTGATACAAACCGACTTACCAGAACCGGTAGCCCCTGCAATCAATAAGTGAGGCATCTTCGCAATATCGGTAATCACCGTCTGACCACCGATGTCTTTGCCAACGGCAAAGGCAATGTCCGATTTGTGCTCAGTAAAGTCCTCGCTTTCAATTAACTCGCGAAGTGTTACCATGCTATTTACCTTATTCGGTACTTCAATTCCAACCGCCGCTTTTCCTGGTATCGGCGCTTCTATACGGACATCCGCAGCTGCCAGATTAAGTTTAATGTCATCGGCAAGATTCGTAATTCTAGAAACCTTTACCCCCTGCTCCGGCTGTAACTCATAACGGGTTACTGCTGGACCACAGCTCACATTCGTAATCGTGACGCGCACCCCAAAACTTTCAAGTGTTTGCTGAAGCTTTAACGCCGTTTCCTTTAGTTCTTTATCGGTCTGGCCTTTGGCAACTCCTTTTGGGCGAACCAATAATCGAATCGGTGGAAACTCATATTCTTTGATTGGAACCTGTTCTATAACGATTGGGGCATCCGACGCATCGGATCCGCTATGTCCTGTTTTACCCGGAGTTTTTACACGTTCTACTGCGGTAGAAGAACCATTTTGACTAACATTTTCCTGACCAAACTCTTCTGAATGATATGGAGTCAAACCGATTCCGCCTTCTACCTCATCAAACGTTACTTCCGCCTGTTCTAGAAGAGTCGCTTCCTTATCACCGGTCAGTTCTTCCTCCACATTTAATTGATTGCTATCACGTACAATGGCAAATGGTACTGCTTCTTGTTCGTCTTGGGTCGCTTTATTCTTAGTATGTTTATTTTCCCGAATAAGTTCCACAGGTCCCTCATAGGAATCAAACCCATGAGAACTCTCCTTCTTATGAGAGAATTTATTCTGAAGCTCCTTCTCATATACCTCCGGTTCCTTTGGCATTGTTGTTCTAGCTTGAGACGGAACGGCTCGTTGAATTGGAATATCTAATGCATCAATATCTGCAGCAGGACTTTCCACTTCAAATAATCCCGAGGTATCCTTTTCGGCAACGATCGCATCGCTGACTGGCGTCTCATCAGCAGAATCACTAGCGGATTCATCCGTATCTACTGGCCGACGTTCCTTTAGAAAAGTATACGTCTTGGCTTTTCGTTTTGGAGCAACCGGACGATAACCCTCTTTCTCTTGGGTGAGTGCATATTCCCGGTCCTCTTCACGACGAAGCTTTCTCGCTTGATAGCGTTCGTGACTGATTCTTCGAATATTAGATAAGATAAACTGCTCTGTAATGATTACGATAAGTATTAATAATAATGCCACTAAAATAAGATACGTTCCAAGCTTGTCAAACAGATGCACCAGGCTGCTACTGAGGTAACTACCGATCAAACCGCCACCAGCCTGACTGTCTGCACATTCATGAAACGCTTCATACGCTTTGTCAATATGTAAATCCGGATAAAACCACATATGAACAAGTCCGCTAAGCACGGTAAGCATCAGTACCGAACTGATAATTTTTCGTCTGGCTGCTTTGTTGCCCCGATTAGAGAGCCCAAATGCCACGCCAAAAAACAAGGCAAATGGAAACAAATAAGCGATGATTCCCATCATCCCAAAGATAAAATGGTTCACATAATCGCTGACTAACCCACCTAGTGTCAGATAGCTTAAGATAAGCAACAACGAGACCACTAGGGTAATGATAAGTATTATCTCATCCAGCAATGGATTGTCTTTTTTAACTGGCCGTTTTTCTCCCGTATTCGGAGCCGTTCTTTGAGCGGTTTTCGCTTTAGCTCTAGCTGACTGTCGTTTTGCTGTCGTACTGTTCTTCTTTTTCGTCTGAGCCATGAACAAACCCTCCTTATTTTCTCTTTCCTCTTACTGTACTATAGCCGATTATAAGATCGTTTTTTCTAATAGTAATTCATCTTCCATCAGAAAACTTCTTGTAACCGATGACCTGCACTTTACCAAGTAATCTTATTATCAGACAGTTTTTTCGCTGCCTCTTTGCGTCGTTCGCTCTCTTCTCGTAATAATTCTTTTACCGTTTCTTTGATGGTTTCTGTAATTCGGATACATTCTTCGGCGTCTTCTTTACTTACTAACACAAAGTTATCACCCGGATATCTAGCATCAAAATAAAAATCTCCAAGCCATTTACAATCTTTGGAGTCAAGATTCGCGTCTGGATAACGTTCTTTGATCTTCGTTACTAAGACACGTAAGTTATGGGTACGCAGATAACTAACGAGCTCTTCATCGGCAAAACAAAACTCAATGACAGCTTTTAGAAATTTCTCTGCCGCCTGCGAACATAACGATGCGACACTATTGTAATTGCCAATTTCCTCACCAATCGTAAGACCAGCCTTGGCATATAGATAATCATTGGTTGCAATCCCGTAATATGAATTTATTTTTTCCACAACACAACACCATCCTTCTTAATTTGTCTGGAAAACACAGAATCCGCTTTATCAAACTGCTCTTTCGTATAAAACACAACATCCGTACGTAAGCCCTCTAAGGCATCTAATTCACTGCATATCGTCCCTCTAAGGTAACGGTCAGTTTCCTCCTTGGTAATGATAAGTAAGTCGATATCACTCGTTATTTTATATTCATATCTGGCACAGCTACCAAACAGGATAATATACATAATATCCTGAATCTCACTGTCTAGGATATATTGAACATCAGAACGTAATTTTGTTTTTATCTTCTCAGGCAGCATCAGTGTATCTATCACTTCTAACATATCAACACACCTCATCCCTTTTAACATATAGACCTTTTAATGGATGCTTCTTACGAGTATCCATCTACCCTTTTAAGCATTCACACAATTTCATCATTTACGCATTTTACTCATAATATTTTAACATAACAAAGAAAAAGGTACAACCTAATTATGGCGTACCTCATTATCTTCTATCTTATTTGTTTAAATGCTCCCAACGCTCCTTTAAAACAAACGCGGCAGCTTTTGGTTGTCTTTGTCTCGTGAAAATGCCCTTCTTGTTCCCATCCACTCTGGTCAGTCCCTGTTTGGTAGCAAAGTCAGCAAATGCCCAAACCTGCTCTCCACACAGATAATCAAGCTTATCAAAGACTTCAAAGTGTTTCTTCATATATTCCACCTGGAACTCTTCCGTAAAGGTAACGCTTGGCAGTTTATGATATCCTGGCAGGGTATCGGCTCCAAATTCGGTAAACACAATTGGGCGCTGATATCGGTTGTGCCAGTCATCTAACTCCTGCTTCAGATGTTTTGCAATGATTTCGAGTCTCGCATGTTCCACATACCAAGCATAGTAGCGGTTCACGCAGATCACATCTACCAAATCTCCAGTCTGGTCTTGAAGTGGCATCGAAGTCATAACTATCGTCACTGGTCTCGTGTCATCGAGCTGTTTCATTCGGTTAATGACCGTTTCAAAATAAGGCCTTGCCGCATCCTCATGCGTAGATGCTTCATTGGCCACACTCCACATGACCACGCAAGGGTGGTTTTTATCCCTTGCATACACCTCATCTATCGTCTGCAAATGATGTTCAAGCGTTTCGTCATTGACCCGTTCAGGAATAAACACTTTTTTATCGCTAAAAAAGCACATTCCAACGGCCGGAACTTCATCAATGATTACCATACCCTCCCGGTCTGCTAACTGCATTAACTCATCGGAGTATGGATAATGGGAAGTTCGAAACGAGTTCGCACCAATCCAGCGAAGTAACTCAAAGTCTCTGACATTTAACGCCGCATCGTACCCTTTTCCACGGATATCACTGTCTTCGTGTTTGCCAAATCCTTTAAAGTAAAATTCCTTGCCGTTAATTAGGAATTTATCTTTTGTTACCGTCACGGTACGAATCCCAACAGGTAATTCATATTGGTCTTGTCCTGCGGTAACTACAAACTCATAAAGATAAGCATTGCCCGGTTCCCACAACCTGGCATCGGTAACAAGGAGGGTTCCTTTGGCACCAACGGCTCTGGCAACCTCTTGTCCTGTTTCGTCATAAAGTACTACAGTTGTAGAATCACTGACAGAAGTCTCCTTAGATACTGTATTCTCATCAGCAATTTCTGACTTGTTAATGTCTTTCGCTGAACAATCCGCTAACGATTTTTGTAGTTCAATTTCATATGACACAAGACCGGTAGTTCCGTCTAGATCCGTCTTTACGGTAATGTCTTTTATGTATTCTACAGGTGTCGTATATAGTTTCACAGAGCGATGAATGCCCGCATAATTGTAAAAATCAAAATACGTTTCCTGGGTTTTGTAATCCTCTGGAAAAAGTGGGTCAGACTGAGTAATAATTTCACCACATGGCAAACAGGTAAAATCAAGTACATTATTGACCGCAACAGTAATGCGATTTTGGTGGCCAAAGGTGAGCTGTGACGAGACATCTGCTTCAAAAGGAAGAAATCCTCCCTTATGTCTTGCCACTTCCACTCCATTCACATATACAATGGCATGATGTGTGACACTTCCAAAACGCAGAACCACTCTTTGCTGCCTCCAAGTATCTGATAGACGAAATGTCGTATCGTACCAGACCCAGCCGATATGATCGCGAATCTTGGCTTTCGTTGTAATATCATTATAACTAGCAGGTACAGGCATAACAATCGTATCCGTCAAACGATTTTCATACCATTTTTCCTCAAATCCTTTCTCCCCGTCATCTAGTTTAAAGTTCCAGATGCCATCGAGGAGTTTTACCTCACGTACCTCATTTTCAACTGGATATAACATATCCGCTCACCCTTTCCTTCCCTAACTTACATAAACCTTCATATAACTCAATCTTATATGCGACTACTTTAAATTATCAATATAGTACACGACTTCTCCAGGCTTCCATCATCACAAAAGCTGCCTGCGCTTCAGCACTGGTGCCTTCCTTCATAAAATCAGGACATCCACATACCCCATGAATGATGCCCATTGGATCAATTAACGATGGAACATAATTGGCTACCTTGTCGGCATATGGCAGATAATCTTTGGCTAGATAACCACCTGCTACCCCACGGTAAATGCAAGCTGCCACCATCATAGCACTCGTTGCATCTAAGAAACTATCTTCTTCGTCAAGAATATCGTGAAATACGCCCTGCGGAGTTTGAAATGATAACATACTATCTAGCATACGGGTTAGTAACGCTCGAAGATCCACAACCATATCAAGCATGCCTTGTTTTTTCGCTTCTTCTAACACTCTTGCGATTCCTAGTAAGGTCCAACCATTGCCGGTTGCCCAAAGTTTTTGACGTAAAAACCGTTTGCCCCCTTCATCGTAGATATGGTAAACGAGGCCAGTCTTATCCTCCTGCAGATAACGAATGGTTCCTGTTAATTGATTCACGGCTTCTTCCACAAGTCCCATCACCGCATAAAATGGCGGCGCCATATAGCTAGCATCCGCCCAAATCTGATATGGTGTGTAATTCTCATCAAAGGATACATCATTATGATATAAGATTCCATCTGCAGTTTTTGGTGCATGACTGGTCAGATAATGGAGCATCTTATCTGCTCCTTGTTTAAAAAACAGATTGCCAGTGCGTTCATAAGCACGCAGCACTACTTCTCCGTTCGCTGCTGGGTCCGTCACCGCGATATTACGCACAATGACAGCCAGTCTGCCATCCTCTGTCTGGCGAAGTACCGCGTCATGAGCCATTGCAAGATACGTATCATCTCCAAACTCATATAATGCCTGCGCACAAACTCCTTGTTCCCATGGATATCGTTGTATAGCAAGCATTGCTCTTATTACTCTGTTTATTAATTCGTGATTCATCTGCTACTGCTCCTTTGGTCAAGTTGTCTTAAGTGTTTTGCTAATCTTAGTCTAACAAATACACTAACAATTACCATGGATTATATTATCATCTGAAGCCTTCTTTTGTTTATTATCATCTATCATTTGATATAATTTTTCTAAGGCTTGGTTTATCCCACCAACTGCATCAATAATTCCTTTTTCTACGGTTTCTTTTCCAACCAATATCGAACCCACATCTTTCACTAATTGGGAGGTATTTAACATCAATCCCTTAAGATCCTCGTATTTAATTTTGGAATGATTAACGACAAAGGATAGAATACGATCCTGAATTCGTTCAAAATACTCATAAGTCTGTGTGACGCCAATCACTGTGCCGCTCATTCGAACCGGATGTACAATCATTGTGGCTGTTGGCACAATAAAACTATAATCTGCACTTGTTGCAAGTGGTACGCCAATGGAATGACTGCCTCCTAAGACTAGAGAAACGGTTGGAACGGATAAGGAAGCGATCATTTCTGCAATCGCAAGCCCTGCTTCTACATCTCCGCCCACCGTATTGATCAGGATTAAAACACCTTGCACTTCTTTGCTGTCTTCTAACGCTGCCAGTTGTGGAAGGATATGCTCATACTTCGTCGTTTTCGTTTGCGCTGGCAAGGCTTCATGCCCTTCCACTTCACCAATAATTGTCATCAAATGAATTTTTTTATTCAGTTCATTATTATCTAGGGTAGCTTGTCCATACTCATTTATTTTCTGATCATCTAGCTTCTCGGCTTCTTTGGATTCTCTTGTTTCCTTTACTTGTTCTGCTTTATTCATTTCCATAATTGTCTAATCTCCTTAATGTTCCGTATACGATGTAGTATGTGAAATGAAGATTTTATTATGCAATTGTCAATACATTTTGAGATTTCAAACATATAATAATAAAAAGGGTTATGGGTGATAATATGACAGAGTTTTTTGACTATCTATGGAGCATTGTTCTCTCCTCGCTCTTTAGTGTTATCATTATTTTGCCGCTGCTTTTTGCCGTACTTTTAATCATAGACTTCCTTTATGGCTATCTTGGCCACAAAGATGACGATAAGTAGATTTTGTCAATTTGCACTTGATATTTATGCCAAGCTAGATAAAACATATTATATTCGCAACACGCTCTCGCAACGTGTTGATACTATGTTTCCTATTGCTATAGGAGTTTGCTTCTGTGTAAATTGGTATATTTAGATTGTGGTTTGTCAATTTGCTCAATTTAGTTACTGAAAGCAAGATAAAACATATTATATTCGCAACGCGCTCTCGCTCGGATGACGTCGTAGCGGTACGTAAGGTCACAAAGTACGTGACCTAAGTGCCGACGACGTCATAACGGTTGCGAATTATAATATGTTTCATCTTTGCTTTTTTTACTTTGAGGTGAGCAAATTGACAAATATTAATCTTCGCTCGCCAATTTACACAGTTTTAGTCTTCGAAGCAATAGGAAACATAGTTTTTTAACTCTATGGGTGCGTGTTGCTCTTTATAATATGTTTCATCTTGCTTGTTTTTACTTTCTTGTGTGCAAATTGACAAAATCAGCTTACTCCGGTTGTTTGTGTGACCATATAAACATTCACTAATTTTCTATAAAGCGTTTCGCTTGTGAAACTCTTTGCCTGTAGTGGATCGAAGCAATAGGAAACATAGTTTTTTTACTCTTTGGGTGCGTGTTGCTGCTTATAATATGTTTCATCTTGCTTACTTTACTTTTTGATGAGCAATTTGACTAAATCAGCTTACTCCGGTTGTTTCTTTATAATTTCATATGATATAAAAAAAGACCATTTCACAGCATTGCTTCACTGTGAAAAGGTCTTTGGTTTGTGATTATGCGAATTTTTCGAATAGTACGGATGTTTCTGCGTAGATATGGAGGAATATATCATTTACTAAACGTTCTAGGTTCTGGTAGGTTGATATATAGGTTGGGCATGCTCCTTTTGGGGCATTGAAGTTATTGGTTACTATCTGAAGCTGTTTAATGAGTTCTCCTGCTGCTTCATGCTCTCTTTTCAGTTCTTCGATGAGTGATAATAACTTATCGTCTGTAATTGCTGTTTGCTTCATATAAGGGAATACTATCTGTTCTTCTTTAACAAAATGCTCTTCTAATTCTTTCTTTAGATCAGCAAATAGACGGTGTACTATGAGTAATTCCTCGCTATGGTCTTCATAATGAACTATCAGGATCTTGTTTACCAGTCTATCAAGATTTTGTAGCAAATCGCGCTCATCTATGTGATGAGTATCTTCGATGAAGTCTATCAAATCCTTTACATCTAGTTCATAAAGAGACGCGTCTAACTTGTTCTCCTCATTTGCAGAAGCATTCTCTTTTTCGGAATTTAGTTTACTTACGAAATCCTCTACATTGATCTTAGCTTCAATAAGCGCATCTTCTAGAGTATCTTTTCCACCACAGCAATAATCTATTTGGTGCGCATTAAATATATCAATTGATCCTGGGAATTCTTTTACTATATCAGCCAAACTCATGTTTTTATTCATCATATTTTTCTCCTTTATATTTCATATAGAATTGATTTGCTTGTTATGTTGAATTCATTTTACTATTAATGAAATATAAAAACCGTGATTCAAATCATACTTTCATTATTTTTTGAATTTTTCGAATACTCACATGGTATTGATATAAGTAATCCTTAGATTTAGTGTTTATTAGATGTCATAAGCAAAAGGATGTCCTCAATACCGTAGTACTGAAAACATCCTTTGATTAGTTATAAGTCGCATACATCTCATTCTGATACAAAATTAAAAGATTTTAAAATAAGGGAAGCAATATATATCTAATTTTGTTAAATATTTGAATACTATATTACAATGTTGTACAATTAAATATGGACACAATTGTAATTTGTGTTAAACCAAAAGGGGGAATAAGGTTGAATATATTAGGATTGGTATTAATTGTAGCAGGGATAATCTTTCTAATCAGTCTTTTTCGATATTTTATTAAGACTCGCATCTGAAGTGGGAGGCTAATATAGTACGCTCTGTTATGTAAGTTATGCGTTTTGATAAGGGGGATATTGGTTATGCAAAAATGCACAAAATGTGGTAGTGAATTTAAGTGGAAAGAAATTTTGAAATCAATTATGTCTAGTAACGATTCACTTGTTTGTAAAAATTGTGGAATACAATATCATGAAAAAATCATCTTTCGAATAATAAATGCATTTATTCTTCCAATTCCGTGGTTAATAACTGATTTATTACACCTTCATTCATATTATTCTTTATTTGGATTTATTATATCTGAAGTACTTATAGTATTATTAATGCCATTTTGGACCAAATTCAGGATTTACAATGAACAACACTATAATTCTATAGTGTCGTTCATTACGATTATAGCTGTGATTATAATCGTAATTTTGTGTTTTGTTCATCAAAACACAACCCGTAATCATATAGAAGATATATATGATTCGTTGTTTAATACATATGAACGCCCATTAAGAATGCTCCATAGTATCCGCCCATTAGGATGCTAAAGACGATCAAAATGGCTTTGGCTAGTAGTGGCCGTTTTTCGGTCAGCAAGGCCAAAAACAAAAATAGTGGGATGCAGACTGAGATGTAGCGACCGCCGCTAAGTAGCCAGGATACGGAGTAATTCAGTAATAAGTACGAAAGCAGATAGATTAGGTATATGAGCTTTTGTTGTCTGACTGCATAAAGAAGTAATGCTGTCACTAAGACAAAGATCAGGAATTCTGGAATCCAGGTAGACGCAATCATGGAGGGGTAATCTTCACTATGCATCATGTATTCCCAGAGCATATCAAGTGTTTTGGGAAACCAGACGGTTTCGTTATTCCAGTGCTCCTTCTGGTGAATCATGAAGGTAAATGGGCTGCCACTTACGACGTAATTGAGCGTCAGATAGCCGATGAATCCCATCCCCATTCCGGCAATCCACAGGAGTTTTGGTAGCACCTGCCGACATAGAATGGAATACGCCTTCTTTCGAAGTAGCATAAATGGTTGATAGTAAACGAGCCACTCTACTCCAGCGATGGCGATAAGAAGGATTCCGTGCATCCTCGTAAGTGCCCCTAGGCTTCCAAATAACATGACCAATGGCCATCGATGGCGTCTGATATAGTAAATGGTTGCACAGGTGGTAAACAAGAACAAGCTTTCTGTCATCATTCCACCATAGAAGAAGGAAAACGGAAATACAGAAAGAAAAAGCACGGTGTTTTTCGCAACATTTCGTCCGTAATCATATGCTACTAATTTGTATAGATAGCAACTTCCCGCTGCGAATGTCAAAAAGGATACTAGTAGCGCGGAAAAAGCAATATTGTCAAGGAGAGTATTCACAAGCGCTATACAAAATGGATAGAGCGGAAAGAATACTAAGAATAAGTGTTTTCCATCCTCAACATACCCTTGATACCCTAGTTCGGCTAGGTTTAGATAATGAAGGGCATCTGTTTTGATGTATTCATTCATTGCTTCCCCAATGGTAAATGATATCGAATCATCTAATAATAAGCGAAGGAATAAGAAGCTAATCAGCAGCATAATAATTCGGAATAGAAAGGCCGCTAAAAATACTTTTGAGGTTTCCTCCGCTGGTATTAATAAGCCTTTATGTGCCTGTTCATCTGGAAGAAATCGAGACATCCAATCATTTTTACTTTTTCCTAGTCCAGATTCATAAAATAGACGTATTACAATGATGATAGCAACGATTCCCACGCCGCTACTTAATATTGCGATTACAAAATCTTTCATAGTTCTTCCTATCTTTTTTCATAATCATTGTTTACTAAACAATTTCTGTGTTTATTTTCTTAAATTCACAGCACATTACATTACTTGTTAATCAAGACATGCAAGGGCCTGCTCTACATCCTTAATAATATCATCAATGTGTTCTAAACCGATGGACATACGAATCTGTTCTGGTTTTACGCCACATTCTAATAATTGTTCGTCAGTTAACTGTCTGTGGGTTGTGCTGGCAGGATGTAAGACACAGGTTCTGGCATCTGCTACGTGCACCACAATGGCAGCAAGTTTTAAGTGATCCATAAAATTCATGGCAGCTTCTCTGCCACCCTTCATTCCGAAGGAGATAACGCCGCAAGTACCATTTGGCATGTATTTTTGTGCTAACTCATAATATTGGTTGCCTTTTAATCCTGGATAGTTCACCCAGGCAATCTTATCATTTTTCTCAAGATATTCTGCTACCTTCAGCGCATTCTGGCAATGACGTTCCATTCTAAGATGCAAGGTTTCCATTCCAAGATTTAATAAAAATGCATTGTTTGGAGCTGGAGTCACACCTAGGTCTCTCATTAACTGCACTCTGGCCTTTATGATAAAGGCTGCTCTTCCGACATCTTTGGTATACACTAAGCCATGATAGGATTCATCAGGTGTTGATAAGCCTGGATAACGACCATTGTCCCAGTTAAAGTTACCGCTATCAACGATGACACCGCCTAGGGCAACTGCATGGCCATCTAGATACTTGGAGGTAGAGTGAATAACGATATCAGCACCGAATTCAATTGGTCTGCAGTTAATTGGTGTGGCAAACGTATTATCAATAAATAGTGGCATGCCATTTTCATGAGCGACACGTGCATACATCTCAAGATCAATAATAGATAACGCAGGATTCGCAATGGTTTCTGCAAATATGAGCTTTGTATTCTCTCTGACTTCCTTTTTTAAGTCTTCTTCCGAGATGTCTGGGGAAACTAACGTCACTTCGATTCCCAAGCGTTTGAGCGTTACGGTAAAGAGATTCATCGTTCCACCATAAATTGCGCTGGAGGAGATAAAATGATCTCCTGCACTACAAATATTTAAGATCGCTGTCGTTGCCGCTGCCTGACCGGAAGCAGTACACATTGCCCCGATTCCACCTTCTAAGGTTGCAATCTTATCTTCTACTGCAGCTACCGTTGGATTCGATAGACGGGTGTAGAAAAAACCACTTTCCTGAAGGTCAAACAATTTGCCTACGGTTTCACTGCTATCGTATTTGTAAGTTGTAGACTGATAGATTGGAAGTACTCTGGATTCTCCATTTTTCGGCTCATAGCCAGCTTGAATACATTGTGTATTAATATGATAATTGCTCATCTGTCATCACCTTATCTTTCTTTATTTATGATAATTAGGCTCCATTCTCATTA
Source organism: Bacillota bacterium (assembly GCA_023434365.1). Classification (GTDB taxonomy): domain Bacteria; phylum Bacillota; class Clostridia; order Lachnospirales; family Lachnospiraceae; genus KM106-2. Next base: position 84,071 of record JAEYSV010000019.1, on the reverse strand, counting down.
TATGTCTCTTGGGGAAAATGTTACCCAGTATTCCTGTAACTTAGCAAGCGGAAGCTCTTTAAGATTGCCAATCAGACAGATACTCATCTGTTCTGGTTTTAAGTACTTCCGAACAAATACTAACGCGTCCTCAAGCGTTACCGCATTGATTCGCTCCATTACCTCTTCCTGACTCGTAATCTTTCCTCGAAGAAGAAGTGCCTGACCATTGCTGCTCACTCTGGTACGACTACTTTCTCCGGCGATAATCATTTCCGTATTAATCTGTTCCTTGGCACGAAGTAACTCATACTCGGTTATTCCATGCTCCACTAACTCTTTCACTACGTTCACGGTTGCGACTAAGACCTTCTCCACATTGGACGGGCTGACAATCGCATCGATATGTAGTAATCCTGCCAGACCAAAGGAGGAATCATAGGAATAGATCGAGTAACTTAGGCCGAGTTCCTCTCGAATAATCTGGAATAATCTCGAGTTTTCGCCGCCGCCAAGAATCGAATTCACGATAGCTAATACGTATTTGTCCTCAGAAAAGTAATTCACGCCGTCAAATGCAAGGTTCATATACACCTGTTCGATATCCTTTTCCCTCGTCACAAAAGTACGATGATAGGTCGGTGGATTCATGACTGATGGCGCCGTCTGTACACAGGTTTCACCAAAGGCCTCTTCTAACAGTGTCATAATGTTATCATTATAGTTACCTGCGACCGAAATGACAAGATGTTTGGCGCTATAATGCTTATTGAAAAAATCTATAATCTGTTCTCTCGTTAGCCTATATACGACTTCTTCCTCCCCACTGATGATATAGCCAAGAGGGTGATCTTGCCACACTTCCTGTTGCAATAGTTCGTGTACCAGATCTTCTGGTGAATCGTCATACATATTGATTTCGTCGATGATGACGCCCTTTTCCTTTTCAAGGTCCTCTGCATCAAATAAGGAATTGTGAAACATATCGCTTAGAATCTCAATCGCTTCGGGTAAATGATGGTCTAGGGTTGTAAAATAATAGGACGTGTACTCCTTCGTGGTATAAGCATTAAAATTGCCACCGACCAGAGCACAGTCATTGGCCAGCTGCTTGGCACTGCGTTTTTTTGTTCCTTTAAACAGCATGTGTTCAACGACATGACTGATTCCGTTATTTTCTGCCCGCTCATCTAAGGAACCCACGCGCACATAAACACCCAGCGAAACACTGCGCAAATGGTCCATTTTCTCTAACACAACGGGAATATTGTTCGATAGCTTTTTAATTGTTACCATGTAACATCCTTTCTATAACACATTTTTATTACATAGAATACACTATTGTTCTAATGTAATAAAAATTCCTTAGGACAATATATAACTATTATCCTAAGGAATTCCTTATATCTCTTTGATGGATTCTACTTACCAGAATCTATTTCACATCTTTGATACTAAATGTGAAACGTCCCATTTTATCTTTTCCAAGACAAATTACTTTTACTTTGTCTCCAAGAGTAAGAACATCCTCCACATGATTAATTCGGTCCTTAGAAATCTTAGAAATGTGAACCATTCCTTCTTTTCCAGGCGCAAATTCTACGAATGCACCGAAATCTTTGATTGAGATTACGGTACCTTCAAACATTTGTCCTTCTTCGTATTCAGTAACGATGGTCTTAATCATACCGAGAGCTTCTTCGATTCTTTCTGCATCAGTACCGCATACGCTAACGCTACCTTCATCGGTAATGTCAATCTTCACGCCAGTTCTCTCGATAATGGCATTGATTGTTTTACCTCTCTGGCCAACTACTTCACCAATCTTAGCAGGATCAATCTGAACCTGACAGATTTTTGGTGCATATTTGCCAACTTCTTCTCTTGATTTATCAATCACTGGCAACATAACATTATTTAAGATATGCATACGAGCTTTTTTTGTATTAGCAATCGCTTCTTCGATAATCTGGCGAGTTAAACCATGAATCTTAATATCCATCTGAATTGCGGTAATACCATCTGGTGTACCAGCAACTTTAAAGTCCATATCTCCAAAGAAATCTTCTAATCCCTGAATATCAGTTAATACAAGGTAATCATCATCATTTTCCCCTGTCACTAAACCACAGCTGATACCAGCAACTGGTTTTTTAATTGGAACACCAGCAGCCATTAAGGATAACGTGGAAGCACAGATACTTGCCTGTGAAGTAGAACCATTACTTTCAAAAGTTTCAGATACGGTTCTGATGGCATATGGGAATTCTGATTCAGTTGGAAGCACTGGAACCAATGCACGTTCTGCTAACGCACCATGTCCGATTTCACGACGTCCTGGTCCTCTGCTTGGTTTGGTTTCTCCTACGGAGTATGATGGGAAATTATAATGATGCATATAACGTTTGCTTGTTTCTGCTTCATCTAATCCATCCAGGCGCTGTGCTTCACTTAATGGAGCAAGCGTAGTAACCGTAAGAATCTGAGTTTGACCTCTGGTGAACATACCGGAACCATGAACACGTGGTAAGATATCGATTTCCGCTGCTAATCTACGGATTTCATCAACTGCTCTGCCGTCTGGACGTTTTTTATCTTTTAAGATCATTTTACGAACGGTCTTTTTCTGATATTTGTATACCGCTTCATCAAGTAATGGTAACCATTCTGGATTGGTTTCTGCAAAACGAGCAGTAATCTCCTCTTTGATGCTACGAATATTATCTTCTCTCACTTGTTTAACATCGGTAAATACGGCTGCTTCCATTTGCTCTGGAGTGATGATTTGCATCATTGCTTCCATTAACTCTGTTGGAATTGCACAGCTTGTATAGGTATGTTTTTCTTTTCCAACTTCCGCTACAATCGTATCAATGAACTTGATTACTTCTTGGTTCACTTCATGTGCTCTAAAGATAGCTTCAATCATTTTATCTTCTGGGACTTCATTGGCACCAGCTTCAATCATGATAACTTTGTCTCTTGTAGAAGCAACGGTTAACTGTAAGTCAGAGATTGCTTTCATCTCAGCGTTTGGATTGATAACAAATTCACCATTTACAAGGCCAACCTGAGTTGTAGCACAAGGACCAGCAAATGGGATATCAGAAATTGCAGTTGCAATCGCACTACCAAGCATTGCAGTTAATTCCGGACTACAGTCTGGATCTACACTCATTACTAAGTTATTTAACGCAACATCATTGCGGTAATCATTTGGGAACAATGGTCTCATCGGACGGTCAATAACACGGGAAGTTAAGATTGCATTTTCGCTTGCTCTTCCTTCTCTTTTATTGTATCCGCCTGGGATTTTACCAACGGCATATAGTTTTTCTTCATATTCAACACTTAATGGGAAGAAATCGATGCCCTCTCTCGGTTTATCGGAAGCAGTTGCAGTCGATAACACTACGGTATCTCCGTAATGCATAAATGCAGCTCCGTTTGCTTGCGCAGCAACACGTCCAACTTCAACAGTTAACGTTCTTCCTGCTAATTCCATGGAATAACTTTTGTACATAATAAATCTCCTTTTATTTCATTTATTCATTAGTCTTAGAGCGGCCGAAACGTCTGAAAAAACCACTTTTATGAAGCATGATAAAATGAGCTTTTCAGAGGTCTCGGAGCCATAGTCTCTAAACTAACATTTCTATTATATCACTATGAATACCATTTTACTAGAATTATTTTCATTATCTGGTGTCAGGCACCTATGAGCGGTGCCTGGCACCAGATTGGAAGTAAGCTTTTTTTGATAAGCTAATGAATTGGGGAGATAATACAGTTTTTATGGTAATATTGTTAGTGTGAATCATATTAGAAAAGAATAAACCGTAAGCGACAAGAAAGTCACTTACGGTTTAGCTAACTCCACTTCCGGAAACAGAACCATAATCTCTTCTCCAGATTCTTCTTCTCTCCAATAAAGAATATGGTTCACTTTGGCTTTCACTGGTTGGAAGCCTTTTGCTTTTTGATTAGCGAGTACATTTTTAAATTTGCTAGAGAACTTAAGTATGCGATGATTGGCCTGGTCAAGGCATCCCTCTTCATCAACGAGTAACTCATCCCCACTTAGTAGCCTTTCAATATACCTTTGCGTACGGTGAAAGTAGGAAAGATAAACATCCGAATAACTTAGTTGATACATAATAAGATTCGAATCCGAATAAATGGTTGTATCTTTTTGATAGATAAGATTCTCTATCATTCCATGTCGCAAGTTTTTTAAGTTGTCAAGATAGGTTCCATTGTAATGAATACTCAAGCTTTGCTTGGCGCGCGTCATACCTACATAAAGGAGTCTTCTGTTCTCATCAGAATTTAAGTAATAATCGCACAGAATCATAATGACATGGTCAAACTCTCGCCCTTTTGATTTATGAATTGTAGCAACAGCGATAGGCGCAGAATCATTGCTATAAAAATCTTCTTCCTTTGATTCTCGCAAGAACAACATCCAATCAGAGGTATATTTGTATGTTGGATTCACTTGATCAAAGTCACTAATTAGACGTAAGCAAATAGGAAGATTATTGCTCCGGCTATATCGAGCAGTTAGTTTCTCTTTCGCTTCCTCCCATTGTTCCTTAGCAATGAGATAGCTTTCCTCTAACAATTGCAGCTCTTTAAGAAAATATCGGATTTCAACTAGATTCATAAGATTATACTCTTCATTACTTTGAATGAGTTTCGCGCTGATTCCATTCTTCTGAAGAAGGCCAGTCACCTGGAGTGCTTCTTGGTTTGATTTGGTCATGATACAAGTAGAGCCTTGAATTCCCTGATCAATCATTGACTGTACAACCGGAACAATTAATTGTTTGCTTTGATACTGGGTCACTTGAATGTTTCCGTGATCATTTTGAAACGGCATAATGATGGAGCTCTTTAAACGATGCTGTATCATTTTAGCGAATAAGTTCGTATACATGACTAAGTTCGCCTTGCTACGAAAATTCGTAATTAACTCATAGAGCTTAGCGTTTTCTTGATTTAATAGCTCCTGCATGTATTTGGAATCAGAGCCTCGAAATGAAAAAATGTTCTGATCATCATCTCCTACTGCAATGACACGCATATCTGTATTTTTCTCGATTAAAGCCATGATAAGGCGGCATTCGTGCTGATCCATATCCTGGGCTTCATCAATCACGAGTACCGTCTTTGTAATCTTTGACAGTTCCACTTCCCCCTGTTCAATCTTTTGCGATGCTTCTGCAATGATATTCGTGGACTTTTCAAGATTCCCGATGCGTCCAAGCAGATCAAAACAGTAGGAATGGAAGGTCTTGATTTCTACAAAATGAGCTGCATTTTTAATAAGGTCAAATAAGCGCTTCTTAAATTCCGTTGCGGCTGCCCTGGAAAAGGTAATCATCAGCAACTGCTCATGTTTGACATCCTCCATCAGAAGTAATGAAGCAAGTTTATGTACGAGAATTCGCGTCTTGCCACTTCCTGGGCCTGCTGCAACCACAATATACTGCGACTGCTTATCCTTGATAATCTTTAATTGTTCTGGAGATAAGGCACCAAAAAGTTGCCTAAACTTCTCTGGAGTTAGATTACGCTGGATTTCATCTCCCTTGGTTCCTTTAAAATATTTTCTTAAGAAAGAGGAATACTCTAATTCAAAATAATCTTGCACGAACTGTAGCGCTTCGTTGTAATTCTCCATCATTTTCTTCGCATATTCGCCGACAATATGAATCATCTGCATCTTTTGTTCATAATACAACTTTAGCTTTTGATAATCTTCTGTCTTAAAGCGAATCTTATTATCCTTAATCAAGCGTTCAATGCTAATTGCATTGTAGGTAACCAAAAAACCTCCTTCAATTTTTAAAGCCCCTATTTTTGATAAATAAAATAAGGCTTCTTCTACTTCCTGCGTGGTTGTTTTTTGCATCAATAACTGCATCTGAAAATCAAATTCGTCTTTCAGTTCCAACACCGAAAACTCCATTTCCGCGTCATTATTTTGATTCTTTTCTTCCAGATATCTAAGAATGAATTCTGCCACTTCATGGCGTTTCTTAAGTTCTCCTTTTACCTTATCCTTCTCTCTTTTCAGAGTAATTTTGATATGGTTTTTTGAGTATCGGCTCGTTTCCCGTTCGATAATATTCTTGATTGCCCAGTAGTTCATAATTCTTCGAATACGATCTGGGCTAGTTTTTTTGATACCGCTCGCATCCGCAAGTTCATTCAGTTCCTTGATATTAAGTACCATTGGTTGATCTTGTAGCTGTTCTATCAGATACGTCTCAAGCTCCCGAAAGTAAGTAAGTGTTAACAATGCTTTGCCAAGTGACCCACGTTCTTCCATATATGCAGTCAGATCCTTGGCATCGGCTAGTACTTTGGCCTCCCGAAGTAGTTGTATCAGGTGAAGCACTTTATCTTTTGGCATGCCAAGATCATCTGAGATATAATCGACTCTTGCTTCCGGAGTTTCACTCTCTGCATGCTTTCGACTCCTACTTGAGATTAGTTTTTTAATAATACGACCAGCCTGCTCCTCCTCATATGGTTGAAAGAGCTTGGAACTACGTATCTTATCAATTGCTTCGATTGCTGACTTTGCCTGAATACTATCCGCATATACTCTTGGCATATTTTGTTTTCTTTTAATATATCCGGCATCCTCAAGTGCTGCAATTGCTGTCTTGACACGCGTTTCAATATCTTTTACATTGTCATCCCATCCCGCTTCTCTGGCTATCTCAAGTGCAGAGTTAGACATACGCGTTCTGTTTCTCGTCGTATCTTTAATGGCTTTCCATATTTGTTGAATCTCCTGAATGCTGATTTTAGTTTGATTTAATAGCAAAAAATGCTTATTCAGATCCTCATCATTAAATAAGATGAAACACTCTGCATGGATACTTTGGTCCCGCCCTGCTCTACCTGCTTCTTGGACATAGTTTTCCAGAGAATCTGAGATATCATAGTGAATGACCATCCCAACATCCTTCTTATCAACTCCCATACCAAAAGCGGAGGTGGCTACCATGATATCAATCTCTCCACGGATGAAAGCATCCTGATTGTCACTCTTTTCCTTCTTGTCCATCTTGCCGTGATAAGCCTTGGCAAAGTATCCATCCTGGTTTAAGCGTTCTGCTAGTTGCGTCGCTTTACTAGTTCTCGATACATATATAATCGTCGGACATTTTTTTAGCTCCAATAATTCACGAACCTTCTCGTATTTTTGGGCATCTTCCTTTTTGATAACTTGATAGGATAAGTTTTTTCTGCTTGCACTAGCAGAAAATAAGGTAAGGGTAAGCCCTAATTTTGTCTGAAAATACTGCATGATATCATGCACAACGTTTTGCTTTGCTGTAGCGGTAAAACAAGAAACAGGAATGATATCTGGCAAATTCTTTTTCTCACATATGTTCTTGATAAAGTCTGCAATATAGAGATAATCCACTCGAAAATCCTGTCCCCACGCGGAAAAACAGTGTGCTTCATCAATAACAAAACGAGCAATTCTTCGACCTAAGAGTAAACGCTCTATGCTTTTCGAGCGCAAAGATTCAGGGGAAATGTAGAGCATTGTTGCCTCACCGCTCTCAACACGCCTAAATGCCTCTGCTCTCTCAATCGGATCTAAGAGCCCATTGATTGTTACCGCATCCGTAATATTGAGCTGCTCCAGATTGTCTACCTGATCTTTCATCAAGGACTGCAGTGGTGAGATTACCACGGTAAGTCCCTTTGTGTTTTTACCAGCCATCAGAGCTGGCACCTGAAAGGTAATTGATTTGCCTCCACCAGTCGGAAAGATAGCCAGGAGAGACTTATTACTGACTGCTGCTTTTACTGCCTGTTCCTGCAGTGGTACTCCATCAAAATCGCGGTATGCATCATACCCAAAAAACTGTTTTAACCCCCGAAAGACATCAAGCTTAGAACGGCAATAATCACAGCCGTGCATGCATGGAATTCCCCGTAGTCGCTGCATTAATACATCTACCTTCGGGTAAGTCATTAGTACCCAGCGAGGCGTAATGGAATAGTCATCATCTGCATTAATCAATGCAAGACAATAAGCAAGTTCCACCGGATACTCTGCAATGATTCCGTTTAAATCAACATTGCTACAAAACCGGTTCGCAAAGTACTCTCTAATTAGAATTGAAAGTTCTTCTGCTGATTGATTCCCTGTAATTTGAAGAAATCGAAACATAGCAGCAAACTCTGTCTGACCATGCAACAGGGCATAATAGATATGTTTTAAAGTAAATGGCAGCGCTTGAAAAGCGGTTACCTCATCATAAAACAGGTCTCTCGCTTTTATGGCATCATTTAATGGATTATTTAGTTCTTCTGTCTGGAGTTTATCATCTTTCAATAATCGATGATATGGGCGTAGTGGAAATAATAGAGCCGACCAATATAAAGTATCTATGACGTTATTCTCACTCAATAGATTGCTGAATTCCCCATAACCTAATGATTCTTGCAAAAAACGTAGGTCATGATGGATGATATTATGTCCACAAAGAAACTCCGTTCCAACTAAAAAGGTCTTTAATGAACGAAGTGTTGATTCATGAAATGACTCCCCTGTTGATTTAATTGCCCCATAATCCAATATTCGATTTGACTGCGTTGACACTTCTGTGTCGATAAAAGTTATTTTTCTCATACGCATCCTAAGAATTTATAATATTTGGTATTTATAACACAAATTTACTTATTACTCCTATTATATCGTACATTAAACAAAATATCAAATTCTTCCATAGTTCAGCAAATTATGATAAATATGCTTTCGTATTGGAATTGGTTGTCTTGTTTACGTATACCGTGATATGACTTATAAAGAAGAACGAATTCCTTAATGTCCTCCTTTACAATTATATCAATGCCAACTAATGCTATGCTGGTATATTGATTTTGTACTATAAATGTGTATAATATTGTTATACATATCAAGCTTTTTCATGTGAATTTATGACGCTTAAGCCGGACTATAGGATAGAAAGACAAAAAATGAAAAGAAAGAAAGAAAGGAGAACCCCAATGCAAAAACTAAAAGGAATCAGCATCGCTACCTTAATCCTTGGAATTGCAGCCCTAGCTTACGGATGGTTCCAGGGAGCGTTTACATCAGAATATCGCGCGATAATTGACATTAAAACCTATGTGTTCATGTCGCTAGGCGGTGTTTTGATACTAATTGCTTTCATTACAGACATAGTAGCCAAAGAAATTGAGAAATTAAAAGACATAACTGGCGTAGAATAAACGGTGCCTGACACCGAAAGGGGTGCCTGGCACCCTTTCGGTGTCAGGCACCGTCAAAGGAGGGAACCCCATCCCTCCTTTTCGTTTACCTTTCTTTCGAAAGAAAAACCGCCGGATAATTTGTCGAGATAGACACACAAAGATAAAATATAATAATTTTATAAAAAATAGTGCAATTTTTCCCATAATAAGGTAGAATCATAGTAGGTATGTAAATAATTAATCGCCTATATTGAATGGAGGTATTTAGATGAAGTGTTTCAAAGATTCTAGCACAAAAGAGAGGGTGATGGGCAAACTATTGCATAGATTCGTAATAAGGCAAAGAAAAACCATAGCAAGCATGCTGATACTATGCATGGTAGTTACCATGTTGCCTGTTACGGCAATTACACCACGAGCCGCGGCATCAACTGGAACCAATCTTATTGCCAATCCTGGCGGCGAGTTAGGTACTGCAGAATATGGAAGTATTGATTTGTCAAAAAATGGATGGATTGGCAGTAACCGTTGGTACTCCTACAATAGTTTCAATGGGAATAACCCACACAGTGGAACTTATTTTATGGCTTGTTATAACCCATTTGACAATCCAGGAGAAATTAGCTGTTATCAGGATATTGATATCAGCAGTCTTAGTTCCAACATTGACGCTAACAAACTAATTGTAACGCTTTCAGGTTGGCTTCGAAGCACTGGTGGGAATACAACCAGGCTACAACTGCAGATGCTTGACCAGTATGGTTCTCCATTATCTGGAGTTTTTGAGAAGACCAGCACGGCCAGTTCCTGGGGCCAGGTACAGCTTACAGAGGCCGTTGTGCCAAATGCGCGAACACTCAGGGTGACTATGACAGCTAGCCATATAGCAAGCGGTATAACTGCCCTAGATGACCTCTCATTGGTTTTAACTACGAACAACGGCGCTCCGCCTGTTGTCAGTGCGATTGCGAATCAGTCTGCCATATCCGGAGAGCTGTTAGGTCCTATCTCCTTTACGGCATCTGACTCAGATACTGCACTTAGCAATCTTACTGTGCAGGCAAGTTCTTCTAACCAGACTTTAATACCAGATAACAACATATACCCAATTCTTGTCAATGGCAATGGCGGCATCCAGGTGTTACCTGTCAATGGTGAAACCGGTCAGGCTGAGATTACCGTGGCAGTATCGGATGGGGTTAAGACCACAAGAATAACTTTTACTGTAACCGTTAATCCTGCTATAACCATGGGAACCAATCTCGTAGTCAATGGTGACGGCAGTTCCACCAATGGCTGGAACGACGAACGAAGTCGTTTTTTATACGACCCGGCCTTTGTGGTAAGTACAGTAAATCTTGGGGAATCCAAATATTATATGACTCAAACGATTAATATCGGTAAGTTTGGTCAATTAGTTGACGCAGAGCTACTTACTTATAGTACGGGTTGTACGCTAGTTAGTGGTGGAGAATGCATCTTCCAAGGCGTTAACGAATACAATACCGTTATCTGGGAGAGATCTGGTGCGGTCTCTAAACTTACAATTCCTGCCGGAACGCGAAAAGTTATTGTAAAAGTAGGTGGTCCGGTCAATGCCAGCATCGATAATATCAGCTTCATGATTGACACATCTACGCTACCTAAGATGACTGCAATTGCAGACCAAATTATTGAATCAGGAGCAAGCTCCATTACGATACCATTTTTGTTAGCCTATCCTGGAACCGGGTTTAGCTACTCTATAACTTCCTCGAATGAGAATTTGGTTACTTATGAAAACATCAGTTTTTGGGGAAGCGGGTATCAGCGCACGATAACGGTTACACCAAAACCGTCAATCGGAGGCTCCTCGGTGATTACCGTTTATGTCAATGGTACCAAACTTGAAAGCTTTCAGGTTACTGTACCGAAACTGACTCCAACCGTGACTCTTTTAGTAAGTCCAGAATCGCCAATTACATATGGCAATAACCTTAACTTAACAGCAACCCTCTCTGGAGGTAATCTACCAACGGGAACGGTTCAGTTTAAGGTAAATGGTGCGAATATTGGAGCCCCAGTAACCCTGTCTAATGGCACAGCCCTCCTAAGTTATGTACCAGAAGCGGATGAAGCACCATATACCTATAGTGCCACTTACAGTGGGGATGGTAATAACAATTCTACCACCTCCAACGAAGTAACCCACTCCGTCAATAAGGCTAACCAGTCTGCGCTTACTATTACGAGCTCTGACACACACACCTTTGGTTCCACTTATCACGCAGAATTCTCTGGTGGCTCAACAAATGGTACAGTGACTTACCAGATTACTGGCGGCACTGGAGCAGGAACCTTCACTGGCAATGAACTGACCGTAACGAAAGCTGGAACTATCATTTATACTGCTACAATGGCAGGCAACACCAACTACAATGAAGTGACATCTAGTGCTTTAATCTTAACGGTAACTAAAGCTACTTCCACAATCACTATTAATGATGACAAAACTAGTACTTATAATAAAACTGCGGTAACGTATGATGCGAGCGATGTCAGTATCTCTGGTTCCACTGGGGCCGTTACCTTTAAGTATTACTCTGATATTGCTTGTACTGATGAAATCAGCGCACCAGTGAACGCAGGTACTTACTATGTAAAAGCTACGCTTGCTGCTGACGATAATTATACGGAAGCGACCTCAACTGCAGCCATCATTACCATCAATCCAAAGCCAGTCACCATCACAGGCGTTACGGTAAATGATAAAACCTACGACGGCAACCCATTAGCAAGCATTAAGACAGCTGGTGCGGTTAATGATGTAGAAAGTGGTGATATTGTAACTGTAAATGCAGGTATCTGTTTCTTTAATAACGTAAATGCAAATAGCAGCGTAGGTGTTACTGCAAGTAACTTTGCCCTGGAGGGAACAAACTCTGGTAACTATACTCTGTCTAGTCAACCTGTCGTAGCCAACGCAAGAATAAACATAGCCACCTTAAACGTATCGGTAGAAAAGGTGACGATTAAAAATGGTCAGCTAATTCCACAACTTAATGTGTTGGTTGACGGATTTGTGAATGGGGAAACACCATCAACCCTTCCTGTCTATGCAAAACCAATGGCATTTCAAAGTGAACCAGTCGATACCATGAACCAGAGTCTGACCCAATTTGCTGTTGTTTATATACCTGGTATGGTAGTGCCTAAAAACTATGACTTCGTCTACACTACTACTGCCCAAATTGAGATCCAACCTGTATATGTGACCGACGCCGACTATTCTGTGAACAAAGACCTTTCGAAGTGGCATAATGAGAATATTATAATAACGCCACAGAATGGTTATGCACAGATATCCACCAATATGACAGATTGGAGTAGCAACTTAGTCCTTGACCAAGAGGGTGAGAATCAGGTTACCATTTATCTAAAAAAAGCTGATAGAACCATTACCGAGGGCAAGACAATTCATTATAAAATTGATAAAACCGCGCCAACAGGGGCTATTAGCATCAAAGAAAATATATTTAGACATACCACCAATGTGCTCAACTTTGGAATTTTTAGCAAAAACTCTGCACTTGTTTCTATTACTAGTAACGACAATCTGAGTAACACTGACATCCAGTTTATGATTAGCGATCCCGTCTCAGAACCTACCTATCAACTCTATTATGGTCCATTTGGCCTTACGCAAAAAAGTCCTTATGTGGTCTTAGCGAAGATCACCGATGAAGCAGGGAATGAAACATATATAAGGACCGATGGTATCATTGTATATGAAGATAGCACGGCGGTTACAGACAATGTAATCTACGAAAAGCTTTCTGTAGAAGACAAAACCGCAACCGTTAACTTAAACGGCAATACCATTTACAGCGTTTTGGTTGGGGAAACCCGATTAGCAATCGACATGTACGATATCGTAGACAATACCATTACCCTAAAAGGCAATTATCTTGAAACTTTGCCAGCTGGTAGTTATACCGCGACGGTAAACTATAATCCTCAGGGATATGCATATGCTCCGACTAACTACGATGGAACGGTTACCTATTTTGGTGATGCACCATCCAACACGACATTTACGATTGATGTGGTACGTAAAGCCCTTACAATCGATGAGCTTGTCTACCAAGCTCCAGAACATCTAGTTTATGATACCACACAAAAGACAGCTACTGTTACAGCCGCAGCTGGTGTAACAGGGATTGGTGATATTACCGTCAATTATTATAGTGGTGACCAAAAGCTCTCTTCTGCTCCAACTGATGTTGGCAGCTATACAGTAAAAGTTGACATCACCGAAGGTACTAATTATACTGCTGCCACTGCTTTGACCGTTGGAACATTTACTATTACGAATGCGAATCAGTCAGCTCCAACCACTCCAACAGCTATCAATACCACAACACTCGCTAACAATGATGGCCAGATAGACGGCGTTGATGCTTCGATGGAATACCAAAAGCTGGGTGACAGCCAATGGACTACGATTACCGATGCTAAAGTAACCGGACTATCCGACGGAGTCTACCTCGTTCGATATGCTGCCAAAGCCAATTATAGTGCAGGGGAAACCAAAGAAGTAGTGATTGCGAAGTATCTAGGTACCAAAGAAGCTACTCCAAACGCTACCTTTAATGCCATTACAAGAACTCTGTCTGACACTTTAGCCGGAGAAAAATATAAAATCAATGATGGCTCATGGATGGATGTTACTGCTGATCTTACTGATGTGGTAACTGATGCTTGCTTGATTCACATCTACATGCCTGGAGATGGCATCTACTCGCTTGACTCCGATGTTTTGATAATTCCTGTAACCAAAGCGGATATGCCAACGGTTACAGTGGAGAACGAAAGCTTTGCTGGCAAAAATGATGGCATGATTACAGGAGTTAGTTCTGCTATGGAATACAAGGCAGAAAATGGTGCATGGATGGACGTAACCGGCAATAAGATCGAAAAGCTGGTGCCTGGCACCTACTTTATTCGTGTTAAGGCGACAGAAACTGTTCTTGAGAGCAACGCTACTGAGATTATCATAGCCGCTGGGAACCCTGAATTTAACGACAAAACAATAATTGAAGACACAAACGATACGTCTGTATCAGGGAAACTGACAGAGGGAGCTACTTTAAATGTAATCCCAATTACTGATGATGACACAAACTACCAATCGATAATTAAGTTAATCGATACCGATAAGGATATCGTCCTCGGGTCCTATGAGGTGACGATAACAAATGGAAAATATGAAGGCGAATTGATTCTGTCTTTCTATGTAGGCACTCAATATAACGGAAAGACCATGACTATCTACCATCAAAAAGCTGACGGTAGTGTAGAAACCTTTACCGCATTATGTAAAGATGGCAAAGTAACCATTACCGTTGATGAACTATCACCGTTTGTCATTACCGTTGTAAAAGAGGTAGAAGAAACACCGGAACCAACCGAGACGACAAATCCATCTGCCACGCCGGAGCCTACTGATAAACCGAATCCAACTGATAACCCAGATTCAACAGAGACTGCGGAACCAACTGAAACACCGAATGATGGAGATACTCCTTCTACGGGAGATAATAGTAATATCGAATTATGGATTGGTTTGTTATTAGCTTCTGGATTCGTACTCTTATGCAGTGTCACTTATAAGAAAAAGCAAAAACCAGTGAAATAAAGCAGACTAGACCGTATGTATTCCTATACAAAAAACAGAAAATGATGGCGAACTGCACAAAATCACTAATACCCACCTATTGTGTTTCATATATTAGTCACAAGAGCACAATTATAAAGGATATGAAGTATGATAATACATGTGGTGGAACAAGGTGATACTGTGCAGTCTATCGCTGATTCCTATGGTGTTCCGATTGATTTGATCATTTCCGATAATGGTGTTGTTGTAACACGCGGTGATTTAATACCAGGTCAAACTATCGTAATAACATTTCCAGAACAAATTCACGTAGTAAAAAGTGGTGAAACATTGCAAGATATTGCAATTAATAACAACATCTCCTTACTTGACCTACTGAAGAACAATCCTTATCTATCAGACAGGCAATACATCTACCCTGGAGACACTCTCATAATCAGCTATGGTGATAAGATTCGTAGTGTCACAACAAACGGTTATACAAGCGGATTTATAGACATTCCAACCCTCAAAAAAACATTGCCTTATTTAACCTATCTATCAATCTTCGGATATCGAGTGGTCGGCGATGGTCAAGTTATTGGTATTGATGATACTGAGATACTACAGTTGGCGAACCTGTACCAAGTGGCACCTATCATGATTATAACAACATTATCTACCCTGGGTCAGGAAAATGTAGAAAATGCATACACAATCCTCAATAGTGAAGCCAATATGGATAGACTAATCGACAATCTGATAGTAGAACTGAAAGCCAAAGGGTATTACGGAATAAACATAACCTATGAATTACTGTCTAATTTAACATTGTCTGCCTATGAGGTATTTAACGAAAAAGCATACACTAGATTTAAAAAAGAAGGTTTGGCCTACATTATTACGATTGCTCCCAATATCGTATTTACCGCAACAGAGATTACTTTTGAAAAAGTAGACTATTCCAAGATTGTCAATCAAGCAGATCAAATTGTAATCTTAAATTATCTATGGGGAACTTATTTGGGACCACCAGCCCCAGTAGCTTCGATATCGAAAATCAATGAATTTCTTGATTATATGCTAACTATGGTACTTCCCGAAAAAATCACATTAGGCTTACCTTTGTTTGGATATGACTGGGAGCTTCCCTATATAATAGGACTAACCAAAGCTAACCTAATTTCTTTAACATCCGCTCTTTTACTTGCCAAACAATATAGTGATGAAATTCTGTTCGATCCTGCTTCTCAGACACCATACTATACCTATAATACAAGCACAGAAGGCATCCCATTTGAACAAATAGTTTGGTTTATTGATGCCAGAATTATTGACGAAGCATTGAAAATCATCACTGAACGAGGATTAAAAGGGATTGGTTTATGGAATATTGCAGGATTTATTCCGCAATTGTGGACAGTCATCAACACGCAATATGATATTGAACGTATCACATAATTATTCAAAAGGAGCTCATGTACTACAGAGGATTAACCTCCATTAGTACATGAGCTCCTATCTATTTATTACTTAATTGTAAATGATACCGTCGTCTTTCGTCCGGCTTTATCAACCGCAACCAACGTATATTTCCCTTTTTTCTTAATCGTGGAATTATTCTTAAACTTCTTGCCATTGAGTGTAAGCGTCTTAATTCCGGTATCATCGGTAAACTTTACTTTGACGGCTTTGCGATAAACCGCTTTGTTTTTCACACCAGATACTTTTGGAGTCGATTTGTCGATGTAGAATACTGTAGTTGTTCTTCGACCAGCATAATCTTCAAGAAACACGGTATGTTTCCCAGGTTTCGTTACTTTCACTGTCCCCCGAGAGAGGTTATTGTTAATTGTAAATACTCTTACTTCGATATCGTCAACACCGCTAATCTTAACGTCACCCTTATACACCTTATTTGGAGTAACTCCTTTAACCTTAGGTGCTGCTAGATCCACACGGAAGGTAAGCTTCTTCACATTTCCTACCTTATCAATCACTTCTAGATGGTAGGTACCAGCTTTCGTCACCTTCACACCCGATTGAACCGTTATGCCATTTAACGTCGCACTTTTAATTCCTGAATTATCATGGAATTTGACGGTTGCAACTCCTTTGACAGTTTTCTTATTCGTAACTCCACTCACCACAGGAGGTGTTTTATCTGTCGATGGTTTATCTATCTGGATGAGAAGACTTACACTATTGTTCGCCTGGTCTGTTAAGGTGATGTCATGATAGCCTGCCTCATATATCACTGTTCCCAGTGGTTTCTTTACTCCATCTATAAAACATGTGACTTTGGTGTCATCTTCTGCTTTGACGATAGCATAATTTTGATATACTGCTCCATCAATCAAATTAGTTGACGGTTGTTCATAGTCAAGGTAAACTGTCAAACGAGTAGTCCGATAAAAATAGTCATAAGCTAATATTTCGTACTTCCCTACATGTGACAAAGTAAAACTCTGATTTAATTCAAGTGGTGTGGTTTTCTTCGTATTACCATTGTAATAATCAACATGCAAATGTGCTAGTGTAGGATCTTTTACTGTAAAATGAGTTTCTTGGTTCATATATATGACCTTATCCTTGATTGGCGTAACATCATATTGATTATTAGTTAGCATATTAATTACTGGAAAACTTTTATCCACGCAAAAACGGTATCTCATCCCTTTCCCAAAATCATCATAAACATATAGAGAGTAAACCCCGTCCTTATTAAATGGTATCGATATCGATTGATTCGTTGTCGTAATGGTCTTACCGTCATTAATGGAATAATGAATAGCACCCTCTCGAACCGATATTTCAGCAACAACACCATTGTATATACCATCATTTCTTAATCCTTTCACACGAAGGTTCTCATTCGAATCATCTACTATTATCGTAATGCTTGAATAATTCCCTGCATAATCGTAGAGGAAAAGCGTGTAAACACCTGCATGCATAGGCGTCCATGACGTAATATCTTCTATGTAGCCATAATCATCTGTCTCTTCACAGTAATAGGTAAATAAACTAACTCCCAAATCATCATCAAAATTAATGTTAGACCCCACTGGTATTGTAGCACCATCTTTTACGTTTGAAAAAACAGGGTCTGTATAGTCTATGTAAATGAGTGCCTCACCGATATATTCACCATCCTGATAATAGACTACTTCATGAGCACCAGCTTCACTAATATACCCCTCTGTTAGTTCTGCTGAATCATCGATAGTAAAAGAGGTGACTAGATAAGAATTCACTAACTTAAGTGCGTAGTTATAACACTCCACCTCATACTCAAAAGGGAGTATAATCTCTTCGCCATAATCAACGTCTTCAGCCCTTATCGTTAATCCTGGAATACTAAATATCGGCACTAATACCAATAATAAAACTAAACTAATACATTTCATCCTGCGCATATAACGCCCCCCTAGCTTTCGCTAAAAATTAATTTCGTACAAGTTTTAAGTACGATGTCTCTATTACGATTTTATTGAGAAAATTAATAAAAGTCAACAAAAATTGACAATAAAAGATAAGTTTTCCAACTTCATAAAAGTAAATCTCATATTGATCACATAATAAAAAAACCGTAAATGACTTAATCTAAAGTCACCTACGGTTTATCATACATTTTACTTTTTAGTACAAGCCAATTACTTAATAGTAAATGATACCGTCGTCTTTCGTCCGGCTTTATCAATCGCCACTAACGTATATTTTCCTTTTGCTTTAATGGTGGAACCATTCTTAAACTTCTTTTTGTTTAAGGTAATGGATGTAATTCCGGTATCATCGGTAAACTTTACCTTCACTGCTTTGCGATAAACCGCTTTGTTTTTCACACCAGATACTTTTGGAGCCGATTTGTCGATGTAGAATACCTTTGTTATTTTTCGACCAGCAACATCTGTCAAAACAAGCGTTTTCTTACCAGATTTGGTTAATTTCGCCCCGCTCTTATACTTCTTACCATTAATGGTTGCTGACTTGATTCCCAAATCATCGGAATAATAAACTCTAACCGTGGACTTATATACCTTGTTATGACTCACCCCTTTTACCGTAGGAGCCTTTAAGTCAATACGGAAGGTAAGATTGGTACGGTTTCCAAGCGTATCATAGAGGTCTAATTTGTATGTACCGGCTTTGGTTACTTTCAGACCTGACTTTATTGTTTTACCATTAAGTTTGGCGCTTTTAATACCTGAGCCATCGAAAAACTTAATTGTCACACTACTTTTATATGTATTATTATTTTTCACACCACTGACCACAGGTGACTTTTTATCCACGACTTTGATACGCAGACTTGTTCTATTCTTTGCCTGATCAATAAATGTGATATTATGGTACCCGTCCTTTTCAATGACCGTTCCAAGAGGTTTTGCCACTCCATCGATATAGCAGGTTACTTTGCTATCATCATCAGCGGTTGCTGTCACGGAATTGGTATACACCCTATTGTTCACCAAAGTAGTTTTCGGTGCAACACTGTCATAATATACATTAAGATGCTTACTCTTAAACAACATATCACAAGCAAACAACTTATAATGACCATCTTCTGATATTACCATTGGTGTACCGCCATAGGATTCAAAAAACTCATTATCGAACTCCATTAAATAACTAATCATAAAAGGATCATATGCTAAAAACGCAGTTTCTTTGTTGATATATATCGTATCCTCCTTAATCGGAGTCGTGGATCCATCTTGGTTTAATACACTAATAACCGGTTTCCCTAGATCAACAATAAACGAAACATATCTCGTGTTACCATAATCATCTTTGATAAACAAATCGTAATATCCATCTTGTGTAAAAGGTAGAGATATCGTTTGACCTGTAGCTGTAACATAATTATCCGCTGCATTGTCATTCAAAGCATAATGGATTGCCCCTTTTTCCACCTTGACGTTAACAGTAACTTTTTCTTTATATACTGACAGATTATTTACACCTGTTATACTTAGGTTTTTTTGAGTCTCACCTACCAATAACGTAACAGATGCTATATTACCCGCGTAATCACGCACGCACAGGGAATATTCACCCGCAGACTCTGGCGTCCAAGAAGTGACATTTGCAATATTTTTATTCGTCTGTAATTCCTGATTATAACAATATAAACTCTCAATTCCTACATTATCTTGAAAGGTAACATTGTATCCCACAGGAATACGAGCACCATTGACAACATTCGTGAATTTTGGTGCCTGGTAATCAATAGTGATACAAGTCTTATTTACTACTTGAGAACCCTGATAACAAGTTACATTATATTCCCCTTCTTTTGTAAGATAGCCCTTTGTTACCGCTTTTGCTCCATCAATACGAAATGTAGTTGCATCCTCTGAACCTATTAGCATAATGCCATGATCAACGTAATAGGTATCCGTATCTAACGGTAATTGCACCACTTCACTATAGTCGTTATTGGCTGCCATTACAACCACCCCAGGAATCCCTACCGCTAACATGAAAACTAACACTAGTACCTTAATTGAATTTTTTACTATGCGCATATGACGCCTCCCTATAATTATTATACTGTATGACCCTGCCCCTTCATACGATCTCAAAACGATAAAACGCATTGAGTATTCCATATATCACCAATACTATGTTATCGATTAAAAAGCCAAAAGTCAACAATATTTTCCACCAAAATAGAAAAGCTAACGCTGCTCAGATCAGCATCAATGACGGTTCTTCGCTAACTATATTGACAAAGATAATCTCTCCTTGTATGATTCATACCATAAGTCATAATTGGAGGTAGCAGCATGGAGGGTATCGGTACATTCTTAATCAAATACGGTATTGTAGGAATCATCCTGGCTGCCTTTTTGGAAGCCACCTTTTTGCCTCTTCCGATGGAATTAGTCTCCCTTCCTGTCTATCTGGCTGATCCTGCCAATGCCCTGATTGCCTCCCTTGTATTAATCATTTTCTCAATCCTTGGGTCTATGACTGGATATCTGTTAGGTAGAACACTTGGCAGTGTATTGCTCTCACGAATTGTACCAGCCAAACGCTTACATCAGCTAAATCGCTTATATGAGAACAATTCAATGCTTGTCATATTATCGTCTGCCATTACTCCAATCCCCTATGAAGTCTATGTTTTATCTGCTGGCTTCTTACAAGTGAAGTTTCAACGATTTATACTGGCTGCAAGCATTAGCCGAATCATCCGACATCTGCCACAGGCAATCCTCGTTTATTATTACCGCGATTCATTGCATGGTGAATATCGCATCTATATCGCAGTTGGTTTATTGATGGTAGTCGGCATCTGGTTTGTTGTTAAACACAAGATACCTCGGCCATAGAATGGGATAGAACTCCTTTTCTTTACAATATCATTTTATTACATGTGGTGCCTGACACCTTTAGAGTTTTTTGATTGAATAGCAGATAATGCTCTTCCCGTCTCCAAAAGGATGTTGCTTATCTACTCCACCAAACCATTCATAGTCTTTATCACCTTCGCCATTAGTCTCTATTAAATCAGCAACACCATCTCTTAATTCCGTTATCAAAGAAATATTGTCAAATCCTTGAGCATGACCATGTAGAATATAATCAGCCTCTTTCGTCACATACATGATATTATTAAGATTATTCAAAAAGTCCTTTAACATTTTACTTTCATTAAGCTGCATCCAAAGTCCACGGTTAATACTGTCCCCTGTAAACAAAATCCTATCCTCTTTTAGTAAAAGACAGATCCCACCCGGGGTATGTCCAGGTAAAGATATAATATCAATGGTCAACCCGCCAAGATCAATAACATCACCATCTTTTATAGGTATGAATGGTGGCATAGCTAAGTTGCGTTCCTTACACAATTCATCAAAATACTGAAACGCCATATGTTCTTTAGCAACCCCACTGTCATCTAGATTCATATATGCCTCGTCAAAATAAACATTCCCGAATATATGATCACAATGGCCATGAGTATTTACAACCATGAGAGACAAATTTGTCAAAGTACGAACCACATCATACACATTCTCATATCCATTCATTGTATCAATAACTAAAGCTTTTTTTTGCCCTACTACCAAATAACCGGTAGCATCGCCATCATCATCCAGCAGATAAAGATGGTCATTCAATTGTTTCACTTTAATTCTTTCAAACATTTAACTTTTCCCCCAGGTGCCTACACCTCATTTTTTATATAATTTTGCTCTTAATTTTGGAGAACACAAAATTATACTAACACTAATTAATATTACAAATATAGCACTAATACAAAGCCAATGATAATAGAATACTGCATTTTTAGCTTGTTCATTATTTATTGATAATCCATCTTCCTTAGTTTGCTTTTCACTAGAACTTAAGCTACTCGCAATATGTATTTTTTTTAACAAACCTAATTCTGTCGCATTATGTGGTGTTTCTGATACTTTTACTATCCCATAAGAAATATCTTCCGAAGCAGATATTGAATGAGATGGGAAAAATATCATTAGGAATAAAACCAAAAGCATTAATACGTATGATTTCTTATTTGTGTTTAATAATAACATAAGCAATCTCCCTTCATCATTAGAATTATTTTGGCGTTAGCTTTACACATATCAATTGTTCATTAAGGGTACTTGAATATGAATATTTTACCATAAATCTCACGTTATTTCTATAATAAATTGTAGAAAATGATAAATTATTATCAAACTTTTGTGGTAGTACGCCATTTACACTAACGTTTCCAATTAAAAAAGTGGGATAGTCTATGCTATCCCATTCATATCAAAGGAAACTTCCGTCCCCTTTACCGTTTTCACTACGGTCTGAGACTTAGTGAAGCTAGCCAACCCCCAATAATAATTGATGCATTTTGTAAAATGATTTCCCCTTCATAATTGAACCTCCTATAATACTTTAATATGTATATATACAATACCAAAGTAATAAAGAATTGTCTCAGACCCTATTCATGAAGTTCTAGTGGCAACCCATCCGGATCTTGAAAGAAAGTCATCTTCTTGCCTGAATAATCATCTATTCTAATCGGTTCTGTCTCAATACCAACAGCATTCAATTCAGCAATCACCTCTTCAATGCAGTCAACATGAAACGCCAAATGTCTTAAACCACAGGCCTCTGGATAGCTTGGTCTACTTGGTGCCGTCTTCACACCAAAAATCTCAAGTTCACAGTCTCCAAGTTTTAGGTCTAACTTATAATCATCTCTCTGCTCCCGATAGTTTTCTCGAATAATCTGAAAACCTAGTTTGTTAACGTAAAAATCACGGGACTTTTGGTAGTCTGAGACGATGATGGCGATGTGGTGGATTTTGGTTAGGTTTAGCATGGGGATAGACTCCTTTTCTTTATAATTTCATATGATGGTATTAAGGGAAGTAACTTATCTGGTAATTCTTAATTTCTTATGTGAACTCCTGGCTCTATATACATACTTTCCAGTTGAGCCTTTTTTACTCGGTTCAACTTTTACGCGGAAATAATCATTGAAGCTTTGCTATAGTACGTTTCATTATTCTTCTACAACTTCAAATGCTTCAGATGGGTATAAGTAATCTTCTTTAGTCTCATCAACAACTCTATACCATCCTTGTTCAATAGAATTAACTTCATAAATTTTACCGTTTAGCAAAGCAAATGGATCATCTTCACCAATAAATTTAACTTTCACTCCTCCACCTCTTTACTTTCATTTTGATTCGTTCACTGTCCTTACAATCAAACCAGTGTAATTCTACTTTCTTACTAAAAGTAGTTATTATGAATATGTATTATGTTTTCTCGATAAATCAACTATATTTTACCACAACATATCCATAACCTCTATCTAGTACGGATAAAATGACAAATTTCTATTCTTGGTTTAATAGGACAGAATACCGCCTCTTCACAGTTTCATTAAACCATTGTCATCCCTCCCCTTTCCCGATATAATAGAAACAAGAAAGGAATGACCCCCCATGAAAAAACCAGGCTACTACTCATCCGGCGAATTTGCGAAAATGGCGAAAACTTCGGTTCGCACCATTCGTTTTTATGATAAACAGAATATCCTTAAACCATCGTATGTTAGCGAATCTAATGCACGCTTTTATACAGACTCTGATTTGGCAAGGTTGCAACAGATACTGCTGCTTAAGTACCTTGGCTTTTCGTTAGAAGATATCCGAGATATGACAATTAATGATTCAGACTGTCACTTCTTATTGCATTCACTTAACCTACAACAAAAGTTGATCGAAGACCGTATCGAACAGTTACAGTTGGTTGGCAAGGCAATCAAAGAAACTACGTCTGCTATCAAGAAGGAACAGAGTATCAATTGGAGCCAGATGTTAGAACTAATCCATCTGACCAATATGGAGAAAAGTCTGAAAAGCCAGTATAGGAATGCGAATAATATCACAGCACGAATCAATCTGCATAGCTTATATGCGCAAAATAAACAAGGCTGGTTCCCTTGGATCTTTGAGCAATGTGAGATCACAAATAAGATGCAAATTCTTGAACTAGGTTGTGGAAACGGTTCTTTATGGGCAGAGAATCTGTCTTTACTGCCACCCGATGTAGACATTATGCTCACCGATATTTCCGAAGGAATGCTTCGTGATGCCAAAAGATCCCTTAACCAAAAGGATTCTAGATTTACTTATGAAACATTAGACTGCCATCGGATACCGTATAAAGATAATTCCTTTGATTTAGTAATCGCTAATCATGTACTATTCTACTGCGATAACCTGCCTAAGGTATTCACGGAAATATCCCGAATATTAAAACCTAATGGTAGATTTGTATGTAGTACCTATGGTAGTAATCATATGAAGGAAATTAGTCAGCTTGTAAATGACTTTGATAATCGAATTGTGCTCTCTGCAGAAAAACTGTATGACAGATTCGGTCTTGATAATGGGCTTTCTCTTCTTCAACCTTATTTTAGCCATACTCAATTGAAGCTATATGAAGATTGCCTTTTGGTTGATCGGGTAGAACCTATCATCGAATATATTCTCTCTTGCCACGGTAATCAGAATCAATACATACTTGATCATTACAAGGATTTTCGTTTATTTGCTGAGAAGAAAATGAGCTCTCAATTGCGCATTACAAAAGAAGCGGGGATCTTTATTTGTAGAAAAAAATAAAAAACTAAAAAATTATAAAAAACTACTTGAAGGTGACGTTACGTCACCTTTTATAATGTAAATAAGTTGATAATCTGGAACATATTGGTCCGATTAACTGTGATACAAGAACGCACTTTTTATTCAGGTGCCTACAAGAAGAGGAAGGAGTTATTAATTTGAAAGGAATTATTTTAGCAGGAGGTTCTGGTACACGCCTCTACCCCCTAACCATGGTTACCTCAAAACAATTACTACCCATCTATGACAAACCGATGATTTACTATCCTATGTCTGTGTTGATGAATGCAGGAATACGGGACATCTTAATCATTTCAACTCCACAAGATACACCAAGATTCAAGGAACTACTCGGTGATGGTCATCAGTTTGGTGTGACACTCTCCTACGCGGTTCAGCCAAGTCCGGATGGCTTAGCCCAAGCATTTATTATCGGAGAAGAATTCATCGGCAACGATAGCGTGGCGATGATTCTAGGCGATAACATCTTTGCAGGTCATGGACTGAAGAAGCGTCTAAAGATTGCGATAGACAATGCAGAAAATGGTCGAGGCGCAACGGTATTTGGTTATTACGTCAATGATCCAGAGCGTTTTGGTATTGTGGAATTCAATGCAGAGGGCAAAGCAATTTCGATTGAAGAAAAACCTAGTATGCCAAAAAGCAATTACTGCGTAACTGGGTTATATTTTTATGACAATAGCGTTGTCGAATATGCCAAAAACTTAGCACCAAGTGCGAGAGGTGAACTAGAAATCACGGATCTAAACCGCATTTATCTGGGTAAGCAGTGCTTGAATGTCGAGTTATTAGGTCAGGGCTTTACTTGGTTAGACACTGGGACTCATGAAAGCCTTGTCGAAGCAACTAATTTTGTCATGACAATTGAGACGCATCAACATCGAAAAATTGCTTGCTTAGAAGAGATTGCTTATCTAAACGGCTGGATTACTAAGGATGATGTGTTGAAGGTATATGAAGTACTCAAAAAAAATCAATACGGTCAATATCTTAAGGATGTCTTTGATGGAAAATATTTAGACGTGTTGCAGTAAGCTTTAGAATAAAAAACTATCAATCAATAAGGAGAACTGATTATGACAATTCTTGTTACCGGCGGTGCCGGGTTTATCGGAAGTAACTTTATTTTTCATATGCTAGATAAGTATCCCAATTATCGAATTATTTGCTTAGACTCTTTAACTTATGCTGGCAACGTATCTACTCTCGCACCTGTAATAAATGATCCTAATTTTCGTTTTATAAAGGAAAGCATTACAGACCGCAATGCAGTTTATCAATTATTCGAAGAAGAACATCCTGACATCGTAGTTAACTTTGCTGCAGAAAGTCATGTGGATCGCTCGATTGAGAATCCAGAGGTATTCCTGGATACAAATATTAAAGGGACTGCTGTCTTAATGGATGCTTGTAGAAAATATGGCATTACCCGTTATCATCAAGTATCCACGGATGAGGTATATGGTGATCTGCCACTTGATAGACCAGACCTTTTCTTTACCGAAGAAACACCTATTCACGCTAGTAGTCCGTATAGTTCATCGAAAGCGGCTGCCGACCTATTAGTACTATCATACTATCGCACTTACGGTTTACCAGTGACGATCAGCAGATGTTCGAATAACTACGGTCCCTACCATTTTCCAGAAAAGTTGATTCCATTAATGATTGCCAATGCACTCAATGATAAGCCGCTTCCGGTGTATGGCAAGGGTGAAAATGTTCGTGACTGGTTATATGTTGAGGATCATTGTAAGGCGATTGATCTGATTCTTCATAAGGGACGTGTTGGTGAGGTCTATAATATCGGTGGTCACAATGAGATGACCAATATTGATATTGTCAAAATCATTTGCAAGGAGCTTGATAAACCAGAAAGTTTGATTACCTATGTTACCGATAGAAAAGGGCATGATATGCGTTATGCTGTTGACCAACCAAGATTCATCATGAACTAGGATGGCTTCCAGAAACCAAATTTGCTGACGGTATCAAAAAGACGATTCAGTGGTACTTAGACAACAAAGAATGGTGGGAAACAATCATTTCTGGGGAATATCAGAATTATTATAAGAACATGTATAGCAATCGATAGATTATCGTGTTATTGATTTGACAATACGTTTGCTATAGACATAGCACATGATTACTATTAAGTGCTTGTCTATAGCAACAAAGATAAGGATGATGGATATGAAAGTATTGGTAACAGGGGCTAAGGGGCAACTTGGCTATGATGTAATTAAGGAATTAGCTCGTAGAGGGCACAGTCCAATCGGAGTAGATATTGAAGAAATGGATATTACGGATAAGACATCAGTTCATACCGTTCTAACGGATGCACTACCTGATGCTGTCATTCACTGTGCTGCTTGGACTGCGGTAGATGCAGCGGAAGATAATATTGATAAAGTAAGGCTAGTAAACGTAACAGGCACTGAAAATATAGCAAAAGTATGTAACGAACTCGATATAAAGATGATGTATATCAGCACTGATTATGTATTTAACGGGGAAGGAACTAATTATTGGGAACCTGATGATGCGAACCGACAACCTTTAGGCGTATATGGGCAAACAAAATATGAAGGTGAGCTTGCAATGGAAAATCTATTACATAAATACTTTATCGTACGTATCTCATGGGCCTTTGGTGTGAATGGCAACAATTTTATCAAGACAATGTTAAAACTAGGGAAAACTCGTGATCAATTAACCGTAGTGTGCGACCAAATCGGAAGTCCTACTTATACCTTTGACTTAGCCCGTTTATTAGCAGACATGATAGAAACCGATCGATATGGTCACTATCATGCCACCAACGAAGGAATCTGTTCTTGGTATGAATTCGCTTGCGAAATATTTAAACAGGCTGCAGAATTAGGATATGCTGAATACGATACAAATCATTTAACTGTGTCCCCAGTATCAGCAGACCACTACCCTACTAAGGCAAAACGACCTTCTAACAGCCGTATGAGTAAAGAAAAGTTAACTGCCAACGGTTTTACTAGATTACCATCTTGGCAAGATGCCGTTAAACGGTATCTAAAGGAAATAGAATTCTAAGGAGAGAAAGAAATGGGACGCATAAACATAACAAAATGTCCAATTGAAGGACTTTACATAATCGAACCTGCCGTATACGGGGATTCCAGAGGATATTTTATGGAAACTTATAATCAAAAAGATATGGAAGAAGCCGGATTCACCATGAAATTCGTTCAAGATAACCAATCTTGTTCCACAAAAGGCGTATTAAGGGGATTGCACTTTCAGATTCAACATCCGCAAGCGAAACTGGTTCGAGTAATCAAAGGATCTGTATTCGACGTGGTAGTTGATCTAAGAAAAGACAGTGAGACTTATGGAAAATGGTATGGCATAGAACTATCAGAAGAAAACAAAAAGCAGTTCTTTATCCCAGAAGGTTTCGCTCATGGCTTCCTTGTTCTTAGCGATGTGGCTGAATTCTGTTATAAATGCACTGATTTTTATCACCCAGGTGATGAAGGTGGATTGGCATGGAATGATCCGGATATCGGAATTGAATGGCCTCAAGTTGTTGGGGAATATGAGGGCACTGCTTCAAGTAAGGGGTATTGTTTGGAAGATGGGACTTTGTTGAATGTCAGTGAGAAAGATCAGGGTTGGGGTAGGTTGAATAAGATATCAGCCTAATATGTCATGAAAATGATGTTACTAACATGTCTCCGTTATTTGGAATTTTCAAAAACACATTGCATACTATTAAGAGCTAAAGGGGTTTCTTGATGCGTCATAAAAATATATAAACGAGCAGTTACTCTATGTCCTGCTCGTTTATAATTTTGATAATTTATATATATCATTTAACTTATTCTTCCACTAAATTAATTTACATTTTTCTAATGTAAATCTTTGGATAATAGTATTAAAAACGCATACACTGAGAGAACTAAATATCACCACAAAAATTATGGATAATATCACATGCCCCTGCGACAAAAAATATAAATCATACTTTTCGCCACATACAATCTCGACTAAATATATGTATATTCTTATATATAAAGCTTGCGCTCCAAGGATTTTTATAGAATTATGTGCGAACCACAACAGTATATTTTTAACACTCTTCCACTGTAAAAAAAGTACTGAAGTGGATATTATAAACAAAATTCCTTCAAACGACTCTATTATGTATAGCAAAAAATTGTTAAACTTTAATCCATGTAAATTAACTCTTCGATTTATATAGGATAGAAAAAACGATACAAAAAGCAATACCACGCATATAAACACATTCATTTTAGCAGAGCCTTTTACATAATCCACAACAGAATAAATTCTATTTTTTCCATAATAGCCTATCGCCAAAAATAGTAACGCAATCATACTAACATCGATATTAAACGGTAGTCTATTAGCGGGCAGTATTTCTATCGATCCTCGATTTTCAGCAAACCACCAACCGATACAAGCTATTACAATAATTACAACAAAAGAGTATTTTTTTATTCTAAGACAGCACTCAAAAAAAAGAATTGTAACAAACAGGCAAATCAAAAACCATACACTGGAGATATTTATAGCATCTGGTGATCCCATATAAATATCCACAGCAATCCCTTTTAAAGTTAAATTTGCTCTCCATCCGGGTATAAGCAATGTAAAAACAAATCCTAATATTACAAATATAAAGTATGGAAACAAAAGAGATTTACTTTTCTTTTTTATTGTGGTCCATATAGCTTCTTCACGAACAAAAAATCCTGATAACATAAAAAATAACGGCATATGGAATGAAAAAATCCAATTATGTATCCCTCCGCCCAAATACACGCAATGACCTATTATAACCAAAAGAATACCTAACCCTTTTGCGATATCAACCCATTCAATTCGATTAAATTGAGTTACTTCCTGTCTTTCTACCATTATTATCCTCCAGTACTTTTGAACTACAAGATGCCTAAAACAATAGATACCGCAATACCTAAATTGCCAGCCTTGCTATCACTATATATCTTTTTATCACCCAATAACTTCCACTTGTTTTTTATGCTGCTATCATAATGAGCAAACTCTTCCACAATATTGCGACAATAATCTGGCATGAATCCCGCATACCCTTTTAACAGTTCTTCTGCAGTCCACTTTCGCATGTGTTTCTTTCGTCCGAACAAACTTTTCACTCTCTTGCTCCAAAGCTCTAATTGGCTCATACTTCCACCAGAAAAATTTCCATCATGCTGACGATATTTTATATGCGGAACTTGATCAAAACAAAGCTCCCCGCCCAGTGCGGCACAAACCCGATAAGCCCAACAGTCATGCATAACCATATAATTAGGATTGTATTTTATAAGCTTTTCTCTCAATTCTTTATTCATTACTATAGTACAACCAATTGCTTGGTTATACATCATAGCAGCTTGGATAGACGTATTTTCATAAAAATTAGTATTCCCTATTATTTTCAGGTCATTGTTGGATAACGCTACATTCGATGTATAAATTTTATACTGTTTGGTTGATGACTCAAGCACTGAAACTGCAACATCTAATTTATCCGAATCCCAAATATCATCCTGATCACAAAAAGCATAGTAGTCTGCATCCGGAGCTTTTTCTAGTGCCTCCATAAAACTGCGACCAGGGCCTCTATTCTCCCCTTGATACCAAGTCAGCCAATCATTAGTGTCTGTATTCCATTTTTGCAAAATTTCTTGTGTTTTATCACTGGATCCGTCGTCTCTTACGAAGACACTCAAATTAACTAAATTTTGCTGAAGAAGACTATCTAATTGTTGAGAAAGATATTTATCTCCATTATAGGTAGACATCACAACAACAATAGTTGGCGCTTTATCTATATTTTGCTTCATACATAATTACCGTCCCTGCACATTTCTTTTTATGATAATTTTAACAAACTGACTAAAAACCGCCCGCATACTATTCCAGTTCAGCGTTGCAAATGCGATACAACTAATCATCGAACAAACAACTAAGTATTGTTGCATGCGACTGATAATAATGGCATGAGCTATTAATACAACTGTAGATATTCCTAATCTCAAATAATTCAATTTAAGATTCACAATTTTCTGCACATAAATGCTACGTGTAAGCCAAACTGTCATAAACGAAAACAAAGTACCATATGCAGCGCCAATTGTACCAAATTGCTTAATTAATACATAATTCAATACAGCATTTACAATTACACCCAATACAGTTGAAATAAATAATACCACTGTCTTTTTTGCGCTAGTGAATATCTGTGCTAAAAAACCTGCCATACTAGAGAAAACTGCTGCTACTAACAAAGTAGGTACATAAGTCCAAGCTTCGAAATATTCTTTTGCAAACAATATCGTAGCAATCCATTTAGAAAAAACATTTAGTATAAGGCAGCCTGCCATGCACACAAAGCAGAAGTACGTATATATTTCTGAATATTTTTTTTCACGATCTTCCCCTTCATAAATACTGACGGAGGATATTTGCCACGCTTTATTAAAGATTTGCGTAACAGTTTGCAAAATAGTTGGAATTTTATGTGCTACCGCATATACTCCACTGGCTCCCATTCCTACCATTGATATTATGTAATACTTATCCATGGAGTTTATAAACCACCATGAAATCAGAGTGGGAATCATCGGAATACTAAATTTAAGCATACGCTTCATTAATGAACGATTTAGCTTAAAATTTATAATAGTAGGTATAAACCGTCCTGCCAAAACAATGAACAATACTGCAACATAATATGATGATATGGTAGCTATCAAGTATCCTTTTAGACCCCAATTAAACACTAATAAGAAAATTAGGTTTAGAGCCACTACGCTGACAGTTTGAAGTATTCCTTGAATAGCGAACACAATATTTTTCTTTCTTCCTCGACAATAATATGAAAATAGCATTCTAAAACTATATCCATTGTATAGTAAGATGAATGCCATCCAATTAGATGAAAAGGTTTTTCCAAATAAACCAGCAAACGGGCTGAGCATGATTAAGAGAAGCGTTCCACCCATAATATATAATAATGCGGTAGATAGAACCTCATTAGGTTCTTCTTCTCTATCCAACGCAAACCGGATTGTAGCCTCAACGATGGCCAAAGTCAATAGTGGATAAATCAAATTGACTATGTTGTTCAATAAGTCCATCTGACCATATTCTTCTGTCGTCAGGACGTTGGTATATAACGGTAGAAGTAAAAAAGTGATAAATTTAGACGCAAAGTCACTAATTGCAAATAGGGCAGTATCTTTGACTAATACCTTATATTGATTATTCCCCTTACCTCTGCTCATATTTTTGCCTTCTTTTTGTTTTCTATTGAAACAACAATCTTTTTCATCAGTTTACGAATCGGCGCAATTTCCATACATAGAGATACTGAACGAAAAATAATTCTACTGCTTACAGGCAAAATGCGTTTATAAATTGTATGATACAATGTGTCTACATACTGCCAATTACTCTGACCATCTAATATATAGTTCTTTAGTACATATGTATACTTGAACATTACAACATCATTTAGTCTGATTCGTTGACGTTTATCCAAACCAGGAAACGGAATATAAGTAAAGCTCGTCATTCCATAAAGTATTTTCTGTATGTTCCAATGATCATTGGCAGCTATCAGCGATTTAACAATTTCAACATCTGATATGAGAAATTCACCAGTCTTTTCTTCTAGCATCCGAAAAATCGGTATCAACTGCCCTATTTTAGAATAGCTGTATTCAATAGACATCCCTACATAAGGCCGCACAATATCCATGTTATAAACTTTATTTGACATAAAAATCAAATCACCCTGTAAGTTAATAATAGGATGTTTGTCATGTAACCAGCTTTCATACAATTCAATAAATTGGTCCAATGTTGATACCGTACAATCAGAATGCAAATATCTCTGCATATTCAAAACAGAAAAATGCATTGCTCCAATACTAGGTGACATGTTTGCATAGATAATATCTACTGCTTCAGGCAAAGGATAGTCATCATCACCTAAAAGCCATGCCCATTTGGACTGACATTCTAACAAAATCATTGTAATATTTGCGCTTGATCCTACATTATATGGTCTACAGATTACTCTAGTGCGAGTTCTAAGATCTTGATCTGCTGTAACCAATAAATCCGGAACACTATAATTAGAACAATTATCTAATATAACTAGATGAAAGTGGTTATTATATTGTTTACCTAAACAATCCAAGGTTTGTTTAAGCCGTTCTTTTCTATTATATGTCGGAATTAAAACAGTTAAATCGTACATGTTTTCCCCTTTCATTACTTTACATAAAAGTAAAATCTACGCCCAAAAGACAGTATAGTTTGCCATATTCCAGTTATCTAGCTGGAAGCCAAGAAAATATACTATCAGAAAAACATAAAGCAATATAGTTATAAACATACGATCATGCTTTCTGTAGGATGCTAATGCCCTTGGTATAGAAATAATTATAAATACATCAAAATATGCAGCTATACGCTGAAACTCACCCAATACATTCATAAGACAGACAAAAACAGCTGACAATGTCGAATTCCAAAGGAACCAATCGTTAGGCTGAGAGGTTTCGGACTTCCGTGAAGCAACTAACACTGATGAAGCAGTGCTGCTTCTCCTAATCCTTATTTTTTTAATGGTTAGCTTAAAAAACCTGCGCTTATTCACCACTTCATTGTCTTTTGAAAACCAATCATTATTCATCCTATTTGCTAAGAACAAAAATATCAAAATTGCTGCACGAATAGCAATTGCTGTTATAGCCATAGAATTGCCATTTGATGAAGAGTATCTCAGTGAATATGTTTCATCGTTAACTAAAAAGCTAAATATATTAAGTACAATATTTCCTCCAGCCATACCAACAATTAATCCAATCGGCAGAGCAAATAACGATATACGATAATATTTTATCTGTTTAAATATTACTACTAATAAAAAAACTAATACAGAAAGATGAATTGTCGATGCTAATAATATGAAGATTACTGCTTTCTTCCATCTTTCATGGTGCATTGCTTCGATTGCAACCATTAGTACAGACATTGCTATGCATTGGCGGACAACCGTATAAGTTAGTGGATATATCAACGCAAGATAAATAAGGAAGCTCAGTCTCGTATTATTGGAATACTTACCTATATAATATGTAACTGCCACATTTAAAGGGATTCCAAGTAAAAAAAGATAAACATTATAGTCTGATGTAAAAAGACTTATTATCCATGTAATGACATAGAACATTATTCCACTACTTATTCTAGACTGAGCTAATTGAATAACTTCTGTTAATGAATTTGTTTCACTACACAATTTAAATACACGGCTATAAATATATTGACGATCATTCAATCCCATGGTTTCACTGCTTATACCATATACAAAAATAAAGGTTATACAGCAACAGAACAGATATCCTCTTTTCCCGAAAAGTTTTTCAATAAATTCTTTTGCCAAAATTATAGAAATTAGAATTCCATATGCAATCAACCTGTATATACCTCCGTTTTTTATTAAAATGTACCCTTTGTCAAGGAATATTTGGATTTATATTTGTCAGCTCTTTGTTTGCTTAATTGATATTTAAATACTTTCGGTCTCAAATCATTATAAAGAATTCGTACTAAAAAAATCATCGTCCTACGTGGCAGTTTCTTGCATAGGTTAGTATTATGGGATCCCTTATTTTTTTTACATGGCATCAACGGTTGATTAGCCCATGGGGTCAATTGATGATATCGAAGGTATACATCAGCACGGGGATGATCACTATTTTCCACCCATGGTCTACGGGCAACAAGAAAGTTACCGGTGAAGTGTGTGATAATTGGATTTTTTCGTGCATTATAAAACTCGTCCTTTGTATAAGAAAAATCACGAGGATTTCTTAGTCTCATCAACTCATCATATTCAAATAAATAGACAAGTGAATTAACATTATATTCTTGTGGAAGAATTTTTATTTTTCCTGAAAATATAGAATTAAGTATCGACTGCTCATTAAATACAAAATATCCATTGTTATCCGTTACATATTTTGTAAACTTCTGAATAACATTTTCTTCTCGCCATTTTTTTAAATTTATAAGAAGCATTCCTGCATTAACATATGTGGAATTAGCACCTATTTCACATATGTCTCTATAATTTGAACTAAGGCAATCATCTACTCCAGCCAAATACCAATCTTCTACATCAGTCTTCCATAATTCATCAAGCGAGCCCTCAATAATTGTGTCAGAGTCTAAATATAAAACACGGTCTACATTATTAGGGATATATTCTGTAAGAAATAATCTATTATAGCCAAATCCAAGCCATCCATCTTTACAAGACTTTAACTCTATATTTAATTCTTCTGACCAGTTTGGCATAGTCATGAACTCTAAAGTACGCCCATACTGGTTAGCGATACTTCTTAATCGATTTTTATTTTCATCTGTCATCCCTTTTTCTATATAAAGAACATGAATGCTCTCCATATATTTATTATTCTCGAATAACGATAACATTGAAACACCTGTCACACCAGCAAATGCATTACTACTATGGTATACTACAAACATTATTTTCTCCTATTCAACACAGTGCAGCTATTATCTTGCTTCTCCTTGAGAGCAATATAACTATTTCTGATAGTACAAACGTTGAACATAATACATATATTAGTCCAATATATGCATTGCCCTGTAAAATCTTTGAAAAAACACTATAAGGGAATAATTCTGGTAAAGCCGAAAGAAATATCCTCTGACACAAGAATATAGTTGTACTAATTATTCTCATCCATTTAAAAAAGTGATTAGCCTTCCATGGAATTCCTAAACATAATCTCACAAAACAATATGTGAAAGGTAATAAAAACAATAATGTATTTGCATTTATTGCATAAAACTTAAATTTCAAAATAAATGCCTCAACTACAAACATTATCCCGAACAATATTGCTAAAATAAAATACTTTAACGTATTTTTTTTCTGATTGTTGCAATCCTCTTTAGCTATTAGTAATCCAATTGTAACAAACGGAAAACCATAAAAAATCCCATTCCTTGTACTAGCAAATACATAATTATACCCATTGAGGATTTGTTCTGCTGGTGTAGTATTATTAAGAATAAATGAATATGATACACCTAAAGCACCGAATAGATAAAATGCCAAAGCTATTATTAGCATCGCCTTTTCTCCGAACCTTCTCGAAAAATAGAACGTTAATATAATACCAACACACAAAGCAGGAAGAAACCATATTGTTTTATATGATGAAAAGAAGACAGCATTAAGTAGATACTTCCATATTTCTTCTATGGATAACCCAAATCTTATCCATGTCAAAATCTTAAATAGAATGTATACTATACTCCATCCCCCATAGATTATTAATATACGTTGAAGATATGATTTGATTATTTTTTTTCCATCATTAGGGTTTGCAATTACTTTTTTAAACAAAAAATAACCGCTACAAGCAAAGAAAAATGGAACCACAATGATATAAATCGATACTCCATACTCAAAAAGAACATTTACTCTACCTTCTGCATTTTCGGTGATATAGTGCGCCGTTACAATTAACAATGCACATATAAATTTAGCCAAATCTATTGCACCATACTGATAATATTGTTTTTGTTCCATCTTATCTCATCCTAACTATCTTTTATTTACCTTTACCCCATTTATCCTCAATAACTCCTCTGTATTTTCGACCGTATATCTATGCCGTAATTCTTCTGGAATAGTAGATAGAACACTATTAATCTGTCGATAAGTCAAACCATAGTGTTTTCTCATGGAAATAGAATATTTATAAGCAGTTTTATGGATTGCCGGCAAAAGCATTGTAATCGAATATCCCCATATGCTATCAGCCGAATATAAGTCGACAATTTCACATACATCTAAAAGTGAGTTATAATCATAGCCATTTAGACTAACTTCGTTTAAATATGCAGTGATTAACTCTGTCTGAAGGTTGCCGGCTCCTTGTCCCATACCAATTGCACATGCGTCAACTATAATCTTGCGATCACCCGAGTTTTCTATAAAAGAGATTACATTAGAATAAGCCAAATTCATATTATTATGTGAGTGGAAACCGATTCTAATTGTAGGATCAAGATCACGATTGTATTTTTCAAAAAGAATCATAGTATCCTGGTTAGTCATATATCCATAGCTATCAACAAAGTACAGTGCATATGCCTGCATTTTATTTGCTTCTGCTATCATATAGTCTATTTCCTCATCCGTGTATCGCATTGTCAGCATTGGTTGTACAAATACCTTGTATCCTTTTTTTTTCAAACCCGCACAAAATTCAATCGACTTCTTCAATTCTGAATAACGAATAATAACTCTAAGACCGTCAACCAGATTTGGATTCCAATCGGGAATATCTTCAAGCGGTGTATCCGGACCTCTGAAAAGACCAACATACAACTGGTCATCTCTTCGATCTGCAGGTAACATTCTTGATAAGCTTACAACATCCTGATAAATTGCAAATCTGGTCTTATCATCGTTTGAAATCTCGATTGATCCCAACTCTATAATATCTAGATTAGAATCTCTAAGGCTTTCAGCAATCCTTACTCTATCCTCTTCAGAAAAGCCAATATCGGCAATCTTGTTCTTATATACATCCTCTAATCCAAGTCCACCATCTCTCAAAGTGCAATCCAGGATCTGTGTTCTATTTTTCTTCATTTTTGCCTCCTCTGCTCCTTAAATTTTACTTAAAACAGTTATTCATATTAGCCTGTATCACTTCCCACATTCTTAAATCATTATTTTCAGAAACAAAAGAATTATGGGGGGAAATAATCAAGTTGCTCTTATTCCACAAATCACTTTCTTCTGGGAGCGGTTCAATCTCAAAAACATCAATAACTGCACCC
Organism: Bacillota bacterium; assembly: GCA_023434365.1. GTDB lineage: Bacteria > Bacillota > Clostridia > Lachnospirales > Lachnospiraceae > KM106-2. The sequence goes on along the minus strand of JAEYSV010000019.1, from coordinate 46,094 downwards.
AATAATCTAGTGTCTAGAGCTACTGACAAATCCTTTTCTACTACCAGACCACCCCTAGCAACATTGACAAATACAGAGTTCAACTTCATTTTGTTAAAACATTCTATATTAAACATTCCTTTTGTTTCATCTGTAAGTGGCAGTGTTAGAATTACGATGTCACTTTTACAAATTTCATCATTAATTGAACTGATTGGAAAGACTTCTTTCATAAACAATCTCTCAGTAGGGAATAAATCCACTCCATACACCTCATCAGTAAATGCAGAGAATTTTTTGGCTATTTCACACCCAACACTTCCTGCACCAATTAAGCAGACTCGCTTTCCAAATATCTCTCGTATTGTCCTGCTCTTTTTCCATATATGTGCTTCTTGATTTTCTCTTAATTTCATGCTTTCTTTATACAACTGCAATACACCACAAAGTACATACTCAGCAATTGGAACACTATAAACTCCATGCGCATTGAAAAGATTTATATTGTTTTCTTTTATATATTCCAACGGCACTCTATCCAACCCAGCACTAAGTAATTGGATATATTTAAGATTCTTAAAATCCTCGATGCTGTGATTCACAAACAACCAATTGCAGATAACTGCATCTATATCGGATATATCAAATTCAAACGGCTGATCTTCTCGTTCTATATACAACAATTCCCAACCTGCATTTATAAATACGGATAATTGATGTTCCTGCCATTTATAGGCGCCTGTAAGTAGTAATTTCATTTACATACATCCAATCTTATATGTTTAAGAATTCTTCAATTTGCTTATCCATGCAAGCACGGACATCTCCACCTTCAACCCAACACTTGCTCCACTCTGCTACCTTATCGATTGCTATATCAAGATTCCAATGAGGCTTCCATCCAAAAGCGGTTTTCAACTTGGAACAGTCAAGTTTCAGGAAGTTTGCTTCGTGAGGTCCACCATCATAACGGTCAATCCACTTCATACCCTCTCCCCAATGCTTAACAAAAAGATCTACAAGTGCTCCGGTCTGGAAACAATCCTGATCATCAGGGCCAACATTGTAGTATCCGGCATACTTGCCATCCTCATACTGCATTGCAGCAATCATCAAATAGACATAAAGTGGTTCAAGAACATGCTGATATGGTCTTGTGGAAAACGGATTTCTCACAATAATATCCTCATGCCTTATAGCAGCGCAGATGCAGTCCGGAATTATACGATCATTTGCGAAGTCGCCGCCGCCGATAACATTACCTGCACGAGCTGTAGAAATGGCAATCGCTCCATCATTGAAGAAACTGTTTTTATAACTATGCGTTACAAGCTCTGAACAAGACTTGGAATTAGAATATGGGTCATATCCATCCAGTTCCTCATTCTCTCTATATCCCCATGTCCATTCTTTATTCAAATAAACCTTATCTGTAGTTACATTCAGGAATGACCTTACGCAAGAGCTGTTACGGACACATTCCAAAATGTTTACTGTTCCCATAACGTTCGTTTCATATGTATAGGAAGGATTCTTATAGCTATCACGAACAATCGGCTGTGCAGCAAGGTGAATTACAATTGACGGCTGTGCTTCATCAAATGCGTTCTTCAGAGAAGCATAGTCACGGATATCACCGATAACAGAAATAATGTCCTGCTCAATATTAGCAATTTCGAATAAAGAAGGCGAGGTCGGTGGATTTAAAGAATAACCAGTAACGATCGCTCCTAGGTTTGCCAGAATTTTACAAAGCCAAGCCCCTTTAAACCCAGTATGGCCTGTTACAAAAACTTTTTTACCCTTATAAAAACTCAGATCAAAACTCATTTAACTTCTCCTATTCTTTCCATTTTTTCCACGGTGCCTTGCCATTTGTTAAAAGTTTATCCAATTTATCCTTTTCACGTTTTGTATCCATGCACTGCCAGAATCCTGTGTGCATATAGCTCATTAATTCTCCAGCCTCAACCAAACGCATCATTGGGTCTTTCTCGAAAACAGTATCATCACCAGTAATATAGTCAAAAACATCTGGTTCTAAAACCATGTAACCAGCATTAATAGGAGCGCCATCGGACATATTCTTCTCACGAAATGCTTTTACAGCATTATCTCCACCAATATCCAAAACTCCTTTTTCCTGCTCCAACTTAACTGCAGTTAAAGTTGCCTTTTTACCATGACTCTGATGGAACTTAACCAATTCTGCAATATTGACATCGCACACACCGTCTCCGTATGTCATTAAAAATGTTTCATTTCCAATATATGGCTTAATCCTCTTAATTCTTCCACCAGTCATCGTATTCAACCCTGTATCAACCACTGTCACCTTCCATGGTTCGCAATGTTGATTATGAATTGTCATATCATTATTTCCATTCGTAAAATCAAAGGTTATGTCGCTATTATGAAGGAAGTAATCCGCAAACCACTCTTTAATTACATGCTGCTTATAACCAGCACAGACGACAAACTCATTGTAACCATAGTAAGAGTATTCCTTCATAATGTGCCAAAGAATTGGCTTTTCACCTATTTCAATCATAGGCTTCGGTTTAAACTGTGATTCCTCAGAAATTCGGGTTCCAAATCCACCAGCCAAAAGAACTACTTTCATATTTCCCTCCAAAATTTAAAATTTTTAATGTATTTTATATTCCGAGCCATGCTCCCCCACCATCAAGATAGAGGTCATCTTATTTGTAACTAAACCCTTCTGTTTAAGACAGAACCAGAAACCCATTTGTAAAGTTACTTAAAACAAACAACTACAATAACATAATTTATCAGAATTTGCTCTACCCAATTAATTTTTTGAATTAATCACATTAATGTTACTAATTCCACCAATACACTACTCCTCAACCACCAACACCAACTTCTCTATATTCGACCGCTCTCCATTCCCGTTCAACACGTAAAAAGTAAGTGTATACTCACCCACCTGATTCGTATTAACCTCTCCATCAACAACGATATGTCTCCAAAGTTCATCTTCCTCTACTGTACTTGATGTAATCACTTCAATGTAATTTCGATAATTGAACCTTTCTCCAATTTTAATCGTAGCCCGATTACTGACCAGCGTAATCTTAGCAAAAGAATCAGCACTTTCCTCTGTGTCGGTATCTGTTGGCTCTTCTGTGTTATCTGGGTCCACTGGATACTCCGTATCCAGTGGGGGGTCAGTGTCTTGTGGTGCTTTATTTTGATTATCTAGTAATAATTGTACATATTCATATGGATTTGATGGCGCAATACTCTTTACTTGCCCTGACGGCTTATCAGTATCCTCCGTCTTATCCGTTTCCTTTGGTTCCTCGATTTCTGTCTTTATATACCCTATATCTCGAATTTCCTTTGTAAGATTTAGCTCCTTATCTACTGCAACGTATGTAACTTTTGCTTTCGTAGCATCTTCTGACACAGAAAGCTTAGCGACAGCTAATGTATCCGAAACGTCGCCATCTTTTGTATCGAGCGCTCTTACCCCTAACAACAACGTGTCATAAGACTCGCCTTGCTTATAGGTAATTCTTTCATTCGTAAAGGTAATAACTGGACCTTCCTTATCCGCATGAACCAGATCCATCCCATAGATGGTTCCCACTCCGGTCCCGATGATGAGTAAGGAAAGCACGAGGTTCCTTCTTCGATTCATTATTTCCCTTATTTTAATCCCTTTCCCTCTGCTCTTACTTTTCATCATTGCCATAGTATTCACCGTAGTAACTACCATAATATTTCCCATAATATGCGCCGTAATATCCTTTTTTGGTTACCTTTACCTTATTGAGCACGGTCCCAAGGATTCTGCAGTTGGCTTTAATTAACTGATTGGTAATCTTTTGCGCAAATCGGTAGCTGATTTTTCCGCTTTCCAATACAATAATTGCACCATCGCACACTTTGGAGATGACTGCCGTATCTATGACACTGCCGAGTGGCGGAGAATCAATAATTACATAGTCAAATATTTCTTTCAGCTCATTCACTAGTGTGGTAAACATCTCAGAACCTAATAGTTCCGCCGGGTTTGGTGGTACTGGTCCTGCAAAAATGGTATACAGATTCTCTACGGAAGTTTCATAAGTCACTTCTGGAATGCCTTTTTGACCGGACAGATAATGCGATAACCCATTTTCTACTTTACCAATCTTATAGCGTCCCACTAATACGGACTTACGCAGGTCAGCATCTACTAGCACCACACGTTTCCCCGATTGTGCAATCGCAATAGCAAGATTCATACAGGTACTTGATTTGCCTTCATTCGGTGTAGCACTTGTGAAAGTAATGACTCTGATATCTTTGCCACTGAATTCAATATTGGTACGTAATGTCTTATACGCTTCGCTAGTGTGAAAATCTAACTCCCGTATCTGTTCTAGATTTAATACTTCCATGGTTATCCTCTTGCCCCTTCCCTAGATTTCTGTCGATTCTTTTGTTCTATTTTTGTTATGCTTTTGTCCTTTTGCTTTATCTTTGTTAGACTTTTGTCCTTTTTTCCCTTTTTATGCCGTAATAGCGTTTCTTCCTCAATTACCGGGATAATCGCTAGATTATATAGACCCAGTCTCTTCTCCACATCTTCAGGAGTTTTGATGGTATCATCTAGCATATGGCGTATTACAATGATGGCCATAGCTAGGAAGGCTGCCCCAAATCCACCGAGTAAGGTATTACGTTTTGCTGATGGTTTATATGGCGCTTCCGGTAAGTTTGCCGCTTCTACGACGTTAACTGATTCGATATTCATAACTTCCTTGATATGCTTGGATGCTGCTTCGCGAATCGCATTGGCCAGATTCATCGCTACAATAGGATTTTCATCATCTACCAGTATTGTAACAATTCGAGTGTCCGTTGGTATTGTAACACCGATCTTAGCAACCATTTCTTTATATGTAAGCAATGATTGAAATTTGGCGATTACTTCTTCGATGACCGGACGACTGGTAATAAGTTCTTTATAATCTTTCGTTAACTGGCTACCTGCTTGTAATTCCGCATAAGTTATGTTACTATCCTCTGTTTTGTTCAGAATATAGATTTTTGTCTGTGATTGATATACCGGGGTAAGATAGAACTTGCTGACAGCAAAACTGATCACTGCGACAACTACGGTTGCCAGTGTGATAATCCAAAGCTTACTCATTAGCAAATAAAATATCTCACGCAAATCAATCTCAATCTCATCTGCGTTACTCAGTGGTGTCTTATTTTCTTCCATGATTACTCCTTTAAATACTCTGGTTTAATAATATTTTTTGTGGATTTTCAATTAACAACTCTATGGCATACCAATCCCCATACTTTTTTGCGATATACGCAGCACATTCGCTAAGCAATGGAGCACGACTTCTTGCACTATGTGCGTCAGTACCAACGAATTGAACAAGCTCTTCTTTTAGAAGCTTTTTAACAAATCGCTTATTCTTACGGCCATGTAACCCCACCAATGTAGAAGCATTAATCTGAAGATAGGCTCCCATATTAAGTAACTCTCGCACTTCATTAAGATCCTCTACAATTTCTTCGTAACGCTCTACATGGGCAAGAATCGGATAATAACCATAGGTCAAAAATTCATATAATCCCTTTTTGATGGTGCTGAGAGACTCATTTGGATAGAATTCCACAAGAACATATTGAGAATCTGCCAGCGTATTTACTTTCTTTTGTTCAAGTTCATTGATGATGTCTATATGATAAAAGAGTTCATTGCCAAGATGAAGTGTAATGTCGATGCGTTCCTTCGCAAGTTCCTCTTCTATTTCCTTTTTAATTATAGCCACGTCCTCCGGTGACTTAAGATAACGACTATGTTTATAGTGCGGTGTAACAATAATTTCCTTGATTCCTTCTTCCGATGCAATACGAAGCATCTCGATCGATTCCTTTATTGTTCTAGCCCCATCATCTAGTCCTGGCAGACAGTGGTTATGTATGTCAATATAATTACTCAATGTGAACTCCTTCGTATATGATTACTTGGATCCGCGCCCGGTAAAGACAACGAATATCGTTTTCAGGATAAGTTTTATGTCGAGCCAGAAGGTCCATCGGTCGATATATTCAAGATCCAGTTTTACTACCTCTTCAAAATTATTAATGTCGCTTCTGCCGCTTACCTGCCAAAGCCCGGTAAGTCCCGGTTTTAGACTCAGACGTCTCTTATGACGGGTAGCATATTGCATAAATTCATCTTTGGTTGGTGGTCTGGTTCCGACTAAACTCATATCCCCACGTAAGACATTCAAAAACTGTGGTAATTCATCAATGCTTGTTTTACGGATAAATCGTCCGACCTTCGTGATTCTTGGGTCATTGGTCATCTTAAACATTAACCCATCCATCTCATTATGACTCATTAATTCTTGTTTGCGCTCTTCCGCATCCTGATACATGGAACGGAATTTGTAGATTTTAAACTGTCTCCCATTTTTCCCGATTCGTATCTGGGAGAAAAAGATTGGTCCCGGTGATTCGATTCGTATCGCCGGAGCGATAATTAAGGTAACGATTGCGGTAAATATCAGTCCGATAAAACCACCGATGAGATCAAGCAGCCTTTTTAGAATTAGGGAAGCTGGCTCGAATACCTTCGTACTAAAGGTTAATACATAATCTCCGGCAAATTGTTGCACTACTTTTTCTCTTACCCTTAGGTTGAATGTATTGATGCTGATATTAACTGGAATTCCAGCACTTTCTATCTCGAGGATCATTCGCTCAAGCTCCTCAATTGGGTAACTTGGGACACTTAAGAAAACTTCATCTACGACATTGATTCTCATAAAGTCATAAAGCGATTCATTATTTAAGGTAATCTTATGTCCTTGCACCTTTTTCCCCGTCATATCATGGTCAAGGACAGCAACAGCACTAATCATATAACCAATCTTATTAAGGTCCGTAAGATTGGCTAATACTTGATTAACATTGCGTTTTAAGGCGATAACTAAAAGTTGCTTCATATATCGGTTTCTCTTAAGATAATAAAATGCAAACGTTTTAAAATATAAACGAAACAGATAGCTCACCGCGATATTAAAGATGAAGAATACGCCAATCATAAATCTAGAATAGGAGGCAATTGTCCGATTCATAAAGAAGGTAACTACAAACAGTCCCAAAAGAATCATATTTCCTTTTATGACTTCTCGAAGTCCTTCTAGTAATCCGCGGACTAAAAACCGTTCGTGATTGCCAAATACATAAAATACAACAATATATTCAAGTGCCAGAATGACTAATCCTGTACCATTTAATCTGGCATACCAGATATCCGATATGGTACCATAGCGCACCATCAGCGCTATCGCGTAGGAAATGACAATCGCAATTAGGTCCACCAATAAAATCATTAGATTAATTACACGCTTATTCTCCATATACTTCCCTGCCTATAGTTTTGTTATTAATAATGGAACGCCTGTTTTCTCTGATAGTAATAATAAAGTAGATAAGATAGCATATGATTAGTGCTGCAATACCAATGCCAACGTATGTCCAATGTACACTTTTGGCCTGAGTCAGCACCTTATTCCCAACTAAAACCGTATTATCTTCCTTGACAATCGCAAAGTCTAGATTCTCTGAGGTATAGATACCTTTAAGCTTCAGTGCGATAAGTCCCTCATTAACAAGATATAAAAACCAATTTTGGTCTTCTCTTGTCCATTCTTCAAGTGGTAGTTCATTATGGCTATAAAACTGCATGATATCCTGGTAACGATTCACTATCATTCGTATCTGTTCTTCACTAAGCATGATTTGGGATGTATTCAAATACATAGTTAAGGCCTCAGTATATGCTTTTGGTAACACCACCGTTTTACCATTAAACTCCACTGGAGAATTAAGTAATTCAATAATAATTTGCTTATCATACGTCTGATTACCGGTTGCATTCAGTGTTTTTGCTTCTAATAGACATGCTTGTTCTAACTTCTCGTAGTTTTGCTCAACTATCAGGTTTGATATTGTAACTACCAGCCAAACTACTGCAACAAGCGAACATGTCATAATTACAATCACCAGTTTTCTCTGCTTTTCCATAAATCCACCTCATATACTCTTTACTTAAGCTTTCAAATCGTTAGTTTTTTCTTTTGAATAACGATTAATAGTACTATAAAAGTTAACACCCCAAGTAGACTGATATAGATATAGCTTAAAAATCCCCATTGTAAAAACTCTGTTACAAACTCCTTCAGATACTCTGGTGAGATCTGAACTCTTTGATAAAACTTTGTTACCAATATGATAGCTGGTAGCGCAATCGTCATGAGAGTTCCTCCCATCACGCCATAGACGCAGTATCGGAGCCCTCTGTGTTGCCACTTTTGTATCTTAATCAAAAGGATAAATATTCCAATTCCAGTAAGCATAGCAATAATCATCAACGGATACAGAATATCTGCTACAATATTCTGAAACCTGACGAGATACTTCGTAAACGGAAATTGTATGGTATGAAGATAAATCGACTGAATTCTGTCCGTCAGCTGCTTTATCCCATACTCTTTTGTCATGATAAGTCCATGCTTTGTTGCATATTGTTCCACATTGGATTGGAACGTTTCATTTATCGAATCAAATACTACGGTGTACTCTTTTTGATTACACTCATTAATAATGATTTGTCTGGCATCCATTCGAACCGCTTCTTTGCTAAACACTCCCTCAATGACAGAGGCCGGTAACCCAGTTGGTTTGAGAAAGGTGATGACATTCTGCTCAATTGCCTGATGGACGCTGTTATAGTAATCGGAAGAATCTAATGCCGCTAACATCGTACTTCTGCTTCCCACCCCTATTCTAGTTCCAAGTAGGAACAAGAGTCCAAAAATGATAAGGGATAAGAAGAAGGATAACACCGTGCTAGTGATGGCACGTATCATGTTTTTATGTTTACGCTTCTTTTGTTCTTGATTCTGTTGTTCTTTACTCTGATGTCCATGACTCTTATGTTGATGATGTTTATGATGTCTATGTTTGTGATTTGACGTCTGTCTACTCATCCTTCTCCTCCTCTACAATGGTCGGTCCGGAGATTTTGTCTGCATAGACAATGAATCGTTGATCCTTGACACCTATATATGTTCCAAATGGGTAACAGGTATATAAAATGAGCTGCTCCTTTTTTTGTCCAAGTGAATACGCCGAAGCATCATTTTCCTCTGTAATCCATGTTTTGGTTACCTGATAAGTAAATACCCCGTAACTGGTCTTTATTGTTATTTCCATACCTGGCTCCATGCTTTCAAGTGGAGCAAAGAAGGTATTATCATGTGCTCCAAGCAATATGGTCCGGCCCATTCCAGGTAGGTAACTACCAAGATACTGCCCGACTCCCTGCTCAAATACAGTATCGCTATCTCCATAATACACTGGCGCCGATAAATTTACGGCATCACAGGTTAACTCGGCATACTTTGTTTCGTAGGAAGGTACGACAATCTCGCTCATCTTTATCACACCTTGTTCTACTGCGGTATCCTGCGTATAGATGTCCTCTAACGTTGTTACTTTTGTCTCTGTCTTGACTAGTATCATGGAGATGACAGAACGGGACATATCCCATACGGGTTTTCCTGCGATATAGACTATTCCATATCCAAGTAAGGCAAATAGTATCGGCATATATAGATACGCCGCAAGTTTCTTTTTACCGCTCATCGTCGTGAGCGAGTAATCGATAACGGATACAGGTGACGATGGTGCTAATTAGTGTTAGCAATAATAGTAGGAGCACTACTAATGGAGTAAACATACTGAATCCGGTTTCTTTGATGACTTTGGTATTATCAAAAACCACTTTCCCGTTATCTTCTGTCACTGATATTTCTTTTTTGGTAAAGTCCACACTAACTCCTAAGCCCAGATCATCTGCGACGTCAATGGCATCCTGAATTAAGTCAATCGTTGATTGCTCTTCTTTTATCACCGGCGCTTCGATAATCGGTTTTTGTGTCGGTAGCTTAGACACACTTGGTGGTATTGAATTCGCTGGCTCAGTAGTTTCGCTTGGTGGTTCGCTTTGCGTTGGAGGTGGAGATTCCCCGCTTTGCGGCGGATTTATGGTAGTTTCAGGAGGACTTACCGTAACTTCTGGCACTTCCACCAGGTAACCATTATCCACTCCTTTAGAGAGCATCCTCATGCCACGGTCAAGAATGGCTTCTTTTTGCTTCTCTGTAATATGAATGCCATCTCGATTAAAGTAGTTATATGCCTGATTAATATAGCTGCTTTGCACCTGATATAGTTTTCCGTTTACCTGAAAGGTTCCCTTGGCAACCGACAAAAGCTCTTCTTCATTGGCATTAATTCCGCTTGCCGCCTGTATTGTAACAGGGGTACCGCATAAGAGTATACATGTTATCATTAGCACGATTAATTTACGCAGTTTCATCGTTCTCACCCAAACGCCTCGCTTACCAAAATGTCGTATTTACCACAATGTCGTTATTTCCCATAATGTCGTTATTTCCCAACTGCCCCTTCATGAACAATGAGATGCTAGAACTTAGCACCTCATCGTCGAAAGCACATGATTTATCGTATCTTCATTATTTTGTCACCTTTGACAATGACACCTCTAATCCAAAGTATACATTGATACGTTCTACCAAGATACGAAGTAATTCGTCATTGGTATGATCTCCATACAGATAAATCTCGTCATCAACTGTCAACTTATATTCTTTTGGAACTCCATTACAGATTAACTTAATGATAACATCATCACCTAGTTTCTCGACCTGCTCTAACTTAATATCAAAATCTCCGTCGGCGGTATTGTGAATCACCATCTGAACATTAAGATAATTTTTGGCATCTGCCGCTAGGATGGAAGCAATCAACATAGAATCGATTAGATCCACTTTGTTGATGGTCTTACCAGCTAACTGTGCAGGAACGGATACGGTAATATCACCTTGCAGAACATAGGTAGTACCAATAACATCAGCAAGTGGAACTTCACCTTTCATGATCTTGCCATTTTGGAAAGTGTAGTTACTAGAAGTAACTCCTTTGTTCGTAACTGTAATCGCGTCAATGAAGGATTCTACGGTAACTCCCTCTACTCCGGTGAGGAGTTTGATTACTGAGGTAAATGCGGATTGATTATTATAGAGATAATTCTCAATCATTTGTACCAACGCTTTCCCATCGGTAATCGTTAATGGGTTGGCTACATTTACGGTATAATCCTCTTTTACCGTGTAACTGTCCGGAAGCGACACCTTGGTATACGTCTTCTTTGGTTCCTGTGATGGCGCTACGGAAGGTTTCACTGTTGGTGCAACCGTTGGCTTCGCAGTTGGCGATACCGAAGGCTTCGCGGTTGGCGCAACCGTTGGTTTGGCGGTTGGCTTCACCGTTGGTTTTGCGGTTGGTTTTGGTGTAGGTTTTGTTTTAACCGTAATCTTCACCTTTGTGGTAATACCTGAACCATCTTTTGCTTTGGCTATTACATAAGCACTTCCTTTACCAATACCCTTAACGTAACCTTTGGAATCTACCGTAAGGACTTTCTTATTACTAGAGGAAAGTGTATAGCTTTTATATTTGGCATAGGATGGACTCACTTTAACGGATACTTTAGTCTTATCTCCTACATAGATTGTTTTCTTTGCGGAGCTAATGGTCATCTTCGTCACTAGTTTGTCGTTCGTAACTGTAATTGTGACATAGACTGATTTTCTTGAACCGTCTGTTGTGGACACTTTTATTTTCGTTTTTCCAGCTTTCACTCCGGTAATTTTGCCGTACTTATCGACTTTTGCTACCTTTGTATTGGCTGAACTATATGTAAGTTTTTTGTTGGAAACAGTGGATGGTGAAAACGATGCAACAATTTTAGTCGTTTTCTTTGGATTAATTCTTGTTGCCAGAGTAGTTGCACTCAGTTTGACCGTACGCTGTACCACGTTTATTTTAATCGTATCTTTAATTTTCTTATTCACGGCAGAAGTAACCGTAATAGTTGTCGTTCCAGCTTTTTTTGCTGTAATAACTCCCTTACTGGATACTGTTGCAACCGAAGGCTTACTAGACGTATACTTCACTGCCTTGGATGCCCCATAAGAAGCTGACACATACACTTTCGTATTTACTTTAACATCTTTTGATGATCTGATAATTGTATAGGATGATCTTCTCGTTGGTGCGGTAATCTCTACCCTATTCACGTATCGTTGTTTTACGGTTAGCTTTAGTGTATCTTTTACTTTCTTATTTGCTTGAGACGTAACGGTTATGGTAGTCGTTCCCGCCTTCTTCACTGTGATTACACCTTTACTCGATATACTTGCTACTTTTGAATTGCTTGATGCATATGTTACTTTCTTTGATGCATTGCCTGTAACGGACACCTTTACTTTGGTTTGAATCGTTACATTTTCGTTATACCTTGAAATAGTATACGTTGACTTTTTGGTTGGTGCTGTAATTTCTACTTTTTTGACTGTCCCACTCGCTGCTGTAACTGTTGTTACATCAGTTCCCCCCATTAAACTGGATACCATAACAAGGATTAGAAACATTGACAAGAACTTTTTCATGCTCTCACTTTCCTTTCCTTAATTATCATAAATAATTATACTTTAATGCGTTGCCATATTCAACTATTAGATGAAAATTTTGTCATTTATTTTGAAGAATTTTTAACAATCTAGGTAGAATTTGGTGAATTTATTATGAGAATATCCTATAAATGTAATAATTTTGCGATTCCCATGCATTTTTTTACATTCTATTCTACTATAAATAGTATTTATTGATTACCTTTTATTGTAAATTTAGTATCTTTACTTACCATTTACATTATTTTACTATTGAGTCAAATGCGCCAATCCCCGATATTTGTTGGCTTCTGCAATCTAGTTCCTAAATTAGTCAGATAAATCCAGCTTTATTCGCAAGATTTTTCATTTTTCCCAAAGTAGTATATGATTAAAAAAATGCTATGTAAAATTATTACTTTTCTTCAATCACTTTCACATAATCCCCCTGACTTCTGAGCCACATATCGATACCACTCCCATACACTTCTGCCTGTACCATCCACCCATTATTATCCTTTGTTAAGACATTGGCGGTTGGCAGCCTGTCAAGGATTGCATCAATGTCATAACCGGTGTACCAAAACTTGATTCGCCTCAATTTGCCGCTATACATAAACTGTACTCGTTTTCGAAACTCCCCTTCTTCAAACCGCTCTTTATAAGGAATCTTAAAGTGCTCCTTCAGTATCGTATAGTCTGCGATTCGATCCATTCGATAGATGGTCGGATAATCATTGAACCCATCCACTTCTGTTTCCTTCTTGCTATCAACGATGTAAGCTGCCAGATAAAAGTAAAATTCTGAAAACATCATCCCAACTGGTTTAAGCTTGCGAGTTACCATACTTTGGTCCTTTACTTTGATATACTTTACCTCAATACATTGGCACTCCTTGATTGCCAGACCAATGTCCCATAGTCTGCCGGTAATTGCGGACCCGTGCTGCAATTCCACGTAGTGATATGTTTCATTGGCAATCAGCTCTTTTAGTAATTTTCGATTCGCTGATGGAACACAACATTCAAGCAGATGATCAATCATTGGCATTAGTTCCTTCTTATTAAAAGCTCTGCTATCGAGTAGTATTTTACACAGTCCTAAGACTTCGCCATTGGATAACATGTTCTTGGCTACCTTTTCTAATCGGTAACCTTGCAGCACGTGATCATAAATTACGGTATTCATCTCTCCGCTTTCAACGGAGTTTTTATCTAGAAACTCCCTAATATCATCAATATCTCTTTGGATACTTCGTTCACTGACGCCGTATCTTACTGACTCCCCTGCTTTATTAATGGTATCCCCCTGTAACAACCTGGTGTAAAGCCCAAGTACCCTACCATTTTTGTCTCCCATTTCCTTTTTTTCCATCTTATCACTCCGTTTCCATCTTATTATGACATTATACTTAGACACATTCTGTCATTGCAAATAATTTTTTGTAATATATCAAAAAAAACTCTACTCAATACGTTTTATGTGATTGAGCAGAGTCATTTATTATCGTTGTAATTATATCATTGTTTTCCTTACATGGAATGCTAGCTTTAACAGAATAGGAGAAATGATTGTCGTGGCAACCACCACTACAATTACCGGTCCAAAGATAATACTTGACATCAGACCTACTGCTGCCCCCTTGCTAGCGACAATTAGTGCCACTTCTCCTCTCGAAACCATACCGCATCCTATCTGAAAACTCTCTTTTCCTGTAAAAGAACAAAACTTTGCACCTAACCCGCAGCCGATGATCTTAGTGATCATTGCTATGACTACCAATAAGAATGCAAAGAGAATGATTTGGGTGGTCATCGTAGGTAACACTACTTTTAATCCGATACTTGCAAAGAAGATCGGTGATAAGAGAACATAGGATACTGTCTCAAAACGTTCGTTTAAGTATTTAGAATGACTTGAATTCGATAGAATTAATCCTGCAATATAAGCTCCTGTGATGTCTGCGACACCAAAGAAAACCTCTGCGCAGTAAGACATCAATAGGCAGAACACAAATGCAAATATGACATAACGTCTCATGTCTTTCTTATACCTTTCGGTAATGTACTTAAACGCCTTATAAAAGATAAACCCAACAATACCACAGAATACGAAGAACGCTAGAATCTTTAGTAGTACAACCACTACATTCACACTAGAATCAGCAGTACTTGTAATGATAGTCAATATGATAATCCCTAGAATATCATCGATGATGGCAGCACCTAATATGGCATTACCAACATCGGTACTGAGCTTCCCCATTTCCTTCAGTGTTTCCACCGTGATACTAACGGAAGTCGCAGTCAGGATAACCCCGACAAATATATTCTGAAGTAATAAACTAACCGAAGCATCAGATTCAATGATTCCCGGTTTGTTAAACAGATAGGCAATTCCTAAACCTCCAATTAGTGGAATGATGACACCCATGATAGCAATAATCAAAGAAGACCTTCCCGTTTTCTTTAGTTCACTAATATCTGATTCCAGACCAGCTGTGAACATCAAAACAATGACACCTACTTCTGATAACGATAGAATGAATTCTGTCTCATTCAATATGTTCAACACCGCCGGGCCAAGTAATAATCCGGCAAGTAATGCCCCAACCACCTGCGGCATATTAAACTTTCTCGATATAATCCCTAACAATTTCGTACTTAATAATATCAAAGCTAAGTCCATCAAAAATTTGTATGTTTCCATATTATCCCTCCAGTTTTCCATTTAAGTCAATTTAGCCAAATAAAAAGAAACCTCTTTGCAAGGCTTCTTTGTCTCGACTATATAATGATAGGTGGCGACGAACCACTTTCCATATTATACTCCTTTATTTTCAAAAAGCAATCATCTGATACTTAAGAATCCATCATAAATTCGGTTGATTTCTTATTATATAGAAGAATATACTTAACATTATTAAGTGAATATTAGAACCATATCGATTACTACCTGCAATCGCTTGATTGACTCGTTATGATCACATGATGTATAAAAGCCGACAGAGTCCAAAGACCCCATCGGCTTACTTTTTTATTATAACTCAATTATTTAGCTTCCAAAATCTTATCAACGCTTACTAACTTCACACAAAGCACGAATAACTTGGTAGCCAGTATCAGATCCTCAAGACAAGGATAGGTTGGTGCAATACGAATGTTGCTATCGTGTGGGTCTTTACCATATGGATAGGTCGCTCCAGCAGGAGTCATCGTAACACCAGCTTTTTTCGCTTTTGCGACAACATCTTTGGCACAACCATCTAACGTATCAAAGGAAATAAAGTAGCCGCCTTTTGGCTTAGACCAAGAACCAATCTCTAACCCGCCAAGACCCTCTTCTAAGATGTCTAATACCGCTTCAAACTTTGGACGAACGATATCTGCATGTTTCATCATGTGCTTTATTAGTCCGTTAATGTCTTTATAGAAACGAACATGACGAAGCTGATTCACTTTATCATGACCTATTGTCTGAATGCCCAGCTGCTTTTTGATATCCACTAAGTTATTGGCACTGGTTGCAATCGCAGCAACACCAGAGCCTGGGAAGCTTACTTTGGAGGTGGAACAGAATTTGTAAACCATATCTGGGTTACCCGCTCTCTTACACTCTGCGATAATCTCAATCAGGTAATCCTGGTCATCCTCATACAAATGATGTACCCCATACGCATTATCCCAGTAAATACGGAAGTCTTTTGCAGCAGGTTTTAATCTGGCAAAACGACGTACTGTTTCATTTGAATAGGAGATGCCGCCTGGATTGGAGTACTTTGGTACACACCAGATTCCCTTAATGCTCTCATCTTCGCTCACAAGTTTTTCTACGATATCCATATCTGGACCATTTTCTGTCATTGGAACGTTAATCATCTCGATTCCAAAATATTCAGTAATGGCAAAATGTCTGTCATAACCAGGAACCGGACATAGGAACTTTACTTTATCCAGTTTACACCAAGGTGTATTGCCCATCACTCCATGTGTCATGGAACGAGAAACGGTATCGTACATAATATTTAGACTTGAATTTCCATAGATAATCAAATTGTCTGCTGGTACTTCAATCATATCACCAATTAACTTTTTGGCTTCTGCAATCCCGTCAAGTACCCCATAGTTACGGCAATCTGTACCATCATCACAAGTTAAATCGCTATCACTGTTTAATACATTCATCATCTCCATCGCAATATCCAATTGGTCAGAGTCTGGCTTTCCTCTTGACATATCAAGCTGAAGCCCTTTTGCCTGATACATCTTATACTCACTTTGTAGCTCTTTACGTAGCTGCATTAATTCCTCAACACTCATATCCTTTAACGCTGTCATTGAAATTCCTCCTGTATCCATATGTACACCATCAATTCAATGGCAAATATTATTTTCTGTATTTTATACTACTATTCCAATTAATGCAAGCAAGAATTCATAAATGTGATAAATATTTGACTATTTATGCAATCTTCTATAAGATAGAGTTAGTATACGGCCAAGCAGTGATGCATCCGCTTAACTTATGCGCCGCTGTCCCAATTATGTATTATAACAGGAGTGTCTATGAAAGTAACAGGTTTAATTACGGAATATAATCCATTTCACAATGGTCATCTATATCATATCAATAAAGCGAAAGAACTCACCGGAGCGGATTATGTCGTTGTGGTAATGAGCGGTAACTTTGTGCAACGCGGAGCCCCTGCTATCTTTGACAAATATACCAGGACCCAGATGGCTCTATCTTGCGGCGCCGATCTGGTACTGGAGCTACCCATGTATTATGCCACCGCGAGCGCGGAATACTTTGCACTAGGCGCAGTGTCTGTCTTAAATAATCTTGGCTGTATTGATTCCATCTGCTTTGGAAGTGAATGTGGCGATATCACGGTACTTGATGAGATTGCCGAGATCTTAGCAAATGAACCAGTAACTTATAAGGAAGCGCTTGCCACTCGCCTAAAAGCCGGTGACTCCTTTCCGACTGCAAGAACTACAGCTCTTCTCTCCCTCCTTAACAATAAGAAAGAGAACGAGGCGGATGAGAACATAACAGATGACAACGATACCGATAAGAACGAAACAGATTATACCAAACTTTTGAATTCGCCAAACAATATCCTGGGAATCGAATATATAAAAGCACTGAAGCGACTTAACTCTTCGATTACTCCAGTTACAATAACGAGAATCAATGCGCACTATCATAGTAGTGAAATTAACGGAGCCATCTCCAGTGCCACCGCTATCCGAGGTAGCATCCATCAGGATAAATCCTTAGCAGACTATGGCCACAGTGTGCCTCCAGCCGTGTTCCCTCAATTAAAAGAAGCCCTGCATCATAAAGGACCCATCACGGAAAATGATTTCTCAAGCCTGCTATATTATAAGCTACTTTATCAGTCCACCGAGGAGTTAACGAACTACCTGGATGTGACCGAAGACTTTGCCAATAAGATCAAAAAACACTTAAGTCACTTTACCTCCTATCAGGATCTGGCCATGAAAATCAAGAGCAAAGACATCACCTTAACTAGAATCTATCGCATGCTTCTTCATACCCTCCTTGACATTCATAAGTCCGATCTAGACTACTTGACTAGCTCACCACTTATTACCCCATATGCCAGAGTGTTAGGTTTAAAGAAAGAGGCGGCATTATTAATACGAAAGTCTAACAAGCTTGTACAAAACACACTGATCACCAAGGTAGCCGATGCTCGGCAATTACTTGACCCCTTAACGTTCTCCCTTTTTGATAAGGAGCTGAAGGCAACTCATCTGTATCAGCAAATGGTGTATCATCAATATCAAACACGCCTGGCGGATGAATACCGAAGTGGGCCGATTATAATATAAAAAAGGTAGGAAACTCGCGCTATAACTAAATTTAGCTATTGCGCGAGCCTCCTACCTTTTTGATTATTAATACCATTACAACGTGGTAATTAATACATTTTACGAATCTATGCCAACAAATTCTCAATTTCATCTAATAACTCTTCAAATACCTGCAATGCCTGTAATACCGGCTCTTTGGTTGTCATATCTACTCCGGCACCCTTTAGCAAATCAATTGGGTCTTTGGAGTTGCCGCCTTGTAAGAATCCGAGGTAATCGTTAAGCGCTGCTTCGCCCTCATTTAAGATTCGTGTGGATAACGCAACTGCTGCAGAGTATCCGGTCGCATATTGATACACATAGAACGCATTATAAAAATGAGGAATTCTAGCCCATTCCATGGCAATCTCATCATCAATTAACAGATCTGGTCCAAAATACTTCTGATTCAGACTACGGTAAATCTCACCAAGCGCATCGGCAGTCAGAGGCTCATTGTTGGCAACCATTTGATGCGTAATCTTTTCAAATTCAGCAAACATCGTCTGACGATATAAGGTCGTTCTAAACTGCTCCAGATAATAGTTAATGAGATAAGCCCGTTTGGATGTATCGGTCGTCTCTTTTAACATATAATGCATCAACAGCGCTTCGTTGCAAGTGGAGGCCACTTCAGCAACAAAGATTTTATAACCAGCATAGATAAATGGTTGTTCCCGGTCGGAATAATAACTATGAATTGCATGCCCCATCTCATGTGCCAGTGTAAACATATTATTCAGGTTATTCTGATAATTTAATAATACATAAGGATGTGTTCCAAAGGCTCCCCAGGAATATGCACCACTACGTTTGCCTTCATTCTCATAGACATCGATCCAACGCTTTGTAAACCCCTCTTCTAAAATCTCAGCATACTCTGCACCAAGTGGAGTTAACGCTTTGGCTACAATTTCTTTGGCTTCCTCATAAGGAATCTTCATCTCAATCTCGCCCACCATCGGAGTGTATAGATCATACATATGCAGCTCATCAACGCGAAGGATTTTCTTGCGTAGCGTCACATAACGATGTAATAATGGCAAACGCTCGTGTACTGCTTCTAACAGATTGTCATATACACTGATTGGAATATTGCCTCCATCCAGTTCCTTTGCCATCGTAGATGGGTATTTGCGAACCGTCGCAAAAAAATTCTCCTGCTTTAAGTTCGATGAAAACATATTGGCAAGCGTATTACGATACTTAATGTACTGTGCATACATGGCGTTAAATGCATTTTTTCTAACTTCACGGTCCTTACTCTGAATAAATAAGGAATAATTGGAGTGAGTTAATTCAACATCATTACCCTCTTCATCCTTAATAATGTCAAATTTGACGTCTGCATTGTTAAACATCGAGAAAATGGTACTTGGCGCTTCCGCTACTTCTCCGGCCATCGCAAGAATCTTCTCTTCCTTATCCGATAAAATATGTTCTTTCTTACGGAACAAGATTTCATAATATCTTCCATAGAGGCTAAGCTCCGGAACTTCATTTACAAACTCTTTAATCTGTTCCATAGAGCTTTTCATTAACTCAGGTACTGCATAGGAAGTGGCACTGCTTAGTTTGACACCTAAGTTCCCTGCCATATCAGATAATTTCTGATAGGTTGCGTTCGTGGTATCTTCATGATACTTCTGATTGGCATAGACATAAACACGTTCAAACAATAGATTCGTTGCATCCTGAAGCTGAAGATACTCATAAAGCATAGAAGCAGACTGTAACAACTTCCCTTCATATTGTTCTAATTTTGTTATATTTTCCTGGATCTGATGATACTCGTTCTCCCAGAGCTCGTCCGAAGCGTACATATCAGTAATCGCCCATTTGAATTCCTCCGCGATCTCCTGTCTTTTTTTGTTTCTGGTAGGTTCACTCATAGATTATCGTCCTTTCCTTATGACATTTCTATGATAGTATACCACAATCTTACTTATTCTACTAGTTCGATTACCTCGTATGCGTACCGTAGCCGCATACGTAATTATCAATAAACTCCATATATTCATTGCGCACGATATTGCGTTTGTTTTCACTTATTGGAAGTTCCAATCCCCCGGGCATCCTAATTTTACTGTATTCATACTGCTCTATTTTGGAGCTGTTGACAAGATAAGACTTATGTATACGAAGGAACGTAAAGTTTTTATTGCGAATATACTCCTCGACCAAATCAAGACGGTCATAATATGAGGAGGTACCATTTTCGGTCACAATATTAATCACTCTGCGGCAACTCTCAAAAAACAACACGTCTTTGATAGGTAGTTTATATATGATATTATCTTTTTTATAAAAGAAAAATCGATTGTTATCATTCAGCTTCTCAATTATCATTTGAATGCAAATACGAAACTTCTTCCAGTCAATCGGCTTTTTCATGAACCGGAAGGCTTCTACTTCAAATGCGTCATAATAAAAACATTCGATTCCGCTTATAAATATCAGATAACTCTTAATCCCCAGTCTTCTAATCTCCTTTGCGACCATGATTCCATTGAGTTTTTTTAACATATTCCCAATGATGATAATGTCGAATTGTGCTCCCTCGTAAATTGCTTCTAACAAATCCTCCCCATAAATGAATGGTTTGAATTCAGCATTATCTGTATTCATCTTAAAAAAATAATCCATTTGTGCCATTAATCTTTTATCATCGTCACATAAAGCTATTCGATACATTAATTCGCCCCCTATTCACGCATTCCAACAACATATCTTCATCATTTACAAGGTTCCCTCTTAATCTCTTATCCTTAAACATCAGAAATTATGAAGTTCGAAGAAGAATTCTGTTTTTTGTGAAGTCGATTTCACATTTCCAATTATAACCCATATATTCCCAAAAATCAAATAGCAAATCTCTTTCGCCAGAGACAAATGATTGATAATATTCATCATTTTTCTAGCTTGTTCGTATTTACAAAAAAGAAGCATCGAATGGACTCGAATATAGACTAATGAGCAAGAATTAGTTGAAAATTAGGGGACGCGTTTCATTAGAAGAAATAAGATTTTATGAATTCAGTCTTTGTAGATTCTTTGGATTGGTCTTAGATGACTCTTTGAAATAGAAATCTAAGATATGTTATACAAGGCATAATTACTAGAATCATTTCGTAAAATGTAAAGAATTATATAAGAACTGAATGGAGAGTTGTCATGAGACTACGGCGTACTAAATCGACAACCAAACCGCTTATTACCCTATTTACTTTAATCATGTTAATGATTCTTTTTATTTTTCCTACTTCTTCGCTTCGTGGTGCAGAAAATGGTCTGTTACTTTGGTTCAATATCCTACTTCCCAACCTCTTACCCTTTATGATTATCAGCAATCTGATTATCGAACTACGATTAACAAAGTACTTTGCAAAGCTTTTTTACTACCCACTTCACCTATTCTTTCGGGTAACGCGCCACGGTTGCTATCCAATTGTTATCGGTCTGTTGACGGGATTTCCGGTTGGTGCCAAAGTATGTGGCGACCTGGTGTCGAATCATCTCATTACAAGAGAAGAAGGACAATATCTTCTTACCTTTTGCAATAATGCCAGTCCATCATTTATCATCAGCTACATTGCAATCAGTTCATTGAATCTGCCAGGAATCAAATATTCAATCTTATTGATTATCTATGCTGCTGCCATATTATCCTCGCTCGTTTTTCGTCTTGTGCACTTTCTCAGATATCGGAGAGAAGTTGACTTTACGAGTCTGCGTACAGCTTCAGTGATTCAAACAAGCGAGTTACATAGCGAAAAACTAAGTTTTCGCGTCATTGACAAATCCATTCAGGATGCCTTTGAAGTAGTAACCAAAGTGGGTGGCTATGTCATTCTCTTTTCAATATTGTCCTATGTCATCATGGACTCTGGGCTCTTACCTAATCTGATGAACCAGATGGTCGTTGGATTAATGGAAATCACCAATGGCATCAATGTAATTAGTCATTCCGGCAATGCAATCGAATTACAAATAGCCCTAATCCTCGCGTTAACGGCATTTGGTGGATTCTCTAGCATCGCACAAACCAAAAGCGTTATCGATCAGACCGGGCTATCGATAAAAACCTATATCATTTACAAATTAATTAACGCGCTCTTTACCTTAGCATTAGTGTATCTCTTCTTACTACTTTTGTAAGGTTTAGTTCACATGATCTAAGAAAGCACCATCTTCGAAGTTATAAGAAGAATCATCAGCTGCGGCAGCTTCCTCGGTTGTTTCTGACATCGAATCACCATGAAGCTGATCAGATAACTCCTTCTTATTGTTACGAACAATATTAAGATTATCTTCAATCGATGAAATCAGTGCATTGCTACGCACTTTCGTACTTTCGTAAGCATTTTCTAACACACCTTGTACCATTTGCAGCATATCTTCGGAGTAAGCAAGAGCTCCAGTACGAATCGTATCGGCATCTTGATGAGCTTGTTTTAATACTCTGGCAGCTTCACTGTTTGCATGTTCCACAATCTCGTGAGCCTGGTAGTAGGCTTGTTCTACTATCTCATGCTCGCTGATTAGATTATTGGTTTTTTCCTGAGCCCGTGCAAGCATTGTTGCTGCTTTTTCCTCTGCGTCAGCAATGATAGCGTCTCTATTGTTAATAATCTTCTGATATTTTTTAATCTCGTCTGGAGTACGTAATCTAAGTTCATCCAGAAGGTCATAAAGTTCGTCCTTTGGAACTACGACTTTGGTTGAGGAAAGTGCTGACATCTTGCAGCTTTCTACGAATTCGTAAATATCCTCGATTAATTGTTCGATACGGCTCACTCCCATAATAACACTCCTATTCTTCATTTTTATCCATTGGGTTACATTTAAATAGTACTTTCTCAATAATCTCAGCAGGTACAAAATTGGAGATATCCCCCTGATATCTTCCGATTTCTCTTACAATACTTGAGCTCAAATATGAATACTCGACACTCGTTGTCAAGAAAATTGTATCTATGTTCGGATTCATCTTATGATTCGTCTGCGCAATCTGTAATTCATATTCAAAATCAGAGACCGCACGAAGTCCTCTGACAATCGTATTGGCCCCTCGCTCTCTTGCAAAATCTACGGTAAGACCATCAAATGTCTCAATGCTTATATTATCTATTCCCTTTGTTACCATTTTCAAAAGCTCAACTCGCTCCTGTGAGCTAAATAAAGGTTGTTTCGAACTGTTCTGTAACACTGCGATAATTAACTTATCAAACATCTTTGCTGAACGTAAGATAATATCCACATGCCCAAGTGTGACCGGGTCAAAACTACCAGGATATATCCCAATTCTCATACTACTCCTCCAATCACGGTTACGTCTATCTCAGCACTGTCAAACGGCAGTGAATCTGCACTTACTTACTAACTTTGTACGTAATGCTTTCTACACTTTATTACTTTTCTAAGAAATGCTTCCTGCATTCATCTACTCTTCTAATAATGTTAAAAATAAATGTTTATTTGTTTTATATGTTTTTTCTTTACTAATCTGATATCCCAATTGACTAAGAAACGAAAACTCTGTCTTAATATCGGCTTCAAGGATAATAATTGTATCCGAATGAATCACCCTCGCTTTTGCCAACTCTGTCAACACCGCTTCCTCCAGGCCCAAATGATATGGCGGATCCATAAAGACATAATCAAAGACTTGTCCATCACTTTTTAACTGCCTAATTGCTGTAATGACGTCCATTGACATCACCACCGCCTGTTCTGTCAGCTTGGTGTTCTTAAGATTCGTGTTGATGCACCCAATCGCTGCTTTATTATTTTCCACAAAATAAGCTTTTTTGCATCCTCGGCTAAGTGCCTCAATCCCAATAGCTCCACTTCCAGCAAACAAATCTAAAAATGTACTCTCATACAAATCATACTGTAACATATTAAATAACGTTTCTTTTATTCGATCCGTTGTTGGCCTTGTACCTGACCCTTCAACAGTTACTAAATTGCATCTTCGTGCCTTTCCGGCAATTACTCTCATGTCCTTCATCCTAACAGTCAGTCATTTTGTTTATATTTTCACTCACTAGTTATAGTCTATCTCATTCTGTTCATTTATTCAATAGTCAATTTTACTCAGGGTTTTGTGACTCGTCAATTTGCCTTGATTGGTATAGACAAGCAGTATAAAACATAGTTTATTCGCAACGCGCTCCCGCTTGGATGAACGCGTAACGGTACATAAGGCCACAAAATACGTGGCCTAAGAACCGACGCGCTCATAACAGTTGCTCATCAAACTATGTTTCACACTGCTTGTTTTTACTTTGTGTGCAAATTGACGAGTTTATAGACCTTGGGAAAATTGACTATTGAACTGTAGTTCTCGGTATGGTTATAGACTAAATTCTTTGAGTTCTGGTAATATAGATGTGCTTAAAGTTTTAGCTCGTTATGGAATCACAAGTTGTTTTACCTATGCATGCTTTGGCAAGCAAATAAAAAACGCCCATAACCTATCTCCGCTGCATTTTTCATTAATTCTCCGTTTAACCAAAGGGCATCAAGCTTATCCATATGATAAAGATAAAGTTGCCAACACATCTCAAGCCATTAAACCCTACATCTTTCCACCAAAAAAAGTGCCACATCAGTTGGCACCCAAATTTATCGAGAAACAGGTTCGTTTGTCAAAAGCATCCAAGGAATGAAAAAAAGTCAATTTGCACTCAAAAACCCTACTCAAGCAAGATGAAACATATTTTGATACGCAACCGTTATGACGTCGTCGGCACTTAGGTCGTGTATTTTACGACCTTACGTACCGTTACGACGCCATCCGAGCGAGAGCGCGTTGCGTATGAAATATGTTTTATCCTGCTTGACTAAAACCTCAAGTGCAAATTGACGCCCCACAACCTCAAGCTTTTGACAAACGAACCGTCAAATCGCCACAATAAAAAGGGGCCAACTTACGTGGCCCCTGGAATCAATCTACTCCGATAGTTTGATTCCTGTTGTAACAGTTCAATCTTGGTGTTTTCGACTAATAACTTAGGCCCATCTTATTACTTGCCTGACATAAGTCTTTCCTGTTCGGCAATCATTTTCTTGACCATATATCCGCCGACACTACCATTTTGATAGCTTGTTAGGTCTCCATTATACCCATGTTTTAATGGCACTCCTAATTCAGACGCAACCTCGTACTTAAAGCGGTCCATAGCTTCTTTAGCCTCTGGTACTTCCACTCTGTTTCGACTAGACATGAATTATTACCTCCATTTACATGTTTCGAAAACCTTTGTATTTCTAGAACTTCTGTGAAGGCCTAAAAACACATTTTCAAAACATATCATGATTGTTTACTGGTTACGATAGTAGTATGTGCAGTGATTCAGATATTAAACTAGAAGATAATGTATGTTATGGCCATTTTTTCAAACTTTTTTAATCAAGCTGATTCGTCTTTATAACAAGGTCCGCTTTGCATAATTGGCAATTTTGTCGAGTACGAATTGCTCATTTTTTAATTCGATGGCTTTGTCGGTGACGTATTGTTTGGCTACTTGGCTTGCCAGGATTAAGATCTTGGAGTCATTGTAGACATCGGCCATCTTAAACTCCATCATGCCGCTTTGACGGATACCAAAAAGATCGCCAGGACCTCGAAGTTTTAAGTCTTCTTCTGAGATTTTGAAGCCATCATTCGATCCATTGAGGATTTCTAATCGCTGCATCGTTTCTTTGCTCCTTGAGCCACTGACAAAGATGCAATAAGATTGATGTTTGCCTCGACCTACACGTCCACGCAGCTGATGAAGTTGCGCAAGTCCGAATCGCTCCGCATTTTCTACCATCATTACGGTGGAGTTTGGTACATTGACCCCGACTTCTATTACGGTGGTGGACACTAAGACATGGATTTCACCTTTGCTAAACCGCTCCATGATATCATTTTTTTCAGCTGGCTTCATTTTCCCG
Source organism: Bacillota bacterium (assembly GCA_023434365.1). GTDB lineage: Bacteria > Bacillota > Clostridia > Lachnospirales > Lachnospiraceae > KM106-2. Next base: position 19,698 of record JAEYSV010000019.1, on the reverse strand, counting down.
TGCAGATATTCTACGCAAATATTACTTTGGAAGGCTTCCGATAATTTTTCGGTATAGTCTATGACATTCTCCGCTTCCATCGCTTCGCTTTCTTCTACCATCGGACAGATGACGTAAGCTTGTCGTCCGGCTTGTACTTCTTTTTCGATAAATTTGTATGCAGTGGCTCGGTATCCAGTATTAACAACACAATTTTTTATCGGTAAACGATTGGCTGGGAGTTCATCAATGATAGAGATATCTAAGTCGCCGTATAAGATGATGGCTAAAGTTCTTGGTATCGGTGTGGCACTCATGACAAGAATATGCGGGGAGTTGCCTTTTTCACTCAGGATTTCACGCTGTTTTACACCAAAACGGTGCTGCTCATCGGTGATAACTAAACCGAGCTTGTCATATTCGACTTTGTCTTGAATCAGGGCATGCGTTCCGACGATGACATCCACCTCATGATTCTTTATTTGCTCGTGCATGATTCGTTTTTCTTTGGCCGTGATAGAACCGGTCAATAGCCCGATTCGTACCCCAAATGGTCCAAGCAAGGAAGTTAGACTCTCATAATGTTGTCTGCCTAACACTTCGGTTGGTACCATTAAGGTAGCTTGGTAGCCGTTTTTTGCCGCAACTAAGAGTGCTAATGCCGCAACGACCGTTTTCCCGGAACCTACATCTCCTTGTACCAGACGATTCATGGTCTTGTTGCCTGATAGATCATTTTTTATCTCTTCCCAGACTTTTAACTGCGCTTTCGTCAGTTGATAAGGAAGGGATGAAAGTAACTGTTCTACTGCTTTATCATCTGCCATTACACATTGGTTACTAGAATATTCTTTGGCATTTTTCAGATACTGAATCGCTAGGGTAAAATAAAAGAACTCATCAAAGACAATTCGTTTCCTTGCCAGGAGCATGTCTGCCTCCGTAGCTGGAAAATGTACCGTTTTGACTGCTTTTTTGTATTCCATCAGTCCATGTTCATCTCGAATCGATTTTGGAAGGTAATCCTTCTCAAACTCATAGTCATTCAGCGCTAATGCCAGGCTTTTGCTGATGTTATGGTTTGTCAACCCATTCGTGAGGCCATATACTGGCATCAAACGATTCTTTTTATTATAGTATTCTTCTTTCGTTAAGATTGCGGGCTGTTCTATGGAGAGCATTCCGTTCTTGCGAATGACTTTGCCACGTAACAGGTATTTGGTACCAAGTTTTAGCTGTTTTGCTAAAAAGGGCATATTAAAAAACGTGATAGCAACATTCGAATTGCCATCGCTGATTCGTAGATTCAAAATATGAAGGTTACGAATTTTTCGTTGCTCAGGTAAGCGAAGCAAAACTCCTTCGATGACAGCTGTCATTCCTTCACATAGCTCACTGATTGGCACGATTTCTTCGTATTTATCATATCTGACAGGGTAGTGTTCTAATAATTGACCAACTGTTTCTATCCCCAACTTTTGATAGCTTTGTTTTGCTTTATCGCCAATCCCTTTAATCTGAGTAATCGTGCTCTTAGCTTTCATACTTTTCCTCCTTTTCGAGTACGCCCACAACACGATTCACAAACAGAATTGTGCAAATTGACGAACTATAATTTTAATAAGGGCTTATGACGCCCTAATCCTATAAATAAAAAAGTTCCAGGTACAAGTTTAGCACTTATATCCGGAACTTTTCTTATTAAACGAGAATTCTATATTTACTCTACAGATAGAACATAGTAGTAGATTGGCTGACCGCCATATTGAACTTCAAAGTCGATATCCGGATACTTCTCCATTAGCTCATCTGCTATTGCATTTGCATCTTCTTCCTTCACATCTGCACCATAATAGATACTTACTAACTCAGCATCCTCATCAATGAGTTGATCAATCATTTCGATGGTGGTCATGCTAATCTCTTCTCCAACGGAAATGATTCCACGATCCCCAATACCCATGATATTGCCTTGTTTAATTGTCTTTCCATCAAGACTCGTATCACGAACGGCATAAGTTACTTGTCCAGTTTTAACTTTGGTCATCTCTTCGGCCATTCTTACCTGGTTTTCCTGAGGTGATTTATCATATACATAATTGATAATTGCCGTAATACCCTGAGGCACTGTTTTAGATGGCACAACAATGATGTTCTTATCTGTCGTAAGCGTTGCCGCTTGTTCTGCTGCCAGAATAATATTTTTATTGTTAGGGAAAATGAAAATGTTATCCGCATTTACCTGATCAATGGCATTCAACATGTCCTCCGTACTTGGATTCATTGTTTGGCCGCCTTCAATAATATAGTCAACACCAAGTCCTTTGAAGATCTCATTTAACCCTTCTCCGATGGAAACGCTGATAAATCCAGTTTCTTTTCTTGGCGCAAGTTTCTTTTCTTCTAATTGACTCGCTGCTAATTTTTCGGCATCTTTGATTAGTTTTTCATTATGCTCTTCCCGCATATTGTCAATCTTCATTTTTGTTAAGGAACCATACGTCAATGCCCGTTGAATGGCCAACCCAGGATCATTGGTATGTACATGAACCTTAACGATATCATCATCAGAAACAACAACAATTGAATCCCCGATGGACTCTAGATATCCTTTAAACTCGTGTTCTGTTTTCATGTCATACGCTTTTTCTAACATAACAATAAACTCAGTACAATAGCCAAATTTGATGTCAGCTGCACTAGTATTGTCTACCGTTACATTTACTGCTGGTTTTGTTCCTATCATTGTTGTCAAATTCACTTCTTTTCCACAGAGTACATCATAGGCTCCTTTTAGAATAACAAGTAAGCCCATTCCACCTGAGTCAACTACTCCTGCTTCTTTTAATACTGGGAGCATTTCTGGTGTCTGATCAAGAACTTCCTCCATATAGTCTAAGACTTCTTTACAAAAATAGAGTAAATCGTCTGTCTGATCGGCAAGTTCCTGAGCGCGGATCGCTCCGCCTTTTGCAACGGTAAGAATCGTTCCTTCTTTTGGTTTCATTACCGCTTTATATGCTGTTTCTACAGCTTGTTCCATCGCAGTCACCATAATAGGGACGGTGATGACATCCGTATCTTTAATGACTCTTGTAAAACCACGGAATAGCTGAGATAAAATAACTCCTGAATTTCCTCTTGCACCTCTTAAAGATCCACTGGAAATTGCTTTCGCAACGGATTCCATTGAAGGTTTTTCAATACTGCCGACTTCCTTCGCAGCTGCCATAATCGTCAATGTCATATTTGTTCCGGTGTCTCCATCGGGAACAGGGAAAACATTGAGTTCATTAATGTATTCTTTTTGAGCATCGATGCTTTGTGCCCCTGCAAGGAAAAGCTTTTGAAGCATTTTTGCATCCATTTTGTTCACAACCACGGATTAGTTCCTCCTTTAAGTTAGCCTGTTATCTGATAAGGTTTTCTATTCATGAAAACCATGTAAAATTAAGTTATAAAATGTTGCGACTAATCTAACACGCGCACTCCCTCAACAAAAATAGAGATTTTGGCAACTTCCATACCTGTATATTCTTCTACTTTATATTTTACATTACTGATTAAGTTATCAGCAACTGCAGAAATACTAACGCCATAAGCCACGATAATATGCAGGCTGATAAATATTTTATTCTCTTCGATTACTACATCTACACCATGGCTGATATTTTCTTTTCTTAATAGGTTTACGATCCCATCTTTCATATTAATGGAAGCCATTCCTACTACGCCAAAGGATTCGATTGCACTGGAACCGGCATATTTTGCAATTACATCATCATCAATCAGGATTTCACCAATTTGAGTATTCATATGTCCTTTCATATTAACCCTCCATTATTTTAGATTTACACTTTTGTGTTTTCAAAAGTGCCAAATGACCAGGTCTGTTCACTTGATTATGGTGCATATTACTAAATATTATACCCTTATTACGATAAAAATGAAATAGATTATTTTAAAATTATATAATGATAACGGCAAATTAGCCTAATTATCAACTAACATGCATATACTGTACCAATACTGGTGACTTCACCAATAGTTCGGATGTGATGAAATGAGAAGAATGTGTGGTTTCATTCTTTTTTGGATTGCCATAGGAATGACAATTATGCTGTTTGTAACAAACGGTTTGCTTGCGATTTTAATGATTTTAACCTGTCTAATTCTAGGCTATAATCTGTTTTGTTGCTAACAACAATTTTAAGTACTTATCTGCTTATATAATTTGTCACTAATATAATTTGCAATTTTCAACAAATTAACGCAAAGAAAGGGACAAATACTTAGTATTTTGTCCCTCTTTTCATCATACGAAGCTAATCAATGATATGTTCCTTATGCACGTTCTACTAAACCTGATTTCAGGCAAGAAGTACATACATACATTTTTCTAGCTGCACCATTAACTTGAACCTTTACAGATTTCACGTTTGATTTCCACATTTTGTTGCTTCTTCTATGTGAATGACTCACAGCATTACCGAAGTGAGCGCCTTTTTCGCAAATTGCACATTTAGCCATCGAAAGCACCTCCTTAGAGTAATTTCCTACTATTTTCAAAGGAAATATTATTTAGTCACACGACTTACACACAAACTGTATTGTAACAGAATCGTGTCATAATTGCAAGTAAAAAATAAGATTTTTTTTAAAAACCTTTTTGAATCACTTAACCTTATTCTTCTACAATCGTCTCTTCTTTTACTTCAGCATCTTTGCCTTTCGTAAACTTGTTCACAAAATCAGGCACCATGTCTAAGATTTTCGTTACACTATCTTGATTTTTCACATTAACCAACTTAGTCGTACCATCTTTGATTACAAGGATGGCACATGGAGAAATCTTACCACCCATACCGCCACCGCCGTTGTTTCTTTTCTTCTCTTCCTGAACAAAAGCACCGGCAGCAACACCAAAACTCACATCTACTAACGGTAATATAATGGTTCCGTCATCAAACTTCATTGCATCACCAACTACCGTTTTTGTTGTAATAAAGCTATCCATCCCTTTAAATAAGGACTCCACTGTTTGATTAAAATTATTATCTGCCATTAAAATTCCTCCTTTACTTTCTTAAAGTCTTTGATAAGACGTTTAAACTCTTTGTCTCTTAATAGTTTAATTATGATTCGGACCAGTGCAAAGATTCGTATCCGGCCCTTAGCATAAAGATCACCTTCCAGCTTTGTTTCCTCCCAATAAGGAATAACAGTAACATTATTAGCCATCATAGGATAAATAATACTAACCAACCCGAGGAGTTGTCCAGTAGAGCTAGGATCTCCGGTACCAATATGAAGGACTAACAGTAACTTCTTTGGCTTTATATGCTTGAGTAACTTTAATATAATCGAATAGATTACTCCATATCCCGGCCTATGTTCCTCTGCAAATATAAAGGCTTTTACTTTACCAACCCGATTCTTCCATGACTTAATGATTGGTTTGATGTGATGAATTTTGTCTTTCATGCTAGCGAAAAAGCCTTTGATTTTGGATGGAAGATGTAGTATCTTTCGTAAGATTGAACCAATCTTATGAAAAAACTTACCTGTATCCTCCTTAGTATTGATTTCTTTCTCGATTTTTACTTCAACATTTTCTGTGGTTTCTTTTTTGATTCTTACTTCACCGTGTTCCGTGATCTGTTTCTCAATTTTTACTTCAACACTTTCTGTGGTTTTTGCTTCAACCTTTATAGTGTTTATTGGTTCTTCCTTTATAGTGTTTGTTGTTTCTTCCTGATTCATTACTTCATGACTAGACTTTTTAAGATCTTTTTTCTTTTTTCGCTTATTGTCTTTTTCCGTGCTGAGTATAATAACTCCAAATAACTTTACCTGGTACCTGAATTCCTCTTTATCGTAAAAGGCTTTTACACAAACCGCATGAAACAACCAGGATACCTTCATCAAGGCATCCGTTTCTTTATACTTTTTCGCCTTAATCCGGTAACGAAACGGGACAAATAGTACTAGCAATAATACGATAAGAAGAAGTCCAAGAATAGATACAAGAATTAGCCCGATTACCTTCAGTATCATGAATAAGATTTGTACCAATGTCTCACATCCTTACTTTGCGTATTATGTCAAAAGGTATAATAATCCCACACAGCGACATCATTTGTCTTCTGATACACTTCTTCAACTATATGGCTCATCAGTTTTATGGCACTGTCTCTTCCAAAAGCCAACCCAATAATCTTTATTTTATTATTTTGATAATGTGGAAAACAAAGCTCATTTGCTGCAATGATATCAAACAAATTGGCTTCATTCGAAGGTTTGCATATGGCATAGAGATTGAAGTACCTCTCCCCCTTCTCAAGCTTACGTTTTACTTTATTTAAATGTTTCCCAGCTTCTTTATCGGTAAACAGTCCTCTGTACCAGATAATCATATTTATTCCTCCCCGTAGGAAAGATCAAACGCCTCTTCGCGATCTATAATTTCATTAATAAGTCTCATCGACATCGTCTTTTCTGCCTTATTCGTGCATAACTCGATAGAATTGCGGATGTAATCATGTACCTCTTTGCCAGTATGCAAAAATACCGGTATCTTTGTTAACGTATTGGCCATCACTGCGCGGTTGATCAAAATGGAGCGACCCAAAAAGCTTGCCATCAGTTCTTCTAGCAACTCTCCAATGGCTGCTTCGAGTTCGCTGTCCTCAACCGTATTGTCACTATACTCATCGCGAAAATCGATAAATGGTGACGTATCTTTTAGTGTTAACACTCGTTTGATAATCTGAGCCTGCGTATTTAACATCATTGCTTCCACCATTGGCAGGTGCTGCGTCAAGACTACATCAAATACACTCGCAAGGTTTTGACAAATTGGATAGAGTTCTTCCATCTTGCCTTCCAGCGGCTTAACAAGGGTCACAAACGCATCTTCCTCTTCTAGTAAGCTGCTATTCTTAGCTTTAGTCGAGATAAAATGTAACACATTATTACATTCCTCCTCTAAAAACACCGTTCTGGCATATGGCATTGTCAGCAAATAAGAATACAGATTGTTGACGATATCTTGCATTAACATATATCGGTCTGTCAACTCTGCGATTGTTGCTGCTGTTGCCTGTAAACGATTCACTGCCAGCTGATACTCCTCTTTGGAACAGTTTTTGTAGTCAAAGGCAAGGAAATAATCAACCTCCTTGACAAACTCTCCATATATGTTACTTTCTTCCTTTGCACGATAAACCATTGCACAAGTACGAAGCATGTAAAAATACGTTTTAATCGAATCATTTTTCGCTCCCTTTAGTAACATAAGCCCATCTCGAATGATTTCGATATACTTGTTCTTCGTTAACCGAACTGGTAGCTGTTCGACTACCTCTTTCAGATTATTCATCATCACTTGTGTATCTTTGGATTGTACCACATAAGTAAGTGCACGGGAGAAAAACTCCTCCTCATCCACTGTCTCAAAGGATTCTTCATATTCTAATTCCTTACGATTCAAGATGTATTCAAATACAGTGAATTTATCTGCATACATGGTAAGTACATCCATGTAATCGATAATACGCTCTCTTATGCCATTAATATTAGTAAGCATTGCCTCTTGATTTGCTAGTCCCTGTCCGTTAACAATCATTTCATGACTTATCGAATTAATCTCTTGATAGAGTTGATTGATGGTCTCATCCTCAAGTGGCATTTCTTCAAAGGTGGTCGCAAAATCATAAAACGTAAAACACAATTCTAGTAATGACTGATTGTGATAGGCAGTCATCACCGTGCTCATATATTCTGGCAACACCTGTTGCATATTTTTCCCATTGCTGACGTCTTTAATTAAGTCTTGATATCTAATTTTCATTCATAACCTCACCTAAACAATTTTGATTTCATACAACTTCCATAATAGCATATCATTAGCAGAATTAACAATAGTATTTGTTGAAATGCTAGCTCTAAGGGATTACCTAGTATACTATCTGTCACTCCATCGATAAACCAGTAGTTCGGTAACACCTGTCCAAGAATGGTAAGTTGTTTCCATGTAAATGCTCCAATCATGCTAAGTACCCCTACCGCCCCCGTCATAATGATAATAAGGGAGGAAAGCACCTGAAATACCATTTCCTTTTTGCATAAATGGGATAAGGCACCGAGTAAGAAAACATACTGAAGACAGTATAACAAAATATAGTAAATAATATTAATAAAAAATTCCATTGTTGTTATTTTAAGCCCTAGAATCATATAAAGTCCATACAAAACGGCAAAAAAAGTCATCAAAAGCATTACCGTCAGAACCTCTCCCGTATAGACGCACCACTTAGGCACCATCGAAACCGCCAGCCTTTTCTGTGTACTACCTGCCAGTCTTACACCGTATAGGATAAACAGAGCAAAAAAAGCAAATAACATGGCAATGATACCAATCCCCACCTGCTGGCTTAATAACGTGTTATCGATGCGCGAGGATTCCTCTATCTGGTCTTTGTTAAAATTATAGTATTGTTTTTCAAACTGAAAGACATCCTTTTCATACAATTCATACTCGGCGGAGTAAGAAAGATACGCATCAAGCTCCTCTTGACTATGACCAACTGTCGATAAATAGTAATTCAGTCCTTTGTAATTCACTACATCAAAAATCATCGAACGGGCAAAGATATCCGACAAAACAGTAATATAACTCTTCCCCTTCAAATAATGCATTTGGATCAAATCATTGACACTATTCTTCTTAATCTTCTCTTCATAACCATCTTTGATAACAAAATAAGCCATAATCCGCTCTTCTTTGAGTGCCTTCACCGCTTCTTCCTCAGAATCCGTAAGAACGTATAAGGAATCCATCTGCTTAAGCCGGGTTAAGATGTTCCCCGACAATTCACTCTGGTCATAATCAATCACCCCAATTGGCAGGGCGCTGCGATCGCGTAAGCTCTCCATCATATCATAAGTAAAATATGCGACGAGCACTCCGAACACGGCAATGACGATTAACGCTGCCTTAGAGACGAGTAACAGCTTTATATTCTGTTTTGTGATTAGCCATATTCCATTAAACTGTCTCATCGCTCTCCCCCTTTATCTTTAGCATGGATTTCGTTAATAACCGGTATAAAATTAATACCGACCCCGCACAAACCATCACAGCAAACAATAACACTGTGGAGAACTCATATAAGTTATTACCATTTTTATAGTAAAGATAACTTTTGATTAAAATATAATTTGGCACGAAACGTGATAATCGTAAAATCGATTCCGGTATAAAGATAATTGGAACCGCAATACCACCCAAAATACAGAAAATAAGTACCGTCAGATTACTTACAATCATATAGGTCTTTTTACTTCGACAAATTTGAGCCGCTAAGCAACCTACCGTAGTTGCCAGTAAACTCACAGGGAAAAAGAACGCATAAAACGACATCGTTATCGGAAACTTAAGACCCATCTGGAACAACGTAACTACCAACTGACAGAGTAACATCGTAAGAAGCGTATACGTAAAAATGATTGACAACGTAAGGTATAACACACTATTGCCAATGATACGGATTCGTAAAAACGTTCCATGATTGACCTCTTTGAGATACTTGTGCCCGGCAAACAGCCCCATTAACACCGGTACAAGCGATAACAAAGCCCACATATAATACTCGGCTATCGATGTCTGCGGTATCTCTTCTAGCTCATGCTTTTCAAAAAACTGATCCCTGGCAAGTGCCGTTGTAATCAGTTGAATTGAGGACTGCATATTGTGATTCCTAAGCTCTTCTTTCTCCATTCCACGATACTTTAACAAATCATAAATCGACACACAGTTAATCTGCACCGAAGCAATATACTCCTCATAACTTTCCAAAAGATTGCGGATAATCAACGAAATCGTCGTGTCTTCGTTATTGATGGCGGCATAAATCGGTGTATTTATAACATTAATCAAATTCTCTGCAAACCCCTTAGGAATATGAAGATAAGCCACCATCTCTCCCTTTTCAAAACGCTCCTTCATCTGTTCTTCGGTGCCAATTATCACATTAGAGAACTTCGTAAACTCCTCTGATTCCCCAAAATATTGAACCAAAAGTTCCGAATACGCCGACTGGTCACTATCCACCACACCAATCGTAATAACATTCCCCTTTTGCGTCGTACTCTCAGATACTGCAAACGAAAGAACCACCACCCCCACCAAAGCTAACAGCAGAATCAGAAGTCCTTTTTTATTGTAATACAGTTCCCTTAATGTTTTCCTGAAGTAAAGTAACATACAAAGTCCTCTCCTTGATGGACACTACCAGTCCATACCATTAGTATTATTATAAAATGTATTACCAAGAAAGACAAGGGGGAAAGGGCAGTGAAGAACGAAGAGTGAAGAGTGAAGATATAAATACAGTGAAGAACGAAGAATGAAGAGCGGAAAAGATAGTGAAGAGTGAAAACGCCCTTAAGGGCAGTGAAGAGTGAAGAGCGGGAAAGGGCAGTGAAGAACGAAGAGTGAAGAGTGAAGAGCGCAAAACCGCAGTGATAAACGAAGAGCGTTAAAAAAGATAGTGAAGAACTATACAAATAGCGACACAGGAAGAAATTTACTGTACCCATAACCGTGGACATATTAAGGGGTGGGAAACTAGCTTTCATATACCCTAAATAAATAGTTCTCAAATTATGGACACTTATTTATTTATAGACACGTATTAGTGCTTCACTCTTCATTGGTTTAAATACACCTTTTAAACGTAGGGAAGTGTGAAGAGATGAACCAGTAAAGAATAAGGAACTATGTGTGAACGTGGTGTAAACATGGGGTGAACGTGGGGTGAACGTGTTTTGATTGGTCGTTTTTGGCAGGCTCCCGCCGCCCTTGACAGCAGGATAAAACAATGCTCCGGCATTTTTGCCGACGGCGAGGAAACTCAAGAACAACAATTACCTTACGTTTCGCCGTCGATTCGATGCATTTTAGCATTGTTTTATCCTGATATCAAGGGTAAACAGAACAAGTTCCGGCGGCTATGTTGTGCCTCTGGCTCCGAAATCTTAGAACAAGCATTGGCTGAATCGGTAGGCTTCTACTGTTCAAGAGAGACTGTTTCAAGTTTTTTGTAAATATTATAATTGATGTAAGCGTGGTCTGCGCTCCAAGAAAGAATACAAGTTGCCTTTTCCCAGACACGCTCTCGCCCCTGAGGATGCACACATCGCCAATATCTGTTCTAGACTTCAGAGCCAGCGGCTAAAAAACAGCCGTCCGCAGCAAAGCCGGATCGTTATTTTCTCAGGTTGTCAAGCACGGCAGAAATCTGCCTCATAATAAATATCTGGTGACTCTCAAGTCCCAGAACCAACTTTTCTCAGCCAGGACTTTTCGTATTATTTTACATAACCTAACTTAAGGTATCCAAATTAATATACACTCTTGATTACAATAAAAAAAAGATAGGGAAGAGTATCTGAGCTATTCTCACCCATCTCTCTTCCCTAATCTTCACAATCTTTTCATTTCAACACTTGACTTGATAGCTACAAGTTTAGAATAGCACTTATAGTCCCTAAAAAATCCACTATCTTTTAACTATCTTTTCACTATCTTTTTATCTCTTTGTTCTTCACTGCCCTTTTAACTCTTTTCACTATCTTTTTATCTCTTCGTTCTTCACTATCTTTTCAGGCTCTTCACTACTCTTATAACTCTCTTCACTCTTCACTGCTCTTAAGGGCTCTTCACCTTTACTAATTTATCAGACTCTTCTTGCCCTTAAGAGCTTTTTCACTCTTCACTATCTTTTTAATGCTCTTCGTTCTTCTCTATCTTTTTAACTCTTCACTCTTCACTCTTAGTTCTTCACTGCCCCTATGAGATATACGTATCTAATAGCGTCCAGCTTGGGAACCATTTTAAGAAGTTTCCTACATACCATTTGCTTACTGGTTGTCCGGATAGGACCGGATAGAACAGAACAAAGAATATGATGGCGAGAATTGTAAATGCAATCAGCCAGTTTTTAGCGTTTTTATAGCGTTTCATCATATCATAGAAGGCATACACAATCATCAGAATGACAAATGGTACGCTTGGGAAGTAATGATAGATGAAGGTAATGCGTGTAATCAGGCTCCATGGCAAGTATTGCGCACAGTAACCAATGATTAAGAACATTGCTCCTTTATCCCGATATTTGTACCAGATGTAAATTAGGTATAGGAATGCTGGAATTCCACCCCACCAAATGAGTGGATTACCAAAGGAAGAGATTCCTTCTGCCACGGTACCAGAAATCGTATTGGCATAATAATAGATTGGTCTTTTCATAATTGGCCATTCCAGCCATATTGACGAATAGCTATGTGGTGATGTTACACCAACATGATAGTTAAACATCTCGGTCTGATTGCGAAGCATTCCATCTATGAGCCCATTGGACTGAGAATCTACAAATGGTATATAGCTTAGCGTATAGATAATCGCTGGTATCACGATAAATACTAGCACGCAGAACAAAATGGTCTTAACTGTATTTGGTATAAAACTTTTTACAACATGGGCATGGGAGATTCCCTCGGTACTTCCACTGATATCTGACTTGGCATATAAGTACTCCATGTACCGTTTTCCAAGGTGGATAAAGAAGATAATCGCGAGGCCTGCCGCTGCATATACTCCAGTCATCTTTGATGCAATACCAAATCCCATGCTGATTCCACAAAAAGCGAGTGGTACAAAGGTTTTATAAAGTTTGGTATCATAAAAGCTCATACTTGTGTAGAGATACATGAAGTAATACATCAAAATGATAAACAAGGTGACGAATACGTCTATCGTTGCGATTCGTGTTTGCGCAAAATGCATAAAATCTGCGGCAAAGAGAAGAATCACTATCGTCGCAATCCAGGTTTTTGAGAATAATTTCTTGCCAAAGATGTAGATGCATGGCAACATGATTACTCCAAATACGGTACCCATAAACCGCCATCCGAATGGATTCATTCCAAACATCTTTACACCAGCTGCAATAAATGTTTTACCCATTGGTGGATGAGTCCACTCATAGGTTTCTAGCCCTTCAATAAATTCATAGGCTGTTCTGGCATGATAGATTTCATCAAAGTACGTACTTGTACGGAAGGTTCCATCTGGATCAAACATTACCTGCTCATCGAATAATTTGGCATAGTCAGAAGCATTTTTCGGAGTTACTAACTCATTATTCTCATTTACAAAGACTAACTCATTGATTACCGCTGGTTGATCTTTGCTTGTGAGCCTGATATATCTGGTGTTAAGCTCAACGTCCCAGGTATCCCAACAGAACACGTTGTCCATCTCATACTCTTCCCCAAGCGTTTCCCAGTAACCGTCCATATCATTGGCAATGGAAACCTCATACTTGATGCTATGGTAATTGCCATTATAAAAACCAATTTGTTTAATTGATGTTGTTTCTCCGAGATCAAGTACTATGGAATACTTTGAATCTTCCAACGCCTTGTTCGTAAGTGGCGCATATCGATAACCAAGATCATAGAAGGCAATCACGGTATAGATTGCGGTGATTCCAAACATAATCAGATAATCCTTGGTGGTCATCTTCGCAAGTTTTTTACTCCGCTCAATCTTGGATTTCTCTATTATTTGCTCTTCATCTTCTGCCTTTTGCATATCCAAATGATAATAATCAACGTCTAGAATATCCTGATCGGTGGTTTTCTCAAACCAATAATGTCTAATTAACACATAGATGAACATGATATAGATTATAACGGTTAGGGCTCCAATAATAATCGGTGTTGGGTCATCCCAGGAAAAGTTCTCATAAGTAAGTAATACGTGTCCCACATTGTAAAAATGCACAAAGGAGAATAACCCATATAAGAAGAATGTCTTATTATTTGGCCGCCTGATAAATGCGAATAGAAGCAATACAAGGCCTGGATACATATAGCGTTCGTGCATTCTGACAGAAAGCACAAACATACTGATGATGATAAAGGCGCCTACCACAAATATTCTGGCGGGATTCTTTCGTAACCTGATAAATAAGATAAATGAGGATACTACGATTAGCACAATAAAGAAGTATCCAAATACAACATATGAAATGCCAAGGAATTTCTCCGTCTGGTCTACCCAGTTTAATCCAAACATCGCCCACATATTATAGGCATTCACCGTCACATGCTCATAGGAGCCTAGCGTGTCAAAAAACTTACTGATTGATGTAGAAAGGCCGAAAGGTAGGCAGATTAGTGCCAATCCAGCGATTGATGTCAGGGACGTTATAAAAAGTGGAATAAACTTGTCTCGTCTAAAACATAGTGAGATGCGGTTTTCATGGTATTCGATAAAGCATTGTTCAATACAGATAAATAGCAGAATTGGTGTAAAAATAGCCATCTGCGGTTTGACAATAATCCCGATTGCATAGACGACAATCGCCGTCTTTAGTTTATGCTCAATAATGTAATTACACATTAACAAAAGGCCTAAGGTCATTACACTATCCACCTGCCCCCAGATGGTTGAATTAATGATGATTGCAGGATTGAATAGATAGAACAAAGTTAACACTAATGAAACTTGCTCTGTGAACTTTCTGCGCGCAAATTTATAGATTAGATATCCTGCACCGATATCACATAATATCGCCGGTAACTTTAATAACATAACCGAGCCGCCACTAGAATAAGGCAATCCTAAGGCTTTACTAATATGGCCGATTATATAAAGTACATACATATACCCTGGTGGGTAATCAGCAAAAACTTCCGGATCATAAAAGCCGGAAAAACCAGTGTCTGCAATACGGCTTGACCAACTATAGAAGCAGTTCATATCTACCTTGTAACCATAATACATAAACGACAATAGTAGTCGAAATAACAAACCAAACCCTAATATATATATTATCCCTGTATAATTAGTGCCTTTTGGTATAAGTTCATTTTTACGAATAGTGCTAAACTGCAGATACTTTGCATACGCTGCAATAAATAATGCAATCGATACGATTGCAGTTAAGTTAAAATACGTCATATTCTCCCTCTTCCCTTTCCCTTTATCGGATGATTCGATTATATCGTTTATAAAACACTTTCTCTTCTAGGTATTTCCTACTATAACATAATAATACAAAATTTATGTAATTTCCACACTAAATATTTAAGTATCTCGCAATAATGTTAACAACTTTTAGCATGAATGTAATTGGAAATGTAAAGCTATCACGATCACATAAAATAAACTCCCGTTAAACTAATTAATTATGTTTAAATTAATTGGTGAAACGGGAGTTTATAACATTATTATTCCACTGTGACAACCTTCATCATATTGGTTACTCCGGTTTTACCGGCTGGTACGCCTGCTGTCAGAACTAAGGTGTCCTCTGAATGTGCGTAACCTAGGTTCACCACTTTCTCTACTGCCAGGTCAAGTAAATTATCAGTATCATTTACTTCCTGCGTTTTGATTGGTGTTACCCCCCAATAAATTTGCATTTTTCTTAGTGTACGGTCAATTGGAGATAATCCCACAATTTTCGCTTCTGGTCTGAACTTACTTACCAGTCTTGCTGTGTAACCGGAGAAAGAACTCGCTACAATTACTCTAGAATTTAAATTCATCGCAGTTGCTACAGAGGAATAGCAGATCGCACTACTAATTCCACGTTTACGATGTCTTTTCTTTTCTTCAAGAATCTTTTCATAATCTAAGTTAGCTTCGGTTTCTACCGCAATGCTTGTCATCATTTTTACTGCTTCTACTGGGTATTTACCCATTGCCGTTTCACCAGAAAGCATGATGGCATCGGTACCATCATAGATTGCATTGGCTACGTCGGTAACTTCTGCTCTGGTTGGTCTTGGGTTACGAATCATCGAATCTAGCATCTGAGTTGCAGTGATTACTGGCTTGTAAGCATCATTACACTTCTTAATGATTGCCTTTTGCATCTTAGGTACGGCTTCAACTGGCACTTCTACACCTAGGTCTCCACGTGCTACCATGATACCGTCGGACTCTTTGATGATTTCATCAATGTTATGAATTCCTTCTTCATTTTCTATCTTAGCAATGATAGCAATATCACTGTTACAGTCTTTTAAGATTTTACGAATCTCTTTTACTGCAGCTGCACTACGTACGAAAGAAGCAGCAATAAAGTCTACGCCTTGATTAATACCAAAGATGATATCCTCTTTGTCTTTATCAGTAATTGCAGGTAGGTTGATGTTAACACTTGGGATGTTAATCCCTTTACGATTGGATAATGACCCACCGTTGATTACTTCACAGATAACATCTGTCTCCGTTACTTCTTTTACGGTTAACTCAATCAATCCATCATCAATCAAAATAGTATTGCCAGGGATCACATCCTTTACAATATCATGATAAGTAACTGCAACGCGGTCTTTGTTACCAACAATATCTTCAATCGTTAATGCAAATGTCTGGCCAGTTTCTAACTCCACTTTTTCATCATTTTCAAGTAGCTTTGTACGAATCTCTGGTCCTTTTGTATCAAGTAAAATAGCAATCGGGATTCCTAATTCTTCTCTCACTTGTTTGATCGTATTCATGGTCTCCAGATGAGATTCATGTGTACCATGAGAAAAGTTGATTCTGGCAATATCCATCCCATTACGTATTAATTTTTTAAGTTGTTCCGGTGAATTTGAACTTGGTCCAATTGTGCAAATAATTTTAGTCTTTTTCTTCATAAATTCCTCCATATTTCAACAACACTGCTTAATATCGTTTAAACTACAATTAGTATGTCCCATATTATAGAAAACGATAAAAACTTTCTATTTAATTAGGGCGGTGTTGGCACCCTAATGCTTTTTTACATGCTCATGAGTAAAAAGATGTTCCATACAGTATTCATAGGAGCCATCACACTTTGAGCAGAATCTGAATTCCAGATTCTCATCATCCGCTTCTGTTCTGCCACAGACCGAACAGCGATGTCTTGTTCTTTTTTGTGCCTGATGTACTTTTGTCGTATATTCAACTCTTCTTTTGATATGTTTTCCGGAAAAACGATGGGATCTTTTCGTAATCAGGAAAAAGATGATAAAGTTCAATATCGCGATAAGAATGGCTACACCTAGCACAAAATCGCCATCGCGAAATGCATCAAAAACCTCATAAGCTATCTGAAGCCCATAAATGATACCTAGCCATTTCATTTTGAGCGGAATCAGCAAATTAAAATAAATTGTATGATTTGGGAACATCACAGCTGCGGCCAATAGTAAGGTTTCATTCAGATACAAAATACCTTGGTCAAAAACAAGCCAGATTGGATCGACATCATATACGATTGTAAATACAAAATAAAAAAGAAAAGCTGCGATTATATTAAGTAAATATCCACTAAAGTAGTATACATTAAAGCGGAAGGTGCCCCAAGTATTTTCAAGACTTTTTCCAATGTAGTAATAAAAGTAAAGCATAACTCCACTTAATAATATGTTGATAGGTTGTTGCATATTAAAACCAAATCCAGTTACAACAAAGGTAACTAAGCGCCATACTTGTCCACGTAAAACCTGACTTATATCCAGATAAAGATACTTCACCAATTCCGGAGTCAAAACTCCTAGCAATGCCCCTGCTAACTGAAGTCCAATTACATAAAACATCAAGTTATGAATCGCATATTTACCGAATTTTCTTTCCATCTTATTAAGAAACTTCATTAATCCCACGCCTTTCTTTGTTATGTCTCTACCAGTATCAAGTAGGACCATTGTTTACGAAGTTATCGTAAACAAAGAGGAAGTCCCCAAAGCATAATGCAAAGCCCGAGGGACGTATTCTTTCATGTTGTATTTAGTTACTGTATTATGAATCATCAAAACATATCCTTTTTGGCAAAGAAATAAGCAATAATTCCAGTCAAAACAAATGCAGCTACAGTAACAATATAAAACCCGTAAGGTTCCCCACTAAGTGGAATGTTTGTAAAGTTCATTCCATAAAAACTTGCTATCATCGTTGGAATCGATAACACAATCGTTACAGTAGCGAGAAACTTCATAACAATATTTAGATTATTGGAGATAACACTCGCAAAAGCGTCCATCATCCCACTTAAAATGCCACTGTATATATTGGCCATCTCAATTGCCTGCTTATTCTCTATGATAACATCTTCTAGTAATTCCGTATCCTCAGGATACTTTTTGACACCTTCGGACCTCAATAGCTTTTCTAATACTACCTCATTGGCACGTAAGGAGGTCGTAAAATATACCAAACTCTTTTCTAATTCCAATAGATCAATTAATTCACGGTTTTTTGTGGATTGATGCAGCTTATGTTCAATCTCCTCACTCTTTCGGTCAATCACTCGAAGATACTGAAGGAAAACGGAAGCATTTTTATAAAGGATTTGCAAAATGAATCTGGTCTTCATGTTGGTATAGAATCCACGAACTCTTCCATCCATAAAACTTTTTAAGATAGATGTCTGTTCCAAACAAATCGTGATAATTGCATCTTTTGCAATAATAATTGCTAACGGCAAGGTTATATACCTGTCCTTATTACCTCGCTGCTCAATACTTGGAATATCTACGAGGATTAACGTATAGGCATCCTCTACTTCAATTCTCGAGCGCTCCTCTTCATCCAAAGGTGCACGCAGGTGGTCAATATCTATTCCATACTTTTCAGACACTGATAACAGTTCAGTAGGGGAAGGGTTCGTAAGTGCCACCCAGCATCCTTCTACCATATCCTCTATTTTCCTGATTCCGTCATCATAGGTTTTTAAAATCTCAATCATGGTTCGCTCCTTACCACTCTACAAATAAAGCGGCAAGTATGCAACATTACATGTTTCGCCTAGGAAAAACTGTTCTTCTCTTTGGTATCACCATAAGGACTACCGCTTGCTAACACGCTCCGTAAGACATACTTCTCGCTTATACTTGGAGTATATGATTATATTATTTTTTCTATTCTGCTTATGCCTATAACTCGGTCCAGCTTCCATATAATCCACATCCTTTCTTAGCGAAACTTTAAATTCTATGTTAGAATTAACTCTGCCTTTATAACCTAAAAAATGTACCAAAGAACAAAATAATCCATAATTACATAGGTTAATTATATGTTTATACCATTGCTTTGTCAAACATAATGTGCATGAAACGTATTTGGAAAATCCAACCTAATAATAGCTTCACCAATTTGCACCCACAAAGAGTAAGTGCAAATTGGTGAAGCCCATAAAAGCATATTCACTTAACGCCAAAGCTACAAAAGTTAATCTTCGAGTTTTTCTTCATCCGTACATGTTCTACAAGGTATTCTCAAGACAATTCCCGGTTTGAGCATAATGCTGTCGAGATCGTTGTATGAAACAAGGTCATCATAAGTAATTCCAAATTTGTTAAAGATATCCTCCAAATCATCAGTGTCATTTACAACGTAGTTAATAATTGCAAGTCCAGTATTGACATCGTTAGTCTCAATAAAGTTGTTTGCATCAAAATCATCTTCAAAGAAGACATTCTCAGAATTGGCTTGCATTACACGAGGTCCTCTTGGTCTCCCGCCTGGTCTGCCTGGTCCTCCACCTGGTGGTCTGCCTGGTGGTCTACCTGGTGGTCTACCTGGTGGTCTACCTGGTGGTCTGCCTGGTCCTGGTCCTGGGAATGGTGGCCTTGGTGGTCTTGGTCCTGGTCCTGGTCCTGGTCCTG
>JAEYSV010000050.1 GCA_023434365.1 Bacillota bacterium | reverse complement strand
CATAGTTCATTCGCAACACGCTCTCGCTTGGATGAAGTTCGTAGTGGCACATAAGGCCCTAAAATACAGGGCCAAAGTGCCAACGACTTCATACAGTTGCTCATTGAACTATGTCTTGTATCACTTTAGTTTACTTTGTAATTGTGCAAATTGACTAAGCCAAGTTTTCTGAAGGGCTTTTGACGCTCTAATCATCATAGGAAATTGCGTCCTATGGTATACCCCCTTGGAAGCAGGCAACACTTTATAAATTCTAGAATTCATGCTATAGTATAGATAGTATTATACGGATAGAGACAGAAAGGTGATGATAGTATGAACTTTACTCATTTGCATGTGCATACAGAGTATAGCCTCTTAGATGGCTCCAGTAAAGTTAAAGAACTGATTGCCCGCACGAAAGAACTCGGTATGGACAGTATCGCCATCACCGATCATGGTGTAATGTATGGGGTAATTGACTTTTATCGGGAAGCAAATAAGCAGAAAATCAAACCAATTTTGGGATGCGAAGTTTATGTTGCACCCGGTTCAAGATTTGATAAAGATATTAGTATAAATAATGAAAAGTATAACCACTTAGTATTACTTGCGGAAAACAATGAAGGTTATCACAATCTGATGAAAATAGTTTCGCGAGGGTTTACTGAGGGGTTTTATTATAAACCAAGAGTGGACATGGAACTGTTACAAACATACAGTAAGGGAATTATTGCATTAAGTGCCTGCCTGGCTGGAGAAATTCCGATGAATCTTAGAAGAGGATTCTATCAGGAAGCAAAAGATTCAGCCATAAAATTAAGAGACATCTTTGGCGAGAATAATTTCTTCTTAGAATTACAAGATCATGGAATTGACCAACAGGCTACGGTAAACCAGGGGTTGTTACGAATAAGCAAAGACACTGGAATTCCTTTGGTAGCAACCAATGACGTACATTATATTTATGACACCGACGTGAATCCTCATGATGTTCTTCTTTGCATTCAGACGCAAAAGAAGATTACAGATGAAAACAGGATGCGATATGATGGTGGGCAGTATTTTCTAAAATCACCAGACCAGATGTATGAGTTATTTCCATATGCTAAGGAAGCTCTTGAAAATACTCATAAAATTGCCGAGCGTTGTAATGTGGAAATCTTATTTGGAGAGTATAAGTTACCACTATATGATACACCAGAGGAATATACAGCGCTTCAATATTTGACTAAGTTATGTGAAGAGGGACTTAACAGTAGATATGGTAATCCAAGTGAAGAGCTAAAAGAGAGACTTCGTTATGAGCTTGCTACGATTAGTAGTATGGGGTTTGTAGATTATTTTCTAATTGTATGGGATTTTATCAAGTATGCAAAGGATCATGATATCATGGTAGGTCCGGGACGAGGTTCTGCAGCCGGAAGTATCGTATCCTATTGTCTTGGCATTACAAATATAGATCCAATTCGCTTTAACCTGCTGTTTGAGCGTTTTCTTAACCCAGAACGTTTGACGATGCCCGATATCGATATTGACTTTTGCTTTGAGCGCAGACAAGAGGTTATCGATTATGTTGTCAATAAATATGGAAAAGACCGCGTTGTGCAGATTGTTACGTTTGGAACTATGGCGGCCAGAGCGGTAATTCGTGATGTTGGACGAGCGCTAGACCTTGGTTATGCCTATGTGGATGCAGTCGCAAAAATGATTCCAACAGAACTTGGAATTACCATTGAAAAGGCCCTACAGCTGAACCCAGAACTAAAGAAGCTTTATGAGAGTGAAGAAGATGCTCGAAACTTAATTGATATGTCTCTTAGATTAGAAGGTCTGCCAAGACATACTTCGATGCATGCAGCTGGTGTTGTAATTAGTAAGGCTGCTGTAGATGAGTATGTACCGCTGTCTCGTGCCTCTGATGATACCATTACTACGCAGTTTACAATGACAACTTTGGAGGAATTAGGGTTACTTAAAATGGACTTTTTGGGTCTTAGAACATTAACCGTAATTCAAAATGCTGTGAGTCTGATTAATCGCAAGCGTGAGAAGAAGGACTTTATTAATATAGATGAGATAGACTTTAATGATCGTAAAGTATATGAAATGATTGGTGCTGGCAAATGTGAAGGAGTTTTTCAGTTAGAAAGTGCCGGAATGAAGAGCTTTATGAAAGAATTAAAGCCACAAAGTATTGAAGATGTCATAGCCGGGATTAGTTTATACCGTCCGGGTCCAATGGAGTTTATTCCAAAGTATGTTAAGGGAAAGAATGAACAGGATAGTATTGTTTATGAGTGCCCTCAATTAGAACCGATTCTGTCTCCAACTTATGGCTGTATTGTCTATCAGGAGCAGGTAATGCAGATTGTTCGTGATCTGGCAGGTTATAGTTATGGGCGTAGCGATTTGGTACGTCGTGCCATGTCAAAGAAAAAAGGGGACGTAATGGCAAGAGAACGCCAGAATTTCGTCTATGGGAATGAAGAAGAGGGAGTCAAAGGCTGTGTGGCCAATGGCATACCAGAACAGGTAGCAAATCATATTTTCGATGAGATGACGGATTTTGCTAAGTATGCTTTTAATAAATCACATGCAGCTGCATATGCAGTGGTTTCCTATCAGACAGCGTATCTTAAATGCTATTATCCAGTTGAGTTTATGGCGGCATTACTTACTTCAGTGATTGACAATGCTACGAAGGTATCGGAATATATTATGACAGCAAGACAAATGGGAATATCGATTCTGCCTCCAGATATTAATGAAGGAGAGCGTGTATTCTCGGTTTCTGATGGAGCAATCCGATATGGACTATCTGCCATCAAAGGTCTTGGGGGTCCGGTAATTAATGCTATTGTTGATGAACGTAGGCTAAATGGACCATTTATCTCATTAAGAGATTTTGCGTTTCGTTTGTCAGGCAAAGAGGTAAATAAAAGAACGCTAGAAAGCTTTATCAAAGCAGGGGCATTTGATTCTCTTCCTGGAACAAGAAAGCAGCAGATGATGGTTTACGTATCAGTACTGGATTCGGTTAACCAGGAAAAGAAAAAAAGTCTGAGTGGTCAGATGACATTGTTTGATTTTGCGTTAGAGGAAGATAAGAAAGAATTTGAGATATCGATGCCAGACTGTGGTGAATATGAAAAAGAGCTGATGCTATCTTTTGAGAAAGAAGTTCTCGGTATTTATGTTAGTGGTCATCCGTTAGAGGAATATGAAGCTCTTTGGAGAAAGAATATTACCAACACTACACTTGATTTTGCAATTGATGAGGAAAGTGGAGTGGTGAATGTTCAGGATATGGAGGATGCTATCGTTGGTGGTATGGTTGCGGGCAAAGTTGTAAAAACGACAAGAACTAATAGTATAATGGCGTTTGTGACACTCGAAGACTTATATGGATCGGTTGAAGTCATTTTCTTTCCGCAGAATTATGAGAAATACAAAGATTCAATTGTAGACGATGCTAAAGTGTTTATTAAAGGAAGAATCACAGTTGAGGAGGACAAACCAGCCAAATTAATCGCCAATAAAGTGATTGAGTTTGGTGAAGTTCCGAGAGAAGTCTGGGTTAAATTTAAGGATAGAGAATCATTTTTCAAAAGTGAGACTAGTTTGCAGGAAATCATTAATATAGCTGAAGGGAATGATATGTTAACGATATACTGTGAAAAAGAACGTTCTATTAAGCGAATCCCTCATATTAAGGCAGATTCCTACCTTATTGACAAAATAAATCAAGAATTTGGAATAGAAAATGTTAAGGTTGTCGAAAGTAGTATTGAAAAAGTAAAGTAAATGCTTTAGAATATTAGTTGGCAAAATATTCACAATTCGACTTTAATTTGTGAGAAGTGGTAGTTATTCCTAGATGGAGGTTAAGAAAATGACAAAAGAAATTAATACAATAGGTGTATTGACAAGTGGTGGAGATGCGCCTGGTATGAATGCTGCGATTCGTGCTGTAGTTCGTACAGCTTTGGCAAATGGAAAAAAAGTAAAAGGAATTCGTAAAGGTTATAGTGGATTATTAGAAGAAGATATTATAGATATGGATGGAAAAAGTGTATCTGACATTATTCAACGCGGAGGCACAATTCTTTATACCGCTCGTTGCGCGGAGATGAGAACCGAGGAAGGCCAGAAAAAAGCGGCTGATATTTGTAGAAAGCATGGCATCGATGGATTGGTGGTAATCGGTGGAGATGGATCCTTCCAAGGAGCTCGTATCTTAGCCAACCTTGGAATTAATACGATTGGATTACCGGGGACAATTGACTTAGATATCGCATGTACGGATTATACAATTGGATTTGATACTGCAGTTAACACTGCAATGGAAGCGATTGATAAAGTACGCGATACTTCTACCTCTCATGAACGTTGTAGTATCATTGAAGTAATGGGGCGTAATGCTGGCTATCTTGCTTTATGGTGTGGGATTGCAAACGGTGCAGAAGATATTCTGATGACTGAGCGCTATGATGGAAATGAGAAACATATTATTGAGAATATTATAGAAAAACGTAAATCAGGAAAAAAACATTACATTATTGTAAATGCAGAAGGCGTTGGCGACTCTTACGGTATGGCAAAACGTATTGAAGAAGCAACCGGTATGGAAACAAGAGCAACCATAATTGGACATATTCAACGAGGTGGTAGTCCTACTTGTAAAGACAGAGTGTATGCTTCTGCTATGGGAGCAAAAGCAGTTGATTTACTTTGCGATGGACAGTCCAATCGCGTTGTTGGTTATCGTGATGGTAAATTTGTTGATTATGATATCCAAGAAGCATTGGCTATGACAAAAGATGTTGATGAGTATATGTATGAATTATCAAAAAGATTAAGTAGATAGAGTCTAAATAAAAGTCCAGATGGGTGTTTACTCGTTCTGGACTTTTCAATATATCATCGTTAAGATGCCCCGCCTCTTAGACGTAGGAGTGTAAATATGTTTTTAGAAAGTGGAGAGAAGAAATGAACCGTCGTTATAAAAAATTAATTGAGTACTACAAACCATACAAGGGATTATTTTTTGCAGATATGTTCTTTGCATTTCTGGCTGCAAGTATTGCATTAGCATATCCATTATTTGTGCGCTATATTACGAATGAGTTGCTACCTAATTATCAAATCGGAGAAGTAATGAATACGATTATACTGTTAGGACTGGCTATGATTGCATTAGCTGGGTTAGAATATCTATGTAACTACTTTGTCACCTATAAAGGGCATATGATGGGCGCAAAAATGGAATATAATATGAGAAATGATATCTTTGCACACTACCAGAAGTTATCCTATAATTTCTTTGATAATCAGAAAACAGGGCAGTTGATGTCACGTATTACGAATGATTTATTTGATATTACGGAGTTGTTACACCATGGACCAGAGGACCTGGTAATCTCTATCATTAAATTCTTTGGTGCGTTTATTATTTTGGCATCCATTAATATGTATCTGACCCTGATTATCTTTGTATTATTACCTATCATGTTTGCATTTGCTGCTATAATGCGTAAGAAAATGAAAAACGCATTTAAACGCAACCGTGAAGAGATTGCCAATGTCAATGCAAGAGTAGAAGATAATTTATCAGGAATTCGTGTTGTCAAATCATTTGCTAACGAGGAAGTAGAAAAAGAAAAATTTATTGAAGGGAACCAACAATTCCTAAAGAGTAAAGACAATAGCTACCACTGCATGGCCAATTATCATTCTGGATTAAGCTTTTTTATTAGCTTATTCAATGTGTTTGTTATAATTGGTGGAGGTGTTTTCGTTAGTAAAGGATATATTGATATTGGGGATTTAATCACGTATTTACTTTATATTAACACATTAGTGGATCCAATTAAAAAACTAATTAACTTTACAGAAACATTTCAGAATGGGATCACAGGTTTTGAGCGGTTTATGGATATTATGGAGATAGAACCGGATATCATAGATAGTGAAAAGGCAACAGAGTTAAAGGATGTAAAAGGTGAGATTACGTTTGAAAAGGTAGGATTTCAGTATATGGATACTGACGAGGCTGTATTTCGTAATATCAATCTCAAAGTTAGTGCAGGTGAATATGTAGCGTTAGTAGGGTCTTCTGGAGTAGGGAAGACAACGATGTGCAACCTAATACCTAGATTCTATGATGTAACAGAGGGTAGCATCTATATTGATGGGCAAAATATTAAGGATTTAACCTTAAAATCATTGCGTGACAATATTGGAGTTGTACAACAGGATGTCTATCTATTTGCAGGGACGGTATATGAAAATATTCGCTATGGTAAACTTCATGCCACGAAGGAAGAGATTGTTGAGGCAGCAAAGAATGCCAATGCGCATGACTTCATTATGTCATTGCCAAACGGGTATGATACCTATATTGGTCAGCGTGGAGTAAAACTTTCTGGTGGTCAGAAACAGAGGCTAAGTATAGCCAGGGTATTTTTAAAGAATCCACCAATTCTTATTTTTGATGAAGCAACCTCAGCGCTTGATAATGAAAGTGAGAAAGTTGTGCAGGCTTCGCTTGAAACACTTAAGAAAAATAGAACTACTTTTGTCATCGCACATCGTTTGACAACGATTCGTAATGCTGAGACAATTCTCGTACTTACGGAGAATGGAATTGAGGAACGTGGTACTCATGAGGAGTTGATTGCAAAAAAAGGTATTTATGAAGGATTGTACCAATACAATACAATACGGTAAAGGGTAATAGAAAGCAATAAAACTAATGTCTGGAGGAATGAATGATGGAAACAAAACTGCTTTTTTTTGATATAGATGGTACCTTACTCGATCATAGAGGGGAAGTAAGTGCATCCGCAAAACAGGCATTAAGTAAGTTAAAGGAGAAGGGACATCTTCGATTTATCTGCAGTGGTAGAACCAAATGTATGATTAATGATAAGATAACTGGACTTGATTTTGATGGTTTTGTGTATGGGGCAGGGACTCATATTGAGTTTGAAGACAAAATCCTAGAGTATGTAGAGTTACCGATAGACCTAATACAAAAGACTTGTGAAATTCTGAGACAGTATGAAGTTGGATATGTATTAGAAGGTGCTTATCATGTGTATGTAGAGAAGGAAGTATATTATGATAAGCGTCCATATTATAGTCTGTTTATCAAAAGCTTAGGTAATATCGTAAAGATTCTTGAGCCGGAGATGGAGATTAAAGCAAGTAAAATTACCTGTGTTCTGCCAGCAATGGAGGAGGAAAAGATAGAAACTTTATACAATATATTAAAGCAGGACTTTACAGTGATTGTTCATGAAAGTAAGGATAATGGAATATTGACCAATGGACTTGTGGAGTTAATGCCAAAAGGTTACACCAAAGCTACTGGAATTAAGGAAACGCTTGCTATTCTTGGTAGAGATCAAAAAGATAGTATTGCAATAGGTGACAGTAACAATGATTTGGATATGCTAACCTATGCTGGTACAGCTATTGTAATGGGGAATGGAAGTATGAATGCAAAAGCTATTGCAGATTATGTGACAACTGATATTAATGAGGATGGAGTTTATCAGGCAATGAAACATTATAACCTCATTGAATAAAAATAGAGTCGTACTATAATCAATAGTACGACTTTATTAATAGTTAAACCTATTCTTCAATCGAAGATTAACGTTCTTAAGGTTCCTCGGGTTCATCTTCGGATACGTCTTCGCTTTCCTCTGGAGTGTCAATGTTAAGTGTAACATATTCACGTTCTTCTGTTGTATCTTCTTCATCGTCTAAATCAAAATCATCGAAATCGTCATCGAAATCATCAAAGTCTTCATCTTTGTCTTTGTTGAAAACATTTTTTACAAGATATACAGCTCCGCCAACTAAAGCAGCGATAGATACTGTAGTAAATAGAAATTTTCCGAATTTTTTCATACTGCATCTTCCTTTCTAAATAAATTATATCCTATTTATTTATTATAATGCTTTTTTGTGTAAAAGAAAAGAAATTTTTTAGTATATATTTGGGTGCGAGATAAGGGGCTAAAAAGAATGCAGAAATTTCTCCGAAAAAATGCATGAAAAATATAGAAAAATACAGATATAAATCGGCTTTTTCTAAGGTTGTTAATTTATTTTTAATTTTTATTACAGGCTATTGACGAATGTCAAAAAGGAGTCCACAATAGATATATACTCTTATAAGACTTTCTACTTTCCGGTGATATTCACCCTGAAAGTACAACCGATATTATAGCAAAAGAATAAGACCTGAGTTAGGAATCGGATGGTAAAAGGAGTAGTAGGGCAATGAGAAATACTGAATTTCGCACAGACATGGAGGGAGATTTCTTTAGTAATACCGATTTTTTAAAGGATATCGATTTTATTGAAGAACTGGACTATTTGGAAGAGTTTAACCGCTCAGTAGAAGACGAGTTACGTAACCTAGATCAAAAGCTGACTGATTATGAAGCGGTTAAGAGGAACCAGGAAGAGATACTAAAAAGACGTAGGAAGAAAAAGCAGTATGCATTAATCAGTGGTGGGACAGCAGTATTGGCGATTACGCTTATTATCGCAACTGTACGGGAATCATTTGGAGCACAGACAACTTCATTAGCTTTTTATGAGGGCGAATCAGATAAATTGTTAGAGAAAATACCAACGACGTACGAAATTATTAAGAAGCAAATGATGCTTAAGGAGATTGCCGAGCATACTGCATCTATTCAGAAAGAAGAATATGATAAAAAAACAGAGCCGGTAGTAAAACCGAATAAAGAATCATTAGAGATACCAGTAATTGAGAGCCCAGAGGTGACAGAGAATGATAGGCCGCCTGAGGACGAATCAAAGGAGATAGCAAAAGTAGACGAACCAAAGGAAACATCAAAGGTGAATCAGGAGAAGGAAGTGCCAACGGTGAATCCGGAAAAGGAAACACCAGCGGTGAATCAACCGAAAGAAGATGCACCAGATAAGAATTCAAAACAGTCAGAGGAAGAGTTTTTTAAGAATACCGCATTTATTGGCAATTCCAGAACTGTTGGACTTCAATTAATGTGTGGGTTAAATAGTCCTACCTTTTTAGCTGCAAAAAGCTTAACGGTTAGTAGTGCTATGGAAAAACGCGTAATAGGTTCTGGTAGACACAAAAAAACGGTGTTAGAAAGTTTGAAAGAAAACTCTTTTGACAGAATATATATTGCATTCGGAATCAATGAGTTGGGATGGCCTAATGAGGATGCATTTTACGATCGTTACAAGAACTTGATTGTTGAAATACAAAAACTTCAGCCCAATGCGGTTTTGTATATCCAGTCTATTATTCCGGTTACAAGTGAACGTTCGAAGAGGGATAAAGTCTTTAACAATAACCGGATAGATAATTATAATAAGTTAATCAAGAGGCTATGTGATGAGTATAACTGTAATTATTTGAATGTTGCTGACAAAATGAGTGGCGAGGACGGTGCACTACCTAAAGAGGCTTCCTCAGATGGGATTCATCTAACTAAGAAATACTGTAAATTGTGGTTACAATACATAAGGGAATTATCAGAGTAATAAACAAAAACCGGAGGTTCAGGATGAAAAGAGGATGCAAAATATTAAAGAAGATGTCGGTAATAGGTGTATTAGTTGGCGTATTTGCAACAGCTGTTACCGGTTGTAGTAATAAGCAGGATAATCAAAAGTATGAGAATACTGTTCTTGATATTGAGAACGTTGCGGAGGAAGTCTTAGCAAAGGTAAGTTATGCAGAACAATTAGAGGTGATTGATTCGGATATGATGGAATCTATCTATACAGAGACAGATGTCGGGTTGATAGAGAAGGTGGTCATATATTATAACTCTGCAGGTACATGCGATCAATTAGCTGTTTTTCAGACGGTATCAGTTGAGAATGCCAATAAAGTAAAAGAAAGCCTGAAGAAAGATTTGGAGAACCAGATAGAAGCCAATCGAGATTATTTACCTGATGAAATACCAAAATTGCAGGACCCATATTTAGAGGTGATTGGGAAATACGTGGTTTTAAGTGTATCCGCAGATAAAAGTCAGGTGAAAACCGTTATTGATGACATACTTGAGAAGGTATCATAAACGTGTAATGAATATGTGGACGTTGTCTTCGCAATACTTATCTGTCTTAACCATTCATAAATAGAACTGCAGGAACAAAAAAGAAAGTTAGTATTTTTGTAAACTGTAACTTTTAGAATGGTTAAGGCAGATTGTTGTGTATTTTATAGTACAGTACGATTTTAAACTTAGTAAGGAGACTAAAGCATGGTATTTAGTAGTATTCCATTTTTATTTCGTTTTCTGCCGGTTGCATTTCTTTTGTATTTTATACTACCAAGGAAGTTACGCAATCTAGTGTTGTTTGTTAGTAGTCTTATTTTTTATTCGTGGGGTGAGCCAATCTATGTCAGTATCATGCTTTTTTCGACGATGGTTGATTATACGCATGGAAGAATGGTACATACCTATCTTAATAAGAATATGAGAGGCAAGGCAAAAGCCGCCGTTGCTTCATCCATGGTGATAAATTTGGCTTTGTTATGCTTCTTCAAATATAGCAACTTTTTTATTACAAACATAAATGATGTTTTTCAAACGGCTATTCCGTTACTTAAGATATCAATGCCAATCGGTATTTCCTTCTACACGTTTCAGACTATGTCTTATACAATAGATGTGTACCGAGGAGATGCCAAAGTGCAAAAGAATATTATTTCATTTGGCACCTATGTAGCATTATTTCCTCAGTTAATAGCTGGTCCAATTGTACAATTTAAAACAATTGCCAAACAGTTAGATGAGCGAAAAGAAGATGTTAATCAGTTTGCAGAGGGAGTCATCCGTTTATTAATTGGATTAGGGAAAAAAATATTACTAGCCAATAATATTGGTATGCTATGGGATTCGATAAAAGTAATGGATCCAAATGGTTTGCCTGCAGTTACTGCATGGATTGGCGTTCTTGCTTTTGCTTTCCAGATTTATTTTGATTTTTCAGGTTACTCTGATATGGCAATTGGACTTGGAAAAATGCTTGGATTTCATTTTTTGGAGAATTTTAATTATCCGTATTTATCAAAAAATATTACTGAATTTTGGCGTAGATGGCATATCTCGCTAGGAACCTGGTTTCGTGATTATGTCTATATCCCACTTGGTGGAAACCGGTGCAGTGCAGGCAAACAGATTCGAAATATCGCTATTGTATGGTTGTTGACGGGTTTTTGGCATGGTGCTGAATGGAACTTTATATTGTGGGGAGCGTATTTTGGTGTGCTATTAATAATTGAGAAAAAGTTCTTACTCAAGTTTCTTGATAGAATGCCGGGATTTTTACAACACAGCTATGCAATTGTGATTGTATTAATTAGTTGGGTCATTTTTGAGTTGAATATCAATCAAATTCTTCCGTATCTGAAGGCAATGTTTGCAGCAGGCGGTGGTATATATAATGAGCAGACCTTATATATCTTGTCGAGTTATCTTCCAATGCTTGTGATCTTGACAATAGCGGTAACAGATTGGCCAAAAAGAATCGTAACTAAGCTGCAACACGTAGTTTGTCAAAGAAAAAATATTATTGCATTTGGATATGTCTTATTGGAGTTATCATTACTCATAGGCGGTATAATGATTGGGCTTGCTTATCTAGTCAATAGCTCCTATAATCCGTTTTTGTATTTTAGATTTTAGTCCATTAAGAGAGGGAGCTAGCTCAGACTGACATACTTTGATATAAAAAGAGAGGATAATATAGATGGATAGCGAAGAAAAAGAAGTAATTCAGAATACCGAGATGCCTACAAAGGAGAAGGATAATTTGGGTTGGAATCAGAGTGTGAGAAAACTACATAATATTGCAATCTGCGTGTTATTTGTTGGGATTATGGCGGGGATTAGTATTATTTCAATAGTAAAGAAAGATACGGAATTTTCGGAAAATGAAAATCGTTATCTTACCAAAAGACCTGATTTCTCATTAGAAACCTTGCTAAATGGCGAATTTATTGCAAACTATGAAAAGTACGTTACTGACCAATTTTTTATGAGGGATGAGTGGATTGGGCTAAAGGTAATTACAGAAAGAGTTCTTTGGAAGAAAGACGTAAATGGTGTTTATTTTGGAAAAGATAATTATCTGATTCAACAGCATAAAGAAACGGATGTGGATGCTAAGCAGGCAGAAACCAATCTTGCAAGGTTACAGGAGTTTGTTAAGAAATATGAAGATAGCAAGAATATTCAGGTAATGATTGTGCCAACAGCCAGTGAAATCCTTACGGATAAACTTCCTGCTCATGCAAATGGATACGATCAGCAGAAGCTTCTTGACCGAACGAAAGAATTAGTTGGTTTGGACCATTTTATTGATGTAAAGAATCCTTTACTTAATCATAGTGAGGAATATATTTTTTATCGTACGGATCATCACTGGACCAGTTTAGGGGCTTATTATGCTTATCTGGCCTGGGCCAAACAGGTTGGGATAACGGCATATCAGAAGGAGGACTTTGAGGTAGAGGAAGTAACAAAGGAATTCTATGGAACATTGCATTCCAAAGTTAATATAAAAACTGTTCCAGATTCTATCAGTCTCTATCAGTGGAAAGCAAAGCCGCAGTATAAGGTAACCTTGAATCGGCAGAAAGAGATGAGTGGACTTTTTGATTATGATATGCTTAAGAAGAAAGATAAATACTCGATATTTCTAGGAGGAAATAATGCTTACGTTTCTATCAAAACGGGAATAAAAGGAAGGAAGCTGTTAATTATTAAGGATTCTTTTGCGCATACCTTTGCACCATTTGTAGCAAATCATTATGAGGAGACAATTCTAATCGACTATCGATATTATAATGACAGTACCGAAGCGTTAATTCAATCAGAAGGGATTACGGATATTCTTGTATTGTATAATACGATAAATCTGGTACAGGATACTAATACATTGAAGTTCTTAAAATAATAGTTTTAGCAAATAAAAAAGCGTGTTATTATTGTCAAGCAAAGACAAGGTCTTTGTTGATATAATCACACGTTTTTTTTACAGTTCTTTCTCGATGTCTTTTACAGTTCTTTCTCGATGTCTTTTACAATTCTTTTTTGATGTCTTTTACAATTCTTTTTCGATGCTAGGAATATCGGTGTCAGGGTTATAATCGGCATCATAATCGATGCCATCAAAGCAAAAGCCGAACATCTGATAAAAGTCTTTCCAATAGCCATCTAAATCAGTAAATTCATGAATGGTTTCGGTACTCACCTTATCCCAGAGTGTTAGGATTTCATTTTGTACTGATTCTTCTAATTCATAATCATCCAAACGAATGTAACCTGCTTCATCAGCAATTATTTTGCCACCTGCAAGTTTTTCAGTAAACATACGTCCAATTTGCATAATGCAATTTTCATGAGTTCCTTTTTCTTTCATGACTTTATATAACATTGTCATGTACAGAGGAACAATTGGAATTGCACTACTTGCCTGCGTTACCAAGGCTTTATTAACACTGATAATTGCCTTATAACCTTTGTCAGCAAATTGCTCATTCATTGCTTGTGCTGTCTGATAAAGATGTTTTTTTGCATTACCAATCGTACCATTAAAATATACTGGATAAGTTAGTTTTGGACCAATATAGGAGTAGGCTATTGTGGTTGCATTGTTAGCCAAAACACCAGCGTCATCAAGTGCTGTCATCCAGTCCTGCCAGTCTTCGCCTCCCATTACTTTGATCGTTGCGTCTAACTCCTCCTTTGTTGCAGGAGAGATACTTGCTTCGGTAATTACGTTATTTCTTAAGTCTAAAGATTTATTCGTAAACACATCAGAAGTTGTTTTTAATACTGAGGAGTAGACCGTCCCATCCTCCATTGTTCTTCGAGGTGCAGCAAGGCTATAGATTACCAAATCTATTTGTTTCATCTCTTCACGAATAGTAGCGATGGTTTGCTCTTTTATTTCTTTTGAGAAGGCATCTCCATTAATGGATTTAGCATAATAACCATCAGTGGTTGCTATTTCTTCAAAAGCTGCAGTATTATACCAGCCAGCAGTTGCAGTACGTTTCTCAGAAGCTGGTTTTTCATACATAATTCCGAGGGTATTAGCACCATACAGATAAGTAGCTGCAATACGGGAAGCAAGTCCATACCCCGTGGATGCTCCAATCACCAGTACATTTTTTGGACCATTTTCGCTAGTGGTGAGAGACTTTATGTAGTCAATCTGCACCTGTACATGACGGCGGCATCCTGCCGGATGGGCAGTTGCACAAATAAATCCTCGAACTTTTGGCTGTATTATCATATATATTTCCTCACTATTCCTATTAAAATTACAAAGGCCTGTTCAGACCAAGATACTTTGATTGTCAAAGTATATCACAACTAGTAATTTATTTCAAGTAGGCAAACAGTCTGTAAATTATTCGTAAAGAAAGCTTAAGTATTAGTCCCTTTACAAATTTTTAGAATTCCTCTATAGTAAGAGATAGAATGATAAATAATTATAGTATAAGGAAGAAAATTATGAACATTGGATTATTTACAGATACGTATTATCCCGAAATCAATGGAGTAGCGAATTCGGTTTATACATTAAAGCAGGAACTGGAACGACGTGGACATAACGTATATGTAATTACTACAACGACACCGGGAGCCCCTGAATATGAATATAATGTCTTTCGTGTTCACAGCATGCCATTTGTATTTATGAAAGACCGACGTGTCGGTATGTTTTACCAAAGAAGACTGGCAGCGATGATACGGAAGTTAAATCTTGATATTATACACACACATACTGAGTTTTCTTTACGGCTCTTTGCACGTAGTATTGCAAAAAATATGAATATCCCAATGGTACATACGTACCATACTATATATGAAGATTATACGCATTATTTTGCTCCAATAGCAATTCTTAATAATCAGGCAAAGGCTTTTGCCAGAGCGTATACAAGACACTGTTGTAATCTGGTAGAAGAAGTCATTGTACCTACTAAGAAAGTGGAAGAGCTCTTAACTGGATACCGTGTGTCGAAAAATATGAATATTATTCCCACCGGAATTAAATTGTCCAAATTTAACAAAGATAACTTTACGAAAGAACAAATTACAGAGATTCGTAATCGATATGGTATTACATCCGAGAATAAAACTGCAGTATATCTAGGAAGAGTTTCTCCGGAAAAAAATATTGGCGAACTATTAAAGAGTCTGCCTGAATTTGTTGCCAAACATCCAGACTTTCGTTTTGTGATAGTTGGAGCTGGACCAGATATTGATAATTTGAAAAAGGTGACGAAGGAATATAAGCTTCAAAGTACAGTTATTTTTGCAGGAGAACAGCCATGGGATGAAATTGCTATATATTATCAGCTTGGCGATGTTTTTGTTAGTGCTTCACAAAGTGAAACACAAGGATTGACCTATTTTGAGGCAATGGCGGCCGGTCTTGCTGTAGTGGCTAAGAAGGATCCATGTTTAAAGGATATTCTGATAAATGGTTATAACGGTTATGCTTTTGAAAATAAAGAAGGCTTTTTGGACAGTTTAAATCAAGTACTTTATGGTAACGAATCGATACCATACGGAAGCAACAGCGAGGCTATGATGAAACCATATAGTACTGAAGAATTTGGTAAAAGCGTAGAGGACGTATATGCTCGCGTATTGCAAAGCAGTTCTGTATTTGCGGAAGCTTAAGAAGATGAATGATTAGAATTAAAAATGTTGTAGTTAAGTAAAATAGCTTAAATAATATCTAGGCCGTTGCAGTGATTGCAACGGCCTTTGCTATGTATTATAATAGAATGGAATTATTTACAAAAGTTGTACATATTTTATTCTATTGAAAAAGTTTAGGAGGAAGTGGAGTTGGAAAATAGAGAAGTGCCTATCACTTTACCTTGTTCGCTTGGTATCATAAAGGTGGAGACAGAAGAAAAAGTAGCGATTCTTACTGATATTGCTTCGCTTATCTGGCATGAACATTTCGTTTCAATTATTTCAGAGCAACAGATTGATTATATGGTTGGGATGTTTCAATCAAAACAAGCAGTTACAAAGCAGATTGAAGATGGTTATGAATATTATCT
Source organism: Bacillota bacterium (assembly GCA_023434365.1). Lineage (GTDB taxonomy): Bacteria > Bacillota > Clostridia > Lachnospirales > Lachnospiraceae > KM106-2. The sequence goes on along the minus strand of JAEYSV010000050.1, from coordinate 12,463 downwards.
ATTCAGATTAGAGGATACCTATATTGGTTATATGGGGATTCATCCAGAAGAAGAAAAACTGTTTTTATCAAAACTCTATCTGCAAAAAGAGTATCGTGGAAGGGGACTGGCAAGGCAGGCACTTGAGTTTTTGGTAGATTACTGTATCAGACATCACTTAGCGGCAATTTATCTTACTTGCAACCGGAATAACGATAAATCTATTGCTGTTTATAAGAAAATGGGTTTTGTCACGGTTAGGGAACAGGTAGCTGATATTGGAAATGGTTTTGTGATGGATGATTATGTAATGGAGAAGATAGTACTAGTTTAATGCTATATAAGGCGAGAAAGGAATAATAGGGAGGATTAATATGAGTACAATGGAGAGTTATCAGCAGTTAGACCGGAAGATTATCCGTGTCTGGGTTTTACAGAGAATCCTTGTTTTTTTTACGCTAGTTGCTATCATGACAGGAGTGATGATAGCGATGCGAGAGACAAGTAGTGATAATTATATCATTTTTTATATGAGTGCGGGGATGATCTGTCTTTATACTTTAGTTGGGGTTATCGTTTACCCAGCTATTGAATATCGGCAATGGAGATATCAGATTACGGAAGATAAGGTATTAATTCGTCATGGAATATTCTATGTTCGAACAAAGATTATACCAATTGCAAGAATTCAACATATCACAATGACGCAAGGACCATTATACAGACATTATCATTTGGCTAAGGTGGAAATCTCAGTTGCCAGCGGAAAGCATGAGATTGAAGGATTAAACGAAGAATTAGCAGCTGCTATCTCAGAGAGTTTGAAGAATAAACTGCTAACCCGTTTAAAAGCAGTACAGGAAACGGGGGCGGTATAAATGCAATTTGGACCGAAAAGAGGAAACCCACTCATTATCTTTGAGCATTTTCTAAGAGATTTTGGTTTACTTATGGTATTTATTCTATTGCTTATATTTGGAGGCTCTGACTTTGCCTCTGAATTTGGTGAATTCGTTGTATTCGCCGTGGCAAGGCCGATAGTTGCCTTATGGAACTACATTTTTACCAGATACTCGGTAGATAATAATAATATTAAAGTAGCATCTGGGTGTTTTGTAAAGAAGGTAGTAGAAATTCCTTTGGGTGCAGTAACAACGGTTGATTTGTCACAAAGCTTATTATTTCAATTGTTCCATGTCTATAAAATAGCAATAGATAATGCGAGTCAGAGTAACGATAACGCAAGAAAGTCAGAAGTGAAGTTAGTATTAAAGCATGACCTAGCGGTGGAATTTAAGCAAATGATTGATCATAGACATGGTAGCCATATTGATACCATGGTAAGTGAAGAGCAAGTAATGCCTAAGGAGCTTCCATCGTTAGAAGGTAATGTTATAAAAGCAGATTCGCTAATCATTTTCTTACTAGGTGTGTTTCAGTCAAAGCTTTTGTATCTGGCATTATTACTACCTATGGGTCTCATTATCATAGAACCAATTGTAGAACATGGGGACAATGAAAAGGCGATTACGGATTTCTTTTCACGATTTACGACAGTAGGAAGTATTGTGCTATTAGTTACGGTAGTTTTTATCGTGTATTACCTGGCAAGTACGATATTTGCATCACTAAGTAGCTTTTTAAAATACTATAACTATACGGTTACGAATACGCAGGATGCTTTTTATATTTCTTTTGGATTATTTACAAAACGTAGCTATACTTTAAAAAAAGAAAAAATAAGTGGCATTATTATTAAACAGCCGATTTTGATGCGTATTTTTGGCTATTGTAGCCTGGATGTATTCATTATTGGATATGGAGATACGGATTCGAATGGACAGCAGGAAAAGAGTATGCTATATCCCATTGTAAAAATGAGCGAAGTGGATTCTCTTCTTGGCAAATTATTTCCTGGAATATCATTTGCAAGAGAGTACCATATAGCTAAACCAGAGGCTTTTCGATATTTTTGTTATAGCTTTCGTATGTTATTGGGAATTCTCATATTAGTTGTAACAACGGCTGGTGTATTGGTATATGATATTCCAAAGGGATACGTTGCCGGAAGTATATTATTCTTAGCTCTGGTCTTTGTCACAATTATAATGGAATATAATAATGCAGGGATACGGTCAGGAAATGAGATGATATCAATCCGTAATGGGGTTTTTGTAAGAAAATTCTACTTTATTAAGTTGACCGGCATAGAATCTATGGCAGCGGTTGGCGGTCCATGGAAGCGGAAAAAAGGGTATGCTTCCATTCGTTTGGGGTTCTTAGGTCCGTTGAGGGTTGCGAATGTAAAGGTTCGTAATATGCGACAGGAGAATTTTGAGGAAGTACTTCAAGTTGTGATGAAGTATAATTAATTCTGATGCCTTGACAAACGATTACCAAGTGATATAATAGCGATAATATCATATTTTTAACATGTTGATGAGAAGAGTAAAATGGGAAATTGTTCAGAGAGAGACACATGACTTGGTCATTGCTGAAAGTGTCTTGCATAGGAACCATTTGAAAACTAACTCGGAGTGGCTTTAATCTAGCCCGGTGATTCCGTTATCGTCTTAATGAAGTGGGTTTTATAACCAATGAGGGTGGAACCGCGAGAGATATGCTCGTCCCTTTCAACGATAGTTGAAAGAGACGGGCTTTTTTTGATACAGGAAATTGCAAATTTCCTGTATCAAAAAAAACGCTCCGCGAGGATCGCACTGCGGCGAAAATGAAAAATGTCACTTAAGCGACACGCCGCAGGCGAAGAGTTTCGTAAGCGAAACTCTATCGTGTGCAATAACTGAAAGGAGTAAAATGTATGAAAATTAGTTTAAAGGATGGCTCTTTTAAAGAGTATTCACAGGCAATGTCTGTATACGATATTGCAGCAGATATTAGTGAAGGATTAGCCAGAATGGCATGTGCAGGAGAAGTAGATGGTAAGGTGGTAGACCTTCGTACCGTTGTGGATTCTGATTGTACAATTAATATCTTAACATTTAATGATGATGCAGGAAAGAAGGCATATCGTCACACTGCTTCTCATGTATTAGCACAGGCAGTCAAGAGATTGTATCCAGAAGCAAAATTAGCTATCGGTCCTGCGATTGATACAGGCTTTTACTATGATTTTGATTGTCAGCCACTTGATCGTGCGGCTCTTGATAAAATAGAAGCAGAGATTAAGAAAATCATTAAGGAGGGTGACTCCTTAGAATACTTTACCCTGACTAGAGAAGAAGCAATTGCTTTAATGAAAGAAAAAGGCGAGGACTATAAAGTAGAATTAATTGAAGATCTACCTGAAGGCGAAGTAATCAGTTTTTATCGTCAGGGTGATTTTGTTGATCTTTGTGCAGGTCCTCATCTTATGAGTACAAAAGCATTAAAAGCAATCAAATTAATCAATTCCTCCGGAGCTTACTGGAGAGGCAGCGAAAAGAATAAGATGTTGACTCGTGTGTATGGAACAGCATTTACCAAAAAGCCAGAACTTGAGGAATACCTTGCTCATCTTGAAGATATCAAAAAACGTGACCATAACAAATTAGGCCGTGAAATGGAACTCTTTACTACTGTTGATGTAGTGGGACAGGGACTTCCATTGATTATGCCAAAGGGCGTTACAATGGTGCAGACTTTACAAAGATGGATTGAAGATGAAGAAGAGAGAAGAGGTTACGTTCGTACCAAAACTCCTTTGATGGCTAAGAGTGATCTCTATAAAATCTCGGGACACTGGGATCATTACAAAGATGGAATGTTTGTACTAGGTGATGAAGAAAAGGATAAGGAAGTATTTGCGCTTCGTCCAATGACTTGCCCATTCCAATATTATATTTATAAAAATAGCCAGAAGAGTTATCGTGATCTTCCGATCCGTTATGGTGAAACTTCTACTTTATTTAGAAATGAAGAATCTGGTGAGATGCATGGATTAACTCGTGTAAGACAGTTTACAATTAGCGAGGGTCATCTTGTTGTTACTCCTAGTCAGGTGAACGAAGAGTTCCGTAATGCACTGGAACTTGCAAGATACTGCTTAAAAACACTTGGTTTAGAAGAGGATGTAACATACCGTTTGTCCAAATGGGATCCAGAAAATCGCGAAAAATACCTCGGAGACGATGAATACTGGAATTCTACACAAGGAAAAATTCGTGATATTCTAAAAGAAGCAGGGGTACCTTTTACAGAAGCAGACGGTGAGGCTGCATTCTACGGACCTAAAGTAGATATTCAGGCTAAAAATGTTTATGGAAAAGAAGATACGATGATTACAATTCAGTTAGACTGTGCGATAGCTGAACAGTTTGATATGTATTATATTGATGAAAATGGGGATAAGAAACGTCCTTATATTATCCACAGAACATCTGTTGGTTGTTACGAAAGAACGCTTGCGTGGTTAATTGAAAAATATGCTGGTTTATTCCCAACTTGGTTATGTCCGGAACAGGTACGTGTGCTTCCAATTTCTGAAAAATACCATGAATATGCGAATAAAGTAGCAGAAGAATTACGAGGCAATGGCGTTCGAGTTAAGGTTGATGAAAGAGCAGAAAAGATTGGATATAAGATTCGTGAAGCTCGCCTTGACAGACTTCCATATATGTTGGTTGTAGGACAGAAGGAAGAAGAGGAAGGCGTAGTGTCTGTAAGAAGCCGTTACTTAGGAGATGAAGGACAGAAACCTTTGGAACAGTTTGTGGATGAGATTTGTAAAGAGATCCGTACTAAGGAAATTAGAAAGATTGAAGTAGTTGAAGAAAAGTAATTATAAAAAACAAAACAGTTATATAAAGCAATTTAACTATATAAATGTAAGTAAAATATAAAAAGCCGGTTTCGGCGGTATAACGTAACTGTGATATAAACAGTTTTATACCGCTAAACCGGTTTTTTGGTATTGACATTTTTGAAGACAGTAAGTATAATGTAATAAATCAACGCTTTAACGCATTAAATTGCTAAATGCTTACAATGTAAGAGGACTACATAATGAAGGAAGGTAATGAGTAATGATGAAAACAAAACGAACATTTTCCATTTTACTTGTACTATGTTTAACAATGGCAATGTTTACTGCCTGTGGGAATAAAAACGAAGGTGGTAAGGACGCTCCGGCTGATGCCAGTGGAGCTTTGAAAAAAATTGGAGTTATCCAGTTAGTAGAACATAATGCGCTTGACCAGTCTTATCAAGGTTTTGTAGATGGTTTAAAAGAAGCTGGTTATGAAGATGGTAAAAACATAAAAATTGATTTGCAAAATGCACAGGGGGAACAGTCTAATTGTGAGACAATTGCTTCCAAACTGGTAAATGATAAAAGTGATATGATTCTAGCAATCGCTACACCTGCCGCACAAGCAGTTGCAGCAAAAACTAAGGACATTCCAGTGTTAGTAACTGCAGTAACGGATCCGGCTTCCTCTGGGTTGGTAAAATCCAATGAAGCTCCTGGTGGTAATATCAGTGGAACTTCAGACTTGACTCCAGTAAAAGAGCAGATTGAATTATTAACTCAGATTCTGCCTGATGCAAAGAAAATTGCAATTCTATATTGCTCCGCTGAGGATAATTCAATATTCCAGGCAGGCATTGCAAAAACAGAAGCAGAAGCGGCTGGTTTAGAATGGGAAGAAGCAACTGTTTCAAATACAAATGAAGTACAATCTGTTGTACAATCCTTAGTTGGTAAAGTAGATGCAATCTATATTCCAACAGATAATATGCTTGCAAAAGCAATGACAACTGTTACGATGGTTGCAAATGAAAATAATCTTCCATGTATCGTAGGGGAAGCTGGTATGGTGGAAAATGGTGGTCTGGCTACCTATGGAATTAATTATTACAACTTGGGTAAAATGACAGCAAAGCAAGCGGTTGATATACTAGAAGGAAAAGCGACTACGACTGATATGCCAATCGGTTATCTGAGTGCAGAAGAATGTGAGCTTAAGATTAATACTGAAACAGCAACACAGTTAGGAATCACGATTCCTCAAGAGTTACTCGATAAAGTTGCAAAATAATGATATAGCTGAGGGGCACTTCAATATAAGATTTCGTGGAATTACTTAATAGAACTGAATAAATAACAAGATAAAACCCGTGTGGTATGGATAACAGTACTTTTCCTATCACACGAGTTTTCTGACTTTTGTAGAAAATAGCAAAGCAGATAGAGGAGGAACCAATATGCTACTGGCATTTAACTTGATGAACTTTTTAAATAGCTTACCGGATGCAATATCCCAAGGTGTATTGTGGGGAATTATGGCACTTGGGGTTTATATTACTTTTCGCGTGTTAGACATAGCAGATTTAACGGTAGATGGTAGTTTTTCGTTAGGTTCTTGTGTATGTGCGACGCTTATTGTAGCGGGGGTAAATCCGATTTTAGCGATATTAATCTCTATTATCACTGGTGCATTGGCCGGATTTGTTACTGGGCTTTTACATACGGTGTTTGAAATACCAGCTATTTTAGCAGGTATTTTAACACAGATTGCACTATATTCTATTAATATGAGAATCATGGGAAGATCGAATACCCCGTTATTGAACGTAGACAGGATTTACGATTACTTTGGATTCTTAGGTTTGAATTCGGCTATGACTTCTCTTGTCGTAGGAGTCCTGGTTGCCATCATAATTATTATAGTGCTTTATTGGTTCTTTGGTACCGAAATCGGATGTGCAATTCGTGCAACCGGTAGTAATGAAAGAATGGTACGCTCTCTGGGAGCAAACACGAATCGGACTAAAATATTTGGATTGATGTTAAGTAATGCGTTGGTTGCTTTATCTGGTGCAATGGTAGCGCAGAGTCAAGGTTTTGGAGACGTCGGAAGTGGTACTGGGGCAATTGTAATTGGGCTTGCTTCTATTGTAATTGGCGAAGTGATTTTTGGAAAACGATTCTCTTTTGCATATCGTTTGATGTCAATTGTGATAGGGTCAATGATATACCGAATCGTTATTGCTCTTGTATTACAGTTAGGATTTAACAGCAGTGACTTAAAACTATTCTCTGCTATCATTGTGGCTCTTGCTTTGGCAATTCCGACTTTGTTAGGAAAGTATAAACAAAAGCGTGCTTATATTAGCGCCGAGCAGTTTCACGCGGACTTTTTAAATAAGAATAAGGAGGAAGCGTAGATGATCAAATTAAGTAATGTATATAAAACGTTCAACAGAGGTACGATTAACGAAAAAGTGGCGTTAGAGAATCTTAATCTTGAATTAAAAGAAGGGGATTTTGTCACAGTGATTGGTGGAAATGGTGCAGGGAAGTCCACAATGCTTAATATGATTGCGGGTGTATATCCGATTGATGCAGGGACAATATTACTAGATCATGTTGATATATCAAGAAGCCCTGAGTTTGAGAGAGCTAAGCTACTTGGTCGCGTGTTTCAAGATCCAATGATGGGAACCGCTGCGGATATGGAGATTCAGGAAAACTTAGCGTTAGCCTATCGTCGCGGAAAAAGAAGAGGACTTGGATGGGGAATACGGCATGATGAAAAGAAGCTATATCGGGAAACTCTAAAAACCTTAAATCTTGGGCTCGAGAACAGAATGTCTTCCAAAGTTGGATTGTTATCCGGAGGGCAAAGACAGGCACTTACTTTATTAATGGCGACGTTACAAAAACCAAAATTACTTTTACTTGATGAGCACACAGCGGCTCTTGATCCAAAAACAGCAAAGAAGGTATTAGAGCTCACTGCAGAGATTGTTGATAAGAATCATTTGACAGCGTTAATGGTCACTCATAATATGAAGGATGCGATTAATTATGGTAATCGATTAATCATGATGCATAATGGCCGGATTATCTATGATGTGGAAGGCGAGGAGAAAAAGAGTCTCAAGGTGGAAGATCTGCTTAAGAAATTTGAATTAAGCAGTGGAGAAGAGTTTGCTAATGACCGTATGCTGTTAAATTAGAAGGACAAGAGTAAGAAAAGTCGATATTTTTTAATAAATTTACTAATTTCATGAATTTTACAATGAGTATCTGCATATTTTAATATTGACAATTATTTTTTGTCGTGTTATGATGTAACTGCTGTGAGCGAATTCACAGAAACAATGAAGCAGAGTATCCACTCTCACCTTAGCACATTAGAACGTAGTTCATTCAGTGACTCGGGTTTATATTCAAGATGTATAACGAATGAAGTATGATTCGTATGATAGATAACTTGAACGTGGATAGTCTTTGCTATCCACTTTTTTTATTGAACAAATACCCATATGGAGGTGCAGTACTATTAGCGATTTAATGATTAATGAGCAAATCAGAGACAGAGAGATCCGTTTAGTTGGTGAAGACGGAGAGCAGTTAGGAATTATGCCAGCCAAAGACGCCATGAAACTTGCGAAAGAAGCCAATCTTGATTTGGTAAAGATTAGCCCAACCGCAAAACCGCCAGTTTGTAAAATTATCGATTATGGTAAATTCAAATATGAAATGGCAAGACGTGATAAGGAAGCAAAGAAAAAGCAGAAAGTGACCGAAGTGAAAGAAATTCGTTTATCACCAAATATTGATGAGAACGATCTGAACACGAAGGCTAACAATGCTCGTAAGTTCCTTTCCAAAGGTGATAAGGTAAAAGTTGTTCTTCGATTCCGTGGACGTGAGATGGCTCATATGGGAACCAGCAAAAAGATACTTGATGAGTTCTTCAAAAAGGTAGAGGATATCTGTACAGTAGAAAAGCCTGCCAAAGTAGAAGGAAGAAGTATGATTATGGTTTTAACTGAAAAGAAATAATCGTTAATGAGTTAATCTACCATGACGGCATTTTGCAAATGGTCTTAGTCAACCTTGGTTGACGTCTCATGGACAAGCTAATGCTTATCTTAACAGAGAGTTTTTGCGAAATTATATAAATAATGCCTGCAATAAAATATTGATTATATTATGGTCAAGGAGGAAAAATCATGCCAAAAATTAAAACAAGCAAAGCAGCTGCTAAGCGTTTCAAAAAAACAGGTACAGGTAAATTAAAGAGAATGAAGGCTTACAAAAGCCATATCTTAACTAAGAAATCTGCAAAAAGAAAAAGAAATCTTAGAAAATCTACAACTGTTGATGCGACTAACGTAAAGAACATGAAGAAAATCTTACCTTATTTATAGGATAATTGAAGCAAGGAGGGAAATAGAATGGCAAGAATTAAAGGCGGAATGAACGCTAAAAAAAGACATAAAAGAGTATTAAAGCTAGCTAAAGGTTACAGAGGAGCTAGATCTAAACAATATAGAGTAGCAAAACAATCTGTAATGAGAGCATTAGCTTCATCATTTGCAGGTAGAAAAGAAAGAAAAAGACAGTTCAGACAATTATGGATTGCTCGTATCAACGCTGCAGCTAGAATGAACGGACTTTCTTACAGCAAATTAATGTATGGTCTTAAATTAGCTGAAGTAGAAGTAAACAGAAAAATGTTATCCGAAATGGCTATCAATGATCCAGCTGGCTTCACTGCATTAGCAGAAGTAGCAAAATCTAAATTGGCTTAAGAAAATAATCACCCTTGAGAATCCTTGATTTTCAAGGGTTTTTAATTTCTATAATAAATGGTAGTAGGCCTTGAAATTTAAAAGTAATATACAAGTAATATACAGGTAATATACATTCTATAGTAAGTCTATAGAATTAATCAAATCATCCAAAGATTTATGAGTATACGTGCCTTTAGTTAGATCTGATATAGCGTGTCCAATAATTAATTTAGTGCATACTGTATTTGCACCTGCTCTATCCATTAGTGTTGCGAAGGTATGCCTAGTATCGTGGGGTGTATGGTTCATATTTAGACGTTTGATAACATCTCTCCAGACGCTATTATTAAATACACCATAACTATACTTTTTATTATCTGGATTAGTAATTAGATACTTATTTCTGCTTGAATAATACTTCTCAAAGAATGGTAACACCTTTATGCTTATTGGAATGATTCGGTTAGTACCGGCCTCTGTTTTCATGCCTGCTCTAAAATAACGCTCTTTCAGATGTACATTCTTGTTTTCAATTGATACAAACTCGCTAGGGCGTAAACCGGTATAAATCATCATTAAGACGTAATCTACATATGTCATTTTAACATTATCCCATAACAACTTTATTTCATCTTCTGTAAAGGACTTATGAAGAACAGATTCACCTTTAGTATACTCATAATCTACATAATCCGAGTAGTTTTTTTCAACGTAATTATGTTTAATGGCATAAGCGTACATCTGGTTTAATACAGTTCTCATTGTCATTACTGTGGATTGTGATTTTGATGTGTACTTATCAATGACATCTTGAATGTCTTTTGTTTTCAAGGTAGCAAATTTTCTGTTGTGAAGTTCTGAATACCAATTATAAGCCAGGTTATAGTTCCTTAGTGTAGATGATCCAATAGGATTAATACGTGCATTTTTATATGCTATCCATCTATTATATACCTCTGAAAATGTTGGCTGAGAGGTAAGTGAAATATGTTCTTTCACTTTTGTTCCTTCATTGTAGTTTGCAAGATAAATAAGTGCTTCCTTTTGTGTTGCAAAATATTCAAGGTACTTATAAGTTTGGACGTAACCACCTTTATCATTTTTCTTTGTTCCGGTAGTAATTCTGATCGCGTAAGGTTTTCTTCTACCTTTACCAAGGTTAACCACACTACCATATCCGTTAGGCATTTTCATAGCCATAATATCAACTCCTTTACGTGATTTATTATCACGTTTTATGTATATTATTCATCACGATGTAAATAATTACGCTGAGGTGATGCAAATGCTTGTTAAATATAGAATATATGAGCATAGAAATAATAAAGAAATTTCATTAAGAGAACTTAGTTTTTTGTCAGGAGTAAGTAAAAGTCAACTTAATGATATAGAAAATAACAAAAGACACCCAAGTGTGTATACATTATGCCTGATAGCTAAATCATTAGAGGTAGATCCAAGCGAATTATTTATTATGTCCGACATATCGGACAAATGTTAAATAAATAACAACTATATTATGAAAATGTGCTAAAATATTCTTGTAATGTATAAGCGTTAACTGTATAATAAGAACATACGTTCGGTTTAAATTATAAGGGGGACCACTTATGGATGATGATTATAAGAAAATAGCACACATGATTATCGAACATCTATCAGGCAAAAAGTTATACAAGGCTTATTCGTTTCTAATAACAATATTTAAACCAAAAGAGTAGGGCGGTTATCCCCTACTCTTTTTCTAGAAATTGCATAGCTGTTTGCTTTAATAATTCTTTTTGCTTATCTGTTAACTGTACGTAAATTTCAAGAAATTCAACGTCGATTTTCTTTTCGTCATTTGATATCTTACCTAGCAACTGCTCAAGCTTTGAGGTACCATGCTCGTCTATCCAGCCTATTAAATACTCGGGAGTAGTACTGAGAGCTTTAGCATATTCTAGTAATCTTTTATAGGTCATTTCATTAACACCGCTCTCAATTTTAGCGATTGTCGAACGATCACTATAACCTAGTTTTTTTGCTAACTCATCTTGCGACATATTTAGCTCTTTTCTTTTGATTTTAATTCGCTCGTTTATATTCATACTAAAAACCTCCACAAGCTTATTATATAGTTAAAGGTCGAAAAAATAAACAAAAAAGTATATAAGTAAACAAAAAAAATAATTTGTAATTAATTGTTGACGAATAATCACGTTTATGATAATCTTAATGTGTGATAAATAATCACGTAATAAGTCAAAAGGAGGTATGATATGTGATCGATTTAAAACTGTTAGAGTATTATATTATCATGAGTGGCCAGAAATACAAGGAAGTCGCTCGAAAAATAGGGATAACGTATCAGGGATTGCGAAAAAAGTTAGATGGAAAGTCTGAATTTACCGTGACGGAAATTAACGCTCTGTGTGAAGTTCTGGAACTTAATGATGATGACACAAAGATTAAAATTTTTTTTGCAGAAAAATGTGATTAATTATCACGTTTTCGTGGAGGTACATATGAATCGAGTAACTATCAAACAAGCGGCTTATTTAACTGGTATGTCTGCATTAACAATTAGAAAAGGAATCGAATACCAAGAACTTGACATTGGTTCGGCCATTCACACCAGTGCAGCGAGAACTACCTATCATGTTGTACCAGATAAGTTGGCTAACTACTTAGGTATCAGCTTAGAAGAGATGTTAGAGAAGTTAAGACAAATATAAGGTTGGTAATAATTTTGATTAATCTGCCAAAACTAATTCCATTTAGCAAAGGACATGCATTGATGGACTGGAGGCAAAAGATATGGCAGAAGCAAAATATCAAGATGGAAATGCAGAAATAACAATTAAAGACGATTGTTGTGTGAAAACAGCAGAGGAAGTAGAACAGATCTTAAAAAACATAGCAGAGATTTATGTTAGAGCTGTAATGAAAAAAGCAATGGAAGATAAAACCTCGT
>JAEYSV010000018.1 GCA_023434365.1 Bacillota bacterium | reverse complement strand
AATCTTCTCCTCTGTCTTGTCTCCATTCTGAATATATTCCAAAGCAGTTTCCAGATGTCTTGCGGGATTACGGTCTTTCACTTCATTGATATTTATGATTTTCGTAATCGCCAATTTTCAAGCACCTCCTTCATCAGCTTCTTTATTTCTTCCAAAAGCATGGTACATTTATAGATTTCACTAAAATAAATATCTCCACGACCATTTGCTACCTTGACCAACTGATTCACGTTTGTTGCAACCCCTGTGATCTGTCTCACTAGATTTGCCCGGTCCAGTGGAAACTTCATATCAACCTTGCCTGCTCCCTGAACCAGAGCACGAAGATATTTGCTACGGTCTACTCCGGCAGCTTTGGCATCCTCCTCCAACTTTTCAAAGTCTTTATCTGATAATTTCACAGATATCTTGTGGTACTTGATATCTGATTTATACTTTCTTCTTCCATTTACCATAGGCAAATCCTCCATCAAAATTCATTCTCTGTGACCTGTTTTTTCCTATCTGCCTCATTGTTTTTTTCTCCTTTCTGCCCTCACATTCCTGCGGAGCAATGCTTAAAAATGTCTCTGTAAATTTCCTACTGGTATTGCAAGATGCGGGAAAAGTCGGACTTTTCCCAGCCAAAAAAATTTTGGCTTCTTGGCAGGAGTTCCTGCACCCATATTCATATCTATACCTCGAATTTCATGTAATACATCCTGCACTACAAAATATTTTTGTAATGCAATCTGTACTACATTTCTCTTCGCATTTATTACAATCTGCACTACAGATTATCAATAAAATCAAAAGCATCATCTGGGATCTCGGCTCCGCTTTCTGGAAGAACTCCAGCAGCACCGACTTCAACCATCTCCTTCTGAAAAGCTACGATTTCATCAGTGGATTTTGGAGCGACCGTAATCGCTCCATCTGCAAGAACCTCTTTCACTACAGCTCGAATCAGTTCAGGTAGTGCTTTGACAAGGCTCTCATTTCCCTTTTCCACTTCGTGGCTCAGATTCTTCAGTAATGTTTTTTGAAAGATTTCTTCCTCATGATGTTTGGTTTCCGTAGCTTCCCTTGCCACTTCATCAGCAATCCATTCTTTCACCAACATCTTTAGAAATTTGCTCTTGTCTCCTAGCTCCTGTTTCTGATTTCCCTGATCGATACTTTCCAGATACTCGTAAATTTCTCTTTCATCCTGTTTTTCCAGATTTAGTCTGAAACTGACTGATTTAAAGGAATCTTTTGCCATCAGGAAATCACCTGCTTCTGTAACTTCTTCACTGCAAAATATTCATAACCAATGGCATTGGCTTTGACATCCTCCAGATAGCAGATGTGCGAACCTCTTATATTTCCAAAGAGTTTCATCACAACCGCTCCACCGCCTGCGTAGATGATTGGCGTAAGCTCTGGATCAAATCCATTTTCTTTCAGCTGCGCTTCCAGTTCCTCTGCAAAAGTACGAATCTGCTCCTGCATAACTTTTGTGTATTCTTCTCCCAGACTGCTTGTCCCCGTCATCATCGCTTCCTGAATATTAGCTTCGCTTACCTTACGGTTCAGCTGACTGTAAATTGCCTTTTCCACTCTTCTGGTACAGGAAATTAATGCCTCTGGTAAACTGAAACTATCTCGTTCAACTGGTACATGATTTCTTGTATGAATCACATCAATTGTCTTGGAACCAATATCTACAATAAGCTGATCTGCCTTCATATTGCCTAATCGATCTGCAACTGCTGCATAGCACTGTGGAAATAACATCACATCCACAATATTTACGTGGTAGCGTTTCCCATTGAATTCAAAATTCTCCCGACCACGTTTCAGATAATCTGCAAATGGCTGCTTTTCTGCTCCGAATCTGGCAAATGGCAGACCTGCTGCCACTACCACATCCGCATAACGGAGTCCATAACAATCCATCTCATAGGCAATCCCCGCAAGTGTCAGAAGAAAATAATCTTCATCTTCAGTTTTAACGTTTTTCATGGGAAGTCTGCCTTCTCCCACTTTGTAATAATTACCTTTGTAACGCATGGTTTTCTCTGTAAATGCCGGAGCAACTCCAAACGCCTGAATTCCATTTTCAAATACCACATGAGGAGTTTTACAGGTACAAAAACCATGATCTATTGCTGCTACTAATACATTCTTATCCTTTAAATACATATAATCGCCTTCCCTTCTACTGTCTTTCAGCTGCTGCCAGTTTTTCATCAAAGCGGCACTGTTTTTCATATTCAATTGCTACTCTGGCATCGTTAGTAATTACTTCATCTGCAAAAAATGTTGCCTGATAATTTGCCCTTAATATCTCCACCGATGAATTTCTATCTGTATATGGAAAGTGATTCACATACTGTCTGACCATCTCATCTTCCATCTCTACAGCCTGTTCATTAAATTCCATCGCTCTGACCGTAAGTTCCCCGCTTAACAGATATTTGTGGTAGGCATGACGGTCAATTTCCCAAAGTAACATCATCCACTTACGTCCATACTTTCCAATATTCACAATGGTAGCTGTGTCTGATTTCCCTAAGATCGGATAAGCAAAATCCCCTCTCATCTCATACGCAATTCCTTCTCTTTCAAATAATGTCTGTTCTTCCTTGTTCCATAAATTCTTTTCCATATAGTTGTCCTTCCTGCACCTTTGGTGCTTATAATAATAATTATCATTTCATGCCTTAACACTGGCTTGCGAAGAGTTACTGCTCTTAAATGTCCTGCATGGCAGGAAAATCCTCCTTTCCCATGTTCCATCTGAAACAATGAAATATCTAAACTGTCCACACCTGACAGTCATGTTCTTATGGTGTTGCTATTCTTACAAATGCCAGAACGATTCTTGCTACCAGAGCAAAAAGAATTAGAAACAATCTCAATGCTCCAAGTAAAAGATTGAATGTTACTAGAAGCAGCCAGGCAATCGCCTTAAATATAGCCAGAACACCTTTACCTATCGTTCTTAAAATCATGAACTTCATCTCCTCTCTTACGGTAACCTACCCGGTAGCCATCCGGATTTTGGGTACAAAAAATAGAACTATATCGCTATAGATTTCTTTCAGAGTTTCTTCTGATTTTGATCCATCTCAATCTAGTCCTATCCAGATTTAAATACCTATTCACTTTTTACTCACATAACACTGCATACGGCGTATAAAATACTTTTTATACGAAAACGGATTAGGACTAAGCCGCCCAAGTCCTTGATTTTACTGGACTTTTTCGACCTGTCACAATTATAACCCGTTCCCCGGTCGCTGATATTAATAGAGCTCTTTCTTCGCCCCTCTCTATGATTTTTTGAAGATTCACTACGAACTCTTCCTGCATAGAGTTAGGCTTTAATGTGTATTTTTCAAAAGAAGGTAATGCATCCTTCTTTGCTTCATCTCGCTGATGTTTTATAATCTCGTAACGAGCTTTATAAATCTCAAAAAACTTATCGAAGTCTAGCGCATAATCAGAATTCCAAAGTTCATTGAATTCCTTAACAATCTCACACGCCACTTCCCCCTGATCAGTGGAAATAATCTTAGTGTTCCATTCGATATTGCTTGTAAGAGCAGCGCTTGTCATATTGGAGCTTCCCAAAATAATACTATAAACTTCTTCCTTCTTGAAGATATATCCTTTTGTATGAAATCCATTATCTGCAGCTTCCACGTCATACATTCTCAAGGTTATATTGCTAAGTTCATTTAGCTTAGCTAATGCTCTTGGCTCACTAAAATCCAAATAATTCGTTGTAAGAATTTCTCCATAAATCCCTTTGTTTTCCAGTCCCTTTAATGTCTGAAGAAGTGGTGTGATTCCCCCCATCGTAATAAAGGCAACACTGATTTGAAACTTCTCGCATCTTAAAAGTTCTTCCTCAATAGAAGAAATTACCTTCTTTCCTTCACCTGGATTATTGGACACAAAACTCGGCTTATACTCAAGATTAGAGGCTAACGAACCATTTATGTATGCTGTTTCAAATCCTTCTCTCAACTCTTTTATTATTTCAGTAACCAAGACATGTTCCTCCTTATCTAAATCCATATTCTCCCCACTTGTATCTACACCCCTTGTATTTACTTACTTTGCAGACTTCGGAGAATATAGTGCCGTGGCAGATGAATAAAACTTTTATCATTGTTGGTATATGCAATCCGCTTTGCTACTTGCTCATAACCGATTAGCTGCTAAAAGCAGCATGTCAGTAGGGACTTTCTCCCTCCTGACACAAGCAAGTCCCACCCCAATACTTAGTACTCTTTGCACTTAAAGATGGGACTTGCTTGATCGGTTAAAATCCCAAAATTGACGGAAATGGTATAGGAGTTTTACTGATTTGCTGCAAATATTCATTCGATTTCTTCCTTGGCATCATCAAATCCTAGATGGGTATATACATTCAGGGTAACACTAATCTCTGAGTGCCCCATCAAGTATTGCATATATTTCTCCCAGTGACTTGTTTTTTGTAACCCTCTTAACAGACTAAAACTCATTCAATTGCTACTTATGACGCTACCATCTTTCATTCTTCAAATATTATCAGGAAATCCACGGGTATCATTGCAAATACTCTCCCCTTTATCGACTAAGAAATCTTAACTCATCATAAAGCACTATCATATTTCTCAATCATTTCACCTATTTCTGCATAAACCCATTCAGAATCATTTTTCATTCCAATTCCATCTTCTACTGATGCTCGATTCAAATCCTCTATAAGTGCCTGACACATTTCATGTCTGAGTTCTGTATCAACAATTTGCTTTAAATGTTCAAAATACATCTCGGCACCATCTCGTAGCAAGTCTGCACATCGTTCATCATTTCTCTTATCCATTTCAACAGCCTCACTATAAATACGATTCCACATCGTTTCTAATTCCTCTGACGAGTATGAAAATTTTGACTTAAGTAAAAATATATCAAGTGGGTAATACCCATTGTCCCCGTATTCAATCACCAAATCTATCAGTGACTCCTTGTCAAACTCTTTTAATGCTTCTCTTACAGACATCCCCATAATATAGCCTACCTCCTCAGTATTAGTTTCACAGTATCAATCAGCTCCTCACTGAATCCTTGAATCTCGTCAATTGTTATGACTTCATCCGTGACAAACCTTGCAATATTCCAGATTGCATTCGACTTTTTCATCTCAATTATTACCCCCGGATGTTTCTTATCCTCTTTAATTCTCTTTTCTAGTTCCCAGAAATGATCAGACGGATTTCCAGGGGCACAGAGTAAATCAATATATTCCTTGGTCAATCGTTTCATATAATCCTCCTGCCATTCAGGAACTTTCTCCCTGAATAACTTCCAATCCGACTTCGAAATCTCAACCATTTTAACACCTCCAATTTTAATCAAACGGCAACTCTTCATTCTCAATATCTACATCAGCTTCCACCTCATCCCCTAAAATACCATATGGAAATCCCCAAGTCGTATAACCTGCAATAAATGCAAAATTCTCGTCACAATCTTGCTCAAATATATCTTCCTGCTTCACCTTAGATTTCTTTTTTTCCTTTTTACTTCCCATACTTTATCTTTTCATTCCCTTCTGTATTCCAACCATATTATTTTCTTCCGTCTTTGTCTTCAATGTAATTTCAAGCAATTCCAAAGCCACCTCTTTACTTGTTCGATTGCAACAAGTATGATTGTCTCTGAAGAAGGGACTTAGTTCCTTTATATGAAATATCGGCCTCCTTAAGAAGATTTTCAAGATAATGGACTCTACGCTCATATTTATTTACTTGTTGCCTAAGCTGCTCAATTAAATGATCCTCTTCATCCATAATATCACCTACCTACTTCTCATACTCGATCCTAAAATACTCTAAATATTGTTTAAACACATCTTGTGCAGTTAGACATGTATCTAATAAATACCCTTTCTCCATTTTCCATTCTGACAATCCTCTATAGTAAAACAATTTCAACTCTTCTGTAATAATAAATGGAACAACATGATACCTAAGGCACTCCTTAAACAATAATAATCTTCCTACTCTGCCATTACCGTCCTGAAACGGATGAATTCGTTCAAATCTATAATGAAACTCTAGTAACTCTTGTAAACTGCAATTAACTTTTCCTTTGTATTCTTGCAAGAGAGATTGCATCTCATCCGATACATTTTCAGGTGCAGTAGTCATAAGCCCTCCCACCTCATTCGGTAGTTTCTTATAATCACCTATAGCAAACCATGATTTACGACTATCTGAGGTTCCATTTTTCAAAAGGATATGAAGTTCTTTTACCATCTTTTCTGTAATACATTTATCATAATGATCAATAATATAATCAATGCAACGAAAATGATTTACCGTTTCTACAATATCATCTACATTTACGCTTTTTTTCTCTGTACCGATCGTATTAGTTTCATAAATATATCTTGTTTGATCATGCGTAAGTCTACTTCCTTCTATATGATTTGAATTATATGTTAATTCAATCTGAAGTTTATGATAGATGCCACCTGTGATTCTTTCTCTTTTTTCTTCCGTTAACCTTGTAACAAGTGGGGATGCCATAACTTCTATACTATTTTTTCGTACTGGTCTCTTGGCATTCTCCGGAATAAACCAAGTCTTTCCCCTTAGATGTGCACCTGGTATCTTCTCTTGTTGACAATAATTTCTTACGGTACGTTCTGATACGCCCCATTTGCCTGCTATTTCTTTTACGGATAAAAATGTCATTGTGAAACCTCCAAACTGATTATATATTAAGTATAACACTTTATCGGCAGCTTTAAAACATTGACATATGTTTTTTTGCCGATATTTTTTCATAATATAAAATTAACAAACCCAGCCGAAAACTTCAATTCATACACAACCAACCATGTACTTCTTGACATTCCCGTCTGGGCTTGTTCCATCATAGTTAAGCACTTAAGCTAAAGTGCACATTCCCAAATGCCTAACCTCACTAATTCAATTATTAAGTTATGTCACAACCATCTTTCTTTCAATTTATCTTTTAATTACGACCCCATCCAAACATTCACCCATCTTCATTCTTGAGATGTTCTTGGGATTTTGGACTCTCCAACCTCGCAAACCCTTACAATTCCTACATTCCACACCCAAACCACAACTAATGCAGTGGCAGACGAATATCTGGCAGGACCTTACGTACCGCTATGAGCGACATCCGAGTGCGAACGTGTCTCTGTTGGTAAATAATTACATGCTATTCTTGAAGCCTCTAAAGTGATAAACGTCACAAACTATAAAGGGCGCCAAACAAACCATAGCAATTACTCCACAAAATCATTTGGGTGAATCCGGTAACAGGTTTTACCATCTAATCCATCCAAGACATAATCTTCGGCATAGGTAATATTAGTTATTACATACTTCCCATCCGCATTTCGATTATACTCAATCTTGAGGACTCCATCTGTTAATATATGAATACTGGTTGGCCCCTGACCTTTCTTTATCATTTTTTCTACTTCAAAATCCAGATATAACTTCCATGACCTTGAAAAAATCGGCTCTATAGCCGGCTCTAGTACTAAAACATACTCAAGAAAATCTCCGGATTTAAGATGTTTATAATCTTGATATGATAACTTACTGCTCATATTAACTGGGAATCCATCAACATACTTGTAATTATGCTTTTCCTTAGAAAAAAACAGATATAACCTTACTCCTACTTCGGTATCATACATGGTATAAACATAACTCTGGTCCTCACCCTCCCTCATCGCTTCAGTTGGGAGTTTTTTCAGAACATCCCTTGCATAATCTCCTCTACCATCAGGATTCTCTTTATCGCTCCCTGCATCATAGTTAAAATCTATTCCATTATTAGCGTCATATAATTCCTCCGATAGATAAGTCGGCACCTCTGGTCTGACATTTTCTTTCCAAGAAATCTTATTTGCATCTATATAACCGGTTACATCCTCAATTGGCTCATATTTACCGGTTATCTCATTATGTACTGATTGCCTTTTTGCTATTTTACCAGGCTTTTTGGTTGGCTTATTAGTTGATTTTGTAGTGGGTTTTGCCGATGGATACTCTGTTACAAGAGAAGGTGATTGAGATGTAGCTTCATTTTCCTGTTTACTAGTGCTGTCCGATCTCTGAATCACAAAATAAGTCAAACCTATCATGACTCCTATTAATAGTGTTATTATAAAATACCAATTAGTATATGTACTAATTTTTTTCAATTGGGAACTCCTTTCCTATTCACGATAGCAACTACATAACTGTTTTCCAAATATTGATATTTAGGAAATATATCTTCAGTAAACTCAGAAAAAAATCTTGAATATACCTTGAGATATTCAGAAAAATTGTTTATTAATTTATCCAAAAAGATGTCCGGATGCATTCTTGATCTATGCAATTCCCCTGATGTTCTTCCTACATTCATCGGCAAAAATCCAGAAATTGGCAAGTCAATGATAATTTGTAATTTCTTTCTTAAATTATCAATCATTGTATCACCCGCAAATTTTACATCTACTAATTCTCCTTCACAGCTTTTATCATTTTTATTCAAAATATCTCTACCATATAGTATCTTATAGAATCCAATCGCAAAGTCGCACATGTCATCATCGTCCACACCATTATATTTTGCCCACTTAGAATATATTCATTTCCTAAGCAATCCGTCACTTTACAAATGGGACCATAATATGTTTAGATGCGATAATAGGCATCTGTAATATTTCATAAACTTTTGTGAATCTATTTTCGTTACTCATAAACATTCCTTGTCCTATTCTTTATAAATTCACTTTTGGTCTTAAATACTAGAATTGAAATCGAATTTTAGAATTGTTGTAAATAACCTACTGTGTGCGACATAGACACACAGTTACCCATCTTTTTAATTAGGCATATCCTGTTAATTCACGTTTCTAGTAAACCCTCAACGGTACTAAATTCGGCAAGAATGGTAGAAAGTCAGTAACGTAAATGAATTAAAGGTTCTTCGATGGATTTGTACTTTTTTCTTAAATAATTTTGTATATTTTATCCAAAATATACAACTGTCCTTTGGGAGTGTATGTGATTACACTATATATAACTCCATCTTTTCCTGTTCGTTCTTCTTCTCCTATTCCCATTAATTTTCCTTTAGTAGTGGGAACCTTTGTTTTATCAGCTTTTCTTTCTAAGAATCCCTCTTTTACTAAATAATCAATTATCTGTTCTGCTCTTAACTTTTTCATGTCTTCAGTACAAAAAGTTTTATTTAACCGCTGTACAAACTCTGTTATAGAAAGATCAGAATCGCAAACGTTATATTCAATAAGATCTTCTTGATAAATATAAAATACTCTTTTCATATTAATAATCCCATTCTATCGAATCCAACTCACCCAATAGTTTTTTTCCATCTTCTCTATCAATCATGTTAACAAAGTACGCTTTCCCATACATATACTCTTTAAAAAAACTCTTATGGTTATTTGTCTTTTTCAAATGTGATGAAACACCAAATTTTTTACAAAAATAAATTTCTTTTTTAAAATCACGTATATATTCCTTTGATACAGCCACTTTTTCATTAACAGTAAGTCCTGTTACTTCTTGATGCTGATACGCATATGCATACCTAGTTTTTTTACTATTAACATAAAATTTCTCATCTAATACAATTGTATCTATTATTGGAATCATATTAATAATTGATCGATTACCAGAAAAAGTTAAATCATCCGCATATCTTGAATAACAAGCGCCATATGATTCTGCTAGTTTTTCCAAACGATTATCTAGTCTGAATGCCACAATATTGGATACCATAGGACTTGCTGGTGACCCTTGAGGTAATTGTCCATTTTTTGTCAATAATTTCGCAAGATAATATGATACTTTCTTTGTATATCCCAATTTGTAAAAAACTACGAAAACGTCTTTTTGTTTAATTGATGGAAAAAAATCCTTTAAGTCCATATTTAAAACACATGCTTTGTTAGTATGACATGCCGCATTATCATATATTGACTTACCGTCCCTAAATCCATAACAGCTATCATGTATTTGAATATTCTTTAATATACTTTTGAAAATCCATCTCTGAACATTTTTTAAACGTTCACTTGGAATATCAATCGTCCGGAATCCACCAGATCTTTTAGAAATTTCGACAGTGCTATAGAACTCATCACCATCGACATATAAATAATAAGCAAGTTCTTCTGCTTCAAGTCCTACGAGCAATGATAAATGTTTAAAATCAAATATTACTGGCACATTATTATCACAAAGTCGTCTAGCATATTTGGTACACAACTCCATATATTCCTTTTCAGCTCTGTGCTCTTCCATTTCATTTTTTAATTTCTGAACATAATCCACTAGTTCACCTCTCTGTGAGGCTATATTTGCAACCTAATCTTTCTGAAAATTATCATCTTAAAACATTGGAAACAATGATTTATGATGATAGTAAATGTCTTGAACAACCCCAGTTGCGAAAGACGTTTACTATCAGAGAAAGGACCGCTCCTTTCTCTGATAATAAATGTATGAAACATTTCTTTTATGAAAATCAACTTGATTTTCTTTTTCTTACAAATATAGCCTTGTCCATTATACTACAAAGAAAAGTTTTTTGGAATATATGGTTTATTTATATCCCACTTCTCTCTTTTTTCTGTTTCTTTATCATTAGAAAAAAATTTGGTTAATTGTTTTTCTCTTAGTAGTTTCTCTCCTTGTTTTGTAACAACTAAAAACTGCGTTGTCTTCTTGACAAGTTTATTTTCTATTAACTTATCAATCATTATCTGTAGGGTTTTATAGGTAACTCCCAATATTTTAACGACTTCTGAGTAATCATATTCTTTATATCTATCCCTAAAATAAGCCAATAAAAGCAATTCTTTGTATTCAAATTCATTATCACTTTGTCCCATATTGTTGTCGACTCCTTTCCTTCTTTTCTTTACCGCTCGTCTTCCACCCCGCTTCAGGAGGATTCTCTCTTGGGAATAATGCAATATTATTATCAGAATCACACCAAAACACGCCTAACGTATCATTGGGAGAATTATTATAAAAAGCCATTAATGCTTCCGCTTCTTGAAACCCAAGACTGAACT
Organism: Bacillota bacterium; assembly: GCA_023434365.1. GTDB lineage: Bacteria > Bacillota > Clostridia > Lachnospirales > Lachnospiraceae > KM106-2. Next base: position 219,458 of record JAEYSV010000018.1, on the reverse strand, counting down.
TGACTGCTCTGTCTTCTGATAACTGTAAAAATATATTTTTAACATCCTCTCCCTTACCAAAAAACGCCTTCTTTTCGCTCCAATAATATTCGACTTTTATATCTAATCCATTTTTTTTAGCGTATTTATCTATAACTGCAAGAGCATCCTCTATTATATGTACAACGAGCAAAATAATAGTTTTTCCACGCAATGATTTATTCTGCTTTCTATCTATAAAAGTTTGTTCCTGTCGTTTTAAAAACTTAGTAAATTGTTTTCCAGTTCCACTGCAATCATCAACAAAAACTATTTTATTAATATTTACCCAGGCAGCCTCATCAATGTCTCCAAGCGAATCATAATATATATCTGAACTAAGCCCACTAACTTCTTGATGCATTAACCAATATTTATGAGAACTATTTCCTTTTCCATCTGCTTTTCTCACAACACTAATCAAACAATCTAGATTTGATATTTTATATTTATTACTAGCCCTTTCGTTCAACTCCCTGATTATATTTCTTGTTCTTTGTTTAGAATAATATTTGAATCTTTTTAAAAACTCTTCTAACAAAATTGTTTCTTCTTCCTTTAGATCCAAGGACCATTTATCAAATCGCTCAATAGCATCTTCGACACGATCATCCATTCCCTCTTTTGTCCATTCTTCTGCTCGTTCAATAAAGACTTCTGTAATGTCCAACACAGTACCTCTTTTCTTGATTTATATAAAACACTTCTGTAATCCTTCAAAGTCCTGACACACATCAGCGCTTTCTCTTCATGTATCATCAACCTAGTAACTGTTTTATTTGTTTTAAGAACAGCCTCGATAATTCTCTTGGCTTTTTCATAAACGTCTCCATTAAGATTTTATCTATTATTTTTATGCCCTTTGTGACAACAATGCTACCATTTTCCATCACTACAATCCTATCAAACAATTTCTCATCAATATACTTTTCTATATTCCTATAGTGTAGCCCATATATTAATCTTCAAAAGAAAATCATCACACTATTGCATCACCTTTCTTGTTTCTACTGATAGACTGAATTAATAAATTTTATATTTCCATATATGCACTAAATTAAGTGCCTGTTCTTCATTAACATTAAACATTTCATCCTTATTATAATTCGTTACAAAGGCTGCTAATTTTATAAGTTCTTCCTTACTAAACTCTTATATCAAATTATCTTTATCTTCTTCTTGAATTATGTCATAAAGTTTCAGTTTTGGAAATAGTTCTTTTGTAAATTTTTAAGTTATGCCACAGTTCACTTTCTTAGTCAAATTATCTAGTTATACTGCCTTCCAAAACATTTTCCAACTTTTTCTTGGGATTTTGTTGGGATTTTAGAATAGGTAACCTTTGAAGCCCTTGAATTTACTGCATTTCAGAACTAAACTTCAAAGAGTGTCGTGGCAGTTACACATCTGGCAGGACCTTACGTACCGCTATGAGCGACATCCGAGTGCGAACGTGTCTCTGTTGGTTAATAATTACAGGATATTATCTATAACTACAATGTGATAAACGTCACAAACACAAAAGGGTCCACAAACAAAGGGCGCCCCCATAAAACTACAGCGTTTATCACTTCACTAACTAAAATAATATCCTGTGATTATTAATCCATAAAGAGACCGTATGTCGCCATCGGTACTTAGGTCGTGGCAGATGTATATCTGTCACGACCTAAGTACCGCTATGAGCGACATCCGAGTGCGAACGTGTCTCTGTTGGTTAATAATTACAGGATATTATCTATAATTACAATGTGATAAACGTCACAAACACAAAAGGGTCCACAAACCAAGGGCGCCCCCATAAAACTACAGCGTTTATCACATCACTAACTTAAAATAATATCCTGTGATTATTAATCCATAAAGAGACCGTATGTCGCCATCGGTACTTAGGTCGTGGCAGATGTATATCTGTCACGACCTTACGTACCGCTATGAGCGACATCCGAGTGCGAACGTGTCTCTGTTGGTTAATAATTACAGGATATTATCTAAATCTAGAATGTGATAAACGTCACAAACACAAAAGGGTCCACAAACCAAGCGCCCCCATAAAATTAAAGCGTTTATCTCATCACTACCTTAAAAAGAATAGCATGCAATTATTAATCCATAAAGAGACCGTATGTCGCCATCGGTACTTAGGTTGTGGCAGATGTATATCTGTCACAACCTTACGTACCGCTATGAGCGACATCCGAGTGCGAACGTGTCTCTTTTGGATAATAATTGCATGCTATTCTATTAAATCTAAAGAGAGATAAACGTCACCAACTTAATGGGCGCCCACCCTTGCCGCCTTAACTAATGAGAGTTCGGAGACAGTGACCAACTGGTAGCCCTCATTAATCAGATAAGGTACTAGCACTTCCGATGCTTCGGCGGTATGGTCATAGATTTCATGCATCAAAACGATAGCTTCGTCTTTAACATTTGCCTTTACCTTTTCGATGATATCATTTGCCGTAGTGGCATTATTCCAGTCCACGGTATCGATATCCCATAAAATCATAGGTTCTGTCACAACTTCCTGCATCGTTTTACTAATACTACCAAACGGAGGTCGTAGAACAAAGGAGTCCTGCCCTGTAATCTCAGACAACAGACTACTTGTCTGATCGATTTCGCTACGAAGTTCCTCCTCTGTCAGTTGTGACAGATTGGCATGGGTAAAGGAGTGATTCGCCACCTCATTTCCCAGATTATGTGCTCTTACTATCTCACCTTTACTTGCGTCATTAATCTTTTGTCCTAAATAAAAGAACGTTGCGTGAGCTTTATTTTGCTCTAACACATTCAGTATCCGATTAGAGGAAGAGCCTTCATAGTCTCCTTGAGGGCCATCATCATAAGTTAGGGCGATCACTGGTTTTTCTAGATCAATCCAGCTGATATCAACTACCTTATCTAAGGCTTTCGTCTCCTCGTCTGTTGATGTACTAGTCACCTCCACTGACAGAATCTTTGCAATTTCATCAGTCAACTTTTGACTTGCCTTGGTATGTGTCTTTTCGGTTGGATGCCAGTCTGCTGCATATCCATCCTCAGCTACCTGAACATCGAATTTCATGGAGGAAACATTGGCATCATTTGTCTCAGTTTTATAAGCAGCTACAGCAGCTTCCACCTTTTCATATAAGGAATCTCCCATGATTCCAAGCGTACATAGGATATGAGCATTAGGATTGTTCTTACGTACTTGCTTAATGAATTCTACGTACTGTGTCTGATACTCATTTCGTTTTTCCGCGTCTTGTTTGCAGTAAGAATCATCATTGGTTCCTAGATTAATCACAACGACATCCGGCTGAAACTTCGTAAAGTCCCATTTCAGATCAGCCAAACCAACCTGATAAGGGTCTCCATAAGAAAATGCAAAGTTTTCATAATACTTTGGAACAATCTGGTCATCCTTCTTTTCTCCATCACCAGAATATCCGCTGATGATACCATAACCGCTATAACTTACCATACTATAATCAGCATTCAGATTCTCTGCTGTTTTATAAGCATACGTTTTCGTTGCATCTTCGGTTGCCGTAGAAAAATGATTCATCTTATTTTCATCATCAACTCCATAACCACAAGTAATGGAATCGCCAATAAACTCAATTTTCACTTTCTTTTGCTCCGTAGGTGTAATGTCACCAACACAGGTTACTTTCAGGTCGCGAAGTCCCATCGTGGACTGGGCAGATTCTGATAATTTGACAATACGAATTGTTGTTTCCTTTTGCTCCTTACTTGAAAAAAGCTCTACCGTTTTTAATGCCTCTTCTAACATAATATCCTGGGTACGAGTACCATCTACATATACTGCATATCTTGCAAGGCTACCATCTCGGTATTGAATCGCAGCATTATCACCAATGATGGTAATTTCCGCCTTTGTTCCTGTAAAGGTAAACTCAATCCCACTTGCAGAATGTGCTAGATATAACGTATTATTGATAAAATGAGTTCTCCCTAATAGCTTTACATGCTGATCAATCTGTTGATATGTCTTTTCTTCCAATTTCTCCTCCTTGGTATCTGATGAGGCAGACGGTTGTGGTACTTCGCTTGATGGTGTTATATCGCTTTCTTTCCCATTTTCAGCCTGGTTATTACTACATGCAGCACTAAGAAGCAGAACGATAACTAATAACATACTAAACATACTCTTTTTACTAAATTTTTTCATCCGGACCTCCTATTATTCTTTCTAATTGACACTTTACCATAATACGGTATAATAATCTAATAGTTATATTATAATAACATGTATAGGCAGGTACTTATATGACATCGTTACAAGTAAAGTATTTCTTAACCTTAGTAGAGGAACAGAGCTTTTCCAAGGCGGCAGCGCGTCTTTTTGTGACGCAACCCTCATTTAGTCAGTTCATTAGTAAACTAGAAAAGGAAACCGGCCACCAACTATTTGACCGTAGCTGTAACCCAATTAAACTAACAGGGGCAGGGCAGGCATTTTATCATGCTGCCATACAGATTACTTCGATTGAAAATGATCTGGAAAATGAGCTGAATGACCTATCTCATTTGCAACGGGGCAAATTAGTACTAGGTACTACCCCTTTTCGTGCCTCTACCTTACTTTCAAAAAGCATCGCTTACTTTCATAAGAATTACGATAAAATAGAAATTTCCATCGTAGAGGGCAGCTATCAACAGCTTGCCAAAGGGATTAGTAAAGGAGAAATTGATCTAGGAATCTGTAGTGGCGAACTGGATCTATCCATTTTTCACTCCGAAGTGCTGGCGGAAGAAAAACTCTATCTCGCCGTAGGTAACGAAGAAAATATCCATCCCTCTCTAATAGATGCCCGACTTACTGCTGACGATATCAAACACAACACACTTAAGATATTAAAAGCTCCAAGATGCGAAATGAGTCAATTTGATGACATCCCATTTATCCAGTTAACTCATGAAGACAATTTATCATTTTTAAGTCAGAAAATTATGGAGGAACATCATGTTACTCCAACTTATGTTTTGAATGCACAAAATCTGTATACAGCTATCTCATTTGTTATCGAAGGACTGGGAACGTGTTTTATCCCAGATACGCTAATCAAATTCGGTAATCTTAACAAGCACCCATACTACTATAACATTCAAAGTAACTACACCACTAACCAAATCTGTTTGATCACAAAGAAAAATCGGTACCTATCGAAAGCGGCATTAGAATACATTATGATCCTAAAGCAGCTAATAAAGAGCGGAACCTGGAGGTTATAGCATGGATTACAAAAAAATAGGACAACTACTCCAATTTGAAGGTAAATTCGAACCTCACCTTGAACAAATTATTAATAACGCAATCCATATTCCTTCCCCACAAGTAGCTTCCATTATTGACAAACCAGACCCATTTCATATGGTATTTCTAGGCGGTTCGATTACAATGGGCTATCGCACAGGGGGAGTGTTATCAGAAAGCTTTCCAAAATTAACTGCTGATTGTATCAAGACCCTTTATCCAGGGAAAACGATTGAATATCAAAACCTTGGTTACTCTAGTTATAATTCACATCTTGGTCTACTCACCGCAGCAAAAGAAGCACAGGAAGATAATAATTGCTTCACCCCAGCTCCTGATTTAATCTGCGTTGAGTTTGCCGTAAACGATAGTTTTGAGCTAGAGGGCGTCTTAAGCTTTGAGAGTTTGCTCTATCATCTTATGAAAAGATATCCAGATGCCAGACTTGTGATTATTAACGCCGTAAATAAGGAAGATTATACTTGTGAGCCTTTCATGAAGGAACTTGCTGTTTTATCTCAGATTCCTACCATCAGTATGAAAGATGCGCTTAAAGAAATGGAGTCAGTAGGACTAAGTTGGGCCGATTATTCTAATGATTTGGTACATCCGGATGAAAATGGTCATAAACTCATTGCAGCCTGTCTGCTAACCCTCCTGATAAAAGGTTTTCAAAAGCCTGTTCCCGGTCCAGTTACGTATGGCAATACCTTTATGAATACAAGGTTTTATGATGCCAGCAATCCTCCAGATAAGTTACAGACGACAGGCTTTACTCCGGGGACTTCACATGAGCGCTTTTTAACTGGCTGGTCTTATTCAGGGAAACAAGATACCACTCCTTCTATGCAAACTGACACAACTAAAAATAAGAAACAACCCCCCTCCATCTCGTTTTCCTTCGATGGCAGTTATCTATATCTGATTTATCTGCAACACAGCATCCAAGAGCTTTACGGCGTAGTTTCGGTAGAGATTGATGGAGTGGCAAGACTCAAACTTAATGGCTACAGTATCTTTAGTTGGGGGAACCCTTCGGTGCAATTAATTAACGGACTAAGCATGACTTCACACGAAGTAAGGATTAGTATACTTCCAAGCGATATTAAAAAAAGCTTTTCACTACTTGGACTTGGTTTTTCGTCCAAAGAGTGAAAAGCTCTTTCCTTATAATATCTACATTTCTCTTGCTTTTTTGGCACAAGCTTTCATTGCCTCAATGACACTGCTTCTCATGCCCTTTTCTTCCAATACGCGCACTGCTTCAATCGTTGTACCACCTGGGGAACAAACCATATCTTTTAATTCACCTGGATGTTTCCCTGTTTCTAATACCATTTTGGCGCTTCCAAGCACTGCCTGTGCGGCAAATCGATAGGCTTTATCACGTGGCATGCCATCTGCCACCGCAGCATCGGCCATTGCTTCAATAAACATAAACACATAAGCAGGGGAACTGCCACTTACACTGACTACCACATCCATAAGAGATTCTGGTAACACCTCGGCAATTCCAAAGCCACGTAAAATTGAGCAGGAACGTTCTAACTCATCCGCTGTCACTTCGCAATTACAGCAAACACCAGTGATTCCTTCTCCCACCAGGGCAGGAGTGTTTGGCATGGTTCTAACAATCTTTACTTTTTTTCCAAACTTCTCTTCCAGCCAACTAATCTTTTTCCCCGGTGCAATACTAATTACAATCTGTGTTTCCTTTACTTCCTCTTTGATCTCAGTAATTACCGCTTCATAGTACTGTGGTTTTACCGCAAGGACGATAATTTCTGACTCTCTGACAACCTCTAGATTACTGATTGTAGTATGAACACCTTTTTTTGATAGCTTCGCTAATGTCTCATTCGACAAATCGGAAGCAATGATGTCACTTGCCGCCACAATATTATTCTTTACAATTCCACCAATCATAGCTTGAGCCATGTTACCGGAACCAATAAATCCTAGTTTCATAATTTCCCTCCAATCCTTATCTAAAGACCTGGCGTTACTTTCCCGTTTTTAACCGTTTTCCACTGATTTCATTTACAATCAGCTTCATCACTCCTACTTGTTCAACCATTTCAGACGTAAAGTTAAGAGGAGCACCTTTATCATACTGTTTCATTAGACGGGTAAGCGCTTTCAATTTTTCTTCGGTCGACGTAACCAATACGATTTCGCCATTACCGCATACACTTTCATACTCCATCGTGTACTCACAGGCATTGGTTGAAGTAATTAGTTTGGTCCGACATTCCATCGCAAATCCAACCTTATTATTCTTTGCCAAAAGGTCATATTTGGTTCCTGTTTTTGCACCGTGTAGATAAATAATAAGCTCCGAGTTATCATTTCGCATCCCAAAGTTAAATGGAATGACATATGGATATTCCTGTCCATGAAAAGCAATATGTATAACCTCACAATTAGACATGATTCGAATAATCTCGTCACGGTCGGTTATTTCACGATCTCTTCTTCTCATTTTACCTGCCTCCTACTCAATTTAGATCCACGTATCTATAATAATTAACGACTCATCAAATCTTTATTAATCATTTCAAGATATGGAATTATTACCCCATTATTACTTTTTATCTGATAGGTAGGATCGAGTTCCTCCAATTTGAAACTCTTTCGCCCACCACTCTTGCTTCGGTCCCAGAACATTTTAAGTTCCCGAAACGGCAGATAATAAAAAATGTCTTGTGTTGAAAAATATAGCAGGATAAACGCAATCCCACTTTGTTTCTCAAACTCTTCCATAAATTGTACTTGATGTTCATGCACGTTGGCAAGAGGGAAACTCTCGCCTGCGCATTCTTTTGCATCAAAACATATTGGTATGCCCTGCGCGACTCCAATATAATCAACGGTACTTTTCTGATCAAAATAAGCAAGTGTAATATGTCTAGTCTGAGAATCAATCTTAATCGGTTTTATTGGAGTCGGCACCTTTTGTATCAGTGCCAGATGATTGAGTGCGTATTTTTCATTCGTTAAGTTTACTAGTTCTTCTAATAAAGAACCTCTTAATCCTCTGGAATTCCAGGATGGCATTTGAACTCTCCTTCAATAATAGATTGCATGATTTGGGGAACAGGGGCATACACTACCTTTTCAGACAATGAGGCCAATTCACCTTCCATAATTGGCAGATGTAATTCTCTGGCATGCAGTAAATGATGTGATAACTTGTATTTTTTCTTCATTTCTTTATTAACATAAATATCGCCATATTTGCCATCACCAATAATTGGGTGACCAATACTTTGTAAATGGGCACGAATCTGATGGGAACGTCCAGTAATCAACTTTACACGAAGTAAGGTAAGCTTCCCATTCGTCTTTAGTGGCTCATATTCCGTACGAATATAATCCGCATTTTCGATAGGTTCTCTGCTTATCGTCACTTTATTACGATTTTTATGCTTAAATAAATAACCATCAATTAATTGCTTTTTCTTTACTTCGCCTTTTACAATACATAGATAGTATTTATCTAACTCTCTGTTTTTCAATAACTCACCCATCTTCTGCAAACCAGTTAATGTCTTACCTGCAACAATGATACCACTTGTGTTACGGTCTAAGCGGTTGCAGATTCCTGGCTTAAAGCTCTCTAACTGTAATGGCGTCAGCTCTTTTGTACGAAGCAAATGAGCCTGCAGATATTCTACAAGAGTAACATCGTCTTTTTGTGCTTTTTGAGACAACATCCCCGCTGGTTTATTGATAAACATTACATGCTCATTCTCATATAGGATGTCTAGTTCAACTAATTCACTACCTTCTAATTCTTCAGGCAGCTGCATTAAGTTCTTAAACCCTTCAATCGTCTCTTCAGCAAGAAATAACCTAATAATATCGGAAACCTCTAGTTTCTCGGCTCCTTCGGCTTTCTTCCCGTTTAACGTAATATTCTTTTTACGAAGCATTTTATAAACAAAGCTCTTTGGCGCCTTGTCAAGATATTTGGCTAAAAACTTATCCAGACGTTGATTGGCTTCGTTTGTTGTTATGACGATTTCTCTCATGTTTCATTCCTTACCTTTGGTTAGTTTCATAATTAATTCACGATTAAACTTAATAGATAATCCTTTGTAAGTTCAAAGGCCGACTTATTCTTCTCTTTGGCGTCTTGCTCTTTTACCCCAGACTGTACCTTTAGGGTTTTGACAGCAATCCTAAATTTCTCTTCTTTATCATACATGTGTAACTTTGCCTTACTCCCTTGGTTTTTTAACCCTTCACTTAGATATTTGTGAATATAGTCGTTCTTTTGACCAGTTTTGCCTAATAAGCAAGTTATGGTCTCTTCAGTAATCACCATAAAATCCAAATTCATAATTTTATTAGGTGACGTAAAGACAACGTCGGTTAACAGCATCATTTGATCTGGAACTACAACGGTTGATTTCATAGTTTCTTCCATTGGTGTAATCAGATAGTTATCCACCGAAGGATTATACTGCTCTGTAAGGGCTTCATATACTTTTTGGTATCTTTGATAGGAAACCGTCTGAAAAGGAAAAAATACAACAAGAGCTACGACTGCTTTCGCTGCCGGCAGTACCATCAATATCGCTAATACCGTGAATAAATTTGAGGAGGAACGTTTATTAAGATAATATCCAAGGACAAAGATGGCAAGTGCAATTACAATCAATATGATAAGCTTGAGTAAATATTTCTTTTTCATTGCTTTAATATATCCAAAGCCCCCACGTATGAGCTTTTGTTTTGGTTGTTTTTTGTGTTTTAGCATTCTTTATCCCCCTGGACATTATTCCTCTATGATTTATCGCTTAATTTGCCTTTGACTTATGAACGTTACGAATTGCTTTTTTCTTCCTTGTAGTACTTGCTGGTTTCTTGTCACCGCCCGTATTCCCTACATTCTTTCCTGCATTCTTTCCCGCATTATTTCCTGCATTCTTTCCTGCATTCTTTCCGTCAAACTTTCCTTTTTGATGTCCCCCTGTTGTCTGCTTTTGCTTACCAGCCTGTATCTCTTTGGCACTTCGATGTGGAGTACCGAACTTCTCACGATCCATATAACTCGGTCTTATCAGGCATTTTTTATCAAAGCCGATCAGATCCGTACGGTTTGCTTTTGTTAATGCCTCAACAATCAAATCATAATTTTTCGGATTGCGATACTGAATTAGCGCTCGTTGCATCGCTTTCTCATGCGGTGTTTTTGGTACATACACCTTTTCCATTGTTCTAGGATCAAGTTCAGTATAATACATGCAGGTTGACAATGTCGATGGAGTAGGATAAAAATCTTGTACCTGTTCTGGCATATAACCTAGATCTCTTATATATTCAGCAAGTTCCACCGCCTCTTTTAAGGATGAACCCGGATGTGAAGACATCAGATAAGGAACTACATACTGTTTTTTTCCTAACTCAGCATTCACCTGTTTATACTTACGCATAAACTGCTCATAGGCCGAATTTTCCGGTTTGCCCATCTTACTTAAGACGACGTCACTAATATGCTCTGGCGCCACCTTTAACTGACCACTAACATGATGTTCGCAAAGATCTCGAATAAAACCATCATCTGGATCATTGATCAAATAGTCAAAACGAATACCGGAGCGGATAAAGACACGTTTTACCTTTGGCATGGAACGAAGCTTACGTAGTAATTCACGAAAATCGCTATGATCAATACGAAGACTCTTACATGGTTTTGGGAAAAGACATTGTTTCTTCGGGCAAGCCCCTTTGGTCATCTGTTTTTCACAGGCAGTCTGTCTAAAGTTTGCAGTAGGACCGCCTACATCATAGATATTCCCTTTAAAATCCGGATCATTTATCATAAGCTCAGCTTCTTCTATGATAGAATCATGGCTTCTTGTCTGCATGATACGACCTTGATGGAAGGTTAGCGCACAGAAATTACATCCGCCAAAACAACCCCGATTATTGACTAAACTAAATTTTAACTCAGCCAGCGCTGGAATTCCACCAAGTGGCTCATAAGAAGGATGATAAGCCCTAGCATATGGTAAACGGTATACTGCATCCATTTCCTCAGTCGTTAATGGTTTACTTGGTGTATTTTGTACGACATAACTATTCTCTTTTTCATAAGGTTCCACCAGTTGCTTTGATGCAAACGGATCCGTATTCAGATACTGTGTATAGAAGCTCTCGGCAAAGATTCGTTTATTCCCTATGATTTTCTCATAACTTGGCAACATGATATAATCATATACCATGGATAAATCCTTTGTTTTAAATACAGTACCTTCAATAAAGGTAATATGCCTTGCTTCAATTCCGGAATTAAGCGCATCGGCAATCTCCACAATAGAGCGTTCGCCCATTCCATAGGATAACAAGTCTGCTCCAGAATCTATCATAATAGACTTATGGACCGAATCAGACCAGTAATCATAATGAGCCATTCGGCGAAGGGAAGCTTCAATCCCACCAATGATGACCGGCTGATTAGGATAAACACTCTTAATCAACTTACTATAGACAATTGTTGCACGGTCCGGACGTTTTCCCATCTCTCCGCCAGGCGTGTATGCATCGGTTTTTCTTTTCTTCTTTGCAACGGTATAATGGTTTACCATGGTATCCATGTTTCCACCGGAAACTAAAAATCCAAGACGTGGCTCACCAAGTATCTTAATACTCTCTTTTTTCTTCCAATCAGGCTGACTGATGATGCCCACCTTATACCCGTGGCTTTCTAGGATACGGCTAATTATCGCTGGTCCAAAACTTGGATGATCGACATAGGCATCTCCGATTACAAAAACAAAATCTAATTGTGTGATACCATCACGTATCATGTCTTCTCTACTGATTGGTAAAAAATGTGATGTCATATTGTACTCCTATTCATTAAGTAACTCTTTATATCCAGTGATATAATAATCTGCTAGCATCTTTTTTTCTTCAATTAATGGCATCGAGAATTCATCCTCTACTGCGCACACTTTCATTCCAGCACGCTTTCCTGCCATGATTCCCTCCGGAATATCTTCAAACACAAGACAATTACACGGGTTTACCCCAAGATTCTTAGCTACATGTAAAAAAATATCCGGTTCCGGCTTTCCTTTGTTCACTTCACAGGAGGTATGCACCGCATCAAAATAGTGATCAAGTCCATTGCTTTCAATAACAAGCTTCGCCAGTTCCATTGAATTACTTGTAGCAATTCCTGTCTTAATCTTTCGTTCTTTGAGCATTTTTAAAAACTCTATTACATATTCTTTGCTCCGCACTTCATTGGCATACTTATGATACGCCATCTCATTCCAAGACGCTTTGATATGCTCCACAGATTCTGCAATCTGAAATCTCTCTTTAAAATAAACTGCTGTTTCTGAAAAACTCATACCAGCAATACTCGCTTGCAAATCTTCTGGTAGTGAAATTCCATAACGACCTAAAAACTCAATATCGATATCTCTCCACATCCACATCGAATCTACTAACGTACCATCCAAGTCAAAAATTACTGCCTCTATTCTATCTAACATAAATCCTCCCAGAATCTAATTCATACAATACAATGCTATTGTCATTGCATCCGCATATTCTTCGTTAATAAGTTGATTTCCTCCTCGGTCAACTCCCTGTACTCACCAGGACTAAGATTTTCATCTAACGTAAGCGGTCCCATAGATAATCGTTTTAGATACGATACCGTTTTCCCGACTGCTTCAAACATTCTTTTAACCTGATGAAATTTACCTTCATAGATTAATAAGGTAATCTCGCTTTCTTCACCGGATTTTAGAACAGTGAGTGTTGCAGGCAATGCATGCAACTCTTCATCTACCACAATTCCTTGTTCAAATACTTTAACGTCTGACTCAGTTACCATACCATTTACCTTAGCATAATATAATTTCCCAACTTTTTTCTTCGGAGAAAGCAACTGGTGAGCTAGATCTCCGTCATTTGTAATGAGCAGTAACCCTTCCGTATCTTTATCAAGACGCCCTACTGGAAATAAATCATTTCTTTTTTTACTATGGATCAAATCAATTACTGTTTCACAGAATTTATCTGAGGTTGCGCTAACCACTCCAGCAGGTTTGTTTAGCATATAGTATTCTTTTGAGGCATAGGAAATAATGTTATCATGATATTCTACCTTGTCATTAAAGTCAACCTTTATGTCACTGCTCTTCACGACACAATCATTTACTTTAATACAGCCTCTTCTTATATAGTTTTTTACTTCAGTACGAGTGCCAACACCCATATCTGCCAAAAATTTATCTAAACGGAGTTTTTTCTCCATACTACTTCCTTTCTATAACCATCTCCAACCGGTATGATATTTGTTCTTTAACGTACCATTTGCCGCTTTTCCCCAACCGAGTGGAAATCCTTCTACACAGATTAATTGGTATCCTTTTGCTTTTTGCTGGTCAATTTCGATTGTCTCTCCCTTTAGATACCGAATCACTCTCTCATCATTAAGTCGTAAATCCACAATCTCAGGGTATTCCTCATTGTGAAGAGCCATTGCTAAAGATTGACTAGGCTCAAAACGATTCTTCTTAATATCACCAAGGTACATTCCAGCACGAAGCAAACGAAGGCCCTCAAGGGACGGCAAGCCTTCCGGTAATGCATTTAACCGGTCATTATGCATCTCATAATTTTGCTTAAAGGCATCCACCTTAAGTTGCTTAATAAAGGTTTCTACTTCCTCGGATAATTTTACTTTCTTATATTTGCTCGTAGGAGATATTGCCTCCACAGGTTTTCCTTTTTGCAAAAGTGCAACATAGTGCCCTTCACCTTTCACTTTATGTGGCCAGATACGAATGGTATTCTTAAGCTCTGGCACTCCGCCCTCAACTAATTCTGGACGTCCTTCCATAAATCCATCTATCTTTTGCATCGGCAAGATCTCAAACTCCGGATAATGCTTTAGTAGATGCATGATTGTCCCCTCATTCTCCTCTGGAGAGAAGGTACAGGTACTATATAGTAATTTGCCACCTGGCTTTAACATCTTAGCTGCATAAAGAATAATCTCAAGTTGTAGCGCATTATAGTGTTTCACTCCATATTGTTCCCAACTTTTTATAATAGCCGGATCTTTTCGAAACATTCCTTCTCCACTACAAGGAGCATCCACCAGGATTTTATCAAAATACTCTGGAAAATATCTGGTCAGCTTCTCAGGCGGTTCACTCACAACCACTGAGTTACGAACACCGAATAGCTCGATATTTTTTAATAATGCTTTGGCACGGCTATTGCTGATATCATTAGTAATTAGTACTCCACTTCCCTTAAGCTTTGCGGCAAGTTCTGTACTTTTCCCTCCTGGAGCTGCACATAAATCTAAGACCTTGTCTCCTTCTTCAATTGGCAGCATTGCGGCTGGTGTCATTGCGCTTGGCTCCTGTATATAATAAAGCCCGGCATAATAGAAAGGATGCTTTGCTGGCTGTACCTTGGAATCATAATAAAATCCGTTTGTTGTCCAAGGAACTCTGGTCAGTTCAAACGGAGAAATTTTTAAAAACTCTTCAGGTGATATTTTTAGTGTATTGACTCTCAGCCCAGTATAATGAGGTCTTTGAAAGCTCTCTTCGTAAGCTTCATATTCCTGTCCTAATATTTGCTTCATCTTCTCTTTATAACTATCTGGTAATCTCACAATATGTCTCCTATCTAAAATGTACTTTATCCCAACCGCCACTTTTATGGCACTTGGGATAAGGAAATGTTTTTATTAAACTTTATCAATCATCTGACTAATTCAAACTTTGCGCCCGGTAACCTTCTGAAATGATATCAAGTTCTTTACTAAAGCGTTCTAACTGTTCCAAATCTCCTGTTTCATAGATGCGGAAAAATTCATCCTGAATCTTAACCACTTCTCTCTTATTCGCTACTTTATATAGATTTTGTATGTTCGTTAAAATATCTGATACTACACTTGCTTTAATCGAAAAGAAATTTTGTGCATCCATGATTTCATCTCTGATTTGTGACATTTCCGTATCTAAGGAAATTACTGCTTCCGCCGCATTCGATAGACGTTGTCGAATATGTTCCGGCATGTTTTTCTTGTACTTATATTGAAGAGAATGTTCAACTGTTGCCCAAAAGTTCATTGCAAGCGTACGAATCTGAATTTCTGCCTGTATTTTTTTAGCCCCACGAAGGGTTTCTACTTGGTAATCAATGATCAAATGATAACTACGATATCCACTTTTTTTTCTACTTTTGATATAGTCTTTCTCATTCTTAATCTGCATATCCTTACGATTGCGAATGATATCAACTACTCGATCTATATCTTCCACGAACTGACAGATGATTCGAATACCCGCTATATCATCCATTCGTTCTTCAATTTCATCTAAGCTTATGCTTTTCTTATGAGCCTTTTCTAGGATAGATGATATTTTTTTCACTCGGCCGCTAACTAATTCTATCGGGGAATACTCTCCAGCATTACGATGTTCACTAATAATATGATTAAATTTAACCAAAAGTTCATCTACTGCTAACTGATAAGGCTCTAGAATTTCACGCCATAGTTGTATTTCCATATATAATCCCTCACAAAATAATTATTTTAGATATTATCTAAAAGTTATTCTATATTTTTTCCTTTTTTTGTGTCATACAAACTTAGTATAACACAAAATGGGTGAGATGTAACTATACTAATAATAATATTTGAGCTGCTTCCTCTTCAGATAACGTAGTAAATAATATGGGTTCACACTGAACTCGCCGTCTTCTTGGGACAAATAAATTCCAAAATGCAGGTGCACGTCGAACTTACCAGTCGTACCTTCTGGTCCATATCCACTACTTCCCATTCGCCCTAACACCTCTCCTGCAACAACACGACTGCCGACTTCTAGATCCTTGGCATAGGAATCGAGATGGGCATAATAAAAGTAGGCTCCACTCGGACTTCTGATTCCGATACGGTAACCACCAAGTTCAAGCCAACCTTTCTGTTCCACTACTCCGTCACTGATACTAACAATCGGGAAATAGCCTGGCAAATTATTGCTACTCATCAGATCACAGCCTTCATGAAACCGTTCCCCTCCGTAAGACCGCTTTGCATACCAGGTATTATTATAATGTACCGTCTCTTTTCCTAACACATCTTGAGGAACCGGAAAAACCTCTGCATCCGCAAATATAGCGGAGTACTGATTGTAAATGGTTTGATAATCCTCCAATGAACGGATGGAGTTAAGCTGCCTTTTTGAAAACTTGTCAAAATCATGATCGCCAAAGGAACTCAAATCATAATCATTGCAAAGCATTAAGATAGAAAGCACCTCTACTGGGTTTTTATCCTTCCTGTCACAATAATCAATTATGTTTTGATATGCTTTGGGGTCTACTGCAAGTCTTCTAAATTCATCCTGTTTATACTCTATTGATTCAATCTGTTTTACCAGAGAAACTATTTTACTCAAATTATCAATTAAGTGTACTAATACCACAAGAAAACCAATAAAAATAAGCGCATAAATCAGAGCAGAAAAACGATTACCTGATTTCTGTTTTTCTCTATTGTTACCGATTTTTACTATATTCTCCATCGCAACTCCCATTCAGACTGTTTTAATATAATATAGTCTTTGGAATGAAGAAATATTCGAACAAGTACTTGCCATAGCAGTACAACCAAAAAAAGAACCTTGGTAATCCACCAAGGTCCCAATCTAGGATTTATAATTGTCTATTCGGCTAGTTCACCACTCTCAGATTCCCCCTGCGCTAACGCCTTTTCATTGGCAATACGACTTGTTAAATCCGTTCCGAATATAAAGTTATGCAATGCTTCATTATTAACAGTCAAATCAGGAACTAAAACATCCATCTTACGTATTGTAGCTTGAGTAAACCCTTTTTTCACCGGGATACCAAACGTCTCAATCTCACCAACACCCATACCTAACACAGTAGTGGCATAGCTGATTAACTCAGTTTTACTTAAGTCGGTAGTTACCAGACTTAATATGTCATCCATCATTCCGATAACATCTAAGATGTTACTGGATTTGTATTTTGCAAATACTGCACTAAGTACTGTTTTCTGTCTGGCATTACGCCCCCAGTCAGACCCTAAACCATCCGCAGTTTTCACCTTTCTAATACGGCTATAACCAAGCGCCTGGCTTCCATTTAACACCTGTGCACCTGCTTCTACATTACGATAAGCTGGGTTACTAATATAATTCGTTCGGTTTAGATAGGATGCTTCCTTTTCTGTTAACGTAATTTCCACACCACCAAGTGCATCAATGATATCCTCAAAGCCATCAAAATCAACTAGAATATAACCGTCTAGGGCAACATCAAAGTTTTTCTTAACCGTTTCCAAAATAAGATAAGTATCACCAGTACGATATGCCGTATTAATACGGTTATCTAGATAGCCCGGAATCTGTACATAAGTATCACGCATGATAGAAGTAAGTTTAATAGATTTTTGTAATGTATTAATAGTAGCAATCATGATAACATCGGTACGACCACGCTTACTACCATCTGTTTTTTCTTCTGCTAATAAAAGAATGTTGTGTACGCCTTCTACCTTTTTAATATCCCCGGTTTGCCCCCAGATAATCGAATCAGGATCTACTTCGTCATATTTCCCTGAAGTATCACCTTCATCAAATTCTTCCTCTTGATAGTTCACGTTATCCTTACCAAGATTTCGAAAATTCGTTTTATCTAACAGAAAATAAGCCCAGAGAACCACCGCTAAAAGAAGAACTCCAAAGGTCGAAGCAACACTGATTAGCACCTTTTTCCATGTTTTCATCTTTTTCTTGACAGGTGGTTGGTTTGCGGATTTACTACCCAGGTTTTCTGTTACCCTATTGCCAGACTCACGTTCAATTTCCTCTATCTCACTATTTACCTGCTCTGCCAGCGATACACTGATGTCTTTTAACAAATTATCCTCATCGTATAACTCATATTCATCTTTCATTCTACACGCTCCTGATTCATCTTTCACAACTTTACCTATTATAGCATAATTTTTTCAAAAATCTATACCAAAATTATGTATTTATAGTGTATTAGTTGCAAATATTTAAATATTATTTCTTTATTCGACAACCTTCACGACCTCATTCTCTTCGGTTATCTTAACTCCATATGAGATATTTTGCATATTTTGACGAAACTTTTGTAAAGACTGTTCCTCTGTGATTAATCTAGTCTGACCTTCTGTAGCATAACAAGGAATTAACGATACGTTAATTTGCTTATCTTCTCCGATTACCACCTTAGCCATCGCTGTTTCTTCAATCGATTTACCAAATACAAAATTACCAAGACTGTAAATGATTGGTTTGTTTTGATAGTACTCTATCCCTTGCAAGATATGAGGATGGCTTCCTACCACCACATCGGCCCCAGCGTCAATATATTGTTTTGCCATATTTTTTTGATATGCAACCGGTTCCTTTGTGTGTTCAACGCCCCAATGCACATAAATTACTACATAATCTGAATTTGCGCTCGCTTCTTTAATCTGCTCCAATGCAATCGTTGGATCATATGTAGTTAGTAATCCTGACTTATTCGTTGTAGCATTCCAATCAGTAACCGGAATCACCCGAGATGCAGCGATAAATGCTACTTTGGTTTGCCCTATTGTAATATATTCGATTTGCTTTGCACGGTTAATATTTTCTCCAGCACCAACATATTTTACCTTTGCGTTATCGAGCGCCACAAACGTATCAGAAAGAGCTTCTCTTCCGAAATCGAGAGTATGATTATTGGCCAAACTAACAATATCAATGCCTAATTCTGTTAATAACGATACGTGTTTGGGGTCTGCACGAAAGGTATACTGTTTCTTTTCCATTTTACTTCCCCTGTTACTAAATGGAAATTCCTGATTCACCATTGTGATATCAGCTTCTGTTAGATAGTTGACTACTTCCTTTGCTACCATTCCATTTAATCCACCACGCTGATATGCTCCTAATGTCGAAGTAGATAAGAGTACATCACCTGTAAAAAGCATCGTTACCTCTTTATCATCATTAGGAATTGGAAGATTCGTCTGACCAGGTAGTGGACTGCCATCTACTACCTCCTCGCCAGGATTCGCTGATGGATTAGAGGATTTGCTTGGAAGCTTAGAATCATCCAAAAAGCCCGGTGAAGCGGAGATCAAACCGCTTCCGGGCATAGTATTGCTATCCTTATTCAACCAGGTTAACAGGGCAAAAAACAGAATAAAAGCTACAAGCAAAATATCGATTGTGAAAATTATAGTTTTATATTTTCTCATGTCTGCCCCCAATTTTTATAATGTTGTAATTCCTTCCAAAATCTTTACAAGATAATCAAAGACACGCTTGGTAGAACTGATACTTAACCGTTCTTTTGGCGTATGGACATCGTACATATCCGGACCAATTGATACTATATCAAGTCCCGGCATCTTATCAGCTAATATACCACACTCTAGTCCAGCATGAATCGCTTCGATAATTGGTTCTCGGTCAAAATGATCACGATAAAGTGTAATCATTAAATCACGAAGTTTAGAATCTGGCTTATATTCCCAAGCAGGGTATTCCCCCATTGTTTGGTAAGTCCCACCTAAAAATTCAGTAAACTCTTTCAATTTGTCACTCATAAACTTTTTATAAGATGCAAAACTGCTTCGTACGGAATAGCTAAATGTTACAATCTCCTCGTCCATATGAAAGATTCCAAGATTCAATGAACTTTCAACTAACCCTTTGATGTTGGCACTCATCGCCTGAATACCATTTGGCTGATATAATATATACAAAATAACCTTCTGAAACGTTGCACTTGTCAAACATTTTTTTTCACAAGTTGTTCCTTCAACTACCTGCAGGTGAAATCCAGGTTCACTAGCTAGTAATTCTTGCTTATATTTTTCTTCTAGTTTCACAAGTACGTCTTTAATTAATCCCACTTCTTCATTAGAAACGATTAACTTCGCAATTGATTCATTTGGGATGGCATTGTCTTTTGTTCCACCAGACATATTTGCAACAGCGAAACTATATTCTTTCTTTAATTCCATCAACGTTCGTGCTAACAGATGAGTAGCATTCGCACGATGATTAATAATATCAATTCCTGAGTGTCCTCCCAGTAAGCCGGTTACTTTTATGGTGAGCTCCACTCCGGATTTATCTTCATATTCTAGTGGCAATTTACTAATCGCAGTAAGTCCTCCAGCACAGCCAACTAATATAGAACTTTCCTCTTCAGAATCCAGATTAAGCATATATTTCGCTTGCAACTCGGAGGTATCTAATACTGTTGCTCCAAGTAATCCGATTTCTTCATCTGTTGTAATTACCACTTCAAGTCTTGGAAGTCTAAACTCATTACTATCAAGTAATGCTAACGCATAAGCGATCGCAATTCCATTGTCACCACCCAGTGTGGTTCCTGTAGCATGAATGAGGTCGCCCTCAATAAAAAGCTTTAACCCATCTTCAAAGAAATTGTGATCACAACCACTTTCACTTAAACAAACCATATCCATATGTCCTTGCAATATCACTGCAGGACAATCCTCTAATCCAGAAGACGCTTCTTTAATAATAACGACGTTTTTCATCTCATCCTGTCGTACATATAAACCACGCTGTTTTGCAAACTCCACCAAATAATCACTAATTCTATCATTGTACCGAGAACCTCTTGGTACAGCGCTAACCTCTTCAAAAAAAGTAAATATTTTGTGATAATCAATCGATTCTAAAACGCTCATTTCTTTACTCCAATCTTCGTTAATTAATGACAAAACCACTATCTATTAGTTTTTGAAACTGTGGATAGGGGCAGGAATGCGCCCACCACGATTAATGAAGTCGTCGCAGGAGAAAGGATTCACAGGCATAACAGGTGCATAACCCAAAAGCCCACCAAATTCAACCATTTCGCCAACCTGTTTTCCGATTACAGGAATAATTCTGACTGCAGTCGTCTTTTGATTAATCATACCAATTGCCATCTCATCTGCAATAATACCACTGATTGTTGTTGCTTTCGTATCACCAGGAATTGCAATCATGTCTAAGCCAACGGAGCAAACGCAAGTCATCGCTTCCAATTTTTCTAATGTTAAGGCGCCTGCCTGAACTGCATTGATCATTCCCTGGTCTTCGCTGACTGGAATAAAAGCACCGCTAAGTCCACCAACATAGGAGGAGGCCATAACCCCACCCTTTTTCACCTGGTCATTTAACATTGCCAAAGCTGCAGTAGTTCCCGGTGCACCAGCATGCTCTAAGCCCATTTCCTGAAAGATCTCCGCAATACTATCGCCAACAGCAGGAGTTGGTGCTAATGAAAGATCGATGATACCAAATGGTATATTCAGTCGTTTGGATGCTTCTAAGGCTACTAATTGTCCAACGCGGGTAATCTTAAATGCGGTTTTCTTAACTGTCTCACACATTGTGCCAAAATCTGCACCACGTACGGATTCTAATGCGGTTTTTACTACACCAGGACCGCTAACTCCGACATTAATAACTGCATCCCCTTCGGTAACCCCATGGAAGGCTCCTGCCATAAATGGATTGTCATCAGGCGCATTACAAAATACAACTAGCTTCGCACATCCTAATGAATCGCGTTCTTTTGTATGCTGTGCAGTTTCTAATATAATCTCACCAAGTAACTTCACTGCATCCATATCAATTCCGGTTTTTGTTGAGCCTACATTAATGGAACTACATACTCGTTCTGTAATTGCAAGAGCCTTTGGAATGGAACGAATCAAATATTCATCGCATTTCGTCATTCCCTTACTAACCAATGCAGAGTACCCTCCAATAAAATTAACTCCCACAAGATGAGCTGCGCGGTCAAGAGTTTGTGCAATCGTCACATAATCTTCTGGGCTCTTACAAGCACTTGCCCCAATCAATGCAATTGGCGTTACACTAATTCGCTTGTTAACTATTGGAATGCCAAATTCTTTTTCAATCTCTTTTCCGGTAGCGACCAGATCTTTTGCAATCGTTGTAATCTTATTATAGATTTTATCATTTAGCTTCTGTAAATCGCTATCAATACAGTCTAATAAACTAATTCCTAAAGTAATAGTTCGAACGTCAAGATTCTCCCGGTCGATCATTCGGTTTGTTTCGATGACTTCATTTATATTAATCATAAGACTATCCTTTCCACTGCATACTTTATAACACAATAAGAATCTATCGTTATTTAGATTCTGTGCATCATATTAAAAATATCTTCATGTTGAACCCGAATACTTACCCCAATACTTTGTCCTAATGCTTCTAACTCTTCTGCAAGAACTACACTCGATTTTGTAGACTCATTGGCATCTACTAACATCATCATATTAAAATAACCTTGTACAATAGTTTGGGTAATATCAAGTATATTCACCTGATTATCCGCCAGATAAGTACATACCTTTGCAATAATTCCAACAGAGTCTTTACCAACTACAGTAATAATTGTCTTTTTCATCTCATTTTCCTCCAATCATTTATGTAACACCATCTAAACTACGATGAGTTCAGATGGACTTTCACGTTTAGCAACGATCAGGTTACATTGTTTTAATATTTCCTGATTGTACTGCTGCAATTCATATTTTACCGTCTCATAAGCGAGATCCGGATAATTATTTTCTTTACTTAGATGTCCCAAACTGATATGCTTTAGTCCCTCATGAAAGATTTCACATAGCAATCTTCCACAATTATCATTGCTAAGATGTCCTCTGTCACCTAGGATACGTTTTTTTAACACATAAGGATAACTTCCTACCTGAAGCATGTGAATATCATGATTGGCTTCAATCAATATCGCCGAACACTTTTTCAGATGATTAATGATGTAGTCATTATAGGTTCCTAAGTCGGTAGCTATGCCAATCTTCGTTTCATCTTTTTCAAATGTGTAAGCAACTGGATTGGAGGCATCATGCAAAATAGAGAATGGATTGATCCTAATATCTCCAATTTGAAACGAACAATCCGGCTCAATTATCTGAAGTAATTCCTCGGGAATGCGTCCAACACTCTTCGTATGCATAATTGCATTGATAGTCTCTGCCGTTGAATATATTGGCAAATGATATCTTCTTGCCATTACGCCAAGCCCATTTATATGATCAATATGCTCATGTGTGATTAAAATGCCATGCATGTTGGAGGCATCGATTTCAATCGAAGCTAACCCCTGTTCAATTCTTTTCCCACTAATTCCAACGTCTACAAGCAAATTAGTATTCTCTGTGCCGATAAAAATACAGTTGCCACTACTCCCGCTTGCTATACTACATAATTTCATATCTACTCCCGTCTATTTCTAATCAGCTTACTTTTATATCCACGCCATTATATCACAATCATTTTTATTATTCCATAGTAAATAACCAAGGTATTATTTACAATAAGCCTACATTTCATTGTGAAATAGTATCAAAAATGACTTATTTGATTAGATCCACTCCATCATAATCTGGTCATTTGGACGAATTGGAGTAGTAAACTCACAAGGCATTCCGTTTATTTGCATCTTAAGTTTTTTTCCAAAACCACTTTGCAGATTAAATGGTACAAAGTCTAAAATATCAACAAAGATATACGTTGTCTTACCACTAAGTGTAAGAGGTCTGCCATTAAACAAAATCGCTATCGCTGTTTTTGCGTCTTCCTTCTTGTCTGAGCTGATTTCATCTATCTGGTTCGCGTTTTGTTGATTTGCGTTTTGCTCCTCCAACCAATCTGAACTTAACTCTTCCACCCAATCTGAATTTGGCTCTTCTATCTCTTCTTTTATATCAATATAGTCCTCGTTATACAACTTAACCGACTCTTCACTTAATACCTTTTCAGAGGACTGTTTTGCCACAATCGTAGTGTTTACGACATAATCATCGTATATCCTTGTGTCTAAGTCTGCCTTAGTACCATTTACCATAATTTCAGATACTTCAAATAACTCAATAAAGGTAAGCAAATGTCTTACAGTGTAATAATTTAATATCTCTATCTGATCGTGCGGCTTAATTAAATAATCTCCATAGACCAACTCGCGATTCGCTTCTGCAAGTAATGGAAGGTGTAACTTTTTCCCATTAAACGAAACCCGAAGCGTTCCTTTATATTCAGAGAGATCTTTTAGGTGAGTAGTAGCTTTACTTCCAATCGTAGAAGGAGTAATCGTAATAATATCTTTTGACTTAACCTTCGTCATCATATCTGCCGGCTTTTTATTCACCTGAATTATCGCTGCTTCCCCTAATTCACCTCGAATTTGACGTTCCTGACCATTTAGTGAAAAACCTAAACCATCCCCTCTCTTAGGGAATAGGTCCATCGTATTAATATTGACTACCATAGCAGCACTGAGCACAGTCAGTTTGCCATTGTCATAAAGTTTTATTTGTTCTCCATTTACCGTAACATAGATAAAATTATTCTTTTGTTCATAATAATTTAAGCAAATACCAATAGGCGTAACTAATAAGGAGTCTTTCGTAACCTCCTCATTCACAAAATCAATATTACCTAGCACTTCACTACCACGCAGAGCAACACGTTCCGGTAAAATCTCGAGTTTATCAGCAAGTCGATTCGTAAAGGTAGGAAGCTTACCACCACCTCCTACTACAAAGACCGCACTCACAGACTTTCCGCCGTTTAATTCCTTGATTTTATCAGCAATCTGAGTGGTAATCGTATCGGTTATTTCCTGCATGTCTGCAAGAATCTCTGTATGCTCTAGTTGATGACTAATCCCAATAATATCCTGATAGGTAAACACAGATTGACTTAGACAACTCCGCTTGATTAGCTCAGCAGTATTAAAATCCACCAGATATTTTTTTGCTAATGTTTCTGTCATCTCATCGCCTGCCATTGGAATCATACCAAAGGCTATTATACTTCCGTCTTTTGTAATACTGATATCGGAAGTACCTGCCCCTACATCGACAAGCGCAAGATTTAGTAAGCGAATGTTTTGCGGTATAGCAACCTGCATTGCAGCAATTGGCTCTAGCGTCAGGTTTACAACTGTCAAACCTGCACCTTCTACCGCACTGTATAATCCATCAATCACTTCCTCTGGCAAAAAGGTCGCTAACACTTCTGCACCGACTTTTATCGCCTTATGTCCTGCCAGATTGGTTATGTAGTTGTCATTCAAATAATAACGAACTACACTGTAGCCAACACAATAGTATTTGAAACGTTCTTTTCGAAGCTCCTTACGTAGTGCCTCATAAGCCTGCTCCACCCCACTTAGTTCCAACGAATAAATGATATCCTCTGTCACCTGAGTTTCATATTCAAATGAATGTTCTGCTAGTACTGTTTTTGTTTTTAAAACTCGACCTGCTGCTGCAATACATACTTCTTTTAATGGAAAATGTAGTGCTTGTTCAAGCTGCTCCTTAACTATTTTTATACTTCGGCTCACCGTGGCAATATCATGAATCTGACCATCTAGCATTGCTCTTGACGTATGTTCCAAGGTAACCTGTTTTAATATCTGGAAACGGCCTTCTGTTGTCATATATCCCACCGTACCAACCAGACTACGCGTTCCTATATCCAAACCAAATACTGTATTTGAAGAATTGTATGTTGTCTCCATATTTCCTCCTGCGTAACTATTTCGTTGCTATCATCTTGGTTATCTGCTCTCTAATCTGGGATTCACCCTCATCATTTACTATCACTTGTTTGGCGCACTGTAAATATGCATCCTCTGACACCTGACTTTGTAGTATACTATCAATCTTTTCATCCGTATAACCACGTGATAATTTAAGTCGATCTCTACGATTATTAAGACTCGCAGTAACCACCCATACCTCATCACAAAAGCTCATATATCCTGCTTCTATCAGTAATGCAGTCTCTACTATAATCATAGAGTGAGACTGCATATTCTTAATCTTCTCAATTTCATTTAAGACATATTCTTTGACAAACGGGTGAGAAAAAGAATTCAGTAACTTAAGTTTTTCCTTGTCTGCAAATACAATCTGAGCCAGCTTGGTACGGTTGATTTTGCCATCCGTCCCCACAACCGTTGGTCCAAAATACTCTGTGACCAACTGATAACTAATGCCTCCCGGCTCCATCATCTCTTTTGCAATTTCATCTGTAAGAATCAGATAAGCTCCAAATTCGCGCTCTAGTAGGCGTGCTACAGTAGTCTTACCCGTACCAACACCACCGGTTAATCCGATTACTTTCATTACTTAACCTCCCATATAAATAAAAGTACACTATCGCTTATTTTGCTTCATACCAGTTGTTCCCTTGTTTTACTTCTACTTCAAGTGGAACCATTAATTTTGCTACCTGTTGCATCTCCTGTTTCATAATATCAGAAACAAGATTAATCTCATCCACATGAGTTTCCACTAGCAGTTCATCGTGTATTTGAAGCAACAGTCTGGATTTTAAACCCTGCTCTTTTAATCTGCAGTTCACTTTTATCATTGCCATCTTAATGATATCTGCTGCCGTCCCTTGAATTGGAGAGTTCATTGCTATACGTTCGCCAAATCCGCGCTGCATAAAATTCGAAGAACTAAGTTCTGGCACCGGTCGTTTTCTATGATATAGCGTCGTCACATAACCATGCTCTTTACCATTTTCAATTAGTTCTGTTAAGAAACTTTTTACTTTCTTATAAGTCTCAAAATACTTTGTGATATAATTATCCGCTTCTTTTCTTGTGATTGAAAGATCCTGAGAAAGACTAAATGCACTAATGCCATACACAATCCCAAAATTAACTGCTTTAGCATTACTTCGATCCCGATCTGATACCTGCTCAAACGGAATATGAAATACTTGACTTGCAGTGATTCTGTGAATATCATTTCCATCCAGATAAGCTTGAATTAAACGTTCATCTCCGGACATATGCGCAAGCACACGCAACTCAATTTGTGAATAATCAGCATCTAAAAATACATACCCCTCTTCCGGGATAAAAACTTTACGGATCTTTCTACCAAGCTCCATTCTTATCGGAATATTTTGAAGGTTTGGTTCGGTACTACTAATTCTTCCTGTTGCTGTGATGGTCTGATTAAACTTACCATGAATACGCATATCAGAATCATTAATATAAGCGGCAAGTCCATCTGCATACGTACTCTTTAATTTCGTCACCTGACGGTATTCTAAAATCAAAGCAACGGCAGGATGCTCGCACTTAAGCTTGTCTAATATCTCAGCATTGGTCGAATATCCAGTTTTCGTTTTCTTCCCAAAAGGAAGATTCAGTTTTTCAAATAAGATGACACCTAATTGTTTTGGTGAATTAATATTGAATGGTTCTCCTACTAATTCATATATTTGCACTTCTAACTCCTGTATACGCTCTTGCAGCTGGTCACCATATTCTTTTAATGCCTCTTTGTTTACCCGAATTCCTCTTTGCTCCATATCAAATAACGTGTAAATGAGTGGCATTTCCACCGCTTCAAAAAGCTCTAGCATATTCTCCTGCGTTAATTGTTCTTTTAAGACAGGCATTGCTTTGTAGGCAACAAATCCAAGGTATCCAGCATACTTTACAAACTCAGCTTCCTTTTCTTCCATTGCCTGCTTTAAACTCATTTTTCCAAACAATTCGCTGTCACTTGCTACTGTCATATTCAAATAATCTCTGGCAATATCATCCGCATGGTAGGTATCTGTTAACGGATTTAATAAATAAGCCGCAATGGAGCAGTCAAAAATAGTACTATTCTCCGATGCTTGAAAATATGGTAATTGTGATTTGAGATCAATCACTGCTATCTCTTTTTTCGTTTGAATCAAAGCATTTACCTGGTCTATCAGATACTCCATTGTGACAAGCTCATCAATGGTGATGACATAGGTGTTCTCTTCACTAAAACTAATGGATAGCCCAAGTGGTTCATTATGATTAAGAATTAACTGTAGGCCAATGACATTACTCGACTTTTTAGCAAGATGAAAGATATTTTCAGCCTCCGCAAGCGTGGCAATTGCTGTAAATGAGTCCTCTACCTGGTTCGATACGGTTACTTCCTTACCAAATTTGTTAAGAAGATTCTTAAATTCAAGATTCTTGAGCATAACAAAAGCATCTTCATTATACATTTGATCAATTGTAGCCGATTCTATTGTATAATTAAGCTCACAATCTGTCTTAATCGTCGCAAGCGTCTTGCTAAGCTTAGCCAGTTCTTCGTTCTCCACCATATTCTCTCTGGCCTTCTTAGGCATCACCTCTTCAATATGCGCATACGCATTCTCTATCGTTTGAAAAGATGTAAGGATTTTAGTTGCCGTTTTTTCGCCAATTCCAGGAACCCCAGGTATATTATCCGATGCGTCACCCATCAGGCCTTTTAAATCTATAATTTGCGCTGGTGTCACGCCATACTTATCGATGACATCCTGTGTATGATAGTCTTCAATCTCAGTTCCCCCTCGTTTTGTCTTAGGGATTCGGATTTTAATTAATTCAGAAGCTAATTGTAATAAATCGCGGTCTCCGGAAACCAGACTAACTTGATAACCGGTCGTCTCTGCTCTTCTCGCCATAGAGCCAAGTATATCATCCGCTTCATAACCTGCTTGCTCCATGATAGTAATATTCATTGCCTTGAGAAGCTCCTTTAACACCGGCACCTGTTCGCTAAGCTCTTCTGGCATCCCTTTTCTCGTCCCTTTATACTCGGTATACATGTCATGACGAAAGGTTGGGGCTTTTACGTCAAAAGCAACCATTAGATACTCCGGTTGCTCTTCTTCTAAAATTTTAAACATAATGTTTAAAAATCCATAGATTGCATTCGTATGCAACCCTTGCGAATTCGTTAAGTCCGGCACACCATAAAATGCTCGGTTTAAGATACTATGTCCATCAATTAACACTAATTTCTTACTCATTTTCCTAACCTTTACGTGACTAGCACGTTCTTTCTATATATTCATCCGTTATTTATTTTAATCCGTTACTTATTTTAATCCGCTACTTATTGGTGTGAATTTACTGATTATATCGAGCTTGTTTCCTTTGTCTCTAACGGTTTGGCTCGTTTGTTTCAACTGGTTTAGGCGGAATCATCACAACAGGTGGCACTATATTGGCCCGCTCCTTGAGATACCTATCTACGTATACGTCCAATCTGGAGTCCTTACCCTCAAAGAAATAAAACCCTAATCTATATTCACTTTCCCCTTCAATTCTATACGTAATGTTATTCGTAATCTCCTCTTTGGACAGACTAAAATTAGCAATGTACATAACTAAAAAAACGATGACACCAAGCATAATTCTCCGTCTCCACATACGAAAGTGAGCCCTGTTAATACGGTTTTGGTTCAGCACCAACGAATTAAGAAACTCCTGATGATAATTAATCGCAATATTTTCATCGTGATCCATTCGTTTGATACCGGTAATTACTATATAGTATACCTCAAGCTCTTCCCTACATTCTTCACAACTACTAATATGTGCAAGAAATGGCTCTAGCTTATGAGTATCTAAAATACCGTTACTATATTCAGTTATTAACGATTGCACCTCTTGACAATTCATAAACTCCTCCCGGTGAGTATCTGGTTACGTTTTTGAGAAACAAGATGAATTTATTATACCCTTTCTGGAAATAAAACTCAACAAAAGAAAGGACCGATCTTTGATAGCCCTCATACTCCCGTCATTCATCAGCCCATCATTCAAGGAATATATTACCACGAAAAAAATAGAAAAAGCTTCAATTTTTGCTTGCAACTCTCATTTTTATATGGTAGAATTGTCTTCGCTGAAACATAACATGCGGATGTGGCGGAATGGCAGACGCAGCAGACTCAAAATCTGCCGCTCGCAAGGGCGTGAGGGTTCGAGTCCCTCTATCCGCAGTAATTTATTATTGGTTTTCAACTAAGTTGATTCGCCTAATTTTAATAACACCTCAGATCTTTACGTGAAAAGTCTGATGTGTTATTTTTTTGTATTTCCTGGGTTTGATTCGCCATTGGGTATCTTTGCTGCGACATATTCCTCTTCCATTTAATATAATATGTTAAAGGTATATTCCCCTATAACTAAGGAGGTCCTACTATGAAAGCCAAGACATTCACTGAAATAGGCACAGTAATATTATATTTATTATTAATTTTAGCAGCAATAGCTCTTAATATTGCAGGTTTCGAACTACTGAACCAATCATATCACACTATTCTAGCAAGTATTTATATCTTCTCCCTTTTATTTTTTATTATTTCTTTTTGCATAAGCGAACATAAGAATTACCGAGTAGTCATTAACATTCTATTATTAGCTCTACTAATCTTTTCTAACATACCCTATAAAGTAATCACTTTACTTATCATTTTCCCATGCTTCTTTTTCAAAGATATCCATAAAACATTAAAGATAATCGGTATTTCCAGCTATTCAATACTCATAACAATTGGATTACTTAGTATATTGTTTCGTTTAATCTTCGGAGATTTTGGCTCTTCTACAGTTGTAGAACGCATGTATTCGCCAAATCAAACCTATCGAACTGTAACAATACGAAGTGATCAGGGAGCCTTAGGCGGCGAAACTTATGTCAATTTGGAAAAAATCTATTGGGGAATGTTAACAAAAGAAGTTGAAACCATTTATGAAGGCAAATACAGCGAAACCCCTATCGTATTCTGGAACAATGAGGATACCCTTACTATTAATGGAGAATTGATAGAAACCGAAACAGATGAAGATTGATCTAACCACTTAATTATCACCTTTTTACATTGACCCCAAAAATGATTGAGACTTTTTCAATCTTTGATATAATAGACTACAAACACAACGATAAAAAGGAGAATCTATATGCACGAACTCGATTCAATGTATCCTGAAGATAAAACAAAATGTTATGAGCTACTTCAAAGCCAGCTAACAGCTCTGCTAGAAAACGAACCATATATCATCCCAAATCTAAGCAATGCTTCTGCGCTACTTGCTGGAGCACTAAAAAACATTAACTGGGTAGGCTTCTATCTGATGAAAAATGGAGAACTACTCTTAGGACCATTCCAAGGAAAACCAGCCTGTGTTCATATAGCAGTAGGACGAGGTGTATGCGGTAATGCGGTAGCAAAAAACGAAACATTAGTTGTTCCTGATGTTCATGCCTTCCCAGGCCACATCGCCTGCGACAGTGCTTCCCGTTCAGAAATCGTAGTTCCAATCAGAGCAAATGGTACCGTAGTCGGTGTCCTAGACATCGATAGTCCAGATCTAGCCCGCTTCGACCAACAAGACCAACTAGGATTAGAAAAATTCGTCCAAATCCTAGAACAATCCTGCAACTGGGAAAATTAATCTAGCTATACAAATCTTTGCACAACAACAACTAGGGCTTATCACCCGATAACCCCTAGTCCCCCTAAAATCGCCACCTTAATTTTACTCTTTTCCGCTCTTCACTTTCTTTTAAATCTCTTCGCTCTTCACTTTCTTTTCAGGCTCTTCGCTCTTCACTCTTACCTCTTCACTATCTTTTATAGCCTCTTCGTTCTTCACTATTTTTTTCAGGCTCTTACCTCTTCACTATCTTTTCAGGCTCTTCGTTCTTCACTAATCTTTTCTCGCTCTTCACTAATCTTTTCCGCTCTTCACTCTTCACTCTTCGTTCTTCACTATTATTTATAGGCTCTTCACTCTTACCTCTTCACTATCTTTTATAGCCTCTTCGTTCTTCACTATCTTTTTTCCGCTCTTCACTCTTCACTCTTCGTTCTTCACTGCCTTATAAAGATTACCTCCGTCTCCGGCAACATTAACCCTGTTTCAATCCATTTTACTTCCCAATCCAGATTAATTCCTAACCAACCAGCCACTTTATCTGAGGAAAAAGGTAGGAATGGTGCTAAGAGCACCACAAAGTTAGCTATCTGCTGAATACAGTTATAAATCGTATTCTCGCAGTCTATCGGGTCTGTGGTTCTCGTAATCCATGGTGCTTTTGTATCAAAATATTTATTAGCTCCTCGAACGAGTTCAAAGATATACTCTATGCTATCTTTCAGTTTGCCTTCTTCAATATTTTTTCCAACTTGCTCATAGCAAGTAACCAGTTTTTCCTTGATCTGCGCCTCAATCTGACCTCTTGGCACTTTCCCCTCGTAGTATTTCTTAATAAATACAAGCACACGATTGATTAAATTACCATAAGCGCCTAACAGTTCTCCATTATGACTATTGATAAACTCTCGCCAGGTAAAATCAGTATCTCGCTTTTCCGGTCCATTGCTTATCAGAAAGTAACGAAACGAATCTGCCTGGTAGCAATCTACAATATCTTTCACCCAGATTGCCCAGTTTTCACTGGTGGAGATTTTTCTTCCCTCAAGTGTCAAATATTCGTTAGATATAATATCGTCTGGCAAATGATATCCTTTACCATGTGCGATCAGTAGCGCAGGCAAAATAATTGTATGAAATGGTATATTGTCCTTGGCATGCACATAATAATGTCTGGCATTATCTCCCCATAACTCCTCAAAAGGAACCCCTCTCCTTGCAGCCACAACACTACTCATTGATAGATAACCTAATACATTCTCTGCCCAGATATATATTTTTTTACCTTCATAACCTTCGTATGGTACATCAATACCCCAATCAAGGTCTCTTGTTAACGCACGGTCCCTAAGCCCTTCCTCGATATAACGTTTTGTAAAGGCAATCGCATTTTTCCTATAACCCTTTTCTTCCATTAAACTGGTAAGTGCATCTTTTAGACGATTGATTGCAATATAGAGATGCTTTGAATTTTGAAACACCGGAGTACTTTTACAACTTGCACAAACTGGCTCAACCAGCGATTCCGGCTCTAAAACAGTTCCACACTTGTCACATTGATCCCCTCTGGCATGAGCACCACAATTCGGGCATGTTCCCTCCACCATTCTGTCGGTTAGGAATTGATTACATTGTTTACAATAAGCTTGAAGGTCTGTTTTTTCGTACACATACTCCGATTGATATAGTTGTCGATGAAACTCTGTCACAAAATCAACATGCTCTTTTTGCGAGGTCTTTCCGTACAAATCATAACTAAAGCCTAACTTTTCAAAGCACTCTGTAAACTCTTTATGATAACTGTCACTGACTTCTTTTGGCGTCTTGCCTTCCTTCTTAGCACGTATTGTAACCGGGGTACCATGACAATCACTCCCGGATACATAATATACTTCATGC
The DNA here is from genome assembly GCA_023434365.1 of Bacillota bacterium. Taxonomy (GTDB): domain Bacteria; phylum Bacillota; class Clostridia; order Lachnospirales; family Lachnospiraceae; genus KM106-2. The sequence goes on along the minus strand of JAEYSV010000018.1, from coordinate 185,914 downwards.
CCTTTGGCACGGTAATAACGAGCGATCACATCTCCGGGCAATAATCCCGCAATATGACCAATGTGTAATGAGCCATTGGCATAAGGCCATGCTCCTGCTACTAATATACGCTTTTTCATTCTATCAACCTCCTTAAAATGATATGAAAGTAAACTTTTAGATATAGATTAAGAATAAAAAAAAGCCCTCACCCCCGAAATTAATATTTCGAGGACGAGAGCGAATGCTTCGTGTTACCACCTCAAGTTTACCTGTATCTCACAATACAAGCCTTATAAACTACGGATATATCATGCCCACCGGTTAAGAGGTGGGAGTCATCTTCACTGATGACATATCGATAGCCTGGCACAATAACGGGTGCATCCGTCGCAGCCTATTCATCTTATGAAGTCGGTGCGCCACTCCGAGACCATATTCAAAGACATCATCCATACTCCTTTTCACCAACCGGAGCTCTCTTTGATTTCTTCTGCCTTTTACTCTTCTCTTCTTTGCGTTTATATATAAATTTAGAAAATACTACCATAATAGCAATATATTGTCAACCCTGATACTTGCTACAAAAATTATTAGCTAATAGTATATGATTTTTTTATCATAATATTCACTAGCTGATTGAGCTATTTACTCTTAGTATAGTTACCTATGTCATTATTTTATCTTAACCTTAACAGGAGCACCAAAAGTTCCAGCTACCTTTTTCCCGCTAATCTTTACATAGAATCTCACCTTTACATAATACTGTGTACCTTTAGTTAGCTTCGTCTTTTTAAAGGATGTCGAAGTTGTACTACCAAAACTTTTATAGGTACCATTTTTTGTTTTACTATAATATACATCATATCCGCTTGCTCCAGATATCTTCTTCCATTTTACGAACACAGCTTTATTACTGCTTGTCAGTGCCACTTTTGGCGTTCCCTTTGGAAGAATATAAAAATAGAGAGTTTTTGTACCGGTATAATTCGTTCCCTTTCCAGTGATTACAATCTTAGCTTTTCCAATTTTCACATTATTGCTATACTTTACGGTAAAGTGAGTTCCCAGTTTCAACGTAATTTTACCGTTCTTAATTTTAATTGATGGCTTTACGCTCTTTTTCGTATAACCCTGATTTGCAATCGTTGAAAATTTACCTTTAGAGATATTAAATTTGGCAATTTTGAATGTCAGACTCTTCGTACCTTTATAATTGCCAATCCCGACAACCATAACTTTTGCTGTTCCAGCATTACGATTATTGCTATAAGTTACTTTGTAATCAACATACTCTTTTAATAAGATGCTTCCATTATATATTTTAATCGCTAGTTTTTGATCTGTGCCATTGTAAGTTTTGCTTTGAGACGAATAGTTAAATTTCAGCTTATCAATACTTTTTTGTGTAATGGTAAATGTTTTTACAACTTGTCCTATATACTTACCCTTACCGATTATTGTGATTGTCCCACTGCCTATCTTCGTATTTTCCCCTAACCCAATCGTATAATCCGTACCTTTTACCATTTTGTAAGCACCATCATAAATGATGACTGACGGTTCCTGTCTCGTTCCTGTGTATTCAACCGAACTTGTATAACTTATTTTACAGTCTGATAATCTCTTAGAATAAATAATAAATTCTTTGGAAACAGTTCCGCGATAATTTCCTATTCCATGAATAATAACTTTAGCTTTATATGTCGAAGTTGAAACAATTTTGTTGTTCTGATAGGATACAGTATAGTCAGTGCCTACTGTAAGCTGCTTACCGGAGAGAGTAACTACCGGAACAGGAGCAACACCTCCTGCAGCATATATAATGTTATCAGGCACGGTCACTGATGGGGTAGCAACCTTAATGTTATAATTACCAATTGAGACAGACCCGATAGATACTGTGTATGCTCGCTCCTCACCTGTTCCTGAGGCATGAATGGTTGCATCGCTATCAATTACTTTGATACGATTAAGCATACTGTATACTTTTATACTTGGTGCATTAAAATATGATTTTCCGTCTTCAATTCCGTCGATAGAGCTATACTCAAAGAAGATATAAGCATAGGGACTTTCTTCAAATGATAATGCAAAATCGGTCCACCATACATAGATATGATGTTTTGCCAGTTTCTGATTTAATTGACGAAATAATTCTGCAGAGTTTACATCCTCTAAAATACGAAATATCTCTTCAGTCTGTCCGAGCTTACCACGAAGACGCATTAGATAATCTCCTCTGCTTTTTGAGGATACTATCGCATTATATAGAGCATTTATGTATTCCTCATCATTCATTACATCAACGTTTTGAAAGTCCAGATTGAAGTAGGTATGGTAAGTATATGTTACATCTGATGTAATCTCCGGCACAGAATATACGCTACTATAATAATCAGTATGATATTGGGTGCTCTCATTCTTGGTTAGATTGAAGGTATCATACATAACATAATCAAATATACTATTGAAATCATCGTCTTCTTCAGTATCCCAATCAGTACTTAAGCCATCCCCAGTTACATCAACCAGATACCACTGACCATCCAAACGAACCATATTCCAAGCATGTCCAAATGCATTACTTGCTCTTGCCTCATCTACAGACAAATCACCAGAATATCCGGCACAATATATAGACTCAAGCCCGGCATAACGGTAGAACATCTGAGATACAAGTGCATATCCCTGGCAAACTACGCCCTTTCCATTAAAAAAGCCAATGATATTGTGAGCCCAGCTTTCATATAAATTATCCATGGTGTAATAAGTATCCTGAACAATTCTATCATGAATTGCCAATTCAAGCTCTATCCCACTTTTCCCTTCTTGCTTCCATGCATCAATTTGGTCTAAATATGTATCAATATTATAAAGTACTGATTGAAGCGCCGCCTTTCTTTCCTGATAGGCAGCATAATCATCATGAACTATGAGAGCTATTGACGTAACTTTCTTTGTATAGGTATTATAATTAATATAATATCCTTGTTGCCAAAAAAAGAATGGTTTATCAGCTTCAATGGCAAATAAGACTTTATCAATAGGCGCCATATTATTATAATTATATCCTAATGATGATATATCAACATAAGAAGTAATATGATAGCCATCACTTGTTGCGGAAGCATCCTTCGTAGAATTACTAAAATTAGTTGCCAGCTGACATAGTGTCTGATAAAGAGCTTTCTCTGTTTCATTTAAGCTTCGATATCCATAATCGCTGTCTAACTTGTGTAAACGACTTTCCGACGCATATACATTAAGTTTACTATTGGCTGCCCGTTCGGTAAAAGCATACTCTTGGCTAGACAGTTATTGACTTGTGGCATGTCCCTTCTTTGGCAAATATCCGGATTTTACCTCGTCGTTCCTTGTAACATCTTTTACTGCGTGGCTTGTTACAATGCTACTTCCACAAACCAGAAGAACCAAAGCAATCATTAATAAAAACCTGAATAAAGATTTTCTCATTCAATATCTCCCCCGTATTTTCATTTATTTGTAATAAGCAAATATGTTAGCTAATTATACATTAGAAAGTATAAAATGAACAACTATTATTTTAGCTGTTAGCGTAGATTTTCACTACTTCAAAAGCATTAAATGTTTATAAGCCAATAGCATAAATAAAAAGCATCGATGATCAAATAATTATCATCAATGCTTTTATATAATTAATAAATATAACAACAGCTGCATAATTACTATCGAAAGAATCTGATGCCACATACCAAAGCTAATACCCTACATAACATATTCCTGCTATTTCTGCTGTTTAGGCATCCCGTCTGCATACATTGTAAGCCGTTGTGCGGTTTACTTTCTGACGTACTACCTGGTACGTCACAGGATAAACCTGTTCTATTAGCAGTAGCTGTTGTCGTAAATATAACTGGGAAGCGTACATTGAGTAGTTGATTTACCACAAAGGCATTTTTATCCCCATAATTATGGACGGGGCCTATCTTGGGTCTACCAACGCACCTTGATTCGACAGCACCTACTTGCGCATCAGCACTAACTTGTAAGTCGGCTTCCACACATATTGTTTTATTTACAGTGGTAGAACACTCCATTTCGTTTACTCCATTCAAATAGGATTTATCTATTCTAGTACATTCTATTCAATCATTTCATGTATGCTACAAAGTAGTTAGTTTTGTACATTATTACTCATCTTGAAATATTGAAAAAAAGCATATTAACACTTATTAATAATCTTTCCATTTATTACAGTCTGCTACACAACAACCAGCTGCTTCGGCAGTTGCATCTGCTGTAAAGGTTATTGGAATCTGTACACATAATTTCTGACATATAGTAAAGCAACATGTTTCTGTAATATTATTATCAGCAAGTCCACAGCATATTTCACCATTACAATAACTCCTGACAGGTCCAACTTGAACGTCAGGTGTTATCGTTACATCAGCTTCAACAACAACTTCTTGATTTATAAATTTCGAACAAAATTCGTCATCACAACTTCTATGTTTCGTCATAAAAATTGTCCTCTCTATCATTACACACTACATTATATGTCTAATTATGCATAATGTGACGTAATATTCTCCTCTTTTGTCATTTTCTCTTTAAACATATAAAAAAGCCTACTAATAATGAAATGATGTCTAATAATGAAATGATGTCAGCTTTTTATAAGTCTCCATGCTATAAGCAGTGATTTTATTATCTAGACTATCAGGATACATGATATAAAGTACATTCCCTATAAATGTGCCTCTTCCATTCCCAATATAATAATAAGAATCCTTTGGATTAATCTTGTTGCTTTGTTTCAGCGTGCGGATAAAACCTTCTTCTTCAGAATAAGAAAACGTTAGATAATCATGATATTCTTCTACCATATAATCGTAGTTATCTTCCCAATTTGAACTCTCTTTATAACCAAATGCACCAAATCCGATAATGTTACGGTTAGGATTAATTAATACCGCTTTATGATTGTATAGCGCTTCCGCATAAGAATAATCTTTTAACACTACTTTATCGATTTCCTTTACATCAGCTGGATCACTAATGTCAAACATCGAAATCTTTAAACCAATTGGTCTGCCTGTATCTGGCTCTGCCTCCTGTCCAATGCCAAGTAACAAATTGTCCTTGTAAAAATGCAGGTATGAGGAAAATCCTGTGATTTTCAACTCACCAAGAATTTTTGGGCGTTTTGGATTACTTAAGTCTACACTAAAAAGTGGATCCATCTGTCTAAAGGTTACGAAGTATCCAGTATCACCCATAAATCTTGCTGAGTAGATCATCTCATCTTTTGCAAGTTTAGTAATCTTTCCTACCAATTTCATTTTTGGGCTTAACACATATAGATTATTATAAGTCTGATAGTCGTTACTCCAATCATTTACCGTAGCTACAATTCGAAGATATCCCTCATATTCGTCAAGACTAAAGGAGTTATTAAGGGTTCCATCAATAACTGTTTCTGCGACCATTTTTAGTTTCCCTTTATTATAAGAGTATTTACTAATCTGAGTGCAGCTGCGGTTTTGATCTCTTTTTTCATTCCAGTAACAACGATCCGCGACATAGATATTTTCATTGCTCACATAATAAATATCAGCGTTACTTAAGATTGCTTTGGATTCTGTAACTTTTTTAGGATTATCTAACGATACAGTTCCGATTACCAAATAAGAACTTGTTTCAATCCCTGGGCAGTAACAGATATCTTTCGCTTCTAAGAATTTACCGTCAACATGAGGTATATAGGTGCTAGGCTCCTCTTTATCAATGGCATTGTAGATATATTTTCTGGTAAACAAATAGTAGTACCCATCACTTATTCTTGCTGTTGCGAAATCTCCATCCTGTGTAATGGAATTAATAAGTTTTGGGTTTTCACGATTTGTAATGTCATAGAAGTAAGTCTTTGTTAATGGCTGACTATAACTTGAAATACTATTTAATAACTCATTATAACCACAGTCAATCACAACTAACTGGTTTTCCTGTACATAAATTTCTCGAATTTGATGAAATTTCTTTAGGGTAGCAACCTTCTTCATCTTTGTGCCATCCACTAATACAATGGTAACTACCGAGGAGTTTTCTTTATTTGATACGATATAAAGATATTTTCCATCATTTTTTACGACGTCGCCTTCATCCACTCCTTGCACCTGTACGTTCGTCGTGGAATACTCGTCGGTATTACTCTGATTAGATGTAACAGAAGCATCTTTACTGTTTGATGACTGTTCTGCTGCTGGGGCTTCAAAGACGTCATCTGCCACCTCAGGCATGCCATAATTGTAACGTTCTTTTGCTGTCTCAATGATTGAGTATATCTCCTCATAATCATTAGCTTGCGTACGGTAAGCATTCAATTGCTCAATCAGCTGTCCCATTCTATCTTTTTTAACTTCCTCAGTCAAATTCGTAAGATCTTCCTCATCCTCATTCGAGCTTACTTGGTAACCTGTAATCCAGGAATCAACATCGCTCGTTGAGCCCGGATTCTTACTATTAAAATCATATATAACTCCAAATATTGCAAAACCTACAATTGCTAATGTTCCAGTAATCACACCCAGTAAAACCCAAACTCTTTTTCTGTTATTTTCCATAAACACTCCTCCTATTACAAAATATAATTGAATACTTCTTTTTCACATAAGTAAATGGATACTTTTCATATCATTTTCTACCATACAATGTTTTACCGACTCCAAAATGTTGCAACAAAATAAAAAAATTATTTCATCTTAGTTGTTCTTACGCATAATCTGTTCTATAATAGTTGTCGATAGACAGATATCATTAGAAAAACTTGAATATAGGGAATTGGAGAATAATCATATGATTTATATGTTAGGTGATTTTAGTAATCATAAGCTTTGGGCATTTTATGCCATTATGTTTTCCTTTGTCGTTACTGGTATCCTACTAAATACCGCAACACAATTTTTACCGCGGGATGGCGGACGTGCTTATGCCGTTGATGGAAAACTATCCGCTGGCAAGCCAAGAGGTGCCGGTTTTATCTTTATTATCGTGTTTGCAGTTTCTACTGCACTCTTTTTACCTATTAATGCAGAGATAGCCGTATATCTTATCTTAACACTTGCAGCTATGCTCACTGGATTTTTAGATGATTGCTCCAGATCCCCATGGGGAGAATGGAAAAAAGGGTTACTTGACCTTATCATTTCCCTAATGGTTGCCTTAGCGATATATAAATTCGGATCAAGCACTATTTTCATCAATATCATTGGACAAGCTATTACGATACCTCCGGTTATATTTGTGATTTTGGCAACAATCTTAGCCTGGGCTTCAATAAATGTAACGAATTGTTCGGATGGAGTTGATGGATTAAGCGGTACTTTATCCATCATTACCCTAATGTCAATCTATAGTATTGGTAATCTTAAAGGAGTCAACTCTTCTTTTCAATTTATAATCATTACTATGGTGGCCAGTGTACTAGCATATCTATGGTATAATGCAACTCCTAGCAAAATGATTATGGGTGATGCAGGGTCTCGTGCATTAGGATTATTTATTGCGATTGCAATCCTTAAAACGGGTAACCCTCTTTTATATATCCCTGTTGCGTTTATGCTTATCATAGATGGCGGACTTGGATTAATCAAAGTAAGTTTAATTCGCTTAACTAAAGTGAATATTATGAAAAACCTGCGCACTCCAATTCACGACCATGTCCGAAAAAATAAAGGTTGGTCCAATACACAGGCAGTGTTCAAATTCGCCATTATCCAAATTGTGATTAGTTTTGTTACTATTTGGTTCTTAAACTAAACATCCTGACTCTTTTATTTGTCACAGAAAAATTTGTGAAAATAAAAGAGTTTTTTTTGTGGCTTTTTGATGGGTTGCTTAGTATTGTTTATGAAATGGATAATTTCAGGATATCCAAGAGGAAATCAAACCATAAATATTTACAATCGATTGTAATAAGAAAGAGTCTGGCTTGCCAGACTCTAGCGCTGACGCGCTGTCACGATAGTGACAAACTTCCATATGCGCGTCATGTGCATCTTCGCGGAGCATGTTTATATCATAGGACGTAATTTCCTATGATATAAGCAAATATTTGCATCACAAATAAGGAGGGAACCTAAATGTATGATCCATGGACTTATCTCGACAATGAGATTGAACTAGCCATGAACAAATACCACAATATGGTGTACCGCATAGCTATGAACCAAGTAAAAAACCAGCACGATGCTGATGATATCTTTCAAGAAGTGTTTGTCCGCTACATAACGGCCATTGGAAGAGAACAACTTAACAAGAAAACTTTTGAAAGTGAAGAACACAAAAAAGCCTGGTTGATTAGAGTCACCCTAAACTGTTGTAACAGCTTTTTAACCAGTGCCTGGTCTAGAAAGATTGTTCCTCTAAAGGAAGATATTCCTTTTGAGACAAAAGAAGAAGGCGACGTGTTCGAAGCTGTTATGAAACTACCATTAAAATACCGGACGGTTATTCATTTATTTTATTATGAAGATCTCCCGGTGGCTGAGATTAGCCAGCTATTAGATCGCAAAGAATCCACGGTAAGAGAACAACTAACCCGTGCAAGACGTTTATTAAAGAAAAGTCTGAAAGGAGATTATGATTATGTTTAGACATTATTTGAAATCTGCCAATCACAAGATTAATCCGAGTAATCAATTAATGGAGGAAACCAAAATGAAGATGTATCAAAAATTTCATGATATTGAGTTTGAACAACCGGAACAAGAGGGAATAAAAATAGACCACCAATACGGTAATCTGAGTAAGCCAAAAACGAGTAGAGTCAAAACCTTTGTTATCTCTGCTACCACGATAGCAGCCTGTCTGGCAGTGGTGATTGGCTCCTTATATCTATTCAATAAGTTTAACCAGAACCAAGGTGTTGGGATGCCTGATAAAAGTAGTGACCCATCTCCAGAAGCAACCGTAGTTGCCACTTTAAAACCAAGCGAACCATCCATTGAGCCTACAATTATGCCTACAACATCTCCAGATGTCTCGACTTTGAAAGTAAAGTTAGATAATTCTACTTATGAAGCCTGTCAAAGTAATACTGATGTCTTATGCGACCTGGATAATGACGGCAAAGAAGAAAAAATCTCCTACGTAGACGGTGTTCTTTATGTAAATGATACACTGTTTTATAAACATGATAATGGATGGGATGCTCTCGATATTGAACACTTCTACATTGCAAAGCTAGATGAATCGAGCAACTACAGTGAATTAGTCCTTTTTGATAATGGCCCAAGTGATGACCCAAATTGTCTATTCCTCCGCTATGATAACGGCAAATTGCAGGATTTAGGGTACATTGATGATCGAATCGAAAATATTAAATTCCAAGGTGATGGTTCCGTTACCACACAAATGAGACTAAATATGTTTCAGACTTGGTGGGCACCAACAACTGTAAAAGTTAATGAATCTACTGGTAAATTAGAATATATAGAACAAGACTTATATGATACTACGGCTACTTACCTCAATGATTCAACAAAGACCTGGCAAGTAGAATCAAAAGCTGATATTCTTTTATACGCTGATCGCAATTTGTCCTCTTCTACTACTGTATTAACTCCATGCCAGTTAAGATTTATCGCAACGGATGATAAAAACTGGATACAACTTGAAACGAAAGATGGTAAGACTGGTTGGATTTATACCAGTGATGGACTTGAATTTGCAACCCCTTCCGGCGAAACCATCCATTCCACTGATTTATTTGACGGTTTAAACATGGCCGACTAAACACAATCCCCTTAACCCCAAAAAAGAGTTTCAACTATGAAACTCTTTTTTTATTCCCAAATATTGTAAAAGCCTTATTCATATAATATAATACATTATGTACAACATAAATGTGCCTTCACAGTTTCTAAACACCCTAGTGATTAGAAATAGTCTACCTCTTCTTTGTAAGATGCAATTATGGGCGCGATGAATTTTTGTTCCTAGGAAATGTTAAAAATACTATCCTATGAGGCAAAAAATCATATAATAGTTTAGCATAATAAAATTAGGGGGAATGCCAATGAAAATTATACTTAGCAGAAAAGGCTTCGACTCAAAACACGGTGGGATGCCAAGCCCAATATTACCAGACGGCACGTTATTATCCTTACCTACACCTTGTGAAAATGGTACGAAAACATATCATGAATTATACCATCAAGACAAATCATACTTTTCTATAATTAAAGAACTTAACCCCAAAATCGCCTCCAATCTCTATTCCGCGAAGTGCCATCCTGATCCAGACATAATTCCGGCGTTGAAGCCGCTACCTTTTGGATGGAAACCAGCATTTGGACAGATGGGTCCTTGGGAAAGTCACTTAACCTCCCAAAATATTGATATTTCTGATATCTTTCTCTTCTATGGCTGGTTTAAACAAACAACATATCAGAGCGACAACACTTTACGATTCATCGAAGAAGCACCAGATCTGCATATCATCTTCGGTTATCTTCAAATCGGAGAAATCATCAAAAACCCTACAATTATTACAAAACGATATCCTTGGCATCCTCATGCCAAATCTTCATACACGTCTATGGTTAACAACACACTATACTTACCTTCTAAGAACCTCTCCCTAAACAATATACAACCCGGTTGTGGTGTACTGCCTTATCATAAAAAGCTTGTCTTAACAAAAGAAGGTCATGCAAAACATGAATGGAATATGCCTGAATTTTTCAAACAACAGGATGTTAAAATCTCCTATCACAACAACATTCACAATGGATTCCTTAAAGGGAAGGATTACTTTTTATCCTCCTACTTTGGCCAGGAGTTTGTAATAAACGGTACCTTTGATTTGAAAGACTGGGCACATCAGCTCATTATGGACGAGCGCGTTACCGAGCAGCGAAATCATCGTTATATTCGATTCGTTAAGGAAGTTGTACACGTTAATCACCCTGATAAAAGTGGGAATATCTATTGTCGTAAACGCAACAAAATTATTCAATATAACGAAGAAACCTGCAGACTATGTAAAGGCCTTCGTCACGTATTAGATAATAAAGGTGTCGAATGCTCTTGGACTGATTACTCTCCTGAACCAACCTTAATGTGTTTAAGTATTGAAAACCCAGAAGAAGAATACCACCGCGTCAATTGGCTAATCAATCGTCAGCTCCTTCCGTTCCATTCAGAATTAGAAGAATGCAATTAGCTCGGATTCATTAGAACTAGTAGAATGTAATTAGCTCGGATTAATCAGAATTAGTGAAAGTTATTAGCTCGGATTTATCAGGTAGAACTGTTAATAAGAATATAAAGGATGCGCACAATCTCAGAAGAAAAAGCACCTGGCTACACCAGGTGCTAGATTAGTGCGCAAGTACGCTAAGGCGTACTTAAATCGAGTATCTTACTAAATTTATCTGCCAACCCTTGTAATTTCATCCATTATCTATTATGATAAACTTCGTAAAATGTCTAGGAAGAAAGGAAATAACTATGAACAATAATCCAATTGTAACTATTGAAATGGAATCAGGAAAGCAAATCAAACTTGAGCTCTACCCAGAAGTAGCTCCTAATACAGTAAATAACTTTATTTCTTTAGTAAATAAAGGCTACTATAATGGACTTATATTCCACCGTGTTATTAAAGGCTTTATGATTCAAGGAGGTTGTCCAGAAGGATCCGGCATGGGCGGCCCTGGTTACTCTATAAAAGGCGAATTCTCCATGAACGGCTTCAAAAATGATCTAGTTCATAACGAAGGTGTAATCTCCATGGCCCGTTCCCAGATGCCAAACTCCGCAGGCTCCCAGTTCTTTATTATGCATAAGAAAGCTCCTCACCTTGACGGCAGCTATGCAGCATTCGGACAAGTAATAGAAGGAATGGATGTCGTAAACGAAATCGCAGAAGTTTCAACCGACTACTCCGATCGTCCAAAAACTCCTCAAATCATGAAAACCTTAACCGTAGACACACAAGGCGTTTCCTACGACGAACCAGAAAAACAATAACCCAAAAGGGAGCTGCCCCGCAGCTCCCTTTTTTCCCCAATATCTCTTTATCTCTATATCTTTATCTTTATATCTTTTTCTTTATATCTTTTTTCTTTATATCTTTTTCTTTATATCTTTTTCTTTATATCTTTTTTCTTTATATCTTTTTTCTTTATATCTTTTTTCTTTATATCTTTTTTCTTTATATCTTTTTTCTTTATATCTTTTTCCGCTCTTCACTCTTCACTCTTAGTTCTTCACTATCTTTATATTGCTCTTCACTCTTAGTTCTTCACTATCTTTATATTGCTCTTCACTCTTAGTTCTTCACTATCTTTATATTGCTCTTCACTCTTCGTTCTTCACTGCCCTTAAAACTTCCTCCAGCACTTTTATTCGTGCATAATACTTAGAATTCGCTTCCACTACAATCCAAGGCGCTCTCTTTGTTGAAGTTCGTACAATCATTTCATTAACTGCCGCTTCATACTCCTCCCATTTCTCTCGATTTCTATAATCCTCCTCTGTTATCTTCCATTGTTTTTCAGGATTATTCTGTCTTTGCTCAAATCTTCTAGCCTGCTCCTCTTTGTCAATTTGAAGCCAAAATTTCACGATGACACATCCCTCATTGGTTAAATGTGCCTCCATCTTATTTATTTCATTATAAGCTCGCTTCCACTCTTCCAACCTACAAAAGCCTTCTACACGTTCAACCAACACTCGACCATACCAGGAACGGTCGAAAATAGTCATATGCCCCGCTTTTGGCAATGCCTGAAAGAAACGCCATAGGTAATGATGACTTCGTTCCAAATCATTTGGGGCTGAAATTGGGATCACTTCATATCCTCTTGGGTCTAACGCCTGAGTTAACCGTTTAATCGCTCCGCCTTTTCCAGCAGCATCCCATCCTTCAAAAACTACAATAACTGGAATCCGTTTTAAATACATCTCATTATGCAGTAGTTTAAGGCGCTCTTGAAGTTGTTTTAAACGACTCTTATACTCTGCTTTTGTATAATCTTTTGTAAGATCTGCATTCTTTAGTACTCCATTAAGAAACTGTGCTTGGACGGCTTCTTTGACCGGTTCCCTCTTCTCCTCGATCTCAAGTGATAACTTATATTTTAATACCTGTTCTAGCCGCTTAATCACCGTATAGAGCATCTTACTTGCCGCATACCTCACATCATGGGCTTCAATGATAGTCCAAGGGGCATTCGCACTATCTGTTCTTACTATCATTTCATCATTCATTTCAAGATACTTTTCATATTTTTTATTCCGACGCCAATCTGATTTAGTGACACGCCAAGCCGTTTCTTTTCTTGACTCCAATTTTTTGAATCTCTTTTCCTGCTCTTCTTTGCTTATGTGCAAAAAGAACTTTATTATGACGAATCTGTCATCCGTTAGCTGTTTTTCAAAATCAACAATATCTTCAAACGCATGAGACAGTACCGTACGACTTAATTTTTCATCCAGTCGCTGTGTCGTAACACGTTGATACCAGCTTCGATCAAATATATGAATCCTTCCTTTTGCTGGAGTCTTTGCAAAAAACCTTCGTAAATACGGATAATACTCTTCCTCCTTTGTTGGTGATGAGGTCGAATATACTTTAAATCCACGTGGATCTAATGCAGCAATTAATTTATTAATTAACGTCCCTTTACCTGATGCCCCCCAACCCTCAAAGATAACAATGATGGGAATTCCAGCCTCTTTGCATTGCCTTTGCAACAGGGATAGTTTGGATGCCCACTCTTCAATGCGCTTTTCATATTCATCTTTGGAACATGATTTATTTAAATCTATTTTTTCTAACATGTTATCTCTCCATTCTCTTACTCAATTTTCCTTATATACTAATTATTAACCGAAAGATAACAAAATAACTATTTTACGGTAAACAAGATAGAGTTTCGCAAGCTTTTTTTGTGAAATAGGAAATGAGCAACTGTATGAAGTCGTTGGCACTTTGGCCCTGTATTTTAGGGCCTTATGTGCCACTACGAACTTCATCCAAGCGAGAGCGTGTTGCGAATGAACTATGCCTTGTATCACGATTCACAAACAGAATTGTGCAAATTGACGAACTATAATTTTAATAAGGGCTTTTGACGCTCTAATCCTATATCACAAAAAAAGACAAGGTCCCAAACTGGTACCCTGTCCTAATCTTCCTATTTATTCTTATTTATACATTAATCTCAACTTTGATTCCAAGCAACTCACTGTTTTCTTGTAACACCGGATAAACTTCTTCATTCAAGAAATCCTCCACTTGCAAGTTGGCACAGCCAATATATCTGCTAGGATCCATTGTCTTTTCTAACTCAGCCAAAGTCATATTGAACGCTTTATCTGCTGCTATCAACTCTAACAGATTGTTATCGAGCCCTTTTTCTTTCACATTCTTACCGGCTTCCATACTTAACAGACGGATTTTTTCATGAAGTTCCTGACGGTCCCCACCGGCCTTTACTGCATCCATCATAATATTTTCCGTAGCCATAAATGGTAGTTCTGCCATAATATGCTTGCGAATTACTTCTGGATACACCACCAATCCATCTACTACATTAAGGAACAAGTCAAGAATTCCATCAATTGCAAGAAATGCTTCCGGGATACTTAACCGTTTATTGGCGCTGTCATCCAATGTTCTTTCAAACCATTGTGTTGCACTAGTGATGGCTGGATTTAGCGCATCAATCATGACATAACGAGAAAGAGATGCAATACGCTCACTACGCATAGGATTTCTCTTATAAGCCATTGCACTAGAACCAATCTGCCCTTTTTCAAAAGGCTCTTCTATCTCTTTTAAGTGTTGTAATAAACGGATGTCATTCGAGAATTTATGCGCCGTTGTAGCAATTCCTGCTAATACATTAGCAACGCGCATGTCTATTTTTCTACTATACGTTTGGCCACTCACTGCCTGACACTCTTTAAAGCCCATTTTTTCAGCAATCATTCCATCTAGACGTTTGACAACACTATAATCTCCATCAAATAACTCAAGGAAACTTGCCTGGGTTCCTGTCGTTCCTTTTGAGCCTAATAATCTCATATTACCAAGCACATGCTCCAAATCCTCTAAATCCAGTAATAACTCCTGAATCCACAATGTTGCACGCTTACCAACTGTAGTTGGCTGAGCAGGCTGAAAATGAGTAAACGCAAGCGTTGGTAAATCC
This sequence comes from Bacillota bacterium, assembly GCA_023434365.1. Taxonomy (GTDB): domain Bacteria; phylum Bacillota; class Clostridia; order Lachnospirales; family Lachnospiraceae; genus KM106-2. Next base: position 170,720 of record JAEYSV010000018.1, on the reverse strand, counting down.
TTATATTCTAAAGCAAAGCGTGCTAATTCATCAATAACATTAACCAACTTTCTCTTTACCAATTTGAGTGCTTCGGTCATTACGATAATATCCGTATTATCGCCAACATAGCAGGAAGTTGCACCTAGATGGATAATTCCTTTTGCTTTTTTGCATTGCACACCATAAGCGTATACATGTGACATTACATCATGACGACACTCTTTTTCTCTTTCTTTTGCTACTTCATAGTTAATGTCATCTTGAAAAGCTTTCAACTCCTCAATCTGTTCCATAGTTATATTGATGCCCAGTTCTCGTTCTACTTCAGCCAGTGCTACCCATAGCTTCCTCCAGGTTTTAAATTTCATATCTGGAGAAAAGATGTACTGCATCTGACGACTAGCATATCTTTCGGACAACGGACTTACATATTTATCGTAACTCATAAATTCCTCCTTGCTTCCTCTTCGGCCTTCATGTTTCAACTTGAGTTTATTATATTGAATCCGACATTTTTTCGCAAGCGCTTTCTACTTTTCGTACTCTCCACGAATATCCTGGTCAGGTGGAGCAATTGGATAATTACCACTAAAACAGGCATCACAATAGCCCTGGTCGCCCTCTACTAACTCACTTAATCGTTTCCCATCAAGATATCCGAGACTGTCCGCACCAATCATTGCACAGATTTTCTCCACGCTGTTATTGTGTGCAATCAGTTGATCACAGGAAGGTACATCCGTACCAAAGTAACAAGGGTAGGAAAATGGTGGTGAACTAATGCGAACATGTACCTCTGTCGCTCCCGCAGCTTTTAACATTCTTACAATTCGCTCACTGGTTGTCCCACGAACAATACTATCATCTATCATAACCACACGTTTTCCTGCGACTACTTCTTTTAATACATTCAGTTTTATCTTTACAGAGGATTCTCTAACCGCCTGTTTAGGCTTAATAAACGTTCTGCCCACATAACTGTTTTTCACGAATGCCATCCCAAAAGCAATCTTTGATTCAAGAGCGTAACCTAAAGCTGCAGCATTGCCAGAATCAGGTACTCCAACAACAATATCTGCTTCAACCGGATGTGTCTGAGCTAGGATCTTGCCCGCCATAATTCTTGAGTTATATACGCTAACACCATCAATATAACTATCCGGTCTGGCAAAGTAGATATATTCAAAAATACACTTTGCGTTTTTACCCTGACATAACGTCGTATCCGATGTTATGTTACCATCCTTATGAACTGTTACGATTTCACCAGGCAATACATCCCTGATAAAATCCGCACCAACTGCATCGAGCGCACAGCTTTCACTGGCTAATACATAGGCATTCTCTCTTTTTCCAATGCATAAAGGTCGAAAACCGAAAGGGTCTCTGGCACCAATTAATTTACGTGGACTCATCACAATCAGCGAATAGGCTCCAGAAAGCTTTTGCATTGCGTTTCTGACCGCTTCTTCAACACTTGCTGTTTTTAGACGCTCTCTGGCAATATGATACGCTATAGTTTCAGAATCCATCGTAGTCTGAAAAATAGCACCGGTATACTCTAACTCTTTGCGAAGTTCTAGTGCATTGACCAAATTCCCATTATGCGCAAGAGCAAGGGTACCTTTCACATAGTTTAATACTAAAGGTTGTGTATTCTCTATACAACTTGCCCCTGCGGTTGAATATCGAACATGTCCTACTCCGATATCACCATGCAACTTCTCAAGATTCTCCTGGTCAAAGACTTCATTGACAAGTCCCATTCCCTTTTTAGAACGTACGACTCCTTTTGGCCCGCTAGTATCACTCACAGCAATACCACAGCTTTCCTGTCCTCTATGTTGAAGAGAAAACAGCCCATAATATACGGATGAGGCAATATCATTGCCATCCAAATCATAAATACCAAAGACGCCACATTCTTCATGTAACTCATCGGAAATAAATTCACTTACTATTTTGCTCATCAAAAATCCTTTCCAGTTAACCATTTCTTAGTTTTAATTTATACTTATTTGACTAAATCTATTCTTTTTGCCACTTCTATGTAGGCTTCTTCTACATTCCCCATATCGCGGCGGAAACGGTCTTTATCTAATTTGGCATGTGTATTAACATCCCATAACCTACAAGTATCCGGTGAAATCTCATCAGCTAAAATGATTTCTCCACGACAACGTCCAAATTCTATTTTAAAATCAACCAGTTCAATTCCAATTGTTAAGAAGTATCTGGATAACACTTCATTTATCTTAAATGCTAATTCTGTGATACGATCGATTTCTTCTTTTGTTGCTGCCCCAATAGCAAGTGCATAATAGTCATTAATCATTGGGTCACCAAGTTCATCATTTTTATAGGAAAATTCTAAGGTAGGACAAAGAAGTTTCGTTCCTTCTTCAATGCCTAATTTTTTAGAGAAGCTACCAGCTGCAATATTACGAATAATTACTTCTAAAGGAACAATTTCTACCTTTTTTACTGCAGTTTCTCTATCGCTAATTTCTTCTACCAAATGGGTAGGGATTCCTTCTGCTTCCAGCATAGCAAACAATTTGTTAGTCATACGATTATTTACTGCACCTTTTCCAACAATGGTTCCCTTTTTTAACCCATTGAAAGCTGTAGCATCATCTTTATAATCTACTATATAAACATCTTCCATATCAGTTTTAAATACTTTCTTTGCTTTTCCTTCATATAGCATTTCTAACTTTTTCATTCTACTGCCACCTATTCCTTTTCCCAAATTTTTGACGTTAAACACAATTTAATTATAATCACTGCTAAAATATTAGCAATACTTTTTTAACAGAATTAATATATGAAAGACTATTTTTGACTTTTTCAACAAAGAAAGACGACCTATTGTTAATTTTATTCACTTTTTCATTAGTTTTTAATCAAATTATCATTCTAGTTAGTAGGAAAAATGTACCTATTAATGTATAATAGCGTTATGAGAATTAGTTTCGAGGAGGAATTTTTATGTTGACCGTATTTCAAGTATGCTTTTTTACCGGATTATTTCTTCTGATTTTGTCCTTTCTATTGGGACAGATATTTGATTTGGCAGATGTTTCCGGCCTTGATCTTGATTTAGGCGGGTTTGATTTATGCAACATTATTCCATTAAGCCCTACGTTAATTATTCTCTGTGTCACCATTTACGGGGGAATTGGTTCTTTGATTATGTCGCTAAGCATAAACTTCCCCGGTTGGCTCATTGTATTAATCGCTGCTTCTCTTGCCTGGCTCTTTACAATGCTCACTTACCATTTTGTTGTAAAGCCCCTTAAGAAAGCAGAGAATACAAGCGCACCTGACCTGGAGGAATTAATTGGTCTTGCGGCTACTGTATCCGAAACTATATTACCTGGCAGATTTGGTGAGATTCGTTATGTCATTCATGGCAACAGTTTCACCGCACCAGCAAAAAGTGTCGATACAGAAAAGTTAGCTACCAAAACCCAAGTAGTAATTTGTCGCATCGAGGATGGTGTCTTCTATGTACAACAGCTACATAAGGAAGACACAGCATCAAACGACAGCTGAAAAGGGAAATGGTTGACAATCACTATTCACTAGGCCAATCGTTTATAAACAATTGGCATGAAAACAATATTTTAAGGAGGCGGGGGTAATGTTATTTTTAGCAACACAGGTACCTGATTGGGCGTATTACGCAATCGGTATTGCAGCAGCATTTCTTCTATTTATTATCATTTTTACATCTATGTGGAAAAGAGTTCCACAAGACAAGGCACTCGTAGTAACTGGTTTGAAAAAACGTGTCATCTCTGGTGGAGGTGGTCTTTTAATACCATTATTAGAACGTGCCGACAAGATTTCTTTGGAAAATATGAAAATCGAAATTCGCACTGATGGTGCAAGAACCGAACAAGGTGTTGATATCCGTGCAGACGGTGTAGCAGTTATCAAGGTAAAAAGCGATAAAGACAGTATATTAAGTGCAATTGAGCAGTTTAACACTGGTAATGAAAGTCGTACTATCGAAGTTATTAAGGACACGGCCAAAGATGTTTTGGAAGGTAAACTTCGTGAAATCATCTCAAAAATGACAGTAGAAGAAATCTACAAAGATCGTGAAATTTTTGCATCTCAGGTTCAGGAAGTTGCAGCGGTTGGTCTAGCTACAATGGGTCTTGAATTAAAAGCGTTCACCATTCGTGATATCTCTGATAAGAACGGATACCTCGAAGCACTTGGTATTCCTCGCATTGCTGAAGTTAAGAAAAATGCAGCAATCGCAGAAGCGGAAGCAACTAAGGAAACAAGAATTAAAACTGCAGAAGCAGAACGTCTTGGTGCAGAAGCTAGAATTCTTGCAGATACTCAGGTAGCTGCGGCAAATAAAGAGAAAGAATTAAAAACTCAATCCTACCGTGAAGAACAAGAAACCGCAAAGGCAAAAGCTGACTTAGCTTATGCAATTGAGAAAAACCGTGTGGATAAAGAAGTAACTGAAACCGCCATGTTAGTTGAAGTTATGAAAAAGCAAAAAGAAACCGAAGTTCAGGAACTCGAAGCAATGCGTCGTGAAAAAGAACTTCTAGCTACTGTTAACAAACAGGCGGATGCAGAAAAGTATCGTATTCAGGTTCAAGCAGAAGCAGACTTATTCAAATTAGAAAAACAAGCCGATGCGCGTAAATATACCGAACTGCTACAGGCAGAGGCTACAAGTAAAGCAATTAAAATCAAAGCCGAAGCAGAAGCAGAAGCTATTCGCATGAAAGGTGATGCAGAAGCTGCAGCTATCCTTGCAAAAGGTCAAGCAGAAGCAGAAACCATGCAGAAAAAAGCAGAAGCTTACAAACTTTATAACGATGCCGCTGTTGCTCAGATGATTATTGAAAAGTTACCAGAAATCGCTTCTGCTGTATCCGAACCACTTAGCAAAACTGAGAAGATTGTTATTATTGACAATGGCAATGGTGAAGGTGGCGGTGCTAGTAAGGTGACTGGATATGTAACCGATATCGTTTCAAAACTTCCAGAAACAATTGAGGCTATGACCGGATTTAATATCATGGACGCTTTAAAAAACAAATTAGACCCAAAAAGTAAAGACGAAGAATAATATTTTTAGTCAATAATAGAGTTTTCATCTCATGTATTCTGTGTTATAGTAACAGATAGAATTTTCAACTTACATATGCATGAGAGGATAAAACAACCCATGATATTACTTGGAACAATTGTCAATGCAGCCGCAATTATAACTGGCGGAGCAATCGGATTATTACTAAAAAAAGGGCTTCCAAAACATATTGGAGACTCCATTATGACCGGTATGGCCTTATGTGTACTATATATTGGGTTCAGTGGAACTCTTAAAGGACAGAACCTGCTAATTGCAGTCATTGCTATTGGTGTCGGTGCTATTATCGGAGAAGTGTTACGTTTAGATGATCGTTTAACTCATCTTGGAGAACTGATTCAACGCAAACTATCAAAAGATAATGTGGAATCCACGATTGCTCAAGGATTTGTAACCGCCAGCCTCCTTTTTTGTGTAGGAGCAATGGCAATTGTCGGTTCCTTACAAAGTGGATTAACCAATACCCATGACACATTGTTTGCAAAGTCGTTAATTGACGGCATTAGCGCAATTGTATTTGCCAGTACCTTGGGCGTTGGTGTACTGTTATCAAGTGTGTTGATTATACTTTATCAAGGTTCCATTACATTATTGGCAGGAATGATAGCACCTTACCTAACTGATATTGTCATTGCTGAAATGACATGTGTAGGATCCTTACTAATTATAGGATTGGCTCTTAATATGTTGAAACTAACCAATATTAAGGTGGTAAACTATATTCCAGCGGTACTATTACCAATTCTTTTATGCCAGTTTATGAGTTAAGTTAGTTTTACACAAATCGATGGAGTGTCTGCATTCTGAAAACAACTTATTTTCAGAGCGCAAACACCTCCATCGTTTTTTATGCCAAATTAGTATATCCCATTAGATGAGTATCTACTACTTTAGCTACTTCCCTGCCTTCTCTGATTGCCCAGACAACTAAGGACTGTCCCCTGTGCATATCACCTGCTACAAAAATATTGTCTTTACTGGTATTATACTTACCTGCAACGGTATATACATTTGTTCTAAAGTCTAGGTCCACCCCAAATTCCTTCGTCACATAATCCTGCGCTCCAAGAAAACCTGCAGCTATCATCACAAGATCTGCTTCTACCTCGTACTCACTTCCCGCTACTTCTTCCATAACAAATCTTTTCATTTCCTCGTTATAAACACTCTGTAATTGTACTAATATAGCCCCTTTAACATTACCATTTTGATCTGCTAAGAATTCTTTTACCGTAGTCTGGTAAGTACGTGGGTCTTCCCCAAATACAGTGATCGCTTCTTCTTGACCATAATCAGTTTTTAAGACTCTTGGCCACTGTGGCCATGGATTATTATCACTTCGAGTTTCCGGAAGTTTTGGCATCATTTCTATCTGGAGTACAGAACTACAACCTTGACGAATTGCGGTTCCCACGCAATCATTGCCGGTATCGCCACCTCCAATAACGATTACTTTCTTATCTTTCGCATTTATACAAGCCTGGTCTTCAAAATTAGAGTCGAGAAGACTTTTTGTAACAGATTTCAAATAATCCACTGCAAAATAAACACCATTAGATTCTCTACCTGGCACACTAATATCTCTTGGATTCGATGCACCACAAGCTAAAATTACTGTGTCATACTCTTTAACAATCTTACTAGCTTTATAATTGACACCTACGTTGGCTCCAGTAATAAAGCTAACACCTTCTTCTTTCAGGATATTGACTTTTCTATCAATCACCTGCTTTTCTAACTTCATATTTGGTATTCCATACATTAATAATCCACCAACACGGTCATCTCGTTCAAACACTGTAACCAGGTGTCCTCTTTTATTTAACTGGTCCGCTGCAGCCAGACCGGCAGGGCCGGAACCGATCACTGCAACTTTTTTACCAGTTCGTACTTTTGGTGGATTCGCTTTCATTACACCAGTTAAGTAGCCATGTTCAATAATCTCGTATTCATTATCCTTAATCGCTACCGGATCTCCATTTAGACCACAAGTACAGGCAGCTTCACAAGGAGCAGGACAAACCCTTGCTGTAAATTCAGGGAAATTATTCGTTTTAAGGAGGCGATGTAATGCCTGATTCATATTACCCAAATACAGTAAGTCATTCCACTCTGGGATTAGATTGTTCAAAGGACATCCGCTTACCATTCCACCTATCATCATTCCTGACTGGCAAAATGGAACACCACATTCCATACATCTGGCACCTTGTTTTTTACGCTCCTCCTTACTAAGAGGAACGTGGAATTCGTTAAAATTATTTATTCTATCTAGTGCGTTAACCGCATGATTATTTTTTCGGTCATACTCCATAAATCCAGTTGGTTTTCCCATACTATACCTCCTCTCTTACTTATTAGTAATAGCATAGAAAGCTTCTATTTGAGCTTGCTCACTACTTAATCCTTTTTCTTCCATTTGAACTATAGTCTGCTGCATTCTTTGGTAATCATGAGGAATGATTTTCTTAAACTTAGGCAAATATTCACTAAAGTTCTCAAGGATAAGTTTACCTTTTGGGGAACCAGTGCTTATTACGTGTTCTGTAATCATATTTTTTAATTCAATCACATCATATTTGTCAGTTACCGCTTCCATACTTACCAGTTCTTTATTTAGCTTGAGATACAGATTACTATCTTCATCAAGTACGTAAGCAATACCACCACTCATACCCGCAGCAAAATTCTTTCCAGTAGCACCAAGAACGGCAACACGACCACCTGTCATATATTCGCAACCATGGTCGCCAACCCCCTCAACTACTGCAGTAACACCGGAATTTCGAACACAAAAACGTTCGCCTGCAATTCCGTTAATGAATGCTTTCCCGCTTGTTGCCCCATAAAAAGCCACATTACCAATAATGATATTATCTTCCGCTGGGTATGCTGCTTCTTTTGGAGGATATACGATAATTTTTCCACCACTTAGTCCTTTTCCAAGATAATCGTTACTATCACCAATTAATTCTAACGTAAGACCTTTTGGAATAAACGCACCAAAACTTTGTCCTCCTGCACCATGACAGATTACTTTGTACGTATCTTCTTCTAGTGTATCGTCATAAAGTTTTGTAATCTCAGAGCCGAGAATTGTACCTAAGGAACGGTCAACATTGGTTACTTCAACCTCAATTGTCTTTTTCTGCTTATTCAACATTGCATTTTTTAACTTTTTAAGGAATACCTTTTCATCAATGGTATTCTGAAGTTCAAAGTCGTATATCTGAGCCGGATCAAACTTATTATTAATGATTTGATCTTTAAAAGGATTATTAATAATTGCACTTAGATTAACTCGCGAAACCTTATCCTTGTTGTCCCCAATGATTGCTTTGAGTTTTAAAAATTCTGTCCTTCCAACCAGTTCATCGACTGTCTTTATTCCTAATTTGGCCATATATTCACGTAGTTCTTCGGCAATAAACTTCATAAAGTTCTCTACATATTCCGGTTTTCCTTTAAAGTTCTTACGAAGAGCCGGATTTTGAGTTGCCACACCAACTGGACAGGTGTCTAGATTACATACACGCATCATAACACAGCCCATCGTAACTAGTGGAGCGGTAGCAAATCCAAACTCTTCGGCACCAAGTAAGGCAGCCACCAGCACATCTCGGCCAGTCATTAGTTTTCCGTCCGTTTCCAACTTCACTTTTTGGCGTAAACCATTTAGCATTAATGTCTGATGAGTTTCAGCGAGACCTAGCTCCCAAGGCAGCCCTGCATTATAGATAGAACTACGTGGAGCTGCTCCTGTTCCGCCATCATATCCACTGATTAAAATGACTCCTGCGCCTGCTTTTGCAACACCTGCTGCTACAGTACCAACTCCTGCTTCCGATACCAGCTTCACACTGATATTGGCCTCTTTGTTAGCATTTTTCAAATCATAGATTAATTGTGCAAGGTCCTCAATGGAATAGATGTCGTGATGTGGAGGAGGTGAGATAAGACCAACTCCAGGAGTTGAATGTCTTGTTTTCGCTACCCATGGATATACTTTTTTGCCAGGTAAATGCCCGCCTTCTCCCGGTTTTGCTCCTTGTGCCATCTTAATCTGAATTTCCTTGGCACTTACAAGATAGCGGCTGGTAACTCCAAAACGTCCACTCGCAACCTGTTTGATTGCTGAACAGCGATTCAAATTATCTTTACTTGGCTTTAGCCTTTCTAGACTTTCTCCACCCTCACCACTATTGGATTTGCCATGCAGGTTGTTCATAGCAATTGCCATACACTCATGCGCTTCCTGACTTATCGATCCATAGGACATAGCTCCTGTTTTGAAGCGGGTCACAATGGACTCTACACTTTCCACTTCTTCAATCGCAATTCCTTGCTCTGGATAATCAAAATCAATCAAACCACGAAGATTGATACGATTTTCTTCTGCATTAATACAGTCCGAATACTCTTTAAATAATCTGTAGTCTCCGGTTCTAGTTGCCTGTTGTAATAAGTGGATCGTTCTTGGATTGTAAAGATGTTCTTCTTTGCCTGTTCTCGCTTTATGACTACCTACACTATCAAGAGTCAGGTCTACCTGTAATCCAAGTGGATCAAATGCAGCTGAATGTAGTTGATCTACCTGCTTTTCAATATCTTTTAAGGTAATCCCACCTATCCGACTGACCGTATCGGTAAAATATTTGTCCACGATACTTTTACTAATGCCTATCGCTTCAAATATTTTGGCTCCCTGATAGGACTGAATTGTGCTGATACCCATTTTGGATGCTATCTTTACGATTCCTTTCAGAATTGCTTTATTATAGTCATCTACCGCTGCATAATAATCTTTATCTAACAACTTATTATCAATCATCTGACGAATGCAGTCCTGAGCAAGGTAAGGGTTGACAGCACAGGCACCATAACCAAGTAATGTTGCAAAATGATGTACTTCTCTAGGCTCAGCACTTTCGACTATCATTGCCACACTAGTTCTTTTCTTTGTTTTAACAAGATGCTGCTGCAACGCAGAGACTGCAAGTAATGATGGTATCGCAACATGATTTTCATCTACACCACGGTCTGATAAGATTAAAACATTGGCCCCGTCTTTGTACGCACGGTCAGCTTCCACAAACAGATGGTCAATCGCTTTTCGAAGTGATGTATTCTTATAGAAAGTCATCCCAATCACTTCCACTTTAAAACCTGGAACTTTCATAGATTTTATTTTGAGTAAATCAGTATTGGTTAATATCGGATTATTGATCTTAATTACTCGACAGTTCCTAGCCTTTTCCTCTAATAAATTACCGTCTTCTCCAATATACACACTGGTTGCTGTGACAATTTCCTCACGGATTGCATCAATTGGAGGGTTTGTCACCTGAGCAAATAGCTGTTTAAAATAATGGAACAATGGTTGATGGTGTTCGGATAATGGCGGGATTGGGCTATCTGTACCCATAGCCGCAATCGGTTCTGCTCCGGTTTGCGCCATCGGTAAAATTGAAGTCTTGAAGTCTTCATAACTATATCCAAATGCCTTTTGCAATCTTGCACGTTCTTCATAGCTATATTCTAGTACTCTCTGATTCGGAATTTTTAATTCCTTTAATTTAATTAAATTATTATCTAGCCATTCTCCGTAAGGTTGTTTTGCAGCATACTTCTCCTTCAAGTCATCATCATCAATTAGTTTGCCGCTAACGGTGTCAACAAGTAGCATTTTACCTGGTCGTAACCGGTCTTTTTTTACGATTTCATCCGCTTTGATGTCCATAACCCCAACTTCAGAGGAAAGAATCAGCTGATTGCTTTTCGTAATATAGTAGCGACTTGGGCGCAGACCATTACGGTCAAGAACTGCCCCCATAATGTCCCCATCACTAAAAAGAATAGAGGCAGGGCCATCCCAAGGCTCCATCATAGTTGCGTAATATTGATAGAAATCTTTCTTATTCTGAGACATACTTTTATTATTCGTCCAAGGTTCCGGTATAGTTATCATCACAGCAAGTGGTAACTCCATTCCACTCATAACTAAGAATTCAAGGGTGTTGTCAAGCATTGCAGAATCGGAACCCTCTGAATTGACTACAGGAAGTACTTTATGTAGTTCTCCCTCTAAGTATTTGGATTCCATTGTCTCTTCTCTGGCAAGCATCTTATCCGCATTACCACGTATCGTGTTGATTTCCCCATTATGAACAATCAGTCGGTTAGGGTGTGCTCTTTGCCAGCTTGGATTGGTATTGGTACTAAAGCGAGAGTGTACTATTGCAATCGCTGATTCAAAATCCTTCTGTTGTAAATCATAAAAGAAGGATCTTAACTGCCCTACTAAAAACATTCCCTTATAGACTATCGTTCTACTTGACAGGGAAACTACATAGGTGTTGTCATTACTCTGCTCAAATATACGTCTAATAATATATAGTTTACGGTCAAACTCGAGTCCTTTTGCCACATCTGCCGGTTTTTTAATAAAACACTGCATAATACATGGCATACATTCCACTGCTTTATGTCCAAGAATCTCCGGGCTCGTTGGTACCATTCTCCATCCCAATAACTGAAGCCCTTCTTTTTGAGTTATGATCTCAAACATTTTCTTTGCTTGGTTTCTTGGTAGTTCCTCCGTAGGAAAAAAGAACATACCCACCCCATATTCTCTGGCTTCTCCTAATTCGATTCCTTCAGCTTTGGCTACCTTTCTAAAAAACTTATGACTGATTTGTAGCATAATGCCAACACCGTCTCCAGTTTTCCCTTCGGCATCCTTTCCTGCACGATGTTCCAAGTTTTCAACAATCTTAAGCGCATTAGCTACTGTTTCATGCGTTTTACTTCCGTCAATATTAACAACGGCACCAATTCCACAAGCATCATGTTCGAATCTCGGATCATATAACCCATACTTCGTACGTTTTGTTTCTTCTATGGAACCGTATGTTGACTTCTTAATTTCCTGACTCATCTAACCACCTCTTTTCGATATTTATGAACTTTAGGGTCGCGTAAGCGACTATTTTCACTTCCGACGCCGTGCGATCCTTGCGGAGCATTTTTCCTATTCAAGGAAAATCACACCAATTTTCCTCGTATAACATAAAAAAAGGCATCCTGAGATCACTGTCTCAGAACACCTTTGTTCTTATCAGCATTATAATGTAAAAATTTAAGAAAAGCAATAATTTCGTAAATAAAATTAATAAAACAAAGAAATCTTAAGTTTAAACTTTCATTTCTTTCTATTTTTAGTCTATGACGCCGTAATAACTTTTGTTACCCCTCTTTGTAAAAAATAATCCAAACTAACTTTCCAGACACTGCTGTTTCAAAATAACTAATTGTTATCATACAACCTGCCGATTATATTACTATAGCATAGTAACATTTACTAAAGGAGGACCCCATGGAATCAGTACAAAAATCAACCAATCAACTACATAATAACACATCCGCATCACAGACCAGGGTACCTCTTACCAAATCAGGACCAGTAAATGAGCAGATGACCTTTACTACCAATGATATTATCAAAGGACTTGTTGTTGACTTGCGTCCTGGATTAATCACCTTAAAACTTAAAAATCAGCAAACGATTCAGGGAGAATATACCGGTAATCAAGAAGTTTCCATCGGTGATGTTGCATCATTTCGCATTGTAAAAGAAGGCAAGGATGGACCAGTATTAACACGCTTAAACCCAAGTATTTCTGCACAAAATAACACCATTTACAAAGCGCTTGATAACGCCGGACTTCCAGCAAACGAAACCAATATGGAAATCGTTCGCGAATTACTAAATTTTGGTTTGCCTATTAACAAAGAATCCATTATGTATTTAATTAAACAATCCCACCAGTTTAAAGATGCCAGCCTCAATACCCTGGTTTTTATGATAAAAAATGGTTTACCACTAACCTCCTCAACTGTTACACAAATGGAGCAATTTCGACATAACGAACACCGCATTGTTAACCAGTTAAGTACAATTAGCGAGAACCTATGTGACTCTCTAGCCTCTTTTGCAAAATACGGCGAGGCCAGTACGCTACTTAACATAAGTGATAAACTTATGCAGTTCCTTTTCCCCAAAGATGGACTGACTAGCCAGGCAAAGACTACACTCCTCCCTGAGTTGATACCCTATTTGCAAGGGACAGACCAGATACCATATGCCGACTTAACCGGTGAACAACAGACGGAACTACTAGGTTTATTCTCTTCTTTAGAAGTATCCGAGGAAATGATTACGGCTATTACAAATAATGAAGTAGCCTTACCTTCTGTGATACATGCCTTAGTGGAAAATATGGCTGCCCTTTACCCTATTACGAAAGAATCACTCCTTCCATTTGAAACTGATGTGGTTTATTCGCTGTTAGATCAACTTACCCACACGAATGAATCGCTTAATCAATTATCACACATAGATGCGTCCTCTAGTCCACTTCACTCAATTCTCAATTCAAAAGACAGGATTGCACTCTTACCAGCTATCCATGGGTTAGACCTGACAAATGAGCAAATTAAGGAACTGATTACTGGAACCATGACAACCAATACCCTATTGGAACAAGTAGCGAAACATTTGACCTTACATGACCAGCAAACGATTCGTTCTATAATGAAAGAACGTCCTTTTCTGGATGTATTAAAATATAAACTTTCAGAACATTTGCTACTAACTCCCAACGAGGTAGCCAATAAAGATTCTACCATGGAATACTATAATCACCTCTACGAAAAATTAGATACATTAAAAGAGATGCTAAATGGTTTTACCAACTCAAGTTTTATTAATGCAAACACACAGGCTACAGCGATTCAGGAAAATCTAAATTTCATGCATATGCTAAACCAAATGTATACCTGCCTGCAGCTCCCATTAAAATTATCCGAGCAAAATGCCCATGGCGACTTATATGTATACACCAATAAAAAGAATCTAAAAAATGATCCTTCCTTAATCAGTGTACTTCTTCACCTCGATATGGAGAATCTAGGACAGACCGATATTCATATCACCTTGCAAAACAAATCAATTCAAACTCGTTTTTACCTGGAAAGTCCTGAGTCCTTGTCCATCATCAGTCTTGAATCAGCCAGACTCAAAGAACGATTCAAAGAACTCGGCTTTACACTTAACATAGAAACCCATCTTCAAAAAAATGACCTCGACCCCATCAATGACGTCTTCCTAAAAGAACAACAAACCACACTCATTAAGCGATATTCGTTTGATATAAGAGCATAAAAGGGCAGTGAAAAGTGAAGAGTGAAAAGTGAAGAGTGTAAAAAGATAGTGAAGAACCTGAAAAGATAGTGAAGAACTAAGAGTGAAGAGTGAAGAGCGGAAAGAGTGTCCATAACTGAGGTTCTATTTAGTAAGGATGTCTGAAAAACAGGTCCTTACTTTATAATGTGTCCACGGTTATGGGTACATTATAAAGTAAGTGAAAAGTGAAGAGCCCTAAAAAGATAAAAGAACTAAGATTGAAGTGTGAAGAGCGTTAAAAATAGCGAAAAGTAAAAAGTGAAGTATAAAGAGCCGAATAAAGATAGTGAAGAACTAAAAGTGAACGATTGAGATTAAGTAGGTGATTTAAGACGTACGCCATCCTTGACAGCATAACAAAACAATGCTTCGTGTTTATTCACCGACGGCGAGAAACTCAAGAACAGATTTACACTTTAGTTTCGCCGTCTAATACAGTATTTTAGCATTGTTTTATTATGCTATCAAGGACACACATAGTATGCCAAAATCAGAGATTTTGGTGGCTGAGACTATTCACCTCTGGCTCCCAATCTTAGAACAGATTTGAGCATACAATTAGTTTCCCTTGCATTACTGACTGTCTTAGAAGATGGTGTAGTTTGGCGATTATCTGTTCTTAGATTTGAGAGCCAGAGGCAAAAAGCAGCCGCCGGAACTGGTTCCGGTTTACCCTTGATAACCTGAAAAAACAATGCTACAATGC
Organism: Bacillota bacterium; assembly: GCA_023434365.1. Lineage (GTDB taxonomy): Bacteria > Bacillota > Clostridia > Lachnospirales > Lachnospiraceae > KM106-2. The sequence continues at coordinate 155,660 of JAEYSV010000018.1, read as the reverse complement.
CTCAAATCGACGGCAAAACTTAAGGTAATTACTGTTCTTGAGTTTCCTCGCCGTCGGCAGCAAAGCCGAAGTATTGTTTTATCAGGTTGTCAAGGGCGGCGTACTCCCCGCATAAAGTAAATATCTATCAATTTTTACTACTATGAAACTATAGGTACGTTAATTTGTATACACTCTTTAACTGTTCTATAGAATTAACCATAAAAACCACTTACCAGATAAGATCTAATATATAATTCTTATCCAGAAAGTGGTTTTTTAACGTTATACACAAATTGTATTTTGAACCATATACACACCCCGTAGACACACTACTTAGTGTGATCAACCTTCAGAAACCATACTAATAGGACCTTACTTAGGACATTCATTCCGCTCTTCACTCTACCCCACGAAAGTTTCCAAAAGATGTGTATTCATCAATCAGTTAAAACTTCATTTTTATAACTCTGATCATTTCACACTTTTTGAGTATCCTCATTATAAACTTTTAGTTCTTCACTATCTTTTAGAAGCTCTTTCCTTCTTCACTATCTTTTAGAGGTTCTTCGTTCTTCAACTTTCATCTCTTCACTCTTCACTCTTCGTTCTTCACTATCTTTTAGAAGCTCTTCACTCTTAGTTCTTCACTGCCCTTAAAACGCTCTTCGTTCTTCACTGCCTTTAAAAGTATCTCATTCACCATTGCCGGGTTAGCCTTCCCTTTCATTTCCTTCATGGTCTGGCCAACTAAGAAGCCCATTGCCTTTGTTTTACCGGCCTTGTAGTCTTCGATAGACTTAGGGTTAGCCTCTATGATTTGCTCGATGACCTTGCGAAGTTCGCTGGCATCACTTACCATACTAAGTCCTTTTTCATTTACGTATTCTTTTGGACTAATGTTGTCGGTAAATACCGCTTCAAATACTTCTTTTGCCACAGTACGGTTGATTACATTGTCGTCAATTAACGCAATCAGTTCTGCCAGATTCTCTGGGGTAAAGCGTATCTGCTCTGGTTCCATCTCATGTTCTTTTAATAGGCGCATCGTCTCTACCATCAGCCAGTTTGACACCTCTTTTGGCTTCTTTCCTAGGGAAACTGTAGCTTCAAATAGATCAGCTAATGCCTTAGAACCAGTTATAATTAGCGCATCATACTCTGGAATATCGTACTCCTTTTCATAGCGAAGCATTTTTTGATCTCTTAATTCCGGCTGTGCACTGCGAATCGATTCTAACCATGCATCGCTAATTTCAATTGGTACCAAATCTGGTTCTGGAAAATAACGATAATCCTGAGCATCCTCTTTGCTACGCATCGCATAGGAAGAGTCTTTGTTATCATCCCATCTTCTTGTTTCCTGTACAACTTTTTTACCATATTCGATTAACTCAATCTGACGTTTTCTTTCTCCTTCAATAGCTCTGGCAATCGCTTTGAAACTGTTCAGATTCTTCATTTCAGTTCTGGTACCATATTCTTTCTGTCCTACTTCACGAACAGAGAGATTCACATCGGCACGAAGAGAACCTTCCTGCATTTTGCAATCTGAAACACCGAGATACTGCAAAATAAGTTTCAATTTTTCAAGATATGCGATAACTTCATCTGCTGAGCGCATATCCGGGTCGCTAACAATTTCTATAAGAGGTACACCACAACGGTTATAGTCTACCAAAGTACAATCATCCCATGGGTCGTGAATTAATTTGCCGGCATCCTCTTCCATATGGATTTCATGAATTCCTATAGATTTTTTTACTCCATTTACCTCAATATCCACATGACCACTTTGGCAAATTGGCAAATATAGCTGAGAAACCTGGTAGGCCTTTGGTAAATCCGGATAAAAGTAGTTCTTTCTGTCAAATTTACATTTCTGTGTGATCGTACAATTGGTTGCAAGCCCTGCTGCCATTGCAAACTCCACAACTTTTTTATTTAAGACCGGTAAGGTACCAGGCATTCCCGTACAAACCGGACAACAATGTGTATTGGGAGCTCCTCCAAATTGAGTAGTACAGGAGCAGAATATCTTTGTTTTTGTTGCTAATTCTACATGGACTTCTAGCCCAATGACTGTTTCATATGATTTCATCACTGCTCACCCCTTCCTACATACTTCCTGGTCCTACATATTCTCTTGATTGTTCATAAGAATATGCGACGCGGAGGATATCTTTTTCACCAAATGGTTTGCCTATAAACTGAGCTCCAATTGGAAGCCCTTTTGAGTCTAGACCACAAGGCACACTAATTGCTGGTAGCCCTGCCAGATTCACACTAACTGTATAAATGTCACCAAGATACATCTTTAATGGGTCAGATAGACTTTCACCCGTTTTTAACGCTGTTGTTGGCGCTGTTGGGCCAAGAATGACATCATATTTTTCAAAGGCTTTATCAAATCCCTTTTTAATCAATGCCTTCACTCGTAATGCTTTATTATAATAAGCGTCATAATAACCGGAGCTTAGTACAAATGCGCCAATCATCATTCTACGCTTAACTTCCATTCCAAAACCTTCGCTTCTTGTCTTTTTATAAAGATCTTGTAATCCCTCAAACTGCTCCGTACGATAACCATATTTTACACCATCATACCGGGACAAATTAGAACTCGCTTCTGCTGATGCAATTACATAATACGCTGGAATCGCATAATCGATTGCTTCTAATTCAAACTCCTCAACAATTGCACCTTTCTTAGTAAGTTCTTTTGCTACCTCTAAAATAGCCTGCTTTACTTCTTCATCCAGACCATGACTAAGATAACCTTTTGGAATACCTACCCTCATTCCCTCCACATCATCTAGCAAGGAACTCGTATAATCGTAGGAGGCAATTGGTACACTGGTGGAATCCTTACTATCGTGACCACTGATCACTTCTAGGACTGCGGCACAATCGGATACATTGCGGGCTATCGGTCCTATCTGGTCTAAGCTTGATGCATAAGCAATTAAGCCATATCGACTTACGGTCCCATAAGTTGGCTTAATTCCGGTCACACCACAAAAGGAACTTGGTTGCCTAATTGATCCACCGGTATCAGAGCCTAAGGTAAAAAATGCTTCTTCGGCAGCCACTGCAGCTGCAGCACCACCACTACTACCACCAGGCACTCTGGTTTCATCCCATGGGTTTTTTGTTATCCCATGATAAGAGGTTTCTGTTGTGGAGCCCATTGCAAATTCATCCATATTTAATTTACCAATAATAACAGCTCCGGCTTCCTCTAATTTCTCAACAACATGGGCATTGTATGGTGGTTTAAAATTCCCGAGTATTTTTGAAGCACACGTCGTTAAAACACCTTTCGTGCACATATTATCCTTAACCGCCATTGGTACACCTGCTAAGGGTGCATCTTTTAGTTCACCTTGATCAATTCGATCCTGAACAATCTTTGCTTTCTTAAGTGCTTCCTCTTCTAGTACCGTGATATAGCACTGGTATTTACTATCACGTTCCTTTATCTTCTCTAATTGGGCTTTGGTAGCCTCCACTACCGATATTTCACCCGCTCTAATTTTTTTACTCAGCTCAAGTGCTGTATATGAGGTAATCTCCATCTTCTTCCCTCCTTTATTCAACCGTTTTTGGAACGACAAAGCAGCCGTCCTTACTAACAGGTGCATTCGACAACAGGTTCTCACGGTCAGGACCATTTGCGACTTCATCTTCCCGAAAAACATTGGTTAGTGGAAACGCATGTGACATTGGCTCAATGTCAGTGGTATCTAATTCATTCATTCTATCCATATAATTTAAAATACTTTCCAAATCAGTTTTTGCTTTTTCCTTCTCTTCCTTTGAAAGACTTAATTTGGCTAGCGCAGAAACGTAGTTAATTGTTTCGTCGGTAATCTTCATAAGGCTTCCTCCTTTCTATACGCTTGTAATGTTTGTTGTTAAGGCTCCAATCTGCTGACATCTCTAGGGAACATAGCAGTCTCTCTAACATTTTGCTCATTTAACAGTTTCATTGTCAGACGCTCAAGTCCTAGCCCAAGACCTCCATGTGGTGGCATTCCATATTTAAAAATCATCAGATAATTTTCAAAATCCGTTATTTCCATTCCACGACGCTTCATCTTATCCACAATCATGTTATAATCGTGAATTCTTTGTCCACCGGTAGTCACTTCCATCCCCTTATATAATAGGTCAAAGCTTAATGTGAACTTATTATCTGTTGGATCATCCATAGCGTAAAATGGTCGTTTCTTGGAAGGATAATGAGTGACAAATACAAAATCACTTTGATACTCTTCTTCAAAATATTGTCCAATTAGGACTTCTTCTTCCGGTTCTAAATCATATGGGTTCTTAATCTTACGCTCATATTTTTCACTAACAAGGCGCTTTGCCTCATCAAATCGAACCATTGGAATTTTATCAATCTTTGGTAATACGACTCCTAATATTTTTAGTTCCGTTGCATACTCTTTTTCCAAATACTCAAAAGTGAATGTAAGCATAGCTTGTTCCATGGCCATGATATCTTCAAAACTATCTATATATCCAAGTTCAAAATCAACCGAAGTATACTCATTCAGATGTCTAGTCGTGTTATGTTTCTCTGCCCGAAACACCGGTGCAATTTCAAACACGCGGTCATAGACACCAACCATTGTCTGTTTGTAAAACTGAGGACTCTGCGCCAAAAAGGCTTTTTTCCCAAAGTACTCAAGTTTGAATACATTGGCTCCTCCTTCTGCATTGCCTGCTACAATTTTTGGAGAACGAATTTCAGTAAAATGTTGACCAAACAAAAAGTCACGAAATCCCCGAACTAAGCCCTCCTGTATTTTAAACACCGCCCGTTCTCTGATATTGCGTAACGAAATCGGTCTTAATGCCACCTTTGTCTCCAAAGTAGTATTCATTTTCCATTTGGCAATTGGTAACGGAAGCGTTGCATCCATTAACGGCGAAGATAAAATCACCACTTCAGATAACTGTATTTCAAACCCGTGTGGCGCCCTTTCTTCTCTCTCAACGACTCCAGTCACTTCCACCGTGGTTCCTTCTTTTAACTCTTTAAGATTACAATTCGTTGCATTTGGATTATAGACACCCTGTACCAATCCTTCCCTTTTACGAAGAACGATAAACGCAAATTCACTCATATCGCGAATGGTATGCACCATACCGCGTAGAACAACTTGCTCGCCAAACATTCCTTTTTCAAGTATTGTACTAATCTCAACAATTTGCTTTTCCTTTAAACCCTGTACAAACTCCATCATGCATTCCTCCTGTAATCATAAAATTTTATTGTTCTTAATCAATTATCATTTCCGCCGTAGCGCAATTCTTGCGGAGCTTTTTTATGTTAAAGAAATTGTTTTACAATTTGCCATAACATAAAAAAGTCCCGAAGTTCATCAAAAGATAAACTTCGGGACGGATATTTACAATAGCCGCGGTACCACCCGCATTGGAATAATATATTCCCTCTCAGCACTTAACGCGTGCCACGCATGGACCTACTACTATTTCAACCCACGAGCTCCAGAGTGTTCCATGTCTTACTTATCATCTGCAGCGGAGCTCTCAGTCGGTGACTCCACATTCCTGTTATAGACGAAAACCATAATACACAGTCTCTATCTTAGCCGATTATCCTATTATTTACCAAAGAAGACTGCCCTTCCGGTAATTATTGCATATCATAGCACACATATTTTTACTTTGCAAGCACCACTTTGAAAAAGTTAATTATATAAACTTTTATAGTGCCTTAATAACAAAAAGAACGGTGCAACAGCAAGATTTATTTACTATCATGCACCATTGCACCTTTCATTATTAGTCTTTATGTAAGTTTAGCCCATGGAATCGGCATATATACTACGTTCCTCTTGCAAACGAAGCATTTCCCTAACAAATTCCTTTTTCGTCATTTTCTTTGGTTCATAATCTTCATAGAGTTCAATTTCATCTGGCTCCTCAAACTCTACCTCATCTAATAATTTTGCTAATTCGTTCCTCATTTTTTTCCTCCCCGCGGAAAGTAATTGTATCATTGTTATAACATAAAAACTCACATAATATAACTTACCGAATTATACAAACAAAACATACCAAATATATATCACTATGTCAATAAAATATCAATCATTTTTTCAAAAAATACGACATTTTATCTAACAAAATATTAAAATTTTATAAAAATCCATACATTTTGTCTAAATCTTTACAATTTCCACTCCGCACGTAATGTTTTCATTATAATTGCAATTTTCCATGGTGTTTTTATCCCCATCTTACACCAGATAGGAAATTGTACGGCGTGCCCTAATTCTTCTAATACACTATTGCCCAAATACACCTCCTCTACTTTTTCCAATGCCCGCTCTAAGGTTTCCTCTGCCGTATAAAAATAGCATTCTTTATCCTGTAACACATAGGATATTTCCGAATTATTATGTTGCATCGTAAAGCTAATGATTGGTTGTAATAGATGGTCAATGGAGACATCATTTCTATTTTCTACACTTTGCTTTGCAAGTTTTTCCAATTTTGTAAAATCACAAGAATAAAACTGATCCTCTTCTCCTAAAAATAGTTCTAATTCAGTAATAATAACACCTCGCCTTAATCGCTCTGGCTCTGGGTTAACGCAATACCAGATAACCTGTTTCTTGCCTGCATATATTGCTAGCTGCTGATAGTACCCACAATCGATTCCGATGATATCTCCCTCGTTCAGATGTGCATCTTTTTCAGGTTTTCCCATACTATCACACTCTTCTACCGGCTTATAATCATTTTATGTCGTAAAAGTTTACTCTATGCTTCTTTCTCCTGTATCCTAGAATTTTAATATCCTGGTAACGCTCTCTAAGAATTCTTTAGATCTATTTCACCGTCATATACTTTGACCGCATTTCCGGACATAAAGACCAGTTTTTTTTCTGGCATATACTGAACCTTAAGTACGCCCCCCAAACATTTTACAAATACCGTATTATCTGTTAATTGATTAGTGATGCATGCCATCGTTGCTGCACAGGCACCTGTTCCACAAGCTAAAGTCTCTCCAGCGCCTCTTTCCCAGACTCTTAGTTTAATATTATTAGAATCTACTACCTGGACAAATTCTACATTGGTGCGCTTTGGAAACCGAAGATTATGTTCCAATGCCATTCCGTATTTTCCTATGTCAATTTTTGCAACATTATCTACAATTAATACAGCATGAGGGTTTCCCATCGAGACACAAGTCATAATAAAATCGCGATCAATAATATTAATAGGTTCTGAGATGACTTGTGGCGTCTCACTTATTACTGGTATTTTTGATGCCTCAAACTCGGGCACCCCCATATCTACCATCACATCTATGACATCATTTTGACGAACGGTAAGAAACAAAGTTTTAATCCCTGCTAATGTCTCAACAGTAATCGTAGTTTTACATGTATAGAGTTCTTCATAAACGTACTTCCCCAGACAGCGTATCGCATTCCCACACATCTCGCCTACTGACCCATCTGAATTGAACATCCTCATACTATAATCAGCAACCATAGAAGAACCTATAAGAATAAGCCCGTCACTTCCGATGCCAAAATGGCGGTCGCTTAGTGCTTTCGCCATTGCCTCTAGATGCGGGCTTGTTTCTTTCATACAGTTTACAAATATATAATCATTTCCACACCCATGCATTTTTGTAAACTTCATTATATCACCTACAATTTTAGTTACCATTAGTATATGATAAAATGAGCAATATGGTGCTTTTCTTACTTAGTTATCCATCATTGTTAAAATCATCTCTGCCGTTTCGACCATATTCGTACCACTATCCATACTGGTTTTTTGAATATAGCGGTGTGCCTCCTCTTCTGAAAAATGATTACGCTCCATTAAAAGGCATTTGGCCTTTTCAATTACTTCTTTTTGCTGTGAGGATCTTTGTTTCGGTCTTTCACGGTCTTTCTTCTTTTGTCGTTGATGACGATACGCCATCATTTGTATCGTTTCAAGCAGTTCATTGGACTTAATCGGCATATTTAGACATACAATACTACTGTTTCCAACATCCTGAAACCTTGCAGGTGAGGCAACGAGAAGCATCTCAAAGGTTCTTGGCAAATAGTTATGTAGCTGACTGAAATGCATGTCTGCTAAGCGATAACCACAAAGTACAATCCCTTCATCCAGTTCATTGGCCAATCCGATGACCTGCGCCCCAGTGGTACAGGCTGCCGCCACTTCAAAATTATGTTTGGCAAGCATGTTTTTGATACTTTTTGCATCTTCAATTTTCGGAAAAGCAACGATTATGCTTAGCATATCTTTTTCACCTCCAGGTTGCTTTTATGATAAGGCTATAAGATATACTAAATTCTTGTTAGATACTTTTCTGTTTCCCAAGGTGACACATAAACACAATACTCTTTCCATTCCCTTTTCTTCATTTGCAGATATTTTTGGGTAATATGCTCACCCAGCACATCTTTAACAAATTCGTCCTCTTCAAAAGCAGCGATTGCTTCACCCAAATTACCTGGTAATACCTCGATGCCACTTAACATTAATTCCTCTTCACTCATATTGCGGTAATCTTCTTCAATACTTTCTGGCACATCCATTGCTTCTTTGACGCCTTGCAAACCTGCTGCAATACAAACTGCCAGAGCAAGGTAAGGATTCGCTGCAGCGTCCGGACTACGAAGTTCAATACGGTTATTCTCATCTCCCAGATTATTCACTCTGATTAATGGACTGCGATTATATTGGGACCATCCAATATAAACCGGTGCGCCAAAGCCAGGAACTAATCTTTTATAGGAATTGACAATAGGATTTGTGATTAATGACATTCCTCTCACATGCTTTAAGATACCCACTATAAACTGCTTTCCAATCTCACTTACACCATCTTTCCCTGCAAAAACATTTTTTCCATCCTTTTGCAAGCTGATATTAATGTGCATCCCACTTCCTTTTACCCCTGATTTAGGCTTTGGCATAAAGGTGGCATTCAAACCATGTCTTCTTGCCACAGTACGAACCACAAGTTTAAAAGTCACAATATTATCTGCCGATTGAAGTGCATTGTCATATTTAAAGTCAATCTCATGCTGCGCTGGAGCATCTGCATGAAAACTTGATTCAATTTCAAAACCCATATCTTCCAGAAATAATACCATTTCACGTCTGGCATTCTCCCCAGAATCAATCGGTCCAATATCAAAATAACTGCCTTTTTCCTTTGTGTCAGTTGTTTCGTTACCCGCCTCATCTAAATCAAATAGGAAAAATTCACATTCCGGACCCACATCAATCTGATAACCCATTTCTTTCGCCTTGGCAATGGCTTTCTTTAATACATAACGACTGTCTCCTTCAAATGGTTTCCCATCTGGAGTGTAAACATCACATATCAATCTGGCTACTTTCCCTTGTTGCGGTCTCCATGGGAATATTTCAAAAGTATCGAGATCTGGATATAGCAGTAGTTCAGGGCGTATTAACCCATCAAACCCTTCAATAGCACCGCAATCAAACGAACAACGGTTACTTAATACTTTATCAAGTTGGCTATTCGTTACAGCCATATTCTTTAGGTTTCCATACAAATCTACGAACTGAAGACGAATAAATTCTACGTCCTCCTTTTCTACCATCTTAATTATATCCTGCTTAGTATATTGACTCATATATAGCTCTCCCTTCCATCTCAACTTATTCATAAATAATGGATACGCAATTGGCTCACAAACGTATCGGCTAACGTATTATAAAAAAAGAGCAAAGTACACCTGTCCTTGGCATCTTTGCTCCGCTAGAAATATCATATCAACCTAGTAGGATTTTGTCAATTGCTTACTCAAAATCATTTTGTTGAATATAACAGGAGTAAACCTCCTCTACATAGTCTCTGTCTTTTGGCTTCGTAAACCAGCTGATGACTGGAATCATAATAAGACCTGCAATCATTACAAATGCTCCACAATTAATTGGAGATTGTAATAGTTTAGGAAAATGCTTACCAAAAAAGATATTAGTAACCATGACAGAAGATGCAAAGATGAAACAGGCCCCAACCGCTATCTTGCTTGTCATTTTCATATATAAACCATAAAGAAACGGTGCTAAGAAGCATCCTGCCAAAGCTCCCCAGGAGATACCCATCAATTGTGCAATAAAGGTTACTTTTGTCTTATATTGAATTAGCGCAATTACCACTGAAATAGCGATAAAGAACACAATCAGAATACGCATTAATAGTAATTGCTTCTTCTCCTCCATATTCTTTACAATGTTTCCCTTAATGAAGTCAAGTGTCAAAGTAGAACTTGAGGTTAATACAAGGGATGAAAGCGTGGACATGGAAGCGGATAATACTAATATAACTACAACACCAATTAATAGGTCGGAAAGTCCATTTAACATTGTTGGAATAATAGTATCGTACCCATCAGTGGCAACATTTATTTTATCACCAAATAAGCGGCCAAATCCTCCCAGAAAATAACATCCACCAGCTATGATAATAGAGAAAATGGTTGACACAATCGTTCCGGTCTTAATCGCGTTCTTACTCTTTATAGCGTAAAATTTATGTACCATCTGAGGAAGTCCCCAGGTTCCTAGTGACGTTAGAATTACCACTCCAAGTAAGCTAACCGGATCTGGACCAAAGAGTGATGAAAAGGCTCCCGCATTAATATTGGCTGCTTGATCCTCCACTTCGGAAAGACTTTTTATCGCCTCGGTAAATCCACCCTGACCATTTAACACAGCAAAAATCACCGCAACGATTCCAATCAGCATAATGATTCCCTGAATAAAATCATTAATGGCTGTGGCCATATATCCCCCTGCTATTACATAGATTCCAGTAAGCACTGCCATGATGATTACACAAAGGGAATAATCAATGTCAAATGCCATTCCAAACAAGCGTGATAATCCATTATATAACGATGCAGTATATGGAATCAGGAATACAAAGACGATTATTGATGCTACAATCTTAAGAGTTTTGCTATTATAACGTTTCTCAAAAAACTCCGGCATCGTTTTACTATTTAAATGATGTGTCATGATACGTGTTCGCTTGCCAAGGACTAACCAGGCAATCAAGGTACCAATGATCGCATTGCCAATACCAATCCATGTAGATGCAAGGCCATACTTCCATCCAAACTGTCCAGCATAACCAACAAAAATAACTGCTGAAAAATAGGAAGTTCCATAGGCAAATGCTGTCAACCAGGGACCAACTGAACGTCCACCCAGTACAAAATCATTAACATTCGTTGCCTTTTTTCTACAGTATAGCCCTACTGCAACCATAACCCCAAAAAACACAAGCAGTAACAATACCTTAATGACCATATATACACTCCTCTTAACTTTCCCTAGTGCATTTTACATTAACACTTAAAAGCATTAATGCTTTAATGCATTAAATTATTATTAATAGTATATGGTAAATCTTACATATTGTCAATTGTAATTTACGAAAAAAGTGGCTACAACACTAATACTTTAGTGCGTAACCACTTCCTAATGAAATTATGATATAAGCTTTGATTTATCTACTATTTCATATTTGTAAAATAATAAACAGTGCCAATTACTGCTACTCCAAGTAGAACTGCGATAGCTACACGAAGAGCTGAAATTGGAGACTTACCTCCAACTTTACCAGTTTGACCATTTACCATAAACTGATACACCTTGTTCTTATAACGAAAAGAGGATAACCAGATTGGTAATAAAAGATATTTGAACTTAATATTTGAGTATCTAATATCTAAATCTAGATCAGATACATGGTCTGCATTATACTGGGTCTTAATTAATTCACGAATATTACTATGCAAGCGACTATTGATATAATCTTTTGCTTTCTCCCACGCTGCTTTTAATCCTATACTATATCGTTCAGAAACATAACCGGCCACATACTCTGGTTTATAAGACAGATTATCTGCGGTGTCAAATGGTTCAATACGTCGCATGATACTTTCATCATGTCGGTCCGTCCCTACTACTAGCTGATCATCAATAAACTCTTGATGTTGCCCAGAGGTGTGATACCAATCAGTTACCGTTTTTGTGTTTCCATCCTTATCTCGAACCGTCCTGTCTTTACCGTATTTAGCGGTATAACTGGTGTAAGTATTGGAATCAAAGGTCCAATAAGGCAGGTACACTCCCTGAAATGATTTCGGTTTGGCACTTTCCTTTGCTGCTCTTGGACAGAATATTTTACGCTTAATCCAGTTTTTAAAGTTTTCACCTGCTTGTTTTGCAGTAATTTTAAAGGTACAAACACCTCCCGGTGCCAATGTATCCTTATTCTGTTCCTGCATTACCTGGTTGGAACCACAATATGGGCATACATCACTGATTTGAAGTTCATCATAAATAGATTCTGCTCCACAGGATTCGCATATGACTACTTTTTTTGCAGTACCCCAATTACAGTTCTCTACACTTTCGGCAGTCTCAAAATCAAGCTCTTCTGCTGTCGTAAATACTTCATCTAAAGGAATTTCTTCCGTATAACCGCAATAAGGACAAGCAAGGCCACCAGTAGTCGGATCAAAGCTCATCGTCCCCCCGCAAGAAGGACATTTTCGATCAGTTTCATCCTTCGTTGCTTCCTGCTTTGTAATCTCTTCCTCCGTTATACTCTCTTGATCAACATACATATCTTCTCCCCCTAAGCTTGTATATCATCCTCATCAAAACGGTCTCCACATTCTGGACAGAATTTTGGAGGGTTCGTTTTGTCTGCTGGTTCCCAACCACACTTATCACAACGATAGACAACCGCTTCTGGTGGTTTTTTTGCGCCACATTCCGCACAGAACTTTCCTTTATTAACATGGCCGCAAGAACAAGTCCAACTATATGGATCCTTTGGAACTTCAACTGGTTTTGATTTGCCACATTCCATACAGAATTTCCCTTCGTTTCCTTGGTGACCACAAGTGCATGTCCAACCTGTCTCCTGTTTTGGTGCTGCATCTCTTATCTCTTCCTGTTTTGGAGCTTGTTGTGGTTGTCCACTTCCATATCCTATTGGCTGCTGTTGCATTGGCTGCTGCGCTGCCATATTATATAAGCTCTGTGCATTAAAGCCACCAGCACCTTGCGCCATATTAAGACCAGCAAATCCCATCATAGCACCACCCTGATTATTCGCTGCATCACGCATAGCATCTGCCTGAGCACCTACTAATGTAGCCGCAGCCATCGCAGGATTCGTATAAGTCGCCATCTTCTGCAGCTCTTTTAACATAGCCTCATCTTCTGCAGTAGCAACGGCTCCTCCTATGGCTATCGAACTAATCGCTAAGCCTCTCTTTTGAACCCAGGATTCAGTTAACTGCCTATTCACTGCTTCTTTAATTTCTTTTGTATGCTGTCTTAATAAACTATAGCGAACACCTATTGCAGAGACATCTGCCAGTGCATCTGCAAAGATATCAATAAACTCCATCTTTAGCTGATTATCAATCATATCGCGCGTATATTCCTCTGTTACATTACCACACACATTCGTATAGAACATGATAGGGTCAACAATCTTATAGGAATAATTACCATGAACGCGTAGAGAAATATCGATATCGATGTTTGCCCGTTGATCTACAACACGATATGGAATTGGATTTGGTGAACCAAACTTATTATCTATAATTTCTTTCATATTAAAGTAGTACACTCTTTGATCCTTTGCAGGCTCTCCACCAAAGGTAAACCGTTTTCCCACTTCCATAAATGAATTCTTTATATTCTCACCAAAGGAGCCAAATAACAACGTAGGTTGGGTAGAAGTATCGTATAGAAATTCTCCTGGTTCTCCTGAAAACTCCACAATTTTACCTTGATCTACGATAATCATGAATTGTCCTTCGTTAACGATAACTATCGAACCATTGGAAATGATATTATCCGTTCCTTTTGTATTGGAACTTCTTTTCCCATTGGCCATTTTACCGCCCTTTGTCACTAATACTTCCGGAGAAAGCGACTCACAATAAAAACTCTCTCTCCACATGTCAGCCATAAATCCACCAGCTGCCCCTTTAATTGCTTTAATCAAACCCATTGGTAATACTCCTTTCAATAGTAGAATATGTTATTATCTATCAAAATACCCATTATTTTAATGTATTTTGCAGAGCGACTAAACACAGAACCATTTTACCATATATTTGCAATTAATCAAACACCAAACCGTTTTTTTAATTATTTTTTAACTATCAAGCGAAGCTGCTTGCTAGGTTATGAGCATGTAGCAAAGCGGAATGCGAATATCCGCTTGATACTTAGGAAGATAGCTACCCTAAAAAGAGAAAGTATTTGTGAAATCTTTCTAATAATGGTAAAATATACAAATATCTTAGTGTTTTATTCATATTACTAGAAAGAAGGTTCTAACTATGTCGACAAAGTTTGTTATGGGAAACGAAGCTATTGCACTTGGCGCCATCAAAGCCGGAGTCAATTTGGTTTGTGGATACCCCGGTACCCCGTCTACTGAAATCTTAGAGACGGTTGCCAGAGAAAACAATGGTGCAATCTATGTAGAGTGGTCCATCAATGAAAAAGCAGCTTTAGAGATTGCGGCTGGTGCTGCCTATACTGGCGCAAGAAGTATGGTTACGATGAAACAGGTTGGGTTAAATGTTGCCTCGGATCCATTGATGAGTCTAGCTTATGTCGGAATTAAAGGGGGAATGGTAGTTGTGGTAGCTGATGATCCTGGCCCAATCTCCTCCCAGACTGAACAGGATACAAGACATTTCGCGCGTTTTAGTAAATTACCTGTATTTGATCCAGTATCTCCTGAAGAGGCCTATGAGATGATTCAAGAGGCATTTGAATGGTCTGAACAATATCATACCCCAGTCTTACTACGTCCAACTACTAGAGTCTGCCACGGCTGTGCTTCCATTTCTATTTCAAATGATTACCAACTAAAAGAATATGAGGGCTTTATCAAAGATCCTCAAAGGTGGGTTATTTTTCCGAAATTATCCTATCAAAATCACCTCTTAATAGAAGATCGTAATAAGATTCTTACCCAAGAATTCTCCAGGTACATAAGAAATCAGATTCAATATATTGCAAAAAAACCTAATGATAACCTTAACACAGTTAATAAAGTCATAGCAACTGGAGGGATAAGTTACACTTACACAATGGAATGCCTGTCTGAGGTACAATCTATCGAGACAAAAGTTCTTAAAGTGGCAACACCATTTCCTTTCCCTGAAGAATTGGCGTTATCCTTTTTAGAAGGTGCTACGGAAGTCTTAGTTCTAGAGGAACTAGATCCAGTAATAGAGCGAGAACTAATTTATCTATGCGGAAAGTACCATTTGGATATTGGTGTAAAAGGCAAACTGTCTGGGGATGTTGCCTGCGCTGGTGAAAACAGTGTAGAAAGTATTGACAAGGTATTACATAACTTCTTCGATATTACTTACAATCAATCAGTTGAAACCTCGCAACCCGAGCCACCTGCTCTTCCAGTTAGGCCACCTGTTCTTTGTGCAGGGTGTCCACACCGTGCATCTTTCTATGCAGTAAAGACTGCACTAAAGGGTCGTAAGGCCGTATTTACCGGCGATATTGGCTGTTATACACTAGGTAACGCCAATCCACTTAATATGGTTGATACCTGCCTCTGTATGGGTGCTGGTATTACCATTGCCCAAGGGCTCTCAAGAATGGAGCCTGATACTCTTACAGTTGGGTTTGTTGGTGATTCTACGTTTTTTGCATCTGGTATGACGGGAGTGGCCAATGCAATCTACAACGAGACTGATCTATTACTTATCCTACTCGATAACAAAACCACAGCCATGACAGGACATCAGCCACATCCTGGTACCGGAAGAACTATGATGGGTAATATTGCCGAAAAAATAGAACCTGAACGTGTTTTGGAGGCTATGGGTGTTTCCTCTTTAACTATAGTTAATCCATTAGACCTTACAGAAGCGAAAGAAGCGGTAAAACAAGCAGCTGACAAAAAAGGAGTACGTGTTATAATCTTTCGCTCTCCATGTATTGCTGTTACAAAACCATCAAAAGTATATGGAGTTAACTCATTAGTCTGTATTGACTGCAAACGCTGCATTAAAGAGTTAGGTTGCCCTGCAATCAGTACAACGAGTAATGGCAAGGTAAGCATAGAAACCTCTCTCTGCTTTGGGTGCGGTTTATGTAAGCAAGTCTGTCCTGTAAACGCAATTGGAGGGAAAGAAAATGAGTAAGAAAAATATACTACTTTGTGGGGTAGGTGGCCAAGGAACTGTATTAGCATCCAAACTAATTGCTTATGCTGCGATGAAGAAAGGTTATTTTGCACGGACTGCCGAAACGATTGGTATGGCCCAACGCGGCGGCTCGGTGGTAAGTCATGTAAGAATTGGTCATACCATCTACTCTCCGATGATTCCAAAGAAAAGTGCTGATGTTATTGTCGGATTTGAACCAGCAGAAGCGGTACGATGCCTTCCTTACCTGAAAGAAAACGGTATCGTAATCGTGAGCAACAAGCCAATACGTCCAGTTACTGCCTCACTAGGTTTTTCCTATGATTCAGAGTCAGTGATGAACTATCTAATGACTGTCGCTCATAACGTAATTACTATCGACGCAGAGCAAATCTTTCACGATTGTGGCTCGTCAAAAGTTCTGAATGTTGCACTGCTTGGGGCTGCCTCACAAAGTGGAGCACTAGGCTTAACAATAGATGAACTCAAAGACGCAATTAATCATATCGTCCCTGAAAAATATCATGCTTTAAATCACAAGGCTCTTTCTTTTTGTACAAGGCAGATTTCTCCCTGAAAGAAAGGCATAATATCGCATCCTTTGACTTTTGAATAGAAAGGAAGTATCATCATGAAAATGAAACAGGAACAGTTTGAACTAATCAAACAACAACTAAAAAAGCTAACCTCTACGGATTGCTTTTATCAGAAGAAATTACAGGGCATAGATATTAATGCAATTAAAACACAGGAGGACTTTGAAAAACTCCCTTTTACTTGGAAAGGTGACTTAAGAGAGGCATATCCATTAGGGCTTCAAGCCGTACCTGAAGAAGATATCATACGAATTCATTCCTCTTCTGGCACTACAGGAACTCCAGTAATCATTCCTTATACTAGAAAAGATGTAGATGACTGGGCTGACATGTTTGCCAGGTGTTACCTTATGGCAGGTATTACTAACCTGGACCGAATTCATATTACCCCTGGTTACGGCCTTTGGACTGCTGGAATCGGATTCCAAAACGGTGCAGAACGGCTAGGTGCTATGGTGGTCCCAATGGGCCCTGGCAATACCGATAAACAGCTTCGTATGATGATGGATTTAAAATCCACGGTCTTATGTGCAACTTCCTCGTATGCTCTACTGTTAGCAGAAGAAATTGCAAAACGAGGCATTGGAGATAAGATTCACTTAAAGAAAGGTGTCATTGGTTCCGAACGTTGGGGTGAAAAAATGCGCAAACGTATCGCTAAGGAACTCGGTGTATCCCTCTATGACATCTATGGGTTAACCGAAGTATATGGCCCTGGAATCGGAATTAGCTGTGAAGAAGAATCCGGTATCCATTACTGGGATGATTATATCTATATTGAAATCATCAATCCAAAAACCGGCGAACCCGTTCCTGATGGAGAAATAGGAGAAATCGTTATCACTACCTTCAGAAAAGAAGGGGCACCTCTTATCCGCTACCGTACCCATGATTTAAGCCGTTTTCTAACTGATCCTTGCTCTTGTGGCAGCCCATATCCGCGAATTGATACTATTCTTGGCAGAACGGATGATATGGTGAAAGTCAAAGGTGTTAACATATTCCCAAGTCAGATAGAAGAAGTTCTTCAGGATATCGATGGGGCTTCGAGCGAATATCAAGTGATGATTGACCATATGAACGGAAAGGATATCTTAACCTTATTTGTTGAGTCTTTGCCAGATGCAAACAAATATGAGTTGAAAAATGAGCTTGCGTTCTCATTTAAACATAAGATTGGGCTTACTCCAATCGTAAAACCAGTGGATATTGGAGAACTTCCAAGAAGTGAAAAGAAATCCACACGAATTTTTGATAATCGGTATTGAATCAACATAAAAATGACCTGTCCGTTACACTCACGCAAAAGACAGGTCATTTTTTCTTATTTAATTACATCATATAATATGGCTTACATTAGTCTGACTAATCTTACGTATCCCATATAGGTACATCGGAACCAGAATAATATCTGCAGCGATCCAGGCTGCTGGATTGGCAAAGCATACTGCAGTAAATCCAAATGCTCCAATCAAACTAAAGGCAACAAACGCTCTTGCCACCATTTCAAAGATTCCTGCTCCCATCGCAATAAAGCTAAATCCAAATCCTTGCAAGGCATTACGTAATACAAGTAATAATCCTAGCAGTGGGAAAAACACTCCATTTATGAACATAAATGGTCTTATATTCTCAAGAAGATAATAATCACTTTTCTTTAAAAATAATAATGACATATATTGACCAACTGTTATATTAAGAAGGAACAACACTACTCCAGTCGTTAAAACAAATATAGTGCCTTTTCGTACTCCTTCTTTAATTCGGTCGATTCTGTGCGCTCCAAGATTCTGACCACAGAAAGTTGCCATACTAAGTCCTAACGCTTCCATAGGTTGATTTATTATCATCTGCACTTTGCTGGATGCTGTTACCGAAGCAACCACATCCGTTCCAAGACCGTTCACGGCACGCTGCAAAACAACTGCGCCAATCGCAGTAATGGAAAACTGAAATCCCATCGGAGCTCCAATACTAAAGGAACGACGTATATCTCTAAAGTCCGGTTTTAATTCACCTTGCTGAAACCGCAATTGTGGATATTTCTTAATAAAATAAAATATACATAATATTCCGGATACTGCTTGCGAAAGTACAGTTGCAATGGCTGCTCCAGCTACTCCCATATGAAATACTAATACAAATAACAAATCAAGTATAACATTAAGTACTGAAGATATAATCAAAAAATACAACGGAGTTTTACTGTCCCCCAAGGCTCGAAGTATATTGGCCAGCAAATTATATACCATAGTTACACCAATACCTATAAAGATAATTCTGATATAGGTTAATGCATAATCGAATGTTTCTTCTGGGGTCTGCATCCAGATTAATAAATCCTCCACTTTTAAAACGGTAATTACCGTAAGCACCGTACAAATTGCTACTGCTATGTAAATTGCAGTTGCCATCCTCTTTCGAACCCCTGAGATATCCTTTGCACCAACCCGCTGTGCAATTGGAATACATAAACCACTACTAGTTCCAAGTACGAATCCAATGATTAAAAAATTCAATGATCCGGTGGAGCCTACTGCTGCCAGAGCTTCTTTATTAACAAACTGTCCAACAATTACACTATCCACCAGATTATATACCTGTTGAAACAAATTACCCAGTAAAATAGGAATCGAGAAAGCAATTAATTGTGAAATAGGTTTCCCCTGTGTCAAATCTCGTGTCATTTTATAGTCTCTTCTCTCTAAAATTATAGTATCTTAATCATATTAGCCCAAGTAAAATTAAAAACAATGTACTATATTAACTTCTTTTTTGTGTGAAATCTTATTCTATATACTGCCGTCCTTTATTATCCAGCTGATAATTTTCAGTGTAGATTAATTGACTGACGGGAACGATTTCATATCCTTTTGCCTTTAGCCCTTTTATAATCCCCGGCAAAGCCTGCAGTGTATACTTTCCATCATTATTCAATAAAATGATAGAACCATTACTTAGGTTAGGGTGATTAACTACCTTCTCAATAAGAGTTTCAGCGCTATAATCTTTCCAATCCATGCTATCAATATTCCATTTAACAGCATGATAATTGTTCTCTTCACAGATTTCTAATACAGTATTATTATAATCTCCAAATGGGGGACGAAATAACGTCATTGTATAACTGGTTAGTTCTAATACCTTGGCATGGGGACTCATAATCTCATCATAACAATCCTCTTTACTTAGTTCTGTCATGTGTTTGTAATTTTCACTATGGTTACCCAGGTCATGCCCGTCCTCATAAATCGCAATCACGTCTGCCGGATAATGTTCCATCCATTCACCAGTCATAAAGAAGGTAGCCTTAACTGCATACTTCTTAAGGCAGGCTAATAGTGCTCTCGTCTGCTCATTTCCCCATATTGTATCAAAGCTTAACGCCACTTTTTTATTTTCTGTATTTACGCAGTAGATCGGTACCTTATGTTTATTCGTGCTAAATACCTCTACCGCTTTCGGAATAAACTGCATACCAAGAGTCATTACTGCCATAACACTAAGTATTACAATTCCTACCTTAATAAAACTGGCTATCTTCTCTCTTTCCTCTTCGATATTCATAATACCACCTGTTTATGTCTTTGATACAGTATATCGTAAAGTTTATTAAGATATGATTGAAACAACTTATATGATTTAATTTCCCTAATTAGTGCCCATAAAGACTGTCAATAAGTCATTAAGAGCCTTTTGATCATTCGAACCCATTAATTCCCTTGCGGAATGCATTGCCAGAACTGGGATCCCAATATCTTGAACTGGCATAGGTAATAAAGTATTCATGATTGCCCCTAATGTACTTCCACCTATAAGGTCAGAACGGTTATAAAACCGTTGATATGGTATGCCGTTTTGCCTGCATAATTCAATAATAATTCCCGCCATTTCAGAGTCTGACGCATAGGACTGTGAACAGGCAGTTTTAATTACAATGCCTTGTCCAAGGATTACCTGATTCGTCAAATCTGATTTATCAGTATAATTCGGGTGAAACGCATGTGCCACATCTACCGATAAGCAGTGGCTCTTAAGCAGACTATCTTCCCATCCAGACCGTTCATTGTTTAATGCAATGTATATTTTTTTCAGAATCATCGTTAGTAAGACGGAGGCGGCTCCCTTTTTTGTTTTACTGCCCACTTCTTCATGGTCATAACCTACAATTACATTGATACCGCGTTCTCTTCTTCCTTGACAAATTGCTGTAACAGCAGCTTCCACGCTCGTAATATTATCTAGTCTTGGACCACTAAACAGCTCTTCGCTTACCCCGAGGCAACATGCATTTTCATATACATAAAGGTATAATTCAAAATCCAGAATATCATCTTCTGTAACAGACATCTCCTCTGCTAAGATAGTGAGAAACTCTTTCTTCTTTGCATAAGCTTCCACAAGAGCATAAATTGGCTGTAACTCCAGCTGCCTATTCATTTCCTTTGATTTGGCCTCTTTGTTAAGATGAGGAGCTAAGTTTGGAATTGTTAACATCGGTCGTTTAAAGTCAATCAATCTTGTTTGCGGATGGAATATATCATTTCCTCTTATCGTTACACATCCGGCTATGGATAATGGACGATCTAACCAAGTTGGTATAATTGGCCCTCCGTATACCTCAATGTTGAGTTTCTGATATCCACCCGCAATAATATCTGGTTTTCCTTTAATACTGAATCCCGGAGAATCCGTATGTGCACAGGCAATTCGCACGCCATCTCCTTTTTGATAGTTTTGGCCAACTGTAAATGCTACAAAAGAGGAGCCATATACCTCTAACACATAACCTTTTCCTTTTTCTACTACAAAATCCTCCGTAAGCTTTAGTTCTTCAAAGCCTTGATTAAGTAGCCATTCTTTTTTACTTGCTACTACATGAAACGGAGAAGTTGACTGACGTATCGTATCTATTAATGATGAACATGAATAATTCATAATTATCTCCTTTACCTTTACACTAATTATAGTGTCTAATCTAAAATATTTTATGATTCATTTTTCCAATAACGTATCTATTATTTCATATTAATACGTAATTTTCAATCATAATATCATCTTTCACTGACGCATATTTTGACGCCATTACACCCATACAACTCCATTACTTTTGATCCCGAAAACGTCTTAACTCATTAATTAGTATTAACTGATCTAAGACTGTTTTATATATAATAAGAATATGCGCATCAATGAAACAATATTTATTTAGGATATACTCATATGACTTATAACCCAAGCAGGCGGTTACCAAGCCAAGGCTACCAGCTAGTAACCATAAATTCATACCTTGAAAAAGTAAAAAAATAACTGCTATCAGATATGCCAGGATTGTATACCGGAACGTTTTACTGATTCTTAGTACCAATAACATGGCATCTGATAGCCGTTCTAACCTTTTACGTAATTCTCCCAAATCATAATTTTTCAACTTCAGATACATATCTTCATATATTTCATCGTTATCCAACCGCTTTGAATCATATTTTTTATCCGCAATTAACTCTTGATAACATAGAAAGTATTTATTATAGCTTACTACGCCTAACTCTTTACATATTAATTTTTTAAAAACGCTTTTCACTATGCCACCAACCTATTCGCACTCTCATTACTATTATATTATGAGAAAGAAAATAGGAAACAATAATGGCAAATTTTACATATATAACTTAAACTCGAAGTGCAATATGCCAAATTAACTATGAATCATGTACAACTACCATAATTTAATCCTTATAATTGAATACATGGACAAAGGTGTCATATTGATAGAATACTGAAACTATTCTTAAAAAGTTCAACTAAAAGTGTAAAAATGAACAGATTTTCAAAAACAATTTGAATTATATACAAAAAATTCATATAAAGTTCATATTTTATCCATACTATACTCATATATGTCCAATATACTTAAGTTGTAAACAAGAGATTGTTAGTCTCACAACCTCTTGTTCCTCCCTTAAATTGATAATAAGATGTTTTTTTCATAAATAAGCCTGGCAGACTCCCCATCTGTCAGGCTTCTCCTCTTTTTAGCTGCTCATATAAGTGAAGTGCATTATCGTAGTTAAATAATTTTACTTCTTTTTTAATTCTCCTCAAATACTCACTATCATATCCTGAGGCTTTATTCAGTAATTCCTCTATCAGATACAGAACCTTATCATACTCATAAGCAGCTAAATGCTCATATAATAATTCCATCATCATTTCATTAATCTCATATTGACGTTGTTCCCTGATAAGTGGCATAGTTGCCTGACGGTATGAAGAGATACTGCTTTGTAAATAAGAGTTTTCTAAACTATCCTCGTTATACTCAGGATATTGTCTCTGAAGAAATATTACATATCCACTTTCAATTCCCCTAACCCGTATTAACATTAACTGAAATAAATAGTCTTCCGCTTTTTGATTAGTTACAATCGTTAACTGTTTCTTATACTCTTTTCCACTTCTTGAACTAACAATTGCTTCCATAATATAATCTTTCGGAATATAATGATGCAAAAAAGTCTGTTGCTTAATTCCTATCATGTTTCTACGCCCTTCAAATCCAAATAAATGTGCCAAAGCTTCCGATCCATACAACACTTTTTCATTCATGTCTAAGAATAAAAACAAGTCCGTTCCCAATTCCATCGAAGCTTCCAAAAGCATCTGAGCCTGATATGCTTCTGACATATCTGTCATATTAATTACATATCTAAGTTCCTTCGCATTTACTGTAATAATTTCAACATAACACCAGGTCATTCTATAAGTAGAAGGATACAGACAGGCTACTTCTATTGTTTTAAGATTTTGACTGCTTATGTGATGGTACAAGTGTTTAAGCACAGGCTCAAACTCTCCAAAGGTATCAAGCCTCTCTCCAAGCATTGACACGGTAAACTGAAAATATTTCTTTGCAGCTTCTGACAACGTAAGAATTGTGTAATTCTGGTCAATTAGTATACTTGCTAACAAATCTGAGCAAACTAATCCTTGAGATAAATCATAGTCTCCCATATGCCCCTGTTGCTCCCTTTTTCAATTTTTACATATTTTAACATATTCTTACGCGATATTCTACTCATTATCAAATATACCGTCAATTAATTTGACTTTTTCCCAAATTTACTGTTCACTTTTTGATGAAAATGATATAATATCATTAGTGCGTCTAATACGTAATAAAGAAAATCGAATAAACAGGAACTAAACGGAGGTACGTTATGTCAAAAGTCACAGTTATGAATCATCCACTCATTCAGCATAAGTTAGGAATTATGCGAGTAAAAACAACAACAACAAAGGAGTTTCGTGATTTGGTTGCTGAAGTAGCAATGTTAATCTGTTATGAAGCAACTCGTGAATTACCACTTGAGGACATTGAAATTGAAACCCCTCTGACAAAAACCACTGTCAAAGAAATTGCCGGTAAAAAGTTATGTATCGTTCCAATTTTAAGAGCCGGTCTTCATATGGCGGATGGTATCCTGAACTTGATTCCAAGTGCTAAAGTTGGTCATATCGGTCTTTACCGTAACGAAGAGACATTGGAACCAGTAGAATACTTCTGCAAAATGCCAAGTGATGCCGCAGAGCGTGAGATATATGTTGTGGATCCTATGCTTGCAACTGGTGGATCCGCTATTGCTGCGATTCAACTACTGAAAAACCGTGGTATTAATAAAATTCACTTTTTATGCCTAATTGCTGCGCCAGAAGGTGTTGAAAAGTTAAAAGCAACTCATCCAGATGTTGACATTTTCATCGGTGCATTAGATGAGTGTTTAAATGACAAAGGCTACATCCTTCCAGGACTAGGAGATGCCGGCGATCGTATTTACGGAACAAAATAATTCACCTATCAAAAAGTCTCCCGCTTAAGCAGTGGGAGACTTTCTTGATATCATATTATATTATTCGACTTCTATTTATTTAGCAGTAAAACGATAGATTGTAGTAAAATCATACTCTGTTCCAGCTTTTAAAATGCTGCTTGGAAATGATTCGATATTACAAGCATTAGGATAATACTGGGTTTCAAAGCAGACCGCATCACGTTCAGTATAAACTGCACCCTCTTTATTTTCTAATACTTTATCTGTCGTAAGGTGGTTTGCGGTATATACCTGCATTCCAGGCTTATTCGTTAATACTTCCATAACTCTGCCGGAAACTGGTTCATATAAAGAGGCTACACTCACAACCTCTTTTCCACTGGTCTTTAATACATAATTATGATCATATCCAAAACCGTCAATTAAAGGTTGATACTTAGCATCAATATCTTGTCCAAGTGCCTTTGGTACACGAAAATCCATTGGAGTATTCGTAACATCTAATAACGTTCCATTAGGAATCAGTTGAGAATTAGTTTCGGTAATATAATCTGAATCAATCCATGCAATCTGATTCAGTACTGAACCACTCGCGTGACCAGCCAGGTTAAAATAACTATGATTCGTCAGATTCACTACGGTATCCTGATCACTTACTGCTTTATATTCAAGAATCAGATCATTTTCCTCATTTAAGGTATACGTAACTGTAAGCGCTAAATCACCAGGAAATCCCTGTTCCATATCCGGACTTACTCTGGTTAGTACAATACTGGACTTCGAATCTTGCTCCACAATTTCAGCTTGATACATGACCATGTTATAAGCTGGTGAGCCTCCATGCAAATTGTTTTCCCCATCATTTTTTTGAAGCTGATAAACCTTTTCACCGATTGTAAACTCTGCATTACCAATACGATTTGCATGTCGTCCAATTAATGAGCCATGTCCGCAACCGTTATTCTCATAACCTTTGAGATTGGCATAACCAAGTACTACATCTGCCATCTGGCCATTTTTATCTGGAACTATAAGCTTCTCTATAACAGCTCCATAATTAAGAATAACTACTTGCATTCCTTTCTCATTGGTAAGAGAAAAACTTAATACCTCTTCCCCATCTTTGGTCGTTCCATAAACATTTTGAATCACTTTTTTCATACTTCAATCTTCCTTCCATTATTTATACGATATTCATTTATTTATACGATATTCATTTACACTACTTTTCCTTCACTTTGACTGCTTTTCAACCACAATCTCATATGTAACTTGTTTTAAACAATCACGGTTCATCGTAATTTCAATACTTAAGTCAATACTATTCCCCATATTATCACGTATTCTTACATTACTTTGTTTATATCCAATATTATGCTCCTCCATCTCCTCCAAAAGAAACAGGACTCGATAATAATCTTCTGTATATACAATCTGATTAAATTTAAGGTGACCAGAATAGAGATCATCTGCTTGATAACCAAATTTGCATATATTTCCCGAAATAAAATTAATTGGATACTCGTTCTTATTTTTCCTTGTACAGCTAAGAATCGTTATTTCCCGCCGCAAAAGCACATTATTTAATATATTATTTTCTCTAAGCTTCTGATCAAACATGTTTTTATACTCTTCTCGGCTAAATATAATCTGATAACTGATAAGAATACCATTCACAGTACCATTTCTATTAATAATAGGAATTCTCTGTATGTTGCAAAAATGATTGATAGCATCTGGAGTCTTCAAATACTGCATAACCCCAAAGATAGGACATTTTTCATTGATGACTGTTGTATTATCCTCGACAATTCTCTTCATTGTCTCTTCATCTAATATATCACTACCAGTCATCCCACAGTTAGGTTTTATCTGATGTTTATAATCAATTAAGGTTGCCTCATTGATACCTCGATAACACAGTTTTCTATCTCGCCAATATATTCTTGGTAATAATAAGCTCATATTTCTAGTAAATATCTGCTTATAAGAATAGTCAAAGAAACATACGCATACATGCTGTTTATCAAGCACAATACTGTTTACTTCAATATCAATCTGATTACAAATGTTTAGTTCGTTATTTATTCTTTGATTATAAAAAATAGTACTCTCATTTTCCAAACGAAGTCGGTCAATTTTTAACCGATTCTCCTTATCCCAAAGTTTATTCAGATTATATCCTTTTAACCCGAGAATAGATCTGGCTTTCTTATTATCTGCTATAACACGTCCGGTTTCATAAATATATACCAGTGTTGGAAAATCAATATGATCAATAAATTCTTGATACAGATTTTTGACTTCCGCTTTCATAATTCCCCCACTTTACACATACTTTTTTCCTATCATCGCAGGTGGGTTTTTACCCCTACTGATGATATTATAATGCATAAAGTTAGGTAATACAACTCACATAGGAAAGTTCATGCATTCAACAAACTTTCCAGGAAAACCTGACTCATTGGAAAGCTCAATATGAACTACCTTCCTTGCTAGTTCTTTGGCTTTAGATAGAGAGACCATATCATATAGCACCTGCACAGCACCTTCCACCACACCATTGCCAATTGCATGTATTTTCTCTTTTGGAAGCTTTGGAATTAGCCCAATCTGGGTGGCGCTATCTATGGAAAGATTTGAGCCAAAGGATCCAGCTAATATAAACTCATCCAAATCTTCTGCCCTTACCTCACAATGCGATAGTAACCGGTCAATTCCCGCAGCTATTGCTGCTTTTGCTAACTGGACCTGCCTGATATCCGCCTGATTTACGAATTCACTGAGAATCTCTCCTTGCTTAAAATATCCGTCTGGAGTGATAAAGTCCCCCCGTAATAAGCAAGCAATTACATCAATCACTCCTGAGCCACTAATTCCAATTGGAGTGTGATTAGCAACCACTTGATAAACCAATTTCCCTCCTACTAGATTGGCATGAATAATGGCTCCTTCTTTCGCACACATTCCTTTTTTTAGCCCTGCCCCTTCGAACGCTGGTCCAGCTGCAGTGGAACAGGCAACTATAATATCTTCCTTTATCAGTACTATCTCACCATTTGTTCCAATATCTACAAGTAAGCGGCACCCACCATGATTTTTTATAGCAAGTAGACAGGCAAGCGCATCAGCACCCACATGCCCTCCTATGATTGGTAGAATATATAGCAATGTATCTTCTCTTCCCGGCAGTTTTAACTGCCGAGCACTCATTTCCTCACCAGCTAGATATTCTGGCCGATATGGGGCCTTTGCAAGCGAATCAAGACTTTTATTAGCAAATAGATGGCACATTACTGTATTGCCAGCAATAACGTATCGTACAATTTGTGTGATCGATATCGATAGCTTCTTAGCTCCATCCATAACCATCCTAATAATTTGACTTAGAAGAATAGATTGTAGCCTTTTAACTCTCTCCTGATTACCATAACAGTACGTAATTCTTGAGACTACATCTGCACCATAGCTTCGTTGCTCATTATATTCTAATAGCGAGATTAATTTATATCTTCCATTTAGATCAAAAAATACGACCTCAATGCTAGTAGTCCCAATGTCTACTACAATGCCAACCTCTTTCGAATGCTTGTTTATACTTAAATTACTTTCTGTGTTTTTCCCTATATTCTCATCATGCAACGTAGTTGTTGTAATGGTCTTTTCTTCGTCTTCATTCATAACCATAACAACCATATCTTTTGTTGTCTCTACACAGCAAGCAAGACGAATTCCCAGATCCCTTTCCTCTTTTGTCAATAACTTCATTTCTTCACAATGATAATCATGGTCATTGCCTAACGTAATCATGACTTTACATTTGCCACATTTTTGATACCCGCCACAAGGCGCAGATATGTTTATTTTCTGTTCGCGTAAAAGGGTTAAGAGATTTAGCGCCTCCTCGGTATGGATGATTCTATTTACAGGCATTATTGTAATCTTCAAAAGGTACTACCTCCTTTCCTAAGCTCTCTAGAATTTCGTGGAAAATGACAAGATAGAGTTTCGCTAGCGAAACTCTACGCCTGCGGCGGGTCGCTTAAGCGACATTTTTCATTTCCGCCGCAGTGCGATCCTCGCGGAGCGTTTTTTATGATATAGGAAATTAGCAATTTCCTATATCATAAAAAAGGTTATCCCGAAGGATAACCTTTGTTCAAGCAAGTTCTTAACAATATACTTTAACGATATCCATAAATCAATTTATGTCAATGTAAAAGGTACACTGTAAAACCGATGCTCTATTCTACAATTCTTACGTTAGTAGCCTGTGGTCCTTTAGCACCATCTACTACATCGTATGCAACAGCCTGGCCTTCATTTAAAGACTTAAAGCCTTCCATGCTTAAACCAGTGTAATGTACGAAAACATCGTTTCCTGTCTCGTCAGAAATAAAGCCAAATCCTTTTTGATTATTAAACCATTTTACAGTCCCTTTGTTCATCTGTAATTCCTCCAAAAATCATATAAAATTTATACATATTGTATATCACAACAACGTTATAATACCATTTTTTATCATATTTGTCAATTATATTTTGGTTATCGACAGAATAATAACAATTACAATTTGTAAAATTAAAATGATAGGAAAACCTAATACAAAGGAGAGATGTTTTGTTTTATGCCGAAAAAATCTCATTCCAAGCAACCCACCTACCGTGCCACCGAAAATAGCAACTGCAAATAAAGTCCTTTCAGGAATTCTCCATCGTTTTTTCATGGCTCTTTTTTTATCCACTCTCATAAGATAGAAGGCTAGCAAATTCACAGATATCAAATAACAAGATACTAGTAATAATGGCTCCATTTATTCACCTTTGCTATCTTTAGTTTGAATGCAAAGTTCATCAAGCTGTTTTTTCTCGACAACATTTGGTGCGTCTGTCATCAAGCAAGAAGCATCTTTCACTTTCGGGAAGGCTATTACATCACGAATGCTATCTTCTTTTGCCATTAACATAATCATACGATCAAGTCCATAAGCCAGACCAGCATGTGGAGGAACACCATATTTAAATGCATTTAACAAGAATCCAAATCGTTCATAAGCATCTTCTTTACTAAATCCAAGCACCTCAAACATTTTTTCTTGAACATCACTTTGATAGATTCTGACACTACCGCCACCAATTTCCGTTCCATTTAACACAATATCATAAGCTTTTGCACGAACTAATTCCGGATTAGTATCGAGTAATGCAAGGTCTTCTTCCATTGGCATTGTAAATGGATGATGCTTTGCTACAAAACGCCCCTGCTCTTTAGAATACTCAAGTAATGGGAACTCAGTAACCCATAAGAACTTAAACTCATTTTTATCAAGCATATTAAGATTCCTTGCGATCTCTAAACGTAGGTTTCCTAATACATCATATACAACATCATTCACATCTGCTGCAAATAAAAGTAAATCACCTGGTTCTCCAGCCATAGCAGATACCAGCTTATTAAGTTCCTCTTCTGTCATGAATTTTGAAAAACTTGATTTGTAAGTTCCATCCTCATTAATAGCAAGGTAAGCAAGACCCTTTGCGCCAAAATCTTTGGCATAATCAACTAACGCATCAATCTTCTTACGAGGCATAGCTCCCTGACCTTTGGCATTAATACCACGAACCGAGCCACCATTATCTAATGCTCCCGTAAATACGGAGAATCCACAGCCAGCTACTACTTCAGATACATTAACTAATTCCATACCAAAACGGGTATCCGGTTTATCACTACCAAAACGGTCCATTGCTTCTGCATATGGCATTCTTTCGATTGGAAGGGTAATTTCTATTCCTAAGATATCTTTAAATATCTGTTGCAATAAGCGTTCGTTAACATCAATTACGTCATCAATATCAACAAAGGATAACTCCATATCAATCTGTGTAAATTCTGGTTGTCTGTCTGCACGCAAATCCTCATCTCTAAAGCATTTGACAATCTGGAAATAACGGTCATAACCAGAACACATTAATAGCTGTTTGAAAAGCTGAGGAGACTGTGGCAACGCATAAAAATTACCTGGATGTACACGGCTTGGTACTAGATAATCCCTTGCCCCTTCCGGAGTACTTTTCGTTAACATTGGAGTTTCGATTTCAAGAAATCCTTCGTCTGATAAAAATGAGCGAACTAAAGTTGCTACTTTACTTCTCATAATCAGATTGGCTTGCAAATCCGGTCTTCTAAGATCAAGGTAACGATATTTGAGACGTAACTCTTCTTTCGTCTTACTTTCCTCTTCAATAGGAAATGGTGGGGTTTCTGCCTCGGATAATACGCGTAACTCCTTGGCACGGATTTCGATCTCTCCGGTTTTTAAGTTTTCATTCACTGCACCAGAACGGGCAGCAACTGTACCAGTTACTGCAATTACAAATTCACTGCGAAGTTTCCCGGCTTTTTCAAACATGTCTTTATCGGATTCACTCTCATCAAATATAACTTGCATAATTCCAGAACGGTCGCGCAAATCGATAAAGATAAGTCCACCTTTATTTCTTTGTTTTTGTACCCATCCCATAAGAACCACTTCATTTCCGATATCAGATAACGATAGTTCCGTACATCTATGGCTTCTTTTTAGCCCCTTCATTGATTCTGCCATGGCAATTCTCCTTTTATATTAATTTATAGTTAGCTTTAATACGTATACTTAGCATTGGCGATTCGAATTAGCTCACGAATCTTTGAAAACTGTTCGCTGTGTAATACTCTCTGAAAAGCAAGAAAAATCTGCATATCAAAATTTTTTACTTCATCTATCATTAATTCTAGTGCTGTATCAATATCAAAGGCAGCACGGTAAGGCCGATTAGATACTAGAGCTGCAAATACATCGCAAGTTCTAAGAATACGAGCCCCATAGGGAATTGCTTTCCCTATCAGATTATCCGGATATCCCGAACCATCATAATTTTCGTGATGATGATACACACTTTCTAGAATATTAGAATTATAGTATCGTTCTTTTAATATTTCATAGCTATAGGTGGAATGCATTCTGACATACTTCATCTCTTCAATAGCCAGTGTGTCATTACTTCTACCATACAGATAAGATTGGATCTTTAATTTCCCAATATCATGCAACAATCCCGCCAAGGCAATATCATAACAGAACTCTTTTGTTTCCTGTAACTCCAGAGCAATCTGGTAAGCTAGTCTGCTAACGAGAACACCATGATTAATTGCTTCGATAAAATCCGCTTGGGTAAAATTATCCGACATACCAATTTGTAGATTTTCTAATACAGTCCGTTCGTTTTCCCCCATTACTACGTCCTCCAAAACCATGATTACAGTTCATATTCCTTATTGATAAATGTCTTTTTTCTCTGAATCATTTCTTCAATACGGTTAATATACTCATTCACATCTTTCACATTCTCAACGCGTTCAATGCGGTTTTGATCATACATTATATATTTGGAGGAAGCTCCAGCTCCCAAAGCAATAATATCTTGTCTCTCCTCCATAATCAGTATGTTATAGATACATTCCATTCCTGGAATGGAATAACCAACATTCTCAAGATTATCTGACATATTCTTCTGACGGTATAGATAATAAGGCTCATAGCCCATTTCCTTCGCAAATGTTTCTGTTAACTGAAGGCAAGCTTTTGCATCTCCAAAAGTCAAATCTTTATACTTGTCTTTATACATATTAAGATAAGCGGCCCGCTTTATTGCTAACGTATGCACCGTAACGCTCTCAGGTTTTAGTTTTTTGATCTCAGCGAGGGTATATGCTACTTCAGCAACATCCTCACCAGGCAGACCGATAATTAAATCCATATTAATATTCGTATGGCCTACTTCCCTAGCCATCCGAAATGCCTCAACAATTTGCTCCACTGTATGCTTTCTTCCGATAATCTCAAGAGTTCTTAAGTTCATCGTCTGAGGATTAATGCTAATACGATTTACTCCAAATTCCTTTAACAATTCAAGCTTCTCTCGCGTGATACTGTCTGGTCTGCCAGCTTCTACGGTAAACTCCTTTACATGCGTAAAGTCAAGCTTTGTCGTCACTTCGATTAACAGTCGCTTAAGTTGCTTTTCATTTAAACTAGTTGGTGTACCACCACCTATATAAATCGTGGTCAGCTTTTTGCCAATATGTCCTTTTGCAGCAAATTGGATTTCTTTAAATAAAGCGTCAAGGTAGGCATCTACCTGCTTTTCATACGCTGTCACTGAATATGCGGTAAAGGAACAGTATAGGCACCTGGTTGGACAAAATGGGATTCCTATATAAAGACTATAACCATTTTTATAATCTATCTCCCTTAAAATGTCAAGTTCCTTCCTGGCAATCGTTAGTGCTAGCCTGGCCTTCTCATTAGAGCATAGATACTGCTCCCCATAGAAGTTAAGTACTTCCTCATCAGTCGCACCCTTTTCTAATCTAGCAAATGCCATTTTAGTAGGGCGAACACCACTTAATGTGCCCCAAGGAAGCGTTTTTTGGGTAATTTCACTCATCCCCTGATATACAAGCATCTTAGCGACATTCTTATACTCACTTCGATTTGCTTGGTTAGCACAGCTTTCTTTCATTAAGATAGGTATTCCATTTTTTAAAAATGAAATACCTATTCGGTCCTCTAAAAAAACAGCATCCA
The DNA here is from genome assembly GCA_023434365.1 of Bacillota bacterium. Lineage (GTDB taxonomy): Bacteria > Bacillota > Clostridia > Lachnospirales > Lachnospiraceae > KM106-2. The sequence goes on along the minus strand of JAEYSV010000018.1, from coordinate 122,346 downwards.
CAGTATATACTTCTTCTGATGCATCGTAAATCACTTCTTTTGTTGTGATTGTCTGACCCGGAAAAAAGGACATAAGTAAGGCTCTTAGTTCATATTCCAAATCATCATTTTTTTGTAAAATCTGTATCATAATTTATTCTATCTCCATATTATGGACAATTTCATGTCCAATGGTTGTGCTCTGTTCATGTCCAGGATACACCTTAGTTTCCTCTGGCAATACAAACAACCGGTTCTTAATTGAGCGAAGTAAGGTTTGATAGTTTCCAGTTGGTAAGTCGCACCGTCCAACAGTACCACAAAACAGCGTATCACCCGTCATAACAAAACCGCAATCTTCAAAATAATAGCAGCATCCTCCTGCAGTATGTCCAGGAGTATGAATCACCGTGATATCCATTCCTGCTAATGAAAGTTGCTGACCGTCCGTTACCGTTTGCGCCTCAGTAATACTCATCGAATGGCGAGGCATAAATAGTGCAGAACAGTTTAGCATTGGATCTGCCATTAACGGCTTATCTACTTCATATATATATGTTGGGATATGATACTTTTCTGACAGCTGCGGGATTGCCATTATATGATCAAAATGCCCGTGTGTTACAAGTAATGCAACTGGAGTCAAACCAAGTTCCTCTATGCGATTTTGAATTCTTATTGCAGAGTCTGCTGGATCAACAATAACTGCTTCCTTTGTTACCTGATTCGCAACAATATAGCAGTTTGTAGATACAACTCCAAGTACCATAGGATAAACTGCAAATTTTAAGTTCTCAGTCATCTGATAACTCCTTTTTTCTTGTTATTCATCTTAAATCAGCCAGAGGTTCTCTGAATATCCAGAACGCTTTCCACATTCAGAATCTTACTGATAATTGTCTGTAACTGATTCACTCCTTTAATCTCAAACCCAATACTAATTGTTGCTGTTCCTTGCTTATTTGTACGTACATTCATTGATGTGACACTGATTTTATTTTCAGTGAATACTTTACTGATATCTACCAAAACACCAGTCCGATTGTTCGCAAAGATCTTTAATTCTGCAGTATAGTATTCCTCTTTTTCCACTTCAGGCATTACATGCCATTCAGCTTCAATTAACCTGACTCTGTCTTCCGTTGGAAGATTAATGATGTTAACACAATCTGTCCGGTGAATCGATACGCCACGGCCTCTTGTAATAAATCCAACAATTTCATCACCAGGAACAGGGCTGCAACACTTACTGAAGCGAACAGCTACATCATGGATCCCTTTTACGACTATGCCACCCTTACTCTTTTTCTGAACAGGAAGTTTTTCTTTTGATACTTCCTGAATCGTTTCGAGTAATTTAGCATCCGTCATTTCTTTACGGTTCTTTTTATTATACTCTTCCTGAAGCTTATTGATAATCTGGCCTTCTTTGAGTCCACCGTGACCAATTGCTGCATAAACACTATCCCAGTCCCTAAAACCATATTTGGCCATTACTGGATGCATAAATTCAGTTTTCATCAGGTCACTAAGAACAATACTCTTCGTCTTGCAATAACCCACCAGCATATCTTTCCCTCTGGTGATATTATCATCTTTATACTGGGTCTTATACCATTGGTTTATTTTATTCTTAGCCTGGGTACTCTTTACAAGTCCAAGCCAGTCACGGCTAGGGCCTCTTGAGTTTTGAGATGTAAGAATCTCAATTCGATCACCATTTTGTATTTTATAATCAATATTTACTAGCTTTCCATTTACTCTGGCACCCACCATTTTATTTCCTACTGCACTATGAATGCTATAGGCAAAGTCGATTGGAGTAGAACCATTTGGTAGGTTTTTTACATCCCCTGTAGGGGTAAAACAATAAACACTCTCGCTAAATAAATCCAGGTCACTCTTTAGCAAACTTAAGAATTCATGATTATCCGACAAATCTTTCTGCCACTCAAGAATCTGTCGTAACCAGTTTAATTTTGCTTCTTCATTATCCTTTGAATCCTTACCATCATTACCCTCTTTATATTTCCAATGCGCTGCAATACCAAACTCCGCAGTACGGTGCATATCAAGTGTACGAATCTGAATTTCAAATGGTTGTCCATTGGGACCGATTAATGTCGTATGCAAAGACTGGTACATGTTCGGTTTTGGCATCGCAATATAGTCTTTAAACCTTCCTGGAATTGGTTTATACATCTCATGTATGACACCAAGACAAGCATAACAGTCTTTTACTGATTCTGTAATAATGCGAACTGCAAAGAGGTCATAGATTTGTTCAAGCGTCTTGTTCTGATTAATCATTTTTTTGTAAATACTGAAGAAATGTTTAACTCGTCCATAAATATTAGCTTTTATATCAGCTTCTGCAATATGGAATTCTACTTCTTCCACAATGCCACCAATAAAAGCCTCACGCTCGCTCTTTTTAGACGCAATTTTTTCTGTTAAGTCTTTATATATTTCTGGTTCCAGATATTTTAATGATAAATCATCCAATTCGATTTTAATCTTGCTGATACCAAGGCGCTGAGCAATTGGTGCATAGATATCCATCGTTTCCCTGGCAATTTCTTTCTGCTTTTCCGGTCTCATATATTTGAGTGTTCTCATGTTGTGCAGACGGTCAGCCAGTTTGATTAAGATCACTCGTATATCCTTCGCCATTGCTAGGAACATTTTACGCAAATTCTCTGCCTGAATTTCTACTTTATCAGCATGATAATTTATCTGAGTCAGTTTGGTAACTCCATCTACTAATAGAGCAATTTCTTCACTGAACTCCGTTTTAATCTGCTCAGTTGTCATAACGGTATCTTCTACAACGTCATGAAGCAAACCAGCAACAATCGTCTCTTTATCTAATTCAAGTCTCGCCAGAATAATGCCCACACAAATAGGATGAACAATATATGGTTCACCTGACTTTCTAAGTTGATTTTTATGAGCATCCTCTGCGATTTTGTAAGCTTTCTCAATAATCTTCAGATCGTCAGATGGATGATAGCCTTTTATGATATTCATTAGCTGAGTATACAGTTCCTTTGGATCAGTAAAATCAGCCGGTTTTAATATATTACTTGCCTCTTCTGAATCGTGAATTATCGTCGGTTTATTAATATTATCTTGTTCTCCCATTGTATCACCGCCTCGTCCTGACTGTTATCTTTTTATTATAGAGTCATTGACAAAAAAAATCAATGTAATTCTTTAGGATTGAAAAAAGTGAACAAAAATACATAAAAACCCATTTGATGAACGCCAAACGATTCTAAATAGGCATTTTATCTACATCAAATGGGTTTTATCAATTCAATAACGGTTTGTCGATAATTATATTATCGTGTTACTTTCCTTCATATTTGATTACACTTACCACGTCATAGCCTTTCAGCTTTTCACGACCTTGTAATCCTTCGAGCTCCATTAGGAACGCGATTTTTACTACTTCTCCACCAAGTTGTTCAATCAGCTTAATGATTGCTTCAATTGTTCCACCGGTAGCAATCAGATCATCAATGATTACCACTTTCTGACCTGGTTTAATAGCATCTTTATGAATTTCAATAATTGCAGAACCATATTCAAGGTCATATTCCATCTCCACTGTTTCGCATGGAAGTTTACCTTTTTTACGAACCGGGATGAAGCCTTTGTTCAAATTATATGCAATAGGAACGCCGAAAATAAAGCCTCTGGATTCAGGGCCTACTACCAGATCAAAATCTATTCCATTAAGTAATTCTTGCATTTGGTCAATCGCAAGCTTTAAACCATTCCCATCTTGTAGTACGCTTGTAACATCACGGAAAATGATTCCCTCCTCAGGAAAGTCTGGTATACTTCTTACATATTCTTCTAATTTCTTCATAATACGCTCCTTTGTTTTCACTTATATATTTTGTTGTTTCCATAACCCGTTTAGTTTACGGGAATCTCTTGATAGGTTAAATATCCGTTATGATTATATCAGTTAACAAAACTGATTGCAAAGTGAATTTATTATTTTTAACATGCTTATGTTATCTATAATGCTGAATCATAATCTGTAACGTCTGCACTCCATTAAACTCATTGATATCTGGGTAAAAAACGATATCAAGTAATACCTCATTACTCACACCACTATACACCTTTTGTAGTTCTTCCTCTGAATACTTATGGATAATACATTGTTCAAATTCTAATACGCCTTGAAAGATCATGGCTGTGTAGCGTTGATTACGATTGCCTTTTGTAACCTGAAGCTTGAGTACATTCTTATTTTTACCCAAAACATTCGCTTTTACCACGGTTACATCCTTAAGTACAAATAAAGGTTTATTATTGCCTTTTCCATAAGGCTCTAACTTTTCAATTTCATAGATAAGTGGCATACTAATCTGATCTAGCTCTAGTACCATATCAAAGGATACCTTTAGTAACAAGTCTTCCTCTGTTAGTACCGTATTCTCATTTAACAGATGGCGAAGTGGCTCAATATTTACTTTCTCCAAAGAAAGACCTGCTGCCATTGGATGACCGCCAAACTTTAAAAGTAATGTCTTACATTTATTTAATTCTTCAAACATATTGTATTCTTCAATCGAGCGGGCACTTCCTTTGACACCAACATGAGCATCGGTTAATACAATCGTTGGCTTATGGTAGCGTTCCTTTACACGTCCGGCAATGATTCCTGCCAGACTTTCATGACAGTTTGGCAAATAAACTAACAAAACCTTGTCATTACTATGCTCTGATTGTTCCAGATATTCAATTGCCTCATCAAGCCCTGCCTGAGTCATTTCCTTACGTTCATCATTTAACAGTTTCAGCTGTCTTGCCTTACTGACTGCCTGTGCCTTATCATTGGTTAAAAATAGGCTCAGACTTAACTTTGCTGATTCCAAACGTCCGGAAGCATTAATACATGGCCCAATGATGAAACCCAGATGATATACAGATATTTTCTTATCGGCAATCCCCGTCTCCATCAATAGAGACTGTAACCCAGGATTCTTAGTCATATTAATCTTTTGTAATCCAAACTTTACAATCGCACGATTTTCATTGACCAGATCCATGACATCACATACGGTAGCAATTGCAGCAAATTCCAGGAGTTCTTCAATATCGTCTTTTTGACGCCCGAGTGTTTGGTATAGCGCCTCAACCAGTTTATATGCCACTACGGCACCACAGATTCCTTCAAATGGATAATGGCAGTCTTCCTGCTTTGGATTCACTACGGCATCAGCTTCAGGAACCATATAAGAGCGGACACCATACTCTTCTAAGAAGGCTATGTCATGATGGTCGGTTATAATTACCGTCATATTAAGCTCTTTTGCTCTTTTCACTTGTTCTAGCGCTGCAATTCCATTATCACAGGTAATAATAGTATCAATATAATCCTTCTTGGCCTGCTCTATAATATTAATATTAATACCGTAACCATCTTTGATTCGCTCTGGAATCTCATAATCCACTATGGCACTAATCTTGGTTAGTCCGGTATATAGAATATAGGTTGCCATTACTCCATCAACATCATAGTCCCCAACAATACGAATCTTTGCTTGATCATTAATTTTAGTAATGATTAGTTGAACAGCTTTCTCAATATCCTTCAACAAAAATGGGGAATGAAGTTGCTCAATACTGGGGTTTAAGTAAGCACTTAATTCTTCTTTACTATTTATCCCTCGGTTAACACAAAGTCTAGCTAGTACCTCGCTGATACCGAACGTAGCAGCAATCTTTTTATAATCAGCCTGCCTATTTTTTATAAACCATTTTTCCATCATTTATCCTCATTATAACATCAAAGTAGGATTACTCCGACTAAGATAAAAAGCAAGCCTCCCTACGGTTTGTTGCAGGTAAGGCTTGCCTCTATATTAATTTTTCTTATAGTATCAAATCAGAAACACGAATCTGATATTGGTTCTCTTTTCAATAAAGAAAACTTTGTCTCTTAGTGAAATTTCTTTTTCAAAGCATGCCATAAAGTACCAGTAATACATACAGATGAATATGCACCTGCAACAATACCTACCATTAATGGTAATGCAAATGCTCTTAAGTTTTCTACTCCAAAGATATAAAGTACAAATACCATAACGAATGTCGTTAATGATGTATATATACTACGAGTTAATGTTTGGTTAATACTTGTATTAACGATATCCTCTAATTTATCGATTGAAGAAATACCTCTTCTATTCTCACGGATACGGTCAAATATAACAATCGTAGCATTAATCGAATAACCTACAATGGTTAACATACATGCAATGAAAGAGTTGCCTACACTGAGACGTGCCACCGCATAAATAGTAATAACCGCTAATACGTCATGTAATAATGCAATTACTGCACTGGCGCCAAACTGTAAGTCTTTAAAACGAATCCAGATATAAATAAGCATACATACAGTAGCTACCAGGATCGCTTTTAGGGCACCTGTTTTCATTTCGCCACTGACAACGGCACTAATGCTGGTAGTTTCTACTTCTGACTGCTCTACTCCAAATTTGTTTAGCAGCATATCATTTACCTGGTCACGTTTTTCCTGTGTTAATTCCTGAGTTTTAACAATATATTTATTACTCTCATTATCACTTACTTCAGAAATATTCAGATCTGCTCCAACAATCGCCTGATATTCCTTCGTTAATTCTTTCTTTAACTCATCACTTGTGCTTTCATTCATCGTGATTACACTTGATGTACCACCCTTAAAGTCAAGACCAAAGTTTAAGATATCATTTCCGTTTACACCATTGATTGTCATTGCACCAATACCAATTACAACAACTGCAATACTAACTAAGCCAAATTTCTTAAAGTTCTTTACATAATTAAATGATTTACGTTCTTTTTCTTGACCATAATATTTTGCATCTTTAATTCCCATTAAGAAGAATGCACGAACTATAAACTTAGTAACAAACAATGCAGTAATCATAGATAAAATAATACCTAATGCCAATGTTTGCGCAAATCCTTTGATTGTACCAGAACCTAAGAAATAAAGGACAATCGCCGCAATGATTGTTGTTACATTACCGTCAACTATCGCAGACATCGCTTTTTCAAAACCAAGTTTAATCGCAGTATTGGTTGTCTTGCCTTTTGAGATTTCTTCTTTGATTCGAGTAAAGATAATTACGTTCGCATCAACCGCCATACCAATTGATAAGATAATACCTGCAACACCTGGTAAGCTTAATGCTATATTTAATCCATTTAATCCGATAAGCATTAATAACACATAGATTGCTAATGCAATACTTGATGCCAAACCTGGAATACGGTACATAAAAATCATAAATGCAAATACGATAATAAATCCGATAATACCTGCAAATAAACTGCTATCTAATGCTTCCATTCCTAGTTTTGCACCTACAATATTAGAACGGATTTCTTTTAGTTCTACTGGAAGTGCTCCGATACGGATATACGTAGCAAGATTTTGAGCGGCCTGGAAAGATTCCATACCTTCAATCTGGCATTCTCCACTAGTGATAGCTTGATTAACCACTGGGTCAGAGATTGGCTCTTCTCCATTATCATAATAAATTCCAATCTGTTGTCCAACAAATTTGGTTGTTGCATCAGCAAACTTTTTCGTACCAGTGCCATCAAATTTTAATGAAACTGCATACTGCATTCTCTGATATTCATCTGTATAAGATACGGCATCTGCAGAAATGATGTTAGCACCATCTAGAATTATTTCCCCATTTGGATCTTTAAATTCAACTTTTGCTGGTTTGCCTAATTGTTCAAAGATTGCTTCTGGATCCTCTGCTTTAGGAATATCAACATTAATTCTTGTGTCACCCTCTTGATATACTTCTGCTTCCGTGCTAATACTATCTACACGGCGTTGTAGCTTTTCAATCGTATCTGCCATATCAGACGCAGATGGAGTATCTCCCTGTGCCTCATATGTAATACTTACACCCCCGGCAAGATCTAGACCTAATCGAATGTTACGAGCGCTTCCTAAATGATCTTTCGTAATACCTACCAGTGCTACAAAAGTAAGCGCTGCAATTACAACAGACGTAATTATTAGTCGAATAATGCCCTTATTCTTGTTATTCATAACCTAATCTCCTTTAATTTTGTATTTCTAGAATCCGTCATTTGAACTTCATTATAGTAAGTGTACCCCTATCTGAGGTTTTCTATCGTATTGGTGATTAATTCATTGATGACTAACGACGATAAAACACACCACGTACTACATATTTTACGTCTAAATTCACAACTTGTCTACTATATTCGATAGAAAATTCATATGATTTTCACAATCATTTCCCACGACTTACTCCTGGTCCATAGCCTCGGCTACCTTAATCATTAAGGCACATTCTACACGTTTTCTTTGTAACTCGCAACCAAGTTCATACGTATTGTTAATATCACCTGTAAAATTGTAACTATTAGCGGCACATCCCCCACTACAATAGAACTTTGCAAAACATTGTTTACAGTCTTCTTTTGAATACACATTACAGGTTTTGAATTCATCGACAATTTCTTCTTTTTTTACTCCGTCAAATACATTACCCATCTCGTATTCCTTTTGACCAACAAATTGATGACAAGGATATAATTCGCCCCAAGGAGTAACCGCTAGATACTCAGTTCCTGAACCACAACCAGAAAGACGCTTATACACACAAGGTCCCCCTTCCAAATCAATCATAAAGTGGAAGAAGTTAAAATGTTTTCCTTCTTTATTACGCTTAATAATTTCTTTTGCAAGTGTATCATATTCTTCCTTAATTTTTGGTACATCATCCCAGGTTAAAGCATAACTTTCATTTTCCTCAGCTACCACAGGTTCCACACTGATTTGTTTGAAGCCCAAATCTGCAAAGTGTAACACATCTTTTGAGAAATCAAGATTATTGTGGGTAAATGTACCGCGCACATAATAATCTTTTTGTCCTCTTTGTTTTGCAAACTCTAAGAATTTTGGAAGTATCAGATCATAACTGCCCTTACCATTACGACTAGGACGCATCAGATCATTAACTTCTTTTCTTCCATCGATACTAAGTACAACATTGCTCATCTCTTTATTGGCAAATTCCATAATATCATCATTTAATAACACACCATTAGTTGTCAGGGTAAATCTAAAATTCTTATTATAGATTTTTTCCTGTTCTCTTCCATACTTAACAATCTCTTTTACCACATCAAAATTCATCAAAGGTTCTCCGCCAAAGAAGTCTACTTCTAGATTACGGCGATTGCCAGAATTGGCAATTAAGAAATCAATTGCTTTTAATCCGACTTCTAAACTCATTAACCCTCTGCGACCTTTATACTCGCCTTCTTCAGCAAAGCAGTAGCGACAGGCAAGGTTACAATCATGCGCAATATGTAGGCATAATGCCTTCACAACCGTCTTTCTCTTTTTAAAGTCAAGAATTGGGGTCTTATAAGTATCTTCAGTAAATAGTGCCCCATCTTCTTTTAACTGTTCTATCTCAAGGATTACTTCTTCTAACTCTTTTTTTGTAATAGATGAGTCAACTTTTCCATACTTATCAAGCATTGCATTGATAATCTCTTCTTTTGAATTCGTTTCATACATTGCAATCATGTCATAACTAAGATCATCCACTGCATGAATACTTCCACTATTGACATCTAAAATGATATTAAAACCATTACTTTTATATTGATGAACCACGTTTCTTTCCTTTTTGCAGAAGGATAAATTCTGCACCTTTCTATTTAAACATGTCTGCACAAATAAGCAGCGGCCTTCACCGCTGCTTACTTATAATAACGTATAATTAGTTGTTTTCACAGCTCTGATTTCCTACTGTACAGGAAGTCTTACAAGCAGACTGGCAAGATGTCTGACATTCGCCACAACCACCTTTTTTCACTGTATCTTTAAAGCTTTTTGTTTGTAAAGTCTTTATTCTTTTCATGGATATTACCTCCTTATACGTATTGACGTTTGAAATTATAACACATCAAGGCCTACATTTAAAGCAATTTTTCAATTATTTCTTATTTATGATACAGTCTTTAACTGACCATGCCGCCTAACATGCCACCTAATCCACACATCAACATAACCGTTAGTGTTCCTGCAAAATCACCAAACACATCTTTTCCCATCACAATTGCGACGACAAATATAATTAGAAAATATGCCAATCCCATCAGTATTCCCCAAAAAAATCTCCTTTGTTTTGCTCGCTTTCCAATAATCAATCCTGCAATAAACGCAGACACTATGTAAGTAAGTACAATTCCGATACTAATCACCCCACTAGGTGGATCAACTTTGTATAAAACTAGTGCCAGTACGAGCAACAATAATGCACTTACGATATAGGAAGCGAGTAAGGCTTTGACTAGCAAAATTGCTCTTGCTGTATTGTCCGATGTCCTGTTCATGAAATACCTCCTTACTACCATGGTAGTATTACCATGGTAATACTATCTCTATAACTTAATATATTAGCAAGGTAAAGGGACTATGCTTGTTTTCTAAGCTAAATCTGATATACTTAAAACTAACATTTTCATAAATTGCTAAAACTATTGATAAAGAAACGTAAAGCCTTAAGAAAGGATGCACATTATGTCATATATTGATTTACATGTTCACTCAAATATCTCAGACGGTACTATGTCACCAGAAGAACTTGTCAGGCATGCCGCCCAAAATGGGCTTATAGCAATTGCACTAACTGATCACGATTCAGTTGAGGGAATTGCCGAAGCAAAAAGAACAGCCGAAGAATTAAAAAAGGAAGGACTCAATATCACGGTAATTCCAGGAATTGAAATAAGTGCAGGTTATCATAAAAAGGATATACACATCCTAGGCTATCATATTGACGTAACTTCAAAAGAATTAAACGATACCCTGCAAGAAATTATAGCAGAGCGGACTAGTCGAAATGATAAAATGTGTGCGAATCTTCAAAAAGCCGGAATCGATATCACTACAGACAAATTGCGTGCTCATCATCCGGATACGGTTATAACAAGAGCACATTTTGCTCGTTTTATGGTGGAAAACAATTATACTAAGACTATGAAAGAAGCATTTGACAAATATCTGGATTCCTCTACCCCTTATTATGTATCTAGAGAGTATCTGAGCCCTAAAAAGGCGATTACTTTAATAAAAGAAGCGGGAGGCATTCCAGTTCTGGCTCACCCGCTTCTATATGGATTATCTTTAAAAGAACTTGAAGATCTTCTTGCTGAATTAACCTCTTATGGTTTGGTTGGAATTGAGACTTTTTACAGCAACAATACCGGATGTGATGAAAGTAATGTCAGAAGGCTTGCTCGTATCTTCAATTTGGTTATGACTGGGGGTTCTGATTATCATGGCACGAACAAACCACAGATTCAGATAGGAATTGGGAGAGGCAATCTTCGTATTCCAGATTCTATACTTAAGGAATTAGCTAAATTCAACTAATCAACAGAACAGAACAGGAAGCAAAGTCATGGCTTTGCTTCCTGTTCTTATTTACATCCTTCTATGCAATAAGGTGATATCATTTTATATTGCAATGACCACCACAGTGTTTACAATCCCCACCACATATGACGCTTTTTCCTTGTTTTCTATCTCTCACCATATTACTAATAATTGCAACTACTATAGTAATGATTACTGCTCCTACGATAAATGTTCCCATAAACATCCCTCCTAACTAAGACGGTCTATTACTAAGCTCTTGCTTTTCTTAATAATAGGTATCCAAAACCAACCACAACCATTGCTGCACTAATTACTCCGAATCCAAACGTTCCCGTTGTAATCAACATACCAAACTGATAGATACATAATGACACCGCATAGGCAAATAGAGTCATATATCCTATTGCTATAAAGAACCATTTTGCACTATTCATTTCTCTTCTGATTGCACCCATCGCTGCAAAACATGGGGCACATAATAAGTTAAATACTAAGAAGGAATAAGCTGCAATTGCTGACATATTCTGCGCAAGTGTTCCCCAGATCTCTGTTCCATCTTCTGCAACTTCTGCAAAACCATATAAGATACCAAAGGTACTAACAACATTTTCTTTTGCGATTAATCCAGTTATGACCGCAACACTTGATTTCCAGTCACCAAATCCAAGTGGTCTAAAGATTGGTGCAAATAGATTGCCGAGGTTTGCAAGGAATCCTTCACTTAAGTCGTCTACCATAGCAAGCCGGCCATCTACCCAGCCATAATTTGAAGTAAACCACACAAAAATTGTGGATAATAATATGATGGTTGCTGCTTTTTTTATAAACGACCAACCACGTTCCATCATACTTCTCAAGATATTGTTTGCTGTTGGCATGTGGTATGCAGGAAGTTCCATAACAAAAGGAGCTGGATCGCCTGCAAACAAACGGGATTTCTTCAATATAACACCGCTAATTACGATTGCTGCAATTCCAATAAAATACGCACTCGGTGCCACCCACCAAGCACCCTCAAATAATGCACCTGCAATTAATGCGATAATTGGAAGCTTTGCACTACATGGAATAAAGGTAGTTGTCATGATTGTCATCTTACGGTCTCTATCATTTTCAATCGTACGAGATGCCATAATTCCTGGTACGCCGCAACCAGTTCCAATTAGCATCGGGATAAAAGATTTGCCTGATAATCCGAATTTGCGGAAAATTCTGTCCATTATGAAGGCAACTCTGGCCATATAGCCGCAGCTTTCTAAAAATGCCAAGAAGAAGAAGAGAATCAACATCTGTGGCACAAATCCAAGTACTGCCCCTACACCGCCTACAATACCGTCAATAATCAGACTTTTTAGCCAGTCTGCACAGCCAATTGCATTTAACCCTGATTCCACTAAGCCCGGAACACCTGGTATCGCTAATCCAAACAAATTCCAACCTTCTCCAAACACACCATCATTGGCCCAGTCTGTTGCCCAAGTGCCTACTGTGGTAACCGATATGTAGTAAACAAGAAACATAACGAGGCCGAAAATAGGTAATGCTAAAAAGCGATTGGTTACTACCTTATCAATTTTATCTGAAGTAGTTTGTTGTCCAACCTTTTTCTTCATATAGCAGCCTTTAAGGAGTGTGGAAACGACACAATATCGTTCATTTGTAATAATACTCTGAGTGTCATCGTCTAACTCATTTTCAATATTACTAATTTCTTGACTAACATCCGGAAGTTTTGTTAGCAGCTCCGATATTCTTTCATCTTGTTCTAATAGCTTAATCGCAAAGAATCTTTTTTGACTTATAGAAACGGAAGCATCTAATTTGTCTTCGATGGAATGAATTACGTTTTCCACTTCTTTTGAAAATGTTAATACTGTTGGTAATTGTCTTGTCTCTCTAGCTAACGTCACAGCTTTTTTTGCTGCTTCATTAATACCTGTTCCCTTAAGTGCTGAGATTTCAACCACTTCACATCCAAGCTTATCACTTAGTTTTTTCACCTGAATGTCATCGCCATTTTTCAAAACGACATCCATCATGTTAATTGCAACGATTACCGGGATTCCAAGTTCCATCAGTTGTGTCGTAAGATACAGATTACGTTCCAGGTTCGTACCGTCAATAATGTTTAAGATAGCATCAGGACGTTCGGTTATAAGATATTTTCTTGCTACTACCTCCTCTAAAGTATAAGGAGATAACGAATAGATTCCAGGCAGGTCAGTAATAATTACATCCTTTTCTCCCTTTAATCTTCCTTCTTTTTTCTCAACCGTTACTCCGGGCCAGTTTCCAACAAATTGATTGGATCCTGTTAAAGAATTAAATAATGTTGTTTTCCCGCAGTTTGGATTTCCTGCAAGTGCTATTTTAATTGACATGTGACTCACCCTCTTCTCTCTACTCTACTTCTATCATCTGTGCATCTGCTTTTCGCAGCGACAATTCATATCCTCTTACTGTTACTTCTATTGGGTCTCCAAGTGGTGCAACTTTGCGTATTGTAATTTCAGCTCCCTTAGTAATTCCCATATCCATAATACGGCGTTTTATCGGTCCAACACCACTTAGCTTGGTTACGGTAACCGTTGTTCCTATCGGAACCTCTTTTAATGTCTTCATACTAACTCCTGCCTCCTAATATCAAACAATATCTAAACCATGATTTTATTGGCCATATCTTTATTAATTGCAACTCTGGATTCTTTGACATTCACAATCATATTGCCACCCATTTCAGAAACCACAGTGACCATTCCTCCAGTCACAAATCCTAAACTCTCTAAAAACCTCTTTACTTCATCCTTACCGCCAACTTTTTTAATCACATTGGCAACACCAGCTTGAGCCATACTTAAAGGCATACAACCAATCCCCTTTCTATATGAATCTAAATGAGAATCAATATCATTTCTTTATAGTTAGTATATTCTAACCATTGTTTGTTGTCAATAACTATTTTTAGTTTTTTCTAACCTTTTTTCTTAAAAAGATCCTACCCATTGCTTGAACCATGCAAATCATGGCCATAATATCTAAAAAGGCACTGATTGATTTGCCAAGGATGAGGCGATATGCTATACTGATAGTTAAGAGTTGTAAGAATAGTAAGAAATGAGGGGCAGGATATGCATATTAATGAATCTGCTGAAAATTATCTAGAAACAATATTGAATCTAAGTAAACGACTTCCTGTGGTTCGTTCCATTGATGTATCGGTTGAATTAGGCTTTAAAAAATCAAGTGTCAGTGTTGCAATGAAAAACCTTAGAGAAAATGGGTATATCACCGTTTCGGATGCTGGCTTTATCTCCTTAACTGAATCCGGGAAAAAAATTGCTGATATGATAAATGAACGACATACTGTACTCTCAAGTTGGTTAACTAGCCTAGGTGTCGATGCCCAAATCGCCGCAGAAGATGCCTGCCGGATGGAACATGTACTTAGTAGCGAAAGTTTTGAAGCAATTAAAAAGTATGTAAAAAAGATGTGAGTGCCCGATTATGACACTCACATCTTTTTTACTTCATTATTATTATATTATTTAGTTTACTCTTTCTGGCCCTATATTAAGGATTACCATTTCTGAACGACTAAGAATTCTCTGTGGATATTTCCATCCACCCATCCCTGAAGATACAATGGCGCGATACGCTCCATCTTCACGAAGTCCATAATTAAGCTCCGTCCGACCTGTCAATTCATTAAGCACCCCTAAAAACCATATCTGACCTCCATGAGTATGACCGGATAAGTGTAGGTCAATTCCAAGCGAAGCTGCTTTTTTAAACTCCAGCGGCTGATGGTCAATTAAAATCATATATTTTG
Source organism: Bacillota bacterium (assembly GCA_023434365.1). GTDB lineage: Bacteria > Bacillota > Clostridia > Lachnospirales > Lachnospiraceae > KM106-2. The sequence continues at coordinate 107,056 of JAEYSV010000018.1, read as the reverse complement.
ACGAATCCAGTTTGCTTACTAATTCTTCAATTGATTTTCTTCCAGTTTGCCTTGCATGCCAGGCATCTGTTCTTCCTATTAAGTAAAAAGAATCTGCAACTAATGTCGTATTTTCTCTAAGCACTGTGATACCATTGTTCGTAAGATGATTTGCTATTTCTGTACTTGTAATCTCAGCATTTCTTCCATGAGTTAACAGATCATGGTTACCGTATACATAGTAACTTCCATAGGTTGTTTTTACAGAACCTAGTATCTCACACGCCTTTATCATTTCCTCTTTTTTTGTACTTTCATCAAAAATATCGCCAGCTAATATTAGCATATCTAAAGACTTATCTTTCAGTCTGTCCATATGTTTATCAAGTTCCTCAGCATTCATTGTGGTCCCAAGGTGAATATCTGAAATCAATCCAACTTTTAGATTTTGCCCCTGCGTAAACTTCTTTGCCTCGATGTTATATTCTGTGATTTTTACGCTACGAATATTAATGTATCCATACAATAGGATGACAGCCATTAAAAGAAACGCAAAAGCTCCTCTGGCATATATACGTTTTGCAATACGAAACCACTTTTCTGATTTGACGAATCTTTTTGCTATAAATCGCAATACATCTGTAATAAGAAAACAGATAATTAGTAATCCTACTAGATACGTTTGGAATGATAACATATTTCTTGCCATATAAAATAACCCAGCCGATAACGTAATGGATACCACCCAAGGCAGCCATTGTTTTTTCGACCAAGAACCGAATAATACTTTTTTGAGACGAAAGACAAGATATACACTTCCTATCAAGATTAGCAAAATGGGTAAACTGTAAAAAGCTAATAAACTCATTGGATACCTCCTATGATTTGGCTTATTAATGATATTGGTGATTCCTAAGCTCCTTAATAATTAAAATAGCTGTTACCAGACCCGCACTAAAGTCGGCAATTGGACCACCATATAATACGCCATCAATGCCAAGAACGTATGGCAAAATGATAATTAATGGTAATAAGAATAGAATCTGCCTAGTTAAAGATAAGAATATACCCTTTTTAGGTTTTCCAATTGCAGTAAAGAAGTTAGAAGTAATCGGTTGTAAAAAGTTTATGAAGGTAAATAGTAAAAAGATTCTAAAATAATTCTCAGCAAATCTGAAATACTCTTCCGTCCCATTCCCAAATATCGAGATGATTCTGCGTGGAAATAGCTGAAATAATACAAACGCAGTTAATGAGATAACAAAGCCGTAGGTAATTGCTCGTTTATACGCATCCTTCACACGTTTATAATTACCTGCCCCATAGTTAAATCCAACAATTGGCTGTAGCCCTTGAGATATACCAATTACAAATGAAAAATACAACTGATTCACTTTACTTATTATACCGGCACATGCCAATGGTATGGCAGCTCCATAGGCAGACAAGGCACCGTAATGGGTCAGTATTTTATTCATTACAATCTGTACTACCATCATTGCTAACTGGTTACTACATGGAGCTGCTCCAAGTGAAGTAATGCGTAGTAGATACTTTCTATGGATTTTCAAATGTTTCTTTCTAATTCTAACAGTCTTGTACTTTCTTAAATAAGAAAATGCAATCATTCCTGATACAAACTGTCCGATAATGGTTGCATAAGCCGCACCTGCCATTCCATAACCCAATACAAATACAAAAAGGTAATCCAGTACCGTATTGATTGCGGCACCAGTCAGATTACAAATCATTGTGAATTTGGGGCTTCCATCTGCACGAATCAGATGACCTCCCCCCGTTGCCAGAATTAAAAATGGAAATCCAAACGATGTAATTCGCGTGTAGGTTCTGGCATAATCCAGCACGTTATCTGGGGAACCAAAAAATTTTAACATTGGTGTTAAAAATAGTTGTGTAATTAGGAACAACACCGTTCCTAATGCAAATAGCATAACAGCAGAATTGCCAATGTAATACACTGCTTCTTCTTTCTCACCCTGCCCTATTGCCAGGTTAAAAGAAGAGGCACCACCAATTCCAAATAATAATGCAATCGCAACACAGGAAATTGATAGTGGGAACGCTATATTAGTGGCTGCATTGCCAAGTTCTCCAACACTGTTTCCAATAAAAAACTGGTCTACTATATTATACAAAGCACTCACTAGCATTGCAATAATACTAGGCACTGCAAATTGTCTTAATAATTGATTCACTGGTTTTGTTCCCAGTGGATTATTCTTTATGCTCTCTTCCATCCTTAGTCTCCTATAAAAATATCTTCTCTTTGTTACTTTCTGTCTACATATGCATCCATTACGTTCTCAACCATACCTTCAAGAAGTTCATAAATTAGCTCTTGTTCTTCTTTGTTTTTATTACTCATTAATATCTGATTCCAATCATTTAGCGCCCGTTCTATTGGATCCTTAAGACACAAACCTTCCGTAGTCAAATAGACTCTATTACATCGATGATCATTTTCATCTTTTTGCTTCTTTACAAAACCTTTCACAATCAAAGATTGAATAATTCGCGCAACCGCTGATTTATCAAGGGATAAATGATCTGCCAGACTCTCCTGTGTTACTCCATCTTCGCGAGACAAGCTTATTAGTACTGGATACTCCGATGATGATACATGATATTGTTTTAACTCCTGAGCTATATACATCTGGCTTTTTCGATAAAGAATCGATATTAACCTACCTGTACGCTTATCCATATTATTGCTTCACTTCCTTTTCCTAATACATCTAATGAATTATCTGAGTTATTTCAATGAATTATCTGAATTATTACGTTGAATACTCCTCAAAGAATAAAAACACAAAAAATAGTTGATACTGCAACCATTTTATTATAACGGTTTAAAGTTGCAATATCAACTATTTATTCTATCTTAAACTATTAAAGTTTATTCTTGCTTAAGAAGCAACTAGATCATTAAACGATAAATATTAATAACATCCTCTTTGTTTAAGCTTACAAAGCCACCTAGATTGCCTGATCTGACATCACCATATGTTGCTCTCTGTGCCATTTCTTCAATATCTGCTTCTTTTGCTCCTAATTCTTCAAAATTAGATGGCATTCCAATCCCTTTTAGGTAATTGCGGAATGCTTGAATTCCTTCTTTTGCTGTATTTTCTGGATTTGCAAAATCCATCTGGCAACCCCAAATTCTTACCGCAGCCTGCGCAAAACGCATAACATTATGTTTCATATTGTAAGTCATCACCGCCGGCATAACAACTGCAAGGCCTGCTCCATGAGCACAATCGTATTGAGCAGATAATTCATGCTCGATATCATGACTCGCCCAGTCCTGACTTCTTCCTACGCCACAGGAATTATTGTGCGCCATCATTCCAGCCCACATAATATTCGCGCGTGCCTGATAATTATTTGGATTGGCGATTACTCTTGGTCCTTCGTGAACCATAGTTAATAGTAATCCTTCAATCATTCGGTCAGTTACTTCCACCTCTTCGGTATTCGTCATATAACGCTCAAACAAATGCGCCATAATATCCGTAATACCACATGCAGTTTGATATGCTGGTAAAGTTTGTGTCAATTCCGGATTTAAAATAGAGAATTTTGGACGAAATGCTTCTCCAGAAGCCCCTCTTTTATACATTCCCTCTTCATTAGTAATAACGGAATCAGGTGAACCTTCACTTCCTGCTGCTGCAATTGTTAAAATAGTTCCAATTGGGAGTGCGTCAGTTACACTTTTTCCTTGATAAAAGTCCCAAAAATCTCCCTCATAAATAGCACCTGCTGCAATTGCTTTCGCAGAATCAATCGCACTTCCGCCTCCAATTGCAAGAACAAAATCTACGTTTTCTTTCTTACACAAATCAATTCCTTCATATACAAGCCCACTTCTAGGGTTTGGTTTCACTCCACCAAGTTCCACAAAATCAATATTTTCTCTATGGAGTGAATCTTTTACCCTGTCTAGCAATCCAGAACGAACTACAGAACCTCCGCCATAATGTAACAACACCTTTGTTCCCTGAAAACGTTTTATATATTTGCCAGTTTCATTCTCTGTATCTTTACCAAAAGCAAAATAAGTTGGTGAATAAAAAGTAAAATTATCCATATTCCTATCCTTTCTTCATCTCAATATTAAGACCATATCTCTTCTTTTTGTTGTACGCTATCATGATATCATAAGAAATGAGTAAAATATATTCAGTTATTGCTAAGATTCTGTCACCATTTTAATAAATAATGTCACAAGCTCAGGATCAAACACTTTACCAGATTCCTGCCTCAATTGCTCTAATGCCTTCTCAAGTCGCTCACTATCTGGACCCTTTGATAGAGACAGATTTCTCTCGAAGTTTTCCGCAATCGCTATTACCCTTGATGTCAGTGGTATTTCAGTACCCTTAAGACCTTTTGGATATCCTGTTCCATCCCATCTTTCATGATGAGCATACACAGCTTCTGCCAGATTCAAGGTGTCATCAAACAAATTCAGGATTCGATAGCCAATGACAGAGTGCTCTTTCATCATTTGTATGTCGTCCCCGGTCAGATTCTTATCCTGTAATAAAACCCTGTCATCTAGAACAATCTTTCCAATGTCATGAAGATACCCTGCATCTTGCAACTTCTTACTTTTGGTTTCTGTTAAATTTAACATTTGACCCATTTGATAACATAACTTGGCTACATTTTGAGCATGTTCTTTTTCGCGTGGGCTTCTTAAATGATATGATTCGATAATTTTATTAAGTGTCTCTACACCAAAATTCTTGCGCGAACGGGATTTTTCTTTATACATTTCACTTTCTGCATATCCCATCGTTTTCTCAATATCCTGAAAAACACTCGTCTTAGTATCGTAACCCAATGCCATACTTAAGCGAATTCCATTGATATCTTCTTTTGATAACGCAGTTTGGACTCTTTCAATGATAGTCTCTGCATCCTCTGCTTTTGTTCTAGGAAGTAAAACGATAAACTCATCCCCTCCTACGCGTGCAATCACATCTACACTTCGACATGTCTTTCTCAATATCCCTGCTGCTTTTTTAATTAGCAAATCACCCGCTTCATGGCCGAAGATATCATTTACTAACTTTAATCCATTCAAATCTGCAAAGATTATTGAGATTGGTAAATATTCCTTATCGTCATATTTGTCAAGCGTACTCTCAAAACATCTCCGGTTCATTAACCCGGTCAAGGAGTCATGGCAACTAAGATACTCAATCTGTTGTTGGATTTTCCGCCTTTCGGTAATATCATTAAAGGTAACAACTGCACCAATTACTTTCTCGTCTCTTATCTGTGGATAGGAATTATATTCAACATCAAAAGATGAACCATCAGCTCTCCAGAAAACTTCGTCATTTGAATAAATTCTTTCTCCTTTCAAAATTGTACTCAGAATTCTACATTCCTCAACAGGTACTCTATTCCCACTACGATTACTGTGATGTATCTGATAATGCATATTCTTTCCAATCAGCTCATTCTGATGCTGGTAACCTAATAATTCTAAACACTGATTATTACAAAACGTACAATTTCCCTCTGTGTCTAGGCCAAATATTCCCTCTGCCGTAGAATCCAGAATAAGATATAAATCTTTTTTTGCATTTATTAATTCGACATTAGTATTCTTTAACTCTAATGTACGTTCTTGAACAATTGTCTCCAGATTATTTACGAGATAGTTCATTCGATTAGCCATCTGATTATACATTTTCGAAATTATGCCAATCTCATCATTTCTCGTTATCGCTACTCTTTCTAGCTTCTTTTTCGAAGAAAAACGTTCCATTGATTCGATTAAAGTGGTAATTGGTCGAAACATTTTTTTCATAATCCTATAATATAGCGTTCCCGATATGACCATCATAGCTAAGACAATCAGAACTGTTGTAAATATATTCTCTTCAATTTCATCCATGAAAATATCTTCTGGAAGTGCCGATATGATAATCCAGCTTAATCCTTCTTTTTGATATTCATTAATATTAACATGGTATCTTTCACTGCCACCCTCATAAACAAAATTATTCTCTAAACACCTTTTATACTTTTCATAAATGGAATTCATAATCTCATTTCGTACATTAGTAAGATTTATTCGATTTATTTTTCCATCTGCCTGCACTTCATAATTTTTTTCCTGAAAGGAGTTCCCAATAAGCTCTTCGGATTCCTTCTCTATGATATACGAAAAACCATGTTTTTCACTAACTATCTTGTTCAGATTCTCATCAACATCCGAGAGTAGCATATGTGCTCCAAGTACTCCTTTCAGATTCCCTTTTAAGTCAAAAACCGGCCAGGAGGCGGAGATTGTCAAATCGTCCATTACAAAATGTTTGTATACAGCAGAATAAACTGGCTTTCCTTTTTCTTTGGTTACTTTGTACCAATCTCTAGTACGTACATCAAAGGTGCCCGTCTTCATCACTATTTGCCCTGCCGTCAAGTTATCATTGGCAGAATAATACCAAGTTTGACCAGAAGTAGCTTTATTATTTTTCATAATTTCTAAAGAACCATTTTCATTTCTACGGGCACCATAATATTCACCTGTTTCTGTCCCGTAACTAAAACTATAGATATCTTTTCCCTGAGTTTTAAGAACTCCAGCAAAAAATGCATCTCTCTCTAGACTATTTTGAAGATCGATGATGTTATTGCCTATTATTCTCTGATTTATCATATTAATATTATAAGGAGCACCTAGCATTTGATTGATCTGACCACTAATCTCTTTGTTCATATCGTAAGCTATGATTTGTGTCCTTTCTTTTGCAGCATTTATCCAGTTTGTAAAAACAACTAGCCCTATTACAATTACCGACGTAATCAGAGAAATCAGAAAAAGTAGAATTATACTGCTTCTAATAGATAGATTTTGTTTCTCTTTCCCATTTTCTCTATCTTGTATCTTATTATTTTCCATACATATCGTCCTCTATTAAGCTTTGTCTGCCTGTTAGTATCATAATAACTATCTTTTGTCAAGTTAATTTTATTACCTATTATAACCTCATTTTAATTTGAACTGCCCTACATGTCAAACGATATTATAATTTTTTAACATAAACCTCATTTACTGTGATTTAGTCACTGATATTTATTGTTGATAGTGGTATCATCTCTCTTATTGTAAGAGGTCTTCATTCTTTACTATCCCCTTCACTATCGATTCATTTTATATAGGTTTAACTCAATTTTATATCAAGGAGGTTCATAATGGATTCGTATATTTTTTATAGTCTTGCTATTGTCTTATTAATAATATCTTTTCAGAAGGATAAAAAGAAAACAAAAATGGCATTAAAAAAGGCTTGGAAATCCTTTGAAAATATTATGCCTGAATTTTTGGTAGTGATATTTCTCGTTGGATTTTTATTGGCCATATTAAATGCTGAAACAATCTCTAAAATCATTGGTGCCGAATCTGGTTGGTTTGGTGTAATTATGGCCGGGATGATTGGTGCAATAACATTGATTCCTGGGTTTGTTGCATTCCCAACCGCTGCTCTATTATTAGAAAATGGTGCCGGTTATATTCAGATTGCTGCTTTTATCTCTACTCTAATGATGGTTGGGGTTGTAACAATTCCAGTAGAAATCAAATACTTTGGCAAAAAACTAACATTACTTCGAAACACACTGGCATTTTTATTTTCCTTTCTAGTTGCCTTTATTATTGGATTGGTGGTGATATAATGAAAAAATTGATAAAAAGATATCGCGTATTTATAATAACTTTTACAGCCATGCTTCTATTTACTATATTTAATCAAGAGCTAGGGTTAAAAGCTTTTAATATTACTCTTAATTCAATTTTTGAAATGCTGCTTGTCATTCCACCAATCTTTATCCTTCTTGGTCTGCTTGATGTCTGGGTACCAAGAGAGATGATGGTGAAGTATATGGGAGAAGGTTCTGGAATCAAAGGAATCTTGCTATCGATCTTTATCGGTTCTGCTGCAGCTGGTCCACTATATGGAGCATTTCCAGTTGCTGCGGTGTTTATGAAAAAAGGCGTAACGCTGATGAACATCTTAATCTTTATTGGAGCTTGGTCAACAACAAAAATACCGATGTTCTTATTCGAAATCTCAGCCTTAGGAGAAAGATTTGCTATTACCAGGTTGTTAATCGATATCCCTGGAATTATTGTGATTGCTTTTATCCTCTCAAAACTAGTATCCAAAAAAGAAGTAGATATATTATATAAGAAAGCGCAACAAGAAGAATAAGTAGTTAAAAATAAAAGAACAAACCAAAAGAGCAATATGATTATTATTAATTAACAATCATATTGCTCTTTTTCCATTCCGCCATATTATTTATTATCAATTACATTAATTAATCCAAACCATGACGTCTACAATTCCTCCTGCAAAACATACCCTTACAGTTATCCTGACAGATAAACCGAGTGGACCCACAGCTAGGACAAGTATACTGGCCCTTTTTAATCATTTCAAGGTTTTCGTAGCTTTCCTTCCATTCCTTACCGCAATCTAAGCACTGAATTGGACAAATGTTACGAGTAAAGTTTCCACCTTCAATCCGTATCATTTTTCCATGAATTAAACTGTCAGCAACTTTTTCTCGCGCGGATAGTAAAATTCTTTGGAATGTCGGTCTGGATACTTCCATTCGGGTTGCACATTCTCCCTGCTCAAGGCCTTCTAAATCCTTTAAACGGATTGCTTCTAATTCCTCAAGCTTTAATATGTTTTCCGCTACCTCTTCTCTCTCTGTTTCTGATGGTACAAAATATGGAATTGCCGGAATATGTTCAATTTTTCTCCACTTTGTAGGTCTTGCCATGTTTTACTCCTCAAAATATTATTATTCTTATCTATCTATAAGTCAGAAAATTTTAATCGTTATTATAATGATATCTTATTTGTAGTAAAAGTCAACAAAACCATGCATTTCCATCCCCCTACCCCAGCAATTATTATTTATTCATTACAATGACCCTCATGTGAATGTTCTCTGCATACACTACCGGTTGACTTTAACTCTCCTTTGCAATATTGCTTAATCACTTCATCTGCAACTCCTTGCGCTCCAACTACCACTTGAATGCCTTGTTCGGCAAATAGCTGCTGAGCTGATTCGCCCATTCCACCAGCGATAATCACATCCACCTCGTTTCCTTTTAAGAAAACCGGAAGATACCCTGGTCTATGCCCTGGATTTGCAACAAACACTCGATTCATTACTTCTGTGTCTGTCACATCATAAAGAGTAAACCCCTCACAATGTCCAAAATGTCCACTTACTCTACTTCCATCACTCGCTACTGCAACTCTCATATAAAAATCCTCCAATCTGTTATATTCATATTTATTCATAGACAATCGAATATTCATATTCCGCTTTTCTATACACTAATAACCTACTGCAATTTTCATTCTGTAACCTCCTATGAATAATATTAGTATAGTTATTTTGGGCATATGCTAATCATTATATTACTCCTATATTTTGTATATGTCAAATCTAAAAATATTGTCAGAGGTTTTATCTCCGTCTAGACCTAACTGCTGCTGAAACTAATGAGATAAAAAAGTATCCACTGATATACTATGAATATATCAGTGGATACTTTTTTATCTATGTTCCTCTATATAACGATCTAAAATATCAGCCGCTAGCCCAACAAGTTCAATGCAAGGACGCTTTTTATAATACTCAGCACTACGTAGTTCCGGAATCGGACTATCTTTACCTTCTTTTAATCCTAACAATTCCCGACAAATGATAGAATGAGTCTCCTTTTCGAATTCCTTTGCAAGATACTGAATCCTCTTGTAATGCTCAGTTTTAGCAATATGATTTCTTGGGTCGGTATACCCATATATCATTCCAACAACCATAAACATACCAGAAACAGCTCCACATACTTCCCTGAGCCTTCCCATACCACCACCAAAAGAGGAACTTATTTTTACTGCCATCTCAAAATCAATATCATATTCATCACAAAATGCCATAAATACAGATTGTGAACAATTGTAGCCTTCCTTAAAATATGCCATCGCTAGCTCAGAATGGTTTTTTTCAAGAATCTCTTGATCGGTATCCATAATTGTTTCCCCTTAATCCTTTTAATAATAATTACTAGTCAACTATATCGAATATAAGCATATGCTCTTTACCAATTTTATCAAACGCAAGAAATATGTCAATCCTATTTTTCATAAATTATTAGTAATTGGTTTTGATGTTGTCTTACTTATGATATAATAATAGTATTGATTGGAGGATTTTTATGATTGAAAACGAAGAATTAACCTATATCAAATCACATTTTACTTTCTGGGATAAATTAAACGAATCAGAAATAAATTTACTACTAGATAATATTACTAAGGTATCCTATCCAAAGGGCTATAATCTACACAACTCGCAAAGTGAATGTCTGGGTGTTCTGTTAATCAAGAGCGGAGGACTACGTATCTATATCTTGTCTGAAGATGGACGTGAAGTCACCTTATACCGGCTCTCTCCAGGCGACGTTTGCGTTTTTTCTGCTTCCTGCATACTCAATAATATTACCTTTGATGTTCATATTGACGCTGAAGTCCATACAGATGCTTATTTAATTAATATTGGTGCTTTCGCTAAGCTCAGTGACCAGAACGTCTATGTTGAAAACTTTGCTTACAAAAATACCATGGAACGCTTTTCTGACGTAATGTGGGCAATGGAACAGATTCTTTTTATGAGTTTTGATAAACGGCTTGCCATCTTTTTGCATGATGAAATGACAAAAATAAACTCCCCTAACCTTTCCCTTACCCAGGAACAAATCGCCAGATATATAGGAAGTGCTAGGGAAGTCGTATCTAGAATGCTAAAAGTGTTTCAATCTCAAGGTATTCTTGAGCAAACACGAGGGTCAATCCGAATCATTGATAAAGAAAAGCTTAGAGAATTAATTTCCTAAGAGCTCAATTTCCTAAGAGCTCAATTTCCTAAAAGAATAATTTTCTTGTAGAATTAGTTACCTAAAAACATCTCCCTTTAATTTCTTTTACACAAATTTCATGCCTTCGGGGTTGATCCATACAGTAACAAATTTCATTGATTAAAGGCTTTTCATCAAAATAATCTCTAATATTCTGATAAGTTGTATCCGCTATACTCATCAGGGCGTCCTTTGTCAAAAAGGCCTGATGAGAGGTTACAATGACATTTGGCATGGAGACCAATAAAGAAAGCACATCATCTTCAATAATATCATTTGAAAAGTCTTCAAAAAAGTACTCTGCTTCTTCTTCATAAACATCAAGACCTGCTGCACCAATTTTCTTACTCTTTAGTCCTTGAAGTAATGCTTCCTTTTTAATCAGCCCACCTCTTGATGTATTGATGATGACGGCGCCTTCTTTTAACTGCTCCACACTCTCTTCCTCAATAAAATGGAACGTCTGGTCTGTTAATGGACAATGTAATGAGATAATATCACTCTGCTTAAGAAGCTCCTCTTTAGACACGTAGTCTACATCCAGATTCTTATCTGGATAGATATCATAAGCAATCACCTTCATACCAAAACCCTGACATATATCAATAAACACCTTTCCAATTTTTCCAGTACCTACAACTCCTACTGTTTTCCCATGCAAATCAAATCCAGTAAGTCCAGAAAGTGTAAAGTTATTCTCTCTTGTTCTATTGTATGCTTTATGTATCTTTCTGTTTAAACTTAGTAATAAGGCCATAGCATGTTCCGCTACAGAATAAGGAGAATATGCAGGGACCCTAACCACATGGATTTTACGGTAAGCAGCCTTCATGTCAACATTATTGTAACCTGCGCATCTAAGTGCAATAAGCTTAACACCACAGTCATATAGAATATGGATGACTTCTTTGCTAATGACATCATTGACAAAAGCAATCACTACCTGACATCCCTCCGCTAATACTGCAGTTCTCTCTGTTAATTTTGTTTCAAGATAAATAATTTCATAGGAATCTGGTTTCTTTCGATCAAACCACTCCCTATCATAAGGTTTCGTATCATAAAATGCTATTCTCATGAAATCTCCCTTCTTATTCTAGCTTACTTTTTCAAAATCAGATGCCGGATGCTTACAGATTGGACAAATATAGTCTTCGGGAAGTTCCTCCCCAACATATTCATAACCACAAATTGTACAACGCCAAACAGTTTTCCCAGGTTCTAAGACAGCTACTTTCTCTTGTTTTGGTTTGATATTAGCATGATAGTAAGCATAAGTCGTTGATGGCACCTCATTTAAAATCTGCATATCCTCCAGAGAAGCAATAAATAAAGTATGAGTATCTAAGTCCAAAATCTCCTCTACCTTGCCTGATAGATAGGCATTCGTACCCTCAGTCAAATAAAGCAAACCATTTTCACTACGTTCTACATTCATAAATCCTGCAAATTTGTCTACATTACGTCCCGATTGAAAACCAAATCTCTCAAACATCGCAAAACTAGCGCTTTCGCTTAATACCGATACATTAAACTTCCTTGTCCTCATAATCATATCATGTGTATAATTACTCTTTTCAATCGTTATACTAATTCGATTGGGTATCGCCGTCACCTGAGATACCGTATTAATGATACACCCATTGTCCTTCTCTCCCTCTCTAGCTGATAAAACAAATAAACCGTAGCTTATTTTATATAGTGCTTTCTCATCCATTTCCTCTACCTCCAAGCATATGTATTCCATAAAATTATATATACTATCTATTACCAAATTGTAGAGCTTTTCCCCCCCATTTGCAAGATTTAACCACAAAAATTTTACTTGATATCCTTGTAGGATACAAATTTTGTTGAGTTGCTAATCTGATGGATTATACACTGTTGAACTTCTGTTTGAGGGTATACAGCCTCAATTGCTTGAGGAAACCCAGTTAATCCATTAACACAAGCAATTAGCATACCTTAAGCACCTCGATTTTTTAACCCATTCATAATGGAGAGCTAGAATTTTGCACTTTTTTTCACCAACATACATACCTAATACATCTTTATGTCCTTCCAATTCAATACCCAATGCTATGTAAACAGCTCTTTTAATAATACGTCCTTCGCTACGGACGTGATAATGTATTGCATCCATAAAAAAACCTCCAAACTGATTGTAATTATCTTACACCAATTTGAAGGTTTAAACAAACTTTGGAATACTCTCAAAAGAGAAAGAAAACTATTTTCCCGCTCTTCACTCTTCACTCTTCACTCTTAGTTCTTCACTATCTTTTCCGCTCTTCACTATCTTTTCCGCTCTTCACTGCCCTTAAACGCTCTTCACTTTTCACTTTTCACTCTTCACTCTAATTATAAATCTTCCGTTTCCAACTACCTCGAATTCAAACGGACTATTTTCCAGCATTCCTTTAATCAGGCTTTCCTTTATTCTCTGATAGTTTTGAGCGTCTCCACCCTGCGCCATCCAGTATTGTCCATGGATATCATTGGTTACCTGATAAACCACTTCCTTGTCTGATTCGCTTACCACCTGATTAACATGGTCACATGGCATTCCGTCTAATAAACGATCCTGTAATTCCTGATAAGCTTTCCTTGCAGAATCTAACTCCTGAATCGTATTATTTCTTCCAAAATCATTGGTAATCTGACTGATGATATCGAGGTTAGAAATCTCATTCTTTGCGATCTGAGTTACTACATAAGCCAAGCGATTTTCTACTAAACTCACTCTTTCTTGTAACCAGCCATGAATGTTCGTTTCATCTATCATATCTTCTAGATTCCCTGAAGGAAGTGGTGCATATACTGCGTTCACTTTCTCCTCGATTCCTGCATCTAATCCCTTTTCTTTTAATAAGGTTACTAAAGAAATAACCAGCTCTTCCTGTAACTTTATTTTACGATATAGCCAATGATGAATAGGTCCTAAAAAAGCACTCATATCTTATCTCCTCAATAATAGTATTTAATCTATAAATATTTCTTTTCTAAGTTCTCTAGTAATGTCACATACTTACTTTGTGTTCCTTCAGTGGTTGCCTGCTGTTCAAAATCATCAGTCATTTGATTAATCTGGTTCATATCATCCTCAGAAAGGTTCTTTTCACCATATGGATAAACCAAATCATCCTCTTTTTTAATATGTCTTTCAATAAGATGAGTATAAGTAATGGCATTGGCTATAACATCCAGTTTACTTTCATCATCCCCTGCTTTTAGGCGTTCAAGAGCTGCTCGAAGCTCCTGCATATGAAACCTTCCAAGATCATGTTCAACAAGCATTCCATGTGTAATTAGGTTTTGAGCCATTCTTCCAAGTTGATCTTGCATCTTTTGAAACATGATTTTTTCTTCTTTTCCATGATGATGCGCATCTGCATAATTTTTGATAAAGTCCATCATATCGTTAAAATCAGCATAGTCCACCGAACCATCTTGTAACAAACGATAGCATGCACGTCGCATCACTTTTGCCATCCGTAGAATATATTGATGTTCGTCCATCATTAATTTAACACTATTCATTCAACTGCCTCCTTCTATTAAAGCATACATAAACTCATAAACTTAACTATGCTTATTCTCAGTCTGAGACTTCACTTGGACTGAGATAAACATAAGACTCCATAAGGAATAACGCTCTAGGATAAACCCATGCAGCTTAAATCTACATTAATCTATCAAAGTTAAGCATAGTATCTGTATGCCGTAATGCATTTATTCCTATAGGAGTCTTACTTATCATGTCATTATTTACTTGTTATTACGAGTTAGAGCTAGATATTAACATCGCAAAATTTATTATTTCAACTGGCTTAACAATGTGTTAACGTCTAACCCATGTACCATACAAGCTTCTTCTAAACTTTCCATTTGAGAAGATGGGCAGCCTAAGCAGTGCATTCCAGCAGCCATCAACACGTTCGCATTTTCTGGATTTTTTCTTAAGATGTCACCAATGATCATATCTTTTGAGATTCCATTACTGCTTTTGGCTGCAGCTTCTTCTTTACCAAAGAATAGCTCCATATCTTCTTCTACTGTCTGAATACCAGCAATTCCAAAGTTTTCTACTAATACTTTTGCTACGTTTGGAGAAAGGAAAGCAGGAAGTGTTGGCCCTAAGTGAATTTCTTTTACCCCAAGGTATAGTAAGCTCAATAATACGATTACAGCTTTTTGTTCATACCATGCGATATTGTAGATGATTGGTAGCTCATTAACATCAGCTAAGCCAAATACTTCTTTTAACTTCAATGCAATCAAAGCTAAAGAGTAAGAGTCATTACACTGACCAGCATCCAATACTCTTGGAATACCACCGATATCGCCTAAGTTTAATTTATTATATTTGTATTTTGCACAACCTGCAGTTAAGATAACCGTATCCATTGGAAGCGCTTTCGCGAAGTCTGTGTAGTAGTTTCTTGATTTTGCTCTACCATCACAACCAGCCATTACAACGAATTTTTTAATTGCGCCGGATTTTACCGCATTCACAACAGTATCCGCTAATGCAAATACTTGCTCATGAGCAAAACCACCGATAATTTCACCTGTTTCAATTTCAGTTGGAGCTGCACAAGTTTTTGCTAATTCAATGATGTCAGAGAAATCTTTCTGGCTTCCAGCTTCACCTGCAATGTGTTTACATCCTGCAAATCCAGCTGCTCCAGTTGTATATAATCTATCTCTGTAAGAATCTTTTGGAGGTACGATACAGTTTGTTGTCATTAAGATTGGTCCATTGAAGGATTCAAACTCTTCTTTTTGTTTCCACCATGCATTTCCATAGTTACCTACCAAATGAGTATACTTTTTAAGTTGTGGATAGTAGTGAGCTGGTAACATTTCAGAGTGAGTATATACATCAACTCCTGTTCCTTCTGTCTGAATTAATAACTGCTCTAAATCAGATAGATCATGACCAGATACTAAGATACCAGGGTTTTTACCTACACCGATATTAACTTTTGTAATTTCTGGATTACCATAAGTAGAAGTATTTGCAGTATCAAGTAATGCCATACCGTCTACACCGAATTTACCAGTTTCTAATGTTAACGCTACTAACTGGTCTGCAGTTAAGGAGTCATCTAATAATTTTGCTAAAGTAGACTGCATAAAAGCATCAACTTCTTCATTATCATGACCTAATGCATTGGCATGTTTGGAGTAAGCGGATAAACCTTTTAATCCATAAGTAATTAATTCTCTTAAAGAACGAACATCTTCATTCTCAGTTGCTAAAACACCTACTTCACTAGACTCTGCTTTTGCCAATAACTCTTCATCAGAATCACCAGTCCATAAAGCTGCTTCTGATAAACCTTCAGCATTAACAAGTTGTTCCATTAATTCCTGTTTTAACGCTACTGTTTCTTTTACTCTTGCAAAAAATACATCATCATCAAAGTTTGCATTAGTAATTGTAGTGAATAAGTTAAGAGTTACTAAATGGTTGATCTCTTTACTAATTGTTTTTCCTTCAGCACGAAGTCTTGTTGTAACCTCAGAAAGACCTTTGGTTGCATATACTAATAAATCCTGCATGTTTGCTAAATCTGCGCTCTTACCACAAACACCTACTTTAGTACAACCTTGATTGCCAGCTGTTTCCTGACATTGATAACAATACATACTATTACTCATCATTTTCTCTCCTTTTAATCTATGTTATTAGGCCTCAGCCCATAAGATATGTTGTTGATGGTTGTATTGTATCGGATATCAAGTAACATTTCTGTATCTACAGCTACAAAAAAACAATTATCTTAATTTAATTATACTCTGAAAGATATTAAATACATCAATCTTACCATACCCCCATATTTCATTGGGATAAACCACACCTGGCGACCTTTGCGCTCCTCTTATAAAGAGTCGCTCGTTATTTTATTATTCATTACCTACCCAATTCCTTGCTGTTATTTATTTTAAGTATATTAATCTATCTCTTAGAAAAGAAGTGTACTCCTAGTACTAATCATTATCCTTTTATTCTGGCATGCCTCTGTGAAGTCATGTGTCCAATTCATCCGATCTTTACTCGAATGAATTGCCAAAAAATATTATTTAAGTTACACTATAGAAAAAACAAGGAGGCCCAAAAATGACAAAACATCTTCCAGCTTTGCTAAAATGTCCATTATTTAAAGAATTTGATGAAACCGAGCTTACCTCCCTGCTTACCTGCTTGAATGTTACAATCAAACATCATCCAGCCAATGATTACCTCTTACTCCATGGAAATGTTGTGGATAGCGTTGGAATCATCGTTGCAGGTACAATAGAAATAATTAAAGAAAATGTTGCCGGCGACCGTCATATTGTCGCTACTTTAGGAACCTCTGATATTTTTGGCGAAGGTATCGTTTGTACTCAAAAAAGAATTGCTCCAGTTTCCGCTCGAACGAAAACTGAAGCAACCATTCTATTTATTCCATATGATAAAATTATTCGCTTATGTAACAATGCATGTGGCTATCATACAAGACTCATTCAAAATATGATGCTTCTCCTTGGTGAGAAAAACACTTATTTAAATCATAAAATAGACTTACTTGTTTTAAAAGGAATCAAAGAAAAACTAGCTGCATTTTTAATCAATGCGAGTCGTAGCCATAATTCCAAACAGTTTTCAATTCCACTAAATCGTAATGAACTAGCGGAATATCTTAATGTATCACGTCCCTCTATGAGTAGAGAACTAGCAACGCTTAAAATGAAAGGTATCATTGACTACCATAAAAATACATTTCGAATTATTGATATAGATGCTTTAACAGAATTTCTTCTTTAAGGAATCTTAGTATCTTACCTGAACTTTATTATATTTTCAAAAACATTAAGTACATCAATTCTTCCATACCCCCAGATTGGACTAGGATAATCAACTCCTGGAGACTGCCTTGCCCCCCGAATTAATAGTGTTTTTATTTCATTTCCATTAATATTTGGATAATTACCGCGAACCATTGCCCATTCGAATAAAAGTGCAGCACATCCTGCACCAACAGAGGCTGCAGCACTGGTCCCACTAAATGTTCCATATTGATTACCTGGAAGGGGAGCAGGTAGATTCACACCAGGGGCTGCCAAGTCCGGTTTCACCGTTCCTATTCGTGTAAATCCTCTTCCACTTCTTACTGCTATTGCTCCAGTTAATGAATCATACGAGGTAATTGTCATAGATAACGGTGCATTCCCTGGAGAGGTTATCGTAATATTGGGATCGGATTGTAAGAAATATGTATCTTCTGATATAATATCTCCCATCGGAAGCCAGACATCATACATAACGGAGTACTGCTCTGCCAATGAAGTTATCCTAAACTGCCAGATTCCTTCTGTGGCATTACGAAAACGAACAAGAATAAGCTGTGTCCCTGTTTCTGTTTCGGTAATTATATTATTAACCCATATAATCGTAGACTCAAATACCAGTCGATTTTCAATACATTCCTTAATTCCAGGAAATATTGGACCTATCCGTTCACCTGATGGCGAAATAATCTCAATGGATACCCGTTGCAGTGAATACTCCCATAGTTCAAAGCCAAAAGAAGTATCTTGTGCTGCAATTCTTAGTTCAAACGTATCGGTTCTCGTTGTTGGAGGAATCGTCCCTCGATAATGCCTTCTCAGATTGGCTTCATTTCCAGCTGCTATCACAGCACATTCCCCTGGTTTCGTTGATGTAGTAGAAAGATATGAACTCAATGCTCCACGACCATCATGTCCTCCCTGACTAGTCCCTAAACCAATACATAACACAACAGGTTTTCTAAGTCTTTCTGCCAATTCCGTGATGTATTTTGTTCCAAATAGGATATCACTTTCCTGATAGCATAGTGCTCCCTCACGAACAAAAAATATCTTTTTTATTATCTGTTTTGCTGGCTTTAATTTCACTACAACAATCTCTGCCTGTGGAGCTATTCCACTAAACTGTTTTTCTTCCTCTATATTGCCCGCAGCTATCCCCGCCATTTGTGTCCCATGACCAACTTCATCTCTTGATGGTACGACACTAAATGGGTCTTCGCTCGCTAGTGCCTCATTGATTTGTTCCCTGGAATACTCAGTTCCATATATGATTCCTTCTTGAGGAGTTTCCGATTCTATTGTTTGATCCCAGATAGAGTAAATTCTTGTTGTATTATCTGGATTTTTAAATGCTTCATGCGTGTAATCAATTCCCGTATCAATAAAGCCAATAATAACATCTCTTCCTAATAGATTGAGATTTGGGTTATTGCGTACTGCTCTAATTTGAGTATCTTCATATAGCTCTAATTGTGTAGGTACAAACAAGGTTGGAAAGCTAGAATAGTAAAACTCACTGATACTGCACTCATTAAGTATCTCAGTCGGAACAGTAAACATTGAGATTCGATCATTTATTTGAACTATATCGCCGAATCTTTCATAGGCAAAGGCCAGTTCAGATGGAATAAGCAATTCCAAATATTCCTCACTCATAATTCTAGTAGGCATAGATACCCCTTAAAAATAAAATCTTGTTATTTTAGTATATAAGCTATAATAATAAAAAAGAATCAATTCCCGATGTTTTTCTTAACGAAACTTTATTATTATCTCAAAAACATTCAGCACATCTATTTTTCCATATCCCCAGATTTCATCAGGATATTCCATGCCAGGTGACTGTCTAGCCCCCCTTAAAAGACTAAAGAATTCTAAACCTCATTAACCCCAAGTTTTATTGCCTTTTCAATTGTAGTATACACATCTAATATCCCATATCCCCATTCATTATTTGGGTACACTATATTCGGAGATTTCTTAATTCCACGTATAATAAGAGTTTTTACGCCGGTTCCTGAAAGATTAGCATACCTATCGCCTACAATGGCCCATTCAAAGATAAGTGCTACACATCCAGCTGCAACGCTGGTGGCTGCGCTAGTTCCAGAGAATGTTCCAAATAAATTGCCAGGGATTGGTGCCTTAAGATTAACGCCAGGAGCACAATAATCAGGTTTTATTGTTCCCAGTATGTTAGGACCTCTGCCGCTATCCGGACTGATTTCTCCAGTAAAAGAGTTATAGGCACCTACTGTCATCGGATCACCAGCATTGCCAGGGGAAGTGACAGTACTTAATTCAGTAGAATTAGAAAAATACGTTTCTCTTGATATAATATCCCCCATTGGAAGCCAGGCATCATAAGTAACATACTGTTCGGTTGTCAAAGAATGTACACGAAATTTCCAGACTCCACTTACGGCATCTTTAAATCGTATTAAGATTAACTGTCTTAATGATTCTGTTTCTGCCAGAATATTATTTACAATTATTTGTGTAGACTCAAATAATAGCTCTAATTCTATACATTCATTCGTCGTCGGATTGATAGGTCCGAACTTCTCCCCATGAGGTGATTCGATAACAATGGAAATACGGTTACTAGAATATCCCCATATTTCGAGAAAAAACATCGTATCTTTTTCGGAGACTGTTAGCTCAAACTCATCTATTTTTCTAGTAGGTGAGATCAATCCACTGTAGTGCCTTTTTGTATCCGCTTCATTGCCTGCTGCAATTACTGCACCTATTCCGGATCTTGTAGAAAGTTCAGATAGAAGGAAGCTTGTTGATCCAGTTCCCGTATGGGCATCCTGACTAGTACCTAAACCAATACAGAAAACAAGAGGTTTTCTATTTTCCTGCGCAACTTGAACCATATAATTAATCGCAAATTGAACATCCGTTTCCTGAAAACAATATGTCTCCTCTTTTACAAACATAATCTCTTTAAGAGCTTTTTTTGCCTCTTTTAACTTCACTACGATTAGTTCGGTAGAAGGTGCGATTCCACTAAATCCTTCTTGTTCCATTTCATTGCCCGCTGCAATTCCTGCCATTTTGGTTCCATGTCCTGACTCATCCTTTGATGGAACAACGCTAAAAGGATCTTCACTTGCTAGTGCCTGATTAATCTGCTCCCTGGTAAACTCACTGCCATATCTCACCCTTTCACTCACAGTGTCTGACTGTATTGTCTGATCCCATATTGAGATAATTCTGGTCGTATTATCTGGATAAATAAATGCCTTATGAGTATAATCAATTCCAGTATCAATAAACCCAATAATTACATCTCTTCCACGAAGATTAAACCCCTCAGTGGATCTGGTTAGTTCAACCTGCGTATCATCAAATGCTTCTAATTCCAGTGGAATCAACAATGACGGAATGTTAGAGTATAAAAATTCACCAATGCTACAATTATTTAATAACTCCACCGGAACAGTGATGATGCTATTACGAGTGCTTATCGGAATTACCTCACTAAATCTTTCATACCGAAAAGCAAGATCATTTGGAATAATAATTTCTAAATACTCTTCACTAGTAATCCTATTTTGCATGAGCATCCCTTATCTCATAAATCTAGTTAATTAAGTATATATACTTTAACGTAGAAAAAGAATTGCTACAGAGTATTATTCATTAAATTTCACCATCCACTTCCACCAAAAAAAGCATTTTCATAAGCCATTTACCACTTTTTGTACGAAATATTTTATGATATGCTGTATTATTAGCCTGAGGATTTACCCCTTCTTCATAAAGGTTCACAAGGAAGTCCGCTTCAATTAAAATCTGGTAATCTGCTCCCTCTATATTGGTATATGTATGATGATGTCCTACTAGGTAGCATACCCGCTCTATTACATCCGCCTGATAATCAAGGATAGTTAGCATTGTTCTAGCTATATCCGGACCAAGTTCTTCCTGTAGCTTGCCATTACTATTACCATACCTTATTTCGGCTTCCCGAATACCAATATCATGTACAATAGCAGCTGCATTAAGAATATATTGCTGCTCTTTCGTTAGTCCTTCCTGCTGACCGATTAAAGAAGCAAATTCATGCACCTTAATAAAATGTTGAATCCGTTTCGGATCTCCTTTGTAGTATTCCACCATTTGATTGATTAATTGCGTATGCTGCATACTCTCTCCTATCTGGCACATCAGGCCACTTCAACAATATGTACTAAATTATCTAATAAAATTCAACTCTCTTATGGTTTATTATGCTGTATTATAGCAGAAAAGCCTGCTTATTCCTAAGCAGGCCCTTGCTGTTATCTATCAATTTTGCTTACTACTTATTCAGCAGCATCTGGTTTTTCAATGTCTACAATCGCTTCTTTTTTCATTGGAATACGACAGTTTTTATTGCTACCAAATTCTACAATTACTACTTCTTCCATAATATCAATTACCACACCATAGAATCCACTTGTTGTTAAGATACTGTCACCAGTTTCTAATTGACTAAGTAAGTTCTGATGTTGTTTTTGCTGCTTTTTCTGTGGTCTCACTGCAATAAAATAGAATACGGCACCAATAATAACAAAATAAATCAGCATAAAGCCCATATCAGCACCGCCAGTTAAAAATAATAAATTATTCATTAATAATCCTCCTAACTCTTCTACTAACCATTTATGGTTAAGTTTTGTTTATTTTTCGCCTTCTGCCATCCCCGCCAATTTTTTTGCTTTATACTCTCCATAGCGGTTTTGTTCGATTGCTTCACGAATCTCTTCCATCATTGTATTATAGAAATACAGATTATGCAAGACAACCAGTCGAAGTCCTAACATTTCTTTTGCTTTTAATAGATGTCTGATGTATCCACGGCTATGATGCCTACAAGCTGGACAACTACAACCTGGTTCAATTGGTCGATCATCGACTTCATATTTTGCATTCAGCAGATTCATTTTTCCATGATTGGTATAAGCATGTCCATGTCGACCATTTCTACTTGGATAAACACAATCAAAGAAATCAACGCCCCGTTCAACTGCTTCTAATATGTTGGCCGGAGTTCCAACCCCCATTAGATAAGTTGGTTTTTCAAGCGGAAGATAAGGTACCGTCTTTTCGATGATATCATACATTTCCTCATGAGATTCGCCAACAGCAAGTCCACCAAGTGCATAACCATCTAAGTCCATCTCAGAAATACGTTTTGCATGTTCGATTCTTATGTCTGCAAAGGTTCCACCCTGATTGATTCCAAATAACATCTGATTTTTATTAATCGTATCTGGTAACGTATTGAGTCTTGCCATCTCAAGTTTACAGCGTTCTAACCATCTTGTCGTACGGTCCACTGAATCTTGCATATATTTTCTGGTTGCCGGGTGAGGCGGGCATTCATCAAATGCCATAGCAATCGTGGAAGCCAGGTTAGATTGTATCTGCATACTCTCTTCCGGTCCCATAAATATCTTGCGACCATCAATATGAGAACTGAAGTAAACCCCTTCTTCCTTGATTTTACGAAGTCCAGCCAAAGAAAACACCTGAAATCCACCGGAGTCGGTCAAAATTGGTTTATCCCAGTTCATAAACTTGTGTAATCCACCCATTTTCTTAACCACTTGATCACCTGGTCGAACGTGCAAATGGTACGTATTCGATAGCTCAACCTGTGTCTTTATTTCTTGCAAATCAATGGTAGAAACCGCACCTTTAATCGCTGCTGCAGTACCTACGTTCATGAATACCGGTGTTTGAATCGTACCATGTACTGTATGGAATTCGCCGCGTTTTGCATTGCCGTCTTTATTCAGTAATTTATACATTCTTTAACTCCATTTCATATCGCATTGCGTCACTTAATTCAATTTACTAGTATACAGATAAAACCGAGTTATTTCAACATTAATTTTATTATTGGTAATTCCTTCATCCCTTATTCGTGTATACGGGTCATCTTTCTTAGTGGTGTAGCAATCAACGCTACTGCAGTAATTTTAATGATATCTCCTGGAAGAAAAGGAATGACACATAGTGATAACGATTTTGCAAGTGACATTTCATTTAATATCATAAACCAAACGGTACCAAAAGCGTAAAGTAATACCGTACCTAATAACATACCGAATATTTGCCAGATTATTTTGCCAGAAAATCGGTCTGACATGAATCCGCAAGTAGCAGCAAGAAATAAGTAGCCTACCAGATAACCTCCGGTTGGTCCCGCTAACTTCATGATACCGCCTGTAAAACCAGCAAATACCGGCACTCCTACCATTCCAAGTAGTAGATAAACACCTACACTAACCATTCCCCTTTTTAGTCCTAGAACCGTTGCTACTAGCATTACTGTTAAAGTACCCAATGAAATCGGGATTGCGGTAAAGCCTAGTGGTACACTAATTGGTGCCAAAACACATAATATAGCAGTAAATAAACTAAGTACAGTAAGATCTTTTGTTTTCATTCGTCTCTTCATATCTTGTTGCATCCATAAACGGATGACTCCTCCCTAATCAAATTACTGCTATTATAATAAAGAGAAATCCGATTGTCAACCACATATGTGTAATGGTTAACAATCGGATAATATCGTTTATCTTTGTCTATAACTACTTAAGAAGCTTTTAAGTTCTCCCATTGCTCGCTCCAAAATCGCAATTTCCGGCAAATACACAATACGGAAATGGTCAGGTGTCTTATAATTAAAACCTCTTCCATGTACGATGAGTACATGTTTTTCTCTTAGGAAGTCTAGCGCAAACTTCTCATCATTTGTAATATTGAACTTTTTCGCATCAATCTTTGGAAACATATAAAAGGCCGCTTTTGGTTTTACTACCGACAACCCTGGGATATCCATTACCGCATTGTATACATAATCCCGTTGTTCAAATAATCTTCCGCCTGGAAGAATTAATTCATCCGAGCTTTGATAGCCACCAAGTGCAGTCTGCACAATACTCTGTGCCGGAACGTTGGAACACAGACGCATGGAGGATAGCATATTCAATCCTTCAATATAACCCTGTACGTGGTCCTTTGGACCACTTAATGCCATCCAGCCGATACGGAATCCTGCCACACGATGAGACTTTGATAGACCATTCATGTTGACACAAAATAGATCTGGTGCTAACGAAGAAATCGCAACATGTTCTCTACCATCCATTACTAACCGGTCATAGATTTCATCAGCAAATATGATTAAATCATGTTCTCTGGCTACCTGTACAATCTGTTCTAAGACTTCCTTCGGATAAAGCGCACCCGTTGGATTGTTTGGATTAATTACAACTATTCCTTTTGTCTTCTCTGTAATCTTGCTTCTAATATCCTGAATGTCCGGATACCATTCACTCTGCTCATCGCAAACATAATGTACTGCGTTACCACCTGCTAACGTCGCTGCTGCAGTCCAGAGAGGATAATCTGGTGAAGGGATTAATATCTCGTCGCCATTATTTAATAATCCTTGCATTGCTAAGGTAATCATTTCACTAACACCATTACCGGTATAAATATCCTCAATCGTCACATTCGGTATTTTTTTCAGTTGGCAATATTGCATGATTGCTTTTCTGGCAGCAAATATTCCTTTTGAATTAGAGTAACCCTCTGCATTACGAAGGTTATGTATCATATCGTAAATAACTTCATTCGGTGCAGTAAAACCAAACGGCGCAGGATTCCCAATATTCAGTTTCAATATCTCGATTCCATTCGCAATCATAATGTCCGCTTCATCAACTACCGGTCCCCTAACGTCATAACACACATTATCAAGTTTGTCGGATTTTTCAAATCTTCTCATACCAATTCCCTCTTTCTAATTATTTTTTACGATAAAAAAGCCCTAAGCAGCTAACTGCTTAGGGCGAATAATCTGGTTATCCGTGTTACCACCTAATTTCAAGGCAATGCCTTGCACTCATTCAGCACCTTAAGAATGTATAGATACTGCTTCCCGTTAACGGAGGATTCCGTTGAATTCTACTAAGAAATCTCTTTCGAATCCAAAGCTCCAAGACTGCTTCCTAACCTTTGTCACGAAGATTTACACCAACCATCTTCTCTCTATGCTTCCAAAAGGAAAGTACTCCTTCTCTTCTTCGCTTTTTTCTGTTACGAATGAGTGTATCACTTAACCTATGATTAGTCAATCATAAATTTTAATAAAAGATGTTGATTATTTCGTTCCAGTTGAACCAAAACCACCTTCTCCTCTTACGGTATCAGATAATTCTTCTACTTCGTTGTATTCTACCGCTAAAAACGGAGCAATCACCATTTGTGCAATGCGTTCTTTGGCCTCAACAGTAACAGCCTCCTTCGCATGATTATGAAGCGCGACGATTATCTCACCACGGTAGTCCGCATCGATTACCCCAACCTTATTGGCTGGTGCCAGACCTTTCTTACAGGCCAAGCCACTTCTTGCATAAATCAAACCAACATACCCTTTTGGAATCTCCATTGCAATCCCAGTCTTTATCATTACTGTTTCACCAGGCTCAATTACAACCAGATTGGTTAAGCAACTATAAAGGTCCGCACCTGCTGCAAAGTCAGATCCATAAGTCGGGATTACTGCTTCCTCGCACAAACGTTTCAAATTTACTCTCATTTGTTCTCCTCCGTATTGTTACAATCTATTATCATTCCATAACACCACACTATTTGTTTCGTTTGACCTTCGCAAATCAATGATTCTCTGATTAGACGAACCACGAAATCGCAAACTCAAGTCTTTTAGTTCCAGTACAAATTTACCATCCACTAAGACATCAACATTCGATAATAGTTCCCTCGTTACGTTATGATTTGGTACCATCTTTTGAAGAATATCTTTCTCATAATCATATCCCGAATAACACCATATTGTTTTATCAGGATATTCCTCCCGTACTCTTTTCACAAGTGAAAGCACCCCAGTTTGATTCACCAACTCAAAAGGTTCTCCACCTAGGATAGTCAGACCGGCAATATAGGAAGGCTCTAGATATTTGAGGATCATTTCTTCCTCGTTCTTGGTAAACGGTTTTCCATAGGAGAAGTCCCAAGCCACCTCATTAAAGCATCCCTTACAATGATGCGTGCAACCACTGACAAACAATGAGATTCTAATACCAGGGCCATTTGCTACATCATACTGTTTGATATCTGCATAATTCATATTCCACCTCTATATGTGAAGAACACGGCTGTTGATTTCTTTTGTCTTTCCCACATTCCAGAAATTCTCTCCAAGATAACCACATGTACGTCTTGTTACATTCATTTTTGCATGGTCATGATTGTGACACTGAGGGCATTCCCACTGTAAATCCTCATTAATCACGATTTCACCATCAAAGCCGCACTCATGACAATAGTCTGATTTGGTATTAAACTCAGCATACTGAATATTATCATAGATGTATTTTACCATTTCCTCTAACGCCTCCAGATTGTGGCGCATATTTGGAATTTCTACATAACTGATTGACCCGCCGCTACTGATTACCTGAAACTCTGCTTCAAAATCAAATTTGTTGAAAGCATCAATTTTTTCACGAACATCCACGTGATATGAATTTGTATAATACCCTTTGTCTGTTACGTCCTTAATCTCACCAAAGCGTTCTTTGTCAATTCTTGCGAAACGGTAACATAGTGACTCCGCTGGAGTTCCATATAGGGCAAACCCGATTCCAGTTTCTTCTTTCCAAATATCCGTTGCCTGGCGCATACGATTCATAACGCGTAGAGCAAACTCTTTTCCTTCTTTCGTAGTATGGCTAACTCCTTTGACAAGCTTCGTCAATTCGTATAAACCGATATACCCAAGGGAAATAGTTGAATAGCCACCAAATAATAATTTATCTATCGTCTCACCTTTGTTCAGACGTGCAATCGCCCCATATTGCCAGTGTATTGGGCTCACATCACTTAACGTACCTTCTAATGCTTTATGTCGACACATTAATGCTTCGAAACAAAGGTCTAATCGTTCCTCTAATAACTGCCAGAACATTTCCTCATTCTCTCCAGCTATGATACCGATTTGAGGTAAATTTAAGCTGACAACTCCTTGGTTAAAACGTCCCTCGAATTTGTAATTGCCGTTTTCATCTTCCCAAGGAGACAGGAAGCTTCGACATCCCATACAACTAAATACATTCCCCTTATAATTTTCACGCATTTTTTTAGCGGAAATATAATCAGGATATAAACGCTTAGCAGAACATTTTACCGCTAGCTTAGTAATATAGTCGTATTTACCACCCTTTAAGCAGTTATGTTCATCTAATACATAGATTAATTTAGGGAAGGCAGGAGTAATGTAGACTCCCTTTTCGTTCTTAATTCCTTCTAAACGCTGACGAAGAATTTCTTCGATTATCATCGCATTTTCTTCGACATACTCATCGTCCTTATCTAGATTTAAGAATAATGTAACAAATGGAGACTGTCCATTCGTAGTCATTAAGGTATTGATCTGGTATTGAATTGTCTGCACACCAGATTTTAATTCATCACGTAGACGATCTTCAATAAAATTCTCCATTAACTGCGAAGGCATCTGATCGCCATAACGTTTTGTATAGTGTGCACGATATTTTTCACGACTTCTTCTAAGATATTTGCCAAGATGCTTTACATCAACAGACTGACCACCGTACTGACTACTTGCAACCGCACTGATAATCTGAGTCATAACAGTACAAGCTACTTGAAAACTCTTCGGACTTTCAATCAGTTTCCCATTCATGACAGTACCATTTTCAAGCATATCGCCAATATTAATCAGACAACAGTTAAAAATAGACTGGAGAAAATAATCCGCGTCATGAAAATGTAATACTCCTTCTTCGTGCGCTTTTGTAATTTTCTCAGGCAACAGTAATCGTTTGGTTAAGTCCTTTGAAACTTCACCAGCAATCAGATCACGCTGTGTTGATGCAATTACCGCATTTTTATTACTGTTCTCTTCCATTACATCCTTATTACTGTTTTTAATCAGACTCATAATGGAATCATCTGTCGTATTGGCTTTACGTACTAATTCTCTTGTGTAACGATATATAATATAAGTCTTTGCAAGAGTATATTTACCCTGAAGCATAAGCTTTTGCTCTATAATATCCTGAATGTCTTCCACCTGCATCTGGTCATGCTTCAATGCTTCAATCTCATCAACAATTTCTTCAATCTTGTCCCCACATAATTTTTCGTTCTGTTTCACCTCTTCATTAGCCTTGTTAATGGCAATAAGAATTTTATTACGATCATAATCAACGACTCTGCCATCTCTTTTAATTACTTTCATCCCGTTTTCTCCCTTTCACACGTAACTTCATGCTTTCTCTGAATTGTACTCATCAACTTATGTTCTTGTTTCAGATTCTATGTCACGTCACTTTCTCTTTATTGCTAAAATAGTATAACATACTCATGCGTGTAAGTCTAGTTTAATAACACAAAATGTTGTGTTTCCTTTTTTGGTAAATCTATATATAGTATTCCAACTTATGTTAATCAAAGATTTGACAAATATGCTATTTTATATTATAGTTTGATTATCAAAATACTTTATACCCAAACATTTAAGACAGTTTATTGTAAATAGGAGGTCATTATGAATACTTATGTGATTACTACCGATTCCAATGCAGATTTACCCAAAGATCTAATTGCGCACTATCAAATACCGATTATTCCGCAGTACTACGAGATTAATGAAGTCATTTATGGCGATGAAAAAAAACTTACCCCTTCTGAATTCTATGCCAAAATGAGAGACGGTGCGATGCCAAAATCAATGGCAAACAATCCAGCTGTAATCCACGATACCTTCGAAGCAATCTTAAAACAAAAAAAGGATATATTACATATTGCTTTTTCATCAGCATTAAGTGGAAGCTACAGTAATGTTTGTATGGTGGCTCAAGAATTGCAAGAGGAATATCCAGAATCCAAAATTATCGTAGTGGATTCCTTAAACGTTTCGCTCGGGGAAGCACTCGTTGTCCTACATGCATTCCAGTTACAGGCACAGGGAGCAACAATTGAGGCCAATGAAGCTGCTTTAAATGAATGTAAAACACATATTAATGTTGCTTTTACCGTAAATGATCTTCATCATTTGCAACGTGGTGGACGTATCTCAAAAGGGAGCGCAATCATTGGCAGTATGATTAACATCAAACCACTTCTTTGCATCAATAAGGAAGGGAAACTTGTGGCTAATGGTACTGTTCGTGGGCGCAAAAAATCACTTAACGCATTGATTAAAACAATGCAAGAGACTTTAGAAAACGAATCATCAGTGGGTCTGCCTGTGGGTATCGTTCATGGAGATTGTATTGATGATGCTAATTATATAAAAGATACTTTGAAAGAGACTTTAAACATCCGTGATGTCATAATAAATGATATTAACCCAAGCATAGGTACTCATGCTGGACCTGGTGCTATAGGAATATGTTACTACGGCAAAGTACTTGAAAAGTAATTACGCGATGCTTAATTATGTTATAGGAAATTGAAAAGTAATTGCCTATAACATGAAAAAGTAGCAGGAGTTTTCATCTCCTGCTACTTTATTTTATAATTTGTAACCGATTCTTTCACCAAGACGCACGACTGTTTCTATGTTATGATAAGTATTTTTCAGAATATCCTGATCCACTTTTATCTGTCCTTTCTTAACAAGGAGTACCGTGGTTGAACCACCAAACTCAAACATTCCTTTTTCTTCGCCGCGTTTGAATTCGCTAGTACCGTGGAAATTCAATATCTTACCTACCATCATTGCACCAACTTCAACTTGTACAACCTCACCAAAGTGTTTCGTTGTCAGCATTGTATATTCCCTGCAATTACGTTTATAGAAATTGTAATGCTTAAGTGCGATTGGGTTCACCGTATGAAGTTCGCCTGGAATAAAGATGTTTTCACCCTTGATACCATCATCTATATAGCAATAACGATGATAATCGTCTACAGTGAGTCTAAAAATCATACAGTAACCGCCTTCATACTCCTTATAAATCGGATCCCCATTTAGCAAATCTTTCACTGTATAAGGAGCACCTTTGATATGAAATATACTGTCTTCATTTATTTTATATACCGTTAATTTAGAATCACAAGGGCTGATAAAAGCTAATTCATCCTTTTCAATCGGACGTTTTGATTTTTTAATCTTACGAGTAAAAAATTCGTTATAAGAACCATAGCGCTTTTTCTCGTATTCCGATAGTTTAATGTTGCTCTTATTTAAGAAAATGTCAATAATACATGTCGATAGAGGACTGTTCATATAAGCCCCGACTACTTTACTTATAAAAGGCTTAGTTAGCACCTTTAGGCACATTCTTCCCGGAACGGTCTCATAAAGCAACTTGAGACAGGTTTCCTGAGACTCTACTTTATTCACATATTGTCCTTGTCTGTTCTTGATTAAACCCATAATTATTTTCCTTTTTTATGTTATTGGTGAAGTCAAATAAGCTTTCTAACCCCTTTGACTTGTTGTTAATATCTTGTCTAAAACTGTGTTATAAACCAAATCAACTCTACAATTCCAATCACTAAGACAATCAGCATTCCCTTCATTTGAAGCTTAATCATCTTAAATCTTAATACAAATAAAACAGCAATCACCAATAAAGATACTGCATATACTGTAGCAAAGTGAGGTTCCATAAACTTACGAAAACTATAGATTACAGGTAGTAACATTGCCACATTGGTAACTGGCAACCCCTCATAATACTTACGCGGTTCATTCGTAGTTTTTTGTCGTTCCTCTTCCATCACATTAAAGTATGCCAATCGAATCAATGCACAGAGTACAAACATGGTAAGGATTATGAAATGATATGGCTCTTTATTAAGACCAAGATTATATCCGATAATGGCAGGTAACACACCAAAGCAAATCAAATCTGATAATGAGTCAATCTGTATACCAAAGTTTTTCTCAGGCACCGTACGTTTCCGTGTTTTTGCAACTGCTCCATCAAACATATCGCACACCCCAGCAAACATTAAAAACAACATTGCCATCGAAGTATTCTTTGCCATTGCCTGACACATACCCATAACAGCAAAAGACGCCCCCAGATATGTTAATACTACTGTATAATTATAAAATCCTATCACTTTCTCATTCTCCCTTCAGTACCTTACGTGCATTTACAGTTGCAATATGATACACAATTGTAACGACGCCACATAACAATAGACAAAAATAAAATGCTATCCCCCTACTTAAGAGCATGGCTGGAGCCAACATTTCGCTAACATAAATCTGATTATATAAAAGCCAGAACATTCCTTCAGATACTCCAACAGCACCTGGCAAAGGTAATGAATCCACAGTAATAGATATTACCACTTGCAATGCTATTATGTCAAAGACATTATGTTCCTGTAATCCAAAACTACGATAAACAAAATAAGCAATGGAAAACATGGCAATTCTTTGAATCAGGGTTATCACAAAAACTTTGACTAAGACACTTCTATTTTCCTTAATAAAGTAGGCACTTTGATGGTATTCCTCAATATGTTCGTAAAATGCTTCCAGTTTTCGTTCCGGATGTTTCATAATGCGAATTTTAGCAAGCAACCCAATCGTTTTGGTAACCAATCCTCTGACTGCATTTCGGTTATACATGCACAACAAGCATATTCCAACAATAATAATGTTCATAATAATACCGATTATAAAAAGTGCCAACACAGCATTTCCATTATGTAAGATGAAATCCCGGTGAAAGACAAAGACAACAATCCCCAGTGCCAAAAGCACAATCTTATAACTGACGGTATATAATAAAATTACTATAGTTGATTTGCCTATTGGAATATCATCCTTAGACATATAATAGGCTAAAACTGGCTGTCCTCCCGTAGCTGAAGGCGTTATCCCACAATAATATACATCAATACAAGCGTAGCAGAAACTACGAATAAACCCAACCGTTACGTTAAGTGAATTACCAAGAACCCGTAAACAAACCCCTTCGCCAGCTATATGTACAAACATCATAATGACCCCATACACCAGATATCGTTTTTTAGCTGAATAAATGATATCGATTAATTCTGATAAATCACATTGTCTAAAAATAAAATAGTATGTAATCGTCATTAATACAATCAGCATCACAAAACTACCTACATACTTTTTACCAAATTGTTTAATTGTTTTCATTACGTCCACCTTGAATGTAGAAAAAGTGAGATGTTAATGCTCCATATTTCATACATAATTCATTATTTTGTAATCTGATAACCTTACCCAAAAACCTCTTTTCATCTAAGTATACATACAAACGCATTATAACATAGATTACTACCTAATCGTCAAGTATAATGGCTAAATTAGTTTTATCCCCAAAAATTTAAGTCATATAATTTATTTTTAATACATAAATTTAATATTTAATTTATTTTACAACAAACTTGGTGATTTAACAAGTATTTCTCAAAGAAAGGCATATAGAGAACAAAGGTTTTATATTATTATATTAGATCGTAAAAAAATACAGACCAACAACAAGAAATTTCCCTTTATTTAGCGCCATAAAAAGGGAAATTTACTTAATAATCTATATTTGGACAATCTGTTAATGTAACTTGAGATAAATATGCCACCACATCATGTGGCTCAGTATCAGGTTCCTCTTGTGAATCCTCTTGTGTATTACATATTACTATAGAATTTCTGTCTAATGCAGGAATTGAATCATTATCATCAGCCGGCTCTGTTTGAATCATACATATCGAAAAAACTATTATGGTTATGGAAAATGATATTATTCCTTTCACTCTTTTCATTATCATCATATATCTAACACTCCATTCAAATTTTTCATATTACTATAATCATATAATTTGCAAGTTCCATTGTTTTATGCAAGATTATTTTACCCATATTTAGAATTTTTTTACTTTTTCTATTATTTTAATTAGTAATCCTCTGGTAAATAGCTATTCTAACCTATTATAACCCAAATTATTCTTGATTATTATTTGTACGATATGTAAAATATGAAAGTAGACCTTTATGCGGAAATTCTTATTATTAACTATATAGAACGATGCACTACCCTATGAGTAAAAAATGATGAAAGTATGAGTACTTCTAAAATTAAAGGAGAATTTAAATGAGCCAGTATATAATCGTTAGTGATGCGACTCTTGATTTACCAATAGAAATAGTAAACCGTTATGATATCAAAGTAATCCCAATGGTCTTCGACATTGATAATGTTACTTATCATCATTACCCGGATGAGCGAGAAATATCCATTGAATCTTTTTATGAAAAGCTTAAAACAGGAGCTACTAGCGTATCCTCTCAGATCTCTCCTCTTACCTATGAAGAATTCTTTACCCCATATTTAGAACAGGGACTTGATATTTTATATATTGCTTTTACCTCAGGACTTAGTGGTACATGCAATACAGGAAGATTAGTCATTAACCAGTTGAGTGAAATGTACCCTGACCGCAAAATTCTTATTATAGATTCACTTTGTGCTTCCATTGGAGAAGGGCTTCTAGTGATGAATGCCGCTCAGAGAAAAGATCAAGGTGCAACTATTACCGAACTTTATGACTGGACAATATCCCATT
This sequence comes from Bacillota bacterium, assembly GCA_023434365.1. Lineage (GTDB taxonomy): Bacteria > Bacillota > Clostridia > Lachnospirales > Lachnospiraceae > KM106-2. The sequence goes on along the minus strand of JAEYSV010000018.1, from coordinate 72,627 downwards.
GTTATAATGCCCGTCACTGGTTTACGGTAAAAGACTTGTTTCATCTTAGAAGAGGTGGCCGTGTCAGTTCCGTGGAAGCCTTGGTTGGAACAGCACTCAAAATATGTCCTGTGTTAAGTGTGGACAAAGAAGGCAAACTTGCCGTAATCTCTAAGGTTCGTGGTCCAAAAAAGGAAATGGAGTTTTTACTCAATAAACTTGAGGAAGAGGGAGAAAATCTAAGTGAGCAGACCATTATTGTGGGTCATGGAGATAATCTTGAGCAGGCTAAAGCATTAAGAGATCTAATATTAGAGCGCTTTACAGTAAACGAAATCATTATTAGTAAGATTGGACCGATTATTGGTACCCATACAGGACCTGGTATGTTAGCTCTTACCTTCCTTGGAAAAGCTTAATATTATAAATAAACATGAATATAATTACATTTTCTGTTAATTTTTGAGGCGAAAATCTTGACTTTATTAAGAAACAAGCGTAAAATTTGTTATGAAATGAAAGAAAAATGCAGAGATTAGACAGCTTATCGCATTTTGATTATACTCGGATTAAAAGGTCTCTATCATTTTGATAGAGACCTTTTTGTTTATTCTGCCATTTTCTTTCAAAAAACATAATCTTATGAATGGAGTGTGGAAAATGACAGGTTTTACTATTCTTCTGATTGCTGCTGTCGTACTTGGGGGGTCATACTTTGTATACGGCAAATATCTAGAAAGAAAATGGGGAATTGACCCTGATGCAAAAACACCAGCTTATGAACTAGAAGATGGTGTTGACTATGTACCTGCAGATACCAATGTTGTATTTGGTCATCAATTTGCTTCAATAGCTGGAGCAGGTCCGATTAATGGACCAATTCAGGCAGCTATGTTTGGATGGCTTCCTGTTCTTCTATGGATTTTAATTGGCGGTGTGTTTTTCGGAGCGGTTCAGGACTTTGCCTCAATGTACGCTTCAGTTAAGAACAAAGGACGTTCCATCGGTTATATCATTGAACTTTACATTGGTAAAACAGGTAAAAAATTATTCTTACTCTTTACCTGGTTATTCTCTATCCTCGTTGTTGCTGCTTTCGCAGATGTAGTAGCTAAAACTTTTGCTGGGTTTAATGATGCAGGAGATACTGTCTATGCCAATGGTGCGGTTGCATCTACTTCAATGGTATTCATTGTGTTTGCTGTAGTTTTAGGTTTTTATCTCAAATACACCAAAGTAAACAAATGGATCAATACTTTGGTAGCAATTGGATTACTTGTTGCTGCTATCGTAATCGGATTAAGCCTTCCTATCTATGTCAGCTTAAGTGCATGGCTAATTTTTGTTTTCCTTTACATATTAGTGGCCAGTGTAACACCGGTTTGGGCACTATTACAACCTCGTGATTACCTGAATAGTTATCTGCTATTAGCTATGATACTTTTCTCGATGATTGGTATTGTATTTGCTCAACCTGAAATGAATCTGAATTCATTTGAAGGTTTTGAAATCAAAGGGCAGTATTTATTCCCATTCCTGTTTGTTACCATTGCTTGTGGGGCGGTTTCCGGTTTCCATTCCCTGGTTTCATCAGGTACCTCATCAAAGCAAATTAAAAACGAGCGCAGTATGTTACCAGTTTCCTTTGGAGCTATGTTACTCGAATGCTTCCTTGCAATAATCGCATTAGTTGCCGTAGGTTCCTTTGCTACCGGAAGTGCTGAATTAGGTCAGACCCCACCAGCTATCTTTTCTTCGGCAATTGCTGGCTTCTTAACTAAGATTGGTATCCCTCATGATATCTCTAATACACTCCTTAATCTATCTGTTTCAGCATTTGCATTAACAAGCTTAGATAGTGTTGCACGTGTTGGACGTATCGCATTGCAGGAGTTATTTACCGATGATGATATTCCTAAAGAAGAACGCGGCCCAATCCGCAGTGCATTTATGAACAAGTACGTTGCTACCGGCGCAACCTTAATTGTAGCTTACATGTTGTCTCAGGTTGGTTACAAATCAATCTGGCCTCTCTTTGGCTCAGCGAACCAGTTACTTTCTGCCTTAGCACTAATTGCCTGTGCAGTATTCTTAAAGAGAACCAAACGTCAGGGTGTGATGCTCTGGGCTCCAATGTTTTGTATGTTAGCCATTACCTTCTCAGCCCTTGCATTAACTATTAAAAATTTAGTAGTAAAAATGATTGATATCGGAATCAGTTTTGGACCTAAAAAGGACTATACTGGATTTATCGTAACACAGGATGGTCTCCAGTTACTATTTGCCATTTGTCTAGTAGTCCTCGGTTTTATTGTTGCACTAAAGGGAATAGAAAAACTATTCAGAGGAAAGACGAAAGAGGCACTACAATAGATTACCTGGTATACCCCAATTTCTTACATAGCGATCCCTATTGCATAGTGAAATTAAATACTGTATAATTTACCTATCTTTTTTTGAAAGGAATGAATCATTATGCAAATAGATAAATCAATTATAATTGGCCAGTTAATAGGGCTTAATGATGGAATACCACCAATTCTCATGGCGTCTGGTATGCACTGCTTAGGCTGTCCAAGCTCTCAAAATGAAAGTTTGGAGGAAGCTTGCCAGGTTCATGGAATTGACGTGGATGAACTTGTTGATCGAATCAACTTATACTTAACATTAATATAATTAATAGAAAACTCCCGCTAAAAGTGGGAGTTTTTTCTATCTATGAATACATTAGCGTATTGATTCAGCATCGAAGCTGAGTGGTAGGTTGAATGTGTGCATTAAAACACTATGTGTGCACTAAAACACAATATGCACAAAAAAGAAATAGTTTGTAAAATCCATTTGAATGAGAATATATTACATTGTATCTATATATATACATTATTAAAATAAGAATTGAATCGATTATTCGATATCAATTTTTGGAGGATGATCATATCATGAAAAAAGCAATCAGTTCTAAACTATTCGCTGCTTTTCTCTGCCTATCTTTACTTCTTGTAAGTTGTGGCAGTAACACAAACGTATCAAAAGATCCAACCCCTAGCCCATCTGCTAAAACAGAGGCTTCTGTTGAACCTTCCGTGGAGCCTTCTGTGGAACCTACCGTTGAACCTTCTTTGGAGCCTACTAGCACTCCATCCGATGAGCAAGCCAAAACACCCGTAAGCCAGCATGGACAGCTTAAGATAAATGGAACCAACATTGTTGATGCCAATAATGAAATCTATCAATTAAGAGGATTCTCTACTCATGGAATCGCTTGGTTTCCTGGAATTGTAACGAAAGAAGCATTTCAGACGCTACGTGATGAATGGAAAGTAAACAGTATTCGTCTTGCTATGTATGTAGATGAAAATGGTAATAGTGCCTGCTACCTTAATAACAAAGAATTAAATAAAGAACTTATGACAAAAGGTATTGACTTATGTATTGAATTAGGACTTTATGTAGTGATTGACTGGCATGTGTTAAATCCTGGTGATCCATCCGCATATACTGAAGAAGCTGTTAAGTTTTTTGAAGAATTTGCAGCAAAATACAAAGACAAAGAAAACATAATATATGAAATCTGTAATGAGCCAAACGGCGGTAATGTAACCTGGAATGAAGTAATTAAACCATATGCTGAAACAGTAATCACTGCTATTCGTGCAATTGATAACGATGCTATCATTATTGTAGGTTCTGGCACTTGGAGTCAGGATATTCATATGGTTAAAAATGATCTCCTAAGTGACACTAATGTAGTATATGCTCTTCACTATTATGCTTCAACTCACAAACAATGGTTACGTGATCGTGTCAAAGAATGCTATGATAGCGGAATGCCTTTAATCGTTTCTGAATTTGGAAACTGTACTGCTTCCGGAAATGGTGATAATAACCTGGAAGAAGCAACTGCATGGCTTGAACTCCTTGATTCTCTAAATATTGGTTATTATAATTGGTCACTTGCTAACAAAGATGAAGCTGCCAGCGTTTTCTTACCATCTACTAATATAGGAACTGGTAAATGGACTGACGATATGTTAACAGAAAGTGGTTTATTCTTTAAAAACTGGTTAGTAAATAAAAAATAACATTAACTACATAAACCATAGACACACCACTTTTGAAGTGGATGTATTCCCCCTCTAAAATAAAACACCCGGCATGGAACAATCTACTTGCTCCATGCCGGGTGTTTTCATAGACATATTTATTTCTAAAATATCTCTACATAATCTACTATCACTAATTATTAGTACTGAAAGATAATGGAATTATGTATCGAGTGCAAGGCTAATCATTAACGCCTTATCAATCTTCTTTAACACATCATCATCCAAATGACATACCTTTTCTTTCAGTCTAGACTTATCTATTGTCCTTACCTGCTCCAGCAATATTACTGAATCCTTAATGATACCATACTTTTCTGCATCTATTTCCACATGCGTCGGTAATTTGGCTTTATTCATCTTCGATGTGATAGCAGCACAAATTACAGTAGGACTATGCTTGTTTCCTGTATCATTTTGAATAATAAGTACCGGACGGACACCGCCTTGTTCGGACCCGATGACCGGTCTCAAATCTGCATAAAATATGTCGCCTCGTTTTATAATCACTTTATTCACACTCCGTTTTATTGGCTTTAGCTTTATTATTGCCAGATTTAACTTGTGTATTCCATAAAGTGCATAAATAAAGAAAAATATTGCTATCTCTCTTTTGTTTATTCCTCAAAACGTTTCACTCACGTAATAAAGAATAATATGTTCCACTTTGTGTTAGTACCCATAATCAGTCAAAATCATCTATAGGACGAACTCCTCTTCGTTTAGCATATGCTTTCCATGAAAAGTCATACTTCCTACATTTTTGCCATTTAGAATATATTTTCTTGGTACTCGCTTACTAATATTGCAGACAAATTCATAGTTAAACGAACCTGCTGCTTCGGCTAGTTCCTCAACGCTAATCATTTCCTCTTTATCTTTTCCAATTAGTGTAACAATGTCACCTTCGGCTACTTCCTCTATCTCTGTTACATCTACCATAAACTGATCCATACATATCCGACCAATAATTGGACATGATATTCCGTGAATCAGTACTCTTCCATTATTGGATAGAGACCTAGGATATCCATCGGCATAACCAACCGGAATTGTTGCTACTTTTGTCTGTCTCTTTGTAATAAAAGTACAACCATATCCAACTCCAACTCCAGCTTCTATTTGTTTCAAATAAACAATATGTGTATGCAATTCCATTGCAGGACGCAATGCTAATTCTTCTTGATGCACCTCTTGACTAGGATAAAGTCCATAGGTTGAGATTCCGCTTCGCACCATATCTAAATTGGCTTCTGGCATTTCAATTATTGCAGCGCTGTTTGCGGCATGTTGAACAGGAATATTTACTCCTAGCTCTTTAAGTTTTTTCGCAAAGGTCAGATAACGCTCAAGCTGCAGGTACGCAAAAGAATTATCCTCCATGTCTGCACATGCAAAATGAGTGAATATACCGGTTAATTCAATTCCTGGAAGTTCACTGATTCTAACAATGTCCGCTATGCTTTCATCACTTAAATCATACCCAATCCGATTCATGCCTGTATCCACTTTAATATGGATTTGGGCCTTTTTATGTAGCCTTAAAGCAACATCGGAAAGTTTTTTTGCCATTTCATATTGATAAACAGTCTGCGCAAGACATAACTTTACCACTTTTCCATAGAAATCGCTAGTGGTAAATCCTAGTATTAATATTGGTTTTGTAATCCCTGCTTCTCGAAGCTCTATCGCTTCCTCTAAGATTGCCACTCCATATGCATCTGCGATATCATCCACTGCTTTTGCAATTGGTACTGCTCCATGTCCATATCCATCTGCCTTTATGATAGCCATAAGTTTTGTTCCTACCTGCAATCTGTTACGTGTTTCCATAAGATTATAGCGTATCGCATCCAGATTAATCGTCGCAGTTACACGATTATAATCACTCATTTATTAATCCTTCTTCCATTAAGTGCTCTATTTTAGACAGTGCCTCTACGATGTCGGAAGCCATCATAGAATAAGTCCCTCGAACCTTTCTAGCCTCATCACCTGCGACACCATGAATATATACACCAAGACATGCAGCTTCAAAAGGGGAAAGTCCTGCGGCTGCCATTGCAGCTATAATTCCTGTAAGCACGTCTCCGCTTCCTCCCGTTGCCATACCATGGTTGCCACTTTGATTTACATAAACCTTTACACCATTCGTAACAAGGGTTCTGGCATCTTTTAATGCAAGCACAAAACCACGTTCCTTTGTAGCGGACTTAGCAATATCATAAAGGTTCTCTTTTACCGTCTCGGTCGAACAGTGAAGTAATCCAGCCATTTCCTTAAGATGAGGGGTAAGAATGATGTTGTCTGGCAAATCAATTGTATCACTTTGCCATCCTGCTAATAAATTAATAGCATCTGCATCCACTACAACCGGTATTTTTGCTTCTCGTAGTACGATTTGGAGTAAGTGCTCCGAGGATTGGTTTACCCCCATCCCAGGACCAATCACTATCGTAGTCGCCCAAGCTATCTCATTAATAATACGGTCTACTTCAATTTTGTTTTTTAACAATGCCGGTTGATAGGTCGTTAAGATTGCTTCCGGCAACATTCCTTGAATAATTTCACGGTTTTCTTCTACCGTCAGTATTTTTATTAAGCCAGCACCCATACGGTAGGCTGCTTTAGCGGATAAAAAACAAGCTCCTGCCATATTACGCGATCCTGCAATAATAAGCACTTTTCCATAAGTTCCTTTATTGGATCGATTCTTACGTACCGGAAGATTCTCTAAATCCGAAATATTATAGCTAAAAGTGTCAGGTTTAATAACATCTACGGCTTTTTTAGGAAATCCGATGTCTTCAACTATCACTTTCCCTGCAAATTCTGTACCAGGGTAAAGCACCAGCCCTAACTTTTGATAACCAAACGTTACTGTGATATGAGCTTTAATTGCAACACCATGCACTCTACCTCTAGCTGCGTCGACACCACTAGGTACATCTATTGAAAAAACCAATGCATTCGATGCATTCACTTTATCAATAACATCCTTATATTCCCCAGTAATCTCTCTTTGTAAACCTACCCCAAACAAAGCATCCACAATAACAGTATATTCATTCACTGCAACATTGTTTATAATATTCACATCTAAAACCTGAGCAATTTTATATTGCTCCGTCCACTCAGGAGTCGCTTTTTCACGGTTACCAATCGGCCAGAGACTTACTTTGTATCCTGATTCTTTCAGTATTCTGGCAACAGCAATTCCATCAGCTCCATTATTCCCCATTCCCGACAGAACTAAGATTCGATCCTTCTTTGTAATTCTATCGATTACGCGACTACAAACAGCCATGGCTGCTCTTTCCATAAGCACCATGGCTGGTATCCCAACATGATGAATCGTCCATTCATCAACTTGTTTTATCTGTTCGTCTGTCAACAAATATTGCATAATTACACTTTCCTATTCTCGCCTACTACTATGGCTGTAACAAGGTCCCCAGTATTACTGATTGATACATGAATGTCCGTAATGGTCAGCTGCTTTGCAAGTTCAAGTGCTTTACCATACAATGACACTGTAGGTTTTCCAAGCTCATCCCGAAGCACTTCAATCTCATCCATAGAAAAACCACGTACTCCGGTTCCAAACATCTTGGAAACCGCTTCTTTTACTGCATAGTTCCCTGCTGCCTGGCGCATATTGTTATGAAATAGTTCTTGCTCCATTTTAGTAAAACATCGATTCACAAAATGCTCTTTGCTGCATGCTTTTTCGATACGCTTGATTTCTACCAAATCAATTCCAATGCCTATAATCAATCTATTCGCTCCTGCCCGTTGCTTTGATCAATGCCCTCCATCACATTGGCACCTAACATATCATGCAAATATGTATAAGCAACATTATTGGATTCTTCTAACTCTTGTTTAATTACTAATTTTTCTTTTAATTTATTCCTGGTCTCTTCAATCCAATCATTTAGTTCTTTTATCTTATGCAGATCTTTCGCAATCTGGTCATAACTGACATGAACAGATTCGTATACTAATTCCTCATTACAAGCTTTTATCTTTTTTGGTATGGCTTCCAGCTCATTGTCTGTATTTTTTAGCTTCTCATTAAGTTCAGTGATCATCTTTTGGTTACGTGCTAATGTTCTAAGCCTGCTTTCCTCTGATTTTTGATCACTATCACTCATATTTTGTACAATTTCATTCATAAGTTGATTCTTCAGCTTTTTCATGGCCTTTGCATCATTTACCAGTCTACCCTGCTCTTTTAATAACTGATTTAGTTTTTCCTCTAGTCGCCTAATCTGAAAAGTTTTCTTACCAGATGGAAATAACTGATGCCAACGTTCATCTAGCGTCACAATGGGAATTTTTTTGCTAGTAATTACTCCCATTACCTGTTGCTTAGATAAACCGTTCTTATTTCCCTTTGCCATAATCCACCCTCAATCTATTCCTCGTCAGACTCATCATCTTCTTCAGGATCTACTTCATTTCCAATTGTTTTCAAATTATAAGATAATCTCATTAAGCTTTCTGCAAGATGCACATTCTCTACTTTGATTTCACTTGGAAGATTCAAATCAACCGGTGCAAAATTCCAGATTGCTTTTACTCCCCACTTTACCAAATCTGCTGCAACTTTAGGCGCTTTCGCTTTTGGAATGGTCAAAGCTGCAATATTTACATGATTTTGTTTTACATACTCTTCTAATTCATCCATCATTCGTACTTCAATTCCACGAATTGATAATCCTATTAATCTTGGATTTACATCAAATAGTGCGCTAATAATAAAACCTCGTCGTTCGAAATCTGTATAGTTTGCTAATGCCTGACCAAGATTACCTGCACCTATTATAATTACGTTATATTTTTTATCTAGTCCTAAGATTTTACCAATCTCTGTGTGTAAGTACTCTACATTATATCCATAACCCTGCTGACCAAATCCACCAAAGTTATTAAGGTCTTGTCTAATTTGTGATGCGGTTACCTGCATCTTCTCACTAAGTTCCTTCGATGAGATTCTAACCACATCATTTTCCAGCAAATCTCCAAGGTAACGATAGTATCTTGGAAGTCGCTTAATTACAGCTAAAGAGATTCCCTTATCTGTCATGATTCCCGCCTCCTTCTTGCTTAATAAATAGTTACAATTATTATATTTGATTGTGATTTCTTTGTCAAATTTTGATTTGCGTCCAACCTCAGTTTGTGTTACTATTTTGAATCATAGGAAACTTAGTGAAAGGACTCGAATTATGATATTATCCTGTCAAAATATAACAAAATCATTTGGTACAGATCAGATTTTATCTGATGTATCATTTCACATAAATGAATATGAAAAAGCTGCGATCGTTGGGATTAATGGGGCTGGTAAATCAACTTTGCTAAAAATCATTATGAAGGAGCTTTCTCAAGATAGTGGGGAAACAATTCTTAAGAAGGGTGCCACCATTGGTTATCTTGCACAGCACCAGGATTTAAGTACGGATTTAACTATCTACGAAGAATTATTGACGATTAAGCAAGATATTATTGACCTTGATCAAAGAATCAGAAAACTGGAGCTTGATATGAAGCATGCAACCGGCACTGAGTTAGAAGACATCCTTGCCGCTTACACCAAATCAACCCACGAATTCGAAGTAAAAAACGGATACGCTTATAAAAGTGAAATTGTCGGAGTACTAAAAGGTCTCGGATTTGACGAAGCTGATTTTACCAAGAAAACAAAGATGTTATCAGGAGGGCAGAAAACTAGAGTCAGCCTCGGAAAACTATTGCTTTCCAGTCCTGATCTAATTTTACTAGATGAGCCTACGAATCACCTTGATCTAGACTCCATTGCCTGGCTTGAAACCTATCTGCAAAATTATAAGGGAGCAGTGGTGATTGTAGCTCATGACCGATATTTCCTTGATAAGGTGGTAACCAAAGTCATCGAAATCGATCAGACAAAAGCAACCATGTACTCTGGTAATTATACCGAATATGCTACCAAAAAAGCAGCACTTCGGGAAGCAATGTTAAAACAGTATATGAACCAGCAAAAAGAGATTAAGCATCAAGAGGAAGTCATTGCTAAGTTACGCTCTTTTAATCGTGAAAAATCGATTAAGCGTGCCGAAAGCCGTGAAAAGTTATTAAGTAAAATAGAACGCATAGATAAGCCTAGTTCGTATCAGGCCAACATGAAATTAGCGTTAGAACCAAATGTACTTAGTGGAAATGATGTTCTTACTGTAGAAGGACTCGCCAAATCGTTTGGTGATAATAAACTATTTGATAATCTGAATTTTGAGATTAAACGAGAAGAAAAGGTTGCCATTATTGGCAATAACGGGACGGGTAAAACTACTATTTTAAAATTGATTAACCAGTATCTCAAACCGGATCGCGGTGAAATCAGACTAGGCACAAAGGTCCATATCGGATACTACGATCAGGAACATCAGGTACTACACCCTGAAAAAACTCTCTTTGATGAGCTGCAGGATACGTATCCTGATATGGATAATACCAGAATTCGTAATATTCTTGCTGCCTTTCTATTTACGAATGATGATGTATTCAAACGTATTAAAGACTTAAGCGGTGGCGAACGTGGTCGTGTTTCACTGGCCAAATTAATGCTCAGTGAAGCTAATCTGTTAATCCTTGATGAGCCGACAAACCACTTAGATATTACCTCCAAAGAAATCTTGGAAAACGCAATCATTAATTATACTGGTACGGTGCTTTATGTTTCTCATGACCGTTACTTTATTAATAAAACTGCAACTAGAATTCTTGATTTAACTGAAGGGCAGTTAATTAATTTTATTGGAAATTACGATTATTATATTGAGAAGCGCGATCAGTTAGAAAAACGCTCCATTACACACATTGATCTCGTGAATGCAGGGAATATGAATGTCAAATCCCTCTCGAGCAATAACTCAACGAGTAATGCTGTGCAAATGGGTTCTAAGATAACTGGTGCCCTCGATTATAAATTGCAAAAAGAGGAACAAGCCAAACAAAGAAAGCGGCAAAATGCCATTAAAAAGACCGAAGAAGAAATTGTTACTATAGAAGAGAGAATAGATCAAATCAACCATTTACTTGGAACAGAAGAAGTATACACTGATGTAGAAAAGCTTCTACCACTTAACGAAGAAAAATCTGAACTAGAAGAAAAGTTACTGGATTTGATGCAGACCTGGGAAGAATTACTAAACTAAAATAAGCGCCGCATAAGCGGCGCGTTTTTTATAATTCCAGCTGAACCTGATAGGTGTTAAGCCAGAAATTCACTTGGATTAGGTAAGCGTATAGCTGTGGTGTAGCCATCAGCTGTCCAAACCAAGGAATCTTATACTCGCTAGTTGAAGCGAGATATTCTTTTATTACCGTCTGATTAATAATTTGGTTAAGCGGTGCCCTATGATCCTCCAAAATAGCCATAAGCCTCGTTTTTAAGATATTTTCATACTCTGGATGGTAGGTTTTTGGATATGGGCACTTTTTACGATAAAGTACTTCGCTTGGAAGCAAGCCTTCTGATGCCTTTTTGAGTAAGGCTTTCACCTCGTTCTCGCTATTCTTAAACTCCCAAGGAACATTATATAAATACTGGATTAATCGATGGTCTGCAAATGGTACCCTGACTTCTAATCCTGCATACATCGTCATTCGGTCTTTTCTATCAAGAAGTGTTGTCATAAACCACGAGGTGTTCAGATAACTGATTTCCCGTCGCCTTGCTGCCTCCTGACTTTCCCCAATTAGTTTAGGGGTCCGTTCCAGTGTCTTTTGATATTCAAGTTCTACATAATCCGTCATATTTATCTCTGACAATAGTTCCGGTTTTAGAACAGCTTTTCTAAACTTGAGATTCTTTGACCATGGGAAGATTGGTTGATTAAAGACTTCTTCATCCCGAAACCATGGATAGCCACCAAATATTTCATCTGCACATTCACCGGACAGACAAACCGTATGGTTTTTCTTAATCTCCTGGCTAAAATATAGTAGTGAAGAGTCAACATCTGCCATTCCTGGCAAGTCTTTTGCTAATACCGCATCATAGAGACTATCAGCGAGTATTTCTTGTTTACATTCCAAAAATATATGGTTTGAGCCAATATGCTCGACCATTTTTTCTATAAACGGTCGATCCTGGTCAGGCTGAAATTTTGATGCCGTAAAATATTTATTATTGTCCTCATAATCAAAGGAGTAAGTTGTAAGCTGTTTGCCCTGCGTTTTTAAATGATTGGCAGCAACGGCAGAAACCACACTGCTGTCTAGTCCACCGGATAATAAAGTACAGATAGGAACATCACTAACTAATTGCCTTTTTATAGCGTCAAAAAGGATTTCCCCGGTATGTTCTACCGTTTGTTCAAACGTTTCCTTATGCTCCTTCGCTTGTAATCTCCAATAACAATACTGTCTGATTCCGTTTCGGTCCATTAGAATGGCATGTGCAGGAGGTAAATCATGTATCTGCTTATATACTCCACAACCAGGACTTCTTGCTGGACCAAGTCCAAATAATTCACATAGACCGTAGCGGTTCATTACAGGTTTTACAGAGGGATATTTAAGTATGCTTTTGATTTCCGAACCAAATACTAAAGTTTGATCACAGTTTGTATAAAACAATGGTTTCACTCCAAAACGGTCCCTGGCTAGAAATACTCGTTCTCGGTACGAATCCCAGATTGCAAAGGCAAAAATACCATTAAGATGCTGTACACATTCTGTTCCATATTCTATATAAGCTGTGAGTAAGACTTCTGTATCTGATGTAGTATCAAACCGATGTCCTTTGAGTAACAAATCATTTCTGATTTCCTCAGTATTATATAACTCACCATTATATATAATTACAAAAATGGTTTCCCCTACCCTCTTAATCATTGGCTGGATACCCCGCTCTACATCAATGACTGCCAGCCTACGATGCGCAAATGCAACATGCTTACTCACATATATCCCATCTGCGTCGGGACCTCTTTGCTTAAGCGTTTCCCCCATTGCCCAAGCCACCTTGCTATGCTCTTCTTTTGTATCTATAAAGTTTCTAGTAAAATCACAATAACCAGCAATTCCACACACTAGCGCACCTCGAAATGTTTCAATTACCACTAGTATATGAAAAAGCTGGCTAAAAGTGAGATATCACAGGAAAGACAAAAGAATATTAAAACTTGTCCAGAGAGTAGCCTTATGATAGCATCCTATCCTACTTACATTGGAAGTTTTACAAGAACGTGATATTCTTTTCCTGCTTCTATTTCTTTGATGATATTACCGTCAATAGTGATGTCATCAACAATTACTTGCATTGTACTGATATCTGGTAGTTTTTTGTACTCTATATTAAATACAGCACTACGAAAACTTCTTTTCACCGTAGCATGTTGCCAATTCTTTGGAAGCTGTGGTTTAATCATCAAGCCTTCTTTGTTACCTTGTAGACCAAATAGTCCATCAATTAGGCATCGATATACCCACTGAATCGTTCCAGTATTAAAAAGATGACTGGAAAAACCAGCGGTACGTGGTATCTGGCGATATGCTCCGCGATAATAGTTTGGAATAAACACAGGAAGCTGACCACGTCTTAAGATATCTTCTTCATCCGGTCCTGGAATCATTTTACGAAGCAAACGATAAGCATTCTCCTTCTCACCTGCCATATAAAGCGCATAGATATAAAAAACAGCCGCATGGTTATAAACTGCACCATTTTCTGCTGAACCTGGGTGCTTTTGTGTTAAACGACCTACATCTTCTCGCATTGCGGTATATGCTGGTCCTAACATCTCCACTCCATATGGAGACTCCAAGTGTTCACATACTGATTGAATTAATTTTTTACTCTTTTCTTCATCCGCTGCTCCACTAAGTAATGCCCATCCCTGGGAATTAAGATAAATTCTACCTTCTTTATCCTTGCTTATACCGAAGACTACATTATCATCCGTAATCCCTCTTGCATACCATTCTCCATCCCAAAGGTACTGATTAATTACCTCGTTTGACGCTTTAGCCTCATTTAAATAATTGCTCATCTCCTGATTATGGCCGCTTTTTTCACAAATATCAGCCCAAATAAGAAATGCATAGGCACAGGCAGTTGTCAGCCATCCGGATACCCCTTTGCCTTTATAACCAACCATATTCATTGGATCACACCAGTCACCCTGTTTAATATAATTAAGTCCTCTTTCATCACGGTCTTTTATTAACCATTGCATTGCCATATTGATATGTTCAAATAACGTTGCCACCTTATTACTATCTCCAAATCCTACGACTTCCTCTAAGATAGCATAATCATTCGTTTCCTGAAGATAAGCACTTAGGCAGATTGGCAACCAGACGCAGTGATCCGAGTGTGGTACCTGATTAATGTACTTTAACTCAGCATCCTTATGAAGGATAATTCCATCTGGCATTGCTCCATTCTCATTTTGCTGACTCAGTGCAGTAAGAAAAGCATCTCTAGTCATCTGTGGTCTGATATAACTCATCCCCATATTATCCTGGAGATAATTACGTGTCTGAGGATCGGTAGAAAGACGATTTGTTTTTCCATGATAATACATCTGTCTTGGTAACCAGTGATTAATAAAGTTATCAAACGCTTCATCTGGTGTAGTTACATCTATACATCCCTTGCCTTCGTCTATGTATTTGGCATATTCTATCTTCGCAAGATCAAAACCAGTTCTACCTAGGTGATCTGTATTAAGAAAATATTTCTTACGTATATCTTGTATCTGTAATTCATTATTCGCTGCTCCAAATAAAAAGCGATATGTTGCTTCGTCATTTGGTTCTAACTCGACTCTATATTGGAAAACACAAACTGGCATCTCATATTTGGAATCTCCTTTTAAAAGTTCCACTTCCCTAATCCCTGATGGATTCGTGATTCCACCTTCCCCTTCGAATGCCTCATGGTTTACTTCGTAAGAATCTGGTTGTTTCTCACCAATTAGATACGTCTTATCACAGAAATTTTTGATTTTATCATATTCATGATACTTTTGATAAGGTGTAACTGAGGAACAGACAATACTTTGAAGATTGTCCACATATTCTCCAGACTGGTTCATCCATGACATATACCCTACAGTAAAATAAGGGTAGATACTAATTTTACGCTTCTTATCTGATAGATTACGTAGCTTAACTTCCCATAGCTCTACTGCATCATCAACTGGCAAGCTCATGCTCATCTCAATCTCTATTTCATTCTTAACAATACGCCACTTAATATCATGTTTTCCAACCAAAAAAGAGTAATCCTCAGGAAGAATTCGCATCGGTTCATAAGGAGCTGAGAATGCTTCACCACTTTCTTCATCCTTTACAAAAACGAATCTTCCTGGATGATGAGCATAATATGGCTGCTCCGGCTGCATAAAAGTTTTCATCTCAAGATTCGGTGCATGCGAATACTTAGCTGGCTCTGGCTGCATAAACTGCGCTGTCGCATATCCACGGCAGGTAATCTGGATCATCATTTTTTCATTCCATAAAAACCCGGATGCCTTTTTAAGTTGGATGGGATTGTTTAGTTCATAATACTGATTGTCGTTTGTTGCTCGTATCATTATTTATGCCTCACTTTCTTATACTAGTACAAACTTATTATATCATAAATCTATGTTATGTAACGTTTTTTTAACGTTTCAGGGGCACTTTTTATGTTATAGGGAGTTGTAAAGAATTTTCTTATAACACAAAAAAGAGCCAGGTTATTAAGTCTGACTCCTCCAGTATATTTTTTACTTAAGTTCATTCACATCAAACAATCCATAACTACCTTGGTACTCTCCATGACCTAATTGCAACGTTTTACCTTCCACCAAAAGACTGACATTATCTGCTGCATACGTATCAAGAATACTATTTACAAGACATCCTATCACCATTACTTCTCCACTGCTTCCCTGTACATCCAGTAATTCCTGAAATTCGGCAGATAGATTTACTATCATGTTATCCTCTAAGAAATTGCAGGATAGTATTTTTGTTCCTTCTAACAATACTCCTCTTGCAATCAACTCCTCAAGAAAAGAAGTGTTCTTTTCTCCTAGCTTAACCTTCTCAGTAATTACACCACTAAAATCCTCTTTTGGATAAGTGATATAAGCAACCGATGGATTACCGACAACATTCATCGAGTTGATCTCAGAATCCTCTAGAGGTTTCTGACTATCAGGTAGCATATTTACAGAAGGGCTTGGATTTAGCTGTGATGGTTCATCATAATTCGTGTTCTTACATGCCACAAAAATAAACATTATCAAGGTAAGTAATAGATATGCGATGCTTCGTTTCATAAGATTCCTCCGGTTTTTGAGACTACTTTTATCTAAAAAAGCTATCTAATCCTTTTTTCGATATATTCTGAATTGTTGAAAGAATATGCCTATGTGCTAACTCTTCGGCTTTCACTTCATCTCTTACCTTTAGTGCTTCCAAAATTGCACTATGCTCTACAATGCAGCACTGTGCCCTTTCATCATTGGAAAGACTGACTTTTCTTATCCTTTGTACGTAATGGTGATAGTCGGTTAATACATGCTCTAACATCCGACTATTACATGCTTCATATATGATATCATGAAACCTGTTGTCTAACTCAACTAACTGTTCATAGTGTTCTTTTCTTGTATGAAACTCAAATAAATATTGAATTTCCTCCAGTTCATCCATCTGTTCTTTTGTTATATACCGGCAAGCCCATTTGGCACATAATCCTTCCAAATATGACCGAATGATATAGATATCCTCCATATCTTTTCCGGAAAGTCCAGTCACTACTGCCCCTTTGTTTGGCACAATACTGACTAAACCTTCTAACTCTAACTGTCTTAATGCCTCTCTGACAGGAGTCCTGCTGACTCCTAGCTCTAATGCCAAGGAATTCTCTCTAAGCTCCATGTTTTTTTCATATTTGCCGGACAAAATATCTTCCCGTATTTTATGAAACACACGACCACGCAATGAATATTTATCTGATGTTTCCTTAGCTAAATCCAAACGTTCCAAGGCGATATGCCTCCTAATTATAATTTCGATATCGTTTCCATGATGTAATCAGCAAACTGTGCTCCCGTTGCCCCAGTTGCTCTACCAGTCATCACATATTTTTTCTCAGTAATAGTACAGATATCAAGAGCTTTGTATAACTTATCTGCTTCTTGTGTATATCCAATGTGCGCTAATAACATAGCACCAGCACGAATTACACTACATGGATCCGCATAAATATCTCTTCCTTCTAATACCATTCTTGGCGCAGAACCATGAATTGCTTCAAACATCGAATATCGTTTTCCAATATTCGCACTTCCTGCTGTTCCAACACCGCCTTGGAATTCTGCTGCCTCGTCGGTCAGTATGTCTCCATAAAGGTTCGGTAGCACCATCACCTGAAAATCTGTTCTTCTCTTCTCATCTACTAGTTTAGCCGTCATAATATCAATATACCAGTCATCCGCTTGAATATCTGGATATTCTTTTGCAATCCGGTAGAAGGCATCTAAGAATTTACCATCAGTGGTTTTGATAATATTAGCTTTCGTTACTGCTGTAACGCGTTTTTTACCATTTGCTTTGGCAAATTCAAACGCTGCTGTAATGATTCTGTCGCATCCTTGACTTGTAACTACTGTAAAATCAATGCCCAAATCTTCTGTTACATTGATTCCGTCTTTTCCAGCTGCGTATCCACCTTCTGTATTTTCACGATAGAAGGTCCAATCAATTCCTTGTTCTGGAATACGTACCGGTCTTACATTCGCAAATAAATCAAGTTCTTTTCTCATAGCCACGTTCGCACTTTCAACGTTTGGCCATTCATCACCTTTTCTAGGCGTTGTAGTAGGTCCTTTTAAAATAACATGACATTCTTTTAATTCATTTAAAACATCCTCAGGAATTGCAGCCATTTCAGCCGCACGACGTTCAATCGTTAATCCATCAATTACTCTAAACTCTACCTTACCAGCTTTGACATCCTCCGCCAATAAATACTCTAAAATTCTTTGCGCCTGAGCAGTAATGGCAGGACCGATTCCGTCACCTCCACAAACGCCGATAATTAATTTATCGAGAGATTTATAGTCCAAAAAATCACCTTGAGCTTTCATATTATCAACTCGAAGTAATTGCTTTTCTAATAATTTACCAAATTTCTCTTTTGCTGCTTCAATCTGTGATGTATACATCGTTTTTCCCTCCATGCTTTGTTTAATTTCAAACTTTACCATATAGTGTAACATAAAGAGTTAGTAAAGGCAATTGCAATTCCTGACTTCACTATTACTCACCATAATATGGAATCTCTAACCTCGTGCATGCATCCTTAATCAGGCCAATTAGTTCATCATCGGTAATTACTGTAACACGTCCGGATTCATATTCTTCGTCTACCCAGTTTTTAATCCGGATTACTACGGCATCATTCTTATTCACTCGTTTATTACCCTTTAATTTATAGTAAGTATTGATCCAGTGTGCAATCCCCGCTAAGCCAGAAGTATTAGATACTGCTACTAATACTGGACGATTTAAGAATTTTTCGGTATCAAATATATTATATATTTCTTCATTTTTTAATAAACCATCCGCATGAATTCCCGCTCTGGTAACATTAAAATTGCGTCCTACAAACGGAGTTCTTGAAGGAATCCGGTAGCCAATTTCTTTTTCGTAATATTCAGCAAGTTCAGTAATTACAGTAGTGTCAGCTCCATTTAGATCACCACGGAGTTGGGCATATTCAAACACCATTGCTTCAAGAGGTGTATTCCCAGTACGTTCTCCAATACCGAAAAGAGAACAATTCACCCCACAGGCACCATATAACCAGGCAGTTGTTGAGTTACTAACCGCTTTATAGAAGTCATTATGCCCATGCCACTCAATCATTTCACTAGGTACGCCAGCATGAGTACGCAATCCATAGATAATTCCCTGTACTGATCTTGGAATTACTGCACCCGAATAGTTTACCCCATATCCCATCGTATCACACGCTCGAATTTTAATTGGTATCTTATATTCCTCGGATAATTTCATCAGTTCAAGACAGAATGGAATAACAAATCCATAGATATCTGATCTTGTAATATCTTCAAGATGGCATCTCGGACTTACTCCAGTTTCCAGACACTCTCTGATTACGCCCAAATAATGATTTAAAACTTCACGTCTCGTCATTTTCATTTTGTAGAAAATATGGTAGTCAGAACAGCTTACCAATATTCCGGTTTCTTTCATACCCAGTTCTTTTACAAGTTCAAAATCTTTCTTACTTGCACGTATCCAGGAAGTAACCTCTGGAAACCGATATCCACGTTCCATACATTTGTAAACCGCATCCCGGTCCTTCTTACTGTATAAGAAAAATTCGCTTTGTCTAATTAAACCGTTCGGACCTCCTAGCTTATGTAAATAATCAAACATTGTTACAATCTGCTCTGTCGTATAAGGAGCTCTGGACTGTTGACCATCACGAAAGGTCGTATCCGTAATCCATATATCATTAGGTAAATTGTGTGGCACGATTCTATCATTGAATGCAATTTTAGGAACTTCATCATAAGGAAACAGGTTACGAAAAACATTAGGGGAATCTACCTCAACTAACGGATACATATGTTCTTCTAACTGAAGCAGATTATTTTGTGGGTTCATATAAACTCTACGATTTTCCATCTTTTTCTTCTCCTTAAAAACATTTTGTATAATTGTATACAATTATACTCTTGTTGTCAATCTATAATTTCCATAATATAATAAACAAGCGGCAGGATCAATGCTCTCATACCCTACCGCTTGCTTTCAGTTTATATTATATATACATTTCATCCATTTATTCATATTACTATATAACCAACGTAAGTCAGTTAATTTACAACAGGCATTACCATATCAAGTCTTGCTTCCCAGTATAACTCTTGAGTTTTAGGAATCTCCGGCCACGCCTTACGAATCATGTCAAATATCCAATTAGCTTTTTTCTGAATATGTTCGCTTTTGTAAGCATCTTTCAGATAATCTGCTTCTCCCATAATATATTCGAATACTCTCGCACGATCTTCGATAACAAAGGTTTTGGAATAATAATCAATGAAATAAATATTATTAGGATTATCGACACTTTTTGGATCAACATCGGTGTATTTGGTATCATCCATAAATTCACCACCATTTTCATCCACATAAGCATAATGATACGTAAACCCCTTTGGATTATAGGTCTCGTATTCGTTATACTCATCATAAGTAATCTGACTAGTAGATAACATATCACTAATTTTATTATCGATGCCGTGCATAACCTCATGATTAAAGGTATAATCGATAGTTCCAGAACTTGAATCCAATACGATTACCTGATAATCTTTCCATTGGAGTGCAAAGCCTCCAGGGTTACTAATTCCCTGTTCGCTTCCCTGTACAAGTGTACTACATAGATATACCTGCATTCCTTTCACGCTGCCATAATTAAATCCATAAAAGAAACCGTCTGGATATCTTGATAAGACATTTTGTAACGATTCTAACGATTTTGCGATAATTTCTTCATCCAGCAAAGGATTTACTGCAAAGTCAGGGAAATACTTAACTGCCTCATTACGTAGAAATATTGTTAACCCATACTTTTCCTGCAATTCATCTCGTTTTTCATTATTTGTATGTTCTGATATGCG
The DNA here is from genome assembly GCA_023434365.1 of Bacillota bacterium. Lineage (GTDB taxonomy): Bacteria > Bacillota > Clostridia > Lachnospirales > Lachnospiraceae > KM106-2. Next base: position 51,836 of record JAEYSV010000018.1, on the reverse strand, counting down.
GTCTTGCTTAAATGCCGCGATACGATTTTCTTCACTTGCTACAATCTGTTCTTCCTGTTTTTCAAATTCCCAGAGAATAATCTCATCCTGTTCTCCGATACTAATATGAATAAGTGCTTTGGTACCATCCGGTGATATATTACTTGCTGTTAACATTCCTCCAGACATAGAAAACTTATAATTATCCTCTACATCGGATTTGCCCACTTCTCCAATTTGCATTAAACGTTTGAGCGTGGCCTTATCTAATGTTAATTCTTTTATGGCATCTGCCCGCTCCATATCATAAAGTTTTACGCGGAATGCTTCCTCTTTGTCATCATATAAGGTGTTTGTACGCTGGGAAAGCACTATCGAATGGGTAGCATCATATACATAATTATCATGCTCTTCTTTCGAATCTAAGATAAAATGTTTACTGATGTTTGGTTTTCCTAGTTCATATAAGTCAAAGGTGCCACGTCTATTATATTCATAACTGGTTACATAAAACTGATTACCACTAATCAACAGATTATCCATCCCAGTCTCATAGTACTCTATAATCGGTGGTTCTTTCCCCTGAATAGTCAAAATTACACTTCCATAGTTATCTTCTTTATCATAGTAAAATCCTAATAAATGCTGTCCATCATCTGTAATACTATTAAACGAAAAGCTGTTTAGATGTTCTGGCTTCTTAGCAATTAAGGTATCCGTCTTCGCCTTAAAGTCATAACAAAATAAATTCTCATTCTCACCATTAATGTAATACATATAATTACCATCTTTACTAAACACCATGGAATAATAGAGCTCATTAGTACTCGTGGAGTAGACGTCTTTTAACGTTCCATCAAGTACCACTGAAGTATTTCCTTCGTATCCGCTTAGTATAAGATTGCCATTTGCACAAACCCGTACCGCAGTAGAATATCCGGAATTGTCTATCAACCGCTCAGCCTTTACCTTTCCGGTATAGATATCAACAAGTCGAATACACTGCTTTACACTACTATAATCAAAACCATTTACTACAACCGTACTATCGTCATAAAAAGCTACTGTCTCAACACTGTAAGGCTGCTTATAAAATAGTGATGTCATCGAATATGCTGTTCCCCACTCATTCACTGGTTCCCCAGCAATTTTTTGAGCAGGAGCTATTGTAGGGGTTGCTGTAGGAGATTCACTCTTTACTACTTCTATTGTCGGTTCATTCGTGTTCTTAAAAAAATCGCCAAAGGCCTCGGATTGTTTTTTATTTGAATTCTGACATCCAGGTAAACAAATTATCATTAGCATGAATACTAGAATAAAACTAATACGTTTTTTCATGGTATACCTCGCCTTCCAATTATACAGGACAATCCAGGGAATCGTCTTTACTCTCTCCCCTGGATTTCACTCCAAACTATAATTCTATTATATAGGTTTTACCATATTTTACAAGTAATATTCATTCATTCCTAGTTTAGAATTTGCTTTATTTATCTAGAAAAGAGTACTGAGAAAGATATAGTTCATAATACTTCCCTTTTATCTTCATTAATTCATCATGGCTTCCCATTTCCAGAATCTGACCTTGATCGATATACATGATTTTCGAACTGTTCTTAATCGTTGAAAGACGATGTGCTATAATAAATGAAGTTCTTCCTTTCAGAAGTTCCTGCAACCCTTTTTGCAATAATATCTCAGTTTCGGTATCAATACTTGAGGTTGCTTCATCTAAGATTAAGATTCTCGGGTCAGCTAGCAATGCTCTTGCAAAAGAGATTAACTGTCGCTGTCCTGCAGATAAACGGCTACCTCGCTCATTAACTTCTGTATCGTAACCATTTTCCATATCCATGATAAAGTCATGTGCACATACTGTTTTTGCTGCACGTATCACTTCTTCATCCGTTGCTTCTCTATTACCATATCGAATATTATCCTTTATCGTACCAGAGAAAATGAAACTATCTTGAAGCATTACGCCCATTTGCTTACGTAGTGATGCGATTGTAACGGAATTAATATCAACCCCATCAATTAATATTTCACCAGATTTGATGTTATAGAAACGACTAATTAAGTTAATAATCGTTGTTTTACCTGCACCGGTAGGACCAACGATAGCAAAAGATTCCCCGATGTTAGCCGTAAAACTCACTCCATTCAATACATTAATGCCATCCTCATACTGGAATACAACATCCTTAAATTCAACTTTTCCTTCAATTTTTGGCATTAAAGTAGCGTCTTCTCTGTCCTTTACAGTGATTGGTTCGTCAATCGTTTCAAAGATACGCTCCATATAAGAGATGGCAGTTAATAACGAATTATAAAAGCTTGCCAGCGTGTTAATTGGTGCCCAGAAACGTCCAATATATCCAGTAAATGCAATTAATACACCAATTGTTATACCATTTCCACCTTGGTTCATCCAGTGAATACCCAGCACAAAAACAGCGCAGTACGTCCAAGTACTAATATTATCAATCGCTGGCCAGAACAAGAAGTTATATTTGACCGCATTCATCCAGGCATCACTATAGTTACTACTCAAGCTGTTAAAAATCTTCATGTTTTCACGTTCTCTAACAAAACTCTGTGTAACTCGGATTCCATTGATACTTTCTGCGATATAAGCATTCAGGTTACTTGTTTTATTACTACTAATCTGCCACGCTACACGTTGCTTTCTTTTGATAACGAAAATGAGGGTCATTAAAAGTGGTAGCCCGCATAGACATACGATGGTCAGTTTAACATTGATGTAGAACATAAAGCCTACGATAAAAAACAAACTGAACAAGTCAGTAATCGTATTGACAATACCATTGGATAATAAATCACTCAAACTATTTACATAGTTAACAACACGTACCTGAATTTTGCCATGTGGTCGTTCGTCGTAATAAGAAAATGGTAGTCTTTGAAGATGTTCAAATATATCATATCTTATCTTGTGAATGACTCCCTGTCCGAGTCTTGCCATAGTGTGAATACGAAGTCTTAAGTTTATTGCAACAATAATATTAATTACTAATAAAACAACACCCATCGTAATCAGACCGCGCACATCTTTATTAGGAATATAATTATCAAGAACCTCCATTAAGATTCTTGGAGTGAGCATTCCTAAGGCACTACTGATTACCATCAGCATAATTGTAAACAAAAGCTCTTTTTTAAATGGTCGGATATAATGATATAATCGCTTTAACTGTTCGAGGTTGAATGAGGTCTCCAGTGTTTCATCGATGTCATATTTATTACGTGCCATCCTTATCTCCCCCCTTTTTTCTTATTCAGTAGATGATCAAACTCGCCATACTGATGATTAAATACTGTACTGTAGTAACCATTCTTCTTCATCAATTCCTGATGATTACCACTTTCTATGATACGTCCATTATCAAGAACAATAATCTGATCTGCTTCAATGATAGATGAAATACGGTGTGCAATAATGAAAACTGTACGATTATTACCAATTGATTTTAGCTCGGCCTGAATATTATGCTCTGTTTCCATATCCACCGCTGAGGTTGTATCATCTAAGATTACAATAGATGGATCTTTTAGTAATGCTCTTGCCAAACTAATTCTTTGCTTTTGTCCGCCACTTAAGCCAACGCCACGTTCGCCGACAATTGTATCATAACCCTCAGGCATAGCCTGAATGAATTCATCCGCATTTGCAATCTGCGCTGCTTTCTTAACCTCTTCAAACGTAGCATCTGGCTTTCCGTATGCAATATTTCCTTCTACGGTATCAGAGAATAAAAACACATCCTGCATTGCCATTCCTATGTTATCACGAAGTGAGAATAGTTCCATGTCTTTGACATTAATTCCATCCATAAGGATTTCGCCATCCGTTACATCATAAAAACGACATAACAGATTCATTAACGTCGACTTACCACTGCCTGTAGCACCGATAATACCTACTGTTTGACCCGGTTTTATCGTGAAATTAATATCCTGCAAGATTACATCATCTTCCGCTACGTAATTTACATGCTTAAACTCTATATTGGCGCTTATTTTTCTCTTTTTCACTGGATGAGTTGGCTGCTTAATGTTTGGTTCTTCCGAATATGTTGTATAGATTTTTTCAACACTAGTAACAAATCTTTGATAATCATTGGCTAACCATCCTGCAAAACGAAGTGGATTGTTAAGCATCCATAGATACCCACTAATAGTAACCAGACCACCAACACTAATGTAGTCGCCAATTACCATTAATCCACCCACCACATAAAGTACCAGGGTCATACTATTACTTAAAAATTCAAATATTGGTACATACTTCTCCCAAATCTTAGTTGCTTTTAATTCAGCCTCACGAAACGCATCATTTTCCACGTTAAATTTCTGGATTTCGTAATCCTCTTTTGCAAACGCCTTTACAACACGATTCCCACTGACATTTTCCTGAACAAATGTATTAAGACTAGAAAATTGTTTTCTAATATTATGAAAAGCCGGCTTAATTGACACAAGCTGTTTGTAAGTGACAAAAGCCGTTATTGGAATCACGACAAACATCGCGAGTGCCAAACGCCACTCAACGGTAAAAATCATGACTACTGCTAGCACGAATAATAGTGCATTTTCAAAAATGTTGTAAATTACAAAGGCAACAAAGTGTCTTATTGCATCCATATCTCCGGTCTGTCTAGACATCAAATCTCCAGTACGGTTACGGTTAAAGAAGTGAAAGTCTTGTGCCATTAACTTTTTGTATACGCTTTCTCTCATAGTATACAAAAGATCCTGGGAGGATCGTTCAAATAAATAGAGATAAGAATATCTTAATACGGATCTTATCAACGTTGTACTAATCAATGTGATAATGCAGATCCATAGTATTTCTGTTTTTCCCCCTTTAATTACATCGTCAACTACTATCCCTGAAACAATAGGATTTACTACCGCTACCCCACATGAAATAGCGACAAATACCATTGCGATGGACATTTTGACTCTATATTTCTTTAAAAAAGAAAAAAACCATTGCATTGCTGTCATAAAAAATCCTCCTAATAATGTAAGTACTTTTGCACTACTTCACTTACTTAAATACTAATCGTACTTATCTATTATAGTTACCACATTCAGAATTAGAATGTACATTGTTAAACTCAATGATGTGTTTTATTATATTTACCTGAAAGCTTTGTCTACAATTTTCTATTATCTGTCTCCTAAACCGGTTGACTTGAAACTTTGATATGTTATCATAGAACCATGATGAAACTCTATAGAAACGAGGAATATTGATGGAAAATAAAACGATTGTTGTAGCACTTGGACATAGTGCCTTTGGAACCATTTTCCCTGATCAAAAAGAGGCAGTAAAAAAAGCCGCCGTTGCCATTGCTGATCTGGTGGAAGAAAAATATAATATTGTGATTACTCATAGTAATGCACCTCAAATGGGTATGATTCAAACGGCTATGTCCGACTTTAGTAAAGCCAATGGCGAATATACCGTAGCTCCGTTGTCACTTTGCAGTGCGATGAGCCAAGGCTATATCGGATTTGACTTACAAAATGCCATTCGTACTGAGTTATTAAACCGTGGAGTCTATAAGCAGGTCTCTACGATAATTACGCAGGTGCGTGTAGAACCTTTTGATGAAGCATTCCACAAACCTACTAAGGTGATTGGCCGTTATCTAACTGCAGAGGAAGCAAAAGAAGAAGAGAAAAAAGGAAATTATGTTGCGTACGAAGAAGGAAAAGGCTATCGCCGTATTATTGCTTCTCCAAAACCAATTGACATCTATGAACTAGATGCTATAAAAGCATTACTTACCGCCGGTCAAATTGTCATTGCCTGTGGAGGCGGTGGTATTCCAGTTTTACAACAAGGGGCACGCTTAAAAGGTGCGAGTGCAATCATTGAGAAGGACCTCGCAAGTGCCAAGCTAGCCGAACTACTGGATGCAGATTTATTATTATTTTTAACCGGAGTAGACAATGTCTGCTTAAACTTTGGAACGGATGAGCAGACTCCACTTAATACGATGACACTGGAAGAAACCTATACTTACATTGATGAAGGCCACTTTACAAGCGGCTCTATGTTACCTAAAGTACAGGCTGCGGCAAGTTTTGTAGCATTAGACCCAAAACATAAAGCAATCATTGCGAATCTACATAAAGCAAAGGATGCTGTCAAAGGAAAAACCGGAACAGTATTCGAAGCTTAATGCAGATTATAAATTAGGCGCCCTTTTCTTGTTTACGATATATATCACTAACAAGAAAAGGGCGCTATTAAGTTTAATGTAATTAAAGAAGATTTCTCCCCGTTCCTTCAAAGAATGCTTCGATATTTAAGCAAATTTCATCTATTACCTGCTGCCTAGCTTCCCTGCTTGACCAGGCAATATGAGGAGTAATTAAAAGCTTCGTACTATCTTTTATATTGAAAAATGGAGACTCTTTTGTCATTGGCTCCTTGATTAGCACATCCAGTCCTGCTGCCATAATTTTATCTTCCATCAATGCTCTAGCCAAATCCTCTTCTTTAACGATTGCCCCTCTTCCAAGATTCAAAAAGATTGCAGTTGGTTTCATCTGACAAAATTGCTGATACCCAAACAGCCCTTTCGATTCCTCAGTCAGTGGCGCATGCACGCTAAGTACATCAGACTCTCTTAATAAGGTTTCAAAGTCTACCCTCTCATAATCTTCATTCGCGTTTTTCCCTGAGGTGGAATAATAGATAATCCGACATCCAAACACCTTAGCAATCTCAGCCACCCGTTTCCCAATTGCACCAAGTCCACAGATTCCAAACGTCTTACCTGATAATTGCATAAATCGATGTTCTCTGTAATCCTGCTTTACTTCCCAGACATAGTTTCCTTCTTTTACAAATGTGTCATAATAATGCATATGTTCAAGCAGATAGAATAACATTGCAAATGTATGCTGCGCCACGGACTGCGTAGAATACCCTCTGACATTGCAAACTGCCAACCCTCTTTCCTTAACATAAGGCAGATCAATCATATCTGTTCCAGTACCTGTAATACAGACTAACTTTAGGTTCTTGCATTCGTCAATCGTCTCTTTTGTCATCACACATCGATTAATAATCGCCACATCCGCTTCCTTCAACCGAGTAGCGATTTCCTCCCTTGCTGTTACTTTATAGGAGGTGAGCGAGCCTAATTTATTCAGTCCCTCAAGTGTAACGTCATGGCCTAGACATTCTTCTTCTAATGCTACTATCTTCATAAGTCATCCCCTGCCTTTCTATGTAATCATAGTATATTTTATATCCAGAATAATGTAATACATTTATAACATATTCTTAATAGAACTGTATAGATATTTAATATATTTTATACCCATTTTTTTGATAAAGCGTATACTATTATTGTAGAACAAAAGAAAGAGGAATTACCGTGAAAAATAACGATATTAACCATAATAAGTCAAGATTAGTACATAAAGTAATGATAGGTAGTATGTCTCTTAGCCTGATTTTTTCTGTCGTTATCTTCGCCTACTTACATACCAGCTGGTGGGATACTCCTAAGAACTTTCCAAATGATAACTATCTTTCTTTGGTCCCGGCAAAAACCTCAAAACCTGTCACTACCACTCCTCCACGTAAGCCTGCCAAAACAGTGAGCCCGCCAACTGAAGATGCTACTCATGAGACCACTCCTGAACAGCCTCCGATAATCAGTAATCCCACCGTTCTTTTTTCTGACAGCGTCTTTATCGGTGACTCAAGAACGGAAGGTCTTAGTCTGAAAACAGGATTGAAAAGTGCTGATTTCATTACATACCGCGGTCTTAATGTAAGAGACTGCTTTAGCAAAGAATGTATTGATTCCAAGGATGGTGCCAAGGTTACCGTTATGGAAAAGCTAAAGGAGAAACAATATCAAAAAGTGTTTATCATGTTCGGCATCAACGAACTTGGCTGGCCTAATCTGAATGCTTTTATTAGTAAATATAAAGAATTAATATCTGCAATCAAAACCATCCAGCCAGAAGCAACGATATACGTTCAATCCATATTATACGTCAGCAAAGAGAAATCGGAATCTGACCCTATCTATAACAACAAACGAATTGATCAGTTCACTCAGGCAATTGAATTAATGTGCACGGAACAAGGCATTTCCTATCTGGATATTAATACGCCGGTTTTCGATGACCACAAATTCCTTCCAGCAGATGGTTCAACTGACGGAGTTCACCTTAACAAAACATACTGCCTAAAATGGCTTGATTATTTGACGGATGTAATTACCTCTTAATACATCTATTCCAAGGAAAAAGCCACTTCAAATTTGACATTCTATATCGTCTAATGCTATCATATTGACAAAGAAAAACTATACAAACTATCTGATGGGGTACGAAAATGGCTGCGAAAATATTAGTATTAGATGATGAAAAAGAAATTGCCGACTTGGTTGAACTTTTCTTAACAAACGAAAACTATATTGTCTACAAATTTTATCAGAGTATGGATGCCCTAGAATGCATCGAAAATGAAAAACTAGATATGGCCATCCTTGATGTGATGCTTCCTGATATTGATGGGTTTACGATTTGTCAGAAAATAAGAGAAAAATATACGTATCCGGTCATTATGCTGACTGCAAAAGAATCTGAGATAGATAAAATCACCGGTCTGACTCTTGGTGCTGATGACTATGTGACAAAACCCTTTCGTCCACTCGAATTAATTGCAAGAGTAAAAGCACAACTTCGACGTGCAAATAAATATAGTAAAAGCGATTTAGAAGAAAATGATGATACTATTAGTTTTTCAGGGTTGGTACTAAATAAGACAACCCATACGTGTCTATTGAATGAAGAAAATATCAATCTGACTCCCACCGAGTTTTCAATTCTTTGGTATCTTTGCAAAAACCGAGGTCAGGTAATCAGTGCTGATCGTCTATTCCAGGAAATCTGGGGTGAGAAATATTTTAGTAACAGTAACAATACGATTATGGTACACATTCGCCACCTTCGTGAGAAAATGAACGAAAACACTGAACAACCGAAATACATTAAGACGGTGTGGGGAGTGGGGTATAAAGTTGAATAAGAAATTTATGCATCATTTCAAACGAAGGCTGGTATTAACACACCTGTATGTATCTTCTGCTATATTAGTACTCATGCTTTTGCTGTTTTTAATGCTTGACTATGCCTTTAACGGCTTTTTTGCTGATCTTATGGTAGGTTCCGTTGGTTATAATCTTACGAGATGGTTTGTAACGCGCAAAGAATTAGCCCTGTCCATTATGATATTGATTATTGAATTCTTTGGATGGGCAATCGTTGAATACCGTTTTATGAAGAAACTAGCTCATGTTGTGGAACAGATGGATAAACTGATTCTAAAAAATGATTCGATGATTATACTTGATAAACAGTTTAAGCAATTAGAGAATAATCTTAACCATATTAAAATGGAAAATATTAAAAACGAGCAGCTAGCTCAGGTTGAAATTCAGCGAAAAAATGATTTGATCGCCTATCTGGCTCATGATATCAAAACTCCGTTAGCTTCCATAATTGGTTATCTAACGCTCCTTGATGAAGTGCCTGACATGCCAATTGCGCAAAAAGCGAAATACACGAAGATTACTCTGAATAAAGCTTATCGATTGGAACAACTCATTAACGAATTCTTTGATATTACCAGATTCAATCTTTCCACCATTCCACTAGAAAAGGAAAAAATGAACCTGGAATTTATGTTAGCGCAATTAGCAGATGAATTCTATCCTATGCTTGCCTCTTGTAATCGTAAGGCCGAAGTTCAAGTGACGCCTGATTTATACGTATCTGCAGACCCTGATAAACTCGCAAGAGTATTTAATAATATCTTAAAAAATGCTATCGCTTATAGTTATGAAAATACGATAATCAAAATAGTGGCTTATCCGGAACATGAAAAGGTAGTGATTACCTTTACCAACAGAGGAAGAGAAATCCCAGAAGAAAAACGAAACATGATTTTTGAAAAGTTTTTCAGGCTAGACAGTGCCCGTTCCTCTAATAGTGGTGGCTCCGGGCTAGGGCTGGCAATTGCGAAAGAAATCGTTAAGGCACATCATGGAACGATTGCTGTTACCAGTAAAAACGAGACAACAACATTTACGGTTGTATTACCCGTACGTTAATATTTTATATTGAATAAACAAGGGACCTGCAACATAATCTGCAGGTCCCTTTTATCAAGCATCCTAGAATGCTTCGTCAAATCTTCTCATTGCTTCCACCGTATTTTCATAGGTATTGAAGCTGCTTAGACGGAAATAATACTTACCATTGTTACCAAATCCAGCACCAGGGGTTCCTACTACCTGAATTTTATTTAACATTAGGTCAAAAAATTCCCAGCTTTCCATCCCGTTAGGACACTCAAACCAGATATAAGGAGAATTTTTTCCACCAAAATAGGTAATCCCTTTTTTCTCCATGCAAGCTGCAATAACTTTTGCATTTTCTTTATAGTACTCTATGTTTTTCTTACATTCAGCCATACCTTCTTCGGTAAACACTTCTGCTGCACCACGTTGTACAATATAGCTTACTCCGTTTAATTTTGTAGACTGGCGGCGACTCCACAGTGCATTCATGCTTACTGTATTACCACTACTAGTAGTAAAGCTAAGTTCGTTTGGAACTACTGTATATCCAAGACGAGTTCCGGTAAATCCTGCTGTTTTAGATAAGGAGCAGAACTCAATCGCACATTTTTTTGCACCCTCAATTTCGTAGATAGAACGAGGAGTGTCAGTATCCGCCACAAAACATTCATAAGCAGCATCAAATAAGATTACAGCCTCATTAGCAATCGCATAATCCACCCACACTTTTAACTGCTCGCGATTATAAGCAGCCCCTGTAGGATTATTTGGTGAACAGATATAGATGATATCAGCATGCTTTGACTGATCAGGCATAGGGAGAAAATCATTTGACGCATTCGCATCTAGGTATTCTACCTTTCTACCTGCCATAATATTGGTATCTACGTAAACCGGATATACTGGGTCAGGAATTAACACAACGTTATCACGATCAAATAATTCACCAATATTACCAGTATCGCTTTTTGCACCGTCGCTTACAAAGATTTCATCTACCGCAACCTCTGCATTATGTTCCTTATAGTAGCTTTGAATTGCCTCACGTAAGAAGTCATATCCATAATCAGGTGCATATCCCTTAAAGGTTTTTGCATCTGTCATATGGTTTACTCCTTCATGTAACCCCTCAATTACTTTATGACTTAATGGGCGTGTTACATCGCCGATCCCCATACGAATTACTGGTTTATCAGGATTTGCTTGTATATAAGCATTAACACGTTTCGCAATCTCTGCGAACAGGTAATTATCTTTAAGCTTTAAATAGTTCTCATTTAACCTTGGCATTTTTTGCAACTCCTTTCTTTGGTGCTATGATACCAAATCCATTAAACAGTGTCAACGCTCATAAAAAATCTTCACCAGTTAATTCGATAATCATTGGAGCCAATTAAAAGTATATCATCCTGGCATATTTCATATGGCTGCACAATCGGTACACCATTAACAAACGTACCATTGGTGCTGTTTAAGTCGGTCAGTAATAACTTCTTTCCTGTATAGGTAATTAAGCAATGTACTGAAGATAGTAAGGCATCTTCTGGTATTGAAAAATGACATCTGGCTGAATTTCGCCCAATAATCACTTCTCCTCGAACGGTAAGATGATAGACCATTTCCTCAACTAAGCCCACTTTAGTTAGTACTAGTGTAATTGTAGGGATGGTCAAATACTCATCTGCAACTACCGTATACGGTTGCGAGCTATGCTCTCTCTCATTAACCGTATTATCAATTCTTTGTACCGCCTCCATAATGGTCAGTTCTTTTTGTTGCTCCTCCTCCGTGGAAGAATCCGTAATATTACTTGCTTCCTGGGATTCTAAGTTTTCTTCAGGGGCTTCTTTCTTTTCGCCTTCCTTTTCAGACTCCTTCGCAACCTGCTCATCTTTCTCCTTCGCTTTATTAACTACTTCAGTTTCTTTGCTTTTCTCTATTGACTCTTTATTCCATTCGCTTCGATTAAAAACTCTTGTTGAATCCATATTATTTTCCGAACTCTGCTCCTTTCCTTCTTCTCTAGACACTTCCTTATCACGTTCCATGGATGTAAGATTGTCTGATTGATTCAGGTTACAAGCACTATCCTTATTTTCTGATATCTCACTCTGGTTTAATTCCTCCTGGTCTTGATATAATTCCTCCATCTTTCTCTCATTACGGCGTTTTCGAATGATACCAACCAGATAGGAGACAAAAATAAATAATATTAATAAGCTGCAAAGTATCATTACCACAAGCTCAGGAAACGAATAATCGTTTGACTTTGATTGATCTTGCTCTGTTGTACTTTCCTCTGCTTTTATCCCATCTGCCTGTTTATCATTAGCTGCACTCGATAACCTAGACGATGCAAAATAATATCCATCCGTTGCAGAAGCCTCGCCTTCGACTTTCAGCTCCACTTGAAGATACATTTGATCTTTTGTCAAGGTAACACCCGCCACATCAACCGTTAGCACTTCTCCCCCAGACATTCGCTTAATAATATTATCAGCAACAACATCCGCCTTCTTATCGCTCTCATTAATCGTATAGTGTTCACCCATAATTGTTAATCGTGCAAAACTACCAAGTTCCTTTGCTTTATCAATACGCAACTGGGAAGGATCAGCACTGAGCATGCCTACCGTATAAACAGGAAGATTATATTTTTCGATCTTTCTAATTACCTCCTCCTTTGTAATACCTGTCACTTGATCATCCATCCCATCGGACAATACGACCAAACACTTCTTTACATCACAATGGGTACTAGTATTAAGGATCTCCAATGCTTTATCAATGCCATAATAGAGGTTAGTATCCTCCTGCCTCTTCTGAATCTTATGTACTTTTTGAAGTAGCTTATCTTTTCCTTGGATGAAGTTCTCTACATAAGCGTTATCGCCTAGTTCTATTAAACATACCTGGTCCATATCCCCAATCTTTGCAGCCATCTCTGATAAAATTGACTTAATCTGTTCGATTGACTCTTCACTCATGGAACCTGACACATCGGCCAGAACAAGATAGGAGATTTTCTCTTTACTCGCTTCAATTGCTCTCTTATCCTTAACCGTAAATGCTGTATCATTTAAGAATACCTGATAACTGACTTCCTTGTCACTCGCAAGTTCCAATGCGTTATGATTAACATAGATTGACATCTCTTTTTGATCTACCGTTATTCCTTCTATATCAACAACGAGTGGTTCGACAGCGCGGGACACAACAGATAAACTGCCTGATAGCAGGAGAATCAGACTTCCAGTCAGTAATCTCTTCCATCTTGATTTCATTTTTTCCCCCTTTTCTCCCACATTATCATTGAAAGTCATTGGCTTGGCTCGTTCTCCTCGCGATACTCCAAAATGATGCAGGTAAAATTATCTTGCCCGGTTTTATTTTTATTTAAGATCATTCGCTCCATACACGCTGCACTCTCTTTCGGAGTCTCTAGCATGCACTTAATAATTTCTTCCTCAGAAAGTGCACCATATATTCCATCTGTCATTAGTAGAATTCGATCTTTCTTAGTTAATTTAATTCCCTCGGTATTTCGGTCTATCTCATCTAGATCTCCAATTCCAAGAAAACTGGTTAATGCATATCTCATTGGATGAAATCTGGCTTCACTCAATAAGATATCTCCTCTAGCTGCCTTTTCGTCTAATTGCCTTGAATAAACATGTTCTCTATTAAGTTTTAGCAATGTTCCATTACGGAATAAATAGAGTCTACTATCTCCCACACCAATGAAATACAGCATCTCCTTCTTTATCATCGCGGCAACTACAGTAGTTCCACTCTTTCCAACTCCTTTTTCCCCTAGCAAATGATTCACTTCGTCATTTGCCCGATAAAGCATTTTCAACATTTCCATATCATACTTTTCTCGAAAAATATGCTCATGAAAATATCTAAGCATTGACACTGTGACCAAACTGCTAATCTCTGCTCCTCTTGATAAGCCTCCCATGCCATCGGCAACCACAGACAGGATACCCTTGGTTTGTGCAATCATCTGATTCTTCATGTTACTAATGCCAAAAGAATCCTGCTGACTCTCCCTACCACCAATATGATGCACTTTACCAACTAAAAACGGGTCATTCGCGCCTTCCTCTATTTTAGGAGGTGCTACTTCCTCAACCGATACAGTAACAGGTGGTTTTGCTTCTATTAGGCTTTTCGTTTCTGTTACTTCCTTTATTCCCTGTTTGATTGCTTCCTGAAGTGTTTCATCAATCGGAACAATCAATTTGGTATCCTCTCTTGCTATCTCAACTTTGGTTAAGGCAGTTTCCTGACTCGTAGGTTGTATTGACATCTACTCAAACCTCCCTCGTCCACTCAAACCTTTCTCCACACAATGGTACAAACATCAAACAGGTTCGACCAATTTCAATAATATCGTATGCTTCAAGCACTGTAGTCTGGAAAATAGCTCTTCCATTTACACGGACAATACTGCGTCCATCACCTGGTGAAAAATAATACACTTTATCCCGAATATCAAAACTAATTATGGCATGATTCTCTCTACTGATTGTTTCATCTCCACGAACGCAAACGTCCATCTTCTCACTGCGTCCAATAAAATTATTGTCGCTATGTATACGATAATCACGCCCTTTTTCATTGCCACGAATACATACCAGCCACCCTACCACAGGATCGATTCCCATGTCTTTCTGAATAATCGCAATTGTTCTTCCATCAACTCCCTGGGAAGGCATTGATGCGAACATGGAAACTGTTTTGGCATCAGGACTGGCACTTTGCGGTTTTGTTAATACTGCCTGACTACCAACTGATTGACTGTTTAATGCTGGGTTTGGTTTTGCCGAAGCGACTCCCTCCTGCTGTGTACCATTATTATAAGGATATCCTGCTGCACTAGCGCAATAAGGACAGGTAGCATGGATGGATGCATCGTAATAGTGTCCGCCTTGTTCACATTGTCTCATTTCCATAGTTAATCCTCCAAGTTATATATTTCTACTTCAATGTATGCGAGACACGTCCATAACATTCAAAAAAGTCACATAAACTGCTCAACGAACCTCTCTTAGTCAACCAGACCTAAGCAGTTCATAAACAATTATGTGACTTTAATATTTCACTTATTCTATCACTTAAACTTAAGAATCAAATTTAGCAAGTATATTCTTTCTTTCTGGTAACTGCGCTAAAATGATTGCAGCAAAAACTAGCATACACCCCAGGATCTCACGTCTACTTAGTGTATCGCCAAGAATTAACCAGCCGGCTACCGTTGCAAAGACCGACTCTAGACTCAGAATTAATGATGCAATGACCGGATTCATATTTTTCTGACCAATAATCTGTAAAGTATAAGCCACCCCACAGGATAAAACACCTGCGTAAAGAATTGGCTGCCAGGCATTAATAATATCTCCAATCAGAGGTTGCTCTATAATCAGCATAAATGGTAATCCTAAAACACCACATACCAAAAACTGAATACAGGACATTTTTACACCATCTACAAATGGAGAAAAATGGTCGATTACAAGAATATGTCCTGAGAAAATTATTGCACATAAGATTAATAAAATATCTCCCTTTGCAATCGTAAATCCCTCGTTAATGCATAGAAAATACATGCCTATAATGGCAATGCCGACTCCAATCCAAACCTTGATTGAAACCCTTCGTTTTAAAAACAGTCCAAGTAACGGTACAATCAGAATATATAACGCAGTAATAAAACCAGCTTTTCCCGGAGTCGTCTCTATTAAACCAAACTGTTGTAATGTACTGGCTAAAAATAAGATTACTCCACAACTAATACCACCAATTATAAGCTTTTTATCATAAAAACCTGATAATAATTTATTATTAATAGATTGCTTAGCAACTGTTCCACTTGTTTTTTTATTATTACTAAATAATAATATACATGGTATTAGGACCATTCCTCCAAGGAAGGAACGAACCGTATTAAATGTAAACGGCCCAACATAATCCATCCCAACACTCTGTGCTACAAATGCTACTCCCCAGATAAAAGCTGTCAGGGTCAGCATAATACTGCTTTGTATTGTTTTTTTATCCATTGTTTTCTCTTTACTAATCAAAGTAAGCTGCCAAGAAAATAGCACAAGAATTCCAGTATATCGCTACTTCATTGGTAGAATAACTGTTTTCATGATCACAAAAACATAATGCTGGTGGTGTATTCTCTGGTAGGCTCTGTTTTACATGTGGGTCAATACGGTATCGTTCAGGACCTCCAGATACCAGCCCAGGAACACAGGCCTCGACATCATCCGCTACAGAAGGTCGATGATGTGGGTTTGACATTGCTTTCGTACCATAACCGGTTACAAAACTTAATCCGAGTGGGTTTTTACCTAGTAGGTAGTGAAGCTGGTGAAGTGCCATCTCTTCATACCCAAGTTTGTTATTAATTCTATGGGCAACTAATAACACAATACCATAGTTTGCAAGATCCATATTACTTCCCCAACGGTATTCATTATAACGAAGTGCTGTTTTAAATCCGCTGTCTCTGACATTGGTACTTAATTCAAGCGCTTTAGCAAGGTATGCATTTTTCAGTATATGAGAAAACTTGTCCTCACCAAAATTAGTCTCCAACAGATAAGTAAGACTTCCAAAACCGCCTACATCACCCCATCCAAATTTGGTTACATCCACATTACTAAACCAAGACTTACCCTCATCAAGATATCTTTTTTCCTTTGTTAACCGATACATCTCTAGGTTTGCCCAAAACAGTTCATCATTTGGGAAGTTATCTCCATAGGCACCCGTCGTAACATTAGCAGGATTTTTAAATTCAATAAATTTAGGGTTAGCTGTTAACCAATCCATTGCTTTTTTAGCTGCGCTCGCAAAAGTTGATGCAAGTTCGTTATCAAAAGGTTGATAGATTCTTGAAGCAAGACACATACTTGCTACAAACGTTGCCGTAGCATTGGTACTAGCACCTAATAACACCAACTCCTCGGTATCCTCTTCTGGCATTATCATTCCACAAAAATGTCTTGTTGTGACTTTATGAGATACACTTCCATCCTCAAACTGCATTTTCAACATCCATTCCAGTTCATAAAGACATTCCTTTAACAAATCTGGATACTTGTCATCACCAGGGATTGTAATTCTCTCTGTAAACTTCTCAGGGAATATCTCGTACGCATACAGCATATGTCCTAGAGCGGTAGCTGCCGCTACAATATAGCGTCCATAATCTCCAGCATCATGCCAGCCGCCACTTACTTCAAAAGTTTTTGAATGATCATCTATATAGTGCGCCAAGGTATTATGACATATTGCATGTTTATACTCACCTGCATATTCGTTTGTTAGCTCACAACCACAGCGTTGATAATAATAGGATTTTATCATTGCATTTTTAACTTCTTTATATGGATTTTGACTTATCGCAAATGGATAAGATAACGTTTCGCCTACTTGAATCTGATATATTCCAGGTGTTGTAATCACACCAAAATCCGCTTGTCTAATTAGGTAATCAGAGGATAAATCCCGTCTTTCCTGTGATAATACTCCTTCTAATACAACACTACGACTGGACATATCTATAACTCGAAAAACCGTTTCATCGCTTAAAACTGCAGCTATCTTTTCCATGTCACTACGATATCCAATCTGATCTACAAAAATTGTGGTTTCCATTCTTTTGCTCCCTTTCTAATCAGTTCTCTTCCATCTTTAGTCAGAATATTATGAAATACTCCTTTATCTAATAATAAATCTTATTTTATGAGGCAATTCTAACTACTAGTATTAAACGTATCATAATACGCTACTAGCAACAATGGATAAAATTATATCATAAATGTATATTTTGTTAGCAACAAAAAAAAGACATTGTCACGTTGGTTATTGTACAATGTCTTTTTTTGCAGTTACTGTAATAATTTTTCTATATCAAGCAGCCCCCAGCCTTGATGGCTATGATCCATTCCAAGACTAGTCGAGCTGTCCTTTATTTTCATTTTTACTTCTTTAGGAGTCATCTGAGGATACTTACTTAACAATAATGCAATGGCTCCCGTTACCATTGGTGTTGACATAGAAGTTCCACTTTTAATTGTATACATATTATTAAATAGATTCTCTTCTGTTCCAGGACCTAAGCTAAGTGGTCCCACTATTCCTTTCAACTTCCGATTACCACGAAAACCGTTACAACTGACAATATTGCTTCCTGGTGCGACTATATCCGGTTTTTTTATCGCATTGCGTGTTGGCCCTCTCCCGCTATAATCTTTTGTCTTTCCACCGGCAAGTTCCACTGGAATATCGTCATCCGAAGCCCCAACTGTAATTATTTTGCGACTAATCCCTGGCGTAGAGATTGTCATTGGTTTTGGTCCATTATTTCCAGCTGCAACTACAACAACTATTCCAGCATCCCAAACCGCATTTACTCCTTTTACAAGTAACGAACTTTCATCAATACTATCATTAGAAGACGTACCGACTGAGATATTAACAATACGGATATTATACCGCGCACGGTTATCTAAGACCCATTGTAATCCTGCTAAGACATCACTCACATTACCATTGCCTTTGTGATTTAACACCTTTACACCAATTATATTACAACGCGGGGCAACCCCTCTATACAGACCAGCTGATTCATATCCACTTCCTGCTATAATACCACATACATGAGAACCGTGACCGTTATCATCATAAGGATATTTTCTTCCATTAATCACATCATAAAAGGCAACAATTCTGTTTCGCCCAATCGTCAGATCAGGATGTGGAGCTACACCAGTGTCCAACACTGCGACTCCGATGCCATCCCCCATAATATTTCTTTGATGCGCATAGTTTAAATGTATCTCTTTTGATGCATTTTTCATCTGAGCGGTTAGCATTGAGTCAACCTCCAATAGATGTGCACTTTCTAGGTGTTCAAGGCTATCCATATTGTATAGTCTTGAAAGAGAATTTTTTGCCACTTCCAGAACATAAGAATTAATCATTGGAAGATGATACTTAATCATTACCTCATCTTCAAGCAAGTGAGCCAATGTATCAACTTCTTCTTTTTTTACAATGATTTGTGCTGGAATCAACTGATCGATCTGCTTTGAATCCAATGTATCAATAATAGGCAAACTAGTTGTCGAAAGACAATGAGACACGGATTTTTTCCTGCTGAGCAAATAAAGCATCAACAGGAGCACGTTCAGGCTATCCATAATCCACCTCTTTTCACTTATTTAGTAATATCATATGAAGGAAAAGTCGATTATGCTATTGTTTTGATGATATTTCAAATAAAAATCAAGAAAGAGCTTCGTCAACGAAACTCTTTCTTGCATCAGCCCAAATCTTTACCTGTCAAACAAGGTACATCCAGATTCTTTAAAGTATTGAATTTTATCAATGATATCTTCTTCGGTAACTTCAAAATGGCTAGCCAGACAATGTAAGCAATAGAAACTTACTGCGCCACGGTTAACCAACTTTTTCGTAATCGCAATCTCATCCTTTGTTAATGGTTTATTACATTGAATACAAAGTGAAACATTATGCATTACACTTTACCAGACGGCATTTGAATAATGCACAGTCGTGACCAGCTAATCTCACATTGTAATAATCTCTTTTTACTCCAATTTCTTCTCCCGTAAAGACATTAACCAATTCAAATCCATATCCTGAAGTATATGGTAGCCCAAGATCTGCAAAAATACAGCCAATCTCAGCTTCTTCTTCATATAGATTATAGTAAGCAAGAATAAACTCATTATTAGACATATGTTTAATAAATGTATATGCTTTATCCGGTATCTGAATCCACGGCATTTCACCTGGTTTAGGATCTTTATTTTCTACTGTGATATCCGCTTTTCTAGCTAAAAATGGTGGTCGACATTCTTCATCCTGATTGATTGCAATTAGATTCTTATTCAAAATTAGTTCTATGCAAAAAGCATTCAGGTTACGAATATCGGCTCCAATCATCAAAGGTGCACCTAATAAGCACCATAAGGAAAATTGAATTTTATATTCCTCATCCGTACATGGTTTTCCGATTGCTACATTTCCTTTATTATACATACCTACAGTTAGCATATCAATGTCATTAAAACAATAGGAGCCACTCATACAGAAATTATCAAGCTGAGACTTTACGATATTGGTAAACGAAATAAAGTTATCCATAATATCACCTGTAGATCGATACATATGAGCCCCAATAGACTTCATCCATTTGCCAGGTTCTTTCTGTCCCCAGTTACATGCAGAAAACAAAATTTCTCTGCCCGTTGCTTTTAATGCCAGACTCATCGTATGGTATCTTGCAATACAATCCGCAGTATCTGGAAAATTACAATAATCATACTTTAAGAAATCTACACCCCAGTCTGCAAATGTCTGAGCATCCTGAAACTCATGATCAAAGCTAGATGGATAACCAGCACAGGTACGTACTCCGGCACAGGAATACATTCCAAACTTCAGACCTTTGCTATGTACATAATCGGCAACTGCTTTCATTCCATTTGGAAACTTTTCTGGATCAGCTACTAGGTATCCTTTTTCATCACGTTCACGAAGGGACCAACAATCATCTATTACAAGATACTCATATCCAGCATCTAAAAAACCTTCTTCTACCATAGTATCAGCGGTTTCCCGAATTAATTGCTCATTAATATTGCCTCCAAATGTATTCCATGTATTCCATCCCATTGGTGGTTTTACTGCTATCATGTCCTTCTTCCTTTCTTTGTATAGAGTATATTTGACTCACCTATTATATCATGATTCCTTTCAAAACAATAGTAGGATAAAGTGAGGTCTGCGTTTTTTAACAGAAAGTTCACAATACAAGGCTTCAAAATAATAGACATCATCAAAGTAGATATGGTATAATTAAGTAATTATAATTAGCGTTAGTATATTACATATATGCCTTACAATTCATAAGCATCAATAGAAAGAGGGAAAGCTATGAAGTGTTTAAAAAAGCTATTTCGACTACAGACACTGATTAATTTATCAATGACTGTAGTAATAATTGTTTGTATTTACATTATTACAACTCACTATTATAACAACTTTGAAAATAAGCAGGAAGCCCAAAACCTGGCCTCCAGGGTCAATGAGCTCAGGCAACATGCAAAACCGCATACTCTGGTCCCTTCCTTAGAGCCATCACCGTCAATCGAACCAACCTCCAAGCCTGCTCCTGGAAAACCAGTGTTTATTGCTCCTGGCGATCCTGCTAATGCGAATCAGTATTATCTTGATATGATTGATAAAATGGCTAGTAATATTGAAGTAAGAAATGTAGCCCCAAATGATACAAAACTATATATGTTAAGATATTATGAATTACTGCATATGGAAAATCCAGATATGATTGGTTGGATTCGCATTCCAGATACCGCTATCGATTATCCAGTCATGCAGACAAATAATAATGAATTCTATCTACACCGTGGCTTTGATAAAAAACGTAATCACGAACACGGAAGCATCTTTGCTGACTATCGCGCATCTATTCTTCCACCAAGCGATAACATCATTTTATATGGTCATAACATGAAAGATGGCTCCATGTTTGGAGAACTAAGTAATTATAGAGACGAAGAATTTTATAAGGAACATCCAATTGTCTTATTTGATACCCTTTATGATGAGCAGGTTTACGATATTGTTAGTGTTTTTTACAGTAAAGCTTTTAAAGTAACCGATGAAGCGTTTCGATATTATGAGTTTATGGATGCTAAGAATGAAAAAGAATTCAATAGGTATATAAAAAATATTAAAAAATTACAAAGATATGAAACGGGGATTACCCCAGTATATGGAGATAAACTGATTACACTATCCACTTGTGATAAGTATACAGAAGACGGAAGATTTGTTGTAATTGCTAAATTAAGAAAGTAAAAAAGTAAAGCCTCTATGTGAATGGATATTCACATGGAGGCTATTTATTTATGCTACAAGATAGAGTTTCGCTTGCGAAACCTTATAAGATTTTGTAGTTTTTCTATAAATTATATAACTTAAAAAGGTCATAAAGCTTAAGCTTTATGACCTTCTATGTACTAATTCACTAAAAATTAGCAGTTTTCATTTCTTCTACGAAGAACGTTAGTAGTAACTAAAACACCACCAGCTGCAACTAATACCATTAAAACAGCCATCATGTTAGAGTTGTCACCAGTTTTTGGAGTATCATCAGTTGCAGGAGCTTCTGATTCTTCAGCTGGTTCTTCTGATTCTTCAGCTGGTTCTTCAGCTGCACCACCAGTTAATTCTTTACCATCTTTATCATAGTATTTAACAGAATTAATAGTTGCTTCACCAGCACCGGAAATAGTTCCGTTTTCATCATACATAGGATTAATCCACCATAATTGAACTTGAAGACCATCTTTAATACCACCAATATCAGCAGCTTCCCAAGTTACTGTTTCAGCTTCGTTTTGAGTACCAGCAACATTAATCTGGCCTTGATTCATCCAAGATCCATTAAGGTCATTCCAACCAATAGTTCCATTACCGATACCACTTGTGAAAGTAAGTTCAACAACAACTTTATCAATTGCTGCGCCATCGATACCTAAAGCTGTAAGGTCGATTTCATAGTTACCGCCGTTTTCATTAGCGCCGTCACCCTGGCCTTTGCCAGTGTAAAGAGCTGCGGATGAGCTGATAGCCATCATTCCGATAACCATCGAGCAAGTTAATAGTGCTACTAAGAATTTTCTTAATTTCATGTCCATAACCTCCTAATATTTGTTATTACATCTCATATTATAGTTAATAGCTAATAAAAAATCAAGTGGTATTTTAAAAAAATTGTGCAATTATTTTTATTTTTAAATTGCATTATTTACGCACTATATGACATTACACTTACGAAATACAGATAATGCACATTATTTTTGTTGTTATTTTACATATCAATTTACTTTTCTTCCAACTTTTGGTTTGTGTATTGTGCACTTTGTGCAAATTGCACTTATGTCACAATGAAACAAGTAGTATTGGTTGATTTTTTAGCACAATTAGTTAATTTGATATAATGTTTCAATTGTCTAGTCAACCAAAACTCTTTCTACCGTTGGCCCCCATTCGCCCATATCAAAATATCCCTCTAAAAGTGGGTTTGGACGTTCAAAGGTGGACTCTAAGTATATTGTTCTTTCCTCCATAGAACTACGAAGTATACTGTGAAGCATTTCAAACACATGATACCCCATCTCCATACTCGCACGATGAGTACGGTTTTTACGAATTGCCCAAGCCATGTCAGCTGCTCCTAGTCCACGACCTTCCTTTAAAAATCCATGGGTATATGGGAACTTAAATTCCTCCGCTTGCGCTTTCTTTAGATAAACCGGGCATCCAAATGTATTAGGATCACCAATTGTTACAATGCCCTTGGTTCCATAGATTTCAAGATGAGGTTTTTCATCTACGATTGATTCACTGCTAATATGGAAGGTTCCTAGTACACCACTTTCATACTCAAGCGCAGCAACCATAATGTTTTCACTTTCCACTGTAACCGGCTCAAGAAATTTCTCTCGATCTGTTCGATTATTTTCACGATTTGGATTATGTATTTTTGTAAAACCGCTTACTTTCTTCACAGGGCCGAGAATCGAAGCAAGTGCTGTCAGGTAGTAACAACCTACGTCAAATGGTATATTACCTCCCTTTTTATATAAATGAGGAAGAATATCTCCATATATACTAAAGTCTCGATTCAATGACGCTACTACCGAAGTGACTTCTCCGATGATACCGTGATCAATTAGATATCTGGCAGTCTGAATTCCTCCACCTAAGAACGTATCTGGTGCAACACCCAGACGAACCCCTTGCTTTTTTGCAAGCTCACAAAGTTCTTTTCCTTCCTCTAGCTCTACCGCAATCATTTTTTCTGAGTATACATGCTTTTTATGTTCTAACGCCTGCTTAATAATCGAATAATGTGCATTAGGATTCGTTAGATTAATTATCATTTCAATAGTATCATCTGCAAGTATTTCCTCATAGCTAAGGCTTTGAATCCCATAATTATCTGCAACAGCATTTGCTCGTGCGGTATCAAGGTCACAACATGCCACTACCTCAATGATTTTTAACGGTCCAGTTAACACCTTCATATATTCTCTACTAATCATTCCACAGCCTACAATTGCTGCCCTAACCCGTTCTATCTGCATACTAATACCTCCTGTTGTCAAATATATTGACCTTTGAGATAAAAATATCATAAAACCAGACAGGTTACCACTCATAAAATGCTAGTTTTCATAAGTGGAGTAGATAGTACAAAATCTTAAGAAAAAAATACAAAAAAAGAGGAAATAGAACAAGCTGTCATGCATAAGATACAATGTAAATGATATTAGGAGGAACTAATATGAGTGATTTATCAGCAGCAAATTGCGGAACTGGCTGTGGCTGTGGTGGCTTTGATGGAGGAAATAACTGTATCTGGATTATCCTTCTTTTACTATGTTGCTGTGGCGGTAGTGGTTTCGGCGGCGGCTTTGGCGGCGGCTGTGGTTGCGGCGGAAATGATAGCAGTTGTATTTGGATTATCCTTATTCTTCTCTGCTGCTGTGGTGGCGGTTTTGGATCTGGATGCTGCTAAAAGCGTAAGCGAGAGGGTGCTTTGGCACCCTCTTTTACTTTCTATAGCAAATATTTTTTGCGTTGTCTCATTAAACTATTATAACAATCCAAATCAATTTCATATATCGTAGTATCTTCTTCAATTAATTCATCTTCTATATGATATTCCTCCTCTTTTCCCTTTTGCGTTTTGATCTTTAATAACTCTTCTTTTTTCTGATTGGAAGGATGATTACTCATTTTATTTAATGGACTTCCTCCATTCGGATTATTTATACCATTTCTGTTGTTTCCTCTGATAACATTTCCATTAATTCTTCTATTATTATAATTATTACGATAAAGCATTTTCACACGTCCTTTCCTATAATGCAGTAATCTAAGCTATTTTTACTATAAGCATTCGCACCATTTCAACAAATAAAGTAACCTCACAGATTAGTTTTTTGTCATAATATTGTTTTATATAATAGTATATGTCATAATCACGAAATGGTCCCAAACTATTCGACTATACTTGCGTCTATTCTATCATTTCGTTATAATAAGAAAAAAACGAGGTGCTACTACTTATGTCCGGATCAATATTAGGAAAACAATTTCAGATTTCAACCTGGGGCGAATCTCATGGAAAAGCAGTTGGTGTTGTAGTTGATGGTTGCCCTGCTGGTTTACCTCTTAATGAGGAAATAATCCAAGTTTATTTAGATAGAAGAAAACCAGGCAGTACTGCTTATACTACTCCAAGAAAAGAATCCGATACCGTAGAGATCTTATCTGGTGTTTTTGAAGGTCATACCACCGGAACACCAATCTCTATGCTAGTCAGAAACGAAACCCAACGTTCTACGGACTATAGTGAGATAGCTTCCTATTATCGTCCGGGACATGCCGATTATACTTTTGACCAGAAATATGGTTTCAGAGATTATCGTGGTGGTGGTCGTTCTTCTGGTAGAGAAACGATTGGTCGTGTTGCTGCTGGAGCAATCGCCTTGGAAATACTCAAATCAATAGGTATCTCGGTTATGGCCTATACCAAATCCATTGGCAACATCTCTATCGACTATGCAAGATGCGATATTAATACAATGAATCAGAGTCCCTTTTCTATGCCTGATATGGTAGCATCTACAGAGGCAGAAAACTATTTAAAATGCAAGCAAAGTGAGGGCGATTCCGTTGGTGGCGTAATTGAATGTCTGGTGACTGGAATACCAGCGGGAATAGGAGACCCGGTATTTGAAAAATTAGATGCCAACTTAGCCAAAGCTATTATGTCTATTGGAGCAGTAAAAGGATTTGAGATTGGCTCTGGCTTTGAAGCTAGCAAATCGAATGGCTCAAGCAACAATGATGCCTTTTACAGTAAATCAGATAATACTATTGCAAAAAAATCAAACCATGCGGGCGGAATCCTAGGTGGAATTAGCGACGGCTCAGAATTGGTACTGCGAGCAGCATTTAAACCTACTCCTAGTATTTTCAAAACACAGCAAACGGTTAATAAGGCAGGCGAAAACATTGATGTCAATATAAAAGGACGTCACGATCCTATTATAGTAGGACGTGCTGTCGTAGTTGTCGAAGCAATGACAGCTATCACAATTGTAGATTCTTTATTCACCAATATGACGTCAAAGCTTGATAATATTGTAAAGTTTTATAAGTAAAACGAGTTATGCAAGCTGAAATTGTAAAGCAACTTCTTATAACATACAAAAAGCAGTGGTAAAAACCCACTGCTTTTTTTTATACACATGCTTCAAAGTGCTCATATTTTATTATACCACTTTGTTATCTCACAACATTTCTATGATCCTCTTTTTATACTCAAGAAACTCATTACTTAATACAAAGTCCTCTGTCCTTGGCTTTGTTTGTGTAATTACGACTTCCCCAGTAATCGTTGCAGGAGAACCGTTCAATAAGTATATCCGATCAGAAAGTAGAATCGCTTCGTCGATATCATGTGTAATAAAAATGGTTGATAACTTTATTTTTTGCATCATGTCTAGATACCATTTGTGCATAGTCGATTTTGTTATGGTATCTAATGCACTAAAAGGTTCATCTAATAGCGCGATTCGGTCAGAAAAAAGATAAGTTCGAAGAAGCGCTGCCCGTTGCCTCATTCCGCCGGATAGCTGATGAGGGTATTTCTTTTTGGTACCCTCTAACCCAAACTCAGCAAAATAAGGGGAAACCGTTTCTCTTGCATCTTTCTTTCTCGCACCCCGTATTATAAGTGGTAACGATACATTATCCTCTATTGTTTTATAAGGAAGCAACAGATCTTTTTGTAACATATAGCTAATCTTTCCAGCCTGCCCGGTAATCTCTTCATCGAAGCATTGAACTTTTCCTTCGTCAGGCTTAAGCAAGCCACTTATTACATGAAATAACGTTGTCTTACCTACTCCACTGGCACCTAGCAGAGACACTATTTCATTTTCATTTAATGTTATATTAATATCCTTTAAGACCTGCTTATCCTCAAAAGACTTACTGATATGCTCCGTTTTTAACGCAACCACCGAAATATGCCTCCGTTTCGTTTCTTACTCAGGTAAGTATTCATTCGTAAAACCAGTATTTTCAGGAATTGATTCGGTTACCAATCCATTATCATTGAGCCAGTTATAAAAACCATTCCATCTTGCAGGATCGATATATCCCCATTGTGATACTTCTGCCTTGTATTGATTAGCTAGCCACTTCTGGCTTTTTAACACAATCTCTTTATCTAACTCCGGTACCTCTTTCAATAAGATGTTAGCAGCTTCTTCAGGATTAGCAATAGCATCTTCATACCCTTTTTTTAATGCCTTAAGAAATGCTTTGGCCGTCTCCGGTTTCTTCTCTAAGAAATCTGTTCCAGCTACGATGACAGGGGTGTAATAATCAAATACCGGATTAATATCTTTGAAATTAAAGTAATCTGTTTGGAGTCCCTTTACCTCAGTGGCTATTCCAGCCCAGGCATAGAAAATCCAGATAGCATCAACCTGTTTTGACTGTAGTGCGCTCACTTCATCCGTTACCGTGCTCGGAATCAGTTCCACCTTACTAAAATCTCCACCAGCTTTTTCTACAACATTTTTCATCATTGCTTTTTCGACTTCCATATCCCACGTTGCATACTTTTTATTCTCAAGTCCTTTAGGCGAATCCATTCCTTCCCCTTTTCGACTAATGATGCCTGATGTATTATGCTGAATAATCGTAGCAACCGAAGTAATAGGAAGCGCATTTTCTCCAATTAAAGCAGGCGCTAACGAATCTTGAAAACTAACACCAAACTCTGCTTTCCCGGAAGCTACCAATGCCTCTGCACCACCTTCTGGTGGCTGCACAATTGAAACTTCTAATCCTGCTTCTTCAAAATACCCTTTTTCCTGTGCTACATACAGACCTGTATGGTTCGTATTTGGCGACCAATCTAGGACAAAGGTAATCTTTTCTTTTTTTGTTGCATCATCGGTTTTATTTGCTGGATTTTCACTAGCGTTGTTTTTATTATCCGTATTCCCACAAGCTGTGGCTGTCAAAGTCAATACCACGATAAGCATTAACCCTGTCAGTTTTTTCTTCCATCTCTTCATCTTATCCTCCTATTAATCACCAAACTTAATTCATGGTACGGTCAGTCTCTCTTTTTTCCCATGGCATACACATACGCTGCAATACCTTTACACCGTACATGAGCAATAGACTAACTGCACTAATTAAAAATATAACCGCAAACATTTTATCAAAGGCATAGGCCTTCTTTACTCTGGTCATATAAACCCCAAGCCCTTCAAAGCCTCCCAGCCACTCACTAATTACCGCCCCCACAATTGAGTAAGAGGCAGAGATACGAAGTGCTGCAAAAAACTGATTTAAGGAATTCGGGAATTTGATATATCGAAAAATCTGCAACCTTGTAGCTCCCATTGCCCGCATCAGATTAATGCTATCCTTATCTGCACTCTGGAATCCATCCAGCAACCCAACTGCTATCGGAAAGAACGTCACAATTATAATTAGAATCACTTTTGGCATCACTCCATATCCAAACCACAAAACAAGTAATGGAGCTATTGCAACTGTCGGTACCGTCTGTGTTATAACTATAATGGGATAAAACGATTTTCTTATTAGGACAAAATGGTCCATTACTACAGCCATCATAAAACCAGTTATCACACCAAACAAGAGCCCTAAAAATGCTTCCCACATGGTTATCCTAGCGTGACCTAACAGTAATGGAAAGTCATTAATAAAGGCTTTTACGACCTGGACTAAAGAAGGCAACATAAATTCCGGTACGACCTTCAGTACAGATAGTAATTGCCATAAGGCCAGTAACAATGCAATTGCAGAAACACCAACCAGTTTATCTGTGATGTTTGGTAACTTTCTTTTCAATGGTTAACACATCCCCTTCCGGCTTAAAGGTAACTTTTATGTAAGCCGCAACACTTGGCGCACCTGCACGAATAGCAATATGCTGACACTCCTTTACAATATCCATCAGTTCATCATAATCGCCTTCAATTGCTGTTTCAAATGGTCCTACATAATAGTTAAGTCCTGTACTCTTAATATAAGCAATCACTTCGTCAACAATACGAATTAACTCCTCTTCCTTATCTACTTGTGGTAAAGATTGAATTGCTACACTTGCGTTCATATCATATCTTCCTTTCTTATTATAATAAGCATGTGTTTCGCTGGCGAAACTCTCCGCCTGCAGCGGACATAAAAAACCCCCCTGGTTTATCCAGGAGGGTATAATTGACATATGTACGAAAATGAAATCCTTCATTCACAGTTACTTATACTCCCTACGCTGGAATTACCCAGATCAGGTTAAAGGGTTAAAAACATTGTCGTGGTTTTAATCTCAGCCGAACTCATTCGGCTCCCCTGTAATCGTACCTATTGTACTCAATTATCTATTCATAGTCAAGTAAAATCTTCAAGTAAAATCTATAGATACGTTAACCTTACTCTGATTTCACTTGCTTCCATAGTTCCATGTACTTTTCATCAGCCTCTGCACCAAGATACTTAAAAGTTTCGCAACGTCCTAAAATATCAGTTCCAGGAAAAGCAATTTCGCTATTTTTAATGTCCTCATCCTCAATCAATTCTCTGGCTGCAGTATTTGGCGTGGAATAAGTAATGTAATCAAAGTTCTTTAACGCAATATCCTCACGGCATATGAAATTGATAAATTTCTCTGCATTTTCTTTGTTTTCTGAATTTTTTGGAATTACCCAGGAGTCAATCCACATATTAGAACCTTCTTCAGGTACAACATATACCAGGTTTTCATTTTCACGTTGTGTGAAAATAGCTTCTCCTGAATAGATGACACCAATCGCCGCTTCTTCACCAATCATTTTATCACGTACCTGATCTACTACATAGCCTTGCACAACATTCTTTTGCTGTACCAGAATATTCTTAGCTTCTTCTAATTCTTTTTCCTCCATGCTATTTAATCCATAACCTTTGTATTTGAGCACAATTCCAATTGCATCCCTAACGCTATCAATCATAAGAATATTGTCTTTGTACTTTTCATCAAAGATTGCAGACCAGCTAGTAATCGGTTCATCTACCATCGTTTTATTATATAAAATCCCAAGCGTTCCCCAGCAGTATGGCACACTGAACTTATTGTCTGGGTCAAATGCTTTGGACTGTTCAAGATACTGGGAACCAATATTTTTTAGATTTGGAACATTATCAAAATTAATTTCTGCTAACAAATCCTCTTTTATCATACGCTCAATCATATAATCAGATGGACAGATCACATCATACTTCACTGCACCCTGCTTAATTTTAGGATACATGACTTCATTTGTTTCGAACTCATCATAATAAACTTTAATTCCGGTTTCCTCTTCGAACATATCGATGACATCTTCATCAATATATTCACCCCAGTTATATACATATAACGAGCCAGCATCCTTATTATCATTACCGGATGTATTCGCTGTACCTTTATTATTGGCATTACCACAACCGGTTAACAACGAGATACCTAGTACTGTTACTAAACTAAAAGTAATTAATTTTTTCATTGTATTTGCTCCTTCTTGGTAGATTTTCTATTAATGATAATTAACAATACTAAAACTGATACAAACATAAGCGTCGATAGCGCATAGATCTCCGGCTTAATTCCTTTTCGCACCTCTGTATAGATCTTCGTTGACAATGTGTCTACTCCTGGACCTTTCGTAAAATGAGTAATAATAAAATCATCTAACGACATCGTAAAGGCTAATAAAAACCCGGATAAAATTCCCGGAAAAATATCAGGTAAGATTACCTTGAAGAATGCATAAACAGGGGTTGCTCCCAAGTCCATTGCCGCTTCATAGGTACTCTTATTGGTCTGCCTTAGTTTTGGCATAACACTCAATATAACATAAGGAATATTAAACGTAATATGAGATAAAAGTACACTCATAAATCCTAGATGAAAATTAATTCGCAGTATATTATTTACTGCTATAAACAGTAACATTAAGGAAAGACCCGTTACTATATCTGCATTTAACATTGGAATATTGGTAATTGCCATTAATACAGCACGTGGTGTCTTCTTCATCGCATTCATTGCAATGGAAGCCATTGTCCCAATAATAGTGGCAATCAGTGCGGATAATAAAGCGATAAGCAGTGTGGTATAAAGTGCCTGAATAATTGCATCATTTTGCAATAACTCCTGATACCATTTGAACGTAAATCCACCCCATTTTGCTCTCGATTTGGAACTGTTAAAAGATAGTACCATAAGAGTAAGGATTGGCGCATATAAAAAAACAATGATTAAAGCAAGATATATTTTTTGTAATATTCTCTTTACCATACGTTTGTCCCCTCCATATCCTTATCGTATTTTGAAACAAACGCCATACTAACAATGATAAATACCATCAACACAAGAGAGAGTCCAGAACCAACATTCCAGTTATTATTAAATTTGAATTCCTGCTCAATGACATTGCCAATTAACAGAATCTTTCCTCCTCCTAAGATATCCGAGATTACGAATGTGGTCAGAGAAGGCACAAACACCATCGTAATTCCACTAATCACTCCAGGCATACTTAATGGAAATATAATACGTAAAAACGTCTGTGTTGAGTTTGCTCCTAAGTCCCTGGCAGCATTGATTACATTATTATCAATTTTTATAAGCGTATTATATATTGGTAGCACCATAAATGGGAGAAAATTATATACCATGCCAAGTACAATTGCAGCCGATGTATTAATTATATTAAGTTTTGGAAGATGCAGCGTACTTAACAAAGTATTGATTACTCCATTTTTTTCAAGCAATGTCTGCCATGCAATCGTACGAAGTAAAAAGTTCATCCACATCGGTAAGATAAAAAGCAAAATAATAAAGCTGCTACTTTTCATCTGAGAGTTACGCAAAATCATCGCCAGTGGATATGCAAGAATCAGACAGATGACTGTACTAATGAAGGATAATTTTAATGACTCCCATAGAGATTTTGCATTCAGTGGGTCTACAATTTTCATAATGTTGTCTATGGTAAAATTATGATCTGCATTTGTAAAACCATAGTAAATGACAATTAATAATGGAATCACAATAAAAGCAGACATCCAAAGTACATAAGGAAAACTAAGCATTCGCTTTTTATTGCTCATCAAGTATCACCGCCTCTTCATCCTCCGATTCCGGTTTATTCATAATCTGAATATCAAAAGGATCTACTTTAATCCCCACCTCGGCACCAACCGGACTTAAGTCTGTGCTATGCACCAGCCATTCACGACCATTCGCAAGGACCTCCATCTCATAATGTACCCCCTTAAAGATTAAAGAAGTAACCACTCCGTTGATAGTACCTTCATTTACAGGGACCAAGTCAATGTCCTCTGGACGGATTACTACATCGACCGGTTTTTTGTGACCAAACCCAGTATCGACACACGGGAAGTTAACACCTAAAACATTAACCACCTTATCTTCCATAAAGACAGCATCGATAATATTACTTTCCCCTATAAAGTCCGCCACAAATGCATTCCTAGGCTCATTATAGATATCCTCTGGTGTCCCAATCTGTTGTATGTATCCTTGATTCATAACTACAATCGTATCAGACATTGTAAGTGCTTCTTCCTGGTCATGTGTAACATAGATAAAAGTAATTCCCAGTTCATTTTTTAATCGAATTAATTCGTATTGCATATCCTGACGTAGCTTTAAATCCAACGCGCCAAGTGGCTCATCAAGAAGCAACACTTTAGGTTCATTAACAATTGCTCTTGCTATTGCGATACGCTGCTGTTGCCCACCACTTAAAGAATCTGGAGAACGGTTTTCAAACCCTTCAAGATTAACTAATTTTAAGGCATAACTAATTTTATCTTTGATATACTGCTTACTTTTTTTCTTTATTTTAAGTCCAAATGCAATATTTTCTGCGATGCTCATGTGAGAAAACAAGGCATATTTTTGAAACACCGTATTAAGTTGTCTTTCGTTTGGTGGCAACTTTGAGATATCCTGTCCATTAAATATAATCTGTCCTTTATCCTGTGACTCAAATCCACCGATCAAACGAAGGGTTGTTGTTTTTCCACATCCACTTGGTCCAAGAAGTGTTAAAAACTCATTTTCTTTAATATATAAATTCAAATCGTCTAGTACGATATTACTTCCGTAGGATTTTGTAATGTTTACTAAGTCTATTAATCTTTCTGCCATAGTTCTCCTCATTTCTTCGTTAATATAACGTATCGTTAGTTGTATACTCAAGCATCCACTGATACAAAATAGTTTAACTCCCACTTAAGAAGTAGGAAACTTTCTTGATAGGTTAAAAACTTGGTGGTGTTGATACCCACAGGATAGTCGCTCCTGATTTGCTGTTCGCCTTGATATAGTGTTTTTTATTTGGGATAAAATAAAAGGATTCACCCTTTTTTGCTTTATAGTTCTTATTCCCGATATAGATTGTGACTGAGCCACTTAATACATATCCGAACTCTTCCCCTTCGTGTGGGTTATCTGGATAGGTTTCTCCTGATGGCTCTAACGTAACCATAATCGGCTCCATCATATTTTTTTGTGCATTAGGAATAATCCATTCGATCTTATTATGTAAATCACTGTCTACCTTTTCAAAATAATCCGTTTTCTTAAATACCACCTGTTCCGGTGCAGTATTGGCAAAAAACTCCTCCAAATTTGTTCCAAGGCATTGCAAAATGTCCATTAATGTTGCAATGGACGGGGAAGTTAAGTCACGCTCAAGCTGCGAGATAAATCCTTTGGATAATTCAGAACGATCAGCCAGCTCTTCTTGCGTTAGTCCCTTTTGCGTCCGAAGTTCTTTGATTTTGTATCCAATATTCATACTATCTAATCCCTTCTTGATATCAGTATGATTAAACATTCTGTTTAGTTTTACTATATGCTAGTATTAATAAACTAAATGTTTAGTTTCACTAAACAATCGTTAAAATCCATTATACTCCGTTCCCAACACTTGTCAATTATTATTGTAGTAAATAAAGGAAAAAAGTTATTTTTTCACCTACATAAAAAAAGCAATCGGCTATCTCTAACCAATTGCTTTTTTGTTTAGTATTCAGGGGTAAACCATTGAAATATTTTCATATTGACATGATCCTTAATAAACTGAACACCTTCTGCTTCTAACAGTTCCCTCTGTCGGTCACCACCACCGAATGCAAATGCGCTCGAAGTTTCTCCGTTTCGATTTACTACCCGGTAACATGGTATCTCCTCTGGTTTCGGATTCACATGCAGAGCAAATCCAACAACACGGGACCATCTCTTATTCCCTGCCAGTCTAGCTACCTGACCATAGGTTGCCACCTTGCCATAAGGAATTTGCTTGACGACATCATATATTTTTTCAAATGTATTTTGACTCTCCATGTTTCTTCCTCTTTCAATTTCAAGTACATATCGATAACATTAACTACGCAGTTCTTTCAAACTGAGAATTATAAAGATTGGCATAGAAACCATTCTTTTTAATTAAATCTTTATGATTACCCTGCTCGATGATATCTCCATCCTTCATAACAAGAATTAAGTCAGCATCACGTATTGTTGACAATCGGTGTGCAATAATAAAGCTGGTTCTTCCACGCATCAGATTATCCATTGCCTTTTGAATACGTTCTTCTGTTCTTGTATCCACACTGCTGGTTGCTTCATCAAGAATCAGGATACGGTTATCTGCTAAGATAGCTCGTGCTATCGTTAATAACTGCTTTTGTCCCTGACTCACGTTACTTGCCTCTTCGTTAAGCTCCATCTGGTAACCGCCCGGCAAGGTTTTTATGAAATGATGTGCATGTGCGGCTTTCGCAGCTGCAATAACTTCCTCATCGGTTGCATCAAGGCGTCCATATCGGATATTTTCCATAATGCTTCCTTTGAATAACCAGGTATCCTGAAGAACCATGCCAAACATCCTGCGAAGATCACTACGGTTAAAGTCACGGATATCATGACCATCAATCTTAATAGCGCCATCATTTACATCATAAAAACGCATCAATAGTTTAACCATTGTAGTTTTTCCTGCACCTGTCGGACCAACAATGGCTACTTTCTGTCCCTGACTTACTTCACAGCTAAAATCATTGATAATAATTTTATCTTCACTATAACCAAAGTGAACATGCTCAAAAGATACTTTTGCCTCAAGTCCTTCACTGCTGACTGGATTGTCAACCGTTTGCACTTCTTCCTCTTCTTCTAAGAATTCAAAAACACGTTCAGCTGCAGCTGCAGTCTGTTGAAGCATATTACTCACCTGCGCCATCTGTCCAATTGGGTGCATAAAATTTCTTACATATTGAATAAAGGATTGAATATCACCCACTGCTATTTTTCCTTGCAGTACCTGCCATCCACCAAGAATTGCAGTTGCGACATAAGCAATATTACCAACGAAATTCATTACTGGCATCATAACACCAGAATAGAATTGAGACTTCCAAGCAGAATCATATAAAGTCTCATTTATCTTATCAAATTCTTGAATTACTTTTTCTTCTCCGTTAAATAATTTAATAACATTATGCCCACCATACACTTCTTCCACCTGGCCATTCACATGACCTAGGTACTCCTGCTGCTCTTTAAAGTATTTTTGGCTGAACTTAATAACAAAGCCCATGAAAACCGCCATAAAAGGAAGAATCAATAATACAACACCTGTCATCAACACACTGATGGAAAACATCATAACTAGTACGCCGATAATCATTGTAATGGAGGTAATAATCTGTGACAAACTCTGATTCATACTTTGGGATAACGTATCCACGTCATTCGTAAAACGGGATAATACCTCCCCATGAGTCATACCATCATAATATTTCATTGGCATTCTGGCAATTTTCTCACTCATTTCCTTTCTCATACGGAAGGAGACCTTTTGAGAAATGCCAGTCATTACAAACCCTTGAATAAGTGAAAAGAGTGCACTGATTATATACAAACCGAGTAAAAACAACAATATACTTAAAACTCTGTCAAAATCAATTCCGCCAGTTCCCTGGAACTTTTCTACGACACCTTCAAAAATAATTGTTGTTGCATTACCGAGAATCTTAGGACCTACAATGGAAAATATTGTGCTGGCAACTGCAAAGACTAGTACTACAAAAAATGCAATCTTGTATCTTCCCATATAATGAAACAACTTGTTATAGGTGCCTTTAAAGTCCTTTGCCTTTTCTACTGGTGCTCCCGCTCCCATCGGACCGCCGCCCATTGGCCCTCTCGGACCACGTCTTCTAATCTGCTTATCTTCATTACTCATCTTATAGCACCTCCTTGTCTGCATCCAAGTCTTTCTTGATTTCTTCTTCAGACAACTGAGATAACGCGATTTGACGATATACCTCACTATGATTTAATAATTCACGATGTGTTCCTTTCGAAACAATAGCTCCATCCTCTAATACGATAATCTGATCCGCATGTAAAATGGTACTGATACGTTGCGCTACGATAATTACCGTGGCGTCAGCAGTTTCTTCTTTTAACGCCTTACGAAGTGCTACATCGGTTTTGTAATCAAGCGCGGAAAAACTATCATCAAAGATATAAACCTTCGGATTTTTTGCAATTGCACGCGCAATTGACAATCTTTGTTTCTGACCACCTGATACATTACTTCCGCCTTGGGCTATTTCACTTTCATACTGATCGTTTTTCTCTTCGATAAACTCAGTTGCCTGTGCGATTCTCGCCGCTTTTTCTACCTGTTCTTTTGGTACCTCTTCCTGCCCGAAAGTAATATTACTTTCTATCGTTCCTGAGAATAAGTTTCCTTTTTGAGGAACAAAGCCAATCAAACTTCGAAGCTCATGTTGCGTCAAATCGCGAATATCCATCCCATCTATGGTTACCGAACCTTCTGTTACATCATAAAGTCTTGGAATCAAATTCACTAACGTTGACTTACCACATCCAGTACTACCAATAATTGCAGTCGTCTTTCCTGGTTGAGCAACAAAATCAATACCAGAAAGTGCATCTTCTTCCGCTTTTGGATAACGGAAATTCACATGATTAAATGCAACAACCCCTTGTAAGTTAGTTAGAGTTTTTGTTTCTTTT
Organism: Bacillota bacterium; assembly: GCA_023434365.1. Taxonomy (GTDB): domain Bacteria; phylum Bacillota; class Clostridia; order Lachnospirales; family Lachnospiraceae; genus KM106-2. The sequence continues at coordinate 14,402 of JAEYSV010000018.1, read as the reverse complement.
TTATCAAGAATCATATTTTTTGTAGTCAATACTTCATCAATACGTTTAGCCGAAACACTTGCACGTGGTAAAATAATTGAAATCATTGTAAGCATTAAGAAGGACATAACAATCTGCATTGTATATTGCAAGAATGCCATCATATCTCCAACACGCATAGAACCACTATCGATTCCATGTCCTCCATTCCAAATGATTAACACGGTAATTCCATTCATGATTAACATCATGATAGGAAACATAAAAGTCATTGCGCGGCTAGTAAAGAGCATTGTCCTAGTCAAATCTCTATTGGCTTCTTCAAAACGTTTCTCTTCATGACGTTCGGTTGAGAACGCACGAATTACAGGAAGTCCAGTTAAGATTTCTCTCGTAACCAGATTCAGACGGTCTACTAATTTTTGCATAGCATTGAATTTTGGCATTGCCACTACTAAAAGAATTAGTACAACTACTAATATTAATCCTACTGCAAGCCCAATAATCCAAACCATATCTGTATTCGTATTAATTACTTTTAACACGCCACCAATACCAAGAATTGGTGCATATAAGACCATACGAAGCAACATAACAATCAGCATCTGCACTTGCTGAATATCGTTAGTACTTCTTGTAATTAAGGAAGCCGTGGAGAACTGATCCATTTCTGCATTCGAAAAAGAAACAACTTTTTTGAATACCTTTTGGCGCAACATCATACTCACCTTAGCTGCAACGCGGGAAGCGATAAGTGTAACTAGTATTGCAGTTAGCATTACGACGAGTGCCAAACCTAACATTTTAGCTCCAGTAACAATAAGGTAATCTTTTTGATATTCTTTAAGATCAATACCAATGGTTTCATACTCCTGTTTTGTAATCTGAATTGCCGCTTGCTCAAGCATTTGGGCATCTAGATTCTGCACCATTGGTGCTGCCTGCCCACCACTTGTCGCTAGCATTAATGCTTTACTCATACTATAGTCAAGTGCATCCATATCTGCATCTTTTTTGAGTACATAGATAACTTCTTTCTCTATAATCGGATATTCATCTTTCAGTGCGTTTAATTCATTCTCACTTAATTTATCTATTTGTTTTCTTTCATACTGTGAGAGGATCTTATTATACTCTTCCTCTGTCAAATACATCCGAAATTGACTAAATATCGATTCTCGAATCGCTTCCGGTGTCACGTGTTCAATACCGCTCTGTTGAACTCCAACATTGATGATATCCGAAGTGTACGTAGGCAGTGACAAATCACACATTGCCTGCGCAAACAACAATATAAATATAGCAATGATTGGAATGATGGAACTGCGCAAATACTTTAATAATTTAACCATTCCAAGTATCCTCCTGTTTCGCTTTAAATATGATTATTTCTCTTTATTGTTTTCCATACAACTATGAATTTCTTCTTCTGCAATTTGATACAACTCTTCTAATAGCCCAAATAATATCTGACTGTTTTGATCACCAAAACGGTTTAATATTGTATTGGCAAAATCATCGAGTTTTTCAATAATCTGAACAGCCTTTTGATCTCCTTCATTAGTTAGCGTTACATAAACTGTTCTACGGTCATGCTTACTATTTATTCTAGTAACATAGCCCTTTTCCTCTAGTAAATTAAGCATTTTCGAAGTAGCCGGCATAGAATGCTTTAACTGCTTTGTAATGACTGACACCTTTACCCCTGGATACTCTAGTCCTTGCTCCCTTTGCTCTTGTAACTGATTATGAATAACACAAAGAATCATAAACTCTGATTTTGAGCTATAGGTAATTTTGCTCATATGACTTTCAAATAACTTACTATACTTAAACATCAATGTAATGTAATCCTTTGCTCGTTGGGTTAACATGACTTTCTCCTTTTCATCTCCAATGCCTTTTTGTACAAGAAAATATTGATAACTGCAATAGTTAAACAGGTTAACTTTTTTTATTATATTCTTTTTTCATTTAAAGTCAATAATATGATTTACAGTTTATACTTTTTTTAGAGACTAGACATAAATTATAAGGTATATTTGCAATCTAATATAATCAATGATAAAATTCAAAATAGAAATCTATTAAAACGAGGAGACTTTCTATGAAACCAATTGCAAGTTTTACTATAGACCATTTAAAATTGCTCCCTGGTGTATACGTATCTAGGAAAGATACTGTAGGTAGCGAGGTACTAACTACCTTTGATCTTCGTATGACCAGACCGAATTATGAGCCAGTAATGAATACCGCTGAAATGCATGCTATCGAGCATTTGGCAGCCACTTTTCTACGTAACCATCAGGAATTTGGACAAAAAATAGTTTATTTCGGGCCAATGGGATGCCGGACAGGTTTTTATCTGATTCTAGCTGGAGATTACTCCTCTGAACAGATTATTCCACTAATGACTGAATTATTTACGTTTATTATGGATTTTAGAGATGAAGTTCCAGGTGCAAGCAAAGAAGGCTGTGGAAACTATCTTGATATGAATCTGCCGATGGCGAACTATCTGGCAAAGCAATATTTAGAAAAAGTATTAACAGATATTACACCAGAACGTTTAGCTTATCCACAATAAGTTAAATGAGTTAACAATATGATAAAATGATATAGTATCAATAACGGCATTTGAATCGCTAAATTCAATTGCCGTTTTTTTATGATATGGGAAATTGTCATATATTTTGGGTTGTGCTTTGTGTATTTTGCACAAAGTTGAATAAACTGGAAATAACTACTTTACCTGTCGTAGTAATTGCGTTATAATTACTTCATCAGACGTAGTACTTACTTGAATGTACTAAAAAACTATATGAAACAATAAAGGAGGAGGCGAAACTTTGATTAGCAGCGATGTCTTAAGAGGCTATAATGATACCTTTATTCTCTATGTATTACTTGAGGCAGACTCCTACGGATACGAAATATCCAAAAAAATACGTACGCTGTCAAAGGAAATGTATACAATTAAAGAAACCACTCTTTACTCAGCCTTTACTAGACTAGAGAAGAATGGGTATATTGATTCCTATTATGGTGAGGAGACACAAGGAAAAAGGCGCACTTATTATAAGATTACACCATCAGGAATCAGTTTCTATAAGGAAAAATGTGAAGAATGGCGTAACACTCAAAAATTAGTAAATAACTTTATAAAGGAGTAGATTAAGTATGGAAACAATTATTGCTTATATAGACAATATTTTTAAGAACCTTCCCAAAACAGCCCAATTAAATTCAATACGAGAAAATATTCTTGCTAATATGGAAGAAAAGTATCAGGAACGAAAAGCAGAAGGCATGTCAGAACACGAGGCAATTGGAATTGTAATTTCAGAGTTTGGTAACATAGAAGAACTGCTAGTAGAACTTGGGATCAAATCAGAAGAACTGGCTTCTGATAATGTCATTACAAAGGAAGAGGTTGATAAATTTATCGCTATGAAATACTACACAAGTAAAATCATAGCAATTGGCGTTTCTCTATGTATCTTAAGCGCTGCTGCTTATGGTTTTATGACTGATTTAGTATCAAAAAATTATTTTCCTAGTCTTCTAAAAAGCGATGGAGAAGACCTAACCGGTATCCTTCCAATGTTCCTCATGATTGCTGTGGCAGTCGGGTTATTCATCTACTCCGGAATGAAGTCTGAAGAGTTTAAATATATGCAATCTGGTATTACACTAGATAATAATACCAAAGATTATCTAAATACCAGATTTAACACTTACAAAAATCGCTTTTACGCAGCTATTATAACTGGAGTATCTCTATGCCTGATTTCGCCTATCTTCTATCTTTCTTTAGAGCAGTCAATGGGCACCCAAAGCGAACTTCCCGGAGCACTTTTTCTATGTCTTATCGCTTGTGCTGTATACCTATTCGTTTTTTCAGGAGTACGTTACTCTGCCTATGATGTGCCGCTACAAAACGCTAATAAAACTGCCACTGAAAAAAAGCAGGAACTTGTATACGGAGCAGTAAATGCCTGCATCATGTTAACCGCTGTACTAATCTTTTTATACCAGGGATTCATTAATAATCAATGGGAAACAGCATGGGTAGTCTTTCCTATCGGTGGTATACTTTGTGGGATCGCATCAACTATTATTCATTTTATCTTTCAATCAAAAGAGGGAGTTCGCTAAGAACTTCCTCTTCTTTTTTCCCTATCACCTACATATAAATATATAAACAAAAATAAAGGAGTTACCATGAGACGAAATCTCTTTCAATTTGACGAACATGCTTTAGCCATATGTCAAACCGCTTTGCCGCATGTCAACATACAAACTCAGACATCAATGAACGTCATCTTAAAAGTCAATGACCTAGTGAATTCTATTCGTGATTTATCATATACCGGTCAGTTGTCTGCCATGGAACTTAATGAAGAGCCACCAGATGTCGAGGAACTATTAACCAACCTGAAGCCGGTCTGTAATCGACAGGAGGCTGACTTTGTTGATATGATGCTGAATGTTCTTAGCGCCAGAAAGCTTTATCAAGCATATCAGGATTTTAATGAACAGGTGCAGGCAGCACAGGTTTCAGAAGAAGATAATAATCACGAAGAACATAACACTTCATATAATAGAAGCAATGGACCATTTGGCAGCAATAACAATACGAATATGATGGAGTTTTTGATGTCACAACTTGCTCCTGAACAGCGGAATATGTTTGAAATGATGTCAATGTTAATGACTGCAATGCAACAGACGCCAGAAAATAATTATAACTACGACACCTCCTATCAGGAGACTTAATCGCATTATAGAAAGGAGTAACAATATTGGATAACACATGGTATAATCACCCCGCCTTACAGGCAATGGAGATTCCAAAACGAGAATGTCTCGCTAATTTCCTAGCCTCAGTCAATGGCAGACCAGTCATGGAGTGTCTCCCTGAGTTTATGGTGCTAATGACAACAATGCAGCAAGAAGGAATGTCATTAACCCCACAGGAAACCACTGAATTATTTAATCTGGTGAACAATACTGCCACCCAAGAACAAAAAGAAGGATTCCAAAAAGTACAAAATATGATGAATCAACAAACCCGTGGAGGAACTCCCCCCAACGCCCCACCACCAATGACAAATGCTTATGCAAATTATGCACAAACTAACGATACTCAAACCAATTATAAACAAACTAACGATACTCAAGCCAATTATTCACAAACCATGAATTCACAAGCTGCGGCTCCTCAGTCAATGAATTCTCAGATGATGAATCTACTAAACATGATGCAAAATATGCGTTCCACTAATAACTCATTTAATTCCAATAACCGAAACAATACAAGATCGCCTAATTCAGCCAACAACAATATGGCTCAGAATTTGCGTAATCTACAGGCAATGCGCAATAATCAGATGATGCGTAATAACAATAACCAAAACATGCGCAACAACCAAACGAATCAGTCAGCTCAAAGAGCTTCCAATCAACCAGTAAATGCCTCTAATCAACAAAATCGATCATTTGGCAACACCCTTAATAGAGGTTCTAACCGCACGAATAATTATAACGCGAATGCATTTCGCAATCGTGGACGTTCCCCTTTATTTGCCCATGAACTACAGGCAAACGACCAAGGTGTGGAGGATTTAAGATCTGAAGAACTCATATCTGAAGAATTAAGATCTGAGGAATTAAGGCCTGAGGATTTAAGATCTGAGGATTTAAGATCTGATGAATTAAGAACTCAGGAAATAAGACCTGAAGATTTAGCATTTGAAGACTTAGCATCTGAAGAATTAGACACTCAGGAAGTAAGATCTGATGATTTAGCATTTGAAGAATTAGACACTCAGGAAGTAAGATCTGAAGATTTACCAGATAATGATGTCAAACGTACCACTTCAACAGAACCTACAATATGGTTTGCTGATATTGATTTAAATGACACACTAGCCTAATACTTAAAAACGGGGCTTCGCTAATAGCGCAGCCCCGTTCTCATTCTAAATAATCTCTTATATTCTGTTATTGAGTACTTTATCATTTCTTACTATGCAGTATCTCTCTCGTTAAAAAAAGGTAATACCATTCATCCGGCAGATAATTGTCTTCTTGCCACTCATCATTTTTCCAATGAAACTGACGAATTAACACATCAAATCCATTTGTTAGGCGAACAAACTCAAAACGATAAGTTCCCTGCTTTCCTGAGCCAGTAATCCGAATTAATCCATCTTCCTCTTCATATGCCGTGATTTTACTTATGAGATGTACATTATTCTCAAAAACAATCTGAACAATGTGTTTTGCATCATAACGCCAACCATGATAAGGTGCACATAGCCAATTCTCTGGTACAAATACCAGATCTACAATTCGATAACCTATATTACCTTCTTTCATAATACTGGCGATACCATAATAGTAAGCAAAGACGCCTTGATCTTCATAAAATGGACAGTTATCTTCCTTACAACCTTCTATTGTTTCAATCTCGAAAAAGTAAGTCTTCACAAACTGGCCAAGTTGCTTTGGAGTATATGCCTCCTCTACCCGAAGTAGGTTAATATGATGTACCCCTAAAAAAGAATTTTTAAAGTCCCATAAGTTCATTGACAGCTGCCTTTGACTATCAAATAGCTCATAAGCCAAAGGATATGGTGCCTGGGCATCACCAATCATACCTCCCCCCTCAGTCTCCACTTCACTTAAGGAAGCCTCTCTCAATACACCAAAATAAGCATATAATACGTCTTTTGGTGTATCAAAAACAGGAAACTCATGATTACCTTTTAGCTTTCGATAGGAATAAGGATTTGCCACCTGTTTCCCCGTTGAAGGACGAAAAAAACGGCTATCCTCCTCGTTATTACTACCCATTTCATTATCATAAAATGTAACCGGAGAAGGTTTTTGATTGGATGAATTATTTTCTGCACTAATTATATTCTGCTGTATTTTCTGATTCAGAGAACCGCCTAGAAAGTACTCCTCGTTACTACCCGGGTAAAAAACCATAACGACACAAAAGATTGCCAGTGCGGCAATACATAGAACGAGAATCTCCATAACATGCTTCCTTTACAGTGCGATTTGTATCCAAATCTTCTTACTATAGTGTATTCATTTCGCATGTTTTGTAGAATTTGTACCACCCAAAAAGGTATCTCATTATTTGCAAACGATATTAATAATTTTACCTGGCACATAGATTTCTTTCACGATAGTTCCGGTTATCTTATCCGCTACTGCCTCTTTCGCTAATGCAAGAACCTCTTCTTTGGATGCCTCTACAGGAATACTTACAACACCCTTGGTCTTTCCATTAACCTGTACTGCCATCTCGATTTGATCATCTTTCATTGCTTCTTCGTCCCATACTGGCCAGGTCGTCTCATAGATTGGTGTCGTATTGCCAAGTTGTTCCCAAAGCTCTGCACTAATATGAGGGGTAAATGGTGCTAATAACTGAACAAATACAGAAAGGGTCTCTTTGTCTACGCCACCTTCTTTTTTCGCAAGATCAATGAATTTGTTATTGTATTCCATGAAACCACTTACTACTGTATTTAGGCTAAAGCTTTCCAAACGATTTGTGATATCATAGATTAATTTATTACGTAGCTTAATCATTTCCTTCGTAGCCGTAACATCCTTGTCTTTACTATCACTAACCAGATTCCAGAAACGGTTTAAGAAACGATAAACACCATCAATTCCGCGGTCATCCCATTCTGAGTCAAGTTCTGGTGGCCCTACGAACAATTCGTAAAGTCGTAAGGAATCACATCCATAGTCACGAACAAGCTCATCCGGTGATACTACATTCCCTTTTGACTTACTCATCTTGATACCATTTTTACCAGTAATCATTCCCTGATTGAATAATTTCACAAATGGTTCCTCAAAGTCTACTGCACCAATATCATACAAGAATTTTGTATAGAAACGGCTGTATAATAAGTGAAGAACAGCATGCTCTACTCCACCGATATACATATCCACTGGTAAATATTTTTCGGCATTTTCTTTCGACACAAGTGCTTCTTCATTTTTACTATCTACATAACGTAAGAAGTACCAGGAAGAACCTGCCCATTGAGGCATTGTATTCGTTTCTCTTTTTGCTGGCTTTCCACAGCATGGACAAGTCGTATTCACCCATTCATGAATGTCAGCTAATGGTGATTCACCGGTTCCGGTTGGCTGATAGCTCTCAACTTCAGGAAGTAACAATGGTAACTCTTCTTCTGGAACTGGAACGGCACCACAATCCTCACAATGAATGATTGGAATTGGTTCACCCCAATAACGTTGTCTTGAGAATACCCAGTCACGTAACTTATAATTGGTTGTAATCTTTCCAATTCCGCGTGCTTCAAGCATACCAGGCACATCACGTTTCGCATCAGAAGAGTTCATTCCATTAAAATCTTCTGAATTAATCATAATACCCGGTTCTGTATAAGCTGCGGTTAAATCCTCTACTTCTTTTCCGTCCTTCGCAATTACCTGAACAATTGGAAGATCGAATTTCTTAGCAAAGTCAAAGTCACGGTCATCATGAGCAGGAACGCACATAATTGCTCCGGTACCATAGTCTGCAAGTACGTAGTCAGATAACCAGATTGGTACTTTTTTATTATTTAATGGGTTGATTGCATAACTTCCAGTAAATACCCCTGTTTTTTCTTTATCCTGAAGACGGTCCACACTACTTCTCATAGACGCACGGAAAATGTAGTCTTCGACCTCTTTTCTTGTTTCCTCTGTCGCTAATTCTTTGGCCATAGCATGTTCTGGTGCAAGTACCATAAAGGTAGCACCATATAAGGTATCCGGACGGGTTGTATAAACTTTAATTGCCTCTTCTTTGCCTTCCACTGCAAAATCGATTTCGGCTCCATAAGATTTGCCAATCCAGTCAGTCTGCATCTTCTTTACTTTATCCGGCCAATCTAACGTATCCAGATCATCAAGTAAACGATCTGCATATTTCGTAATACGAAGCATCCATTGCTTTAAGTTTTTCTTCGTTACAGGAGCACCACAACGTTCGCATTCCCCATTGACAACTTCTTCGTTCGCAAGACCTGTTTTACAGGATGGACACCAGTTAATTGGCATTTGTTTTTCATAAGCAAGACCCGCTTTAAACATTTTTACAAAAATCCACTGGGTCCATTTATAAAAATTAGGATCTGTCGTGTTTACTTCCATATCCCAGTCATAGATTGCAGCAATTTCATTAATCTGACGCTTAATGTTAGACACATTTTCTGCAGTCGATTTGGCAGGGTGAACTCCCATCTTAATTGCATAATTTTCTGCAGGCAGACCAAATGCATCCCATCCCATTGGATGAATCACATAATACCCTTTAAGCATCTTATAACGGCTCCACACATCACTGATTACATATCCTCTCCAGTGACCAACATGTAATCCATTCCCAGATGGATATGGAAACATATCCAGACAATAATACTTTGGTTTTTTACCATCGTTAACGTTCACTGGATTCTCCTGCCAGTGTTCACGCCACTTTTTCTCTACTTCCTTATGAATATAAGGTGTTGCCATAACATTACCTCCTAGTATCTTATTAATCAAAAAAAACCCTCCGCTCAGGCCGATATCAGAATACATATAGTATTCACCATATCTATTTGGCTAAACTGAGACGAAAAGGAATCCTTCACGCGGTACCACTCATATTTTGTAAACCACAGGTTTACACACTTATTACTTCGCTAACGGGAAGACCCGCCTTAGCCTACTATGGTTCAGCTAAAGTGCTCGCAGGCGAGTTCAGAAAATGCTTCTGCTGTCTCGCACCCTCCGACAGCTCTCTTAGTTAGGCGACTTTTCTTACTACTCCTGTTCATTGCATGTTTCCTATAGATATAAACAATCACATCATTTTTTAATTCTAGCCCGATTAATGGTAGATGTCAAGATAACTTTTTGTTTGCCTTTGAAGTTAAAAAGATAAGAGTGCTTTTATCAAAAAACACTCTTATCTTACAACCATTCACTTATTCATTTCTATTGATATTCCCACCATAGGTTTACCTGTATTATTCTCTGGCTTCCCTACTCAACTGTTACTTCTTATACTTCTGGTACTTCTGATGTATTTGGCACTTCCTGTGCTTCTGGTTGAACCGGTGGAACAGGCTTTTTCACGTAACAATATAGAACCTTCTGCTTTGTATAGGTATTTGACAATTTTAATGTATAGGTTACCTTGTAACAGTCCATATTTTCTTTTTGATATTTAGTATCCAAAGAAGGAATAAAGGTTACCTGAATCATCTGCTTAAATTTATCAATCCATTCAACTCCATTAACAGTTAAGCCGATATGCTTAAGCATCTCTTCCTTGGTAAGCAGGGATTCATTGTCAAGATAGAAATTAGTTCCTATCCATTTTGCCCTTTTCATTACATAAACGGTAACCGTTTTACTTGAAGCATTACCAGCCAAATCAATTGCGGTGTAAGTCAAGTTATACACATACTTTTCACTCGTTGCTTTTAATGAATAAGTAACTTTCGGCTTCGTCTTTTTAAAATAATTATCAGAAACTTTAATATAAGCAAATTTGCCCTTTGCGATATCTTTTTTTAGTGTCGTGTATTCAGTTGGTGTTAGATAAATCTTAGAGTCTCCGCTTATTGTTGGTGCTTTATAATCAATAATAATGTAACAGGATTTCGTTGTCTTCACTTTCGTTTTTGGTGCTACAACAGAATACGTAATCTTATATCGTTTATAGGTCGATGTACTCTTCACCAATTTGTAAGAATACCGAATAGGTGCCTGACTCTGCGTCAGTTTTTTATTTGCAAAACTTGCATAGACCTTGCCCATAGCTAAAAGCCTTATGTCTGTCTTTGCATATGTCATACCGTAATAACGGTCGGTCACATTATGAAGGGTAGCTTTTCTTTTATCCTCCAGTACCGTATAGGTTACTGTTTTTTTCGCTTTGCGCCCAATTTCATCTATAATTTGATATGTAACCTTATATTTACCAGGAACTTTTGTATTAACCTTTCCTGATACTGTTAACAACTTAGTAGCATCATAACCTGTCGTGTTATAAGCTTTCACGCCCTTTTTCAAATCCACTTTTGATAAATATGCTACCGATTTATTAGTTGCTCCGGTAATCTTAGGGCTCTTCTTATTATAAGGATTCTCAGTATTAGTATCCGTCGGATCCCATCTCGGCCAGCTAGGGATTTTAATAGCATTTGGTTTGCCAAGTGGTCCTGGTTTTGAAGAATTATATATAACAACCTTTGTGCCAATTGGGCAATTATCATAGATCCACTTGGAGTCTGCACAAGTTAGTCTGACACATCCATGCGAAGCTGTCGTACCTAATCTGTTATACTGCTTCGTTGATAGTGTAGAAGGATCTCTTGGATCATAATAATAAACAGAATGAAATAAAATACTGCCAACGATTCTGGTGGCATACTGTGACCATACCTCCTCAATCATTAGCTTCCAACGGTACTTTTGTCTAGTGTTAAACGATCCAATAGGAGTAGCATTACCTGTTGAACACACAAACGCTTTCACAGGTTTCGTATAGGCACCTTTACTATCTTTTTCATATATCGTAATGGTATTCATTTGTTTATTAACTTTGATTAAGTAGGGAAGTTCTTTGGCAGCATTGGCAGTGGTTGGATTCTTTGCCACTACAATTACTACTAACATTAGTAAAGTGGCTAGTACAACTGTGCCTCTTTTTAATGTTATCCTTAAAGTCATATCCATTCTCCTTCTCATTATTTATGTCATTGTTATCTTCCTAAATAAGGAAACTTAATGGCATACGATAAATATATCGGCAATGAGAAACGATGTCAATAGCATTAACAGAAATATAACATTTCTGTAATATAGTGGACATTTCTTAACATTTCCTATATTTTCTTAAGGACTTACTCCTTATTCTCACTCATTAATCTTACTATTTCGTCTGAAAAGGCTACCAATCCCTCAGGATGTTTATTCTGAAACGTATCTAAGTCTAAACTCAATAAGTAAGAATTAATAGAGTCATTAAACATAATATAACCGCCGATTAATTCTTCATCATAAATAATATAGTTTACAGAAACTCTATCATACGTTTTGTTGTTATATTTAAGTCCATTGATATCATAGTAATAGAAATCTACTTCTTTCCCCAAAAACTTAGTAAACTCATCATTTTGCAATCCAACCATCTCAAAATAACTATTATAATCTTCCGACATTGGGCGGTACTCTAATTTGTCCCGATGACTATACCCAGTACCATTCTTGTCGTCAAATGATACATGTGTAGGATTATACTTCTGTATTTCTTGATCGAGCATCTTTCTAACCTTTGATTGCTGAGATTTACATCCCACAAAGAAAATTGAACCTATTATCAAAATAAACAACTCAAGCAAAACGATATTTCGTTTCATTAGTAACCCCTCCTTAATTTGCATTAATATACTAAAATTTTACCATTTTTTTCAATTAAGTCAATTCTTTCATCACTGCATATTTAAGCATATATATTGATGAAAAAAACATATTCTTCCTCAACAAGGGATATAATGAACTAACCGATTCATCTTCAAATTCCTATTTTAACCGGAGGTTCCTATGAGTTTTTTTATCAACCTAATCTATAAATACGGGCTACTGGCAATGTTTATCATGATTTTATTAGAATATGCCTGTTTTCCTGTCAGCAGCGAAATCGTACTTCCTTTTTCAGGTGCTGTAGCCAGCATGAATCACATAAGCTTCTTTGTTATCATACCTGTCAGTGTTGTGGCTGGCCTCATCGGTACTAGTATCTGCTATCTGATTGGGCTCTTTGGAGGCGCACCATTAATAGAAAAAATAAAACGCAAGTTCCCTAAAACACAAAAAGGGCTTGATAACTCCTATGCCAAATTCGAAAAGTATGGTTCCACCGCAGTCTGTGTGGGCCGCGTCATCCCAATCTGTCGAACCTATATTGCCTTTATCGCAGGTGCTGTTAAGCAAAATTATCTTGTATTCTTTGTCTCCTCTGCTATTGGCATCACTACCTGGAATATTATCCTAATAGGGCTAGGCTATTTACTACGTGATAACTGGGAAATGGTTGGCGAATATTATGGACGTTATAAAGTAATCTTCACTCCATTACTTTTACTCTTAATTGCCTTATTGATTATTTGGCTGACACCACTCAAACGAAAAGTATTTCCATTCTTAAAAAAAGATGTGCTTGAAGAGTAATCAATGACTCGACAACATGCTTTTTTATACATATGTAATAAGAAAAAGCCTAGAATACCATTCATGTTAATAGTATTCTAAGCTTTTTTATTGTGCATTGAAGATTTTTAGTACAAAACATCAGTAAGCATCAGTCCTTTTGCCGGAGCAAGTAATTCCTTCGGCCACTGAGTCTCCTCCGCTAACATCGCTTGTAACTGATCTAGCGTTACCTGTCCACTTCCCACTCCTATTATCGCGCCAACGATTCCAAGAATCATTCCAGGCATCGTATTGTCAACCTCAATTCGTATGATGCATTTGGAATCCTGTCTCATAATTTGAATCATCTTTACTGTTCTAATAGTCGAATTCTTTTTTGATTTCGTAGCCGAAAACATCTTATAATCTTTCTTTCCACTTAAGAGTTTTGCGGCCTGCTCTGCTTCCTCAAGATTCTTAAACTGTGGCAAATAGACCGAAAAATGGGAGCCAAAAACATCCTGAACATCCCCTGTCTGTATCTCATACGCAAAGCGCAACCCTTTCTTATTCAGATTACTATCAAAACGCTCATCCACAATACTAAGAGACAAAACCGTGATATCCTTTGGTAAATACTCATTAAAATACTTTTTTAGTCTCTTTGCCTCTTGCAACTCAGTAGGTAACTCACATTTACAGTTTAATACCATGTTGACAGCATGAACGCCCTTTTCCAGACGAACAGCACCACTCACTTTAACTTCCTGCTGCGAGAGTCTTTCGGCAATAGCAATAAACTTCTCTTCAACGGAAGGTTCTTTTCCCTTCTGCTGCCTAATAAACCCTTGATAGCGTGTTCCATCATATTCTATTACTAATTTCAAATTGGCCATAATATCCATCCCAGTTCTTCTATTATTTTAACTACTAGTTTCTCTCTCTACTCATCTTCTATACTATTTGGATTTAGATAATAAAAGTATACGTTAGTTTCATTAATATATCAAACAAATGTTCCAAAAACTAACCAAGGATTTTGACCCCCGCCCTCATTTCACTGAGTGAAAATCGGGTCTCAAAATCCCACGTAAACTTCAACTCATCAATTTGCACCCATGAAGTTTATATCAAGCAAGAATGAAACATATTTTGACTCGCAACCGTTATGACGCCGTCGGTACTTAGGT